>CANCDR010000011.1 GCA_947374865.1 Oxalobacteraceae bacterium
TTTTAAATGGGTCAGCTGTGGCGACTGGCAGCAGTACGACTAGTGCGAATGCCTTGGCGACGGCGATTAATTTGAAGACGTCGACGACGGGGGTGACGGCGACGGCAACGACGACGACGGCGGCTTTGGGGGCTTTTACTAATATTGCGACATTTGCTGGTGATAGTTATGCAATGTCGGTAGGTGGCGTGTCTATTGCCAGTCTTGGTGCTTCCTCGGCACTTGATGTGGCGACACTGGATGCTGATCTGAGCGACTCGACCAATCCCGGTGCAGCGGGCACTCTGCTTGCTGCAGCTGGTATCACGAAAAGCGGCACCGCCGCTGCTGGCACCCTCACCTTCACCCGCGCAGATGGCGCCAACATCGCCATCACGCAAACCTTAACCAATGCTTCGACGACTGCCACTGGTGGTTTTGGCGGCCTCACCTCCGGCGTCACCCAAACCACCACCGGCTCTGTGAGCCTGACCTCTGATACCGGCATCGTCGTATCCGGTACCACGCCCACGCTGGCAGGTCTGACTGCCGGTAGCGGCGTCTATACCAATGCCGGCTTCACGCAAGATACCTCGCAAACCAGCGGTACAGTGACGATTGACAGCTCCAATAATTCGCTGCAAGGCATACGCGATGCGATTAACAAGGCGGGTTTGGGTGTCACGGCCAGTATTATTTCGGATGGTAGTGCTGCGCCCTATCATCTGGTGATGACGTCGAATAAAACCGGTGCCAGTTCCAGCATTAAGACGACTGTGACCGGTGCGAGCAGCTTGCAATCGATGTTTGCGTTTGATCCTGCGGATGTGGCCGGCCAAATGATGACCCAGAGTAGTGCCGCGCAAAACACCCTGCTCTCAGTCAATGGCATTGCGGTGAGCAGCGCATCCAATACGATTTCTGAAGCGGTACAGGGCGTAACACTAACGGCCAATAAGATCGGTACGTCGACCATCAACGTGTCGCGCAATACCAGTTCGATCAGTGGCTCGGTGAGCAGCTTTGTGAAAGCGTATAACGATCTGAATACGTCAATCAAAAGCCTCACTGGCTATGATCCGGCGAGCAAATCGGGCGGACCTTTGCTGGGCGACGGGACGGCGCGCATCGTACAGACCGATATTCGCCGCATGATGACGAGCGCGATTCCTGAATTGAGTAGCAATACCGTCAAGAGCCTCAGTGATGTGGGCGTGACTTTCCAGAAGGATGGTTCGCTGGCCTTTGATTCGACCAAACTGCAAACGGCGCTGAGTACTTATCCCGATCAGGTCGCCAGCATGTTTGCCTCGATGGGTGTGTCGACGGATAGTCTGGTAAGCGTGGTGAGTTCGACCTCGTCGACCAAATCGGGCACGTATGCGGTCAATATTACGCAGCATGCAACGCAGGGCAGCATTACCGGCACAACAGCGCTAGGCGCTACCACGATTAGTGCAAATACGACCCTGAGCGTCATGTTGGATGGCACCACGGCGACGGTGCCACTCGTGGCGGGTACTTACTCCACGCCGACGGCCTTTGCCAGCATGTTACAAACAGCTATTAATGGTGTGTCGACTTTCTCTGCTAATAGTTCGGCAGTGACCGCGACTGTTGATAGCAGCAGCCATTTGAAAATCACTTCGAATCGCTATGGCTCAGCTTCAAAAATTACCATCGCTGCTGGTACTGGCACGACACCAGCGGCGATTTATCTGACAAGCCCAGTCGGCACTGACGTTATCGGCTCGATCGGCGGCCTTTCCGCCACCGGCAGTGGCCAGAATCTCACCGCCGCTACCGGTTCGGTAGTGGCCGGCTTAAAGCTGCTGATCCCAGACAATGCGTCAAGCAGCAGTTCGATGGTTTTTTCGCAGGGCTATGCCTACCAGCTCAATAATCTGATTGCCGGCTATGTGGCGAGTACCGGTCTTTTGCCCGGTAAAACAGAAGGCCTGAACGCCAGCATCACCTCGATCGGCAAAACGCGCGATGCGCTCAGCATCAAGCTGACAGCGACCGAGGCACGTTTGCGCAAGCAATATACGGCGCTCGATACCGCCATGAGTAGTATGAGTTCGACTAGTACCTATTTGACACAGCAGTTAGCCAGCTTGAGCAAGCTCAACGGATAATTTAAGGAGAAGGCAGCATGTTCGGAAAACCCCAAACCGGCGCCAAGGCGTATGCCAAAGTCAGTGTTGAGACCGGTGTCGGCACTGCCACGCCGCATAAATTAATCGCCATGCTGTTTGATGGTGCGATCATCGCTGTGAATAGCGCGATTGAGTTTATGAAGGCCGGCAATGTGGCGCGCAAAGGGGAAGTGATTTCGCGTGCGATTCTGATTATTGATAGCGGCTTGCGGGCCAGCCTGAATAAAGAAGTGGGCGGTGAAATTGCGCTCAATCTGGATGCGCTATACGAATACATGAGTCTTCGCCTGGTGACGGCGAATATGGAAAATAATGTTGATATGCTGATTGAAGTGCAGAGCCTGCTGCGTGAACTGATGGGTGCCTGGGGTTCGATCGCCAGTAATGTGTCGCAGGCGGTTCCGGCCAATGATGCCGTGATCGCGCTGGACATTCAGGCAGTGCAGCCAGTGCAGTCGGCACCGCTCGTACCGCCTGAAGCGCGGGATATGCTCGCACCCCGTTCAGCCAGCTTTGTGAGTGCCTGAATAATGGCTAAAAATGATGCAATTCTTTCGCTTTACGAGTCGGTATCTGTGATCACTGACCAAATGCTACAGGCCGCGCAAATGGGCGACTGGGATCAGCTGGTAGATTTGGAAACACGCTGCAGCGAGCATGTTGAAGCGCTGATGCGCCACGAGCCACCCAACCTGCCCAGCGGTGAAGGACGCGCCGCCAAGGTACGCTTTATTCAAAAAATTCTTGATGCCGACCGGCAGATCCGCGATCTTGTACAGCCGTGGATGGTGCAGCTGGGCGCGATGATCAATAGTAGCGGCACACAACGCAAGCTGGTTCAGGCTTACGGCGCACCTGCACGCTAACTGAGATGGTTACGCGCGCCGATTTTCCCGGTACGCGTCCGCTTAATGCGGTCGATACAGCGCTGCCGATTCGTTCGGCGACCGATGTCCAGGTTGAAGTCACCAGTCGGCTTAATCAGATCGCCGTGGGTAAGCAGGTACAGGCCGAGGTATTGAGCCATCTGGATGGTGGCACGTTTTTAGTGCGTATTGATGGCACCGATGCGCGCGTGAGTTTGCCTGCCACCACTCGCATTGGCGATCTGCTGAACATGACCATGCTCAGCACCCAGCCACGGCCGACCTTTTTGCTCGGCACCCCCACTAACAAAGATACCGCCCAAGTCAGCCAGGCCGGACGCCTGCTCGATACGATACTGCATCAGACTTCCTTACGTGGCGGTGATCCCACCCTTAGGGGCACCGAACCTTTGCTAGCGGCTGCGCCTCTGGCCGATGCTGGCAGCCTCGCCCTGCTCACCGCCCGGCTGCAAGAAACAGTCACGCACAGCGGCTTGTTTTACGAATCCCATTTGCAGCAATGGGTGGCAGGTCAGCTCCCGCTGGAACGCTTGATGCGCGCGCCGCAGCCGACGATGGCTTCCCGCGGCGCCGGCGAGAATAGCGACGGGATTTTATCGGCAACAGACAAGGCCGCCGGTGGACGTTCGCAAGGCGCTTTTGCCGATGCGCCACCGACCGACGCCGATACCCTGCTGCCAGCGAATGCCGCCATGCTCGGTGCCGACACCCTGTCGGCCGAGGCCATGCAGATGGTTTCACGGCAGATTCATACTCTCGAACAGCGTCAATTAAGCTGGCAAGGCGAATGCTGGCCCGGGCAGAGCATGACTTGGGAGATTGAAGATCAGGGACCCGAGGCAGCGCATTCGTCAGAACCGCGCACTAGTTGGATGACGAGCGTGCGCTTCACTTTGCCGCAGCTAGGCCAGGTGCAGGCCCGGATTCGCTTAACGGGCGAGCATGCGCAGATGCAGATTACGGTGGCCGACGAGGCCGTAGCGGAACGTTTGCGATCTGGTGGCGCGGCATTGACGAACGCGCTCGCAGCCGCCGGCACCACGCTCGACAGCTTACTGGTGGCAAAGGATGCGCATGACTGACCCGCAGCAAAGAGCCGTCGCTTTGGCCTACGCCAGTGGTTCGGCCGCGCCCAAGGTGCTGGCCAAAGGCCGCGGTCTGATCGCCGAAGAAATCATTTCTCGGGCGAAGGAAGAAGGCATTTTTGTGCATGAATCCAAGGAGCTGGTGGCCTTGCTGATGCAGGTTGATCTGGATGGCGATATCCCCCCTGCCCTGTATCGCGCGGTGGCAGAATTGCTGGCCTGGCTGTATCAGCTTGAGCAGGAAGCGCTCATCACCGATCCCTGAAAAAGTCTGACGACAGTCGGCGGTGGGAGTGCTATTCTTTAAATCGCGTGCGGTGCACAATCCCCTTCTTACTTTTTAACGAGTTGCCATGACCAGCGAATTGGAAGCCAACGACGATAGCCGCTACGAAGTGACCTCCGTCAGAGAAATTCTCAAACTTCTGCGCAGTATCGCGGCGCAAAATCTGTTGGTCACGCTGGAATTCAAGGGCGGCGAAAAACTCATCCTGACATCGATTCTGGATGTGGATGAAGCAGAAAACCTGGTCACGGTGGACCTGTCGCAGAAAGCCGACTTGAACGCGATGATTCTCGAGAGTTCGCGCATCATTTTTAACTGCGTTCACGAAAAAATTCGTATTCTGTTTCCGGTGACTGGGATTGCCAGCTGCACGCATGCAGGGGCGGCTGCGCTCTGCTTCGATCTACCGCAAAGTCTGACGCGCTTACAGCGCCGGGAAGATTTTCGGGTCGTGACTTCGCTGACTGCGCCGATTTATTGTCTCATCAAGCTCGCCACTGGCGATCCGCACAACGCTGGCCAGCAGGCCTTCAAGCTCGAATACAAACCGGGCCGCACCCAAGCCGGCACCACCCTGGCGACCCTGAGTAATATCAGCGCTGGCGGTTTGGCGCTCATCGATGACAAGAAACTCATTCCTACTGCGACCGGTACGATTCTCGATACCTGTCAGATCATCATCCCCAATCAGCCGGCGATCAATCTTGCGCTGGAAGTGTGTAATGTGACCGAGTTAAGTATTGCGGATGGCAGAAAAGTCCGAAAACTGGGCTGCAGAATTGCGGACATCGGAAAAGCCGAGCAGAACAGCGTTTTACGTCTGATTGCCACTTTAGAGCGGGCGGAAATCGCCCGGGTGATGGGAACGAAATAAAACTTACACCTGCATGGCCATGATGTCGTGGTAGGCCGATACCAGCTTATTACGCACCTGCACGGTGGCCTGGAAGGCGATGCTGGCCTTTTGCTGGGAAATCATCACGTCGGATAAATTGACGCTTTCGTCGCCGACCGAAAAGCGCTGACCCAGACTTTCGGCATTCTTTTGCGCGCCATTGACGCTGTCGAGCGAAGCCTTGAGGGCGTCGGCGAAATCAACTTTTTTTGTCGGCTGCGCCGCAGACAAAGGATTGACCGATCCATGCGCACGCGCGCTGGCGGCCTTCAAATGATCAATCATGGATTGAATCCGACTTAAATCCATGCCTGGCGGGCTCACACTCATCGATTGATCTCCATTGTAGACACCGCACGGTGCCATCGCAGACGCAACATTAGCAGCTTCCCTGGCCCGGATTGGGTCGAAAAGCCTATAAAAGCACGCTCTGATCAAAGGATCAAATTGGCAAAATTAGAACAAAATCATGACCACTATCCCCTTATTCCGGATTGATAAATCAATGACAAGCCAGACACCTCCTTTTAATTTCAAGCGCGAGAAATCCCATGGCTGAGGTAAGCGAAGCAATGCCGATGCAGTCTGCGGCGATGAACTTCTTCCAGTCGCCGATGGGGCGCAATGTGATGATGGGATCCGGCGTTGCGGCGGTTTTGTCGTTGATGATCGGGGTCTGGCTGTGGGGGCAGCAGCCGGAATACAAGGTCTTGTTTTCCAACTTTTCGGATCGCGATGGCGGGGCGATCGTCAGCTCCCTGCAACAAAATAATATCCCTTACAAGTTTTCTGAGAGCGGTAGCGCGATTCTGGTGCCATCGAATCAGGTATATGACGCGCGTCTGAAAATGGCCGCGCAGGGCTTGCCTAAGGGCGGCAACGTCGGCTTTGAGCTGATGGAAAATCAAAAGCTCGGTGTGTCGCAGTTTCTCGAACAAGTTAATTTTCAGCGCGCCCTTGAAGGCGAGCTGGCCAAGTCGATTCAGTCGCTCGGGCCAGTCGTTTCTGCCCGGGTGCATCTGGCTTTACCTAAGGCGAGCGTGTTCGTGCGCGAACAGCAAAAGCCGACCGCATCCGTCATCCTGACCCTGCACCCTAATCGCACCCTCGATCAACTACAGGTCAACGCCGTGGTGCATCTGGTCGCCTCCAGCGTGCCGGATCTGCCGACCAAGAACGTCACCGTCGTTGATCAGGCCGGCAATCTGATTTCTGAATTGCCCAAAGCGATGGGTAATACGCTCGACCCGAGCCAGCTTAAATATGTGCAGGAAGTCCAGCAAAGCGTCATCAAGCGGATCGAATCGATTATCACGCCGATCGTTGGCGCGAATAATGTGCATGCCGAAGCGACTGCCGATATCGACTTTTCGCATACCGAACAGGCCGCCGAATCGTATGGTCCTAATCAGCCACCGAACGCCGCTTCTGTGCGTAGTTTGCAAAGCAGTGAGTCGGCGACGAATAGTCCGAATAGCCCGACCGGTATTCCGGGTGCATTGACGAATCAGCCACCGGCACCTGCTACAGCGCCGATCGTTGGTGCGCCAGTAACGGGCGCGACGACGCCGGCGACAGGTAATTCACGCAAGGATGTGACGACCAATTTTGAAGTCGATAAGACGATCCGCTATGTGCAGCAGAATATGGGCGGCGTAAAGCGTTTGTCGGTCGCGGTGGTGGTCAATTACAAACGCGAAGTCGACAAAAATGGCAAAACGGTCAATAAGCCGCTGAGCGAAGAAGAGAAAACGCAGATCACCGACCTGGCCAAGGAAGCCATGGGCTTTAGCAAAGAGCGTGGCGATACGCTCAATGTGGTCAATAGCCCATTTGCCGGCCCGAATAAAGATGAGGGTCCAGAGGTGCCTTGGTGGAAGCAGCAGTGGGTTCTCGAAGCGGCCAAGGATTCGACCAAATATATTGCTGCCGGCGTGCTGATTTTGTATCTGTTCTTCGGTGTTCTGCGCCCGATGATGTACAAGTTTATGGGCCCGACGCAAGAAGAGATTGACGCCGCTATCGAAGCCGCAGCGGACGAAGCACGCGCTGCCGCCGAGGCCGAAGCTGAAGCTGCTGCCGCTGCACTGATACTGGCCAACGAAGCGGCCAAGATCGAAGAAGCGGGTATCGATCCGATGGGACCAAAACGGCAGGCGCACGAAAACGATCTCGAAGCGGCGCGCCGTCTGGCACGCGAAGATGCACGAATGGTCGCCGCAATTCTGACAGGCTGGATGGGAGGCGATCTTGAGTGAAGCAGGCATAAAGAAAAGCGCGATCCTGATGCTCGCGCTGGGTGAGGCGGAAGCGGTGGAGGTGATGAAGCATCTGGGACCGCGTGAGGTGAGCCAATTAGGTGTCGCCATGGCGGAACTCAAGGCGGTGCCGACCGAAGAATTAATTCAGGTGCTGGCCGACTTCCGAGCGTCCGCCGAATCGGTACCGGCCTTCAGTATGGATTCGGATACCTACATTCGAAACGTGTTTGGTAAAGCCCTCGGCGACGATAAGGCATCGACGCTGCTGGGTCGGATTCTGCGTTCCAAGGAAGCCTCGGGTATTGATAGTCTGCGTTGGATGGAATCAAACTCGGTCGCGGAATTGATTCGCAATGAGCATCCGCAAATTATCGCGACGATCCTGGTTCACCTGGATCGCTATCAGGCGAGTGAAATTCTTGATCACTTTGTCGAACGCTTGCGCAATGACGTTGTACTGCGGATTGCGACGCTCGATGGTGTGCAGCCAGCAGCTTTGCGTGAACTCAATGAAGTCTTGTCAAAGCTATTGTCGGGCAACGAGAACGTGCAGAAAAAACAAATGGGTGGTGTCCGTACGGCTGCCGAGATTCTCAACTTCCTGTCGGGCGACAGCGAGGTGTCGATCATGAACACCCTGAAGAACTACGACGCCGAGATGGCACAGCGGATCATGGACGAGATGTTCGTCTTCGAAAATCTGGTCGATATCGACGATCGTGGCATTCAGACCCTATTGCGCGAGCTGCAGTCCGATTCGCTGATCGTGGCCTTGAAAGGTACGGGACCGGAATTGCGCGAAAAAATCTTCAAGAATATGTCGGTGCGTGCTGCGGACATGATGCGCGACGATCTGGAAAACAAGGGGCCGGTACGACTCTCGGAAGTCGAAGCCCAGCAAAAGGAAATCCTGCAGATCGTGCGGCGTTTGTCCGACGAAGGCCAGATCGTCTTGAGTGCAAAAGGAGAGGATTCGTTTGTCTAATCCGATTCCGAAAGAAAAGCAGACGGCGTATGAACGCTGGGAGCTGGCCTCGTTTGCGGATACCCGGGTAACGGAGTCGTCGGCTTCCAGGGCGGCTTCAGCCGCCGCTGCCGCTGCCGCTGAAGCCGAAGAACAAGCGCGCATGGAACGCGCGCGCAAGAATAAAGCTGAACGCGAACTCGAAACACGGGTGCAGTCACTGGTGGGCGACTGGGTCGAATCCTGGCATGCCGAAGCGCGCGCCGAAGGCCATGCCGCCGGTATGATTGAAGGTCGTGAACTGGCCTACGCAGAAGGACGCATTGAAACCGGCTGGGAGACCGCCAGTATTCGTCAGATCGCCCAGGCGTTTGGTCATGAAGTGGCCGATGCGAATGAAAAAATGGCCCAGGATGTGCTCAATCTGGCGCTCGATCTGGCGCGCGCCATGATCGGCTCAGCATTGCAAATCAAGCCAGAACTGATTTTACCGATCGTCTCGGACACCATTCGCAAATTACCTAACGTGCAGCAGGCGGCTTCACTTTTTCTGCATCCGGAAGATGCGCAAATCGTGCGGGAACATCTGCATGAAGAGCTCGAAGAATTTGGCTGGCGCATCGTGGAAGACGCCAAACTGTCGCGCGGTGGCTGCCGGGTCGATACCCCGAATAATGAAATCGATGCCAGTGTTGAACAACGCTGGAAACGCATTTCTGCCGCCTTGGGCCAGCAGTCTGACTGGCTGGCGTAATGACCGCTCCTGTAGACACCGCGTCGCCCGCCACGACGGAACCCGCCCTGCCCCTTTTTAGCACGCGCTGGAAAACCTATCTCGACGATGCGGCAGGCTTACTTAAAGCGGTGGAGCCGGTGCTGGTATCGGGCCGCATTACGCGCGTTACCGGACTGGTGATGGAAGCAGTCGGCCTCAAGCTGGCGGTCGGTAGTGCATGCAGTGTACCGCTACCCAATGGCGGACTGATTGAAGCTGAAGTCGTCGGCTTTGAAGGCGAGCGCCTGTATCTGATGCCGCAGGGTGATGTGGATGGTGTGGTGCCTGGTACCGCCGTGTATGCACTGGATAACTTTGGTGAGCTGGCCCGGCCCGGCAGCCTGCCTGTGCCGCGCCGGCGTTCTACGGACCGTGGACGCCATCTGCCAGCTGGAGATGAATTACTCGGCCGGGTACTCGATGGGAACGGCCGCGCGCTCGATACCCTCGGGCCACTCAATACCTCGCATACGGCGCCGCTCAATGCACGGGTCGCCAATCCACTTGGACGAGCGCCGATCACCGAGCCGCTCGACGTGGGTATTCGCGCCATTAACAGTATGCTCACCGTGGGCCGCGGTCAGCGTATGGGTTTATTTGCCGGCTCGGGCGTGGGTAAATCGGTTTTGCTCGGCATGATGGCACGCTACACGGATGCCGATGTGATCGTTGTTGGACTGATCGGCGAACGGGGTCGCGAGGTGAAGGAATTCATCGAACAAATTCTTGGGCCGGAGGGACTGGCGCGTTCGGTCGTGGTGGCCGCGCCGGCCGATACCTCGCCGCTCATGCGTTTGCAAGGCGCCGCTTATGCTACCGCGTTAGCAGAAGATTTTCGTGATCAGGGCAAGCATGTTTTGCTGATCATGGATTCGCTGACCCGCTATGCCATGGCCCAGCGTGAGATCGCGCTGGCCATTGGTGAACCACCGGCGACCAAAGGCTATCCACCCTCCGTATTTGCCAAGTTACCGAAGCTGGTTGAGCGGGCGGGTAATGGTATCGAGGGCGGCGGCTCAATCACCGCGTTTTATACCGTGCTGACCGAAGGCGATGACCAGCAGGACCCGATCGCCGATGCCGCTCGCGCCATCCTTGACGGGCATATTGTGCTGGACCGGACGCTGGCTGAATCGGGGCATTATCCGGCGATCGATATCGAACAATCTATCAGCCGCGCTATGCAGAGCATTACCACCAGCGCGCATCAGAAGAGCACCCGCCGTTTGAAGCAGCTGTATTCGCGCTACCAGCGCAGCCGCGACCTCATCAGTGTGGGCGCCTACAGCCCGGGGTCGGACAATATTCTCGATGAAGCGATCGCTCTGCATGACAAAATTGACAGGTTTTTGCAGCAGGAAATCGCTGAACAGTCGACCATTGTCCAGAGCTTGGGGCAACTTGATGCTCTGTTCGAGTGATGAAATGGGTGGGGTGTCACCGTACACTCATGAATTATGGCGAATCCTTCCGCATTAAAGATGCTGATTGACCTGGCAACGACCGAAACGGACGAGGCCGCGGTTCGTTTGGGCTCGGCGATTCGCTACGAAGCCGAGGCCGTCAAGAAGCTCTTGATGCTGACCGACTACCGGAATGATTATGCCGCGCGCTTTCAGACCAGCATGATCAATGGACTGAGCGCGGCCGAACATCGCAATTTTCAGCAGTTTATGGATAAGCTGGAGACCGCCATTCGCGGCCAGGAAGTGATCGTGGAACAAGCCCGCAGTCGCATTGACTTCGAGCGTAAGGCATGGCAGGCCGGCGAGCGTAAGCGCATGTCGTTTGCGACGCTGGAAAAGCGCGCCACTTCGGCGGCATCGCTGCGCGAAGGCCGGCGCGATCAAAAACAGACTGACGAATTTGCGTCCCGCCAGACGGCGCGCAAACAGATGCAAAAACAATATTAAACAGGCCCGCAGACCATGACGACTTCCTCACTTTTGGCGCTACTGACGGCCCCTGCGGCGCAGGGCATGCCGCATTCGACATCATTGAATCAGCCTGTGCGGTCTAACGAGGCGCCGTTTAGTCATATTTTGTCCAACGAGATGGCCGGGCGTGGGCGGACCAATCTTGTGAATGAAAAAATGGTCATGCCGGCGAAAGCGGCGGGGTCTGCTGCCAAACCCTCTGCGGCACCGTCCCCGACGACTTCCAGCGGGCCTGCGCCTGCGGCCACCGCCAAGGTCGCTCACAAGGACACCGGCGCAGAAACAAAATCCGATACACCAGTCGCTAGCGAGGAGACCAAGGATGATACCCAGGTCATCAATGCTGCCGCCAGCGCCGATTTACTCGCCATGATGGCCGGGATGGCGCAACTCGCCAGCCAAGCCAAGGCGGGCGAAGCCGCCGTGCAGGAAAGTGGCGTGGCAGTCGATGTTGCAGTCGATGGTGCAGTCGACGCCGCCAGCCCAGCCGGACGCAAAAAAATGACTGACGTCGATAGCCAGTTGAGCAATCCCGAGGCGGCGCTGCTTATTGGCGATGCACCGACTGGCGCAGCCGATGCTGGCCGCTCGCAAAAAGCGGCCAGGCTGGTTCCATCCTCCGACGCCGTCGCGGCAGAAAAAACCGCCGATGTGCTGTCTGAAGGCGTGAATGCATCCACGAATGGTGCAGGTAATGAGGCATCCTCGCTAGTCAAGGCAGATTTTACCCAAAGCCTGCAAAACCGACTCGATGCGGCCAATGCCAAGGGCCCTAATACGCCAACGAGCGCACCATTGACGACATCGACGGCGATGGGCGCGGTACAAAGCACACTATTACAAAGCGCTCAGGCACTGGGCCAAACGACTGAAAAGCTCAGTCCCAAGGTCGGTACGGCAGCCTGGGATCAGGCGCTCGGACAGCGGGTCGTGTGGATGGTGGCCGGCGGTCAGCAAAGCGCATCGCTGACCTTGAATCCGCCCGATCTGGGCCCACTGCAGGTGGTACTGAATGTGACGAATGCGCACGCTGATGCGACCTTTATCGCGGCCCAGCCTGAGGTGCGCGCGGCTTTGGAGGCGGCCCTGCCTAAACTGCGTGACATGCTCGGCGACGCTGGCATTCAGCTCGGCCAGGCTAGCGTCAATGCCGGATCACCGAACCAGCATGGCGCCAGCGCTCAGGCACAGTTTGGCTCAGGTTCAGGCCGCGCACAGAGCCAAGCCGGACCGGCCGACCAGTCAATTCGTCCGCTCACCTCGCCGTCAGCGACGCGCGTAACGGGCGGTGGCAATGGCCTGGTCGATACCTTCGCTTAAACGATCTATGCTTCCTTTTTGCAGAAGTCGCTCTGAAGCATGAAAAAATGGTTTAATACTGCCTATAAGAATAGTGCACAGCACGACGACGGCCCTTTTCTAGCATAATGCACAACAAAAAATAACGACCAGTTCAATTCAGGATCCATCATGGCCACTGCACCAAAACCCGCCGCAAAAACGCCCGCCAAGGGCGGCAAAGGCGCAGCCGCGCCCGTTGTCGAAGATGACGGCGCCGATAAAGCGAAAAAGAAAAAGCGTCTGCTCATCGCCGGTGGCGGCGTTCTGGCGCTCTCGCTCGCCGGGGCCGGGGCCTTTTTCTTCATGAAAAAGAAGGCCGCCAAAGAAGAAGCTGACGATGCAAATGGTGATGATCATGGCGAGCCGGAAAAAGCCCCCATGTTTATGGTGCTTGAACCCTTCACGGTGAATTTGCGCAGCGAAGGTAACGGTTCCGAGCAGTTTTTACAGGCCTCCTTCAATTTACAGATCAACGATCAAAAACAGGCTGATCAGCTCAAGCTGTATATGCCGCAGCTGCGCAGCCGCATGCTACTGCTTTTGTCGAGCAAGACACCGACTGAAATTTCGACCGCCGAGGGTAAGCAGGAGTTGGTCGACGAACTCGCCAAAGTCATTAGCGAGCCGTATGTCGAACATGCTAAAAAGCAGGCCGTCATCGGCGTGTTTATTACTACCTTCGTGATCCAATAAATTATGGCGGATAATTTCCTATCTCAGGAAGAAGTCGATGCTCTGCTTAAGGGTGTCAGCGGCGACCAAGAGGAATCGGCTGAAGTGTCCATGCCTGATGGCGTCAAGCCGTACAATCTGGCGACGCAGGAGCGTATCGTTCGCGGCCGTATGCCGACGATGGAAATCATCAACGAACGCTTTGCCCGGCTGTTACGTGTTTCGATGTTTAATTTTTTACATCGCAGTACCGAAATATCCATCGGCCCCGTCAGGGTTGAAAAGTATGGTGAATTCATTCGCAATCTGGTGGTGCCGACCAATTTAAATCTGGTTCATTTAAAGCCACTGCGTGGTACAGCACTGATCGTGTTCGACCCGAACATGGTGTTTTTGATCGTCGATAATCTGTTCGGCGGTGACGGTCGGTTTCATACCCGCGTTGAAGGGCGTGATTTTACGCTGACAGAGCAGCGCATCATTCAGCGCATCCTGGAACTCGTGTTTGAAAATTACACCAAGTCCTGGCAGCCGGTATATCCCATCGAAATGGAATACCTGCGCTCGGAAATGAATACCCAGTTTGCTAATATCGCCACGCCCAACGAGGTCGTGGTAGCGACGACCTTCTCGCTTGAACTTGGACCGACAGCCGGTGAAATGCATTTCTGTCTGCCCTATTCGATGATCGAACCGATCCGCGATCTGCTCACCTCGAGTATGCAGGGCGAAACGATGGAAATGGATAAACGCTGGGTGCGTTTGATGACCCAACAGATCCAAACCGCAGAAGTCGAACTGGTGGCCAATCTCGGCACCGCCAATTCTTCCGTGCGCAAGATTCTCGATTTGCAGGTCGGCGATGTGATTCCGCTGGCAATGGAGCCGGTCATTCAGGCCAAGGTGGATGGCGTACCCGTATTAGATTGCAGCTATGGCAAACTGAATGGTCAATATGCTTTGCGTGTAGAAAAATTAGTCGTTGCCAGTGCCAGCGATATTTTGTCAGGAGAGAAGCATGGATGAGCAGGAAAATCAGACTAACCCGGAAGACGACTGGGGCGCAGCCATTGCCGAACAGGCTAAAGCGGAGGCCGATGCTGCCGCTGCTGCACCGGCTGCTGGTGCCACTGCACCCACTTCTGTATTCCAGGAATTTGGCGCGCCTGCCAGCAAACCTAAAATGGCCAATGATATCGAGTTCATTCTTGATATCCCTGTGCAGATGACGGTCGAACTAGGCCGCACCAAGATCGCGATTCGCAATTTGCTGCAGTTAGCCCAGGGCTCGGTCGTTGAACTTGATGGCTTGGCCGGTGAGCCAATGGATGTGCTGGTCAATGGCTGCCTGATCGCGCAAGGTGAGGTGGTGGTGGTGAACGATAAATTTGGTATTCGTTTGACCGATATTATTTCGCCTACCGAGCGGATCAAAAAATTAAACCGATGAGCATGCTCAGTCCTGTGTTGTGTTTTTTACGCCAAACTTTTTCACGCCAAAAAATAGTGTCTGGGCTGCTGGGATTACTGGCTTTTTCAGGCACGGCACTGGCATTACCGGTCGCTGCTGTCAGCCCTGCGCAAACGAGCTCACCGACCGCCAATATGCTGCAGGTGGTGTTGGGCCTGGTGTTGGTGTTGGGGCTGATGGCGGGCGCTGCCTGGTTGCTCAAGCGGCTGTCGGCCGCGCATACGCCGGCCGGTCATGCGATCAAGATCATCGGTGGCGTCGCGGTGGGAAATCGTGAACGCGTGATGGTGGTGGAAGTGGCTGATCAGTGGATCGTGGTCGGCGTCGCGCCGGGCAGCGTGAATGCACTGGCGACGCTGCCGCGGCAAATTTTGCCCGAGTCGAGCGCAACGGCCGTGACATCAGGCGGCAATTTCTCCAGCTGGCTCAAACAAAAGATCGATCAGCGCAATGCTCAATAACTCGGCACTTTTTTCTGCTTCCCGACGCATTCTGAAATCCGTCTTGCCGCTCGCCCTGCTGGCCTTGTTGGCAACGCCGCTGTTGGCGTTTGCCCAGGCCGGCATTCCTGCCTTTACCAGCGCGCCGGCCGCTGGCGGCGGACAAAATTATTCGCTCAGCCTGCAAACCCTGCTGCTGCTGACAGCGCTGTCGTTTCTGCCGGCGGCCCTCTTGATGATGACCAGCTTTACCCGTATCGTCATCGTGCTCTCGCTGCTGCGTCAGGCATTGGGTACCCAGTCTTCACCGCCGAATCAGGTCATCATCGGACTGGCGCTGTTTTTAACCTTGTTTGTGATGAGCCCGGTGTTCGATAAGATTTATGTCGATGCTTACCTGCCGCTACAAGAAAATAAGATCGGCATGATGGACGCGCTCGATAAAGGCGTAGCACCGCTCAAAACCTTCATGATGAAACAGACCCGTCAGACTGATCTGGCGCTGTACGTCAAGCTGTCCAATAATCCTGATCTGCAGGGGCCGGAAGATGTGCCTTTGCGGGTGCTGATTCCGGCCTTCATCACGAGCGAATTAAAGACTGCATTTCAGATCAGCTTTGCCATCTTTATCCCCTTCCTGATCATCGATATGGTGGTCGCCAGTGTGCTCATGTCGATGGGTATGATGATGGTGTCACCTTCTATTGTGTCGCTGCCATTTAAGCTGATGCTGTTTGTGCTGGTCGATGGCTGGCAGCTGCTCATCGGCGCGCTGGCGCAAAGTTTTTACTAGGGCGCGCGCATGACACCAGAAAGCGTTATGACCCTTGGTCGGCAGGCGATGGAAGTCACGCTCATGATTGCGGCGCCGATGCTCTTGGTCGCACTGGTCGTCGGTCTGCTGGTGAGTATTTTTCAGGCGGCGACGCAGATCAATGAATCGACGCTGTCGTTCATCCCTAAGCTGGTGGGGATTTTTATCGCCCTCATCGTTGCCGGTCCGTGGATGCTGACGATTATGCTCGATTACATGCGTCAGCTGTTTTCGGGTATTCCTGGCATGATCGGCTAAGCCGGCGCTGCGGCTCTGGCTCCTACCTACCCCATGTTTGACGTCTCCAGCACCCAGCTCAATATCTGGATCGCTTCGTTTCTCTGGCCATTGACACGGATTCTCGGTCTGATTTCGAGCGCACCGCTGTACGGTAATGTATCGGTGCCGGCGACGACTAAAATCCTGCTGGGCGTCTTGCTGTCGCTGATTATCGCGCCCACGGTGCCAAGTTTGCCGTCCATGGATCCGATGTCGCTGGCCGGTCTGTTGATTCTGGTGCAGCAGCTGATTATCGGTTTGGCGATGGGCTTTGCGATGCGGATTGTCTTTGCCGGCGTTGAAATGGCGGGCGAGATTTCCGGCATGACGATGGGGCTGGGCTTTGCGACTTTTTTTGATCCGCAGTCGCAGGGACATTCTTCAGCGATCAGCCAATTTCTGTCGCTCATTACGCTGATGATTTACTTAGCCACCAATATGCATCTGGTGCTGCTGTCGATTCTGGCGGATAGTTTTACCACCATGCCGATCATGGCGACGCCGCTGGGGAATAATTTCTTTAATGGCTTGGTCACCTGGGGTGGACATATTTTTTCGATCGGTGTGCAGTTATCGCTGCCGATCGTAACGATCCTCTTGATGACCAATATCGCACTCGGCATTTTGACACGCGCAGCGCCGCAGCTCAATTTATTCGGGATTGGTTTTCCGGTCACGATCGCGGCCGGCTTTATCATGTTAGCGCTGATCTTGCCTTATTTGGCGATGCCGCTGGACCGGCTGTTCATGGAGGCCATGCACATGATTAGTGGGATGACGGATGCGTCGCTGTCGCCTTTGAATTCAACGCTCAGTGCACCACTGAATCGCCGCTGATGTATTTCACTGCGCGGCGGGATTCAGGGCGACTTTACTGCATGCGTCAGATATAGTTAAACAGCGACAGCCCGGTCACTTTCACAAACGATTTCTGCGCCGCTTCGAGCGTGGTGGTTTGCTGGCTTAAGTCAGAGATCGCCTTGGTGTAATCCAGATCCTGCAAATTACTGAGCGTTTGCGCGTATTGCTGATTGCGTCCCAAACCGTCGGTATCGAGGTTATCCAGTTCCTGCATGCGCGCACCGATCGAGGCGCGGACTGTCAAAATATTATCCAGCGCATGATCGAGATTTTGATTGGCGATCGATAAACCCTGCGTGAGCTGCGTGCGTCCGACCGCCGAACCGCCGGAAGTATTGAGCAACGTGATCAGGTTTTGCATGGTCGTAAACAGACTTTGCTGGGTGCTGGGATCGATGCTGAAGTTATCCCCCGCTACAGGCGCACCATGGATCTCAATCTGCCGGGCACCGACTTGCGCTGCCGGCGGCAGAGGGATGTCAAACGAAATGGTTTGCCCCTCCACATATGTACCGGTCGACTCGGGCGCTGCGGCCATGGTCGGATCGGTCGTGGTATTGAATACCGAATACGTTAGTGCATTCGTCACCGGGTCGTTGCTAAAGACGACCTGATACGTGTCAGTGCTTGGTGTACCGACCACGGTACCCGGTGAAATCGTGCCAGTGCCGGTATTGGCGGCTAGCGCGCCGGTGACGAAATTACCATTCCCGTTGATGATATTACTGAAGACAGCGGCGCCGGAATCACTCATCGACATTTGCCGCGTACTGGCGACCTGCAGCAAACGCTCGCCGGTATCCTGCGATACGGTGACACCGTTCGCCGTCAGGGCAAACGGCTGGGTATCAGTTTGATAACCGCCAAACAAATAAGTGCCATTGGCATCGCGGCTATTGGCCGAGCCGAGCAGATCATTAAACTGGCCTTGTAAAGCCGCCGACATGTATTTCAGGTCGACCGGTGTGAGTGCTGCATCACCGGCTTGCACCAGCGCGCCTTTGATATCTTGCAGCAGCGAAGTCACGCTTTGCAAAGTATTTTCTTCCAGGCCCAGCGTGCTCTGTGCCGCTTTACGATTGATCGCAAACTGCGAATTGATGCCCTGATTTTGTGACACCTCGAGCGCACGCGCGGCCGCGACCGGATCGTCGGCACCCGTCAGGATGCGTTTGCCAGTAGAGATCATCAGCTGCGATTTTTGCATCGCTGCCTGCAAGTCATTTAACTTGGAGGTGCCTGAATCGTAAATGCTGGTGGTACTAATACGCATAATAAAAATCTCTCAAAATGACAGCTTGTAACTCAGCCTACGGTGACGAATCAGGCGCCCAGTGCGGCCAGAATATCGAACATTTTCTGTGCTGCCGCCATCACCTTGGCCGACGCTGCGTATGCCTGCTGGTACTTCATCAAATTCGTCGCTTCTTCATCCAGATTGACACCACCTTGCGCCTGCTGGGCGGCGGTAACCTGCTCGAACATATTGGTTTCTGCCTTGCTCGTGACGCTCAGTTCGTGCGCCTTATTACCCACGGCGCTGACTAACTGGGCGAATGCGCCGTTATACGATGCCGTCCCATTGTCGAGCGTCTTGGTGGCCTGCAGCGCACCGAGCAGTAAGGCGTTACGGTTATCGCCGACGCCGTTGGTATTGGGGCCGATGGTAAAGCTGTCATTCGCCGCTGGTGTGCCGGAGATCTGCACCGACCAGCCATTATCAAACGGTTTAGGTACGCCGGTGATGGAAGGATCGGCGGGGATGTCTTGTCCGGCGACATAGGCCTGTGCCGTTGCCAGTGGCGTACCGGTGCCGGTATCGATTACGTCGTAGGTAGTGGCCGAGGTGAACTGGATCGTGACCGGATTGCGTAAATTGGCATTCGTCGGCGGCGGTCCGATAACAACACCCGCCGAAATCGTGCCACTGCCTTTATTATTCGCGGTGGTACTGGTACGGATCGGCGCAGCCGCGGCGATTTTTGAGCGATCGGTAATCAAGACTGCCATACTTGCCGCACCCAGCGCGGTAGGCTTGATCAACATATGGTCACCAGCTTGCATGGTACCGGTCAGGGTGAAATTGATGCCATCCAAGGGGCCGGTCGGCGGCACACCGCCGGAGTACAACACTGTCGCATCCTGAATACGGGTCACGTTGTAATTGGTGCCATCAAATGAAAGCTGATAATTACTATTGGTGAGCGCCGAGGCATCACTGAGCGTACAGGACAATGCACCATCACCCGTGTTGGTACTGGCCAGTGTGACCAGCGGCGCGGCGACGGTAAAGAAATCGCCGCCTAGCGCACCATGCTGATCCTGACCCAAGGCATGTTGGGCATTAAAGGTCATGCTGATACCCGTCGCAATGCGGCCAAGTTCATTTTGCGTGACATCGAGCGTATTATTGCGAAAGTCGAACAGACCCCCGAGTTTGCCGCCAGTGAGCATGGTCTCGGACAGTGGAATCACCGCGCTAGGAACCACATACGCGACTTCTAGGCGTCCATGATCAGTCGTCGATGGCGTGGCCGCCAAACTAAACACCGAGGGGCCAACGACTAAAGGCTGACCCGAACCAATGAACAGGTTATAGCTATTACTTTGCGCGATGACCGTGACCTTGATTTCCTTGCCCATATCGGACACTAGCTGATCGCGCTGATCGAGCAAATCATTCGGTGCCTGCACATTGCTCTGGCCGTTGGTGGCCTCTTCGATCGCCTTATTCAGATTAGCGATCTGATTAGCATAGCTATTGATGGTATCGACCGAGGTCCTGATCTGGCCATTCAGTCCCGTTTGGATTTCGCTTAACTGATTGTCCAGCGAATTGAAACTGCTGACTAATTGCGTCGCGCTCGACAGCATTGCCTGACGTGAGGCGCTGGAGTTAGGGTCTGACGTGAGGGTCTGAATACCGTTAAAAAAAGCCTGCAAATTCGGTGTTAATCCGGAGGCAGTATCCGACAACAGCGAATCGACCTGCTGAATCTGCGCATAATAACTATTTAAGGCTGCCGAAGAAGCTTGGGCATTGATGACCCGGGTTTCCATGTATTGATCATAGACGCGGGCAATGCCCTGCACATTCGTGCCACTACCGACATAGCCGGATCCGGTGTTCTGTGCCAAGCCACTGGCTTGCACCAGGCGCTGGCGCGTAAAGCCGGGCGTGTTGACGTTGGAAATGTTATGACCCGTCACGCTCAGACCTAACTGGGCCGCAGCCAGTCCACTTTGTGCGGAACTCAGTACGCTAGGCATGATCAGAATCTCTCATTGGTAGTCCTTCGTTTTCGACCAAATACGCCAAATCTTTAAGCGGGCCGGATCTGTGTCACTTATGTGTGTCACTTTTGTCAATCAGCCAGACAGAGACTGGGTAATAATTTGCGTCAGTTTGGCCGCATAGTGCGGGTCGGTGGCATAGCCGGCATTCTGCAAACCGCGCGCAAAAGCCGCTGGGTCTTGTGCACTTGCCATGACTTTTTCATATCGGGGATTCGACGACAGTAGCGCCGCATAATCCTTGAAGGCGTCGGCATACGAATCATAGACACGGAATTTTTGCATCTTCGTCACCGGAACGCCGTTTTCATATTCCGTGGTCGGCGTATCGACCACCTTGCCTTTCCAATTCGCGCCAGCCTTAATACCAAACAGGTTATGACTTGCCGTGCCATCGGCAGCAGGAATCTCGCGCCGACCCCAGCCTGATTCGAGGGCGGCTTGTCCCAACATGAATTTGGCCGGAATACCGCTGGCCCGGCTGGCTTCTTCGGCTTGTGCGCCTAGTCGATCTTCAAAGGCGCGAACATGGGCCGAACGTGCGACAGATGGGCGAAATGTGAGGCCGTTGACGGCGTCAATATCGCCCTCTGACTGCGAAACCTTGAGCGCCTTATCTGGCAGGCTGAAGGCCTTGCTGTTCGCATCCAGCACCGGCGTGGGTTTGCTGATCTTATTGGCACCTGGCCCGGATAGCTGACGTACCAGCATGTCGGCCAAGCCAACGCCACGCTTGGCCATGGTTTGGCTGAGCTGCTGATCGAGCATCGAGGTGTACATCTTGGTCTGCGAATTATCGAACAAGCCATCCTGCGGCGTGGCTTCGCGCATGCTCTTTAACACCATGTTCATGAACAGCGCTTCAAACTGCTTGGCCGTTTCTTTAAGCGCTTCCGGTGAATTATTCTTGGCCGCAGATTTCAAGGCGTCCATCTCCTTGGCGTCCATGGCCAGACGATTGGTGTCATTGAGCGGAGTGACCATGGGAGGGCTTTAGATAATTTCCAGCTCGGCGCGCAAGGCACCGGACGACTTCATCGCCTGCAGGATGGCCAACAAATCCTGCGGCGATGCGCCGATCGCATTCAATGCCTTGACTACCTCAGAGAGCGAGGTGCCGCCTTTGAGCATGAGCACAGCACCGGGTTCTTTTTGAATCTCGACCGATGAATTTTGCGTCACTGCTGTGGCGCCACCAGCTAGCGCGTTGGGTTGGCTCACCGAGGTATCGGTATTGATGACGATGGTCAGGTTACCGTGTGAAACAGCGCAGGGATCGAGCGTAACCGCCTGATTCATGACCACCGAACCGGTGCGGGCGTTCATGATGACTTTCGCGATCGACTGGGCAGGCGTTAAGGTCAGACTTTCCAGCACACCCAGAAAACTCACCCGCTCATCACTGGGCAAGGGCGCGCGTACACGAATCACGCGGCCATCCTGCGCCGCCGCGGTTTCAGCGCCAAATTTTTTATTTACGGCTTCGACGACCTTGCTGGCAGTCGAAAAATCGGTGTCATTGAGTTCCAGATAAATCACGCCGCCCTGGCCAAGATTAGAGACCACGGCACGTTCAACGGTCGCCCCATTCGAAATACGCCCGACCGACAAATGATTGATCTGCACCTTGGCGCCTGGTGCGGCTGCACCCATGCCGCCGACCAGCACATTCCCCTGCGACATAGCATAAACTTGACCATCAGCGCCCTTTAACGGCGCCATCAGAAGTGTGCCGCCGCGCAGACTTTTAGCATTACCCATCGACGATACTGTCACGTCGAGCATCTGACCCGGCTGCGCAAACGCCGGCAGTGTGGCGGTAACGATCACGGCAGCGACGTTTTTCAATTGCAGTGAACCCGCCGCTGGCAAATTAACGCCCAAGCCCTGCAACATGGAGATCACGCTTTGTACCGTGAAGGGGGTCTGGGTGGTTTGATCGCCACTGCCATCCAGACCAACCACCAAGCCATAGCCGATCAATTGATTCTGCCGCACGCCCTGAATGCTTGCCAGGTCTTTTAAACGCTCGGCCTGCGCGACGCACGTCGTCAACAAGGCGCATGCCAGGAAGAGCTGGCGCAGCGTGGAGGACAAACCGACAGGGAGGGTTTTCATGCGTATTCCTTGAAAATCAGAGCGGTACCATGCTCAGGAAAAAACGGTTCAGCATCGACGTCATTTCTGACTGATCCAGACGTGTATTGGTACGGTATTCAACCCGCGCATCGGCGACTTGGGTCGATGAGATCGTATTCCCGGTCTGGATCATGTCCGGATTGACCGTGCCGGAAAAGCGCACATATTCCGAACCCTTATCAAACGCGATTTGCTTCTCGCCGCTGACGACCAGGTAACCGTTTGGCAGTACATCAATCACGGTCACACCGATGGTGCCGGTGAAGCTATTACTGGCACTTTCTGCGGCTTTCTCTTCAACCTTAGATCCACTATTGGTGGCGATTCCCAGCTTGGCCGTCGTCATGCCCGGAACGCCCAGAATTTGCGGTGCAGCGAAGGCCGCATTACCGGATTTACTGCTGGACGCTGCGCCCGCTTTGACGGCGCTGGTTTTTTCGGCGATGGAAATCGACAGAATATCGCCCGGCATGCGCGCCTTGCGGTCTTCGAACAAGGGGCGATATCCGCCGCCCTGATAAATGGAGCCGTTCGAAGGCACAGCAGCCATCGCGGGACGCTGACGGATTGCGGTCGGTCCTTGGACGATGCTTGGCGGCGTACTGCTGCAGCCAGCCAAAACGGTGAGTGCACAAACACATTGGATGAGCTTCTTCATCATGCAAGCCTTGGTCAATTACAGCTGCGCGAGTTTTTGCAGCATTTGGTCGGAAGTCGAAATCGCCTTGCTGTTAATTTCGTAAGCGCGTTGGGTCTGAATCATGTTGACCATTTCTTCCACCACGTTGACGTTGGACGTTTCAACATAGCCTTGTGTGAGAACACCCGCGCCATTGGTGCCCGGCGTATTGGTGCCAGGCGCACCGGAGGCGCCGGTTTCAACATACAGGTTTTCGCCCTTGCTTTCGAGGCCAGCCGGATTGATGAAAGTCGCCAGCTGAATCGAACCGATCTGCGTCGCTGCAGGTGCGCCGTTGATGACGGCCGATACGGTACCATCACGACCAACGGTGATTTTTTGCGTTCCGGTCGGCACAGTGATCGCTGGCTGAATCACGTAGCCAGAAGAGGTGACGAGCTGACCTTGATTATCACTTTGAAAGGAGCCATCGCGCGTATAAGCGGCAGTTCCATCTGGTAGCAAGACTTGAAAAAAACCTGCACCATTGATGGCCACGTCTTTATCGTTATCGGTCTGCTGTAAATTACCCTGGGTATGAATGCGTTCAGTGGCGACCAAGCGTGCGCCGGTACCGAGCTGCAAACCCGAAGGTAATTGCGTTTGTTGGGAGGATTGTGCGCCAGGCTGACGCATGGTCTGATAGAGCAGATCTTCAAACACGGCGCGTGAGCGCTTGAATCCGGTAGTGCTGGTGTTGGCCAGGTTATTGGCGATGACATCCATCTGCGTTTGTTGCGCATCCAGGCCAGTTTTAGAAATCCACAGTGATCGAATCATTTGATTCTCCAATAGTCTAGGTCGGATCTGTGGCGCCGCTTAGCCTTACTGGAGCAATTTACAGCAAGGGCGCCTCAGACAATTCCTGATACTGTGATTCTGCGCCCGAAAGTCTTAGCCCAAAGCGAGAAGCTGACTAGCTTTACTGGCATTGTTCTCAGCGTTCTTCAATAAACTCATATGCATTTCGAAGTTGCGCGCCAGCGTAATCATGTTGACCATCGAATCGACTGGATTGACGTTGCTGCTTTCGAGCGCGCCGCCCATCACGGCGACCAGCGGATCGGCGTCAGGCGCCTGACCATCCTTGGTACGAAACAGGCCATCGTCTCCACGCACTAAATTATCTTCCGGTGGATTGACGAGCTTTATGCGACCGAGAACAGTGGTCGCGCCAGGCTTGATACCGGTCGCCTGCGCCGATACGGTGCCGTCGCGACCGATCGTGACCGTCACATCGGGGGGAATAGCGATCGGGCCGCTATCGCCGAGCACATTTTTACCGTCCGTCGTTTGCAATAAGCCTTGTTCTGAGAGCTTGAAATTACCATGCCGGGTATAGGCTTCGCTGCCACCGGGCGTTTCGACAGCAATCCAGCCCTTACCTTGAACGGCAATATCCAGATCGCGTCCGGTCTGTTGAAGTGCACCCTGAGAAAAATCGTGACCGACCGTGGAGTCCACGACAAAAGTCCGAGTAGGCAGCCCTTCGCCGAGCACGTGCACGGCACGAAAGGAATCGAGCTGTGCGCGAAAGCCGACCGTCGTTGCATTGGCCAGATTATGCGCCACCGTGGCTTGCTGCTCCATGATGTGCTTGGCGCCACTGGCGGCGGTATAAACAAGACGGTCCATCGATTTTCCTGTTCTAAAAAATGCACGGCACAGACATGCTCACGCAGATTCAATACACTTTATCGCAGATTCACGACGGTCTGCATCAGCTGATCTTGCGTCTTGATCGTTTGTGCATTCGCCTGATACGTCCGCTGCGCGGTGATCATATTGACCAGCTCTGCTGTCAGATCCACATTCGAATCCTCCGTTGCCATCGACTGCACCGTACCCAAACTCGATGAACCAGGCGCACCTGTCAAAGGTTGACCAGAGGCGGAGGTTTCGGCCCATTGGTTCGCGCCCAGCGGTGTCAATCCGTTTGGATTGGCAAAGTTCGACAATACGACCTGCCCCATCACATTAGTCTGACTGTTCGTATAGCGGCCGATGATCTTGCCGTCGTCGTTGAGTGAGAATCCCGACAGCCGGCCCGATGCGTAACCATCCTGCGACAAGGCATTGACGCCAAAAATTGAGCCATACTGCGTCGTATTAGAAAAATCAATATTGATCCCCACGCCAGGCGGCGTCGCAGGATCACCGCTGATCGGCGTTTGCGCACCCGTCGTCACAGGCACGATCAAGCCCATAAAACCGAGGAAATTACTACCATTCAATTGGGTCGTCGAAGGCGAGGAGACATTACCCTGCGTATCGAAGGTCAGCGTTCCGAGTAAGCCGGTAGGGTCAGGCAATGAAAGCAGCGTGCCATCAACGGTGCCGTAAACATTCCATTGCGCGGCAGTGCCGGCTGGGTCCGATGCAACGCCCGTCGGATCAACATACGGATGCGTCTTGACATAGAAGGTTTGCAGAATATGACCGTTACCCAAGCTGTCGTAGACCGATACCGAGGAGGCATTATTGTAAGTCGTGGGATCGGTCGGACTAAAGACTGCACCACCGGTCGCCGGATCCAGATTCTTGGCGATAGCACGCGAATCCAGATTGAGCATGGTTTTAATATTAGCAGTTTCCTTAGGCTTCATATCCGCCGGATTGATCTTGATATCTGATGGTGCGCCGGTCGATAAAACGCCGGCAATGCTGGCGCTGTAACCGGTCAGTCGTGCGCCTGCTGCGCTGACCATGTAGCCGTTTTTATCGAGCTGAAACTGGCCATTGCGCGAATAGGTAATCGCATCGTTGGTCGAGAGGCGGAAAAAACCTTTGCCGTTAATGGCGATATCGAGCGGATTATTCGTCGAGGTAATATTCCCCTGACCAAAATTTTGTGACACTAGCGTGGTCGTCGTACCGGTACCGGTCTGCGTGTCGCCGGATGTATAAATGGCGGCCGTGTACATGTCGGCAAACTGCGCCTTTGATTCCTTAAAACCTACCGTATTGGCGTTCGCAACGTTATTGCCAATCGTGTCAAGATTTTTTGATGATGCGTTTAGTCCGCTTAGTCCCTGCTGAAAGCTCATGCTGTACTCCTGCTAAAAAAGTTTACCCGGGCGACATGCCGCTCAATCGATTAAATAATTTGCCGTACATCCGACATCGCGACGGCATTCATCCCACGCAAATTCAATTTCACGCCACTCGGACCGACAGAAACACTACTCACCTCGCCGACCGACATCAGGGTCGCATCCACCTTGGCGCCACCATTGGTCGCGCTCACATCAAAACTATATTTGCCATCGGCGAGCGCGTTGCCAGCACTATCTTTACCATCCCAGCCGACCGGCACACTACCGGCGCCCTGCGCACCCAGATTTAGACTGCGCACCAGATTTCCCGACGCATCGCGCACATTCAGCGTGACCGCATCTGCCGCCTGCGGCAATTCAAAGCCCATCAAGCCTGTACCCTGACTGAGATCAATCGACGAACCCGGCACCATCACGGCATGACCAATCATGGCGGCGGCTTTGTAGGAGTCATCCGCCTGATTACCGGCGACCATGGTATTGAGGGTCGCGTTCATCTTGTCGATCCCGGTCACCGTCGATAGCTGCGCGAGCTGACTGGTGATCTGGGCGTTGTCGAGCGGATTAAGCGGATCCTGATTCTTCATTTGCGTGACCAGCAGCTTAAGGAAGCGATCCTGCGCATCGGCCGCAGTCGTCGGTTTTGCTGCAGCAGTGCCATTGACGCTATCAAGCAGCGCTTTGGAAGGGGTGGCTGAACTAACGCTGGGTATCATTTTTTATCCTTTATTGACCGATGGTCAAAGTCTTCAACAACATTGTTTTGGCTGCATTCATTGTCTCGACATTGGTCTGATATGAACGCGAAGCCGAAATCATATTCACCATCTCATCCACCACATTCACGTTCGGCATGGCGACATATCCTTTGTCGTCCGCCAGTGGATGTTTGGGGTCGTACATTAATTTAGGCGGCGATTTGTCTTCCACCACCCCCTGCACCCGTACGCCGGTGGCCTGCGCGTTATCGACTGGCATGGCAGAAAAGACGACTTGCTTTGCGCGGTATGCCTGGCCAGTGGAGCTGGTCGCGCTATCAGCATTGGCGATATTCGATGCCACGGCATTCAGACGCTGCGACTGAGCGCTCATGGCTGAACCGGCAACGTTAAAAATACTAAATAGTGACATCGTAATGACTCCTGTTAGCCTTGAATGGCAGCCAGCATATTTTTGATCTGACCGCTGATGAGCGTGAGCCCGGCTTCGTAGCGGATCGCATTGTCGGCAAACTGATTACGCTCGACATCCATATCAACAGTGTTGCCATCGACCGCTCCCTGAATCGGACTACGATATTGCAGACGCGCGCCAGCAAAGATGTCCGGATCAGCCGCACCTTTCAGGTGATTCGCATCGGTCTTGGCCAACGGCGATGGGGGCTGCTGCTCACTACGCGCCATGGCATTCGACAGTGCGGCATTAAAATCAATGTCGCGTGCTTTGTAGTTAGGCGTATCGGCATTGGCAATATTGGAAGCCAAGAGCTGTTGACGCTGCGAGCGAAGTGCCAAAGCAGACTCGTTAAAGCGCAGGTATTCATCCAGTTTTCCGACCATTTCGCCCTCCTCTATTCGCCGTTGACACAATTCATTCGGGGATTTGTGTAGCGTTGATCATAATGAGAGCCATGCAATAGCGATCAGGCGATCAGGCAGGAATTCGTCAAGCTATTCAATGCTTTAAAGCTCGGCTGGATTCGTTAAAGTAGGCTTAATAAATTATTGTAGATTGAGGTCGTCATGAAGCTGATGTCATTAAAGTGGTCCGCCATGCTGGCCATGGTTTGCGTCACTGCCATGACGCAGGCACAGGCACAAGTGGGCGTTGTTAATCCACAGTTAATGTCAGCACGTCAGGACATCGCTTCCATTCGCGCGGTCGTCGAACAGTATTTGCAAATCCAGGGTGCCGGTTTACCCGGCCAGGTTGAAGTCAAAGTCGGCACAGTAGATAGTCGTCTGAATGTACCGGCCTGTATGAATCTGGAGGCGTTTTTGCCTAACGGTAGCCGCGCATGGGGTAAAACGACAGTCGGCGTACGTTGCAGTGCACCTTCGCCGTGGGTCATTTATGTGGCCTCGACCGTTAGTGTGTGGACGGACTACGTCGTCGCTGCCACACCGCTTGCGCAGAATCAGCAGATCAACAAAAATGATATCGCCACAGTACGCGGCGACCTGAGCATACTACCGGCCGGGACGATTACCGATCCGGCACTGGCGATCGGCCACACAACGGCCATCTCTTTTGCTATCGGTGCGCCTCTACGGCGTGATACGCTACGAATTCAGGCGGCTGTTCAACAGGGCCAGCTGGTGCGACTGGTGACGAGTGGTCCGGGGTTTAAGGTTTCGACCGAAGCGCGCGCGATCAACAACGCCGTTGAAGGTCAACTCGCCCAGACCCGTACGCCAGGCGGTCAACTCATCAGCGGCATCGCCAGAAGCGGTGGCATTGTTGAAGTTGCCTACTAAAAGATTAAAAAAATAATAACGAAGCGTTATAACAATAATTTTATAACAAGTTTGTGGTGATATATTTCGTTTAATTTAAGAAAAAAGCTAAAGTTAATGCAGTTCGCGCCGTAACCCATTACAGAACGGGTGATACTAGGCCTGATTACGCAGAAGGATGATGCCGTGAAAATTGATGATTCTCTAAAAACTAGCCCCGTTGGTGTGACGACAACGCAGGCGCGCAGCAGCAAAAGTACAGAAAAAGCAGCCCCAGTCGGCGCGCCTTCTGCAACGGTGCAGCTGTCCCCGCAGGTTCAGGCCATGGCGAGCAAATCCCCTTCAGCAGGCGTGTTTGACGCTAAAAAGGTCGAAGAGATCAAGGCTGCGATCGCCAGCGGGACCTTTCAGGTGGATGCTGAAAAAGTCGCCGATGGCTTGCTCGAGTCTGTCAGCGACATGATTTCGTCGCGCAAAGGCTAATAGTTTATGGCATCACAAGCCCAGGGGGTTCTGAATACGCCCTTGGAAACCCTGGCTGCTGAGCAGCAGGCAAACCGTCGTCTGCTCGAACTTCTCCAGTCTGAACAAGCACTGCTCATCAGTGCAAAAATCGATGGCTTAGTCGCCATCGTTGAAGAAAAATCAACCATCGTCGCTCGCATGACCCAGCTGGCCGAGCGGCGCTATCAATTATTAAAACAGTATGGTTTTGCCGCCTCCGAAGACGGCATGCAGGTCTGGCTCAAGTCGCCGGATGTCGCCGATCAAACCAGGCACCTATGGCGCAGCATGCTCGATACCGCCAGGGCTGGTAAAGAAATCAATCGTACCAACGGCATGTTGATCAATAAACAAATGATGCATGGCCAAAATGCGCTAAACATTCTGCGCGGTCAATCCGGCGAGACGAGTTTTTATGGCCCGAACGGTCAAGCCACCTCATTTGGCAGCTCACGCGGCTTCGTTCTTGGCTGATATCTCAGCCGTCCTTCCCCACTTATTTCATTATTTGTCGCTGCTGCCTGAACCAGGCAAAGCTTTGTGTCGCGCTAAGGCGTGAGTGCTAAGGTGTCAGCGCTAAGGGGTCAGCGGTATATCGGTGGGCGTATCAGGCAATTCAGCCAGTAACAAGACTTCTACCCGCCGGTTCCGCTGCCGTCCCTCTGGCGTACTATTGCTGGCCACCGGACGGGTCGAGGCGCGCCCGACTGCCGTGACTCTTTTTTCAGCAATACCCTGATCAATAAATACCCGGATCACGCTGCCGGCACGCACCGCTGATAACTCCCAATTCGAGGGAAACAAGAGGTTATCGATCGGCACATTATCGGTATGGCCTTCGACTTGAATCTGATGATTGTCCTGCTTCATGACCTGGGCTACGGCGACGAGGGCTGTGAGAGCCTCGTCATTAAGGCGCGCCTGGCCCGGGGCAAATAAGACACTGGAATTGATTTCAACGCTGATGCCGCGCGCAGATTGCGTGACCTTAACCTTGCCCTGACTGACCAGTGAAGTGAGTGCCTGATGTATATCGCGCGCCATGCCGGTCATGAGGTCTTTGTCTTGGCGTAGCACAGTTTCGGCAGCTTGCTCCTTAGGGACGACCGCTGGCGTTTGTCCAGAAGCCGTGGCTTGCGAGCTATTGGCCGGCGCTTCCTGCGCTTTTAAGCCGCCAAAGGCTGAACCGATTGAGTTGGATAAGACGCGGTATTTGCTTTCATTAAGCGAAGAGATGGCATACAGCACGACAAAGAGCGCAAACAGCAGCGTCATTAAATCGGCATACGAAACCATCCAGCGCTCAGCGCTGACCGGTTCGTCGACAAAGACTTTGCGCGCCATGGGGTTCAGGACTTCACAAGAAAGACCGACAAACGCTCTTCGATCATGCGGGTATTTTCACCAGCCGCCAAGCATGCCAAAGCCTCAGCGAGCACTTCGCGTTTGGCGATATTTAGGCTGACCATGGTCTTTAATTTACCAGCGATCGGTAAAAACACCAGGTTCGCCAAACCCACACCGTAGATGGTAGCGACGAAGGCGACCGCAATTCCACTGCCGAGCATGCTTGGATCGGTGAGATTTTCCATCACTTTTATCAGACCCAATACGGCGCCAAGAATGCCGATCGTTGGCGCGTAACCACCTGCTGACTCCCATATCCGTACCGCTAATCGTTGATTGGTTTCGTAGGCGGTGATTTCAACGTTGAGGATTTCACGGATCTTGAATGGATCGAGTCCATCGACGATCATCTGCAGGCCACGCTCAACAAAAGGATCATTGACGGTGCCGAATACGCGCTGCAAACTGAGCAAGCCTTCGCGTCGGCTGGTCTGGCACCAGAGAACAATATTGGCCGCCAGCGCCGGATATGGATCAGCCGGTGGCGCAATCACCCAACGTGCCATGCGCATGCCACGTCCAAAGGTAGCACTTCCCGACTGCAGCAAGACAGCACCCATGGTGCCCATGACGACGATCATGAAAGCGGCGGGCTGCAGCAGCGAACTAAAGCGGCTACCTTCCAAAAACTGGCTTCCGGCGATACCGCCAAGCGCCAGCAGTAATCCGGCTAAGCTACCCCAGTCCATGCCCTCTCCCTCAAGTAGGCACGCAAACGCGCTACGGCCTGACTATGTAATTGGCTCACGCGCGACTCGGAAACGCCCATGATGGCGCCGATTTCCTTCAAGTTCAGTTCCTGTTCGTAGTACAGGCCCATGAGAATTTTTTCCCGCTCAGGCAGCGTGTTGATCGCATCGATCACGGCCGAACGGAAGCCACTATTCATCAGACTTTGCAGAGGGTCTGTGCCACCATCGATGCAATAGCGATCGAGAAAATGGTCATTGCCTTCGGTGTCGTGGAAGTCTTCGTAATACACCAGCTGGTGTCCGCCACCCTCGGATAAGAGTTCCTGATAATCTTCCAGGGAGAGTTGTAGCTGGCGCGCTACTTCGGACTCCTGCGGCGAACGTCCCAGACGCTGCTGCAGGATGTTCATCGCTTCTTCAATCTTGCGCATGTTTTGCCGCATACTGCGTGGCAGCCAGTCACTACTGCGCAGCTCATCGAGCATGGAACCGCGGATCCGTTGCACGGCATAGGTTTCAAACTGCGCGCCATGATTATCTTCGTAGCGATTAACCGCGTCGAGCAAGCCGATCATCCCAGCCTGAATCAGGTCGTCCACTTCTACGCTCTGCGGCAGCTTGGCCTTGAGCTGATAGGCGAGCCGCTTCACCAGAGGCGCGTGCTCTGAAACCAGATGATTCTTGTCTGATTTTCCGTGAACGTTATACATCTGACTCAAACTCCAAGAGAAGCACGAGAAGGGGGAAAAGCAAACTGCCCCGCCAAACGCCTGAATGCCACGGATGCCCCCGCCATCGGAAAGGCTTCAATGACTGCACGACCTAATTTTGCTGCATGGGTCACATGCTCATCGGTGGGTACTGAACCGAGCGAGATCAAGCGAACCGATAAATAGCGCTTGGCTGCTTTGGCGATATTTTCAAATACCACCTGCGCTTCTGCGTCGACCGCACCGGTCACCAGCAGGCTGAATGAGCGCAGACCGAGTTTGCTGCTCAGACGTTTGATTAAGGCATAAGCGGCCTTGATCGCCGGCGCTGAACTCGACAGCTGGATCACGATATCGCCATCCGCCATTGCTTCCAGCGGAAAGGAATCATCGTCGAGCAGCATGCCATCAATCAGAATAATACCCTTTTGTCGTGCCAGCACCCCAAAAGCGGTCGATAGCCGGCGCCGCAGACCCTGATCGCTGGTCAGTTCTTCATCCGGCGTCAAGGCCAGACGCGCCATGCAAAATCCTTGTGGCAGTCCGTAAATCGCTTCATTGAGTGCACGCTCCTGACGCGCCACATCGAGCAAGGTCGCATGACTGGCAACGTCGAGCCGCGCACCCACACTACGGGCTGTCGCGCGGGCGTCCAGCAGCAACACATCATCGCCCGCCTGCGCCATGGAGGCCGACAGGTTGAGCAGCATGGAGGATTTATCCTCGTCCGGCGTCACTGACAGCACCGTCACAATGCGCGGCTTGGGACCGGCCAACATGCGACGCAGGCCTTCGGCCTGATCAAAATCAAAACTAGCCAATGTGAACTCCGCTCAAGGTTTGATCGTTCATGGCATGCGCAGCATTGGCCATGACCAGCGGCAGTTCATCATCCTGAAATTGAAACGGCGCGCTTTCACGCTTGAGCTTGAAGGCGCGGTCGACCAGATAGCGCTGGTTCGCCACGTGGAGATCTTCCGGCACCCGCTGACCATTCGCGACGTAATAGAGATTGAGCTTTTGCCGGATCACGACATCGAGCACATTGCCGATGGTGGCCGCTTCATCGAGCTTGGTCATGATGCAGCCCGCCAGGCCAGAGCCTTTGTACGCCCGCACGACTTCATTGAGCGTCTCAGAGGTCGAGGTAGCCGACATGCACAGCAGGCGCTTCACATCCACGCCGGTGCCTTGCAACATCGCGACTTGTTCCGACACCATGCGGTCACGCTGACTCACACCGACCGTGTCGATCAGGATGGTGTGCTTACCCTTGAGCTCTTCCAATGCAATGCGCAGATCGGCTTCATCTTTGACTGAATGCACCATCACGCCGAGAATTTTGCCGTAGATGCGTAGCTGTTCATAGGCGCCGATACGATACGCGTCGGTCGTAATCAAGGCCAGCTTGCTGGCACCGTGGCGCATCACGCAGCGAGCGGCCAGTTTGGCAGTAGTCGTGGTCTTGCCAACGCCGGTGGGACCGACCAGTGCAAAGACACCGCCCTGTTCAATAATTTCGGTTTCGTTATCGACGATCGACAAATTACGCGACAAGATCGTTTTGATCCAGGCCAGACCATCTTCAGCAGTGGCCGTGGTCGGCATTTTTTCGACCAGATAGCGCGACAGGCTAGGCGAAAATCCCGAGGCCAGCAGCTCACGCATAATCGCAGAGCGAATCGGTTCACGTTTTTGCTGACCGGCGAAAGAAATTTCAGCCAGCTGCGATTCGAACATGCCGCGCATCGAGCGAATTTCATCCATCAGCATGACCATTGGATCGATCGCCGGCGCCCGGGTTGACACCACAGCTGCCGCCTGACGTGCAGTCTGCAATGACTGAGCCAGATTAGCTGCTTGATGAGGCACCTGATGATTCAGTTGATTCGTTACCGGACTTTCGGCCATCGGCCTTCTGGTAAAAGCATTGGCGGTCGCTGCGGCGAGCGGCGCGAACTTGGCTTGTGCTGCGGCCGGGCTGTCCGTTACCGGATCTGCCAGTGACGCCATATCGTCGTTGGCCAAGGCGAGAATTTCAACCTGACCGTCGGTGGTACGGTTAGACAGAATGACAGCGTCTGGCCCAAGTGATGCGCGAACCATGCGCAGGGCATCGCGAGAAGTGGCGGCGCTAAATTTTTTTACATTCATGCTGGTGCTCCAACAAGGCTAGTGACGCGAATCGTTTTTGAATCGGGAACTTCAGAATGGGACAGGACTTTCAAATTCGGGATCGTACGGCGCAAGAAACGCGACAGTAAAATACGCAGCTGGGCCGGCACCAGCAAGACTGGTGTGTGGCCGAGATTTTCTTGCTGCGTCGCGGCCTGCGCGGTTTGCAGCGCAATCGAATCGGCCAGACCTGGCTCAAGACCCGCTGAATCCGGACCGCTGTTTTGCATCGCCTGAATCAAGATGCGCTCAAGGCGGTTATCCAGACTCATGACCGGCAGCTCGGAAGCCGACTGGAAAATCTGCTGCACGATGGCGCGACCAAGCGCAATCCGTACTACGGCGGTCAGATCGTTCGGCTCTTGCATCTGGCCGGCGTTTTCTGCCAGCGTTTCGATAATGGTGCGCATATCGCGAATGTGCACGCCTTCGATTAACAAATTTTGCAGAACTTTGTGCAGAGTTGATACCGACAGCATTTTGGGGATCAGGTCTTCGACCAGCTTCGGGCTGTCTTTGGACAGATGATCGAGCAGCTGCTGGACTTCCTGCCGGCCGAGCAATTCGGCAGCATGAGTGGTGATCAGGTGGTTCATGTGTGTAGCGATGACGGTGCCCGCATCGACCACGGTGTAGCCCATGGTCTGTGCCTGCTCACGCAGACCTGCATCGATCCAGACAGCCGGCAAGCCGAATGCCGGATCGGTCGTCGCAGGACCAGGCAAGACACCGGTCACCATGCCAGGATTAATCGCCAAAAATTGACCGATGTGCGCTTCGCCGGCGCCGACTTCGACGCCTTTGAGGAAGATGCGGTAATCGGTCGGCTTCAATTCCAGATTGTCACGAATATGTACTGGCGGCGAGAGAAAGCCCACCTCTTGCGCAAACTTTTTACGAATCCCTTTGATCCGCTTGAGGAGTTCACCGCCCTGCCCTTTGTCGACCAGCGGGATGAGCCGGTAGCCCACTTCCAGACCAAGCATGTCGATCGGGATGATGTCCTGCCAGGTAGCTTCTTCTGCTTCAGCGCTGGCGGCCTGCTGCGCGACCGCTGCGGCAGCGATCGCCGGATCAGGAATACTAGCCAATAATTTTTGCCGCTTGACGATGGTGTACGCCGCGGCAGCCAGCACACCGGCCAGCAGAAAAAATGCCATGTGTGGCATGCCAGGAATGAGGCCCATGCCGCCAATAATGCCAGCGGTGATGTATAACACCTGCGGCTTGCCAAACAGCTGGGTAATCAATTGGCCGCCGATGTCCTGCTCACTCGCTACGCGGGATACGACCACACCGGCCGCGGTAGAAATGATCAGCGAAGGAATCTGCGCGACCAGACCGTCACCGATGGCGAGCAAGGTGTAGTTCTTGAGCGCGGTGGCAAACTCCATATCGTGCTGCAGCAGACCAACGACCAAGCCACCGATAATATTAACGACTGTGACGATGATGCCGGCCACGGCGTCACCACGAACGTATTTGGAGGCACCGTCCATGGCGCCATAAAATTCTGCTTCCTGCGCGACTTCCGTACGACGGCGACGGGCTTCAGCTTCGACGATCAGGCCGGCATTCAGGTCGGCGTCAATCGCCATTTGCTTACCCGGCATCGCATCCAGTGCAAAACGTGCGCCCACTTCGGCGATACGGCCAGCACCTTTGGTGACGACGGTGAAGTTAATAATGGTCAGAATAATAAACACCACGATACCGACCGCGTAATTTCCACCGATCAGAAAGTGACCAAACGCTTCAATCACTTTACCGGCCGCATCCGGACCGGTATGACCTTCGGTGAGCACGACGCGGGTCGAGGCGACGTTGAGCGACAAACGCAGCATGGTCGACACCAGCAGCACCGTCGGAAAGGCCATGAAGTCGAGCGGACGGACTGTGTACAAGCTCGTCAGCAAAACGATCACCGACAAGGCAATATTAAAGCTGAAGAAAATATCGAGCACAAACGGTGGCACTGGCAGCACCATCATCGACAGCATCATGATGATGATGATTGGCGCGGCAAAGGCTTTCGAATTCACGCCCGAGAGCCAGAGTTGAAGTCGGTTCATGCGCCCATCCTGGCTTCAAAGGCTGCGATAGCGACCGGGTTAAATGGATCAAGCTGGGCCGGCACGTCGATCTCTGTGGGCAGCTTAGGACGACTACCACCATTGCTGCGATAAGTCTTTAACTGGAATACATAGGCGAGAATTTCGGCGACAGCGGTGTACAGGCTTTCTGGAATTTCGTCGCCCAATTCGGTGTGGGTGTACAGCGCACGGGCTAATGGCGGCGCTTCGAGCATCGGCACATTGTTTTCCTGGGCGATTTCGCGAATTCTGGCGGCCAGTACATCGACACCTTTGGCGACGACTTTTGGCGCGCCCTTGCCGTTGGCGGCATATTTGAGCGCGACTGCAAAATGGGTCGGGTTCGTTACCACCACGTCGGCATTCGGGATCTCACTCATCATGCGACGACGGGCCATCTCACGCTGCTGCTGGCGAATCTTGGCTTTGATTTCCGGATTACCGTCCGACTCTTTGGCTTCTTGACGCAGTTCTTCGCGCGTCATCTTGAGTTTATTCGCATATTGCCAGATCTGGTAAGGCGCATCGATCGCAGCAATCGCCACCAGACCGGCAGCGATCGATGCGAACGTCACCAGCAGCATGTGACCCATGTGGGCGCTGCCGGAGGTCAGCGGTTCGAGCACTAAATCCAGCACGGCCGGTAACTGGCCTCGGATCACCGTCCAGGCGATCAGTCCGACCAGGATCGTTTTTGCGATCGCCTTGAACAACTCGATGAGGGAGCGGGTAGAAATAATGTTGGTCAGGCCGCTCAAGGGATTGAGACGACCAAAGTTGGGCATCAGCGCCTTACCGGAGAAGAGCCAGCCGCCTATCAGCAGCGGCGAGGCCAGCGCGACGACCATTAACAGTGCGGCGATCGGCGCAAAGGCCAGCAACACTTCGAGGGAATTAGCACCCAGATGGGCGAACAACACGTTCGGGTCATAGGCATCGTCGCGCTTGAAGGACAGACCGGCGGACAGCATGCGATTAAGGCGATGCATCATATTTTCGCCCAACATCCAGAAGCCGGCGACCGAAGCCATCAGGATGGTACAGGTGGCCAGCTCGCGTGAACGCGGAACATCGCCTTCTTCGCGCGCCTTTTCGAGGCGCTGCGAAGACGCGGGTTCGGTTCTTTCGAGATCGCTATCTTCAGCGGCCATCATGCACTCCGTATCGGCTACGCATCGACATGACGCATGAGGTACCGATTACGAATTATTAGCCAGACAACATGGGGGCAATCAATAGAACAGGGCTGGAAAACCCGTCTTAATCCGGCATCGGATCGGGTGCCATAGACACATCATTTGCATCGTCTGGCGCAAATCGTCAAGACGGTGCCGATGTTGTGTAGTTCATATTTAAATTATTTTCTTTAATTGAGCCTGATCGCCACACCAAGGAATTCATGCGCTGCGCAATTTGACTGACAGACGATTACTGGGAATGCATGTGAAAATGCCTCGGCTTGAAGATAACTGAGTCCCAATTACATACCATTGACCTAAAGTCGATAATTTTTTGGATTTGAGCGATCGCGGCGGTCATGCATGACCGCTAAGATTTCGATTTTGAGCGTTGCAGGGAAAATTTTGTAGACCACAAGATACGGCAAACCTTTTATTTTGAAATCAAATACATCATCAAAATAGGCGTTTCTTTGGCTTATGTGCGGGAAGGTTTCCAATACGGTCAGCTGACTTTCGATTGCTTCTTGAACGCTTAGTGCAAGCACCGGTACTTTATCAATCAGGTAGAAAACGATGTCACGTAAATCATCTTTCGCTGGTTCAAGCCATTCGATCTGATAGTTAGCTGACATCTCTTCGTTGCAGTAACTCTGTCTTGAGTTCGGACATAAAATCTGCGTGGGCAGTACGGGGAGCGAACGGATTTCCTGATGCATCCAGCCCGCGTTGGATCTGCGCTATCTCGAGACGGGCTTGCTCCTGCTCTTCCGACCCGACGGGATTAGCTTCGAGCATATCGCCTTTTGGGGTATGGTCTGCAATGGCAGTTTTCATGTCGCACCTCTTGATTACAATTCGAAGTATTGTAGATGTTACAGTTGATAAGTCAAATGAAGAACCGAAGAAAATTTTAGATGAAAAGTTTTTACGACACCCGAAAAATCCAGGATTTCTTGAGGTGAACTGGATTTTTCTATCAGAATATTCCTCAAAGTCCTGAATGCCCTGTCATTACCTAATTATTATCCCTTCTCCGTCATTATTACCGTCATTTTTAGGAAAATCCGTCTTAATCCGGCATCGGATCAGGCGACTGCGCTGCCGACTGAGCTGCCCTGCGGCGCGCCGTGAAAAAATCTTTCAGTAGCTGTCCACATTCCTCGGCCAGAACGCCGCCATCGAGTTGGGTTTGATGATTGAGTTGGGTTTGTTCAAACAGGTTCAACAGTGAGCCACAAACGCCGGTCTTGGGATCGCTGGCGCCAAACACCACCCGTGCAAGCCGCGCATGCAGCATGGCACCGGCGCACATGGCGCAAGGTTCGAGCGTGACGTAGAGCTCACAGCCGGGCAGACGATAATTGCCGACGAGTTCGGCAGCTGCGCGCAGCGCCATGATCTCGGCATGGGCAGTCGGATCATGCCGGCCAATCGGTTGATTAAAGCCGCTGGCAATCACCACGCCGTCGCGCACCACGACTGCACCGACCGGCACTTCACCCAGCGACCATGCATGACGCGCCTGCTCGAGGGCTTGTTGCATGAAGTCGGCATCGGCTGGAGCGACTGGCATTAGCCGTCGATCTCGGCCCAGCAATTGGGCGTTTCATAGAGTTTAATTTTATGCAGCGTGAGCGCGTTGCCGAAGCGCGCATGGTAAGCCGTGCGCAAAAGATCAAAGGCAATCCGCGCCAGGTTTTCGACCGTTGGCACATGCGCCAGTACGACGGTCTTGTGTCCCGGCAGAGTGGCCAGAAAATCCTTCACCATCAGGTCTTTTTCATACACCAGAAAGGCATGATCCCAGACATCGACCAACTGTTCCTTGGCCAGCGATTTGACATCAGAGAAGTCGAGGATCATGCCATTGTCGGACTGACCGTCATGTTCCTTGACTGGTCCGGTGAGCGTAATTTCGAGCGTATAGCGATGGCCATGCAGATTACGGCACTGGCTGTTATGGTCGGGAATCCGGTGGCCGGCATCGAATTCGAGTTTGCGGGTAATGGTCAGCATGGCGGTTACGGAATTTGAAGTAGTTTATGGGTTTGCAAGCTGAGCTTCCACGTCGGATTGGCTTTACAGAGCGCAATGGCGGTCTCGGTATTACGCGCCAGATGCGGGCCATCCATTGGCTGCACAAAGTGATGCGTAAATCGGAGTCCTTCATACATCGTCAGATCTTGTCCCAGCTGGGGTATCACGACCTTGATCTCGCTACCGCGCAGTACGACCAGGGGTGCACCCATCTTCGGACTCACGCAAACCCAGTCCACGCCATCCGGCACAGGCAGCGTGCCATTGGTTTCAATCGCGATAGTAAAGCCGTGCGCATGCAAGCGTTCGATGAGCGCCGCATCAAGCTGCAGCAGTGGCTCACCGCCGGTCAGCACGACGTACTTATTAGCCTGATGGGTACTCGGCCAGTGGCTGTCAATCTGCTGCGCGAGCGCCGCCGCATCGACAAACTTACCGCCACCCATGCCGTCGGTACCAACAAAATCGGTATCGCAAAAATTACATACAGCGATAGCACGATCCGCTTCGCGTCCGCTCCATAAATTACAGCCGGTGAAGCGGCAAAACACTGCTGGTCGTCCAGCATGGGCACCTTCGCCCTGCAGGGTATAAAACATTTCTTTAACGGTGTAACTCACGTGATTCCTGTTTTGCTTGGCATTTGCATGCTTTGGTGGATGTTGACGAAGTTTTCACTTCATCTTCTGATTCTTCAATGTGGGGCGATTTTTTTAAAGCGTACGATCAATTCCAACTCAAGAGCGCCTATGACTCACACCCGCAGCCATCAATACTGCCTTATCGAGCTGACACATTGTACCGATTGACGCTGCTAGCTGCTCGCGTACATCGCGCTGTCCGAAGGCCGCCTGCATGGCGTTGGCATCAGCGAACCAGACTTCAATAATCGCATCGAAATCAAATCCCGGCGGACGTTCAGCTTCAACGGCATTCAAGACCACGCGTCCGGTCAGCGAAAGACTATTCAATGTCAGCACCAGCGCCTCAAGAAAAGCCTGCATCGCGAGTTCCGGCGCGCGCGGGATGAAGGCGAACAGTATCGCCTCACCCAAGGGACCATCATGCACCACCCGTTCGTGCGCTACGAGGGTGAAATCGCGCACGTAGCGGTCAAAAACGCGCAATTCGTCGGGCCGCATAATGGTACGCGTTTCTGGGTCATTCCAGATATCCGTTGCTACGCCCAAATCGCGCAGTCGTAGCAGGTTGACGCCGTCATAATCCTGATTCACGCCGCGCAGCGCAAACGCCTGCCCATCCATCCCCAAGCGCGTGCACTGCGTCACGCCCACCACTTTATCCTGAACGTTACGGCACTGACGTCCCAAGGCAGAATGTTCACGCCAAGCCGGTGCAAATTCCTTCTCTGCTAGGGAAGGATTGCGACGGGCGAGGTAAATCATTTTCCATTGCTGGGGGGGGGATTGATGTTGATTCAGAGGTGTATCCATTCAGGTTTGCACTTTTACTACAGAGATTTTACTAACTTGAAAATGATTAAAATAATAGGCACAAAACCTATTAACAGCTACTTTAGTAGACAAACAAACTTCCACGTACATCGTTGCAGCCATTAAATTCTTAAAGTGGAAATGTGGCAAGCCGCAATCCTGGAAGATCACGCATAGCATCGCGGAATTACCCTTTGCCGTCAGCAAGCCACGTATTAGCCTGTTTAAGTGTCAGCATCGAAAGCCCCAAGCCTTCGAGCGCCTGGGCTGCGTTCATGGTTCGCGGGGAAGGCACGATTTGCGCAATCAAGGTTTGGTTTCGCTGAATAGCCACTGACTCTCCTTGGCTACTCACCCGGTCCAGTATCTCTCTCGTATTTCGCGCAAGGTCAGTGGCACTAATTGTTTGCATTGATGAACTCCTGATCTACACATCGATAAGCATCATACGTACTCTATGTAATGAGTCAAATTAATCCGATTAAAAAACCCAAGGTCAACGGCATGCCTGCGCCAATAACTCTCTTTTTGGCGCGAAGACCGCCACAGCCACCAGAACAGCCACACGTTTTTATCTGCGCTACCAGGGGCCACTGCCCGCTGGAAACGACGTGAAGGTTGATATCACGATCGCCGAAGTCCTGTGCTTCCCACTGCAAGATCGCCCGATTCTTCGCATCTACGATGGCTTTGACGATTTACTCGAAGGGCCACTAATCGCTCGCATCAGCGCTTCAACGATCCGGCGATAATTCTAAAAAGAAACAGTCAGGCAGGATGGCCGGAGCGATGTACTCTACGTCTCGGGCAGACACTCCACAAGCGAAGAAACTCTCACGCCACTCACGCCCGACTGCCACAATGTGGTCGATTTCCTTACGGGCCTCTTCGGCGGATAATCCGAAGCGGCCTGACTGCGATAGCAAATTATAGACACTGGCAGTGCGACCGTAGTTGCCGACGGTGAGTGCCAAGTCGCGTCGCTCAAGGCTCACCACTGGAGCAGGTACCAAATCGTAGGCGGGCGATAGGCGCCATCCTTTTGGCCGGCGCAGCAAAGCGTGGTTACGCGGGTGATCATCGTTGTTGGTCACTGCGGCGTTGAAGACCATGCGCCGGAACAGCTCCGCACAATCGGCTTCGGGCTTATCGGACCAACGACGCAGCTTATCGGCCAGCAGCGGATAGGACCAGCGTTCACGATTGAGATAGCTATCGTCGCAATCGAGCACCGTCAGCCCGCTAACCAAACCGAAGCGTAAATACCCTTTGGCCGAATACTCACGATCAAAGCGCTGCAGCATCAACACGTCGCCGTCGCCAACCTTTTGCAGGCGCGCCTGCGCAACATTCAGGCCGCAGCGGCGCGCAAGATCGAGAGTGGCGAATTCAATGCGCTGCCAGTTGCAGCGATCATCCTTGGCGGGGAACTTGCCCAGCCACAGACAGTTCGCATCCTCGATGGTGGCTTTGGGTCGGGCACCCCCCATGCTGGTGCCGGGATCGAGCCGTTCCAGCAGGTGCAGCGGTAGCGCCCTACCTTCCTCGATAGCCTGCGCAGAAGCAATCAGTTCGGCGAGCTGATGGGTGCGGTTGTACTGCCGCTTGGGGGCGGGTGGCTCGGCCTTGAGACCGAAGCTCAGATAACCAGCGCCATCCTGCGGACCATGTAGCAGATAGTCGATTTCATGGAGTTCCCCCGCAGCGCGTTCAAGCTTGTGCTCGATGACCCGCCTTCCCCAAGCGTCCGGGCTCGCATCACGCACAGCACTGGGGATGCCTTTTAGTTGAGTGAACTCGTGGACGGTCTTGTCCAGAGGCAGGCGATACGGATCGAGCGCGACTGCTTGAGCCAGCTGAAGATAGCGATCACCATAGCGAAAGCGGCCAATCTGCGTACCGTCTGGCAAAGTCTGCACTCTCAGCAGCGCCGCCGGCACCGTGTCCAAGCTGCCGGGGAGCTGAACGTAGACGTAGGCTTCGCGCTCAGAAGTCATAGTCATTGCTGCTCTTGCGTGGCTTGCCCACGCGGGTGGGACGACGCGCGGCTTCGAGCGCCTTGCCGTGCGCGTCGATGTCAGGATCAGCCATGGCGTCCAGCGATTTTTCTAAACCGAGCGCCCACAGCACCGTAAAGCAGACACCAATAGCTGTGCCGGGCTTACCAAGCTCCAGAGCCGTGAGGGTATTACGGTTAATCCCTGCTTTACTGGCAAGGTCCACCACTGACCAGCCGCGACGAATCCGCGCGACACGGATACGCTGGCCAAGATGTGCGACACGCTCGGAGACATCCACTGGAATGGTGAAATTGCTCATAATTTTGGGCTTAGATATACTTAACGACCATTATAATAGGCAAATTATGAATATCCCGCAAGGCTAATATGGCTTATTTGCTTAAAATAATAGGCACAAACCCTTTTATCAGCTAATTAAATGGGCAAATGCTTTTTGCGTCATACGCGGCATTACCGGTAAAAAAATAAGCAAGTCCGAGGGTTTCGATCGTAGAAGTGAAACGCACCAGCCGGGCCGCATCCGTCGCGTCCGACTTTACGTCCGGGTTGGCCACCCCGTCGCGCCGGATATAAGGCAAGCCATTCGGGCTTGCGAGACTAATTCGCACTGCCGCTTGCAAAATAAGCGCCTTCGATTTCCCCTCACCCAATGAGGGTGTCACAGAGACTTCCTGACGCCTGGATTGTCCATCGCGCGCGACACTGCCCACTTTTCTGCGACACGTTTATTTTATTGCGATCGGTTTTGTCCCTACATGTTGCTTGTTGATATCTTTGTCAAATAGAATTAAATCGTCAGTTCGGAAGTTTGTGCTAGCGCCATTTTTAAAATTTCACTCACCGATCGACGAAACAATGCATCAAGAAAGGCGCGTATTTTTACCATCTTAATTCTCAGAAAATATCGCACAAAAAACTTCGCCTTTTTTGAAGCTTTGCGAAAAGTTGTGTTGGACACAGAGGTAGAAAAATTCCTGATCTAACGATTTGAACCACAGAGTCTGATTGGATTTCAACGAAATTCCATCTTCGGGTTCAGGTTCATCGATAACTACCGCAAAAATTATAGGCATCACCCAGCCACACCGACTCTAATTCGACAATTTGAAGTGCAATTTTTTGATGTGCCACAGCTGAAATGCCAAGGAAAAAATGAATAAAATTCGTAAAGCTGTTTTCCCGGTGGCTGGTCTCGGTAGTCGATTTTTACCTGCCACGAAAGCCCAGCCAAAAGAGATGCTGCCGATTGTAGATAAGCCGTTAATTCAATATGCCGTCGAGGAAGCAGTGGCGGCTGGTATAACAGAAATGATATTCATCACCGGTCGCAACAAGCGCTCCATTGAAGACCATTTTGATAAAGCTTACGAGTTGGAAGCCGAGTTGGAAGCGGCGCAAAAATATGCCTTGCTCGAAGCGACGCAAAACATAATTCCAAGGCACATTAATTGCATTCACATTCGCCAGCCGGCACCACTCGGACTTGGTCATGCCGTGCTATGTGCGCGCAGCGTAATTGGCGATGAACCGTTCGCGATTTTGCTAGCCGATGATTTTATGGACGTCGATTCTGGAGTCTTGCCGGTACTGGCACAGATGACAGCGATCTATGCGCGCGAGGGAAAAAGCCTGTTGGCAGTGCAAGAGGTGCCGTTGGCGGACACACGCCGATATGGCATTGTCGGCGTCTCGCCTTACAAGGACAAGGACAAGGACAAGGACAGGTTAGAGCACATCAACCTGATCGTTGAAAAGCCGCGATCCGAAGTCGCGCCGTCAACGCTGGCAGTTGTTGGCAGGTACGTGCTCTCCGGGGCGATTTTCGCGCACCTGGAAGGCTTGGATAAAGGGGTCGGCGGTGAAATCCAACTGACAGATGGCATTGCAGCGATGCTCAAAAAGCAAGATGTACTGGCTTACCGATATCAGGGCCAACGTTATGACTGCGGCTCCAAACTTGGCTACCTGAAGGCGACGGTCGCGATCGGGCGCAAGCATCCCGAAACAGGCGTGGCATTTTCGTCCTACCTCGAGACATTAGCATAAGCAAACCTACAAGGCCTGCTCAATGCCACATTCCAGACAGAAGTCGTCCCTTTTAATACTTCTGCTTGGTCTGGGACTCACTGCGCATGCGTATGCCTCACCGGCCGTCACCTTGGGTGAACGCGCCGCAGAAGTGACGGCGATACCGGACAATTTGGGTCTGGCGTTTGAACAAGCGCTGCAGAATCGTCTTGACCTGCGCCTGGCCGATGGGCGTATCAAGATCGCGGAACTCGGCCAGGAAGTCCAGCAGGCCATGCGGTGGCCACAGGCATACATTAACTGGAACAGCGGAAAAAACAAGAACCAGGGCTATATTGACCCGACAACATTCGAGAGGCAATTGGCAAACAGCGCCAGTGGTCAGAACTTTGCTGACAATAACAACACCATCCTTTTCAATACCCAGACCCTGTCATTTGGGGTCAGCTACCTTTTATACACCGGTGGCGAAGTAACACGGGCAAGCCAAAGCGCCGCACTGCTCCGGCAAGATGCGGGTCTTGACAAATTGCAATTGATAACAAAGGTTCTAGATGAAGTCGGGCAGGCTTATTTTCAATTGAAGTTAGCTCTGCTGCAAGAACAATTTGGCCAAAAATCCCTGCGCATTTCTGAACGCAAAATGACAGAAATGGCATTTCCGAGGACATCTGATCCACTGATTGAAAAACAAAACAAGGCCGAACAGTTGAGATTTGAAGTCATGCAAATGCAGGCGCAGAGGAATCAGCTCGAAAGCAAGGACAAATTACGCGCATTTTGCAACGTATTGGCAGTGGAAGTTTGTCCCAAAATCGATGCCACTGACTGGCTAGAGCGGCATGTTAGCGCTCTGCCCGGCTGGCTCAGCGCATTGCTTGAAGAAGCGCGTAACCTGCCAAAATCTCGCTATGAAGTCGCAAAGGCACTTCGCACCAATGAAATGCTGGACGCTCGCAGTGCATATCTGCCGCACGTTTGGCTCGACATAACACGTGGTATCAGCGGCAATAGCGGCGCATCGTTTAGCGGCACATTTCGGGAAAACAGATCCAACAATTGGCAAATAAACGTCTCCATGAACTGGACACTGTTTGATGGCTTTTCTGCGTCAAATATTGCGCGTCAGGCAAGTCAACGCATCCTCGATGTCGGCATCGAAAACAAACAAGCGCTGGCGGCGCGCACCGACGATCAGCAGCGCAAAGTAATCACCGCCGCACGTGCCAGACTGAACTGCAAAATCGCGCACCTCGAACACATCATCGCGCACGACAGTCTGCAGGCCGAGGTGGTTCGGCATCAGCGTGGTGAGATTGCCCTGCACGCGCTGCAAGACGAGCAGCTTAAATATGCGGCCACGAATTTTGCATGGCAAACCCAGCTGCTTGAAATTGCGCAAGCCGAGTTGGCGCTACGTCTGAGCGGACTGCCTGCGAATGTGGCTGCGGAACGCTGTGGCACGACGATCGAATCAATTTCAGGGGACCTCAGCTTGAACCTTGAAACAGCACACTGAACGCATAAACCTATTCCCTCATTCCATCTTCGTCCCAATATTAGCAATCATCTGCCGTACCAGAACAGGATACTTTTTCTCTGGTAATAGTTCATCATCGATCAATACCAGCTTCGAGCCAAATTTTTCCAATTCAGAGCATATTTTTTTGTGCCCCTTGATACCTTCGACACAAATACTTTTAGCCCATTGCATCTTTTCAATCTCCGGAAAGATTGACAACCGATTCGGCCCATTATCCAGGTTCATCCAACTGGACAGGTGAAATACAAATGCGGCAGTTCTGTCCAGGCCCAACAGCGAAATAAGCGCAACTTTTCCTTTACTTTCAGGCGATAGCTTATTCGCGGCAAAAGGCAAGACATTGGCGCCAAATGAATAGCCAATCAAGATCACCTTCGTTTTGTTCTGTTTCTTTGTGAAGTGGGATATTAGTTGTTCAAGTGTGGCAGCGGTTTCATCTGGTGTTCGAGCCTTCCAAAAATAGCTAAGGGTGCTCAACGCTACTGTCGGAATCCCATTTTGGGATAAATATTTTGCGATTTCTTTATCGATACCTGCCCAACCACCGTCGCCGGTGAATAAAATCGCCAGAGTGTCGCCGCCACTTTTATCAGATTTGACTTCATTCAATGGCAAGTTTCCCTCACTTGGATCAGTTCTGAGTTGTTCATTATTTGTTGAATCCAGCCAAGTCAGAACCTGAAGCATTTTATAAATCGGGTTAGTGCTGGTGTCATGCTCAACCGTTACTCTTGCGTTCTCCAAAGTATTAAGGAATTCATTTGTCAGCCGGTCTTCCGCTGAAACATTGTCCTGAAAAACATACCAAATTGTAGACAATTTTCCACTCGCTCCATTTTTACTTGCTTGCTTTTCCCCCGGTTTAAAACCAGCCACATTGCAGTACATATTTTCTTCAAATCGTGGGAGTTTAAAATTTATACTGATACCAGCAAAAAATTTATCCCTGGCCGATTGAGCGAGTGCAAGATAAACGTCGGTTGCACCACCATGAGCTCCTATCAGTATTGCTCGATCTTGCTTATCAATGTCATATTTGTCGCGCAGAAAATGGGCAATTGAAATAAGTTTTTCGGAAATATCCAAACATTGTTGATTCGGAATTTCAGATTGTCTGCGCAAATTTTTGCTTTCAATTTTCGCAACTTGATATCCTCGTTTTACAAAATTTGTCACCAATGCGCCCGTCATTGGGTCTTCTTCATCGATATAAATAATTAACTCCAAAGAACTGTTTCTCTGCCGATAGAATTTAATATCCGAAATTCCGAAAATCGACAGCTTGTCTACGAAAATCTCACCTTGAATATCCAATTGCCTTTGGTAGAGCGAATTCGGATCAACAAACAGGCTATAAAATAAGCCTGCGATCACGATTAAGCCCGCCGTGATTGCTGTGATAATTAATGTGAATTTCGCAGGCTTTTTCATGAACATTCTCAATTCTTAAGTTTGGCGTATTTAAAATTCTCGGTCACAGAACGCGGTTCGATGGGTGGCGCGCAATTGGAACGTAAAAGCACCGTGTTTCCAAGTGCCAATAATGTTTAGAATTTGGAAAATAATCCCTTGACACCGCCGGAAATCAACGTTGTTACAGCCAGCAATGCAGAGGCAGTTTGTAATCCTGGTGGCGCAGCCAGATAAATCGGCTTCCACTCTGGATCAAACTTTTCCTTATATCCATACACACCGGTAAAGTTATAGAATCCGCCACCCACCCGAAAAAATGTGCGTCCGATTTTGTGCCATATGGGTGCGAGAGCGTGATCTTCCAAACCTGACAGGGGTGCAATCCCGAGATTGAAATAAATGAATCCTTCCTGCTTCGCCCACAGAATCAAACTGATACTTAAAAACTCCATGATGCCGTTCGGTACACCCGGTAAATAGCGCATGAGATCGATCGCCATCTGATGACGATTGTTCAAGGTCAGGATGTTTGCAAACGCAGCAATTTCTCCATTTTTTATTACTACCGCGATTTGGGCGTTTTTTAAATATTCTTCATCAAAAAAGCAGAGTGAGAAGCGCTTTTCCCTTGCGTTCTTTTCACGCAGCCAGGCATCCGATATGTTTTTTAGCTGCGGCAGAATCGCCTCGATCTGACCCGGCGCCACAATTTCAAAAACATAGCCTTCACGCTGGTACCTATTGATCGCATTGCGCAGGCTTTGGCGCTTTTTCCCTTCCAGTCCAAATGACTGCAGCGGGATCCAAGCCTGCTGGCCCAATTTGATGAGACTCAGCCCAAGATTCAGATAAATGGGAATATGTTTGATCCCAATCTCGTAAAACGCAATTTTCGCAAGCACCTTATCGGCCGCTTCCCGGAATAGCCAAACCAATTCCTCAAACTCGGTTTTATCGCCTACGGGATCACCCATGGCGATCCAGAATTGCCTGGTTACACCAAACATCAAAAAGCTCTTTTTTGTTTTGCTCCACAAAATGTATTTGTCTCCAGTCAGTACCAGGTGGTGGTCCGTAATATTTTCATTGCGCACCATTTCTGTTGCTAATTCCAAATCCAGTTTGCTAGGCAAGGATAGATCCGTGCGGGTCGTACGCAAGAGCCGATAAAGAATTAAGCCAGCCAATGCCGCAGACAAGGCAAACAGGGAACGCAAGAAACGCGGTACATCACCATCAACAGAAATTTGCCACCAGAGATCGTGCGAATAGGGGATATTTTTGTATGAAGCAAAACCCAGCCAAGTTGACAGGCCAATGACAGCCGCACCAATGAGCACATGACCAATCGGCATTTCTAATTTAAGTAGCGCTGACTTACGATAAAAATGTTTACGAGTAGGAATAAATGCGATCAGCACTGCGCCAAGAATCAGTGCCACCGGAAGGTCCACGCCCTTGAGAATGGACGAGAACATGCCAATAAACAGCAGGGTTATGGTCGCAAAATAGGCCGAATCCAGTCGCGTGGCGACGGCGCGGGAAAGCAGTATCATGCCCAATCCGACTAGGCTGACAATGACATGAGATATGTCAATCAAGGGCAGTGGCACATAGCGATGCATCCACTCCATGCGTTCATGTACTTCCGGTGTGGCGCCTGAAAACAATAATATGCTGCCGATCAGGAACAATAAGATGGAAAAGATTTTTGGCGTGGCAAAGTGAATAAGTTGAAATGCGTAACGCAGGCGCAGCGGACTCAGAGATTTCAGCGTTTTCGTTTCGTACAAAAGCAGAAGTATCCCGGCAATCAGGAGTGGGACAAGATAGTAAATAAAACGATACAGAATCAGCGCAGCCAGTATTTTTTCCGGTGGCGAATTATTTCCCAACATGAGAATGAAACTGCTTTCAAAAATCCCTATACCACCAGGCACCTGGCTTACAAGGCCAGCAAGTTGCGCGACCAAAAAGATGATGATGAACTCACCGAAGCTGATATGGACGAACTGGTGCAGGGGAATAAACAAGACCAGACCAGTAAAAAGCAATTCCAGGCTGCCAGAAGCTATTTGTTGCAGTGCGATAGCTGGCGTAGGCAGAGCGATCTTTTCGCCCCTGAATTGCAGCGACTGATGATTGATTACACACAGAACCAGCCAGACCAAAGTCAGGCAAGCGCCGATTATAAGCAAAGCTTTTAATGGACCGGAACTGAGTAGTTCGCTTAAAAAAATACTTTGCGGGGATGCAGCAACAGAAAACAGTAACAAGGTAAAAGCACTCAAAAAATAACTGAGTGAACCAAGCACGGTGATCTTGATGATTGCGCTATTTGACAAGCCAAAATCCCGATAAACGCGAAAGCGGATGCTGCCACCGGAAATCAGGGAAGAACCAGCGTTCTGGCTGATTGCATTGCTTAAAAATGCGCCAAATAAAATGTACTTGAATTCGAGCTTTTCCCCGGTGATTTGGATGGCCAGCCATTCGCTGACGCCTAGCAGAAAATACCCTACTCCGCTAATCAACAGCATTTCCAGAATGATTTCTAGTGAACTGGACCATAGGTCCGTTGCGACGGCACTCCAACCATATTCCGAAAGATGTTGATTGACCGCGAAGGCGGCCACCACGAATAACATCAAACTAATCGAGGGTTTGAGATTTTTCAAAGAATTGGCTTTAAGCGTGCTTATCATCTGCGCGTCGATACATCGTGCACACCACTTTTTCAGTGCCAAAACCATTCTTCGTGCCTTTCAAAAAGGATGCTGCTCGTGGACCTCGGATTTTGCCGCTTGCGGCCAGTCCATCTTAGTAGCGGGGGGCCGCAGGTGGCCGATGGTCGGGGCGATCTTCATTTCCTGGATCGGCATTTCCCGCCAATTGACTGGCGGAAGAGTCAGCCCCGTTTCGGTGAACGACTCACTGGGAAGGGACACCAGGTCCGTCGCCGTCAACAGGCGCTGCAAATCGGTGAGAACAGGATCTTCATTGGTTTCATCGGGCGTGATAAAGATGTCCAGCAATTTGGATTTTGTGCCTAATTCCAGGCTGCTGGAATAGCGCACAATTGGCGCAGCAAAGACGATGCCGAAAAGTATAGGTGTAAGCCACCAAAAAAACATTGGTGCACAGGCGTAGGTCGCTGCGCCCCAAATGAGACCGACAAGGCTCATTTTGGCAGTGCGGGCAAAACTTTCGCGCCAACTAAGCAAGCGGCCTTCGCGCTCCTGTGTATCCCATTTAACCTCAAAGCCCATCAGTACTGCCACGACAAAAAAAGCGTGATAGATCATCATGATGGGAGCGATTAAGATCGCAAATATGACTTCAATGAGTGCGCCCAGAAGAATCGCGCGAGTGCCTCCAAATTGCTTCCGGCGGTGCGTGAGAGTCGCGACAACGCCCAATAGCTTGGGCAATATAAGCAGTGCCACCGTCAGGATGATCAGATTTTCGATCAAATCCGTTTTGATAATGGTCCAATCAATATTGATTTGGCGAAACTCCAACGTATTAATTATTTTTATAAAATACGGTTTGCTATTAAGCGAGCGAATAAAGGCATCTGCTGTACTTAAGATAAGCATGCAGGCCCAGACCAGTGAAATAATGTAGGCAGTCGCACCCAACAGAAAATGCAAACGGCTGACCGGGTGTAAGCCACCCGCATTGAGCAGGCCAAGGTGCTGGATGTTGCCTTGTGCCCAGCGTCGGTCACGTGTGGCGAAGTCGATGATATTGCAGGGTACTTCTTCATAGCTGCCGGCGATGTCTGGCAACAAAAATACGTCCCAGCCAGCGCGCCTGAGCAAGGCTGCTTCAACAAAATCGTGACTGAGAATATCACCGCCGAAGGGTGCCTTCCCGGACAAGGTAGGCAAGCCGCAATGATTGATGAAGGCTTGTACACGCACGATGGCGTTATGCCCCCAATAGTTGGCGGCGCTGGTTTGCCAGAAGGCGTTTCCAGTAGCGAGCATTGGACTGTAAAGTATCGCCGCAAATTGCACATATCGACCGAAAAACGTCGTTTGGCGTACTGGTACCGGCACCGTCTGGATCAGGCCACAGCGAGGATTACCTTGCATCGTACGCACCAGGCGTAACAGGCATGCCCCGCTCATGATACTGTCGGCATCCATCAGGACCATATACTCATAGTTGCTACCCCAGCGTTGCAAAAAGTCAGCGATATTGCCGACTTTGCGCTGATAATTTTTTTCTCGACGACGATAAAATATGTGCTTTTTCAAATCACCAACGCGATTGGTAAACTGCAGCCACGCCTCCCGTTCGCATTCGGCAATTGCAAGATCGGTCGTATCGCTCAGGAGATAGAAATCAAAGTGCTCTATTTCTCCTGTGGCAAGTAGCGAATTCAAAGTGGCTTCGAATCCAGCGATCACACGTTGGGTGTTTTCGTTATAGATCGGCATAACGATGGCGGTGCGCTGGAGGATCTGCAGCGTATCGAACGTATGTTTGGCTGTTGCTTGTAAAGTGAGCGGGTCGCGGCCCAGCATGACCAGGACGAAGCCAAAGATTGCGCTCCAAAATGCGGTGGCAATCCAGCAAAAGGAAATCGCAAAAAATATCAATGATAGTGCTGCGAGCGCCGTTGTGCCGTTTGCACACAGGATGGCATACATCATGTAAATTCCGGTTAACCAGGTCATCACGGTCAACCCGATATACAAGAGAAGTCGAAACATCTTCGCCGGCAATTGAATTGCATTTCCGCGCGACAGGATTTGATTGACAGAGGCTTTCATGAACGCGCCTTCGAAAGATGTTTAAAGTTCGTCCGGGTACCAGACATAGCTCCAGACTTCGCTTAGGCGCTTGCTTTTGGCTTTTAAAAAAACCCGCATATCGACCACGTTATTTGCATCCGGCACAAGCTTGAAGGACACACGATAGGTTTTCCCATCAGGAAGTTTTCGCGTATGCAAATCGCTGACTGTGCCGGAGCTTTTGCTTATTTCAGCTTCGACGGCGTTGCCTTCGGTGAATTTATCGAGTTCACCACCCTGGAAATCGATCACGAATTGACGTTTGCTTTTTGGTGGCGGGTTCAATAAGCCGGCAACAGATCCCCAGCCTGTGCGTGTTTGCACGACGGTAGCGACGCTTTGCTCTGCTATCTTGCCATCCAGTGGTTTGAGGCTGTATTTGAATTCACGGCTCTCGCCTGCTTTCATCGCCTGGTCCGGTACCCAGTAAGCGACAATATTGTCATTGGTTTCGCTGTCGGAGGGAATTTCTACCAATTCAACGCGTCCCTTGCCCCATGCGTTTTCAGGCTTGACCCACAGGCTGGGGCGCTTCTCATATTTGGCCTCCAGGTCGATGTAATTGCTCAGGTCACGATCACGTTGAATCAAGCCGAAGCCTTGTGGATTGGTATCCGCGAGCGACGTCACATGCAATCTTCGATGATTGTTGAGGGCGCGCCAGACCCATTCGCCAGACACTGTTTGCATGAGGAGCCCATCGGAATCGTGGACTTCCGCGCGGAAATCATCGAAGCGCGATGCGTTGATACTGTTTTCACCAAATAGAAACATGCTGGTGAGAGGCGCGATACCTATTTTTTTTATGTTCTTGCGCGCGAAAATGCGTGCGGTAATTTTTATTTCTGTATTTAAACCAGGATAGGCATCAAAACGATAGGCACCTGTAACGGATAGGCTGTCAAGCAACGCATAAATCACCACATGATTTTCTGCAGGTTTCGGCTTGAGCATCCAATACTCGCGAAAAATGGGAAATTCTTCGCCATTGGATTCCGCGGTATCAATCGCCAGTCCACGTGCGGAAATACCATAGGCCTGGTGCGGGCCGAGCATGCGGAAATACGATGAAGAAGCGCCTTGGAAAGTAATGAACTCGTCCTTGTATTGGCTATTATTGAGTGGAAAATGCACACGGAAACCGGCATATCCCAGATTACTTGGCGCCACACCGGAAAGTGGCGCAGCGGTTCCCTCATAATTGAACAGGCTTTGCTTGAACGGAATCGTTGCAGTGGTCCCGTTTTGGACGGTATGGAGAACGACGGGTTCTTTGAAAATATAGCCAGCGTGAAATAGTTGAATTTCGAATTTTGCTTCGTCGCGCCAGAGTGAAGATTCAGTGCGGAAGCGAATTGAACGATACTGGTCGTAATCCATTTTGGCAAACGCTTCCGGGATCGCATTTGCCAGCGGTTTGAAGTCGCTTTGCGAGAGCGCTTTTGCACGTGTCGTGATTGAATCAAACAACAGGGGCAATGATTTTTCACTTTCAGATGTGGCTGCAATGCTTGGTTTTTCTGCCAACGCGTGACCATTGATGCACAGTGCGGACAGGAATGCTGTAACGCAATTTCGCAGCGCGATCCATTGGGTTCGACGAGTCAAACACAAAGGCTTTGTGTTTTTTTGGTCCATGTAGATTTCCCCGATTAAGAAAAAATTGATTGCACATCGTTATTGAATGGCGCAAATGAAAAGATTGGTGTTCGAATTAAGCAACAGAAATTTTTAATGCAGCTTATGTTTGGTCATTCCATGATTTGAAGTTAATTCCATATGGATTTAATTTCAAATGAAATAGACTGAAGTGTGAAAGGTGTCGTGTTGCGCGGACGAAATGCGTGGGGAAGTGTTGCATCAATATCGTATCATTGACGCTGAGGGGTAAATGACTTGGATGACTTCGCTTTTAATAAACATTGCGCGAGAACTAATTGCACGAAATCATGAATTCGATTTGCCTTCGATTAACAAAGGAGAGAGCACAACGGTAGTTGTCAATAAAGATGTCGCGTCACTTCGAGCAGCTATTTTTATTTCCTCCGGCAGCATTCGTTCAGGATTGAGCCAAACTTCGTCCCGCAGCTTCCAATTTCTGGTCTGGCCTGACCAGCGCTCTGGATGGCGTAATTTTGCCACCTCATAGAGCTGCTCCCGGCGCTTGAGCATGGCATGTTCCTTGCCTTCATGTCGTTGCACCGGCGTGACGAATTTGAGTGCTGAATGCCTATGCTGGTGGTTATACCAGCGCACGAATTGCAGCGTCCAAGTGCGCGCTGCTTCCACCTTCTCAAACGCCCCTGGTGTCAGGATAGTTGGCAAGTTGCCGATTTTGGCATTTTTACTAATCAGGGGGCAGGAGTCGCATCGTGCCACGCATCCCACAATCCCGTAAAGGAGCCATCCTGTCGGGTAGGGCCCCTCGGTGTCAGGATAGACGTCGCGTCAATTAATTCAAAATAATCCATCTGGGGGCTGAGCAAAGAATTGATGTGAAACACACTTTGCGGCTACTTTAAACACTTAATGATGGGGTGATAAAAACTTTATACAGAAGCCTACCAGGATAAAAAGTGAAAGCACCTGCGATAATCAAACCGCCAATGTATGTGTAAGCCATACATTTTTTGTGTCCTAGTATGTTACCGATTCGCGCAAAATAAACACCTCGAGTAATTTGAACAAGCACAAAAATACTCAATAAATGGATGGGCGAGTAACCCCAAAAAACACCACTTGGCATTAACTCTTTTATCCAGAAAGAAGTTACGCAAATGATGAACATCATCGCCACCCACAATCTACCCATAACTTTATGGAGAGCCGTTCCTTTTTTTCTTAGTAGCTGACAAGCGCCAATCAAAAAGGCGCTTATTGCGAAGAAAAAGTGTATTTGAATATAAGCAGGGGTATCAAACAATAAGCGGAAATTCACTCATCTTCTCCGATACGTTACGATGATTTTGAGTAGTGTCACCAGTGTGTCAGTTTAAGTGACACTAAAATCGCGCCACATCAACAAAATCAAGGACTTGGTGATTGCTTAGATTGGCGCCTAAAAAATCCTATCACTCCCACTCAATCGTCGCCGGCGGCTTCCCCGAAATGTCGTACACCACGCGGTTAATGCCACGCACTTCGTTGATGATTCTGTTGGAGACTTTGCCCAGTAATTCGTGTGGCAAATGGGCCCAATGGGCGGTCATGAAATCCTGAGTTTGTACGGCGCGCAGGGCGACGACGTATTCGTAGGTGCGGCCATCGCCCATCACGCCGACCGACTTCACTGGCAAAAATACCGCGAAGGCCTGGCTGGTCAAGTCGTACCAGGAACGACCTTCGGCATCCAGGGTCGATCGCAGTTCATCAATAAAGATGGCATCAGCGCGGCGCAGCAGGTCGGCGAATTCTTTTTTGACTTCGCCCAGAATCCGCACACCCAGGCCGGGGCCGGGGAATGGATGACGATACACCATCGCATGCGGCAGACCCAGCGCCACGCCCAAGGCGCGCACTTCGTCTTTGAATAATTCGCGTAGCGGTTCGAGTAACTTGAGCTTGAGCGTGTCCGGCAGGCCACCCACATTGTGATGACTCTTGATGGTGTGACCCTTCTTGCCCTTACCCGCGCTTTCGATCACGTCGGGGTAAATGGTGCCTTGTGCGAGCCATTTAGCGTTTGGTAAGCGCGCCGATTCAACCTGAAATACTTCGACGAATTCACGCCCGATGATCTTGCGCTTGGCTTCCGGATCGGTCACGCCAGCTAAGTGCCCCATGAACTGGTCGGTGGCATCAACATGAATCACTTTAACGCCCAGATTTTGCGCGAACATCTGCATCACCATCTTGCCTTCATCCAGACGCAGCAGGCCGTGATCGACAAAGACACAGGTCAGCTGATCGCCGATAGCGCGATGGATCAGCGCGGCGGCGACACTGCTGTCAACGCCACCGGATAAACCCAGAATGACTTCGTCGGTGCCGACCTGCGCCCGGATAGCGGCGACGGCTTCTTCGATATAGTCGGGCATATTCCAGTCCGAGGCACAGCCGCAGATGTCATGCACAAAGCGGCCGATGATGGCCTTGCCTTGCAGGGTATGGGTGACTTCCGGATGAAACTGCACGGCGTAAAATTTACGCTCTTCATCCGCCATGGCGGCGATCGGACAATTATCGGTCGAGGCCATGAGCTTAAAGCCGGGCGGCAGTGCCATCACCTTATCGCCATGACTCATCCAGACCTTGAGCATGCCGTGGCCTTCGTGCGTGACGAAATCCTGGATGTCTGCAAACAAGGCGGTATGGCCGCGCGCGCGCAGCTCGGCATAGCCGAATTCGCGTACCGTGCCGTTTTCGACCTTGCCGCCGAGCTGTTCAGCCATCGTCTGCATGCCGTAACAAATACCCAGCACCGGCACACCGAGTTCAAACACGGCCTGTGGTGCGCGCGGTGTATCGCCTTCGGTGACGGAGTTCGGTCCACCTGAGAGGATCACGCCAGAGGCGCCGTAATTGCGCACGAACTCATCGCTCACATCGTAGGGAAAGACTTCGGAAAATACCCCGGCATCGCGCACGCGACGGGCAATTAATTGCGTGACTTGGGAACCGAAATCAAGAATGAGAATTTTTGCGTGCATGGGGAACTCGGACAAAGTCAAAAATTAAATAAAAAATGGCCTCTTGCCCCGGCTGAGTCGATCTAAGTCGGACTAATTCAGACTAAGTCGAACTAAGTAAGACTCATTCGGGACAAGAGGCAATCGGTGCTGAACCAGACGCTGCCTGACTGACGATGGCAACTCCATCGCGATCAGGCCGCAGCGCATTAATCAGCCCGATAATTCGGCGCTTCCTTGGTGATCTGCACATCATGCACATGCGATTCGCGCATGCCGGCTGAGGTGATCTCGACGAACTCCGCTTTTTCGCGCAATTCGTCAATCGTGGCACAGCCGCAGTAGCCCATGGAGGAGCGCACGCCGCCAACGAGCTGATACAAAATCGTCAGCACGCTGCCTTTGTAGGGCACGCGTCCTTCAATGCCTTCCGGGACAAACTTATCGGTGTTATTGGCGGCGTCCTGAAAGTAGCGATCGGCGGAACCATCGGCCATCGCGCCCAGGCTACCCATGCCGCGATAGGATTTGTAGCTGCGGCCCTGAAACAGGATCACTTCACCCGGCGCTTCTTCGGTACCGGCGAACATACTGCCCATCATGACGCTGGATGCGCCGGCTGCCAGCGCCTTGGAGATATCGCCTGAAAAACGGATACCACCGTCGGCGATACAGGGCACGCCCGTGCCTTGCAGCGCTTGCGCGACATTGGAGATGGCCGAGATTTGCGGCACGCCGACACCAGCGACGATTCGCGTCGTACAAATCGAACCCGGGCCGATGCCGACCTTGACGCCATCGGCACCATATTCCAGCAACGCCCTAGCCGCGGCGGCAGTGGCGATATTGCCGCCGATGACGTCGACGCTGGGGTAATTATTTTTGATCCAACGCACCCGTTCGAGCACGCCGAGTGAGTGGCCATGGGCGGTATCGACGATCAGTACATCGACGCCGGCCTTGACCAGCAAATCGACGCGCTCATCGTTATCGGCGCCCACACCGACCGCAGCGCCGACGAGCAGCTTGCCTTGCTCATCTTTTGAGGCATTCGGATGCGAAGTGGATTTTTGGATGTCTTTGACGGTGATGAGACCGCGTAGTTCGAAGTCGTCATTGACCACCAGAACACGTTCGAGCCGATGCTTATTCATCAGCCGTTTGGCTTCGGCCAGCGGCGCGCCGTCTTTGACGAAGACCAGTTTGTCGCGCTGCGTCATCTTGGCGCGCACTTCGGCGTCGAGCTCTTCTTCAAAGCGCAGATCGCGATTTGTGATGATGCCCACGACTTTTTTACCTTCGACGACCGGAAAGCCGGAAATGCCATGATGTTCCGACAAGGCGATCACATCGCGGATACGCATAGTCGGTGGAATCGTGATCGGATCGCGCACCACGCCGGATTCGAAGCGTTTAACTTTGGTGACTTCGCGCGCCTGCTCTTTGGCGGTCAGATTTTTGTGGACGATGCCGATACCCCCCTCTTGCGCCATGGCGATCGCCAGCCGTGCTTCGGTGACGGTGTCCATCGCAGCCGACAGCAGCGGGATATTGAGCGAGATATTACGAGAAAGGCGCGTTTTGAGTGACGTGTCTTTGGGGAGGATGTCTGAAAAGGCGGGAACGAGCAGCACATCGTCGAACGTGAGTGCTTTTTGAAGAAGACGCATAGCATTTCCTAATGGCGCAAAGGCGCATTATACAGAAAAGTCGCCCTATCTTGCCCGAACTAGCCCGAATTTGACGAATCGGCTTTACCGGCAGCGCGTTTGCGCCGGCTCTCCTTCGGGTCGGCGATCAGCGGACGGTAGATTTCGACCCGGTCACCCGGCCGTACCAGCGTGCTGAGCGTTTTGAGTTTGGCGAAAATACCGACCCGCCAATGGAGCAAATCAATCTCCGGCGCCTGCTGCTTGACACCACTGGCGACGATCACGTCCTGCACCGTGCTGCCCGGCGGGACCGCCAGATCGAATAAAAAGTTCTTACTCGAGCGGGCATACACCAGCTGCACATGGATGAGCGGCTCAGCCATAGACGACCTGCGCACGCTGGCAAAAGGAATCGACCAGACTATTAGCAATCTTGGAGAACACCGGACCGATGAGGTTTTCCAGCAGTTTGCTGGAAAATTCGTACTGCAGATCAAACTCCACCTTGCAGGCATCTGTGCGCAGAGCGGTAAAACGCCACACACCGTCGAGCTGTTTGAAGGGACCATCGACCAGCGTCATGTGCATAGAAGTCGGCGGGCAATTACTGTTTTTGGTCGTGAAGGACTGCTTGATACCGTGGTACTGCATGCTCAGGGTCGCAATTAATTGATCCGCCGCGCGCTCTTTGACGTCCACACCACCGCACCAGGGGAGGAATGAGGGATAATCCTCCACCCGCTCGACTAAAGCGAACATTTGTTCTGCGCTATAGCTGAGCAATACTGATTTGTGCACGAGAGCCATCGACGTATTTGATAAAATTGGTGAGTTGGCATTTTAACCGACGCCCGCACATTAGGACCACATGAGCATTATCGATAACAGAAAAGCCTTCCACGATTATTTTATCGAGGATCGTTACGAAGCCGGCATCATGCTGGAAGGGTGGGAAGTCAAAGCCATCCGGGATGGTCGCGCCCAGCTCAAGGAAGCCTACGTCATCATCAAAAATGGCGAGATCTTTTTATTTGGCGCCCACATCAGCCCGCTACCCACGGCCTCGACCCACATCCATCCCGATCCGGTGCGCACGCGCAAGCTGCTTTTGCACAGCGCCGAAATCGAAAAACTGATCGAGAAGGTCGAGCGCTCCGGCTACACCATGGTGCCGCTCAATCTGCATTACCAGCGCGGCCGCATCAAATGTGAAGTCGGCCTGGCCAAGGGCAAAAAACAGCACGATAAACGCGATGCCGACAAGACCCGTGACTGGCAGCGTGAACAGCAATCCATCATGAAGCAGAATCGCCGCTAAAAAAACAAAACCCCCAGAGCCAAGGCCAAGGGGGTTAATCACAACGCACAACATTGGAGTTATTTATTGTTGTTCATCTTTGCATCCGACGAGTCTAGTGCAAAACAATCTGATGCTTCAACATTTCTCCGTAATTTGTTGCCCAAAGCCAACAAAACAAGCTCAGGAAATCTTATCTCCCGAGCCTGTTCGGCGCGTTGGTCAGCGTGTTACTGATCTCAGTATTCAGCGCGTAACTGCGCTTATTACTCAGATCATTTCAACGCAGCGAGTTTTTGCCAGGTATCGACGACTGAATCGGGATTGAGCGATATCGAAGTGATCCCTTCTTCCATCAGCCAGGCCGCAAAGTCAGGGTGATCAGACGGACCCTGACCGCAGATGCCGACATACTTGCCCTGTTTGCGGCAGGCCGCTATCGCCAACTTCAGCAGCGCGCGCACGGCCGGATCTCGTTCATCGAAATCGGCCGCTAACAGCGGCATGCCGGAATCGCGGTCGAGTCCGAGGGTAAGCTGGGTCAGATCATTCGAACCGATCGAAAAGCCGTCGAAGAAGGCCAGGAATTCCTCGGCCAAAATAGCGTTCGAGGGCACTTCGCACATCATGATCAAACGCAGACCGTTTTCACCGCGCTGCAAGCCGTTCTGGGCCAGCAGATTGATGACTTTTTCGGCTTGTCCCAAGGTACGCACGAAGGGCACCATGATCTCGACATTAGTCAGGCCCATCTCATTGCGTACGCGCTTCATGGCCAGACATTCCATCTCGAAGCATTCGGCAAAATCGGCCGCCAGATAACGCGATGCGCCGCGAAAGCCGAGCATCGGATTTTCTTCGTCCGGCTCATAACGCGATCCACCGATGAGTTTTTTATACTCATTTGATTTGAAGTCCGACAAACGCACGATCACAGGCTTGGGCCAGAATGCGGCGGCGATCGTGGCAATCCCTTCGGCCAGTTTGTCGATGTAAAACGCTTTGGGCGAGGCATGGCCTCGGGCGACGGATTCGACCGCTTTCTTGAGGTCGGCATCGATATTCGGATACTCGAGAATCGCCTTCGGATGTACACCGATATTGTTATTGATGATGAATTCGAGACGCGCTAAACCCACGCCGCCATTCGGGATCGCCTGGAAATCGAAGGCCAGCTGCGGATTACCAACGTTCATGGTGATCTTGAGTGGCAGCTCGGGTAATACGCCGCGCAGGACTTCCGAGACCTCGGTTTCCAGCAGGCCGTCGTAGATCTTGCCTTCGTCGCCTTCAGCACAGGACACTGTCACCAGCGTGCCATCTTTTAAGACCTCAGTCGCATCGCCGCAGCCGACGACTGCCGGCACACCCAGTTCACGGGCGATAATCGCCGCATGACAGGTACGACCGCCACGATTGGTGACGATGGCCGAGGCGCGTTTCATGACCGGTTCCCAGTTGGGATCGGTCATGTCAGCGACCAGCACATCACCTGGCTGGACGCGCTCCATTTCAGATGCATCGCGAATCACCCGCACCGGACCGGCGCCGATTTTCTGGCCGATCGCACGACCGATCGTGAGCACATTGCTGCTGCCCTTGAGTTTGAAACGCAGCTGCACATCGGTCGCCTTATGTTGCGACTTCACGGTTTCCGGACGCGCCTGCAGAATATACAGTTTGCCATCGCGGCCATCCTTGCCCCATTCGATATCCATCGGCCGGCCGTAATGTTGTTCGATGATGACGGCATAACGCGCCAGCTCAACGATCTCGGCATCGGTTAATGAGTAGCGATTACGCAGTTCGATCGGCACATCCACGGTGCGCACAGACAGCCCGGCTTTGGATTCGCCGGTAAATTCCATCTTCAATAATTTAGAACCGATATTACGCCGGATGATGGGCAGCTTGCCCAAGGCGAGCATCGGTTTGTGGACGTAAAATTCGTCCGGGTTGACTGCACCCTGCACCACGGTTTCACCCAGGCCGTAGCTGGAGGTGATGAAGACCACGTCCTTGAAGCCCGATTCGGTATCGATCGTAAACATGACACCAGCCGCGCCCAGATCGGAGCGCACCATACGTTGCACGCCCGCCGATAATGCTACCTCGGCATGGGTAAAGCCTTTATGCACACGGTAGGAGATGGCGCGATCGTTGTAGAGCGAGGCGAACACATGCTTCATGGCGTCGAGTACATTGTCGATGCCGACCACGTTGAGGAAGGTTTCCTGCTGACCGGCGAAGGACGCATCCGGCAAATCTTCGGCAGTGGCCGATGAACGCACAGCGAACGACACTTCAGCTGCCGAATCGGCCACCAGACGCTGATAGTAATCGGTGATTTCCTGCTGCAGACGTGGCTGGAATGGGGTGTCGATGATCCATTGACGGATCTCGGCGCCCACCTGTGCCAGGGTACGCACATCGTCAATATCCAGACCAAGCAGGCGATTTTCGATGCGCTTGGCCAGTGATAAACCACCCGCTTCGCTATACGAAAGAAAATCACGGAAAGCGTGCGCCGTGGTGGCAAAGCCGCCCGGCACCCGAACCCCGGCGCCAGCCAGCTGGCTGATCATTTCGCCTAAAGAGGCGTTTTTACCGCCCACCGATTCGACATCGGTCATTCGGAGATGCTCAAATGCGGCGACATAGGTCACCCCCGGGATCACCCCGGTATTGACAGCGTTGGACATAACAACCCCTACTCAATGATAAGAAATCTGTACTTCAGCTGTATTTCAGCATCGGCCGGCCACGGAATTTGTTATTCTTGGGGTGACATCGCCGGGATCAAGTTGCGCAGTCTTCAGCAACGATCTCGCCGTCCATTTTACCGCGTGCAATCGACTTCGGATGTGTCTATTGCGCTCTTTTTACACGCTGTTCAAATAACTTACTACTTATGTCGCCTTCCTTGCCAAGCCTTTCTCCTGCTAGTCTTGATAAAAGCGCTGCACGAACTGTCTTTTTTGTATCAGATGGCACCGGCATTACTGCTGAAACCTTCGGCCATTCGGTGCTCACGCAGTTCGATTTGCATTTTCGGCAAATTCGCATGCCCTTCATCGATACCGAAGACAAGGCCTACGATGCGGTGCGCAAGATTAACGAAGCCTGCGAACAGGATGGCAAACGGCCGATCGTGTTTTCTACTCTTGTGAAGGCCGAACTGTCGGTCGTTGTCCGGCAGTCCAAAGGCATGCACATGGACCTGATCCAGACCTTCGTCGAACCGCTCGAACAGGAACTCGGTGTCAAGTCGACCCATACCATCGGCCGCAGTCACCATATCGCCGATTCAGACCAGTATAAGAATCGGATTGAGGCGATTAATTTTTCACTGGCCCATGATGATGGTCAGTCGAACAAGAATCTGGCACAGGCCGATGTGATTCTGGTCGGCGTTTCGCGCTGCGGTAAAACGCCGACCAGTCTGTATCTGGCGATGCAATACGGGATCAAGGCGGCGAACTATCCGCTGATCCCGGATGACTTCGAGCGTGAAAAACTACCCGGCGGACTGGCCGCCTATAAGTCGAAAATATTCGGTTTGTCGATCGCTGCCGAACGGCTCTCTGAAGTACGCAACGAGCGTCTGCCGGGCAGTCGTTATGCAACGCCGGAAAACTGCCGCTACGAAGTCAACGAAGCAGAAAAACTCATGCGTCGCGAAGGCATCCGCTGGACTTCTTCGACCGCCAAATCGATCGAAGAAATCGCCACCATGATTTTGCAGGAGTTGAAGTCGGATAAGCGGGTGTATTGAATCACCCGTGCTAACACTGGCGGGTTAAAGCTGCAGCTGACGCACCTGCTCAAAGAAACATACCGCCGCACTGGCCGCCACGTTCATCGATTCAATCTGACCGATCTGCGGTATCGTCACTTTGTGCGTGGCGCGGGCCAACAGCCGCGGATCGACCCCCTGCCCTTCGTGGCCAAATAGCCATGCCACCGGCTTTGTCAGGTCCATTGCATACAGGCTGGTCGGCACATGCGAACTGGTGGCAATCACCGGTATCTGGGCTTGCTCGATTAACGCAGCCAGATCGACATTCTCGCGAATCTGCAGCAAAAAATGCGCCCCCATCGCTGCGCGTAATACCTTGGGCGACCAGGCGAAGGTGGTGTCCGGGCTGCAGAAAATCTGCGTGATGCCGGCTGCTGCAGCGCTACGCAAAATAGAACCCAGATTACCAGGGTCTTGCAGCTGATCGAGTAGCACAGCGCCCGACTGCAGGGGCGACGGCGGCAATAAGGCCGGCGTCGGAATGACGAATAAAAGTCCCACCCCTTGTTCGACCTGACTCAGGGCGCCATACAGAGCATCGGGCAGAATGATGCATTGCCCCTGCCCGCTTAAACAGTGCGCCAACAAAGGGGCTACTTCAACATGGCTGACACAGCCTTCACTCACCACACAAACCGGCGGCACACCGATGTGCTGCAAGTAGGCCTGGCACAAATGCACCCCTTCGAGCAGCGTGCGGCCAGCTTTTCGGCGAGCCTGCGAACTACCGGCTAGATGCTTGATTTCTTTGTACAGCGGGTTCTCACGCGAGGTGATCGATTTGCCGCTCATGCTTTAGTCCGTGCCGGGTGATCGGTGCTAAGCAAAGCGCGCACCGGCGCATACGATGTGCGGTGCACCGGCGACACGCCATGCTGTCGCAAGCGTTGCAGATGCAGCGCCGTCGGATAACCCTTGTGTTGATCAAACGCGTAGTGCGGATACTGTTGATGCAAGGTCAGGAGCGCTTCATCGCGGGCAGTTTTAGCGAGGATGGACGCAGCAGAAATCGCCGCCACCTTGTCGTCACCTTGCACGATGGCCTGCGCGCGCAGATCCATCACAGGACAACGATTGCCATCGATTAAAGCCAGCGTTGGCCGCAGCGACAGTCCGTCAATAGCGCGCCGCATGGCCAGCATGGTGGCTTGCAGAATATTGAGCGTATCGATCTCGGCCTCCGAGCATTGCGCGATATGCCACGACAAGGCATGCGCCTTAATCTCGATGGCCAGGGCATCACGCCGTTTTTCGCTGAGTTTTTTGGAGTCCCGCAGACCGGCGATAAAAAATGCCGGGTCAAGGATCACGGCCGCCGCAAACACCGGGCCCGCCAATGGCCCACGACCGGCTTCATCGACGCCGCAGATAACATCGTCAGGCAGGCCATATTCGACGACAAATAGCGATGTGGTAGTCATGCTGTTCCCGCGCCGCGCCGGCCAATTAACTGCAGCACCGCCTGGGCACTTTCCTGCGCTGTATTACGCAGCAGGCTGTGGTGCATATCGGTAAAGCGCTGCTGCAGCCGGGTGCGCAGGTTAGCGTCATTGAGCTGTACGTTGAGCGCATCGGCCATGGCCTGTGGCGTCGCGGCGTCCTGCAATAATTCTGGCACCAGAAATTCGCGCGCCAGAATATTCGGCAATCCGACCCAGGGCTGATAGCCCATATGACGCATCAGCATCCATGAGGCGCGCAGCATTTTGTAGGCGATCACCATCGGCTTTTTAAACAGCGCCACTTCCAGCGTGGCAGTACCGGAGGCGACCAGGACCGCGTCAGCTGCGGCGATCGCCGTGTGCGATTGGCCATCGATAATCTGCAAGGGAAAGTCGGCCAGTCCGGCCTGCGTTAACAGTTGATGCAAATAGCGGGTCTGCTGCGGTCCGGCCATCGGCACGATAAAACGCATGGACGGATCACCTTGGGCGAGGATGCGCGCAGCGGCGACAAACGGACCAGCGTTATATTTGAGCTCCGACATCCGGCTGCCCGGCAGCAGCGCCACCACGCTGGCTGTTTGCGGCAGACCGAGAGCGGCGCGCGCGGCGGCCTGATCTGGCTGGAGCGGGATGACTTCGGCCAGCGGATGGCCCACATAGGTGACGGGAATACCGGCTTGACGATACAGCGCCTCTTCGAACGGAAACACCACCAGCATGTGCGACACCGAGCGGGCAATTTTATGAATTCGTCCACCACGCCAGGCCCAAATCGACGGGCCAATGAAATGCATGGTCGGAATACCGGCCTGCTTGAGCTGTGCTTCCAGACCCAGATTAAAATCCGGCGCATCCACGCCAATAAACACCGCCGGTCTTTCGGCCAGCAGCTGGTCCCGCAGAGCGACTTGAATCGATTTGATTTCGCGATAATGCGCCAGCACTTCAAACAGTCCGCGCACTGCCAGCTTTTCCATCGGCCAATCGGACACAAAGCCATGCTGCTGCATGCGTGCACCGCCGATGCCATGCAGTCGCGCGTCGGGCAGCTGTGTTTGCAAACCCGAGAGCAGCCGGGCGGCCAACATATCACCGGAGGTTTCTCCGGCCACCATGGCAATGGCGAGAGCGTCGCTCACGTCAACGCACAATGCCGCGGGTGCTGTTTTCCATGGCCAGCCGCATGGCGCGCAAGGCCTCTGCGGCGTCCGGTGTGGCGGCTTCCTGTTCGGCCAAAGCGGCCTTGGCCTGCTCCAGCGTGAGGCCGGATTTGTAAATCGTTTTGTACGCTGTGCGCAGTGCATTGATCTGCTCGCGCGAAAAACCGCGGCGCTTTAAGCCCTCGATATTGATGCCATGCGCGGCGGCCGGATTGCCGTTGAGGAGAACAAAAGGCGGCACATCCTGCGTCAGGCTGGTACTCATGCCGACCATGGCATGCGCGCCAATTTTGCAAAACTGGTGGACATTTGAAAAGCCGCCCATGACGACCCAGTCGCCGATGTGCACATGTCCGGCCAGCTGCGCGTTATTGGAAAAAATTGTGTGATGACCGACCTGACAGTCGTGCGCCAGATGGACGTAGGCCAGCATCCAGTTATCGTTACCGAGCCGGGTGACACCCTGGTCTTGCGCGGTGCCGCGGTTGAAGGTACAAAATTCACGGATCAGATTTCGGTCACCGATTTCCAGTCCGGTTGGCTCGCCCTGGTATTTTTTGTCCTGCGGTGCAGCGCCGATCGACGAGAACTGATAAAACACGTTGTCGTTGCCAATACGGGTATGTCCGTCGATGACGACATGCGGACCGATTTTGGTGCCGGCGCCGATCTGCACATCCGGGCCGATGATCGAATAGGCGCCCACTTCCACCGAGCTGTCGAGCACAGCACGCGGATCAACTATGGCGGTAGGATGAATGAGAGGCTGAAGACGAGACTGCATGCGCGCTCCGGATTAGTCGACGGCTTTGCTGGCGTCTGTCGCGCTGCGCATGGTGCACATGAGCCCAGCTTCGACGGCGATCTGGCCATCGACTGAGGCCGTGGCCTGGTATTTCCAGATGCCGCGCGCAACCCGTAAAATTTCGACGTTCATGACCAGCTGATCACCCGGTTGCACCGGCCGCTTAAAGCGTGCCTTGTCGATACCGGCAAAATACACCACGCTATGTTCATCCGGCTTTTTGCCCATGGACAGAAAGGACAGCAAGGCCGCCGTCTGCGCCATTGCCTCGATCATGATCACGCCCGGCATGACCGGCTTGTGCGGAAAATGACCGTTGAAAAAATCTTCGTTGATGGTGACGTTTTTGATCGCGGTGATGCGTTTATTCGCCTCCCAGGACAGCACACGGTCGACCAGCAGCATGGGGTAACGATGTGGAAGGTATTCCTTGATCTGTTGGATATCGAGGGTTGGCATATCGAGAGGAGTCATTTTTTTACGTCTTCTGTAAGCGATTGAAGGTTTTTTTCCAGTGCGCGCATTTTCTCACGCAAGGAGGGTAAATGTCGCACGATGGCAGCAGATTTTTCCCAGGCAGCGTTTTTCGCCAGTGGATAAAAGCCGGTGTACTGACCAGGCTCAAGGATCGAACGCGTTACCAGGCTACCGGAGGAAATATGGACATGATCGGCGATGTTCAGGTGACCCAGCACCATGGCTGCGCCACCGAAGGTGCAGTATTTGCCGATCGTCGCACTGCCGGCCACACCGACGCAGCCAGCCATGGCGGTATGCGCGCCGATGCGGCAATTGTGGCCGATCTGAATCTGGTTATCGAGCTTGACGCCATCTTCGATGATCGTGTCGGCCAGTGCGCCGCGATCGATGGTGGTATTGGCACCGATATCCACATCGTCACCGATGCGTACGCCACCGGTCTGCGGGATCTTGATCCATACTCCGCCCTCATTGGCAAAGCCAAAGCCGTCCGCGCCGATGACCGCACCGGAGGCGACGATACCGCGCTGACCGATATGGCAATCAGCCAGAAAGCTCACGCGGGGATAAAAATGGGTCTGTGCCCCGAGCACTGCATGCGCGCCAATAAAGCAGCCGGCATCGACCTGACAGCCAGCACCGACTACGGCACCGGCCTCAATCACGACCTGCGGACCGATGATGGCACTGGGATCGATACTGGCCGTGGCATCAATACAGGCTGAAGGGTGGATGCCGGGCAGGCGCGGTACTGCACTGCGCGCGGCAAATAGCTGGGCTGCGCGGGCAAAGTAAGCATACGGATGACTGGTAACGATCCGCGCACCAGAAAAGCTGGCGTCGATCTGGGCATCGTCGGCCGGTGCCAGAATCAGCCCCGCCGCTTTGCTGCTGCTAGCATGGGCACGTAATTTGGGATTGGAGAGAAACGTCAGGTGCGTCGGGCCCGCATCACTCAGCGGTGCGATGCCGACGACTTCCACAGACCCATTGCCGGTCAATGTCCCACCCAGGATATCGACCAACTCACTTAGCCGAATGCCCATCGCGGCCCTTATGTTTTTATTTGCCGTTGAGTGCCTTGAGCACTTTGTCGGTGATATCAATGCGCGGATTGAAATACGCCGCTTCCTGGAAAATGATGTCAAACTTTTCCGTCTCGGCGATCTGCTTGAGAACCTTGTTGGTCCGTTCCAGTACCAGGCTGAGCTCTTCGTTCTTGCGCTGGCTGAGGTCTTCGCGGAACTCGCGCTGCTTGCGCTGGAAATTAGCATCCAGCTCGGCCAGATCACGCTGACGCTTCATGCGCTCGCCTTCAGACAAGACGCTGACTTCTTTGTCGAGTTTGTCAGACGCCGCCTTGAAACGGGTGGCGATATCCTGCAACTCTTTACCGCGCTTGGAAAACTCGTTTTCGATTTTGACTTCTGCCGCACGGGCCGGCGCCGATTCGCGGATCACCCGGTTCGAATCAACAAAGCCGATCTTGCTTTCCTGCGCATGGGCCAGGCCAGCTGTTGCCAAACTGACCAAACATAGCACTGAATGCAGCAATGCGCGCAAAGATGGACGCATCCATGCAGGCACTCGCGATGTCGTAAATAGTGTCTGATAATTCAAGTTCGCTCTCCGTGAACCGGTATTACACGATCAAAAAACCTATTATGCCATGCCCGCGCAGCCAATTTTAAAATCCGGTGCCCATCTGGAACTGGAAGCGCTGGGTGCGATCACCCTCTTGCGACTTGATCGGGTTACCGTAGCTCAGCTTGAGCGGACCCACCGGTGATATCCAGGAAATACCAATACCGGCTGCATAACGCAGCTGATTGAGGCGAATTTTTTCGCCTTCTGCAAACAGATTACCGCCGTCCATGAAGGTGAACCAGCGCAAGCTGCGATCGCTACCTGAGCCAGGGAACGGGAACTGCAATTCCGCGTTCAGGATCAAGCGCGTAGGACCACCGAGTGGATCATTTGTCAGCGATGAGCGCGGGCCGAGCGAGGACGACTCATAGCCGCGAATAGAACCAATACCACCGGCATAGAAGTTCTTAAAGATCGGATAAGGCTTACCGTTGAGGCCTTTGCCATAATCGAACTCGCCATTTAAAGCCAAGGTCATCCAGCGGAAAAGCGGTTTGTAATACTGCCCCTGGAACACCGAACGGTAATAGCGCAGATCGCCGTACGGCGCGATGTCGAGGTTAATGCGGTACAGGCGACCAGACGACGGCGTCAAGACCGAATCGCGGCTATCGCGCTGCCAGGCGACGGTGATCGGGAAGGTGGTCGTGGTGGCCGAATTGCCATCGCCGAAATCTTTGGTGTATTGCAAATAGACCTGCGGACTATTGTTATAGCCCGGTTGATTTAAATAGGTATCGACCTTGGTGCGCTCGAGGCCGAGTCCAAAGAACACCGTATCGTATTCGGTAAAGGGCACACCAAAGCGCAGATTACCACCCAGTGTCTGTACCTTGTAATCACCAGCATTGATCAAAGGCGGACGGCTGGTGCGCAAGAAAAGTTCATATGCGCGGCTCACACCGTCGTCGTTAAAATATGGATTGACTTGCGAGATACCGATCGTACGATTGAGTTTGCTGGTATTGACTTCCAGGCCCACCGTATTGCCCGAGCCGAAAGCATTTTGCTGCTGGATCGAACCGCTCAGCGTCACGCCTTCAACCTGCGAATATCCGGCACCGAACATCAGATTACCGGTCGGCTTTTCAGTCACACCAATGTTGATGTCGACCTGATCGATGGTGTTGGGGACTTCCGGCGTTTCAAGCGTGACATCCTTGAAATAGCCGAGACGGTCAACCCGTTCGCGTGAGAGCTTAATACGCGCACCGTCATACCAGGAATTTTCAAACTGACGCAGCTCGCGGCGGACGACTTCATCGCGCGTCTTGGTGTTACCCGACACATTAATCTTGCGCACATAGACCCGCTTACCGGCATCGATGAGGATGGTGAAGGCGACTTCTTTTTTCTCGCGATTGATATCCGGATTGGCGTTCACGTTAGCGAAGGCATAACCAAAATTACCCAGACGATCGGCGATCCGCTTATTGGTTTCGGTAAGCAGCAGGTTAGAATAAATCTCGCCCGGCTTGAGCAAGACCAAAGGTTTGAGCTCGTCTTCACGACCGAACATTTCGCCTTCGAGCTTGACCTCGGAGATGCGGTATTTTTCACCTTCAGTGATATTGATGGTGATGTAGATGTCTTTTTTGTCTGGCGTGATCGACACCTGCGTCGATTCGATGTTCATCTCAATATAACCACGGTTGAGATAAAACGACTTTAAGGTTTCCAGATCGCCGGTGAGCTTTTGTTTGGAATACTGGTCAGCCTTGGTGTACCAGGTAAACCAGCCGGGCGTGCGCAGGTCGAGATATTCTTGTAATTCTTTATCGGTGAAAGCTTTGTTACCAACGATATTAATCTGCCGAATACGCGAGACTTCGCCCTCCTCCACCGTGAAGGTCACATTGACGCGATTACGCTCAATCGGCGTGATGGTGGTCGTCACCTGCACGCCATACAGGCCGCGCGACAAATACTGCCGCTTTAATTCCTGCTCGGCGCGATCGACCAAGGCCTTATCGTAAATTTTTGCCTCGCCCAGACCGATATCTTTCATCGCTTTGGACAGCTGTTCTTTATCGAATTCTTTGGTGCCGACAAAGTCGACCCCCGCGATCGATGGCCGCTCTTCGACCATCACGACCAGCACATCACCTTCGACTTCAATTTTGACGTCTTTGAAAAAACCGGTGGCATACAAGGCCTTGATGGCCGTGATGCCTTTGGCATCGGTGTAGGTTTCGCCCACGCCGACTGGCAAATAATTAAACACGGTACCCGCTTCAATGCGCTGAATACCTTCGACACGGATATCCTTGACCTTGAACGGGTCAATGGCCAATGCCTCGCCGGCACACAAGGCAAGCACTGCCAAGGCGATCAGACGGCGTGAGAAAGCAGGTACGTCAGTGAGGGAAAAACCTCGAGAATGTAATTTCATTGGCAGTCGCGTAGTCAATTTTCTGGTCAGACGGGTGAAAAATAAAGATGGCGAAATACTCACGCATCAGCCGAACAAACGGGACAGGTCATTAAACACCGCCACCATCATTAAAATTATTAGTACGGCGATTCCGGCGCGTTGCGCCATATCGCCAAACCGTTCAGGTATCGGACGGCCAGTTAAAACTTCCAGCGCATAATACAACAAAAGACCGCCATCCAGAACCGGGATCGGTAGCAGATTCATGACACCCAGACTAATGCTGATGAGCGCCATGAAGGATAGGAAGCTGATTACGCCCGCCCGCGCGGTCTGGCCGGCATAGTCGGCGATCGTAATCGGTCCAGTCAAATTCTTGATCGAGGCTTCCCCGACCAGCATTTTGCCCAGCATTTTCAGACTCATGCCGCTGATGTCCCAGGTCCGCTGCACACCCCGCTGCAAGGCGACCAGCGGTGGCTGCGCCTTGATCACCATCGGTGGCGCCAGATTCAGGCCTACCTGAATCCGGCCAATGGACTGTCCGTCGCTGTCGACGGCATCCGGTGTCACTTCGACATCAAATGCCTGCGCGCCGCGTTGACCATGCAGCGCCAGCGTTTTGCCCGGGGCGGCACGAATCCGCTCGATGAAGTCCTGTGCATCGCGTACCGGCTGGGCATCAATCTCAAAGATCAGATCGCCCTCTTGCAAGCCGGCGCGACGGGCAGGGCCATCGGCAGCGATCTGACCCAACACAGCCGGTGCACTAAAATTGGCGACCGGTTCAGGCATCCCGCTGTAAAACAGGCCGGTGTAAATCAGGATCGCCAGCAGAAAATTGGCGATCGGTCCGGCGGCCACGATGGCGATGCGTTTGCCGACTGGCTGGCGGGTAAATTCGCGCGCCAAATCGGCTGGCGACAGCTTGGCCAGATCCTGGTCGCGTGCGTCGAGCATCTGCACATAGCCACCCAACGGCAGCATCGAGAGTGCCCATTCGGTCTGATCCGCACCAAAACGACGCGACCAGATGACCTTACCCATGCCGACAGAAAAACGTAATACCTTCACGCCGCACCAGCGCGCCACCAAAAAATGGCCTAACTCGTGCACCACGACCAAGGTGCCGAGTACGACAAAAAACGCCAGCAGTGTCTGGATCAGGCTCATGCGGCAAGCTGCTCTGTGCTCAAGGCACGTACCCGTTCGTCGTGCGCGATCAGGCTGTCAATGTCATCAAGCGGCGTGGCAGGGACCAGATCAAGCACCTGCGCGATCAGACGATCGATCGCGCGAAAGCCGATCCGCCCGTCCAGAAACGCTGCCACGGCGATTTCATTGGCAGCATTGAGCGTGGCCGCTGACGTTCCACCGGCACGCAAGGCATCGTAAGCCAATTGCAGGCAAGGGAAGCGAACAAAATCTGGCGGCAAAAAGTTGAGCTGACCAATCCGGCACAAATCAAGCTGTGCGACACCGGAGGCAACGCGCTGCGGATAAGCCAGCGCATGGGCGATCGGGGTGCGCATATCGGGGTTGCCCATTTGCGCTAACACCGATCCATCGGCGTAGGACACCATCGAATGGATCACGCTTTGCGGATGGATCACCACCTCGATTTGTTCGGCCGAGGCGCCAAACAGCCAATGCGCCTCAATTACTTCCAGACCCTTGTTCATCATGGTCGCCGAATCGACGGAAATCTTGCGCCCCATGACCCAGTTCGGATGGGCCACCGCTTCGGCCGGCGTCACCTGCTCAAGCGTGTCGACGGCGCGCTGCAAGAACGGTCCGCCGGACGCTGTAAGGAGAATTTTTTCGATGCCGTGCTGTGCCGTGATGCGCTGATAGTCCGCCGGCAGGCACTGAAAAATCGCATTGTGCTCGCTGTCGATCGGCAGCAGCGTGGCCTGATTGGCCGTAACCGCATCGATGAATAACTGGCCCGACATAACCAGCGCTTCCTTGTTCGCCAGGAGGATTTTTTTGCCGGCCCGGGCCGCCGCCAAAGTCGGCGCTAATCCGGCTGCGCCGACGATGGCTGCCATCACCGTGTCGCAGCCAGGCGCGCTGGCAATCGCGCACAAGGCCTCGGGGCCATAAGCGACGGTGGTGGACAATTTATATTCGCGTAACAGCTGGCTTAATTTTTGCGCATCCTGCGCGTTACCGACGACTGCTACTTGCGGGCGAAATTGACGGCATTGGGCTGCTAATACATCAACCCGGGTATGGGCCGAGAGCGCATACACCGCATAGCGTTGCGGATGGCGTGCTAACACATCCAGAGTCGACACGCCGATCGAGCCGGTAGCACCGAGGATGGTGACGTTTTGCATGGCGCCGGTGTTCAAGTCAGTCTTCAAATCAGGATATCCAGCAAAACAGCGAGCGGCAATACAGGAATCAGGGCGTCGATCCGATCGAGTACACCGCCATGGCCGGGCAATAACTGACTACTGTCTTTGACCCCGGCGCGACGCTTTAACTGCGACTCAAACAAATCGCCCACCACACTGGCGGCAGCGATCAGGCTCAGAACGGCGAAGCAAATCAACCAGCCGGCGCGCGCCTGCAAATGGACGGCGAAAGTATCGCGCAGCAGCGGCGCAGCTGGACTCAAGGCGATGCTCAAACCTGCGCACAGCAACACCGCCAGCCAGCCACCGATTGCACCCTCCCAGGATTTGCCCGGCGAAATACTCGGCGCGAGCTTACGCTTGCCGAAGGCTTTGCCGGCAAAAAAAGCGCCAATGTCGGCGATCCAGACCAGCGCCAGCACCGAAAACAAATACATTCCTGAGTGACGATACAGCGTCAACATCGCAAAGAAACAGCCAAGAATGGCGATGCCGTAAATGCCGGTTAATAAGCGACTGGCGACACTTTGCAGCGGGGGCAGGCCGATCGCTAATGCGGGCGTCAAACGCAGCAGCCAGATTGCGCTGCACAGGCCAAACAGCACGCGTGGATCGGGCGGGGCGCGATTAAACGCTAAGTAAATGAACAAGGCACTCCAGACCGCCGCACCGAAGGGTGCGCGCGCCATGCCAAACAGGCGCAGAGCTTCCCAACTGGCGGCAGCAAAAAACAGCGCACAGGCGAGTACCACCATTGGGTAAGAATCCAGCGCCAGCAGTGCCAGTAAAAACAGCAGCAAAGCGACGGCAGTGATTACGCGGGTCTTGAGCATCAGGAAGCCTTTTTTTGTTCTTCGATTTGCGCACTGGTGCGACCAAAACGGCGCTCACGCTGGTGATAAGAGGCGATCGCCAGATCCAATGCCACCGCATCAAAATCAGGCCAGAACGTGTCGGTAAAATACAGCTCGGCGTAGGCCAGCTGCCAGAGTAAAAAATTGGAGACCCGCTCTTCCCCGCCGGTACGGATAAACAAATCGGGTTCCGGCGCATAGGCCATCGACAGATGCGGTGCGAGCAAATCTTCGGTGAAGTGCGTCAAGCCCGGATTGGCGGCGACCATTTTTCCGGTGGCCTGCATAATGTCCCAGCGACCGCCGTAGTTGGCGCAGATGGTCACAACCAACACCGTATTGCCGGCGGTTTTACGTTCGGCTTCGGCGATCATTTCCTGCAGCTTGGGATCAAAACGCGCGAGATCGCCGACCACTTTCAAGCAGATGCCATTGGCATGCATCTTGTTGACTTCGCGGCCGAGCGCCGTGACAAACAGACGCATCAGAAGACTGACTTCTTCGGCCGGCCGGCGCCAGTTTTCGGAACTGAAGGCAAATAGGGTCAGGTAACCGATCTTGCGTTCAACACAGGCGCGCACAATGCCCCGCACCGCTTCCACACCCTTGACGTGCCCCGCCACGCGCGGCAAAAAGCGCTTGGTCGCCCAGCGCCCGTTGCCGTCCATGATCACGGCAACATGGCGCGGCACCTCGGGCAGTTCAGGTAAAACAAGAGTGGAGCTTGCGTGGGCCATAGGCTGCCTGGAGAAAAATGCGCGGTTAAGGTTCACTGCCGAAAGGCGACTTTCGTCACCTACACAGTGAGCACTTCCTTCTCTTTTTCTGCCAATAATTTATCCACTTCGGCGACAAATTTATCGGTCAGTTTTTGCACCTCGTCTTGCGAACGGCGCTCGTCATCTTCGGAGCAGGCTTTTTCTTTGAGGAGTTTTTTGAGGGATTCGTTGGCGTCGCGGCGGATATTACGAATCGCGATTTTGGCATCTTCGCCTTCGGTCTTGACCAGCTTGACCATTTCCTTGCGGCGCTCTTCGGTGAGCGGCGGTGTCGGTACGCGGATCAGGTCGCCCATAGTGGACGGGTTCAATCCCAGATCGGCGTCACGGATGGCTTTTTCGACCACCGGAATCATCTTCTTTTCCCACGGCTGAACACCGATGGTGCGGGCATCGACCAAGGTGACATTGGCGATCTGCGTGAGCGCCGTGCCGGTGCCGTAGTAGTCGACCATCACATGGTCGAGGATGCCGATGTGGGCGCGACCAGTGCGCACTTTACCCAGATCGGCTTTCAGCGTTTCGATCGATTTTTGCATACGCTGATCAGCGTTTTTTTTCACTTCTGCGACGGACATTTTCTTCTCCTGATTGGCCTGGGTGAGCGCCACAAAAAATTTATACGTGAACCAGTGTACCTTCATCCTCGCCAAGAATCACCCGCTTGAGGGCGCCTGGTTTGACGATCGAAAATACCTTGATCGGCAGTTTCTGGTCGCGACAGAGGGCAAATGCCGTCGCATCCATGACTTGCAGGCGCTGCGAGATGGCGTCGTCGAAGGAGATACTGCTATAGCGTGTCGCTTCTGGAAACAGCTTGGGATCGGCACTATAAACGCCATCCACCTTGGTTGCCTTGAGGACGATCTGCGCGCCGATTTCCGAGCCGCGCAGGGCCGCTGCGGTGTCGGTGGTAAAAAACGGATTACCGGTACCGGCCGCGAACACGACGATCTTGCCTTCTTCGAGGTATTGCAGCGCCTTGGGACGCACGTAAGGCTCAACGATCTGCTCGATGCTAATGGCGGACATCACGCGCGCCACAATACCAGCCTGGCGCATGGCGTCGGCCAGGGCCAGCGAATTCATGACCGTGGCCAACATGCCCATATAATCGGCCGTGGCACGGTCCATGCCCTGAGCACCGGGTGCCACACCACGAAAAATATTACCGCCGCCAATGACGATGGCCAGCTCAACGCCTAATTGGGCGATTTCTGATACATCCGCCACCATCGCATCGATGGTAGCCCGATTGATGCCATAGGCGTCATCGCCCATGAGTGCTTCACCGGAGAGTTTCAACAGTACGCGTTTGTATACCGGGATAGTCATGCGCAGAACTCCTTGTAGATAACAACGTCGTGTTCGGGCAGGCGGAAATGATTCAAGCGCCTGTTAAAGAAACGGGCCTTGCGGCCCGTTTTGTCATTCGCTTAGGCCTGCTTGGCAGCAGCGACCTGGGCCGCCACTTCGGCAGCAAAGTCATCCTGCTTCTTTTCGATGCCTTCGCCAACCACGTACATGGTAAACGACTTTACCGATGCATTGGCTGCCTTGAGCATTTGTTCGACCGTTTGCTTGTCATTTTTCACAAATGTCTGATTCAGCAAGGAGACTTCCTTGAGGAATTTCTGTACCGAGCCATCGATACGCTTGGCGACGATCTCGGCTGACTGCGGTGTTTTGCCTTCAGCGACCGCTTTAGTCGCATCTTCCTGCGCCTTGAGTGAAGCGACTGAACGCTCTTTTTCGATCAAATCGGCAGGCACCTGGTCTGAAGACAACGATACCGGCTTCATCGCCGCGATGTGCATGGCTACGTCTTTACCGACTTGCTCATCGGCGCCGTCGAATTCGACCAAGACACCAATACGTGTACCGTGCAGATAAGACGCCACCTTGGCGCTGGTTTCAATGCGCTGGAAGCGACGGATCGACATGTTCTCGCCGATCTTGCCGATCAGCGCAGCGCGAACCACGTCGACTGTTGCGCCATCGAGTGGCAGCGCCAGCAGGGCTGGTACGTCGACTGGATTATGTTGCGCGACTAAGGCGACGACTTTATTGGCCAGGCCGATGAAGTCATCATTCTTGGTCACGAAGTCAGTTTCGCAGTTAATTTCGATCATGGCAGCCACATTGCCCTGCACTACGCTGGCGATCACGCCTTCGGCGGTGATACGCGAGGCCGCTTTAGATGCCTTGCCGCCCAGTTTAACGCGCAGCAGTTCTTCTGCTTTGGCCATGTCGCCATCGGCTTCTGTCAGGGCCTTTTTACATTCCATCATCGGTGCATCTGTCTTTGCACGCAGTTCGCCTACCATTGCTGCTGTAATTACCGCCATTGTCATCTCCTAGCTCAATGGACGTCCATGCGGACGCCAAAAATCAAAAATAATTTCCATCATCAGAAAAATCTCAAGCGACGCCGCGTCAGGATGGGAAGGCCCATACACGCAAATTCCGCTCGAAAAAAAGGGGCGAACTGCTGTTGCCCCTTTCTTTGTCCGGCCCGCTAAGCGCCATCCTGCTATTACCTGGTCAAGTACATCGACATGGAAGCAAGAAGACCCGATCGGGCCAGAGATTACGCCTGCTCGCTAACCTCAACGAAATCGTCAGCACCACCCTTGACGGCTTCCAGAACTTCATTGGTCGCATTGGCGCGGCCTTCGAGGATCGCATCTGCCACGCCACGTGCGTACAGGGTGATCGCTTTGGAGGAATCATCGTTACCAGGAATGATGTAAGTCACGCCTTCTGGGGAGTGATTGGTATCGACCACGCCGATGACCGGAATACCCAGTTTTGCGGCTTCGGTGATCGCGCCTTTATGGTAACCGACGTCGACGACGAAAATCGCGTCAGGAATGCCGCCCATGTCCTTGATACCGCCGATGGCTTTTTCGAGCTTGATTTTCTCGCGCGAGAACATCAGGCCTTCTTTTTTCGACAGTTTTTCAACCGAACCGTCCGCCACGGAAGCTTCCATGTCTTTCAGACGCTTGATCGATGTCTTGATTGTTTTGAAGTTTGTCAGCATGCCACCTAACCAGCGCTGATCAACGAATGGGACGCCAGCGCGTTGCGCTTCAGCGGCCATGATCTCGCGCGCCTGGCGCTTGGTGCCGACCATCAGGATCGTGCCGCGGTTCGACGACAGCTGACGCACGAACTTCATCGCCTCCTGGTACATGCCCAGGGTCTTTTCCAGATTGACGATATGAATTTTATTACGATGACCGAAGATATACGGGGCCATCTTAGGGTTCCAGAAGCGGGTTTGGTGACCAAAATGGACGCCGGCTTCCAGCATTTCGCGCATTGTTACTGACATGTGAATCTCCAGGGTTAGGTCTTGAAACTGTCCGGTGACCCCAACATTCTGCTAGTGGCTGGTAGGCCGCTAACGATGTCGCAGGCACCCTTGTCGGGCAGCATCGCGATTAAAATTGACCAAAGCGGTCATTCAACAAATCTGCCGGAGTTCATTCAAATAATGTTTGATCCCATCGGCAGCCCAAGATTTTACCCCAAAAACCCCATCCGGTTCAAGCGTCATCGATAGCAAGCCGTCGAACCGTCACCTCGTCTATAATCGTGGCTTAACTTATTGACTCGCGCCCCTCGCTGCGCGACCTACGCCCTAAATGACCATTTCTATCAAATCTGCCGCCGATATCGACGGCATGCGCATCGCAGGCCGTCTGGCTTCCGAAGTCATCGACTACATTACGCCCTTCGTCAAAGCAGGCGTGACGACCGGCGAACTGGATCGGCTGTGCCACGAATACATGACGAATGTACAAGACAGCATCCCTGCCCCGCTCAATTATTGTCCACCCGGCTATACGCCTTATCCGAAAGCCATCTGCGCCTCGGTCAATGACGTGATTTGCCATGGCATTCCGGGCGATAAGGTATTAAAGAATGGCGATGTGGTCAATCTTGACATTACGATCATTAAAAATGGCTACCACGGTGATACCAGCCGGATGTTCTATATTGGCGAGCCGTCCATCATGGCGCGCCGTCTGACCGAGATCACCTACGAATGCATGTGGCTTGGGATTTCAAAAATCAAACCCGGTGCCCATCTGGGCGATATCGGGCATGCGATCCAGGTCCATGCCGAAAAAGCCGGTTACAGCGTGGTACGCGAATTCTGCGGCCACGGCATCGGCAAGGTGTTCCATGAAGAGCCACAAATTCTGCATTACGGCCGACCGGGCACGCTGGATAAAATTGCTGCCGGCATGATCTTTACGGTCGAACCGATGATCAATGCCGGCCGGCGCGAAATCCGCGAAATGGGCGACGGCTGGACCATCCGCACCAAAGACCGCAGCCTGTCTGCGCAGTGGGAACATACGGTGCTGGTCACCGACACCGGCTATGAAGTATTGACCGTCTCGGCCGGCGCGCCCCTGCCACCGGCCTTTCTGCTGCCGGCTGTTCCCGCCAGCGTCGTTTAAGCGTGGTCGCACTGGCATCTGTGAACTCCCTGGCGCAAAGCCTGAAAGCGCAGCTGCGTGAGAGGCGCGACGCGCTGATTGCGACCTACCAAGCCGACAGCAAACCCGACGCGCTGCTCGTCAATTTGCGCAAAAGCGTCGATGCCGCCCTGACCCAGGCCTGGCTTAGTTTTGCCATGCCACCCAATACCGCCTTGATCGGCGTGGGCGGCTATGGTCGCGGCGAGCTGTTTCCGCATTCCGATGTCGACGTACTGATTCTGCTCGATCATGCGCCCAGTCCCGAACTTCAGGCCAAGCTCGAGCAGCTCGTGCAGCTGTTCTGGGACATCGGCCTGGAAATCGGTCACAGCATTCGCACCATCGACGAATGTTTGAGCGAATCGGCCGCCGATATTACGGTACAGACAAGCCTGCTGGAAGCGCGTTTAGTCACCGGTAACCGCAAGCTGTTTCAGTATTTGCGTGAGCGCTGTAGTGCGGCCATGAATCCGCAGGCCTTCTTTCAGGCCAAGACGCTGGAGATGCGCCAGCGGCATGCCAAATATGAAGACACCGCCTTCAGCCTCGAGCCTAATTGCAAGGAAAGCCCGGGCGGTCTGCGTGATTTGCAGGTAATTTTGTGGGTCGCCCGCGCCGCCGGTCTGGGAGACTCCTGGAGCAAGCTGGCCATGCGCGGCCTGATCACCAGTACCGAAGCACGTCAGCTTAAGCAAAAGGAACGCGCCTTTCGCGATATCCGTATTCGCTTACACGTGTATGCCAAACGACGCGAAGACCGATTGGTGTTCGACGTCCAGACACCGATCGCCGAAACCTTCGGCTTCAAAAATACCGAAACCCGGCGCGCTTCCGAATACCTGATGCAGCATTACTACTGGGCCGCCAAGGTGGTCACCCAGCTTAATACCATCCTGTTGCAAAACATTGAAGCACAGCTGTTTTCACACAACAGCGTGAGTCAGCCGATCAATGCGCATTTCAATGAAGTCAACGGACTGATCGATATTGCGCGCGACGATATTTTCGCCACCGTTCCGTCGACCATGCTGGAGATTTTTCTGCTGCTCGCGCACGAACCGCGCCTCAAAGGCATGACAGCACGCACCACCCGCAGTCTGTGGCATTGCCGCCTGAAGATCGATGCGGCGTTTCGCCGTGACCCGGCCAATCGCGCGCTGTTTCTGCAGATCCTCCAGTCGCCGCAAGGGATTACCCACGCACTGCGCGGCATGAATCAAACCAGCATCCTGGGTCGTTATCTGCCGAACTTCCGGCGTATCGTCGGCCAGATGCAGCATGATTTATTTCACGTCTATACGGTGGATCAACACATTCTGATGGTGGTGCGTAATGTGCGCCGCTTCACGATGCCGGAACTGGCGCATGAATATCCATTTTGCAGTCAGCTGATGGCCAATTTTTCGCAGCCGTGGCTGATTTATATCGGCGCGCTTTTTCACGATATCGCCAAGGGCCGTGGCGGCGATCATTCCAAACTCGGCATGGCGGATGCGCAGCGTTTTTGTCGCGATCATAGCCTCTCGGAAGAAGATGGTGCGATGGTGGTGTTCTTGGTCGAGCATCATCTGACGATGTCGCAGGTCGCGCAAAAAAATGATTTGTCCGACATCGACGTGATCCGCAGTTTTGCCGATCTGGTCAAGGACGAACGTCATCTCACGGCACTCTATCTGCTCACCGTCGCCGATGTGCGCGGCACCAGCCCAAAGGTATGGAACGCCTGGAAAGCCAAATTACTGGAAGACCTGTACCGGCTCACCTTGCGCGTGCTGGGCGGCGAAGTCACCTCCCCCGACCACGAACTGCAGCATCGCCAGCATGAAGCCCTGACCTCCTTGCGCTTGTACGGTCTGCCGGATGATGCCTATCAGGCGCTCTGGCGTCAGCTTGATATTGTTTATTTCCTGCGCCACGACGCCTCCGACATCGCCTGGCAGACCCGCGCGCTGTATGCACGGGTTGACAGTGATGTGCCGGTCGTTAAATGCCGTCTTGCGCCCATCGGTGAAGGTCTGCAGGTGACGGTCTATACCAAGGATCAGGAAGACCTGTTCGCGCGCATCTGCGGCTACTTTGATCACAAGAATTTCAGCATCCTGGATGCCAAAATTCATACCACCCGCCATGGTTATGCGCTCGACACCTTCCTCATTACCGAACCGGCTTTTGCCAAGGCTTATCGCGAACTGATCAACCTGATCGAACATGAATTGGCCCAGCTGCTCAAGTCGCAGCACAAGCTGACTGCGCCGAGCAAAGGACGGCTCTCTCGGCTTTCACGTACCTTTCCAATCACGCCCTCAGTCGATCTGCGCCCTGATGAACGCGGCCAGTATTATCTGCTGTCGGTGTCGGCCAATGACCGCACCGGTCTGCTGCACACCATCGCCAACGTGCTGGCCAAATTCAAGGTCAACCTGTACACCGCCAAGATCATGACGCTTGGCGAACGGGTCGAAGACGTGTTCCTGGTCGATGGCGCGGTACTGAATAATCCCCGTAACCAGATTCTGCTGGAAACCGAACTGCTCGATGCACTGCAGGTTTGAGCTTCACCCACTTTTTAATTGATGACCATGACTGAACCACTACGCCTTTCCAAACGCATGTCTGAACTTGGACTATGCTCGCGCCGCGAAGCTGATGAGTGGATTGCGCGCGGCTGGGTGCGGGTCGATGGCGTCATCGTCTCAGTGCTCGGCACCAAGGTGCTGCCCTCGCAAAGCGTGACGGTCGAACGGCAAGCCAGTGCCGAGCAGGCCAAGCGCGTGACGATCCTGATCAATAAACCGGTCGGCTACGTCAGCGGTCAAGCCGAAGATGGCCACGAACCGGCGATGGTATTGGTTAAACCGGAGAGTCGCTGGCTTGAAGATACCTCACCGACGGTATTTCATCCGCTGCAGCTCAAAAACCTGGTGCCGGCCGGCCGGCTTGATATCGATTCTGTCGGTCTGCTCGTGCTCACGCAGGACGGGCGGGTGGCCAAGCATTTGATCGGTGAAAATTCGACAGTTGAAAAAGAATATCTGGTGCGCGTAACCTATCGCAAAGAAGGCCGGCTACCGCATAGCGACCTGAAAAAACTTCAACACGGCTTGTTTATGGATGGCGAAAAACTGCTGCCCGCGCAAGTAAAATGGCAGAACGATGATCAGCTGAGCTTTATTCTGCGTGAAGGCAAAAAACGCCAGATCCGCCGCATGTGTGACATGGTCGGCCTGGACGTGATTGGTTTGAAGCGGGTACGCATTGGTCGCGTATCGCTGGGCGATTTACCAGTTGGGCACTGGCGCTATTTGCGGGCAGGCGAACAGTTTTAACAATGCCTACCACGCTAATTTAGGCATGCAACGCTCCACCGTTTCCAACAGCTCGATCGGGCTGAAGGGTTTGGTCAGGTAGGCATCGCACAAAGCTTCCTTGCCGCGCTCAAAGTCGACGCTTTGTCCGCGTGCGGTAAGTAAAATAACTTTGGTTTTTGATTTCAATGTGGGATCCATTTTAATTCGATGGCAGACCTGGTAACCGTCAAGACTACCGGGCATCATCACATCCAGCACGACCACGGATGGTCGTAAATACTGGGCAATGCGCCAGCCATCGTCACCGTTACTCGCTTCGTGCATTTCACGATCTTTACCCGCCAAGCTCACCATAAGCAGCTGACGTACTTCGGCCTGATCATCGACTACTAAAATAGTATGTTCCATCGTCAGGCCTTTTTCCGTTCTAACATTAATTCTGAAACATCCTCGGCGTAATGCAGCGCCTGGGTATGTTGTGGGACTGCGACCGCCATGCGCGGTGCACCAGTCGGAAATTCAAGTACCACCTCGACGATGTCGGCATCGGGATCGCTGGCACGGATATGACCGCCATGCAAACCAATAATCCGCTGCACCAGACCAAGGCCCAGCTTGCTGATTTTTTCGTCTTCCACATCTTCAAACGATTCCAGCACTTCGATCCGCTTGCCGCTACTCTGGACCGCGCCGCGATTAAATACACTGAGCATGATGTACTCGCCGGTGATGGCGAAAATCATGCGAATGATGATGACCTGCTTACCCTTGACTTCACGACGAGAGAGCGTGATGGCGTTATTCATGGCCTCGAACAAGGCCTTCATGAGCAGTGGTTTGTTGCCGTAAATTGGCGGCAGGCCACCAGCAACATTGACGATTTCAAAGACGACATTTGAGTTGGTTATTTTGTCGTGCAGCTCGAGCAGGATGACATCGATAGCTTCGCGCAGCGCAATCCGGTCATGCATGTGCACCACGCCGTCACCAAAAAAGGCCAGCATCTCGCGCGTGAATTTGAAACGTTGACCCAACATTTTGGTGCGGTATTCGAACTCCAGACCACCCTGTTTATCGACGATGTTTCTGACCGTGCCGTTGACAAGACTGATCGGCGTGCCCAGGCCCTGCCCAAGGAAGTGAAGAATATTGATGAGCGGCAGACGCTTGGCTTCCGGCGGCGTGCTTTTTCCGCGACCGACGGGCACACCGACGAAGCTGGCCAGGCCCGCCTGTGGGCCGGCGATAAACTGGCCTTCCATGCGCTCGCCAAACGCTAGTTCCAGCTTAAAGCCATGGAGGATGTCGAGCTTGCCGGCGATCAGATTGGCGATCAGCAGCTTGATCGCATTATTTTCCGTGATCGCAAGGTGAGGCTTGCCGGGATGCTGGCTGGCCACCTTATTGGCGAAGACCAGGGCACCTCGGACGTCAAAGCTCATGACAGGCACGGGCATGTCTTCGAACATCGCGAACGCAGGTGGCAACAGTGGCAAACTCATCCGATTTCCGTCATAAATTAACTACAATAACAACTCTAATTGGAAACTAATATTGCGTATTAAGTTATTGTTTTTGTAGCACGTTTCTCGCTACACAAATGTCAGACAAAGATCCATTCAGTTGAAATAAAACCAATGAATAGCTGCAAAAAATTGATATCAATCAACGCATGGCACCGATGAATCTGCCAACGATGAAGGAAAATTCAGAATTCAAATAGTAAAGAAACCAATTTCAAAACATCTAACAGGCATTTCATTATTACATATTTTTGAAATTTTATTTCTATAAATAAATATTTTTCTTATTGGCGATTAATTCGTGGTTAACTAGCCCATTGCGAAGTACGGGCGACATGAAAGTCGCCGTACAGACGCATGAAGGCGACGAAAGGGAGCGAGGGAAAAAGAGGAAGCAGAAAACTACAAAATGCAGGCCCAGGACAGGGCAGCAAAAAAAGGTTTGGGAGAGCGCGGACGCTAGGACTTAGTCGTCCTCATCAGCCGCCATGTCAGGGAACAGCACCTCGGTATAGCCAAAACGACTGAAGTCGCGCACCCGCATCGGGTAGAGGATGCCGGCTAAGTGATCACATTCATGCTGCACCACGCGCGCATGGAAGTCTTCCACCTCGCGCTCGATAGCCGTGCCGAACTGGTCGAAGCCGGTATAGCGCAGATGGGTCCAGCGCGGCACCATGCCACGCAAACCGGGCACCGACAAACAGCCTTCCCAGCCGTCTTCGAGCTGATCACTGAGCGGCGTGAGCTGCGGGTTAATGAGCACCGTCGGCGGCACGGCCGGGGCATCGGGGTAGCGCGCATTATCCTTAAAGCCAAAGATCACCAGCTGCAGATCGACGCCGATCTGTGGTGCAGCTAATCCGGCGCCATTGGCTGCATGCATGGTGTCGAACATATCGGCGATCAGCGTGTGTAGTTCCGGGCTGTCGAATTGCGTCACCGGCTGTGCCTGGCGCAGTAGCCGCGGATCACCCATTTTTAAAATTGTGTGAATGCTCATACGTTATTTTTTAAATACTCACTGAAGGCGGCACCGGTTTCCGGATGTTTGCGGCCCATGGCGACGGTCGCTTTGAGGTAGCCCAGCTTAGAGCCGCAGTCGTAGCGCTGTCCCTGATAGCGATACGCCAGCACCGACTGCTCGCGCAGCATGGCAGCGATGCCGTCGGTGAGCTGAATCTCGCCACCGGCGCCCTGCCCCAAGCCCTCCAGATGCTTAAATATGCTGTTATCGAGTACGTAACGTCCCACCACGGCCAGGGTGGAGGGGGCATTTTCCGGCAAGGGTTTTTCGACAATCTGCTGCACGTGATCGAGATCCGTCTTGAACGGTATCACACTGACAATCCCGTATTGACGCGTATCGGCCAAGGGCACCTCATTGACGGCCAGAATACTCACGCCTTCACGCGCATACACATCGGTCATCTGTGCGAGCACCGGCTGCTGATCATCGGTGACATCCATAAAATCATCCGCCAGCAGTACGGCGAAAGGCTCGTTACCGACCACCGGACGGGCACACAGCACAGCATGCCCGAGCCCGAGCGGCGCCGACTGGCGAATATAGATACAGGTGATATTTTTTGGCAGGACGTTTTGAATCAATTCCAGCAGGGCGAATTTTTGCGCGGCTTCGAGCTCGGCTTCGAGTTCATAGGCGGTATCAAAATGGTCTTCGATGGCGCGCTTATTGCGCCCGGTAATAAAGATCATTTCGGTGATGCCCGCCGCGACCGCTTCTTCGACCGCGTACTGGATCAAAGGCTTATCGACCACCGGCAGCATTTCCTTGGGCTGCGCCTTGGTCGCCGGCAGAAATCGGCTGCCGAGTCCGGCCACAGGAAACACGGCCTTTCTGATTTTGATTTTGTTCATACGTTGTCCAATAAATGAAGCAGTCCGGCTTCGTCGAGGATGGCGATGCCCAGCTCCTGCGCCTTGGTCAGCTTGCTGCCGGCCTCTTCACCAGCGACCACGTAGCTGGTTTTTTTAGAGACCGAGCCGGCTACCTTGCCGCCCATGGCTTCAATTTGTGCACCAGCCTCCTCTCGCGAGAGATTGGGCAGCGTGCCGGTCAATACAAAGGTCTTGCCCTTGAATGGCTGCGGTGTGGATGATAGCGTAACTTCCGACCAATGAACGCCGCCGGCAAGTAGCTGTTCAATCAATTCAATATTGAGCGGGTCCTGAAAAAATTGAAGGATCGACTGCGCGACGACTGGGCCCACATCAGCGACGCTGAGTAAATCTTCTTCGCTGGCCGTCATCAGCGCATCGAGCTTACCGAAGTGGCGCGCCAGCTCCTTGGCGGTGGCCTCGCCCACATGGCGAATACCCAGCCCGTAGATCAGCCGCGGCAAGGTGGTGGCGCGGGATTTTTCCAGTGCGGCGAGAACGTTGATGGCAGATTTATCGGCCATCCGATCCAGCTGAGCTAAGGTAGTAAAGCCGAGTTTGTACAAATCAGCCGGTGTGCTGATCAGATTTTTATCCACCAGCTGTTCGATCAGCTGATCGCCCAGGCCTTCGACGTCCATTGCACGGCGCGAGACAAAATGCATCAGGCCGCCTTTGCGTTGCGCGGCACACTTGAGCCAGCCGCCAGAGCAGCGCGCTATCGACTCTTCTTCAGGCCGCACTATCGGTGAGTCACACACCGGACAGCGGGTCGGCATGATGAATTCTGTAGCCGTTGGCGGACGTCGTTCCAATACGGGTGCAACGACTTCCGGGATCACGTCGCCGGCGCGGCGCACGATCACGGTGTCGCCCAGCCGGACATCTTTGCGCCGTACTTCGTCTTCATTATGCAAGGTCGCATTGGTCACGGTCACACCGCCGACGGCGACCGGCGCGAGGCGGGCGACCGGGGTGATGGCGCCGGTACGGCCGACTTGCACTTCGATGTCGAGCACCGTCGTGAGCGCTTCTTCGGCAGGAAATTTATGGGCGATGGCAAAACGCGGTGCGCGCGACACATAGCCCAGTTTCTGCTGCTGCGCGACGTCGTTGACTTTGTAGACCACGCCATCAATATCGTAGGGCAGACTGGCGCGACTGGCGCCCGTTTGTCGGTAAAAATCGAGTAAGCCTGCCGCACCTTGGACGACTGCGCGCACCGGGCAAACCGGTAAACCCAGTGCGGCATACCAGTCGAGCAAAGCGCTATGGCTTGGCGGCAGTGGGGCGCCTTCCAACATGCCGATGCCATAACAAAAAAACCGCAGCGCACGGTGTGCCGTGATGCGTGAATCAAGCTGACGCAGACTCCCGGCGGCGGCATTGCGTGGATTAGCAAATTCCTTGAGCCCGGCGTCCCGCTGTCGCGCATTCAGACGCATGAAATCGGCCTTATACATCAAGACTTCGCCGCGCACATCCAGCACCGCCGGCGGATGATCGGTATGCAGGCGCAGCGGAATTGCGCGCACAGTGCGGATATTGGCCGTGACGTTTTCACCGCTGGCGCCATCACCGCGGGTGGCGGCCTGCACCAGCACTCCGTGTTCGTAGCGCAGATTGATGGCGAGTCCATCGAACTTGAGTTCGACGGCGTAGGTGACAGGTTGGCTTTCTTCGGGACTGTCTTTGAAATTATCTTTGAGCCCTTCGCCAAGACGCTTATCGAAAGCGATCACTTCTTCGTCGGCAAAAGCATTATTCAGCGACAGCATCGGCACCGAATGCTGCACCTGTTCAAACTGCGGCAAAGGTGCGCCGCCTACCCGCTGGGTCGGGGAAGTGCTCGAGCAGAGTTCGGGATGGGCCGCTTCGAGCGCCTGCAGTTCGCTAAACAGCCGATCATATTCGGCGTCAGGGACAGTCGGCTGATCGAGCACATAGTAGGCATGTGCATGCCGATGTAATTCGTTTTGCAGCCATTGGGCGCGTTGCTGCCATGCGCTGGGAGCCGGACCGTTATCGAGCATGTTATTTCGGATCAGGCCAGCAGGCGCAAGGCGCGCGGCGAGCCTGCCGGGACATCGGCGGCTTCCATTTGTTGGTAGAAGGCTTCCAGCTGGAGCGTGATTTCCATGAGCGCTTCGTCCATCAGCGGCTGGCGATCGTCATCCACCAGTACACCGTCGAAACGATCAGCCAGCATGCGCGCACAGGCCACCATGGCAGCGAAGCCGTCGCGCGCGGCAGGCACACAGGGCACATCAAGCAGCAAGGTCAGCAGTCCGGTCGTGGCAGCCGGTGGTGCACCGCTTGTCAGGAGTGAAAACAAGACCGCGGTATCGCCGTCGGGCATCACGATCAGGCCGTTGGGACGCACATCAAAGCCAAGACGTTTGAGCGCGGTCATGAGCGTCGTCACGTCCCACGGCGCACCGGCCGAAGCAACATTGATGCTCAGCTGGGCGGTGCATTCGTTGACGAACTGCTGCAGTTCGCGCGCCGAGCGCATGACGCTCAACATATCCGGCACATCAAGGTCGGCATCAAGCGCGTCGGCGACCTGGCGCAAATGCATCACCACTTCCGAATAATCGATCTCGTTGAGCGCGCCATGGCGATTGGCCATCTGCACACCGGCCTGCAGCGCGCTATAAGTCCCACCACGCACAATATCTTCCCACTCGCCGTCGGTATTGTGGCCGATAAAATGTACCGGCTTATTGCCTGCATACCGCACGCTTTCGAGCAGCGACATTACTTTTTCCCCAGCCACCGGCGCAGCCAATTCGAACGGCAGGATACAGTCGATCAGCGGGTCGACGGATAAATCAGGTGTGGAATCAGCCGCTAAGGATTCAGTTAACGCTGTGTAAGCCAATGATGATGCATTGTCGGCATCGGCAGCGACAGAATAGGCGGTATCAGGAAGGCTGTTATTGGCGACAGGATGGGCAACTTTGTAGGCTGCCGCATCCGCACCGTCGTCCACATCAGACTGCATCAGTACATCGTCATGGGTAGAAGTAAAAGCGCGTTCAACGCTCTTGCGCACCTTGTACTCCTGCCACTTATTGTAGGAAATCAGGACCACCAGGATGGTGCCGCCCAAAAGTATCAGGCTCATTTGCAGATCAGTCATGCGCAAGCCTCAAATGGCGTAATTAGTAATAAGTCGGCAGGGTGAACGAGACGATGTTCGCCAGCGCAGGCGCGCAAGATTGCCGAAGTCCCGAACAGAGTGCCAAACAATCCTATCAGGGTACGTGTTTGGCAGCAAAGTTGTCAAGGATGGCGAGGTGATGGCGGCCGCTTTTTGCGCCGCCCGGCTGACCGTGAAAGCTTGAGCCGCCGCAAATGGTCAAGGCGACAATGTCTGTAGAATAGTTTGCATCGACTGTAGCGCTTTCAACGCGGAGAACAGTATGACCGGTGAACACATATGGCATCACGTTTCGCGTTTCAAGGCTGAGCTGGCGGCGGCATCGCCAGACGTGCCCAATTTTTCTTCTCTCAACGCTCTGCGTGTTCTGAGCCGCCCGGCGCAGAATCTGCTGCAGTTAGCACAGCGCTTGCGCCGCTGGCGTCTGCGCAGGCTCGAACAGCATTATCAAATGTGTGCCGACATCGAGCAAGAGCAGGCGCGCCAAGCCTATCTGAACGCCGCCTGGTATCAGAAGCAGGCCGCGCTGGCTCGGCTGGCCGAGTCAGACTGCTAAGGCTGCCGATCCGGCAAGATCGCCCGCTCAGGCTGCGGGCATGTCCGCGACCAGACTTGAGGCACTCTCCATATCGACCGCCACGATCCGTGACACACCCTGCTCCTGCATCGTGACACCAATGAGCTGCTGGGCCATTTCCATGGCAATCTTGTTATGCGAAATGAACAGGAACTGGGTATGGGCCGACATCCGTTTGACCATATTACAGAAGCGTTCGGTATTGGCGTCATCAAGCGGCGCGTCGACCTCGTCGAGTAAGCAAAATGGCGCCGGATTAAGCTGGAACATAGAAAACACCAAGGCGGTCGCCGTGAGCGCCTTTTCACCGCCCGACAGCAAATGAATGGTGGCGTTCTTTTTACCCGGCGGCTGGGCCATGACCTGCACACCAGAGTCGAGAATTTCATCGCCCGTCATCGTCAGTTTGGCCTGACCACCACCAAACAGAATCGGAAACAGCTCACCGAAATGGGTATTGACCTTGTCGAAGGTATCTTGCAACAGTTCGCGGGTTTCTTTGTCGATGCGGCTGATCGCGTCTTGCAAGGTGTTGATAGCTTCGTTCAAATCCGCATACTGCGCATCGAGGAAATTCTTGCGCTCGGCGGCCGTGGCCAGTTCGTCCAGTGCGGCCAGATTGACTGCTCCCAGACCGGCAATGGCATTCGTCAAACGCGTAACTTCGCCCTGCAAATAGGAAGCGCGTAAATCGTCGTGCAGCTTGGTCGCCAATAAGGCCTCGTCGGCATTGGCTTCGAGCAGCTGCTGGGCGTACTGCTCTTGATTCAGACGTGCCGCTTGTTCCTTGAGCTGCAATTCCATGATGCGTTCACGGGCCGGCTGCAGGCTGCGCTCATGTTGCAGACGCGCTTCGTCATGCCCGCGCAGCTGCTGGGTTAATTGATCGAGCTCATGACGGGCATCGGCCAGCGCGCGTTCCTGATCGGTGCGTCGGTCGAGCAGCGATTGCAATCCGGCCTGCGCGGCCTGATCGTCCAGGCTTTCCAGCTCCAGACTACCCTGCTGCATGTTGGCGAATAACTGACTCGACTGTTCGAGCGCTGTCGCAATGCTGCGCTTGAGTTCCGCGATTTTATTACGCTGGGTTTGTTCGGCAAACTGCACTTCCTGTGCGCTGCGTTCGAGTTCACGCAGACGCTCGCGAGCCTCGTTGAGCTGCTGTTCGCGGGCCAGATAATCGGTCTGGCTGGTCTCGTGTTTTTCCTGCATCTCGGCCAAGTCCATGTCGAGCTGCTCGAAGCGGGCTTCCGATTCGGCCTTGGTCTGCATTTGCTCGGCTTCCTGGGCGGCGATTTCGGCCAGGTCGGCAACGATCTGGGTACTGCGCTGATTAAAGCGCGCCTGTATTTCGGTCAGCTTCATGACCTCGATCTGCAGGCCATGCACCCCTTGCGTCAGCTGCGCGACCTGCTGACGCACTTCCTGCAGGCGCTGCACCGACTGGCTTAACGCCGCTTCGGCACGCACCGAGCGGGTACGCGCATCGTCGGCCAGTAATTGCCGCGCACGCAGCTGTTTGCCGATATTGTCGATTTCCTGCTGACGCGCCAGCATGCCGTCCTGCTCTGAATCGGCGGCATAAAAACGCACCGCAGAACGGCTGATGACATGTCCCTGACGAGTGACGAAATACGCGCCGACCGGCAGCTTGGCACGTTCGGCAAATGCGCGCTCGGCATCCTCAACGACCCAAATATTGTGCAGCCAATCCTGCAGCACCACGCGCAAGGCCGGATCATTCAACTGCATCATGCTCAGCAGCGATTTATGCCCCGACAGCGAGGCCGCCAATGCGCCATCAGCACCATTAGCGCCATCGGGCAGTGCCGCCGCCGCACCAGCCTGGGGGGAAAACAACGCCAGCTTGGCCGGCGGTGCGTCACTGAAAAAGGCCTTGGCCCAGTCGAGATTCGACATCTCCAGCGCGGCTGTGCGTTCACGCAGCACCGATTCGAGGGCAGTTTCCCAGCCGGCTTCGATTTGCAGGCGTTTCCAGAGTCGCGGTAAGGCGCTCAGTTCATGTTTTTCCAGCCAGGGTTGTACCTTGCCTTCAGTCTGCACGCTTTCCTGCAGCTGCTTGAGCGCGGCCAGGCGGGCTTCGAGCTGCGCGGTGGCATTGGTTTCGCTGTTGACCTGTTCCTGCGCGGCGCGGCGTTCCTGTTCCAGCAGCGGATGCTGGTCCTGCGCAGTGTCGAGCTGCTGCTGCGATTCTTCGAGCATCAGACGTTTTTCTTCCAGCTGCATGGCAAGCTGCGTGAGATGGTCATTGTCGGGCATTTGCAAGCCACCCTGCTCCTGCGCCAAACGTTCCCGACGTACGGCCAGACCGGCGAGGATGTTGGAGGCATTGCGCTGATGCGCTGATTCGAGCTCGATTTGCTGCTGCGCCTGCATGATGGTGGCGCGCGACTCGGTAGTCTTGACTTGCATTTCGCGCCAGGCCTGCTCGAGCGCCGGCAGACTGTCGCTGCGTTGCTGCGCTGCTTCCTGCGCTTGTTCGACGCGCATGGCGGTTTCTTCGAGCGTCATTTCAGCCTGCGTCAAATCTTCCTGAAATTGCGAGCCCTGACGCTGCCACTGATCGCGCTGCGCAGTCAGCGAATTTAACTGCGACTGCAGGCGGCTGCGGGATTCAATGACGAACTTGATCTGCGCTTCCAGACTGCCGATCTCGGCATTGGTCTGATACAAATGCCCTTGTGCGGTGTGCATGCGGTCGCCGGCAGCGAAATGCGACTGGCGCATGTGTTCGAGCTCGGTTTCAACATGGCGCAGCTTGGCGGTCTGTTCTTCCAGCGCGTTCTGCGCCAGTTCGATCTCGCGAAAATGTTTTTCCTGCTCTTTTTTGGCTTCATTTTTACGCAAAAGCCACAGCAGTTTTTGCTTCTCGTCCTGATCGCCTTCGAGCTCACGAAACTTGCTGGCGACAGCGGCTTGCGCTTCGAGCTTGGTCAGATTCGTCGTCAGCTCACGCAGGATATCTTCCAGACGCGTGAGATTTTCACGCGTATCGTGCAGGCGATTTTCGGTTTCACGACGGCGTTCCTTGTACTTCGATACGCCGGCGGCTTCTTCGAGAAAAATCCGTAATTCTTCCGGCCGCGCTTCGATGATGCGCGAGATCATGCCCTGGCCGATGATCGCGTAGGCCCTAGGGCCCAGACCAGTACCGAGGAAAATATCCTGAATATCACGCCGGCGCACCGCCTGGCCATTGATGTAATAAGTCGAGGTACCGTCACGCGTAAGGGTGCGCTTGACAGCGATTTCTGCGTATTGCCCCCACTGCCCGGCGGCCTTGCCGTCGGCGTTATCAAACACCAGTTCGACCGACGAACGACCGGCTGGCTTACGATGGGTGGTGCCGTTAAAGATCACGTCCTGCATCGATTCGCCGCGCAACTCAGACGCCTTGGATTCGCCCAGCACCCAGCGCACCGCATCAATGATGTTAGATTTGCCACAGCCGTTGGGTCCGACCACGCCGACTAGCTGACCCGGCACCTGAAAATTGGTCGGATCGACGAAGGATTTGAAGCCGGATAATTTAATGGATGTTAAACGCACAATATCGACTATTCTGTAATGCCGTACCGAAGGCGGGCAAGGTAAATAAAATAAGAGAAAATTGCCTTTTGCAAGGCAAAGCGACGAGCATCATAGCATTGCGCCTGCCTGAATCGACAGTTTGCGCATGCGAATTTGTCCGACCAGGGAAACCGCGCGCGCTGACGTTATAATAGAGGCATTCGCCGTCCTTCTGCGGCCATTCCCTTTTTGCCTTCTACTGCACGCCTGTGAATCCTCTACTCGATCTGCTACAGCCCTACCCGTTCGAAAAACTGCGCGTTTTACTGGCTGACCAGACGCCAAATCCAGCCTATGCGCCGATCAGCCTGGGCATTGGGGAGCCTAAGCATCCGACCCCGGCCTTTATTCGTCAGGCGGTGACGGATCATCTGGACGGTTTGGCAACCTATCCCACCACGGCTGGCACGGACGCCCTGCGCGCGGCCATCGCCGGCTGGCTTGAGCGCCGTTACGGCCTGCCCAAATTAAATCCGGCCACGCAGATCCTGCCGGTCAATGGCTCGCGCGAAGCCTTGTTTGCCCTGGCACAGACGGTGGTTAATCCGATCCCCGGTGCGCTGGTGCTGTGTCCGAATCCGTTTTATCAGATCTATGAAGGCGCGGCCCTTTTGTCTGGCGCGCAGCCGTATTTTGTCAACAGTGACCCAACGCGTAATTTTGCCTCCGACTACCAGAGCGTGCCGCCCGAGGTCTGGTCGCGGGTCCAGCTGCTGTATCTGTGCTCGCCGGGTAACCCGACCGGTGCGGTGCTCACGCTTGAAGACTGGCGTGAATTATTCGATTTATCGGACCGCTATGGCTTCGTGATCGCTGCCGATGAATGTTATTCAGAGATTTACTTTAAACCCGAGGCCCCGCTGGGCAGCCTGGAAGCCGCACATCGCCTTGGCCGCACCGATTACAAAAATCTGATTGCCTTCTCGAGCCTGTCGAAGCGCTCGAACGTGCCGGGCATGCGTTCCGGCTTCGTGGCCGGTGATGCAACGCTGATGAAAAAATTCATGCTCTACCGGACTTACCACGGCGGCGCCATGAGTCCGACGATTCAAAGCGCCTCCATCCTGGCCTGGAACGACGAAACCCATGTGCAGGAAAATCGCGCCAAATACATCGATAAATTCAAACAGCTCACGCCGCTGCTGGCCGAGGTGCTGGATGTGGCCTTGCCGGATGCCGGGTTTTATCTGTGGGCGCGGGTCGATCGCGACACCAATCTGACCGACACCGAATTTGCCCGCGCTTTGTACGCCGAATATAATGTCACCGTTTTACCGGGTAGTTATTTAGCCCGCCAGGCGCACGGCATCAATCCCGGACAAAACCGCATTCGCATGGCCCTCGTGGCGGAAGTCGATGAATGCCTGGAAGCGGCGCGCCGCATCGTCGATTTCGTCCATCAACACAAAAAATCCTGATTTCCCATCCCGTTTAACTTACTTCATATTGGCTACCATGACTCAACAACTCCAACAAATCCTCGACGCAGCGTGGGAAGACCGCGCAAACTATTCTTCCAAGTCGGCGCCTGCCGAACTGCGTGAAGCCGTCGCCCATGTGCTGGCCCAGCTCGATGCCGGCACTCTGCGCGTGGCGCAAAAAGACAGTGGCAGCTGGGTCGTGAACCAATGGGTCAAGAAAGCCGTCTTGCTGTCGTTTCGTCTGGAAGACAATGTCGCCATGCCAGCCGGTGACAACATGCAGTTCTACGACAAAGTACCGACCAAATTTGCCAATTACACGGCGGACGATTTCGCCAAGGGCGGCTTTCGGGTCGTGCCGCCGGCCGTTGCGCGGCGCGGCAGCTTCATCGCCAAGAACGTGGTGCTCATGCCGTCGTATGTCAACATCGGCGCCTACGTCGATGAAGGCACCATGGTCGATACCTGGGCCACCGTTGGCTCCTGCGCGCAGATCGGTAAAAACGTCCATCTGTCGGGCGGCGTTGGCATTGGCGGCGTACTCGAACCGATGCAGGCCAACCCGACCATCATCGAAGATAACTGCTTCATCGGCGCCCGTTCGGAAGTCGTCGAAGGCGTGATCGTGGAAGAAAATTCCGTGATCTCGATGGGCGTCTATATCGGCCAGTCGACCAAGATTTATGACCGCGCTACCGGCACCGTGACTTACGGCCGGATTCCTTCCGGCTCGGTGGTCGTGTCCGGTAATTTGCCTTCTGCGGATGGTAAATACAGTCTGTACTGTGCGGTGATCGTTAAACGCGTGGATGCACAAACCCGCGCCAAGACCGCCATCAACGAATTGCTGCGCGACTGATTTCGCCCAGCGAATCAGAAACCATGCAGACAACTTTATACGGCATTCCCAACTGCGACACGGTCAAAAAGGCCCGTGTCTGGCTCGAGTCGCATGGCGTGACCTACACGTTTCATGACTTCAAAAAAGCCGGACTGGATCAGGCCACCATCAACAGTTGGCTGCGCAGCGTCGACTGGACGCTGCTGCTCAACCGCAAAGGCACGACCTGGCGCTGGCTCGATGAGGCGACCAAGGCGGCGGTCGTCGATGCTGCCAGCGCCAGCGCCGTGATGTTGGGCGCCACATCGGTGATCAAGCGTCCGGTGTTAGTGACCGATGCCGGCGTGCTGGTCGGGTTCAGCGCGGAAACCTATCAGCCACTTTTCGCGTCGAAGTAATCTGTTCGCGCTTCTGTTCGTGCTTCTGTTTGTGCTTCTGTTTGCGCTTCTGTTTGTGCTTTTTAATTTTTAGCCTGCCACCTTATGACACTTCAACATTTTTCCACCATCCGCGATCTGCTGCGCTACGCAGTCACCCGCTTCAACACGGCCGAGCTGTATTTTGGTCATGGCAGCAGCGACGCGCTGGATGAGGCGGCTTATCTGATCCTGCATACGCTCAAACTGCCGCTCGATAAGCTCGAGCCGTTTTTCGATGCCCGCCTGCTGCCGCATGAAATTGAAGCGCTCCTGAAGGTGATCGAATTGCGCGCCACCGAACGCATACCGGCGGCCTACATCACGCATCAGGCCTGGCTGGGCAGCTATCCGTTTTATGTCGATGAACGGGTGATCGTGCCGCGCTCTTTTATTGCGGAACTGATTCCCGAGCAGCTCGCACCATGGATTAGCGACCCCGACGCCATCATCCGGATTCTCGATCTGTGTACTGGCTCAGGCTGTCTGCCGATCCTGCTGGCCGATGCGTTTCCGAATGCCCATGTGGACGCGGTCGATATCTCCTCGGCGGCCCTGGCCGTCGCGCAGCGTAATATCAGCGACTACAAACTGGAAGATCGGATCAGCCTGTTTGAATCCGACCTGTACGCCGGGCTGCCGGAGCAACAATACGACCTGATCATTTCCAATCCGCCGTATGTGAATGCCGAATCCATGCGCACTTTACCGCCCGAGTATCAGCACGAACCGCAGATCGCTTTAGCCGGCGGCGCCGATGGCATGGACCTGGTGCGGAAGATTGTCGCAGGGGCCGCCAAACGCCTCACCGCCAAGGGCGTGCTAATGATAGAAATCGGTCATGAACGCGCCTTCGCCGAAGCCGCGTTTGCCGATCTGCCGCTGACCTGGGTGAGCACTTCGGCCGGCGACGACATGGTATTTTTATTGAACGCTGAGCAGCTGCGCTGATCCGCTCTTCAATTTTACGTTTTTATTTGCAGAAGAATCGAACACACTTTACATGATCCGTTTTCAACAAGTTACGCTCATCCGCGGCATCAAGCCTTTGCTGGAAAACGTCGACCTGACACTTAACCCGGGCGATAAAATCGGCCTCATCGGTGCCAATGGCGCCGGCAAATCCAGCCTGTTTGGCATGCTGCGCAATGAGCTGCATCCGGATCAGGGCGAAATTGATTTTCCCGCCAAATGGCGCATGGCCTACGTGGCGCAAGAAACCCCCGCCCTGGACCGCTCCGCGATCGACTACGCCATTGATGGCGATGTGACGCTGCGCCGGCTGGAAGACGAACTGGCGTTTCTCGAAAGCGAACCCGACACCGCCGACAATGGCACCCTCATGGCGGAGCTGTATACCTCGCTTGCCGATGCCGACGCCTACACGGTGCAGTCGCGCGCCGAACAGCTGCTGCTGGGACTGGGATTTTCCATGGCCCAGATGAACCAGCCGCTGACCAGTTTTTCCGGTGGCTGGCGCATGCGTTTAAATCTGGCACAGGCGCTCATGTGTCCCTCCGATTTACTGCTGCTTGATGAACCGACCAACCATCTGGATCTGGACGCGATTATCTGGCTCGAAGACTGGCTCAAGCGCTATGAAGGCACGCTGATTATTATTTCGCATGATCGCGATTTCCTCGACGGCGTCGTCAACGTCATCGTGCACATCGACGAACGCAAGCTCAAGCGTTACGGCGGTAATTACTCGTCCTTCGAGCGCCAGCGCGCAGCGCAAATGATCCTCGCCCAAGGCACGATGGAAAAGCAGCAGCGCAAACGCGATCACCTTGAATCGTTTATCAGTCGTTTTAAAGCGCAGGCCAGCAAAGCACGTCAGGCCCAAAGCCGTATGAAGGCGCTGGCCAAGATGGAAGAACTGGCCCCGCTACGCGCAGCCGCCGAATTCTCGTTCGAGTTTCGCGAGCCGCTGTCGGCGCCGAATCCCCTGCTGGTGATGGAAGATGTCGATGCCGGTTATCGGATCGAAAGTGAGACCGACCATAGCGTGACCGAAAAAGCGGTCGTCTGCGGCATCAATTTTTCACTCCAGCTCGGCCAGCGGATCGGTCTGTTGGGTGTCAACGGTGCAGGTAAATCGACCCTGATCAAAACTATCGCCGGCGAAATCATGCCGCTGTGTGGCGAATCGGTGACGGGCAAGGGTTTGAACATCGGCTACTTCGCCCAGCATCAGGTAGAAATGCTGCGCCATGAAGAGTCCCCGCTATGGCATCTGGCAAAAATTGCCCCGAACGTGCGCGAGCAGGAATTACGCAATTTCCTCGGTAGTTTTAATTTTCCGGGTGAGATGGTGTCGAGTAAAATCGCGCCCTTCTCCGGCGGAGAAAAAGCCCGTCTGGCGCTGGCGCTCATCGTCTGGCAGCGGCC
>CANCDR010000012.1 GCA_947374865.1 Oxalobacteraceae bacterium
TATTTTCAAACAGTGGCTTGGGGCCAAACTGCATCGTAATGTTTGCGGTGGATAACACTGATAAAACCTTTATAAACAGGATGTTGAATTACCCGTATTTTAACATCCCGCATCGCCTAAATTCGGATAGTCGCGCATCAAGAGATGCACCCCATCCGCGTCAGACCAAAGTCGGGCCTGGCTGCCAATGACCAGCGTGACTTTATCGCGGATATGACCGAACGGCAGACCGGTAATCACCGGGATCGATAATTGCGAGCGCACATAGGCCAGCATCTGATCAAAGTCATAGCCGTTATCGAACGCGCTTAACTGGTAGGCAGAAAAATCACCCAAAACGATCGCCTTTTGACGCGCCAGTATGCCGCTAAAGTGCAGCTGCAAGAGCATGCGCTCAACACGGTAAGGATGCTCGGCGATGTCCTCGAAGAACAAGATGCCACCTTCGATGGCCGGCAAATATGGCGAGCCGACCAGATGGCTGAACATAGCCAGGTTTCCGCCCCACAGCGTGCCGCTCAGGTCGATCTGCGCGGGTTCCTTGGCTGCCCAGCTGACCTGATGCTGCGGGCCGTTCAGACAGCGCCAGAAGTCCGGCAGCGTGAGCGCGCTCAGTGTTTCGCAGCTGAAGTCGTCGCTGATCATCGGGCTGGAAAAGCTCGCCCTGCCCTCTTTAAGCAAGGCCATGTGCAGAGCTGTGAAATCGCTGTAACCACAGAATAATTTACCGCTGGCGGCCAGGGCAGGAATATCCAGTAGCGGTAATAATCGCGACATACCGTAACCGCCGCGCAGTGCGAGCACGACATTGACCTCCAGATCAGCGGCGGCCGCCTGCAATAAGTCGGCACGCAGGGCGTCGGGCGCGGCAAAGCGTTGAAATTTTTGCTCTGGGGTGTAATACGGTTTAACGCGGCAGCCTAAGGCCGCGAGTCGCTCCTGCGCGCGGCCGAGCGACGCCACATCCAGCATATATCCGCCGGGTGCGACGATCGCAACACAGGGCGCACCGGGCTGCATAACAGATTTAAGGTTATTTACATTCGTCATCGGTGGCGCGGCTACAATTTAAAATTCTGCGCCCACGTCAAGGCGGCGATATGCGCCCGATTGACTTTGAGGGCATCGATAAACAGCGCATCGGCCAGTTCACCCACATGACCATTTTGCATTTCACACGCCTCAGCCAGCGCCAGGAACGGGCCATAAATGCCGCCGCGCGTGAGCAGAGCCTCCGATACAGAATCAGAGAGCTGAATATTCTGCAGTACTTCTTCCATCGGAATCCCGAGCAAACAATCCAGCAGCGAGAACATGCCGGCCACGAATAAATTTTCAGCTTCGCTCTTGGGTAAGAAGTTTTGTCCAAGAAGTTCGGCAAAGCGTCCGCGAATAATCGCCGCCTGCATCAAGGCCAGCGAATAACCCGAGGTGCTGGCCGTCGCTAACAACAGGGAAAGCCAGCGATAGAGCGGCGAAAAGCCGAGCATCGTCACGGCGTGCCGCAGGGATTGAATTTCTACTCCCAGACCAAAGCCGGCCGAATTGATATAGGTGAGCAGTTTGTAGGCAATCGCCGGATCACGCTTGAGCACGTTTTCCAGATCGCGGATCTCGGCATCCTGGCGTACCAGATGCATGAGCTGCAAGATGACCGTCTGCACCGGATTGAGTCCCTTGGCCTGCGTTTCAGGACGTGGGGTCAGATGCAAATTGCCGACGAAAACCGACGCGCCAATCTCGGCACAGGTATCGTAATCCTGCCAACTTTCCACGCCGCGAGCGATCAGCTTGACTGAGGGCGGCTTGATCGCATTGCAGGCAGCGATTTGCTGGCGGAAGGTGGGCGAATTGAAGTCCAACGCAATATGCGTCAAAAGTTCGGGCAAACGACTGTCCAGAATTAAGGCAGTATCAGGTAAGGAAAAACCAAAACCGCGTGCTCGCAGGGTTTTAATCAGGGCTAATTTGCGCTCATTATCGACGTCTTCCGCGCACAGACAAAAGACTATTCGCTGCGGAATAAGTCCGGCTATATCGTCCTCATCGAGATTATGCGGACGAACTGCGAGAAAAATCAGTTCGTCACCCAAGAGATGTTCACCGACCAAGCGAAATTGCTCGGCGACGAAACTGAGCAGGAAGGCCGACTCAGCTTGCTGCTCGAGCTCAACGACAGCGCCATCGTGCTGCAAGCTCAGTTCATAACCGGATACCAAGCCTGTGGCATCGATTAAGGGTTCCCGAACCAGAAAAAAAGCTTGGTGCATCATTTGAATTTGGTGAAAAGTGAAGCATCAGTTCCCAAGATCACCCCTACTACATTGCGCGTCATCGAAGAATCGGACCATCGCAAAAAAATGGCAGCGATTCAGGCACCAGCCTTTTCCATCTTTTCGAAAATTTTACCTAATTTTTCATCCAAAGTCGCTGCCGTAAAAGGCTTGACCACATAGCCATTTGCACCGGCCTGGGCAGCGGCAATGATGTTTTCTTTTTTTGCTTCAGCTGTCACCATCAACACAGGCAATTTACTCAAGGCTGGATCGGCGCGAATCGACTGCAACATAGTCAAGCCGTCCATGACCGGCATATTCCAGTCAGTGATGACAAAATCAAAGCTCCCGGCGCGCAGTTTGGACAGACCCATTGAGCCGTCTTCGGCCTCTTCCACATTGGTATAGCCGAGTTCTTTGAGTAGATTGCGCACGATACGACGCATCGTCGAGAAATCGTCCACCACCAGGAATTTTATATTTGGATCTGCCATCTAATACTCCATTAAATTGATCAAACCGGACACCATATTAGCAATGGGTCTGTGTTCGTCATCAATTCGCACAATTTATTTACAGGTACGACATTATGCACCCGCCAGGACATTTAATTTTCAACTCCGACCATAAACGACATTTAAATCTGAAATAATTTCATTTCATTCAACACATCCATCAACGCTGTAGCCAATGGCAGACTTTTTTCCCCATTCATGCAGTATTGATCGCCGGGCGGTTTATACCCGCAGTGAGCGACCGCCCATACTAATTTGGGTCAGCACCTTGTTAGGCAGGTCCATTAAGGGCGCCACATCATGCGTTGCACCGATCGCGATCGCCTCGCGCGGCATGCCGAACACGACGCACGAAGCTTCGTCTTGGGCGAGGTTATAAGCACCCGCATTTTTCATTGCCAGCATGCCTTGCGCGCCGTCTTTACCCATACCCGTCAAAATTACGCCGACCGCATTCTTCCCCGCATGCACCGCAGCCGAATGAAACAACACATCGACTGAGGGGCGATGCCTGTTCACTGGCGGACCCTGGTCGAGCTGCGTGACATAATTTGCGCCGCTGCGCGTGAGTGATAAATGCGAATGACCTGGCGCGATATAGGCATGACCAGGCAAAATACGTTCACCACCCTCGGCTTCGCAGACGGCGATTTTGCATAATCCGTCCAGCCGCTTAGCAAACGAGCGCGTAAAGCCTTCCGGCATATGCTGGGTAATCAGGATGCCGGGGCAGTCGGAAGGCATTCGCATCAAAAATTCTTTGATCGCCTCGGTGCCACCAGTAGATGCGCCGATCATAATCAGTTTTTCTGACGAAGTAAGCGCATTGCGAATCGGCGGCAAAGTGTGCTCGGTCGTCGGTACAACGCCAACGACGGGTAAATGTCGCGGCCTTATTTTGGCCTGTGCCGCCGCGCGAATTTTATCGGTGATCAGATCGGTGTACTCCAGCATGCCGGAGTGGATCGACATCTTAGGCTTATTGACAAAATCAACTGCGCCCAGCTCCAGCGCGCGCAAGGTGATGTCTGAACCTTGCTCGGTGAGAGAGGACACCATCACCACCGGCATCGGCCGCAAGCGCATCAACTTTTCAAGAAAGTCCAGACCGTCCATGCGCGGCATCTCAACATCAAGCGTGAGGACATCCGGGTTTGTTTGTTTGATTAACTCGCGCGCAACGATGGGGTCGGGTGCAACACCGACGACTTCCATATCCGGCTGACTGCCAATGATCTCAGATAAAACGCTGCGAATCAAAGCAGAATCATCAACTATCAAGACCTTAATTTTCATGAACATCTTTCATCGAATGACCAGGTATTCTCGTACTCAAAACAAATCGATCGAACCACCCACCGTCGATTTTTGTAAACGCTTGGCGTAATCTTCTTCGCGACTGACCAGTGTCGTACTTTGCAGGGATTTCAATTTCTTGACCATGACTTTGCCATTACGCGGAAAAAAATAAACCTTGCGCGGGTATATATCGTTGAGATCTTCAGCCGTCACGCGAATTTGTTCCGTCTTGAGATAATTCAAAACAAAACTAGCATTACGCTCACCGACGTTCATCGCATTCAAACCTTGCAGGACACGGCCGCCGCCAAAAACCTTCGCTTCCAGATTTTCCCTTTTGGCACCCGACTTGAGCAACTCATTAATCAAGACCTCCATGGCATAGGTCCCATAGCGCATCGAGGCTGATACCGGACTATCGGCATCATTTCCGCCATCGGGTAACATGAAGTGATTCATCCCGCCTACACCGCTTTGTTTGTCGCGCACACAAGCCGACACGCAAGAGCCGAGCACGGTGACGATCAGCATATCTTTTTCGGTAAAGTAGTACTCACCCGGCAAAATTTTGGCGGCGTCGCGATCAAATGTCCGGTCAAAGTAGACATGCGTCGCCAGCTGTTCTTGCAAAACTGGTAGATCACTCATTCTATTTCTCAGATTCGGGGTGAAGGTGGTGTACGTTGTGCCGCGCCAGAGGGATCCAGCGCATACACGGTCTTGCCGCGCAAACGGAAAGAATTGGTCACGAATGTAAAGTTTTCCGAATGACCGGCAAACAGCAGACCATCCGGTTTCATGAGCGTGGCAAAACGATCCAGGATTTTTCCCTGAGTCGGCTTATCAAAGTAAATCATCACATTCCGACAAAAAATAACATCGAAGGACCCCTGAACCGGCCAGCTCGGGGACAGCAAATTGAGTTGTTTGAAGGTGATCAGATCGCTTAATTCGCGCCGGACCTTGACCTGCCCTTCTTGCGCGCCTTTACCGCGCAAGAAAAACTCTTTGGCCCGGGCTGGACTTAACTTATTGAGCCGATCAAGGCTATAGATCCCCGCCGCACCGACATTGAGCACCTTGGTATCGATGTCAGTGGCGATGATGTTGACGGGTGGTGAGAGCGTGCCAAAAGCTTCACACACTGTCATGGCGATGGAATAAGGTTCTTCGCCTGTCGAGGCGGCCGAACACCAGATGTTAATTGGCTGATGATGTTGGGTGTAGAGCTCCTGCACAAAATCGGCCAGCACCGGGAAGTGATGCTCCTCACGAAAGAAAGACGTCAGGTTGGTCGTGAGCGCATTGGTGAATTCTTCCCACTCCTGCTCGTCACTGTCGCGTTCAAGCGCATCCAGATAAGCTTGAAAACTCGTCAGTCCGAGCGTACGAAGCCGACGTGCCAGTCGGCTGTAGACCATTTCTTGCTTACTTTCTGCCAGCGCGATACCGGCACGCTGATAAATCAACCCGCGAATACGATCAAAATCACGCAAGGTGAAGTTGAACTCCTTGTTCAGATCGACTTGACTAGCGGACGACATTACGACTTTCTCCCGACGCGCAACATGCATGCTGCGTCTATGGTGACAATATTCAATTCAACACCACACTATCTACGACCTGCTGGGACGAACGCAACAAGGCCGCTACATCGATAATCAACGATACACCGCCATCACCCAGAATCGTGGCACCGGAAACACCGGCGACTTTACGATAGTTTGATTCAAGATTTTTTACGACTACCTGCTGCTGTCCTACCAGCTCATCAATCAGCAAGGCGGCCTTTTTTCCTTCCGACTCGAGAATCACCAGAATGCCATCGCATGGATTAGTAAATCGGGGTGTGATATTAAAAATCTGGTGCATCGGCATGAGTGGCAGATATTCACTGCGTACTTTTACGACGCTACCCTGGCCACTAATTTCCTTGATATCGGCTGCCACGGGTTGCAGCGATTCGATGACGTAGCCAAGCGGCAGAATATAAACTTCTTCGCCCACGCGAATCGACATGCCATCCAAAATGGCCAGCGTGAGCGGCAATGAGATAGAGATCGTGGTGCCAAAGCCTTTGCCAGAACGAATGTCCACCACGCCGCCCATGGCAGTGATATTACTTTTCACGACATCCATACCAACGCCCCGGCCAGAAATGTCGGTGACCTTCTCGGCAGTCGAAAAGCCAGGAGCAAAGATGAGCTGCCATACTTCGCCATCCGACATCGTGTCGGAAACGGCCAGGCCGTTTTCCCGCGCCTTGGCCAAAATGCGCTCCCGATTCAGCCCACCACCGTCATCCGTGACTTCGATGACGATATTGCCGCCCTGGTGTCCGGCTGACAGCAGAAGTCTGCCAGTTTCCATTTTGCCGGCAGCGCTGCGCGCGTCCGGTGTTTCAATGCCATGATCAACGCTGTTACGCACCAGATGTGTCAAGGGATCGATGATTCGCTCGATCAAACCCTTATCCAGTTCAGTCGCTGCCCCCTGGGTAACAAAATCGACTTTTTTCCCCAGCTTGGTGGCCAGGTCGCGCACCATGCGCGGGAAGCGCGAGAAAACATAATCCATCGGCATCATGCGAATCGACATAACCGCTTCCTGCAAGTCGCGGGTATTGCGGGTCAGCTGGCCGACGCTGTTGAGCAGCCGCTCATGCAGCATCGGATCGAGCGATTCGGTACGCTGCTCAATCATGGCCTGCGTGATCACGAGTTCGCCGACCAGGTTGATCAATTGATCGACTTTTTCGATGCCAACACGGATGGAGGAAGTTTCGTTGCTGTGATGAGATTTTTCAGCTGACTTGGCAGATTTTTTTTCTGCCGCGACCAAGACCTGTTCTGCAGTTGCTTCGGCATCAGCGTCGACGACCGTCTGATTAATTTCTATCGGCTCAAACAAGCCATATCCCTGCTCATCTTCGATTTGCCCTTGGGTCTTGCTGACGATTTGCATGCTTTTATCACTGAGAGATTCGAGCGTTTCTTCTGTAATGGTCAGATCATCGGCATCGATAATGAAGGAACAGATGGCAACGATATCGTCGACACTTTCATTCGTCGCCAATAAAAATACTGCCGAAACGTCGGACGCAGAAACGTATTCAATGTGTCCTAACAAACCCAGTTCGGCGCACAACGCCTCAACATCTCTCGACGTCACCGGCGGCAGAGAAATGCGGAAGGCGCGGGCATATATTGGGTGAGCTTCTGGCGCCTTCTCAGGTAGCCGCACAAACACTTCCTCGTTGAGCGGCTTGCCCGATGGCGTAATGACGTTCTGCGACAAAGCATGCAGCATCATGCGCACATTGGCCACCGCTTCCAGGTCAACCGGCGCTTGGAAACGATGCCCGTCGAGCTGCATTTTTAAGGCATCCTTAGCCGCCAAAAATGCATCTACATGCTCCAAAGTCAGCGCCATTTCTCCCTTACGAATCAACTCCAGCAGACTTTCCAGAACATGCGTGATATCGGTCAGATCGTTCAGGCCGAATGTGCCTGATCCACCCTTGATGGAGTGCGCAGCACGAAAAATCGCATTCAAGTCATCGCTGTCTGGCGCAGCGACATCGATGGCCAGCAAAAGCTTTTCCATCTCTGCGAGAAGCTCATCGGCCTCCTCAAAGAAGACCTGGAAAAACTGACTCATATCAATCGTCATTGCGGTACTCTGCCTCTCACATGGAGAATTCTTGCATGCCTAAAATACCCGCACCGGCCGCCGGCTGAGGATTTTCGACATGTCATATAAAATTAGCCGATCAATTTTTTGACGACTTCAGTCAAACGCTGAGGATCAAATGGCTTAACCAGCCAGCCACTCGCACCCGCTGCCCTGCCCTTGGTTTTCATGTCATCACTGGCTTCTGTCGTAAGCATCAGAATCGGCACTTTTTGATAACTCGCGATGGCGCGCAAGGATTTAATCAGCGTCAGACCATCCATGCGCGGCATATTCTGGTCAGTCAACACCAAATCAAAAACTTGCGTACGGGCTTTTTCCAGGCCTTCCATACCATCGACCGCTTCGACCACCTGATAGCCCGCAGCGCGCAAACTGAACACGACCATTTGACGCAAAGAACCCGAATCATCCACTGCTAATATTGTTTTCGACATCATTACTCCAGATATTTCTCAAGTCTTCCGCCCTCGCCGATCGTATTCGGCAGGACAGCATTTAGCACATCATTCAAACTCTGTTCAATCCGACCTCACGTCCAAAATTTCAGATCAGGATGATCACCGCACCTCAATCGCCTGATCGATATGATCAGATCTTGAAACGTTCGCTTCGGATTTTAAACAGACCATCATTACACTTAAAACAATTCAATCTCACCGCTATCCATATGAGTTTGGCTTACGGCCCTGCGCAAAGTCTTTTTCTGAGAATGCGCTTTTTCTTCCAACGATTGGCTCAGGTTCTCAAGAGCGGCCAGATCAAGCCCGCTCACATCCGTAGGCCGTATTTTATCGGCCAAGGATTCCAGCGAATGCATCACATCGTGCAGATCATTGATCCGTCGGTCGGTGCGATCAATAAGCTGGCTCGTCATATCCTGAAATTGCAGACCGGTGACTGCCGAAATGACATTCGTCGCTATTTTTTCACGCAGGTGTTTGATGGCTTCGCTAGCAGGCTGTTCGCTGGAACGGTCTGCTATGAGCAAGTCAATGGCGTTCTGCTGCTCACCCACGGCTTCGTGAATGGCCATGAAACTAGACGATAGCTTTTCAATCGCTTCCTGTAGCAATAATCGGGTCTGTGCCAGATCATTTTCCACTTCCAGAAGCGACACATTTGACTGGCTCGTCAAGGTCGACAGTAAGCGCTTGATAGCAGCGCTTATGATTACTTCTTTCGTCGTCATTAGGAGCTCCTACACCCTTGATACAAAGACATTGCTGATTGAGTGAGTAATCTATTTTCTTGGCGCAGGGGCCGAGGCAGATCCATCACTTTTGCCAGTATCTTCATTCGTCACATTCACGACGTTGCCTTCGTTATTAAAACTTTCCTCGGCCTGGCGGTTCATGACGATGATGCTGATACGACGATTAATCGGATTTTTCAAATCTTCTTTATCCAGCGGCAGCGCAGAGGCTAATCCAACCACCCTGACCATGTGCGATTCGTCCATACCACCGATGATGAGTTCCCGGCGGGAGGCATTCGCGCGGTCGGCAGACAGCTCCCAATTACTGTAACTGCGCTCACCGGTCGAGTAAGGCGTGGCGTCCGTATGGCCAGACAAGCTGATTTTATTCGGCATGTCATTTAATAAGGCACCAATTTCACGCAAGATGTCACGGGTATAGGGTTGGATTTGTGCGCTGGCGCTACCGAACATCGGACGGTTTTTTTCATCGACGACCTGAATCCGCAGACCTTCGGTGGTGATGTCGATTAATAACTGTTTGCGATATTGTTTCAGTGATTCTTTTGACTCGATCGCCTCCTCGAGCTTGCTTTTGAGCGTTTTCAAACGCTCAGCATCCTGGACGATCAGTTCTTCTTTGGCGGCTTTCAAGCTGAGGGTCTTCTTCTCTGCTGCTTCGGATTTATTAACCTTGCCGTCTGCCTTACTCAGATCCGTGCCACCACCCTTGATGACGCTGTCCGAATCTCCCGAGCCTTCACCACCGGCCATGGCAATGCGCAGCGGATTTTTAAAGTATTCGGCGATACCATTTAAATCACCCTTACTGGTAGAGCCGAGCAACCACATCAACAAAAAGAACGCCATCATGGCCGTCACGAAGTCGGCGTAAGCAATCTTCCAGGCGCCGCCATGCGCGCCACCGCCGGACTTTTTGATGCGCTTTACAATAATCGGCCGTAGCCCTTCGTCTGCCATACGGGTATTCGCACTCTTAAATCTGCATCGGGTTAATCAAATAAGTACGCAATAACTCCATCCAGTGAGTCTGCACGCTCCCTGTTATCGGGAACGCGCGTCTGCTCTACTTGGATTTAGCTTCTTTAATATATTCTTCGAGTTCGGAAAATGTCGGCCGCTCTGTCGAAAATAAGACCTTACGACCAAACTCCACCGCCAGCGCAGGGGCGTAGCCATTCAAACTGGCCAGCAAGGTGACCTTGATCGTCTGAAAAATCTTCGACGATTCATGTAATTTATGTTCCAGCAAAGAAGATAAGGGACCGACGAATCCATAGGCGAGCAAAATACCCAAAAAGGTACCGACCAGCGCGGCGGCAATCAGCTTACCCAGTTCGGCCGGAGGAATACCGACCGAATTCATGGTGTGCACCACACCCATGACCGCTGCCACAATACCGAAGGCCGGCATACCATCACCGAGTTTGGCAATGACGTGCACCGGGGTATGTCCTTCTGCATGATGGGTATCAATTTCATTGTCCATCAGGTTTTCGATCTGGAAGGCGTCCATGTTTCCTGACACCATCAAGCGCAAATAATCGCAAATAAATTCAACCGCATGGTGATCAGCAAGCACCAGGGGGTACTTGGTAAAGATCGTGCTTTTGTCAGTTTCCTCGATGTCAGCTTCGATCGACATCAGACCTTCTTTACGCACTTTGGTCAAAATATCAAACAGCAAGGCCAGCAACTCCATATAGAGCGCCTTGCTGTATTTTGAGCCCTGAAGCAAGGTCGGCAGCGATTTCAGTGTCGCCCGAATCGCCTTGCCATCATTGCCAACTAGAAAAGCACCGGCCGCTGCGCCACCGATCATCAGCAATTCTACCGGCTGCCAGAGCGCTGCCAAATGGCCGCCATCCAGCGCAAACCCGCCAAAAACGGATCCCAAAACGACGACATATCCTAAGATGACTAACAAAAGATTGTCTCCCCAATCAATTTGGCTGAAAAAGTTCGATCAATCCGCTACTGAATCACGATTCAGCAGCCCGACCAATCCAAACTTAAATAATATGCAATGTGTATTTTTAGGCAAAGAAATGCATTGCACAAGGCAGTTTTACTTAAAAATATATCCCTTCGGCAATGTAACACACGCAGGTGTGAACTTCATAGCTGCCAGCCGTAAATCATCACATTTCGGGGATCGTTGACGACAATATCGGGGATAGCATCAGGGATAGCAAATTCATAACTAAGTAGCAAACTACCAGGCCGCATTTCACGCTTTGCCTTGATCCATAAGTCTGGCATAGCCACGGGGGATAAAAAGGCAAAAACAACATCAAACTGGCCAAAATCGCGCTTTGCATAATCCCCGAACAAGAACTGACCACGCTGACCGCGCAAGCTGCTGATAAGCCAGGGAATCGGTGCTATTTCGATACCAAAAAATCGGCTTTCCATTCGGCGCGCCGCCAGATGCAAGACCAAACCACCAAACCCGCAGCCAATATCAATAAACTGGATGGGCTTATCTGGTGGCAGCAGGCCGGCAACCAACTCCCAGGTAGCGCGAGTCGATGGAAAATACGGTACCTGCGTACGAAACGTACTCCAGTAGAGGCCCAGAAATAAAAGGAAGAGGAGGAAAAAGAAGATAGGCGGCAAAGCCAGCGCCAGTGTGCCGATCAGAGCAAAAGGGAATAGAAACTGAATCGCCAGCCACCAAATAGCAAGACCGCACCAGTAGCTAAGCAATACTACCAAGGTGGCCTGTAACAACAGTACGCCGATGAGCGAAATACCCATATCGGCAGTGCGCCCCAGCAGGAGCAAGATTGCGACGTTGAGAATTAGGGCCGAACCCTGCAAAAGCAAGGCGCGGATTGCCGGTGGCTTGATGAGTGCAACAATCCAGGAAAAACGTTTAATGAGCATGCTCCATCGTGCATTTAACAATGCAATTTAACTACCGCATGAAGCATCACGCCATTGCAGCTTCTTCTTTTGCTTTCCTGGTTTTACCGGCGCGCGATGGCATGTGGCACAAACCACAGGTATAGCGCTCATGCAAGTCCAGACAATGCACCACGAAATGGCCACCGCATTCACAGCAAGGCTTGGTGGACAACATTTTGCTGTCAAAGAATCGCACCAGCGTCCAGGCGCGCGTGAGGGACAGCACCGGCTCGTCGATGGCGACGCATTCGATTTGCTCTAAATAGAGACGGTAGGATTTCATGATCGCCTCGATCCCTGTCACGCCAGCATGGGCAATGAGGTATCGGTGGATACCAATAAAAAGCGAAGAGTGAATATTCGGCTGCCAGGTCGTGAACCAGTCTGTCGAAAATGGCAACATGCCTTTTGGTGGCGAGACGCCCTTAAGTTCTTTGTATAACTTCAGTAGCCGCTCACGCGACAGGCAGGTCTCGGATTCCAGCAATTGCAAACGCGCGCCAAGATGGATCAGGTCAATTGCCAGTTGAATATCTTTAGCTTCGTGCAATACGCTTTTCTTCGCCATGTTCGCCTCTGAGTGATGATTGAATGAAGAACTTTGCCAAAAATGAGTAATCAGGCAATTTCTTCAATTGGCTGACCGGCCATCAAGATCGCCGCATGCGAGTGCGCCAGTGAGCGGTCTTTGGTGTAATTGGTCAGCATGCCGAGGATGGCATGATCATCAAAGCGGAATCGGGCCAGCATCATATTGGTCCCTGCCAGCTTGAGAATTTGCGAATTACTCATGGATTCGATCAGATCCGCAATTTCGCTCGACACGCCGAGACGGAAGATGGCGGTAACCTTATCGGCACGAATCATTTGCTGGGCAAGCATCAAATAACCCAGATTAGCATCGCGAATTTCAGCAACCATATCGTTCGTATTCATGTTCACTCCCATTCAATTTATCTTGTCGGAACGTTCATTCGCATCCGATGAGAAGCATTCTGTCTGGGGGATGGTATTGTGGAAACTGCAGAGTGGCTGTATTTGTTGTCTGTCTAAATGACAACATTCTTGTAAGACATAAGCCTACAGGATGAAAAAAGGGGATTGCGATAACAGCGAGAAAATAATAGGTAAACCTTAAGAACAAAGGCTTGAGCGGAAAGGCAGAATTTTTTATAAATGCAAAAAATAAAAATTCATGCTAAAAAAATAAAATTTTAACCAAAGGGCAAAAGCTTAAAAAGACGCAAAAAAATTGCAATCCAATGTGCTTAAACTGTCTCTTTTTAAGTTATCGGCGCGACTTGAGCAAACTTTAGGGTAAATCGAAAATATTTTTTTATTTGCTCTTATGCCATCAATGAGGGAGGATAGATCATGCAATTACAAAGTATTAATTGTAGCTAACTTGCCTGATGTATAAGCTTCCATCAGATGGGGAATCGCCTGCCAATTACCGCTTTAATGCAAGCGGCATGGCAAGGCGATTATTTTGACAAAGCGAACGTGACTTCCACCCGCTCGTGATACCGGCCGCTTACTTCGCAGCGTAAAACGCTTTCATGAAGCGGTAGAAATTCCAGACATCCACTTTGCTCGCCATCTCAAATGTCGAATGCATGCTGATCAGCGGTACACCTAGATCAATCACTTCCATATCCTGCTGCGACATGAAGCCGCCAATGGTGCCACCGCCGCCGACATCGACCTTTGGCGTCTGTGTTTGCCATGGAATGGATGCCTGATCGAGGATGCCGCGAATGCGGGCGGTGAACTCGGAGTTAGCATCAAATCCGCGTCCGTAACGTTTGATGGTCACGCCAAAGCCAATCTTAGCCGAATTTGAGACTTCGCTCGCTTCCGGGAAGAGAGGATTGAGGCCATCGTTAGCATCAGCGCTGATGACCTGTGCCCGTCGCAAAGCTTGCCGCAAATCGAGATCGCTGTACTGACTGCCCCGCTGTGCACCGATCAAGCGGGCATAGGCCGAATTGAGTAATTGCGAAGATGCACCGGTATTATTGACGGAACCGACTTCTTCATGATTCGACAAGAAAGCCAAGGCGGTAACCGCTGGCGTCCCCTCAATGCCCAAGATCGCCCGCACTGCGCAATACGTGCTTAAGCGATCATCCTGACCATAAGCGCCGACCAGACCACGGTCAATACCGACGTCACGCGGCATCGTCGCTGGCACCAACTGCAAGTCAGCGCTGACAAAATCCTCTTCCTGAATGCGGTATTTTTCTTTGAGTGCACGCAAAACTTCAGCGACGACGGTCGCTTTTTCAGACGGAATACTGCCGACCACAGGATCTAACTCTTCACCTTTGAATACTTCTGTGTAGGTGCGGTTGCGCAGGTCTTTGTCTGAATGTGGTGCATTATCACCAATCACGAACACCGGATCCCCTGGTGCCAGCCCGATTGAAACCGGGATCGTTCTGCCATCCGGGGTATCGATGCGCCCCAGAAGTGCCAGAGGCACATTGGCCCATTGGTATTTTTTGATGCCACCATAATACATGGTCTTAAATAGTGCCAAGCCGCTCTGTCCGGCAGCGAACACTGGGCGCGGCTTAAGGTCAATATGCGGGCTGTCGTGATGGGTGCCGACCAGACGCGAACCCTCGGTAATGGCTTGCTGGCCGATGACAGCCAGGATCAAGGCCCTGTCACGAGCCGGCAAGATCAGTCTTGCGCCGGGTTTGACCTGCTCTGGCTTGGTAAATTCGACGAAGCCGGCGGCTTTTGCCATCCGCACTACATCCGTCGTCGATGTTTGCGCAGTACGCGCGACGGCAAGGTAATCCTTGTACTGGTCGGAAAATTGGAAAACCTGCTCACGCTGGGAGCCCTCAAGGGACAGCCAGGAGGATTTTTTGCCAGACCAGCCGCTGGCTTCCTGCGCCCACAAATTCATGCTGCCCAGCACACAGCACACCATTACCGCCAATCGCCGATTCATCCGCATGGGTCGCTCTCTCATTGAATTCACTGCGGCCAATCCGCGTGTTGCAAATATGCTAGTGGATTCCTTTCGTATTAGCAACAATGCTGGGGTCAGGTCTTGACATGACACATTTGAAGAGTTTTTTATGCGAAACCTGTTATGTCAAGACCTGACCCCAGGGGTATGACAGAGCGGTTAAAGCATCACCGCGCCGCCGTTTACACACAGGCATTGTCCGGTTATGTAGGACGCGTCGTCGCTGGCAAGTAGACATACCGCGTTGGCCACGTCTTTTGGCTGGCCGATACGTCCAAGCGGGATACGACTGCTGCGCGAATACAGTTCATCCACGTTAGTCGCTTCGAGCGGCTGATCGGTGTGCGTCACGCCGGGCACGACGGCATTGACGCGGATGCGCGGGGCCCATTCTTGGGCTAAGGAACGGGTAAGCGCAATCAATCCGCCTTTTGAAGCGGCATAGTGTGCACCACCCTTCGCGGCGCCTTGTATGCCGCGCCCCGATGCAATATTAATAATAACGCCAGCGCCCGCCTGCAGCATGCCGGGCGCAAACGCTTGGCTGCACAGGAACGCACCGCCGAGATTGATACTGAGCACGCGCTGCCAAAGTGCATATGACATGTCGATCGCATCGGCACGCGGAAAGATGCCGGCATTATTAACTAGTAGCGAACAGATCCCAAGCTGCTCGGCGACACATTCGGCAGCTTTTTTTACTTCGTCCTCGCAGGACACGTCGAGCGGCAGATACAGCGCGCCCCGTCCAAGTGCGTTGATCTCGGCGGCGACTTCGCGTCCCGATTCGAGCGGATCGAGAATCGCAATGTCATAACCGCGCTGCGCGAGGGCCAGCGCTATGGCGCGCCCGATGCCTTTGCTCGCACCCGTGACGACGGCGACACGAGCGCCGCTGCTGTTCGTACTCATTTTATCGGCGCTCATAGTATGTCGCTTATTCGAGACGTAGATTTTTGCTGAAATCGTAATCGGCACCGGCATCGCAGGCGAACTCCCAGCGCACGCGCTTTTGCGGCCACTGGCCGAGGCTTACTTCCTGCATGAACGTGAGCAGCATGATCCAAGCCACCTCGGTATCGCAGGGACGATAACGTCCCGGCATCGTGTCGTTCAAAAAACCGTGCGGCGCGTCAGCTAGCACGTGCATCCGATAACTTTTGTGATGGCTCTCCAGAGCGTCGCGCATACGCCGCACGTTCTCGATCGAAATCGTATGGTCGGCTTCCCCGAATATGAATAACGACGGTACGCTGAGCCTTGCGAGCATATCGGGCATGGCGACCGGTTGCAAGGCACCGACGTTCCAGTCACGTTGTTGGGTGGCGCCGTAGAACACGACGCAGGCGCTGATGTCGCTACGCTGACTGGCTGCAACGATCGGATAACGACCGCTCTGGCACACGCCCATCAGAAAAATTTTATCCGCTTGCGCCTCCGCGTCGCCGCGCAGCAGATCGATGGCAAGACCGATGATGCGGGTGCATTCCGGGTCTGGCAACACAACACGTTCCTTGCCCGCTTTTAGCGCTGCCTGGTCGCCCTTCCACTGCGCAAACAGATTCGGCGCAAACGCGACGTAACCGTCGTTAGCGAGCTTTTGCGCGAGATCGAGCGTATGCTGCACAAGGCCGTAACGCTCATGAAGAATGATCACGGCAGCACCGCCGGCGACCACATTTTCGGGTATAAAAAGTACGCCCTCGAGACCATTTTCAAGCTTGATGTCTTTTTTCATATATGGCTCCTAGGGTCAATAAAAACCGCTTAAAACGTCACTTCCCTGCACCGGCACGGAGCATTTCAATCACCTGCGCCGCCGTGCGCACACGCCCCATGCGCGGAAAAATACGGCGCATGAACTGGTCGTGATTATCGTGTTCGGGAGAACTGCAGGCGTCGCTCACAAACACCAGGTTGTAATCAAGGTCGCGCGCGGTGTACGCGGTGCTGGCCACACCGACGTCGGTCGAACCGCCGGCGATGATGATGGTATCGATTTTGCGCGCGCGCAGTGCCAGATCCAGGTAGGTCTGAAAAAAAGCACTCCAGCGGTATTTGGGAACCAAATAATCTTCGGCTGCAGGCGCGAGCTCGTCGATCACGGCTGCTTCCCAGGTTCCGCCGGATACGATTGGCTTGATATCTTGCGGTTCGTCGATCGCAATCGGGTTGAGCCTGCCATCGGTATCGCGAATCGTATACGCGCTAGTCAGATTATCGGCGCGGTGATTTGCGGCAGCGAACGCGACCATGACTTGATGCGCGCGCGCGCCGTGCAAAACGGCGCTGGCGGCGGCAATCACCGGTTTGTAACGCGCCTGTGTGGCCGGATTATCTTTCTTGACATGCCCGTTCAGCATATCGAAAAAAAGCAGTGCGCTGCGCGCTGGAATGAGGGTATCGATTGGCATACTGTGTCGTCCTTTGGCTGATAAAATTTTAGTGCGGCGCGGCGGAAATGATGTCGCGGTAGATCTGTGTCCATTTTTCGCCCAGATCGATCAGCTTGGATGGGTCTGTCTCCTGAAATGGAAAATTCGACAGCGGCGAAGGAAACTTTTTACTCACCGATACCACATCGCGTTTTGCCAGGATGGCTTGCGCCTCGGTCAGTAAAAAGTCGAAAAAAAGCAGGGCAGAATACGGATGTTGCGCTTGGCGCGAAACGCCCGCGCCATTGAGCTGGGCGATGGCAGGCTGTAAAATAAACCAGTCAATCGGCGCACCCTTGTTTTTCAATTGTTCCACTCTCGAGTTGTACACGGTGAGCGCCAGCGGTACTTCGCCCGAGGCCACGAGGTTCGTTAGCAGAGTATGGCCTTTGCGTATCGAGAAGCCATTGGCGGCGCCGATATCACGAAACAGTTTCAGTGCTTTTTCTTCCCCCATTTGCTGCATTAGACTGTAGAACCATTCATCGTCTTTGATTTCGATGCCGAGCTTGCCTTTCCATTTCGGGTCTGCCAGGTCCTGCCAGGTTTTTGGCAGTTCAGACTTTTTGATCAGACTGGTGTTGTAGGCCTGGGAAAACATCAGCAATCGGGTTCCTGTCCATTCGCCGTGCGGGCGGATCGCCTGCGGTATCAAATCGCCGAAATAAGGCGTTTTAACTGCCTGCAGTAATTTTTCGCGCTGCAAAGCCTCAAGTGCCTGGCCTTCAGTTTCGACGACGTCGAATTCGAAACGCTTGCTTTTGGCCTCATTGATGATCCGCGGAACGACGTTGTCAGGTCCGGAACGCCAGACTTTCACTTTGATGGCGTAGCGTTTTTCAAACGCCTCAATGATCGGATTGGTGTCGGTCAGTTGTTGCGACGTATATAAGGTTAGCCCGCCCTCCTTCTTTGCGCCTTCGATCAACATGCGTTCGCGATCCGGCTCGCTATAGGCGGCCAGCTCGGCAATTGTTTTTGTCGTTTGCGCCACTGCTAAACCCGAAAACAGCACGCCAGTCAATAGCGATAATAGAATTTTATTTTTCATGATTGCTCTTTTAAGCCTTTTTAACAAGGACGGAAATATGGCAGGCGGTCAATCGCGTCGGCGAAACAGCGTTGACGTGTTGAGCAAAATAATTTTCTAAAAATGCTGGCGGAGATGCATGAAGTCAGGTCGCAAATCGTTCTTATATGCGGAACATGGTTTCATTCTTGTTTGATTATTCCAAAGACTGTGTTTAATTGCAATCCTTATTGTTTCTCCCTCACGTTGATTAAAACAGGAGAAAATAATGGAGTGCCCCTGGGGTCAGGTCTTGACATGACACATTTGAAGAATTTTCTGTGGGAAACCTGTCATGTCAAGACCTGACCCCAGTGAGAAGTCTGGAACATCCAACTCTCACAATCATGCTTACGCAGAAAAATTATTTTGATGCCATAATGAAATGAAGAGAATAAGGGATGTCCAATAATTTTCTGGCACTTTGTTATGGATCCTCTATGCGCTTAGTCATTGATATGTGCAAAATGGGTTCCTCAGTCTCACGCACATACACCGCTCCTTTTGGTTTTAATCGAGCGTAATATGAACAATTTATTGAAATAAGGATTCAACATGTCGTTACGTATAAATGATGTCGCGCCAAACTTTACAACCGACTCCACTGCCGGAAAGTTATCCCTGCATGAGTGGATGGGTGACAGCTACGCCATTTTATTTTCACATCCAAAAGACTTTACGCCAGTTTGCACTACCGAGTTTGGTGCAGTGGCTCAGCTAGCCCCTGAATTTGCAAAGCGCAACACGAAGGTAATGGGGGTCTCCGTTGACAATGTAGAAGATCATCAAAAATGGAAAAGAGATATTTCTGCTTTTGCTGGCGTACCGGCAGATTTCCCGATCATTGACGACACATCATTGCAAGTAGCCAAGCTGTACGATATGTTGCCAGCAGATGCTTATTTGCCAGATGGTCGGACACCAGCCCATAGTGCTACGGTGCGTACCGTATTTATTATTGGCCCAGACAAGAAGCTGCGCTTGACAATGTCTTATCCAATGTCAGTTGGGCGTAACTTCGCAGAAATTCTCAGAGCATTAGACGCCATTCAAATGACCGATGGATTGCCATTGGCAACCCCTGCAAACTGGGTACCTGGTCAAGACGTTATCGTGGGACTAGCTTTAAATGATGAGCAGGCCACCGCCAAGTACGGTGAGCTGAATATAAAGTTACCTTACCTGCGCTATGCAAAAGCACCTAAGCGATAGCAGACAATAGAGGATCTCCACGATTTTTTAAACAGCATCGAGCATGATTAAAATCGTTCAACGCCTCTTTCTCGCCGCGCTGGTACAAACGGGTGCCAGCGCAGCTTTTGGTCAGGAACTTATTCAACTGCCCCGTCAAGATCAAAAGTTCGTGTCGATTACCACTTACGCGCAAAGGGGTGGAAACTGCCGAGGTATTGCAATCATTTCGTCGGGCGCTGGCGGGTCTGAGCAGGGCTATCGATATCTGGGCCAAGCCATGTCAAGCCTCGGCTACTTCACTGCGGTCATCGGTCACGCTGAAAGCGGTAAAAAAGTCCTGCTTGCGCGTGTTCTCGACAAGGGCGTACGCGAAGGTTTGGCTGAACTGATCACGCAGCCTGATGCCTACCACGGACGATTCATGGACATTGCAGCGGCGCGCGAATGGCTCAAGGGCCGATGCAATGCAAGCGAGTCACTCCTCATCGGACACTCAATGGGCGCTGCGACTGTGATGATGGAGGCGGGAGCGCGCAACAAACTGGGGATCCAGGGCAGCGATGCCTTCACTGCCTACATTGCGCTGTCGCCCCAAGGTGTCGGAATCATCTTCCCCGAAAACGCGTGGTCGGACATCAGCAAGCCCATCTTGCTCCTCACAGGAACCCGCGACAACGAACTCGGTGGCGCCTCCTGGGAAACGCGCACCGAGCCGTTCAAGAATCTGCCTAAGGGCTGCAAATGGTTGGGCGTGATCGACGGCGCAAGTCACCTGAATTTTTCTGGGAATGGCCTGTCGCGCAATACCGAAGCGCTTACCTCTCAGACTATCGGTAACTTTCTCAATGCACTTCACCGAGGTGACTGTAGTTCGCCGGCGCGAATATCCGGGATAGAACTTACAACGAAGTGAGATGAACCCTGCAAAGCTGGGGTCAGGTCTTGACATGACATATTTGAAGAGTTTTTTGTGTGAAACCTGTCATGTCAAGACCTGACCCCAGGGGTACCAGGGGTATAGAATGAAAAAACCCGCAGAGCCTTGCGGCATGCGGGTTTTAGGGGTATCACTGGCGGAGATGGTGAGATTCGAACTCACGATACAGGTTTAAGCCCATATGCTTCCTTAGCAGGGAAGTGCCTTCGGCCACTCGGCCACATCTCCACTTTATCAACAGTCCAACTCATTCTGCTGTAACAAGCCCCGAATAATATCTTTTCGCGCGGGCTTGGTCAATCAAACTTATGCATTTTCCAGACCAAAGGCCTTGTGCAAGGCACGGACTGCCAGTTCCATATACTTCTCATCGATGAGGACCGAGATCTTAATTTCGGAGGTCGAGATCATCAGGATGTTGATGCCCTCTTCCGACAAGGTACGGAACATCTGCGAGGCGATGCCGACGTGACTGCGCATGCCCACACCCACCACCGAAACCTTGGAGACCTTGGCGTCACCCGTGATGCTGCCGCCGATGTGCGACTTGACGTGTAATTCGAGCGTGTCCATCGCTTTGGCGTAGTCGCCGCGCGGAACGGTGAAGGTAAAGTCGGTCTTGCCGTCGACCGACTGATTTTGAATGATCATGTCGACTTCGATATTTGCATCGGCGACCGGGCCGAGGATCTGGTAGGCGATGCCCGGCTTGTCTGGCACGCCCAGGACGGTGATTTTGGCTTCGTCGCGGTTAAAGGCGATGCCGGTGATAGCAGCTTGTTCCATGTGTGTATCTTCCTCAAATGAGATCAGGGTGCCGGAATTGACTTCAACTTCCAGCGGAATCATGGGGTCGGTCAGGGATGACAGAACGCGGGTAGGCATGCGGTAATTACCGGCAAATTCCACCGAGCGAATCTGCAAGACCTTCGAGCCCAGTGAGGCCATTTCCAGCATTTCTTCAAACGTGACGGTGTTGAGCCGACGCGCATCCGAGACGACCCGTGGATCGGTGGTGTAGACGCCATCGACGTCGGTGTAAATCAGGCACTCCTGCGCTTTCATCGCTACGGCGATCGCCACCGCCGAGGTGTCTGATCCGCCGCGACCCAGAGTGGCGATATTGCCGCCATCGTCGACGCCCTGAAAACCGGTAATGATGACGACCCGACCGGCATCCAGATCGGCCTTGACCTTGGTGTCGTCAATCGACTGAATGCGCGCTTTGGTAAAGGCGGAATCGGTCTTGATGGCGACCTGCCAGCCGGCGTACGAGACCGCCTCTTTGCCCACCGAGTGCAGTGCCATGGCTAACAAGGCTACCGAAACTTGCTCGCCCGTCGAGGCCAACATGTCGAGTTCGCGCGGGTCCGGCTGCGGGGAAATTTCTTTGGCCATGCCGATCAAGCGATTAGTTTCGCCAGACATGGCAGAAGGCACGACGATGACTTGATAACCGGCGTCATGCCATTTTGCGACGCGCCGGGCGACGTTCTTGATGCGCTCGGTCGAGCCCATCGAAGTGCCGCCGTATTTGTGAACAATGAGAGCCATAGGGTATTTGTGTTCTTGAAGGGTAAAAATGTCACGAAAGCCACTGAAATCAGTCCGTTACTTTACATGGCGCACTGCAAAATAACAAGCCTGACGGCGTCATCCGCCCAAGCCAGGCCTTAATCTGCCTGCCAGTCCAGCCGGATGCGCGGCGCATCAAGCGCATCAAACGCACTAAAGGCACCACAGTCCATGCCAATTTGCGCGGCGTACAGGATCTGTGATGCACTTTCAACGATGATCATGGTGCGCCGCTCCCAGCTCGGAATATCCAATGCCTGACACAGATGCTTAAGACTTTTGGTCGGCCGATTAGCGGCCAGCTTGAGCCGTTCACCGCCCGACCGATAGTGAATTGTTAACAGCTGATTCTGCAGCCATGCGGCATCCACGCCCTCCTCTGCCGCGACAAAATGCAGCCTACCGCCGAAGTGCGGAAAGTGCAGCACATCCTCGCCCTGCCAGGAAAATTGCTGCGGATCGACCAGTTCAGGATCGATCGTCGATTTAGCGCATAGCATGACGTAATCGCGATGGCGACGCAGCTCACAGTCGGCATGCGTAACGCATAGCTGGGCATCGGGCTTGGCTTCGAGGAGCTGGGTGCGCAATTCATGTAACCATGCGGTCGAAGGCATGCGCACACCGCGCGTACCAAACCAGTAGCGCAGCAGATTATCGATGCGCTCGGCACCAAATTGCCGCAAGCGAGAAAGCGCCAGCCGCTCACCCTCCAGACACAGCGCCAAATCCTGCGCTGCCATGTCGATCAGCAGGCGCTGGGCACTCTGGGCATGCATGGCGGTGCGGGCAAAGCGGGCAGCAAATCCCGGGAACAGCCCTTCAATGACGGGCATGACCGCGTGGCGCAAGGCATTGCGCGCATACCGCTGATCGGCATTCGACTCGTCTTCAATATGGCTGATCTTTTGTGCGCGAACAAAATCTTCCAGCGTTGGACGCGCGACCTCTAACAGCGGACGGCCCATCAGCAGCTGCGCATCACCCAGTAAATCTGGCGCATGGTTCGCCTGATCCATGCCCGACAAGCCGGCTACGCCACTGCCGCGTAAGAGTTGCAGCAAAACGGTTTCTGCCTGATCGTCCTGATGATGGGCAGTCAACAGCAAAGGCACCTGATGTGCGCGGCATAGGGCACCCAAGGCGGCATAGCGCAGTAATCGTGCCGCTTCTTCGGTACCGCTCTGACTACGCGTATCGAGTTGAATACGCCGTGCCTCGAACGTAATGCCCAGCCGCTCGCAGGTCGCCGCGCAATGTGCCTGCCAGCTGTCGGCGTTCGGGCTTAAGCCATGATGAATGTGAAAGGCAAACAGGCGCAGGCCTTGTTGGCTTGCGGCGGCATGCGTCAGCTGCAGCAGCGCGGAAGAATCCAGCCCGCCGCTGTAGGCGACAGCGATGGCAGTCGGGGGCGGAGTCGAAGCCGGCGCCAAAACGGCAACGCGCGCCAGGATGTCTCCTAACGCGCGTTGGAATGTTTCTGCCAAACGTGCTGAGTGAAGTGCGTTCAAGCCTTATTCCGATGCCGTGATTTCCTTGTATTTGCCATACGAGAGCAGCTTTTCATGGCGCGCTGCCAGCAAATCATTGGTTTTCATGCCCTGGAACTGGCGCAGGGAATCAGCCAGCGCGCGCTTGAGCAAGGCGGCCATGGCTTTCGGATCGCGATGGGCGCCGCCGAGGGGTTCGTTGACGATTTTGTCGATCAGATTCACGGCCTTGAGACGATGCGCAGTCAGTCCGAGCGCCTCAGCCGCATCGGAAGCACGCTCAGCCGATTTCCATAAAATCGACGCGCAGCCTTCTGGCGAAATCACAGAATAGGTCGCGTACTGCAGCATGAGCACCACATCGCCGACCGCAATCGCCAAGGCACCGCCCGAACCACCTTCGCCAATAATCGTCGCGATCAGCGGCACCTTGAGGCCGGCCATGACGAACAAATTATGGCCGATGGCTTCCGACTGGCAGCGCTCTTCAGCATCAATGCCGGGAAAGGCGCCGGGTGTATCAACGAAGGTAAAGATCGGCAGATTAAATTTTTCGGCCAGCTTCATCAGACGCATCGCTTTGCGATAGCCTTCTGGCTTGGGCATGCCAAAATTACGCAGCGCGCGCTCTTTGGTATCGCGCCCTTTTTGATGACCGATCACCATACACGACTGGCCGTTAAAACGCGCCAGACCGCCGACGATCGACAGATCATCGGCAAAGTTGCGGTCGCCATGCAGCTCATGGAAATCGGTGAAGATTTCACGCACATAGTCGAGGGTATAAGGGCGCTGCGGATGACGGGCGATCTGCGAGACCTGCCACGGCGTGAGTTTGGCGTAGATGTCTTTGGTCAGCTGCTGACTTTTCTTTGACAGACGATCGATTTCTTCCGAAATATCGACCGCTGAATCATCCTGGACAAAGCGTAGTTCTTCGATTTTTCCATCCAACTCAGAGATCGGATGTTCGAAACTAAGAAAGGTCGTTTTTGTCATATTTAATCCTTTGTTACTTTGTTATGACGCCTTGGTTTGCATCCAGACTGCGCCATAAGTACCAAGTCGCGACGGTGCACCAGGGTGCCCAGTTGGCCGCGACTTCGCGGACATCGCTGCGGGACACCGGCTCACCGGAAAAATAATTCATACTAATGCCCTTGACCAGCCCTGCGTCATCGAGGGGCAAAATATTGGGCCGGCACAGATTAAATATCAGAAACATCTCCGCTGTCCAGCGGCTTATGCCACGAATACGCACCAATTCGGCAATGACCGACTCATCGGCCATGTTGACCCATTCGTCGGCGTGTACGCGTTTGCTGCGAAATGCCTCTGCCAGATCGAGAATATACTCGGCCTTACGCTTGGACAAACCACATTCGGCTAATTTATTCGCGACCTTTAAGACCTGGGTGGGTGTGCACTTCGGACTCATCTCGCGAAAACGCGCCCACACCATATCGGCTGACTTGCTCGTGACTTGTTGCCCGATGATTGAGCGCGCCAAGGTGGTAAAGGGATCGTTGCGGCCGCTCAGATGCAGGTCGCCAAAAGACGGCATGATCTTGCGCATAATACGATCGCGCTTCATGAGCTCGGCTTTGGCTTGTTCCCAATAGTCAGGTAACGCGCGCGGCGAAGGGTTCAGGGTAATGGGGGTCGACATGCCGCCTTAATTCTTACGCCACTCGGTGTTGCCACCTGGTTTATCTTCTAGGACGATCCCCTGCGCGAGTAATTCAGCGCGAATTTGATCAGCCTGTGCGAAATTTCTTGCCTGTTTGGCAGCAGCCCGCGCCGCAATTTGGTGCAAAATCTGCGCCGTCTCGGATCCGCCAAGCTGATCCCCTTGTAAAAATTCTTGAGGAGAACGATGTAGTAAGCCTAACACAAGTGCGAGCCCTTTTAGCTGCCGCGCGGTATCGACTGATTTATTTTTATTCAAGGCATTTGCCAGATCGAACAGCACCGACAGGGCCAGTGGCGTGTTGAGATCATCATTCATGGCCTCGGCAAAGCGTACGGCATGCGGTTCATGCCAGTCGAGTGGCTGTACGTCGGGCTGCCCATCGGGCGGCACATCCTTGAGGGCGGTGTAAAGACGCGCCAAGGCGGTCTTGGCGTCATCGAGGTGAACGTCGGAATAATTGAGCGGGCTACGATAATGTGCGCGCATGATAAAAAAGCGCACCACCTCCGCATCGTATTTTTGCAGCACATCGCGGATCGTGAAAAAATTGCCGAGTGACTTGGACATTTTTTCATCGTCGACGCGAACGAAGCCGTTATGCATCCAGTAATTGACGAAGGGATGACCCAGCGCGCCTTCGGATTGGGCGATTTCGTTTTCGTGGTGCGGAAACTGTAAGTCCTGGCCGCCACCGTGAATATCGAAGCGTTCGCCCAACAGCGCGCACGACATCGCCGAGCACTCAATATGCCATCCGGGACGACCAGTGCCCCAGGGCGAGGGCCATTTGGCTTCGTCCGGCTCATCTTCCTTGGCCGACTTCCATAATACAAAGTCGAGCGGATCGCGCTTACCGACATTGACATCAACGCGCTCACCGGCGCGCAGATCGTCGAGTGATTTACCGGACAATTTGCCGTAGCCGGGGAAATCGCGCACGGAATAATTCACGTCGCCGTCTTGTGCGTGATAAGCCAGGCCATTTTTTTCCAGTTGTCCGATCATGCTTAACATCTGCGGCACATAGGCGGTGGCGCGCGGCTCATGATCGGGATCGAGGATGCCCAAGGCTTGCGTATCTTCGCGCATGGCAGCGATATAGCGTTCGGTGAGCTGGGCGATGGTTTCATTATTCTCGACAGCGCGACGAATAATCTTGTCGTCGATATCGGTGATGTTGCGCACATAGGTGACGTCATAGCCGCTCGCCTTAAGCCAGCGATAGAGCACATCAAAGGCCATCATCATGCGTGCGTGGCCGATGTGGCAGTAATCGTAAATCGTCATGCCGCAGACGTACATGCGGACTTTGCCGACTTCGATTGGCGTAAATAATTGCTTCTCACGCGCCAGCGTATTGTAAATTTTCAGGTCACGCATAAAAAAGGCGTCCGCTTCGTTCTTGGTGATGTTATTGCTTGATAATCGATAGGGCGCATGCATTGATGCTGCTGCCAATGTGTATTCGCCATCGCCAAACACTGATGACCTGCGTATTTTGATAAAATGACGATTGTGTGGAGTATAACATTGATGATTTGTGGTCCAAGCGCTTAATCGTTCTCTTGTTGAGCCCAGGCTAAAAAGTTTCATCCATCCATCGATGATTCGATCACCTGATTATTCGCTTATATTATTATTCGGCATGATTTTTTCCCCCTTATCGTCTGGAGACCCAATGCCATTATTTTTCCGGCGTCAATTGATTGGCGCGCTGCTCAGTCTGTGCGGATTATTTTCTCTCGCGCAGGCGGCTGATGCACCGAAAGTCCTGTTCAAAACAAATATGGGCAATATTGTCATCGAACTGGATGCAGAAAAAGCGCCGCGCTCGGTCAACAATTTTCTGGCCTATGTCAAATCCGGCTATTACAAAGGTACGATTTTTCATCGCGTCATCAATGACTTCATGATTCAAGGCGGCGGCTTTGATAAAAACATGAAGGAAAAAAATCCCACCCGAGCGGCGATCCGTAACGAGGGCCAGAACGGCTTAAAAAATGAGCCCTATACCGTCGCCATGGCGCGCACCGGCGATCCGCATTCCGCCACGGCGCAGTTTTTTATCAACGTCAATACCAATGACCGACTGAACTACCCCGATCCCGACGGCTGGGGTTACGCCGTATTTGGCAAAGTTATTCTCGGCATGGAGGTCGTCGACCAGATCAAGCAAGTCGAGGTGGCTGATCGCGGTATGCACCGGCATGTGCCGCTCAAGCCGGTGATCGTCGAATCGGCCAGCATTATCAAGTAAATTTTTTTCTTATTTTCACTTAATTCGTATTTTTAAAACCCACCAAAGGATCATCATGGCAGTTATCTTTACCACCAATCACGGCAACTTTACCGTCGAACTGGAAGCGGAAAAAGCCCCCAAGACAGTTGAAAACTTTCTCAATTATGTCAATGCCGGGCACTACAGCAATACGATTTTTCATCGCGTGATCGATGGCTTCATGATTCAGGGCGGCGGTTTTGAGCCGGGTATGAAACAAAAAGAAGCCAATGCCACGGTAGAAAACGAAGCCAAGAACGGCCTCAAAAATGATACCTACACGCTGGCGATGGCGCGCACTTCGGATCCTCATTCGGCTTCTGCACAATTTTTCATCAACATCAAAAACAATGGCTTTCTCGACTATCCAGGTCAGGACGGCTGGGGTTATACGGTGTTTGGTAAAGTCGTTGAAGGCACCGACGTGGTCGATAAAATCCGTAGTGTCAAAACGACGCGTACCGGCATGCATTCCGACGTGCCTGTCGAAGACGTGATCATTGAAAAAGCGGTCGTCGTTTAATTCGATCACGCGATCAATCGAACAGTCGAACCAGCAACGGCATGCATCAGGACACTCACGCATCCAGGAAAGCGCAAGCCGAAGTGCTTGCGCTGTTTGTCTCTGACCTGCATTTGCAGGAAGCGCTGCCACAAACGGCACAGGCCTTCATCGATTTCCTGCAGCAGCATGCCATGCATGCCCGGCAGCTGTTTTTGCTGGGCGATTTATTTGAATACTGGGCTGGCGACGATGATCTCGAGAGTGATTTTCATCGGCGCATCGTACACGCCTTGCGCGCCGTCAGTTTGGCCGGTACCAAGATCTATTGGATCGCTGGCAATCGTGATTTTTTAATTGGTCCGCAATTTGCCGAGGCAATCGGCGCCGAACTTCTGGCCGAGCCTTTCGTCACCACCATCGCAGGACAAAAAATCGTGCTCGTGCACGGCGATGCGCAATGTACCGATGATCTGGCCTACATGACATTTCGTGCGCAGGTGCGCCAGCCGGTGTGGCAACAGACGTTTTTGGCCCAGAGCTTAGCGCAACGTAAAGCCATCATTGCCGGCATGCGCGATGGCAGCCGTGCAGCACAAACAATGAAGACCGCCGAGATCATGGACGTCAATCAGGACGCCATCAATGCGGTCTTTGAGGCCACGGGCGCCAGCCTGATGGTCCATGGTCATACCCACCGACCGGCGCGGCATGTTACGCACAGCGGGGGGCAGGAACGTGTGCGCTTTGTATTGCCGGATTGGGACTGTGAGCACAGCGATGAGCACCTTACTAAGCAAGCACCACTGCGCGGCGGATGGTGCGCACTGTATGATGATGGCAGCATGGCGCGCTTGGATGCCAGTGGCAGGCTGCTGGAGAATTAGTCCAGCTGTGCCTGCTAATGGTGACTACTGCGTGCGGGTGACTACTCCACCAGTTTATTGAGAATCGTCGGATCGAATTTTTCGGCTGCAGGCAAGTCGGCACAGGCAATACCGGCCGCTTTCAAGGTAGCGATAATTTTCGTGATTTGCAGCTCCTGGCTGACAGCATTATTGATCAGGCCATGCAGCGCCATCGACATCGGATCATCACCACCCGGCGTCACCCCATAGGCGGCGAACATGCGTTCAGCCGCAGCTTGCTGGGCGTCGAGCGCTTCCTTGTGCACGATGTGGGCCGGATTACCGACCGCTGTCGCGCCCGCCGGAACCGGCTTGACCACCACCGCGTTCGAGCCGACCTTGGCGCCCTCACCCACCGTAAAGCCGCCGAGGATCTGCGCACCAGCGCCGATGATGACGTTATTTTCCAGCGTAGGATGTCGTTTAACGCCTTTATTGAGTGAGGTACCACCCAGTGTGACGCCTTGATAAATCGTGCAGTCGTCGCCGACGACCGCCGTTTCGCCGATCACAACACCAAAGCCGTGGTCGATAAAAACCCGCTGGCCGATTTGCGCACCAGGATGAATCTCGATGCCCGTCAACACGCGCGCCAGATAGGAAATAAAACGACCCAGCCATTTCAATCCATGTCGCCAGCACCAGCTCGACCAGCGGTGCAGGATGATGGCGTGCAGACCGGGGTAGCACGTCAGCACTTCCCAGGCATTACGGGCCGCGGGATCACGCGCGATGATGCTATCGATATCTTGACGAATAAATTTGAACATGAATAAGTGCTTGCAACAGGTGGCTGACAAGTCAAATGGTAACGCTTATGCCATTCGCTTGCCAGCCAGCTGAATTTTTACGCTGTATTTTTATGCAGCTGTGGCCGCCTTGGCCAGACGTTGACGGCGTCCCTCATACAGACACACACCGGAGGCCACCGACACATTGAGACTTTCCACCGAACCGAACATCGGGATATGCACCAGCACGTCGCAGGCTTCGCGCGTGAGGCGTCGCAAGCCCTCGCCTTCGGATCCCATCACCAAAGCTGCCGGGCCGGAAAAATCTGCTGCATACAAGCCTTGCTCGGCATCGTCTGCGGTACCAATGAGCCAGATATCACGCTCCTTGAGTTCGCGCAGGGTACGGGCCAGGTTCGTGACGGTAATATAAGGCATCGAATCGGCAGCACCGCTGGCCACCTTGGAGGCGGTCGCATTCAGGCCAACGGCTCTGTCCTTGGGCGCGATGACGGCATGCGCACCAGCGCCATCGGCCACGCGCAGACAGGCACCGAGGTTATGCGGATCGGTCACACCATCGAGCACCAGCAGTAGCGGCGGACCATCAATCGCATCGAGCAATTCATCCAGATTTCGCGCCAGGGAGATTTCTCCCGCCTTGGCGACCACACCCTGATGGCGCCGGGTGCCGACCATGGCCGACAGACGGGCATCGTCAGCCTGAATGATGCGTACATTATAGAATTTGGCGGCATGCAGCAGGTCTTTCATGCGGCCATCGTGACGTTCAGTGTCGATATAAATCTCTTCGATCGACGAAGCTTCCTGACGCAGACGGGCTGTCACGGCGTGAAAGCCAAAAATAATTTTACTCTTCATGAATCAATGTTTCTTTCTGCCTGTCTTGGACCGTAGTCCAGACGTGCGGGTTTTCTTTTCGGTGACGACCTTGGCCTGGGGTTTCGCGCTCGCGGCAGTTTTGCTGCGCGCCGGCTTCGCCGATGCCTTGCGATGTCCCTTGGTGTCAGGCGTTGGCATGACGGCTTTTGGCTCAGGCGCTGAGGATGTTTTGTTCGATTTTTTGCCTGCCAGATCGGCACGCTTGGATTCGTTTTTGAGCACGGTACGGAAATTCGTCTCGGTGACCAGACGTAAATCGATCTTGCGTGCATCCAGATCGACCCGGCTGATCTGCACTGTTACCCGATCGGTGAGCTGATAGCGGATGCCGGTGCGTTCACCGCGTAACTCATGGCGTGCGTCGTCATACTGGAAAAAGTCCGCGCCCAGCTCGGTGACATGCACCAGACCTTCGATAAACAGCGCATCGAGTTGGACAAAGATACCAAAGGTGGTCACGCCAGAAATGGTACCGGTGAATTCTTCGCCCAGTTTGTCGCGCACGAAGTAACACTTGAGCCAGGCTTCCACATCACGCGACGCTTCATCTGCCCGACGTTCGTTAGCCGAACAATGAATGCCCAGCGCTTCCCATATCGCCTGTTCACCTTCGGTTTTTTGCTTGCCCGCTGCTTTGTCGACGGCAGCCATTTTACGTGCCGCTGGCGAGAGCAAGGTATTGAGCGATGTTGTGTCGATACCCTTGGGTGTATAGCGTTTGCCGGCTAAAATTGCCTTGATCGCACGGTGCGTCAATAAATCGGGATAGCGTCGAATCGGGCTGGTGAAATGGGCATATGCCTCATACGACAAACCAAAGTGACCGATATTGTCCTGGCTATAGACCGCCTGCTGCATCGAACGCAGGAGCATCGTTTGCAGCAAGGCCGAATCGGGACGGGCTTTAATCTTCGGCATGAGCGCGGCGTAATCCGATGCGCTCGGTTTGTCACCGCCACCCAGACTGAGTCCGACCTGCTTGAGGAAGGTGCGCACCTGGGTTAATTTTTCTTTGGTCGGCCCGGCATGCACGCGGAATAAACCCGGATGTTCATGCTCTTTGAGCAAATCGGCGGCACAGACGTTGGCCGCCAACATGCATTCCTCGATCAGGCGATGTGCATCGTTACGGGTACGCGGCAGAATTTGCTCGATCTTGCCGTTGGCATTGCAGACGATGTAAGTCTCAGTGGTTTCAAAGTCGATCGCACCGCGCACATGGCGCGCTTGCAGCAGTGCCTGAAACACTTCGTACAGATGCTGCAGATGCGGCACCAACCCTGGACGTCTGGCCGCTTCCGGGCCTTTGGTATTGGTCAGTATCGAAGCCACATCGGTATAGGTCAGGCGGGCTGCGGAGTGAATCACAGCCGGATAAAACTGATAGGCCTTGATTTCACCGGTGGCGGTAATGACGGCATCGCACACCAAAGTCAGTCGGTCGACAGCAGGGTTGAGCGAACACAAACCATTCGATAATTTTTCCGGCAGCATGGGGATCACGCGGCGCGGGAAATAGACAGAAGTGGAGCGTTCGATCGCATCCTGGTCAATCGCATCATTCGGTTTGACGTAGTGACTGACATCGGCAATCGCGACGATCAGACGGAAACCATTGGCGCGACCGATCTTCATCGGCTCGCAGTAGACGGCATCGTCGAAGTCACGCGCGTCTTCGCCATCGATGGTCACCATAGGGATATCGCGCAGGTCCACCCGCTCATCCAGATCGGCGTCACGCACTTCGGACGGCAATTTGGCGGCCATTTTCAGGGCGGCGTCAGAAAATTCATGCGGCACACCGTACTTGCGCACGGCGATTTCGATCTCCATACCGGGGTCATCGATATCCCCCAGTACTTCGACGATTCTGCCTACCGGCTGCACATAACGTGAAGGCTGTTCGGTGAGTTCGATACTGACGACCTGGCCAGTCTTGGCCTTGCCTGCGCCACCGGTGAGGAGGATGTCCTGGCCGATGCGTTTGTCTTCCGGTGCGACGATCCAGACGCCGTTTTCGTTAAGTAAGCGGCCGATGACGTGGGTATTGGCTCGCACCACGACTTCGACGATCGTGCCTTCCGGCCGGCCGCGCTTATCGACGCCGGTTACGCGCGCCTGGACGCGGTCACCATTGAGGACTTTTTGCATTTCACGTTCGGACAGAAAGAGGTCTGCGCTGCCGTCGTCAGGGATCAGAAAGCCGTAGCCTTCGCGATGGCCGGCAACGCGTCCTTCGACAAAAGTCGTTTGGTGCGCCAGCTGAAAAAAGCCTTTGCGATCAGGTTTGATCTGGCCGTCACGCTCCATGGCGTTAAGACGGCGCGTCAATCCTTCGAGTTCGTCATTTTGCACCCCGAGGGTGCTGGCAAGGGACGCCGTGTCTTGCGGCGTCGTAGCTTGACGAAGGATGCCGAGGATTTCCTCCCGGCTGGGAATGGTATAAGAATATTGGCTCAAAAGCGTGCTTTGTAATTAAAAGTTGGAACGGTGTCAAGTGTAACGGAGTGGCGCCTTTTTTACTTAGGATCTCTCATATTTAAATGAATTTTTCATTCGTCTGCATTGACACAATCTTTATATCGGCTATACTCTCGCCTTTCCTGCTGTAACGGCGGGGAAAGTAGGAAGCGCTAAATTTGCAGTGCCCACGTGGCGGAATTGGTAGACGCGCATGGTTCAGGTCCATGTGCCGCAAGGTGTGGGGGTTCGAGTCCCTCCGTGGGCACCAAAAATTAATTAAGTACGCGAAAGCGTGCTTTTTTTTTGCGCAATCATAAAGCACCGGCGTGCTTTATCTTTTTTGTGCCACCCGACTTAGGCTTCGCCTCTTTTTAACCAGCCTGCCAACTGGCTGGGGCGTAATCCATCAAAATCTTCAAACGGCTGATGAATCCACGGATTGGTCGGTAAATGGGTCAGGTAAAAGTCTGGCTGCATGATCGAGCAGGCCTTCCACCAAATTACGCCGGATTTAACTTCCGTGACCGCGGGATAATTATGCCGCAGGTGTTTTTGCACCTGATCGAGCGTCACGCCAGAGTCGACCAAATCATCAAGCAGCAAAATACGGCCGCCCAGGCTGCCCTTGGACATGGCGATCGATTGCCCAATATCGAGGGACTCCTGCACCGTGCCCTCCTCTGCCCGATAGGAACTGGTCGATAAAATCGCCAGCGGTACGGAAAAAATTCGCGAAAAAATATCACCTGGGCGGAGGCCACCCCTTGCCAGACACAATATCTGATCAAATTTCCAACCTGATTCATGCACGATAAGCGCCAATTGGACGATGGCACGCTCATAGTCTTCGTTGGATACCCATAAATCTTTGTCCGTCGATGTCTGCACCGATCTCTCCTGCTTCAATCTGTTCTTGTTGCTGCGTTTATTTGAATGGATGGCGCAAGACGATGGTTTCTTCACGATCAGGACCGGTGGAGACCATATCAATCGGTACACCGACCAAGGCTTCAATGCGAGCGATGTAGGCACGGGCTGCGGCGGGCAGCGCGTCCATGGTTTTGGCGCCGACCGTGGTCTCGGTCCAGCCGGGCATTTCTTCGTAGACCGGCACGCAGCGCGCCGCATCTTCCGCGCCGACCGGGAAAATATCGACCAGTTTGTCGCCCAGACGGTAGCCAGTACATAACTGCAGTGTGCTCAGACCATCAAGAACGTCGAGCTTGGTCAGGCACATACCCGTTACACCATTGATCTGGACCGAACGGCGCAGCAAGGCTGCATCAAACCAGCCGCAACGACGTGGCCGGCCTGTCACGGTACCAAATTCATGACCGATACTGGCCAGATGCTGTCCCACGCCGGCGTCTGTCGGCAACTCGGACGGGAATGGTCCAGAACCGACACGGGTGGTGTAAGCCTTGGTGATACCGAGAATATAGTGCAGCATGTTCGGCCCCACACCGGTGCCTGCCGCCGCATTACCGGCCACGCAATTGCTCGAGGTGACGAAGGGATAGGTGCCATGATCGACGTCGAGCAAGCTGCCTTGCGCACCTTCGAACAGCAGACTCGCACCGGCCTTGTGGGCTGCATGCAGGGAGCTCGACACATCGGCCACCATCGGCCGCAGGCGCGGTACATCGGCCAGCGCAGCATCGTAGGTTTTTTGAAAATCCACCGCCTCGGCCTTGAGATAATTGACCAGCACGAAGTTATGATAATCGAGGTTTTCACGCAGCTTTTCGGCGAAGCGCTGCTCATTCAGCAGATCGGCTACGCGGATAGCGCGACGCGCTACTTTATCTTCATACGCCGGGCCAATGCCCTTGCCGGTCGTGCCCAGCTTGCCCGCACCACGGGCAATTTCACGCGCCGCATCCAGCGCGGTATGGCATGGCAAAATCACCGGGCAGGCTTCGGATACTTTCAGGCGCGAGGCGACTTCCACGCCGACCGCTTCGAGCTTGTCAATTTCGCGCAGCAGATCCGGCACCGAGAGCACCACGCCATTACCGATATAGCAGGCCACGCCAGGGCGCATGATGCCAGAGGGGATCAGTTGCAGCGCCGTTTTTTTACCGCCGATGACCAGCGTATGCCCCGCATTATGGCCACCCTGAAAACGTGCCACGCCTTGTGCATGGTCGGTCAACCAGTCAACGATTTTTCCTTTGCCTTCATCGCCCCATTGGGTGCCAATTACCACGACATTTTTAGCCATTTTTTTCTCAGAGATCACTTAACTTAAATTTTGAATATGCCACGCATCATTTTGAAACACGATCGCGCGGTCGCAGTCGAATTCGTCCTGATCATTGTCGTGGCCGGGTAAATTTTGAATTACGATTTCGCCTGCGCGGCGTAATTCAGCAATTTTTTCGTTCAACGCAGCGCTTTTGCCCCAAGGAGCGCGAATGGCCGCCTTGCGTGGCGCGCTCGGCAGCAGTCGCGCCAATTCGCGCAAATCCAGCGAGAAGCCGGTGGCGGGACGTGCGCGGCCAAAGGCTTCGCCGACATGGTCATAGCGGCCACCGCGGGCGACCGCATTGGGCAGGCCGGGGACGTAGATGGCAAACATGGCGCCGCTTTCGTATTGGTAGCCGCGCAGATCGGCCAGATCGATCGTGACCTTGGCGCTACCGGCCAGATCAAGCAAGGCGGTCAGGTCATCGAGCGCTTGGGTAATGCCTGGCATTGCAGGCAAAGCCTTGCGGGCCCGGTCAAGCACTTCGCGTTCGCCATACAACGAGGTCAAGGCCAGTAGTGCATCGCGCGTGACTGGCGCGTAATCAGCACATAATATTTTGAGCCCTGGCGCATCCTTGGCGCGCAGCAGAGCGACTAAGGCGATCTGATCGCGCTGGGCGGCGGCATCGGTGGCGATGATCGCGCGCAGAATGCCGACGTGGCACAAATCAAGGCGTACCTGGGTAAAACCGGCCAAAGCCAACGTTGCCAAGGCCAGCTCCTGGATTTCGGCATCGGCTTCGAGACCGGCGTGACCATAAATTTCGGCACCGATTTGCAGCGGCTCGCGGGTCGCATGTAAGCCAATCGGCAGAGTATGCAAGACGCTGCCGGCGTAGCACAGACGCGTGACCGAGGCGCGGTTTAACAAATGGGCATCGATACGCGCAACCTGCGTGGTCATGTCGGCGCGTAGTCCCATGGTGCGGCCAGAGAGCTGATCGACCAGCTTGAAAGTGCGCAGATTCATGTCGTCACCGGCACCGGCGAGTAGTGATTCCACATACTCCAGCAGGGGCGGCATGACCAGTTCGTAGCCGTACAGGCGGTATTGATCCAGAATAGCGCGCCGCAATTCTTCTATTTTGCGCGCTTCGGACGGCAATACGTCGGCAATGTTTTCAGGTAAAAGCCAGTTCGGCATGAAAGTATGAAAAACGTCAGAGTTAAAAAAAACTCACACAGCGGGCGCGTGCTTCATCGCGGAAGCATGCAGCCAGACTCAGTGTATGTCATGGAAACAAATTGTCGACGCGCTACCGGACCGCTCTCAGGCAGCCACTGGCAGCGCGCAGATGTTATTTTTTACTGGATGAAGCCGCGCCGGTACCCGAACCCTTGAAGTATTTAAAGAATTCGGAATTGGCATCGACGACCAGCATGTCACTGCGATTTTTAAAGCTGGCGCGGTATGCATCGAGGCTGCGATAAAATTTATAGAATTCCGGATTTTGTCCGAATGCCTGGGCATAAATTTGCGAAGCCTTGGCATCGCCGTCGCCACGAATCTGTTCTGCATCCCGATACGCTTCGGCCAAAATAACGGTCCGCTGACGATCAGCATCGGCGCGAATTTTTTCTGATTCGGCAGCACCGGTGGAACGTAACTCGTTGGCCACCCTCACCCGCTCGGCCTTCATACGGTCGTACACCGAATTATTGATCTGTTCGACGTAATCGACGCGCTTTAAGCGCACATCGATGATTTCTACGCCAATCTGTTTGGACTCATCGGTGACCTTTTTACGGATCGCATCCATCACCTTGCCGCGCTCGCCAGAAATCACTTCACGCACCGTGCGCTTGGTAATTTCATCGTTTAAGGCCGCTTTAACGATTTGCGACATACGATCCTGGGCGCGACGCTCTTCACCGCCAAAGCTAACGAAATACAGCCGTGGTTCAATGATTTTCCACTTGACGAAGGCATCAACGAGGATATTTTTCTTTTCGGCGGTAATGAAGCGGTCGGCTTCCGGTGAATCAAGCGTCAGGATACGCTTATCGAGAAACAGCACGTTTTGGAACGGTGGCGGCAGTTTAAAATGCAGACCTGGTTCCTTGATGACTTGCTTGACCTCACCCAGGGCGAAGACAATGGCGTACTGCCTTTGATCGACCACAAAGAGGGTCGAGTAAAGCACGATCAGGGCAATGAAGCCCGTGACGGCAAAAGAAAATAAACGGTTCATTAACGTGTCTCCCGATCGCGTGATTCGCGGCTGTCGCGGCTACGAGAATCCTTTTGACGCTGAATTTCAATCGTTGGTAAGCTGTCTGGTACAGCGGGCGCAGGTGTGGTGGCGGCTGACTTGTTGGCGTTACCGTCGCTGGCCGACTGCGCGATCAATTTGTCGAGTGGAAGATACAGCAGATTACTGCCGCTCTTGGCGTCTACCATGACCTTGGTGGTGGTAGCAAAAATCTGCTGCATGGTATCGAGATACATACGATCGCGGGTCACGCCCGGCGCCTTGTTATATTCGACCAAGACCTGCTTGAAACGTGCCGCTTCACCCTGGGCTGTGGCGACCACGCGCGCACGGTAGCCTTCGGACTCTTCCTGCAGACGCGAAGCATTACCGCGTGCCTTAGGAATCACGTCATTAGCGTAGGCCTGGCCTTCATTCTTTTGCCGTTCGCGGTCCTGACCTGCCTTGACGGCATCGTCAAAGGCTGCCTGTACCTGCTCCGGTGGCTGCACGCCCTGCATGGTCACATTGGTGACCTGGGCGCCGGTTTGATAGCGATCGAGCGTTTCCTGCATCAATTGCGCGACATCGAAGGCGACTTTTTCACGCCCTTCGTACAACACAAAATCCATCTTGCTGCGGCCGACGATTTCACGAATCGAGGTCTCGGCGACCTGGCGCACGGTGTCATCCTGGTCACGATTACTAAATACCCAGTCGGAGGCATTTTTCAGGCGATATTGCACGGCAAATTGAATATCGATGATGTTTTCGTCATCGGTCAGCATGAGCGATTCACGCGGCTGTTTGTTACGCACATTATTGCGATAACCAACTTCGACGGTACGCACCTGCGAAACGTTGACGATTTCATTCGATTGAATCGGATACGGCCAGCGCCAGTTAAAACCCGCTGGCGTGGTGTGACTGTATTTGCCGAAGGTCAGAATCACGGCAGTTTGCCCTTCCTGGACGATGAAGAAGCCGCTGACCAGCCACAAAAAACCGACGATCACAGCGATCACGCCTGCACCGAGACCAGCACCGCGCATGTCGGGTTTGAAACCGTCGCCGCCCAAACCACCGCCACCGCCGCCATTCCCTTTGCCGTTGAAAAGCTTGTTCAGACGTTGGTTAAAGTCACGCCATAGCTGATCCAGATCAGGCGGTCCCTCCACAGGCTTCTTGCGCTCTTGAGAAGGCGGTTTCTTGTCCTCGTCGGAACCACGGCCCCAGCCGGGATCATTCAGCGAGAACTTCAGGCCGATTTTTTTTAAAGTCGCTAGCATTCTTTGGCTCATTATGGCGCGTCACATTCACAAACGGGTTCAATTGCAAGCAAAAATTATTATTAACCCAACTACCCATCTTCAGGCGCCGTTGTAGCCTGAAATTCCAAACCGTCCTGGCTACCAGCCGGCCGGTTTGCCATCGCCGCTTCGGTCAGCGCAGTGCGCAGTAAATTTAAACCTGCGCCAGACTGTGCACTGACAAAAACACGGCGAATTTTATCATATTCATCTCGTTCCAAAGCAGGCTCAAGACCGCTGGCATCAATCTTGTTCCAGACCAGAATCTGCGGAATATGATCGGCGCCAATTTCCTTGAGTACCAAATTGACTTGTTCAATTTGCTCCATGCGCACCGGGCTGGCGCCATCGACCACATGCAGCAGCAGATCGGCATGGATGGTTTCTTCCAGGGTGGCGCGAAAGGCCGCCACTAATTGGTGCGGCAATTCACGAATAAAGCCTACTGTATCAGACAAAATGACATTGCCGGCTTCACCAAGATAAATCCGTCGCGAGGTCGTATCGAGCGTGGCGAATAACTGATCGGCGGCGAAGACCTTGGATTTGGCCAGGGCGTTAAAAAGCGTCGACTTTCCGGCGTTGGTATAACCGACCAAGGAAACCGAAAAGGCATTATTGCGTCCGCGTGAGCGACGCTGCGTATCGTGTTGTTTTCGCAGCTTTTCCAGTTTGGCGCGCAGGGCTTTGACCCGTTCACCGATCAAGCGACGATCGGTTTCCAGCTGGGTTTCACCCGGTCCGCGCAGGCCAATACCGCCCTTTTGACGTTCAAGGTGGGTCCAGCCGCGCACCAGTCGTGTGGCCAGATGCTGCAATTGGGCCAGTTCGACTTGTACCTTACCCTCATGACTTTGTGCACGCTGGGCGAAAATATCCAAGATCAGACTGGTCCGATCGATGACGCGCACGCTTAAATGACGCTCCAGGTTTCGCTGCTGGGCAGGCGACAGGGCGTGATTAAAAATCACCAGGGAAAGTTCGTGATCCGTGACAGCAGCAGCAATTTCATCTGCTTTGCCAGAACCGACAAACAAGGCAGCATCCGGGCTGCCACGTTTGCATGTAATTGTTGTGAATGGCTGGGCCCCGGCCGACTTTGCCAGCAGGGACAGCTCTTCGAGACTGGCGACAAAGTCGCCCTTGCCGAAATCAACGCCGACTAGCGCAGTTCGCATAAGGCCCTGCGCTTGAACGATGTGGTGATCAATGCCTTATTCGGCTTCAGGTTCGAGGCTCAGGTTGACAGCTCTTGCCGGCACGACCGTCGAAATGGCGTGTTTATAGACCATTTGTGTCACGGTATTTCGGAGCAGAACGACGTATTGATCAAATGATTCAATGTGTCCCTGCAGTTTGATACCGTTGACCAGGTAGATGGAAACCGGAACGTGTTCCTTGCGTAAGGCGTTCAGGAAGGGGTCTTGTAACAGTTGCCCTTTATTACTCATGGCAGCTCCAATGTGTTGTTGTAGTAAGGAAGTGGAGACTCTCGAAATAATTTCAAGAGCTCGATGTGGAATCTCTGCAAACTTTAAACTATTTTTCTGCAATATGCCAAAGTTCGGCTATTTCTCGGTATGTGAAAAGGGGTTTTTCCCGGAACGGAACTCAATACGTAGTGGAGTGCCGACAAGCGAAAAGGTTTCCCGAAAATGTTTTTCAAGATAGCGTTTGTAGTTATCTTCAATCGAATCAAGGGCATTCCCGTGAATGACCACAATAGGCGGATTCTGACCACCCTGATGCGCATAGCGCAATTTAGGACGGATCGATCCACGCCGACGTGGCTGCTGATGTTCGACGGCTTCAATTAAGGCGCGCGTCAATTTCGGCGTGGTCAAGTTAGCCGTGGCCGCCGCATAAGCAGCGTCGACCGATTTCATCATCGGCCCAAGACCCGTCGACTTGAGCGCTGAAATAAAATGCGTCTTGGCGAACGACAGGAAGCTGAGTTTTCGCTCGAGGTCCATTTTGATGGTATCGCGCTGATCGCTAGTCATCCCATCCCATTTATTCACGCCGATCACCAAGGCCCGGCCTGATTCAAGAATGAAGCCGGCGATGTGGGCATCTTGCTCGGAAATATCTTGCTGCGCGTCGAGCAGTAAAATCACGACATTGGCTTCGGAAATCGACTGCAGGGTTTTAACGACGGAGAATTTTTCGATCGCTTCAAATACCTTGCCCTTACGGCGAATACCGGCTGTGTCGATCAGACTGTATTGCCGGCCATCGCGCTCAAACAGGATTTCAATTGAATCACGCGTGGTACCGGGCATATCAAAAGCGATGACCCGCTCCTCACCCAGCAGCGTGTTGACCAGGGTTGACTTGCCCACATTCGGCCGGCCGACAATGGCGATCCGCACGCCACGATCCAACAGAGGCGATTCTTCTTCGACCGGACGCGAGGCGAGCGCAATATTGAGCGATTCGTCGACCAGATCCATCACGCCATCACCGTGCGCCGATGAAATGACATACGGGTCGCCCATGCCCAGCTCGTAAAAATCGGCGGTCACGGAGGTGTACTTCATACCTTCTGATTTATTCACCACCAGCATGACTGAACGGCCCGATTTACGTAAAAAATCGGTGATGGTTTTATCATGCGGCGTCAGACCTTGACGACCATCGACCATGAAGATCACGACGTCGGCTTCCGCCACCGCCTGACGGGTCTGCTTGGCCATTTCAAACATGATGCCCTCTTTGGCCACCGGCTCAAAACCGCCAGTGTCGATGACCAGAAAAGGACGCTCACCCATACGACCTTCGCCATAGTGACGATCGCGCGTTAAGCCTGGCATGTCGGCAACGAGCGCATCGCGCGAGCGCGTGAGTCGATTGAATAAGGTGGATTTGCCGACGTTGGGTCGGCCTACTAATGCAATAACGGGTTTCATTAAACGATGATTACTCGGTCGCTAAAGCGACCATTGTCCCTGATTGGGTTTGAAATATAAGATGTGCGCCATAATTCACAGGCGCGGCGAAAATTGTTCCCTTGTCGGTTTTAACGCGCGCTAACAAGGCGCCGTCTTCACGCGACAAGAAATGTATGAAGCCCTGATAGTCGCCAACCACGACCGCACGGCCGAAAGAGAATGGCGTCGACAGACGGCGATAGCTCAGCTTGCCGTTGCGCCAAACGCTCACACCGTTGTCCCGCGTGAGCGCGTTGACGTTGCCCTTTTCATCTGCCACGAACACAAAACGCTCGTCCAAACCAACACCGGCATAGCTCGACATGTCTTTTGACCAGCGTGCGGCACCATTCACGGCATCAAAGCAGGCAACCTTGCCCTGGAAGGCGATGGTACAGACATCGCGATCGATCAGCATTGGGGTTCCGGCGGAATCGGCGATCCGTTCCAGTTCGGTCGCGCCTTTGGGATCGCCAACAACGCCCTCCCACAAGACCACACCGCTATTGAGTGACAAGGCGATGATCCGACCACCCGGCAGCGCCGCATAAGCCGCGTTCTTGCCGATCGCAATGCCTGGCGCATTACGCAGCATGAGCGTAGGAACAGTGCGCTGCACCGACCATTTACGCGTACCGGTGTTGATGTCGTAGGCACTGATCCGGTTATCGACGCTGCGTACAATCACTAAACCACCGCCCACCGCCGGTGCCGACAAGACCTCACTCGATGCCTGGGCCCTCCAGCGCAGCTTGCCCGCGGTATCAAAGGCCAATACCGCGCCTTTGTCACTGGCGACGGCGACGGTGTCGCCATTCGCGCCCACGCCTGCTGAAAGCGGCATGCCGGCATCAATGCGCCAGCTGACTTTGCCGGTGTTCGCATCAAGGCGGGTGATATTGCCATTGGCAGCCGCTGCGTACACGGCGTCGCCGATCAGGGCCGGGGAAAAGAGGAAGCGATCACCATCACCTATCGAGGTTTCCCAGGCGGTTTTAACGACCATGGTGGATTTAAATTCCACCAGTTCGGCGGGTAAATTTTTGCTTTTGTCTTTGCTGGCGAACGGGTTCCAGGACTCGATCGTTGAACATCCTGCGATCAACATGATCGTCATCGCGCAGCTCAACTTGACTGCCGCGATCTTGACTTTCGAAATACGCATGGTGATCCTTATTTAGGTGAAGACACGGCCTTGGCCGGTGCGCCACCAATTGCATCCAGTTTTAACTGAATCAATTGACGGCCAGGATTTTGGGCATCACTTTTATCGAGCGCGATTTGATAAGCTGCGCGCGCAAGGTCAAGTTTGTTTTGGGCGGTCAGAAGGTCGCCCTTGCGATCGGCAACGGCTGAGGCAAACTGCTCGGGAAACTCACTGTCGATCAGCTTTAAGCCTTCGTCATACGCTTTTTCATCCAATAAGAGTCCTGCCAGACGCAGCTTGGCAATGGCTTTGAATTCATCATCCCCACGCCCAGCAATAATCCATTGCAGCTGGGTCTTGGCGGTGGCGACATCGTTGGCATCCACAGCGGATTTGGCGGCGACTAAGGCGGCCATCTGCGCATAGGCGGTGCCAGTGAATTTGGCTTCCATATCGGTCGCGGCGCGCTGTACCTTGGCATTGTCTTTGGCTGCGACGGCTTTTTGTAATTCTTCGTACAGCATGCTGGCCTGATTTGCCTGACCTGCCTGATAGTTTTTCCAGCCATACCAGCTGGCCACGCCGGCCAAGGCAACGATCAACAGCCAGGTGATCAAATTGCCATACTGATTCCACCAAGCTTTGATGGTCGCTAACTGCTCTTGTTCTTCGAGGTCGAATGCCATAATAATATTGTATAAGTCGTCTGGTTAAATCGGTTTAGTGGTGGTGTAGCGGTAGTTTAATGATCGCTTAATGATCGCTTAATGATGATAGTGAACGTGCTCGCCATGATCATGCTCATCCTCGCCGACGATCTGGTCGACCAGATACGCCGCTACGCCCTCAAGCGGGACGGTCGCCTGGTTATTTTCCATGTCTTCGGAACGTAAGGATTTGACAATAGCACTGTTTTGCCGGACTTCTTCTTCGCCGATAATCACGGCATAAGCAGCTCCGCTGGCATCCGCCCTTTTCATTTGCGACTTAAAACTACCCACACCACTGGTCGAGGCGCAATGTAGCACAACATCGAGCCCAGCATCGCGCAATCTTTCGCCTGCCACGAAGGCCTGCATCTGCGCGCCCTCTCCCTGATGCACGATATAGACGTCGCATTGATTGCTGGCGAAGATCTCGCCACCCTGCTTCATGAGCTCGAGAATGCGTTCAATTCCCATGGCAAAACCACAAGCCGGCATATTTTTACCGCCAAACATGTCGGCCAGTGAATCGTAGCGGCCACCTGCGCAAATCGTGCCCTGGGCACCGAGTTCTTCACTGACCCATTCGAAGACGGTGCGGTTATAGTAGTCCATGCCGCGCACCAGCCGCGGATTGATCTTGTAAGGGATGGCATTGTGGCGCAAGACGCTTTGCACACCCTCGAAATGCGCGCGCGAAACCTCGCCCAGATAATCGAGTAATTGCGGTGCCTGGCTGACCATGTCTTGCATGGCCGGATTTTTAGTGTCGAGGATGCGCAGCGGATTGCTGTACAGGCGGCGCTTGGCTTCCGCATCCAGAATCTCCATGTGCTGCTCGAAATAGGCGATCAGATCAATCCGGTGCTTATTGCGCTCCTCGGCGTCACCGATCGAATTGAGTTCCAGATGCACATTGGTCAGGCCCAGATCATCCCACAGCCGCTGGCATAGCATGATCAGTTCGGCATCAATATCCGGACCGGTAAAGCCCAGCGCTTCGGCGCCCACCTGATGGAATTGCCGATAGCGCCCGCGCTGCGGTTTTTCGTGCCGGAACATGGGGCCGGAATACCATAAACGCTGCGGCCGATCGTAAGTCAAATTATGCTCAATCGCAGCCCGGACAACGCCGGCAGTCGCTTCCGGACGCATCGTCAGCTGGTCACCGTTCATGCTGTCGGTAAAAGAGTACATTTCTTTTTCGACGATATCGGTGACCGCCCCCAGACCGCGGGCAAACAAGGCTGTCGGCTCCAGAATGGGCGTGCGAATTTGCTGAAAACCGTAACTCTTCAATACCGTCTGCACGGTATTTTCAAAAATTTCCCACAAAGGGGCTTGCTCAGGCAGGATGTCATTCATGCCTTTGACACCGACGATTTTTTCTACTTTTTTATGCTCTGCCATGGTTCTACAATTCTTGATGAGAGAAGTTCTGTGATGCTTTAAATAGTCAATTAGAGTGCTTTAATCAGACGTTCACTGTCTGCTGACCATAACGTGTGCGGACGTAATCGAGCACAATGGCCTGAAATTCCTGCGCAATCTGTTCGCCGCGTAAAGTCACGGTCTTTTCACCGTCAACAAAGACCGGCGCTGATGGCGTTTCACCGGTACCCGGCAAGCTGATACCAATGTTGGCGTGCTTGGATTCACCCGGGCCGTTGACGATACAACCCATGACCGCCACATTCATCGCCTCCACGCCCGGATACTGCAATTTCCAGACCGGCATTTGCTCGCGCAAATACGTTTGAATCGATTCTGCCAGTTCCTGGAAAACCGTTGATGTGGTTCGGCCACAGCCAGGGCAGGCAATCACCATCGGCGCAAATTTGCGCAAGCCCATGGTCTGCAAAATTTCCTGACCAACGATGACTTCCTTGCTGCGGTCCCCACCTGGTTCGGGGGTGAGCGAAATACGGATCGTGTCGCCGATGCCTTCTTGCAGCAGCACCGACAAGGCGGCCGTCGAGGCGACGATGCCTTTGCTGCCCATGCCAGCCTCGGTGAGTCCGAGATGCAGGGGATAGTCGCAACGCTGCGCCAGGGAGCGATAGACCGCGATCAAGTCCTGCACGCCCGATACTTTGCAGGACAGGATAATTTTGTCGCCCGCCATACCGAGTTCTTCAGCACGCTGGGCGTTTTCGATGGCCGACACAATCAGTGCTTCGTACATCACCGCCTGTGCCGACCACGGTGTGCTGCGCGCGGCATTTTCATCCATGATGCGGGCCAGGAGCTGTTGATCCAGACTCCCCCAGTTGACACCGATGCGAACCGGCTTATCGTAACGACAGGCGATCTCGATCATCTGGGCGAACTGGCTATCGCGTTTGGCGCCCTGACCGACGTTGCCGGGGTTGATGCGGTATTTGGACAAGGCCTCAGCGCAGGCTGGAAAATCCTTGAGCAAGGTATGTCCGTTGTAGTGAAAATCGCCGACGATCGGCACATCAATGCCCATCTTGTCGAGCTGCTCACGAATGGCAGGGACCGCGGCGGCGGCCTCAGGATTATTCACGGTAATGCGCACCAGTTCCGAGCCCGCACGGGCTAATTCCTTGATTTGAATCGCCGTGCCGATCACGTCGGCAGTATCCGTATTGGTCATCGACTGGATGACGATCGGCGCACCGCCACCGATGATGATTTCGCGCGCGCCATACCGAACAACGGTACTGCGGCAGGCGCGACGGGCGAGAAATCCAGAGCTGATTTGATTCATGAATTAGTTAATATTAAGTCGTACAACATTGCCCTTGGCAGTCGATTTGGTATCGAGCGCAATACCACGCAGGTTGGCCTCGACGCCGTTCACATTACCGATCGTGAGGACGACGGCCTCAGGCACATCGAAGCGCTCGGTGGAACCGGCTTTCAGGACGCGCGATACCAGCGGCGTTTCGTTTTCTTTGGCACCGGTTCGGCGAATTTCAATCCAGGTATCGTCGCGTACTTTCATGAGCAGCGCATCTTTTCCCTTGATGGCGACCGAGGAAGCAGTGACAACGGGCGGCGTAAGCGCCAATGGTGCAACGGGAGCGGATTTGGCCGGGATAACAGGCGCTGAGCGTACCGTCTCAGGCACTGACTTTGTCGGCGATGGCAGCACTGGCAAAGTCGCTACGGATGTCGCAGGTGCCGCAGGTTTGACCGATACTGGTGCCGGAGATTGCACGCCAGCGCCAGTGGGCTTGGCCGCCACTGGCACGGATGCTGGTACAGGTAAAGGCGCAGCTAAAGAAGTACTGACAGACGCTATTAATTTATTAACTTCCGGTGCGACCAACGGTGCTACCGGCTTATTCACGACAGCTGTAGCTGGCGGTGTTTCTGATTTGACGTTAGAGGCTGGCGGGGTTGATGGCAAGGCGTCCGCTTTTTTGCTCTCGGGGACCGTTACGGCGGCAGCCGGAAGTGGCAATGCGCCGGCCGGCACAGGAATCAGGCTCGGTTCTACCGGCGACTCTGACGCTGGCGTCGCATTCAAAGGCAGCGTTCCTGACACCGGCACATTGATCACTTCGGCATCAGGTTTTTGCGCCAGTAAATTAGGCAATTGCGGCAGCCAGCCAAGCTGATAGCCACCGAACAAACCGAGTACCAGAATGATCAATCCTGGCAGTAAAAAATTCGTTTTGTGCATCGGCCCCTGCATGCCCATGACTGACATACGACTATCGTCAAAAAAAGGGGCCGACAAGGCCGGACGCATCGTCAGGGGCTCGATCAGACTTGAGGTCGCATTCTGACCCAGCATGTCAAGCAGCGGTGCCGGATCAAGACCTAGTAGTTTGGCATACGAGCGGATAAATCCGCGCACAATCGCTACGCCTGGCAAAGCGGAAAAATGATCGGTTTCCAGCGCCTGAATTTGTCGTATGGCGAGGTTGAGCTGCGTCGCCACCTGTTCGATGCTCAAGCCAAGCGCCTCCCGCTGTGCTGCCAGCATGGCCCCTGGTCCGGCGATGGTGAGGACTTCCTCAACCGCAGGAGGAGGCAAGGAATTCGGTAGATCCATCAGCGGATCCTTCAACGGTTCAACTGATAGGATCTGTTCGTCCTGGTGTTCGTGTGCTTGCAAGGGGATATCTTTATCACTCATCGAAGGCTCCGCGCTGATACGCTGCATACTCTGAAGAATTGGGGTGGCGCCTTTTGAGCTGCGCCGCCATACTTGCTTCGGCGAGTTTATCACCGAGTTTGTGTTCTATTTTCAGTGCTAACCACATGGATTGCGCCGTCATCAGTCCGGCCTTGATGGCGCGCGCACTGTAAAAACGGGCTTGCACATAATCGCCGCGCTGGTACATCACGCCCGCCAGATGCAAGCTGGTATTCGGGTTGCCTGGTTCGATCTGAAACGCCTGCAGAAAATAGCGCTCTGCCGTCGCCACATCGCGCAGTTTGAGGCTGCATACACCGGCATTATTGAACGCCTTGGCGGGCGACTGATAACTGCGGTTTTTCCAGGCTGATTCAAAGTAAGGCATCGCCAAGGCCGGCTTACCGCTTTGACATAGGAACCAGCCATAATTATTGGCCAGGTCTGGATCATTGGGCGCGAGGCGTAAGGCACGCTGAAAGTTCTCGTCTGCCAAAGGATACTCACCCAGCTCGAGGTAAATCAGGCCACGCACGTTGTAGGCATCGGACAAATCCGGATTGGCCGCCAGCGCGAGTTTGATTTCATCTAAAGCCACGGTGAGCTGGCGCTGTTCGTAATATCCCATGGCCAGCTGGAGGCGAATTTGCGCGCGCTTTTGGCCATCGGTCTGATCTGAACTGGTTTGCCATTCGCGCGGCGGCGATACCGCGCCGCAGCCCGTCAATAGTGCCAGGAGTAGCAAAATAAGCGCCGAAAAAAAACGCGCACTCATGAGGTGACTTCCACCAGCACACCAAAATTCTTGCCGAATTTTTCCTGGTAGGCCGACATCTTTTGCATGCGTTCCTGCACCCGGGTACGGTCTTGCACTTCACCGGCTAACTGGCCGCAGGCGGCATCGATGTCGTCACCGCGCGTCTTGCGAACGGTCGTCACGATACCGGCATCAAGCAGAATTTGCGCAAACGCCTTGATCCGCTCGTTTTTCGAGCGCAGCAGGCCGGATTCGGGGAAGGGATTAAAGGGGATCAGATTGAATTTGCACGGCACAGTGAGGCGCGGATTTTTGACCAGTGCGATCAGCTCGCGCGCATGGGCGTCGGTGTCATTGACGCCGTCGAGCATGCAGTATTCGAAAGTGACGAAATCACGCGGCGCAAATTCAAGGTAGCGCTGACAGGCCGCCATCAAGTCCGCCAGCGGGTATTTTTTATTGAGTGGCACCAGCCCATCACGCAGGGCGTCATTCGAAGCATGCAGAGAAACTGCCAGCGCGACCGGGCAATCCTGGCCGAGCTTGTCGATCATCGGCACCACGCCGGAAGTTGATAAGGTGACGCGACGGCGGGAAAGGCCGTAGGCGTTATCGTCGAGCATGAGCTTGAGCGCGGTGACGGTCGGCTCGTAATTGAGCAAGGGTTCCCCCATGCCCATCATGACGACATTGGTGATCTGCCGTTCGCCCTTTGGGCCGGGTATGACGCCGGCGGTCTCGCGCAGCGCAAATTCGGCCATCCACAGCTGGCCGATAATTTCGCTGACGGATAAATTTCGGTTGAATCCTTGTTTGCCGGTCGAGCAAAAGCGGCAATTAACGGCGCAGCCCGCCTGAGTCGAAATACACAGGGTGCCACGATTTTCTTCGGGGATAAAGACGGTTTCTACGGCATTGCCGTTACCGACGTCGACCAGCCATTTACGCGTTCCATCGAGCGAGGTATGGTCACTCAGCACCTTGGGCGCGGCGATAAAGGCACGGGTTTTGAGTTTTTCACGCAGGGATTTGGCCAGATCCGTCATGCTATCGAAATCACTGGCGCCAAACTGGTGTATCCAGCGCTGTAATTGCTTGGCGCGGAACGGCTTCTCACCCAACTCGCCGCAATAAGCTACGAGCTGCGCAGGATCGAGATCCAACAAATTGGTGAGTTCTGCCATAGCCTTTGATTCCACCCCTGCCCTGCGCCAGACTGCGCAGCAGAGCAAGGTGAGCGGTTCATTAACGTGAATAGACGTTCAGAGCCGGGAAGTAGTAAGCGATTTCGACCGCGGCTGTTTCAGCTGCATCGGAACCATGCACTGCATTCGCATCGATCGAATCAGCGAAATCAGCACGGATCGTACCTTTTTCAGCTTTTTTCGGATCAGTCGCGCCCATCAGGTCACGATGCTTGATGATCGCGTCCGGGCCTTCGAGGACTTGAATCACTACCGGGCCGGAAATCATGAAGTCGACCAGATCTTTAAAGAACGGACGCGCTGCATGAACGGCGTAGAAACCTTCTGCTTCAGCACGTGACAAATGTGTCATGCGGGAAGCGATGATTTTCAAACCAGCATTTTCAAAACGAGAATAAATCTGACCGATGACATTTTTTGCTACTGCGTCCGGTTTGATAATCGACAGGGTACGTTCGATTGCCATCTGTAAAAACTCCAATAAAAAGAAAGGGTTAAGACCACTAATGAAGACTTCAACTAACCTTGAATTCTAACATGAAAACGACTATAAAAAGACGCATCAATCGAGATATAAAACCATACAGCTAAGCGGGTCATGCCAAGACAACTCACGCGCCCACGCAAGCCATGTTATGCTGAAATCTTGAATGTCTTTGTGACACAACCTGGAGGCGAAATGGAACAGAATTTAAGCACCGCGTTTGGCAATGCCGCGAGCACCACCCAGCTTGGCGACGTGATGGCCCAACGCCATCGTGTTTTGCGCAATACCTATTGGCTGTTAGCCATCTCCATGATCCCAACGGTATTGGGCGCCTGGCTTGGCGTACAGTTGAAATTGAGTCTGTTTGCCGGCAGTCCGATGATCGGCTTTATGGTCACTTTAGCGATCGCGTTTGGTTTCTTTTATGCTATCGAAAAGACCAAAAACTCCTCCATCGGGGTATTGGTCCTATTGGGTTTTACGTTTTTTATGGGGCTCATGCTCTCGCGCCTGATCAGCAGCATGCTAGGCTTTAGCAACGGCGCCTCGCTAATCATGATGGCTTTTGGCGGTACGGCGACGATTTTTGCGGTCATGGCCACTGTGGCGACGGTCTCGAAGCGGGATTTCTCCGGACTGAGCAAATGGCTGTTTGCCGGCGTACTGGTGATTCTGGTGGCCAGTGTGGCCAATATATTCCTGCAACTGCCAGCACTGCAGCTGGCCGTCGCGGTGATCGCCATCGGCATTTTTTCAGCCTATATTCTGTTTGATGTCCAACAGATCATCAATGGCGGCGAAACCAATTACATCTCGGCGACGCTGAGCATTTATCTGGATGTCTACAACATCTTTGTCAGCCTGCTGCAGATTCTCGGCATATTGGGCGGCGAACGCGATTAAGGTTTAGCCAAACAAACAATGCACCTCGAGGGGTGCATTTTTTTTGTCCTTCGTTTTTTCTATACCGATGGGGGGAGCGAAAAACAGGCAATCGACTCCACGTGCGAGGTGTGAGGGAACATATTGACCACCCCTGCACTGCTGAGATGATAGCCGCCCTGATTGACCAGAATATCCGCATCGCGCGCCAGAGTGGCCGGGTTACAGGAAACATAGACGATGCGCTGCGGCTTGAGCGGGCCATCGAGGGCTGCGAGCGCTTCGCACACCGCCATCGCCCCTTCGCGCGGCGGATCAATCAGCATGCGGTCGAATTTTCCGAGCGCGACGAAATCGGCGGCACTCGCTTCGAACAGATTACGGCTGAAAAATTGTGTTTTGTGCTCCAACTGATTGACGCGGGCATTCTCCAGCGCGCGTTCCGTCAGGGTCGTACTGCCTTCGATGCCGACGACTTCCTGCGCCAATCTCGCCAGAGGCAAGGTGAAGTTACCCAGACCGCAAAATAAATCGGCAACCCGATCGCCCGGCTGCACCTCCAGCAGACGCAGCGCACGCGACACCATGACCCGGTTAATGTGATGATTGACCTGGGTGAAATCAGTCGGCTTAAAGGGCATCGTGATGCCAAATTCAGGCAAGGTGTAAACCAGCTTTTTATCCGCCGGATACCAGCAGGTCACGGAATCGAGTCCCTTGGTCTGCAGCCACCATTGAATCTGGTAGCGGTCGGCAAACGCCTTCAACAGGACTTCGTCTTCTGCCGACATCGGCGCCATGATACGCAAGACCATGGCGGTCAGGTCTTGTCCGACTGCCAGCTCGATTTGCGGGATCTGTTCGATGATCGACAGGCTAGCGATCAGCGCGCGCAGCGGCATCAGCATGGCCGATACCGATGGCGGTAAAATTTCGCAGCTTTCCATATCGGCCACGAAGGCCGATTTGCGCTCGTGAAAGCCGACCAAGACCTTGTCCTTTTTTTTCACATGCCGCACCGACAGCCGCGCGCGATAACGATAGCCCCAGGTCGGGCCATAAATCGGCCGCAGCACCATGTCAGGCTTGACCTTGCCGATGTGTTTGAGATTGTCTTCCAAAACCCGCTGCTTCATGGCGACCTGCGCTGCCGGCTCCAGATGCTGCATGGCGCAGCCGCCGCAGACGCCATAGAACGCGCATTGGGGTTTGACGCGCTGGGACGATTCGCGATGCAGCGCCGTCATGTGCGCCGCTTCCCATTTTGCCTTGCGCCGGAAAGACTGGAAACTCACCCGCTCGGTCGGCAAGGCCCCTTCGACAAAAATCACTTTGCCGGACGTACCGTCTTCGTTCTGCAGATGGCCAATGCCGCGCGCATCCATGTCGAGGGATTCAATATCGAGCAGGGATTGTGGCGAAATTTGTTGCTCAGTCTCTTGCTGCATAAGTCTTGGGTGGGGTAATGGAGAATGCCGCTAGTTTATAGCAAAGCGTCGCGATCGACCCCATGTGCAGACAGATCGCGCTTGAGTTTTGCCAGCGCCTCCTGCTGAATTTGACGGATACGTTCGCGCGTGAGGCCCATTTCTGCCGCCAGCTGTTCGAGCGTCGACGGCTCGGTATTATCCAGACCGAAGCGGCGCAGAATAATCATGCGCTGCTTATCCGACAAGGTATGTAGCCAGTCATGCACTAATTTGATGACTTCGTGCTGCTGCGCACGCGCATCCGGACCATCTGAGCGTTCGTCTTGCAGCAAATCCAGCAGGCTCGACTGCGGATCATTATCGAGCGGCGTATCGAGTGAACTGGTGTGTACCGAAAACGCCAGCAAGTCGTGTACATCTTCTACCGAACGTCCCAGCAGGTGGCCGATGTCTTCCGCGCTGGCTTCCTTGCCATCATGGTGCCGGGATTCCAGATGCTGTTTGGCGCGCAAAACCTGATGCAGCTCACGCACCATATGCACTGGCAGGCGCACGGTGCGGGCCTGGTTCATGATCGCCCGTTCAATACTTTGCCGGATCCACCAGGTCGCGTAGGTTGAAAATCGAAATCCCCGCTCCGGTTCAAATTTGTCGATGGCGCGCATGAGGCCCAGATTGCCCTCTTCGATCATGTCGAGTAAGGCAACGCCGCGATGGATGTAATGTTTGGCGATCGACACCACGAGCCGCAGATTATGTTCGATCATTGTTTGCCGGCTGGCGAAGTCGCCCTGCTTTGCCAGGGTAGCAAAATGCAGTTCTTGTTCGGCCGTCAGTAATGGCCGGGTACCGATTTGATTGAGGTAATGCTGGGTGGTGTCGGTCGAGAGTTCCTTGGCGAGGATTTTTTTGATTTCATCGACGCTCTCGAGCTCAGCCAGCGCGGCCAGCGCATCGGCCTCCTCCTTGGGCGCTTCATCCACCTGAAAAGCAAAGTCCTGCCCTTCCCCCTCTTCCGCGTTCGTGTCGTCGTCAAGAGAGGGGGGCAGGACTTTATTCATTTAGCGGCTTGGAAGAAATTTTAAGGGGTCGACCGGCTTGCCCTGCTGCCGGATTTCAAAATGGAGCTTGATCACCTCACTGTCGGTATTACCCATCTCAGCGATTTTTTGCCCTTTTGTGACCATTTGATTCTCTTTGACCAAAATGGTTTTGTTGTGCGCGTACGCGGAGAGGATATTGTTCGAATGTTTGACAATGACCAAATTGCCGTAACCACGAATGCTATTGGCGTATAAAATTTTACCGGCTGCGGCGGCGATCACGTCCTGCCCTGCGACACCGGCAATATCAATGCCTTTTTTGGCATCATCAAAATTGCCGCTTAGTTTGCCTTGGGTCGGCCAGGTCCAGGCGACGGCGTCATCTTCCTCGTTGGTCGCCAGCTCGGGTTTGGCTGGCGGACGAGGCGCTGCTGATGACGGTGCGGCTTCGACTTTATTTTGCGCGGCGGAAGTTGTATTACGTTGCGCATCGACCCCGGCAGGTGAAGCGCCATTAGCATTATTAGCGTTGAGCGGCCGAACTTGTGCCGTCAGACTGGCGGCGACCGGTGCCGTTTGCACGCCGGGCGCGACGGTCACCCATGCGGTTTTTTCAGGAGGTGAAACGCGCAGAACCTGATCGACCTTGATGTCATTCGGATTAGCGAGATTATTCCAGCTGATCAGGTCACGATAATTCTGCCCGAACTCCAGGGCAATGTGGATCAGGGTATCGCCGCGCTGTACGGTGTAATAAGCACGGCCCTCCGGTTCGCGGTTGGTTTTCAGATTGCCTGGCTTGGCGGCAGTAGGCGTGTCTGCCGATTTCAGCGACGAAGCGGGCAATGCGCCCTTGCGCTCGACGATCGGTGCCGGATTGCGCGGCGTGACGGCGCATGCGGCCAGCACAGCGCTGAGCGTCATGATGAAAATAAAACGAAACATAGGGTATCGATTCTGCATGGTTAATCTGTGACGAGGGAAAGACATTAAATTGTACCCGGACGCAAAGGCACAAAATGGCATTCTTCGAGGGTGCTACTGACCCACTCCGACTGGCTCACGCGTTCAATCAAATGCAGCATCTGGCGCCGATCACCGACCGGTGCCACCAGTCGGCCACCGATGGCTAACTGGGCCAGCAGGGTCTGCGGTACTTCCATACCGGCAGCTGCCAAAATGATGCCATCGAAGGGCGCGACTTGTTCCAAACCGAGCATACCATCCCCGTAATGTAAGCGGATATTGGCGATGCGCAAAGGGCGCAAATTCTGTTTGGCTAATTCATGCAAAGGTTTGATGCGTTCAATCGAATAGACTTCTTTAGCTACCCGCGACAAGACCGCTGCCTGATAGCCGCATCCGGTGCCAATTTCCAGCACCTGATTGAGCACACCGCCACGCGAATTATTGCGCATGACCTCAATCATGCGGGCGACAATATACGGCTGTGAAATCGTTTGGTGATGCCCGATCGGCAAGGAGGCGTCGATATAGGCCTGGCTGGCGAGACCCGGCTGCACAAACAGATGACGCGGTATCGCATCGAGGGCTGCCAGCACGACCTGATCTTTTACGCCCTGGCTGGCAACGCGCGCCACCATCGCTTTACGCACCGCCGCCGAGACCAGCGAGCCACCTTGTTCAGGGAGCTCCTGCGGTATGAGGACGACGGGCCTGGGCTGAACCGGCAGCGTTTTTTGACGCGCTGTATTGGCCAGGCTGTGGGCGGCATTTTGGGTCGCCGTTTGCGGGGTCGCCACACGGAAGGACTTTGTCCCTTGCGACTGCGTGCCAGAAGATTTATCGATCACCGACGACAAAGGCAGCGGAAAGGGTTTTTTACTGCTCATCCGAGCGCCTGCTGGAGTGCCTTGAGCTGGGCGGCATGGGTCAAATCGAGCTGCAATGGCGTGAGCGAAATTCCGCCGCGCTCGGTCACATAAAAATCGGTGCCTTCGCCGGCATCTCTGGCCGCGCCCGGAGGGCCGATCCAGTAAATGTCACGCCCGCGCGGATCCTGTGTCTTGATGACGCCTTCCGATGCATGACGGCGGCCGAGTCGGGTAGCGACGCGGGTGGTCAATTGCGCATACGGTAAATTAGGAATATTCACATTGATCAGGTAGGGCTTGCTCATGCCTTCAAAGCCGCGCAAGACAATGTCGCGCGCTGCCTTGGCTGCTGCATCCACATGCTCCCAGCCATGATGCACCTGCGAGAAAGCGATCGCCGGCAGGCCAAATAAAAAGCCTTCCGTAGCGGCTGCCACCGTGCCCGAATATAGAGTATCGTCACCCATGTTCTGGCCCTGATTGATACCCGAGACGACCAGATCCGGTTTGAAAGGCGCCAGATCGCCGGTGAGCGCGATGTGCACACAGTCGGTCGGCGTACCGTTGACGTAGTAAAAGCCATTGGCTGCCTGATTAAGCATCAGAGGGCGTTCCAGCGTGAGCGAATTCGAACTGCCGGAACGGTTTGAATCGGGGGCAACGACCAGAATCTCGGCGATCGAAGCGAGCGCGTCGGCGAGCGCGATAAGCCCTGGTGCAAGGTAGCCGTCGTCATTACTGATTAAGATTTTCATCGTTCCGATTTTACATGAAGCAAACCAGCAATTTACGGCATAATCACAAAATCAAACGACCGTTCTATTTATCGATGTAAAGGAAGCACAATGAAAGCCATCGTCTGCAAGGCCTGGGGCCTGCCCGACACGCTCTGCCTGGAAGAAGTCGCATCGCCCATCGCCGGTCCTGGCCAGGTGCGCATCGATATTGCCGCTGCCGGGGTGAATTTTCCGGATGTGCTGATCGTCCAGAATAAATATCAATTCAAGCCCGAGCTGCCTTTTACACCGGGTAGCGAGCTGGCCGGTACCATCAGCGCGCTTGGTGAAGGCGTCGCGCACTGGAAGGTCGGCGACCGGGTGATCGCTTTTACCCACTCTGGCGCATTCGCCCAGCAAATTGTCGTGCCAGTGCAGTCCCTGATGCCGATCCCGCCAGGGATGGACTTTGATACCGCCGCCGCCATTACCCTTACTTACGGTACCTCACATCATGCCGTGGTCGACCGGGCCGGTCTGAAGGCGGGCGAAACCATGCTGGTGCTGGGCGCAGCGGGTGGGGTGGGCATTGCCGCCGTTGAGATTGGCAAGGCGCTCGGTGCGCGGGTGATCGCTGCGGCGTCTACGGATGAAAAACTGGCGGTCTGTAAAGCGCATGGGGCGGATGTGCTGATCAATTACACCACGAGCGATTTGCGCGAGGCGGTCAAGGCCGCCACCGATGGCAAGGGGCCGGATGTGATTTATGATCCTGTCGGCGGTATCTATGCCGAGCCAGCTTTTCGTACCATCGCCTGGCGCGGACGGTATCTGATCATCGGCTTTGCCAATGGCGAGATCCCCAAATTACCGCTTAACCTAGCCTTGCTCAAGGGGGCTTCCTTGGTCGGGGTGTTCTGGGGTGAATATGTCAAGCGCGAGCCAAAAGCCAACCTGCTCGCCATGCGGGAATTAATGGGCTGGCTGGCCGAAGGCAAAATCAAACCGCATGTATCGGCCCGCTATGCGCTGGCCGATACCGCGCAAGCCTTGAATGATATGGCGGGACGAAAAGTCACGGGAAAGATTGTGATTCGGCCGAACGAGTAAGCTTAAAGTGATGTGCGGTGCGAGGTATCCACGCGAAACCGTGCACACCCTACTCGGCGGATTTGTTCGAACTGGCCTGGTCGGCAAAAAATGCCTGCACATCCGCTAACACCCGCGTCCGTTTAAAGGGCGGCAGACTTTGCCAGATGCGTTTGCCGTAAGGTTTACTGATCAGGCGCGGATCACAGAGCATCAGCACGCCGCGATCGTTTTCATCACGGATCAGGCGGCCGGCGCCCTGTTTGAGATTGATCACGGCTTCCGGGAGCTGATGATGCATGAAGCCATTCAAACCGCGCCGTTCCAAGGCACCGATGCGCGCTGCCAGCACCGGATCATCCGGCGGCGCAAATGGCAGTTTGTCGATGATCACCAGCGACAGCGCATCACCCCGCACGTCCACCCCTTCCCAAAAACTTTGACTGCCGATCAGCACCGCATTGCCGGCGGCACGAAAACGATCGAGTAACTCCGTCCGACCTGCCTCCCCCTGCACCATGAGCGGAAACGCCAGACCGCGCTGCGCAAATTCGGCACGTAATCGTTCCGCACAACGGTTCACCGCGCGGATGGTCGTACAGAGTAAAAATGTCCGCCCACCTGCCGCCTCAATCGCCGGCAAGGCAGCGTCAATGACGGCATCGGTGTACTCAAACGAACTCGGGAGCGGCATATTGGTCGGCACATAGAGCAGGCCCTGATTTTCGTAATCAAAGGGACTGGCCCAGGTATGGGCGGCTTCCTCGGTCAGGCCCATCTGTTGCGTGTAATGGGTAAAATCGTTTTTAACAGCCAGCGTGGCCGAAGTAAAAATCCAGGCGCGCGAACTGCCTTCGCGTTGTTTGCTGAAAATCGGCGCAATCGACAGCGGCGTGCGATGCAGCTGCACCGAGGAGGCAAACGCCTCGACCCACAGGACCTGCTGCTCATCGCTGTTCTTGCTGGCACCGGCGGCACCAGCGGCACTGGCAGCGCTCCAGGTCGCCAGCTGGGTTGATAATTCGATCGCGCGGGTACGGCACTGCTCGATCGTTTCGGCGCGCTCAGCTTGCCTTTCCAGTACGCCGATCATGCCGGCGATTTCTTTTTCCAAGGTCTGCAAGGCGGGGAAAAAAGTACTCGACTCGGCAATCTGATCGACCGCGAGACGAATCGAATCCTGCGAAAAACATAGCCGCAAATCGCGCGCTGCTTTTTCGACCGGCGAGACGACCTTGGCCCAGTCGGCACCATCGCGGGCATGCGAGAGTCCTTCGGCCAGCACATCGCGGCACAGCTCCATGATTTGTGAGGTCGAGACCGTCTCACCAAAAAACAGTGTTGCCGTATCCGGCAGCTGGTGCGCTTCGTCAAAGATGACCGTATTCGCCGACGGCAGCAGTTCTGCCACGCCGGTATCCTTCAAGGCGACGTCGGCAAAAAATAAATGATGATTCACGACCACCACATCCGCCTGCTGCGCCTCCTTGCGCGCCTTCATCACAAAGCAGTCCTGGTAATACTGACATTCGGCACCGAAGCAGGTATCGCGGGTGGAGGTCACCAGATTCCAGATCAGCGCATTTTCAGGAATCTTGGACAGCTCGGCCTTGTCCCCGGTGGAGGTGGTTTTCATGAAGCGCGAGATATCCCGCAGATAGGCGGTATCGTCGCGCGAAGTCAAACGACCATTTTGCAAAGTCCGCTCAAGATGAAAATGACAAACATAATTGGCGCGGCCCTTGAGTAAGGCCACCGAGATGGGCGCCTTGAGCGCCTTGCGAACGGTCGGAATATCGCGCTGAAAAAGCTGGTCCTGAAGATTTTTGGTGCCCGTGGAAATGATGACCTTGCCACCCCATAGCAGTGCTGGCACCAGGTAAGCGTAGGTCTTGCCGGTACCCGTGCCGGCTTCGGCGATCAGTGCCGTTTGTGTGCTGATCGCCTGGCCAATTGCCTTGGCCATTTGCGTCTGTGCCATGCGCGGGCGAAAGCCGTCTATCGCCTGGCCTAATACGCCATTGGCAGCAAAATAGCGCTCAACTTCCTGGTCATGCTCGCCGTCGGGCGGAAGTACTTGGTTCTGTTCGCTCAAAATAAAAACTTAGGCCGGGATATCAGGAATTAATTGCATTTTCAGGAGTGTCATATGATCTTTTAACTGCAGCTTGCGCTTCTTCAGACGCCGAAGCTGAAATTCGTCGCGGTGCAGATCACGCACCAGCGCATCAATGACGGCATCCAAATCACGATGCTCCACTTCTAGCTCGATTAAGCGACGCTGGATGTCTTGCGGATAGCTCATGGTCATAATGGCAAAGGACTGTTAGTTAATATTTGCAGCAGCGTGTGCACAGGATACTCTGATTGCCTCCTGCGCGGCAGACAATGCCACAGCATGACAGCGTCGGTTACTTTACCGTCTTCATTCTATTCTCGCGCTCTTGCAGGCGCTGCTGTAATTCGCGTTGTTTTTTTTCATAGGCCAGAATATTATCTGCGCGTTTTTTCAGTTCTGCCTGGCGCTCGGCTTCCGATGGTTCGACACTGTCAGCCGCCGCCGCTGATTTTTTTGCCTGCTGTTCAATCCGTTTTTTGAGCTCAGCTTCTTGCGTCAGACTTTGAGCGACCAAGGCCTGATCACGCTCGGTGACTCTGGCCTGACGCTTGAAACTATTCGCCTGCACTTCAACCGAGCGCACCGACTCTAAATCACTCCGACGCCGCTCACTGACCTGTTCAAGACAGGCGGTGGTAAAAAACTTTGGATAGCATGCGTGTTCGGCAGTGATGTATTGCGCTTCAATTGCGCTGCGAACACGCCCCACATCGGCCAGGGCCTGATCGGCCATCTCGACAGTCTGGATAGCGCCCGGCGGGTAATGCTGATGCAGGGCTACCGGATCCAGAGGAAGACCTGCCTGTGCCCATAGCGGCGCGGCGATCAGCAGGCTGTGGATCAATCCCCAGCACAAACGGGCAATGAAAGGCATCAGGTTTTCTCCAGCAAAATCAGGACAAATGAGGGCTTATACTGCGTCGCTCACTCAACATATAGTCGGTCGACTGCATTTCAATAATCCGCGATACGGTACGATGAAATTCATTGGCCAGCATGCCCTGCGTATAAAGCTCTTCGGGCGGCACCGCAGCAGAAATCAGCAGCTTGACCTTGTGATCATAAAACACATCAATGAGCCAGGTAAAGCGCCGCGCCTGAGACGACATACCAGCCGACATTTCGGGAATGTCGGACAAGATCACCGTATGAAAGCGGCTGGCAATTTCCAGATAATCATTTTGCGAGCGCGGCCCGCCACACAGGGTCGCGAAATCAAACCAGATCACGCCACCCGCCCGCCGCAGGCAGCGTATATCGCGCGCCTCAATATTGACATGCGGGTCTTCATCGGCGACTTCGGCGATCCGCATGAAGGCCTCCCGCAAAGCACTGTCGGCTTGAGCGCCCAGCGGCGTATGGTAGGCATCGACCTGCTCGAGGATACGTTTGCGGTAGTCGACACCGGCATCGACATTTAAGACATCCAGGTGTTCCTTAAGCAGCGCAATCGCCGGCAACATGCGGTCACGGTGCAGGCCATCAGGATACAGCGTATCAGGGGCATAGTTGGACGTCATGATGAACGTGACCCCATGGGCAAACAGCGCGCGCAGCAGATTATAAAGAATCATGGCATCGGCAATATCGGAGACATGAAATTCATCAAAGCAGATCATGCGATATTTTTTGGCGATGCGACGCGCGACTTCGTCGAGCGGATCGGCGATGCCCTTGAGATCGTCGAGCTCGCGATGCACGCTGCGCATGAATTCGTGGAAATGCACGCGCGTCTTGCGCGCTAAGGGCAGCACAGAATAATAGCTGTCCATTAAAAACGACTTACCACGCCCTACACCACCCCACAGATAGACTCCGCGCGGAATGTCTGGTCGATTGATCAGCCGGCGTAATGTCGACGAGCGACGAGATTTGTAAGCCACCCAAGCATCATACGATTGCTGCAATCGCTCTACAGCGCGATACTGCGCCGCGTCGGCCGCAAAACCGCGCTCGCTTAAAGCCTGCTGATAGGACTGCATCACATTCATGGAATTCATCGGATTGTCTTTCGCCGACTTTCAAAAAAAACGGGCGAGACCAGCTCGCCCGTGACACGATTTGACCAGCGCTTAGAAGTTCAGCGTGCGTTTATCGACCGCCAATGCCGCTTCCTTGGTCGCTTCAGACAAGGAAGGATGGGCATGACAGATGCGCGCAATATCTTCAGCCGAAGCGCGGAACTCCATTGCCACGACAGCTTCTGCAATCAGTTCTGAAGCCATCGGCCCGATGATGTGCACGCCGAGGATTTCATCGCTCTTGGCATCGGCCAAAAACTTCACCATACCGGAGGTGTCGCCCAGCGCCCGTGCACGACCGTTGGCCATGAAAGGAAAGCTGCCGGCCTTGTAAGCCACGCCTTCAGCCTTAAGCTGCTGCTCGGTCTTACCGACCCAGGCGATTTCTGGCGAAGTGTAGATCACCCAAGGGATGGTGTTGAAATTGACATGGCCATGCTGACCAGCGATACGCTCAGCGACTGCCACGCCTTCTTCCTCAGCCTTATGCGCCAACATCGGACCGCGCACCACATCACCGACGGCCCAGACATTGGCCAGATTGGTTTTGCAATCGCCGTCGACGTTGATGAAGCCGCGCTCATCAAGCTGCAAGCCGACCGCTTCAACATTCAAACCGATCGTATTCGGCACCCGGCCGATTGAGACGATCAGCTTATCGAATACGCCGACCTGGGCCGTGCCCTGGGCATCGGTATAGTTGACCGTGACAGCATTTTTGCTCTTGGTGATGGCACCGATCTTGACGCCCAGCTTGATGTCCAGACCTTGCTTGGTCATCAGTTTGTGCGCTTCCTTGGCGATCTGTTCATCGACCGCGCCGAGGAAAGTCGGCAGGCCCTCAAGGACTGTAACTTCCGCACCCAGACGACGCCAGACGCTGCCCATTTCCAGACCAATCACACCAGCACCGATGACGCCGAGTTTTTTCGGCACGCTAGGAATGGCCAACGCGCCGGTATTGGAAAGGATCAGCTGTTCATCGAATTCTGCGCCCGGCAAAATGCGGGCATTCGAACCGGTGGCGATGATCACATGCTTGGCGGTGATGCTTTCTGCTGTCGCGCCAGTGACGCTGATTTCGTAGCCGCCATCGACAGTCTTGGCGAACGCGCCGCGACCATGGAAAAAGCTGATCTTGTTTTTCTTGAGCAGAAACAGGATGCCGTCATTGTTTTGCTTCACGACCGTGTCCTTGCGCTTTAACATCTGCGCTAAGTTCAGGCTCAAGCCCTTGACTTCGATACCGTGTTCGGCAAATGCATGGCCGGCATGGTCATAATGCTCGGAAGACTGCAGCAAAGCCTTGGACGGAATACAGCCAACATTGGTACAGGTTCCGCCAGGTGCCGGGCCGCCCTTGTCGTTCTTCCATTCATCGATACAGGCGGTGGAAAAGCCTAACTGCGCTGCGCGAATGGCCGCGATATAACCACCAGGACCGCCGCCGATGACGACGACATCAAAACTTTTAGACATGTTCATTTCCTTGTTTCAGCAAAAAAGTCGGGCATGCCAGCTTTGGCGATGCATGTCCCGACTTGTCCTGCGCAGTATGAATTTCCAAATTACAGATCGAATTACAGGTCGAATTACAAGTCGAGCAACAGACGTGCCGGATCTTCCAGCGCTTCCTTCATCGTTACCAGACCCAGCACTGCTTCGCGGCCGTCGATGATGCGGTGATCGTAAGACATCGCCAGATAATTCATCGGACGAATGACGATCTGACCGTTTTCGACCACGGCTCTGTCCTTGGTCGCATGCACGCCCAGAATCGCTGACTGCGGTGGGTTAATAATCGGTGTCGACAGCATGGAACCGAAGGTGCCGCCGTTGGAAATCGAGAAAGTACCACCGGTCAGATCGTCTAAGGTGAGCTTGCCTTCCTTGGCCTTGTTACCGAATTCAACGATTTTCTTTTCGATGTCGGCGATCGACATCTGGTCGGCGTTACGCAAAATAGGCACCACCAGACCACGCGGTGAACCGACTGCAATACCGATATCGAAGTAGCCGTGGTAGACGATATCGTTACCGTCGACTGAAGCGTTGATGACCGGATAGCGCTTGAGCGCCGCCACGGCAGCCTTGACGAAGAAGGACATGAAGCCCAGCTTGACGCCGTGCTCTTTCTCAAACTTGTCTTTGTATTTGTTACGCAGATCCATGACCGGGGCCATGTTGACTTCATTGAAGGTGGTCAGAATCGCGTTCGTCGATTGCGACATCACCAGACGCTCAGCAATACGGGCCCGCAAACGGCTCATCGGTACGCGTTCTTCCGGACGTCCGGACAGATCGAGTGAGACCGGTGTACTGATTTGTTGCAGGGCTGGCTTGGCGGCTGCTGGGGCCGGGGCTGCGGCTGCGGCTGCGGCTGGTTTTGCGGCCAGTTTGTCGATCACGTCGCCTTTGGTGACGCGACCGTCTTTACCGGAACCGGCAACATCACCAGCCTTTAAATTATTCTCAGCCAGCATTTTTGCCGCCGCAGGCATGGCGATACCGCTGGATCCGGCTGGCGCACTGGCAGCCACCGCGACCGATGCGCTAGCGGCAGGTGCAGCAGATGCCGCGGCAGCAGGCGCTGCAGCGCTGGCCGTTGCTTCGGTATCGATGCGGGCGATCAGTTCACCGGCGACGACCGTGCTGCCATCACCGCGCAGGATTTCAACGATCACACCAGCATTGGGCGCCGGCAGTTCCAGCACTACTTTATCGGTCTCGACGTCGACCAGGTTCTCATCGCGCGCGACCGATTGGCCGACCTTTTTATGCCATGTTAAGAGGGTCGCTTCGGCGACGGATTCTGATAACTGCGGTACGACGACATCTAAAATTGCCATGTAAATCTCCGAATTGAAATACGCATGCGCTGCGCCGTTTGGCGGCGCAGCGTGAATAGATTATTTAGTCAGAACAAAACCCTTGAGCTTGGAAAACGCCGTATCGATCAAGGCCTTGAGCTGCGCATAATGCTTGTCGTAGTAGCCGACCGCTGGTGAAGCGCTGGCAGGACGACCGGCGTAGGCAAGCTTTTGGCCTTCCTCGAGGTTCTCAAAGATATTGTGCTGAATCTGGAACCAGGGTCCTTGATTCTGCGGCTCATCCTGGGTCCAGACCACTTCGGCCAGATTCGGATAACGCTTGAGCTCGGTCGCAAATGCCTTGTGCGGGAAAGGATACAGCTGCTCGACACGAACGATCGCCGTATCCGTCTGTGCACGTTCCTTGCGGGCGTTGACCAGATCGAAATAGACCTTGCCCGAACAGGCGACAATCCGCTTGACCTTCTTGGCATCGATTTTTTCATCGACTTCACCGATCACGGTCTGGAACGAACCTTTGGCCAACTCCGACAAGGGCGAACCGGCATCCTTATTACGCAACAGCGACTTCGGCGTGAGGATCACCAATGGCTTACGGAACAGGCGAATCATTTGCCGGCGCAGCAGATGGAAAATCTGCGCAGCAGTCGTCGGCTGGACGACCTGCATATTGTTATCGGCGCACAGCTGCAGGAAACGTTCTGGACGTGCCGATGAATGCTCCGGACCCTGGCCTTCGTAACCATGCGGCAGCATCATCACCAGACCGGATGCGCGACCCCACTTCACTTCACCGGAACTGATGAACTGGTCGATCACGACCTGCGCACCGTTGGCAAAGTCACCGAACTGGGCTTCCCAGACGGTCAGCGTATTCGGTTCAGCGGTGGAATAACCGTATTCAAATCCGAGTACCGCTTCTTCCGACAAGACTGAATCGATGACGGTGAACGGTGCCTGTTTGTCGGATACGTTTTGCAAAGGAATATAGCTGCCGGCATCCCAACGCTCACGCGCCTGATCGTGCAGCACTGCATGGCGGTGAACGAAAGTACCGCGACCGGCATCTTGTCCGGTCAGACGCACGGCATAGCCGGACGCGGCCAGGGAAGCGTAGGCCAGATGTTCGCCCATGCCCCAGTCGAGATTCATTTCACCACGACCCATAGCGGCACGATTATTGAGTACAGTTTCCACCAGCGAGTGCACTTTGAAGCCTTCCGGCACAGTGGTGATCCGGCTCGACAAACGCTTTAACTCGGCCAATGGCACGGCCGTATCCGCGGCGTCGGTCCATTTACGATTGAGGAAAGGCATCCAATCGACGGCGTATTTATTTTTGAAGTTGGAGATGACCGGATCATGCGTATGCTTACCGGCATCCATGGCGTCGCGGAATTCCTTGACCATGACGTCGCCGCCATCAGCAGGAATCGTCTTTTGCGCTGCCAGCTTGTCGGCATACAGCTTACGCGTACCAGGATGCTGACCAATCTTTTTGTACATCAAAGGCTGGGTGAGCGCTGGTGTATCTTGTTCGTTATGGCCGAGTTTGCGGAAGCAAACGATATCGACCACGATGTCTTTCTTGAACAGGACGCGGAAATCGAGCGCGATCTGGGTCGCAAAAACGACCGCTTCCGGATCATCGCCATTCACATGCAGCACCGGCGCTTCGATCATCTTGACCACGTCTGAGCAATACAGTGTCGAACGTGAATCGCGCGGATCGGAAGTGGTAAAACCAATCTGATTATTGATCACGATGTGGACCGTGCCACCCGTACCGTAGCCGCGCGTAAGCGCCAGATTGAGCGTTTCCATGACCACGCCCTGGCCGGCAAAAGCAGCATCGCCGTGCACCAGAATTGGCAGGACTTGCGCGCCTTCCTTGTCACCGCGGCGATCCATTCGCGCTTTGACCGAACCCTCAACGACTGGATTCACGATCTCGAGATGCGACGGATTAAACGCCAGCGACAAATGCACCGGACCGCCCGGGGTCGAGATATCGCTTGAAAAACCTTGATGGTATTTGACGTCACCGGCGGGCAGATCATCGCCGTGCTTGCCTTCAAATTCAGAGAACAGTTCCTGCGGTGTTTTACCGAGAATATTAACCAGTACATTCAGACGACCCCGATGGGCCATACCGATGACGATTTCCTGCACGCCTTTTTCACCGGCACGTTGGATGGTTTCATCCAGCGAGGCGATGAAACTTTCGCCGCCTTCAAGTGAAAAACGCTTCTGGCCAACGTACTTTGTGTGCAGATAACGTTCCAGACCTTCGGCAGCGGTCAGGCGATCCAGAATGTGGCGCTTCTTTTCAGCGGTAAAACTCGGCGCTGAACGGCTCGATTCGAGCACTTCCTGCAGCCAGCGTTTTTGCGTCTGATCGCTCATATACATGAACTCGGCGCCGATCGAACGGCAGTACGTATCACGCAGGGAATTGAGCAGGTCACGCAGCGAGGCGGTGTCTGAGCCGAAATAGGTATTACTGATGTTGAACACGGTTTCCATGTCGGCATCGGTGAAGCCATAAAAACTTGGCTCTAACTCTGGCAGGGATGGACGTTCCTGGCGCTGCAATGGATCGAGATTGGCCCACTGTGTGCCCAATACGCGGTAAGCGGCGATCAATTGGGTGACGGCGACGCGTTTGCGGCCCATTTCGGCATCGGCTGAGGCGCTGACGGTGCGAATCGGACCTTGTTTGGCGCGTTCGGCAAAGGCGGCGACGACGGGTGCATGGGCAACGTCGGATTTAGTCGAACCATCGACGGCCGGCACATGTTGCATGGCGTCGAAATAGGTACGCCAGTTTTCCGGCACGGAACCAGGATTGTTGAGGTAGGCTTCGTACAAATCTTCCACGTACGGCGCGTTACCTCCAAATAAATAGGAGTTGGAGAGTGATTCTTGCATCATCGCTTGCTCACCTTTCTTCGCGTTTCGCGAGATTAGCGGGTTATTTAACCTTCCGCGACACGGCCTGACCGGTTAGCGGATTGCACACATCAAGATGTGGGGGAAGGGGCTATGCTCTTTAAATGTCGCGACATAAAAACAATGTGTCATGACAAGTTAAAATTAATCTGGACGGAAGCTTACCACAAGGTGGTATGAAACAAGCATTAAAAAAAAGCGAATCATTCAGATTCGCTTTTTAGGGGGATGCTTACTTCCGTTGTGCCATCGGGGTTACGTCACGCGTTTGTGAACCAATGAATAACTGACGTGGACGGCCAATCTTTTGCTCAGGATCGGAAATCATTTCATTCCACTGCGCGATCCAGCCGACGGTACGCGCCATGGCGAAAATACCGGTAAATAAGGAAACCGGGATGCCCAATGCGGACTGAACGATACCGGAGTAAAAGTCCACGTTCGGATAAAGTTTGCGCGATACGAAGTATTCATCTTCCAGGGCGACCTTCTCGAGCGCCATCGCGAGCTTGAACAAGGGATCATCCTGCAGACCGAGTTCCTGCAGCACTTCGTAGCAGGTTTCACGCATGAGCTTGGCGCGCGGATCGTAGTTCTTGTAGACCCGGTGTCCGAAGCCCATCAGCTTGACGCTTGAATTCTTGTCTTTGACCTGACGGATGAATTCCGGAATATTATCGACCGAGCCGATTTCCTTGAGCATGGTGAGCGCCGCTTCATTGGCACCACCGTGCGCCGGACCCCACAGACAGGCAATGCCGGCAGCGATACAGGCGAACGGATTGGCGCCTGAAGAACCTGCCAGACGCACCGTTGAGGTCGAGGCATTTTGTTCGTGGTCGGCATGCAGGATCAAGATACGATCCAAGGCGCGCACCAGCACTTCATTGATCTTGTATTCTTCACATGGATTGGAGAACATCATGCGCAGGAAGTTTGCACTGTAAGACAGATCGTTGCGCGGATAGACGAAGGGCTGACCGATCGAATATTTGTACGCCATCGCTACTAAAGTCGGCATCTTGGCGATCAGGCGGATGGCCGATACTTCGCGGTGATGCGGGTCATTGATGTCGAGCGAATCATGATAAAACGAGGATAAGGCACCAACGGTGCCGACCAAGACCGACATCGGATGCGCATCGCGACGGAAACCGCGGAAGAAGGACTGCATCTGCTCGTGCACCATGGTGTGATTGGTGACGGTGGTAACGAACTGATCTTTCTGCGTCTGGGTCGGTAACTCGCCATTGAGCAGCAGGTAGCAAGTCTCGAGGAAATCGCAATTGACCGCCAGCTGCTCGATCGGAAAGCCACGATACAAAAGTTCGCCTTTGTCGCCGTCGATATACGTAATCGAAGAATTACAGGCCGCCGTCGACATAAAGCCGGGGTCGTAAGTGAATTTGCCCGTAGCACCGTAGAGCTTGCGGATGTCGATGACGTCCGGGCCAACAGTGCCCTTGTAGATAGGCATTTCAAGTGATGGCGTGCCATCGGAAAAAGACAGGGTGGCTTTGTGTTCGGAGTTGGTCATGGCTCTTCTTTCGTGTGAGCAGTCAGTCAAAAAAAATAAAAAAATCAGGCAATGCGCAGCTGGCCCAGCAAACTATGCACAGAAGGCAGATCTAGTTCGATCTCCGGTTCCTTGCGTGCCAACAGCAGACTCATTAGTTCGTTATCATCCAATTCCATCAGGCGGGAAAAAGCATCCACCTCATCATCGGTCAAGCTGGCCTCGCGGGCATCTAGAAATCGCGTGATGATCAGATCATTTTCCAGCAAGCCGCGCCGCGCACGCCAACGCAATCGCGCGCGCTTGATCGGATCGGCCTGATGGGTAATTGGCATAATTTATACGGCCCGACGAACCATCAGTTCTTTGATCTTACCGATCGCCTTGTTCGGGTTCAATCCCTTCGGACAAACGTCGACGCAATTCATGATTGAATGGCAGCGGAACAGACGGTATGGATCTTCCAGATTATCAAGACGCTCGGCAGTGGATTCATCGCGGCTGTCGGCGATGAAGCGGTAGGCCTGCAACAGACCGGCTGGTCCGACAAATTTATCCGGATTCCACCAGAACGACGGGCAGGAAGTCGAGCAACAGGCGCACAGAATACATTCGTACAAACCATCCAGTTCTTCGCGCTCGGTCGGCGTTTGCAAACGCTCCTTCTCAGGCGGAATCGTGTTATTGATCAGGAATGGCTTGATCGAATGGTATTGCTTAAAGAATTGCGTCATGTCGACGATCAGATCGCGGATAACTGGCAAGCCAGGCAATGGACGCAAGACGATCGGCTCAGTGAGTTCGTTCAGATTAGTCGTGCACGCCAGACCATTTTTGCCATTAATATTCATGGCGTCCGAACCGCACACGCCTTCGCGGCAGGAGCGACGCAGCGACAGGGAATCGTCTACGTCGGCCTTGATGCGTTGCAGTGCATCGAGCAGCATCTTGTCAGTGTCTTGTAACTCGACCGACAAACTCTGCATGTAAGGCTTGGCATCCTTGTCCGGATCGTAGCGGTAGATTTGAAATTTCAGAGTACGCATAATTCACCTTTTGCGGTGACAGAGCAGGAGGCTACCTGACGCTGTCACCCACATTGTTTAATTAAAAAAACACGTTAGAACGTGCGTTCCTTAGGTTTAAATGTATCAACGGTCAGCGGCTTGGTGACGACCGGTTTGTAATCGAGACGATTACCTTCCGAGTACCACAAGGTATGCTTCATGAAGTTTTCATCATCGCGCTTATCGAAATCACGGTGCGCATGCGCGCCACGGGATTCTTTACGGGCAGTGGCGGAAATCATGGTCGCCTTGGCTGTCTCGATCAGGTTATCCAGCTCCAGCGCTTCAACACGTGCCGTGTTGAAAACCTTGGACTTGTCCTTGAACGACACGTGTTTGCGACGCTCGTCGAGCTCGGCAATTTTTTGCACGCCGGCGGTCATCAGCTCATCGGTACGGAACACACCACAGTAGTTCTGCATCGTCGAACGAATATCATTGGCGACATCCTGCACGCGCTCGCTGCCAGTGCTATTTTCGATTCTGGCCATGCGCTCCAAAGCCATATCGGCAGCATCGGCCGGCAGATCTTTATTACTGCGCGCCTTGAGATTGCTGGCCACCACGTGGTTACCCGCAGCGCGGCCAAACACCAGTAAGTCGAGCAGCGAATTGGTACCCAGACGATTTGCGCCATGGACTGAGACGCAGGCGCATTCGCCGATCGCGTACAAGCCATTGACGATTTCATTCGGGTTACCATTTTTCGGCGCCACTACCTGACCGTGAATATTGGTCGGGATACCACCCATCTGATAATGGATCGTTGGTACGACCGGAATCGGTTCCTTGGTCGCATCCACGTTGGCGAATTTGTGACCAATTTCGAGAATCGACGGCAGACGTTTTTGAATCGTTTCGGCGCCGATATGACGCAGATCGAGCAGCACGTAATCCTTGTTCGGACCACAGCCACGGCCTTCCTTGATTTCCTGATCCATCGAACGGGAGACGAAATCGCGCGGGGCCAGATCTTTCAGCGTTGGCGCATAACGTTCCATGAAACGCTCACCATTGCTATTGACCAGAATACCGCCCTCACCGCGCACACCCTCGGTAATCAGCACGCCCGCACCGGCCACGCCAGTTGGGTGGAACTGCCAGAATTCCATGTCTTCGAGTGGCAGGCCGGCACGTGCAGCCATGCCCATACCGTCGCCGGTGTTGATGAAAGCATTGGTCGACGCAGCCCAGATACGACCGGCACCGCCGGTGGCAAGAATAGTGGTCTTGGCTTCCAACATCATGATCTGGCCAGTTTCCATTTCCAGCGCCACGACACCGAGAATATCGCCTGCCGCATCGCGGATCAGATCGATCGCCATCCACTCTACGTAGAAATGGGTTTTGGCGCGCACATTGCGCTGGTACAGGGTATGCAATAAGGCATGACCAGTACGATCGGCCGCAGCACAAGCGCGCTGCACAGGCTTTTCACCAAAATTAGCGGTATGACCGCCGAAAGGACGCTGATAAATCGTGCCGTCGGGATTACGGTCGAACGGCATACCGAAGTGTTCCAGCTCGTAGACCACCTTGGAGGCTTCGCGACACATGAATTCAACTGCGTCCTGGTCGGACAGATAATCGCCACCTTTGATAGTGTCAAACATGTGCCAGTACCAGCTGTCTTCCGACATATTGCCCAGCGAGGCGCCGATACCACCTTGCGCGGCCACTGTGTGCGAACGGGTCGGGAAAACTTTTGACAGCACCGCCACGTTCAGACCGGCTTCCGCCAGCTGCAGGGAGGCGCGCATGCCGGAACCGCCGGCACCAATAATCACCGCATCAAAACGGCGGGAAGGAATAGTGGATTTAATTGCTGCCACAGTCAGATACTCCAGAGAATCTGCGCCGACCATCCGGCACAAGCGATCAGCCACAGGATTGTGGCAGCTTGCAAAGTCAGACGGATCGAGACCGGTTTGACATAGTCCATCCAGATATCACGCATACCCACCCAGGCGTGAAAAAACAGACAGAGCAAGGTAACGAAGCTCGCCAGCTTGAACCACTGCTGGGCGAACATACCGGCCCAGCCTTCATAACTGAAGCTGCTACCGGTTAAAAATGAAAATAAAACGATCAGGGTATAGAGCGCCATCACGACGGCGGTCAGACGCTGGGCTAACCAGTCGCGCAGGCCATAATGCGCACCAACGACGAGGCGGTTCGGGCCAATGTTATTGTTCTCTGCCATTTAAAATACTCCCAACAATTTCAAGGCGACCAGCGCGGCCAAGCTTAGACTCACAGCCAGCACCACCACCGAAGAGTGGCGCGCACTGTCTTTTTCAATACCGATGTGCATGTCCATGAACAGATGCCGAACACCCGCGCAAAAGTGATGCAGGTAAGCCCACGACAAACCGAGCAGGATACATTTGACCAGCCATCCGGAGGTGATGCCCTTGAAGTACTCGAACGAGATTTCAGAACGCAGGCTCTGCTCAAGTAAATAGAGAACAAAGGGCAACAACAGAAACAGCATGGCGCCACTCACGCGGTGCAGGATTGAAATCAAGCCTGCGAGTGGCAGTCGGTAGGACGCAAGTTGCGTAACATGGATATTACGGAATTGCGGCCTCTTTGATGCATCGGACATAACGCGACCTCCAAAAAACAAATTAATCTGACAATTTTCGCTTATTTTTGTGCAGCACACCATACAAATAATTACATATAACAATTTTAACGGCTTATTGCGATTCGTGTTTTCTCTTGCAATAAAATGGGAACACCGTTTTCAACGCAAGCCCTGCTCTTCCGCATTGCGGAATAAACTAATTTAATTCGTTTTGATAATGATGACGGTCAGTTAAATACAAGCCGCGCCGTATCTCCACCGGCTTATTACCATAAGTATAAGAAATTCGCTCAACCCGCAATAAAGGCACATTCTCCGCCACATTTAATAACGCCGCTTCTGGAGCGCTGGCGGCGACCGCACGGATTTTTTCTGCTGCGTGAACCATGTGGGTGCCGAACTCCGTCTCAAACAAACCGTACATGGGGCCCTTGTAGTCGCGCAGACGTTCAGCGGTGAGGCCCTTAAAAATCTGCCCCGGCAGCCACAGCTCTTCAAGAATCGTCGGCACGCCGTCAAAGGACATCACACGCTCAATGAAGATCACCGAGTCGCCCGACTTCATCTCCAGCAGGCGGGCGATGTCGGCCGGTGCCCGCAGACGCTTGACATCGATGATGCGGCTCTCGCCAGCGTGGGCTTCGCCGACATCGGGCATGAGACGTAAAAACCGGAAATGTGCGCGCGCTTCGTGGTGGGTGGCGACGAAAGTCCCCTTCCCCTGGCGCCGCATGACCAGATTTTCGGCCGCCAGCTCGTCGATTGCCTTACGTACCGTGCCCTGACTAACTTTAAAGCGGCCTGCCAGCTCGACTTCGCTGGGAATCAATTCGCCCGGTTTCCATTCGCCCGACTGCAGGCTTTGGGTAATCAGGGCCTTAATTTGTTGATACAGCGGGCTAAAAGTGGGGGAGGCGGCGGCAGAGGATGCTCCCGAGGCTGACCCCGATCCTGCAGAGGATGGGGCTAAAACAGCAACAGATGGCGGAAGAGAACTCATAAGTGTGGATTTCACCACAGAAGACCCCATGGCGTCTAGGAAAACCTCATTGGTGATATGTCTTATATAAGATATAGGATCAACATTGACAGTAACACTTTGCACGCCTAAACTTGCAGTATATAGAAACAAAAGATTGCCCATCACCGCGTTCGAGGGCATTCAGCGCATTGATTTCCTTATTTTTTTGTTCCTTACTAATTTTTCATTTTTTCAAGATTCATTTTTCATTCATTACCTTTGGAGATTCATATGGCTAAGGCCCCCCTGCGCGTTGCCGTCACCGGCGCTGCCGGACAGATCGGTTATTCACTTTTGTTCCGCATCGCGAATGGCGATATGCTCGGCAAAGATCAGCCGGTCATCCTGCAATTACTGGAAATCCCTGACGAAAAAGCCCAAAAAGCGCTCAAGGGCGTGATGATGGAAATCGACGACTGCGCCTTCCCTCTGCTGGCCGGCATGACTGCCCATAGCGATCCCATGACAGCATTCAAGGATGCTGATGCAGCTGTACTGGTCGGTGCCCGTCCTCGTGGCCCTGGCATGGAACGCAAGGATTTGCTGGAAGCGAATGCACAAATTTTCACCGTACAAGGTAAGGCACTCGATGCCGTTGCTTCGCGCAATGTGAAGGTTCTGGTCGTTGGCAATCCAGCCAACACCAATGCCTACATCGCCATGAAATCGGCGCCTGGCCTGCCAGCAAAAAACTTCACCGCCATGCTGCGTCTGGACCATAACCGCGCGCTGTCACAAGTCGCGGCCAAAACCGGCAAGCCCGTCGCGTCGATCGAAAAATTATGCGTCTGGGGTAACCACTCACCGACCATGTATGCCGATTACCGTTTCGCGACCATCGAAGGTCAGCCAGTCAAAACACTGATCAACGACGATGCATGGAACAAGGATGTGTTCCTGCCGACCGTCGGCAAACGTGGTGGCGCCATTATTGAAGCGCGTGGTGTTTCCTCCGCCGCATCGGCTGCCAATGCCGCCATCGACCATATGCACGACTGGTTCCTTGGTACGAACGGCAAATGGACCACCATGGGTATCCCTTCCGATGGTTCGTACGGTATTCCTGAAGGTACGATGTTTGGCTTTCCCGTGACTGTTGCGAACGGCGAATACACCATCATTCAAGGTCTGGAAATTGACGCCTTCTCACAAGAGCGCATCAACCTGACCCTCAAGGAACTGATGGAAGAGCGCGACGGCGTCAAGCATCTGGTCGGCTAAGAAAGACCTGGCGACCGGTGATGGCTCAGCTGCAATAGTCCAGCTGCCATTGCCGGTCTGCCGAATGAGGACATTCTGTTCATCATCGACTTTTGACGAGCCACCAGCAGCCTATGCACCCTTCCGAAGTTTTGTTTCAAGGCACGCTCCGACCGGTCACGATTCCGGTCTGCGATCACTATGCCGGCGCCGAAAAGCTGATGCGTAAATCGCTGGCCCTGCAAAAAGAACTGGGTCCCGTATTTGACATCACCTTCGATTGCGAAGATGGTGCAGCGGCCGGCAGTGAGCTCACGCATGCCCAACAAATTGCCGATCTCATCAACAGCGAAGAAAACCGCTTCAACCGGGTGGGCGCGCGCGTGCATGACACCGGCAGCGCTTTCTTCGAATCAGACCTCGCCCACATTTGCCAGGCTGCGCCGCGGCTGGCCTACCTGGTCTTGCCGAAAGTTGAGAGCGCCAGTGAAGTCGCCAAGGCGATCAGCTTGGTTAACCAGTATGCCGCCAAAGCTGGCCGCACTGCCCTGCCGATTCACGTATTGATCGAAACCCACGGCGCCCTGCAACAGGTGCAGGCAATTGCCGCCCTGCCGCAGGTCGAATGCCTCTCCTTTGGCATCATGGATTTTGTGTCGGCGCATCTAGGGGCAATTCCGGCCAATGCCATGCGTAGTCCCGGCCAATTCACGCACCCCCTCGTCATGCGCGCCAAACTCGAAATCGCTGCCGCCTGTCACGCCAATGGCAAAGTCGCCTCGCATAACGTCACCACCGACATCAAAGACGGCTCCGTCGTCGCCGGCGACGCCAGACTGGCTGGCCAAGCCTTTGGCTTTACCCGCATGTGGAGTATTCACCCCGATCAGATACGGCCGATTATTCAGGCTTTTTCGGTCAGTAACGAAGAAGTGAATGAAGCTGCGCAAATACTGTCTGATGCACAGGCAGCAGATTGGGGGCCGATCAAACATCAGGGAAAATTGCATGACCGGGCCAGTTATCGTTATTACTGGACTGTCTTGCAAAGAGCCAAATTGAGTGGATTGCCTTTACAGCAAAATGTTGTCGGATTATTATGACTTGACGTGAATGCTTCCGCTTTGGAAGCGATAACCAAACCGACAGGAGTGCAGCATGAATAAATTATTTTCCGTGTTTGCTTTTGCAACGAGCCTGATGCTGGTGCAGCAGGCAGTAGCCCAAACCAGTTATGCGCAGCCATCTGCGAAGACGAAAAAAGCCGCGCCGGCGAAATCTGCCGTGGCAGCAGAAAAAAAGGCTCTCGTCGAAGACGATGAGGAAGAAAATAAAGTACCCGATATCAGCGGCTCGCAGGCCACCGAATACAACTGCGACCACGGCAACAAAGTGACATTTTATGAGCAGCCCGGTGACGACGCGTTTGTCGCCCTGCGCTGGAATAAACAGCTCTTGCGCATGCGACGCATCGCCACGACTACCGGCGCAATCCGTTTTGAGAGCAAGCGTCATGGTCTGGTGTGGATCGGTATTCCTTCCAAGAGTCTGTTACTCGACTCGAAAAAAGGCCAGCAGCTCGCCAATGAATGTAAGAATCTGCAGCAAGTTTTGAATTTATCGTAACAGTTTTTAGCATTGTGGCATCGTCGCACTAAGTCATCGTATTTAGCCTCTGCTGATACGCCGGCCCGAAGAAAAAAAGTTTTTATTTAATGTACGCCGTTCGCAGTAACCCAAGGAGAAATTATGGCCCGTAACACCCTGAACACGCTCAAGGAATTTACCATTTCCGGTTCCAAGAAAGGTCAATTCTATTCGCTTCCAGCCCTCGAGAAAAAACTCGGCGCCGGCATTTCCCGTCTGCCTATCTCGATTCGTATCGTGCTCGAATCGGTCTTGCGTAATTGCGACGGTAAAAAAGTCACCGAAGAGCATGTCAAGCAAGTCGCGAACTGGCGGCCAAAAGCAGAACGTACCGACGAAATCCCGTTCGTCGTTTCGCGCGTTGTGTTGCAGGATTTTACCGGCGTTCCTCTGCTGGCTGATCTGGCCGCTATGCGTGGTGTGGCCAAAAAAATGAAGCTCAATCCAAAAAATATCGAGCCCTTGGTGCCGGTCGATTTAGTGGTCGATCACTCCGTGCAGATCGATCACTTCCGCGAGAAAAAAGCGCTCGACCTGAATATGAAACTGGAATTCCAGCGCAATAACGAGCGCTATCAGTTCATGAAATGGGGCATGCAGGCGTTTGATACCTTCGGCGTGGTGCCACCAGGCTTTGGTATCGTGCATCAGGTCAATCTGGAATATCTGGCGCGCGGCGTGCATCTGAAAAACAAAGTCTACTACCCAGATTCTCTGGTCGGTACTGACTCGCACACCACCATGATCAACGGCATTGGCGTCGTCGGCTGGGGCGTGGGTGGTATCGAAGCTGAAGCCGGCATGCTCGGTCAGCCGGTATATATCCTGACACCAGACGTGGTCGGCGTGAATCTGACCGGTAAGCTGCGCGAAGGCGTGACGGCGACCGATCTGGTGCTGACTATTACCGAGCTGCTGCGTAAATCCAAAGTGGTCGGCAAGTTTGTCGAATTCTTTGGCGAAGGTACAGAATCGCTGTCACTCACCGACCGTGCAACGATCGGTAACATGGCTCCGGAATACGGCGCAACGATGGGCTTCTTCCCGGTCGACGATGAAACCATCGACTACTTCCGCGCCACTGGCCGCAGCAAAGCCGAAATCAATGCCTTTGAATCGTATTTCAAAGCACAGAAAATGTTCGGTATTCCAAAAGCCGGCGAGATCGATTACACCAGCGTGGTCGAACTCGATCTGGGCTCGGTTATACCGTCACTCGCCGGTCCGAAGCGTCCGCAAGACCGGATCGATATCGGCCAAGTTAAAAATAATTTTGCTGAACTGTTTGGTAAATCTATCGCTGAAGGCGGCTTCAATAAAAAAGCATCTGACCTCGATGCGGTCTATACGAATGCCGATAATCAGTCACTGCGTAATGGTGACGTGCTGATCGCCGCTATTACTTCGTGCACCAACACGTCCAATCCAAGCGTGATGATCGCTGCCGGTTTGCTGTGTAAGAAAGCGTCGGAACTGGGCCTCAAAGTCGCACCGCATATCAAGACTTCGCTCGCCCCTGGCTCGCGCGTGGTGACCAAATATCTGGAAGCGGCCGGTCTCTTGCCTTACATGGAAAAAATGGGCTTTGGCGTGACCGCCTACGGCTGCACCACCTGTATCGGTAATGCCGGTGACTTAACGCCTGCCATGAACGAAGCGATTATCAAAAACGACGTAGTGGCCTCGGCTGTCTTGTCAGGCAACCGTAACTTCGAAGCGCGGATTCATCAAAACATTCGCTCCAATTTCCTTGCCTCGCCCCCATTGGTCGTCGCCTACGCGATCGCCGGCAACATGACGGTCGACTTGATGACGCAGCCTGTTGGTCGCGTTAAAGGCAAAGACATTTATCTGGGCGACATCTGGCCGACCTCGAAAGAGATCGCCAAGCTGATGAAGTTTGCGATGAACGCCTCGACCTTTAAAGAGAACTACGCCGACGTCAAAGGCGCGCCAGGCAAGCTGTGGGAAAACATCAAGGGCGTGGCGAAGGGTGAAGTGTATGACTGGCCAAGCTCGACCTATATCGCTGAGCCACCGTTTTTTGATGACTTCACCATGGTGCCAAAAGCCGCCGCAACAGTTATCAAAAACGCCCGCGCTTTGGGTGTATTTGGCGACTCGATCACGACCGACCATATTTCACCTGCTGGTGCGATCAGTGATGGCGGCCCGGCTGCCAAATGGCTGTTGGCGAATGGCGTGTTAAAGGCTGACTTCAATTCCTACGGCTCACGCCGTGGAAATCACGAGATCATGATGCGCGGTACCTTCGCTAACGTGCGGATCAAGAATCTGATGATCGCCCCAACCGCGAACGGTTCACGCGTTGAAGGCGGCATCACGCGCTTCCAGCCATCTGATGAGCAAATGTCGATCTATGACGCCGCCATGCAATACATCAAGGAAGACGTGCCGACCATGATCTTTGCCGGCGAAGAGTACGGTACCGGCTCCTCGCGCGACTGGGCAGCCAAGGGTACTCAGCTGCTGGGCGTGAAAGCCGTATTTGCCCGTTCGTTCGAGCGTATTCACCGTTCCAATCTGGTCGGCATGGGCGTATTGCCTTTGCAGTTTTTAGGTGACGACAGTGTGCAAACACTCGGTATCACCGGCGAAGAAACCTATGATCTGACCGGTATCGACGGCGAAATCAAACCGCAACAAAAGGCAACCTTAGTGATCAAGCGCAAAAACGGCGAAACCACTAAAGTCAAAGTCTTGCTGCGTATTGATACGCCGATCGAAGTCGATTACTACAAACACGGCGGGATTCTGCCGTTCGTCTTGCGCCAGTTACTGGCGGCCTGAGTTTGATCAAACGAAGCGAACGGGTTTTTGCAAGTCGCCCGTAAGCTTTGTCTTGTATGCTCATCGTTAGGATAAAACGCCGGATTCGTCCGGCGTTTTTTTGCCAATTTATTTTTCAATCAGAAAACCAAGGAGACACCCCATGTGGAAAATTTTAGCTGGTTTTATTCTTTTTGCTGCCCTAGGCATGTTCGTTATTTTGAAGGGCGGCGATAAGGTCAGCCTGGCCGGCGAAGCCGAAGAACAAAAAGAAGCCGCACCGCTCGTGAACCCAGCGCAAACGCCTGCCGATGCTGCCAAGCCGGCTGCTGATGCACAGGTAAGCCCTGCTGCCAACCCTGCAGCGAACCCTACAGCCACCGCAGAAAAAATGTCGACCACCGGCACCATCGTTGTTGGCACACCGCCTGCCGTAGCAAAATAATCGCTGGCCGGGCAGCGAATTCGGCGCACGATGCAATCGACTCTCTTGGCCTTTGACGCAATCCACTACAATACGGTCATCCTGATCACTTTACCTATTGCGAATTCCCCATGCGTCGTTTAACCAAAGGCCATCCCCGTAAGCTCAGTGCTGACAGCGAGCGCCTGATCGCGTTCGCCGAGGCCATCATGCAGTCTTCCAGCCGGATTGAAGAGCGGCGCTGGGAAGGCCGGATTGATAGTGTGCTGCAAAAATTACTCAAAACGAGTAGTCAGGACAGCATCGATCAAGCCCTCGATCAATGCTTCAAGATTCAATCTGCGGTCTATGATGTGCTCATGGAGGCGGTTGAGGCCAATGCTGAATCGCTGCAATTGACGCACGATGGCGTGACCTATGACGCGCTGTTAATCGCCGCACCGATCCTGGCCTGGACCCGTTTTTCGATTGCCTCGGGCCCGATCAGCAGCGATCTGCTGGCGACGCTGTCGGCCCATCTGTATGCCCACATTCTGGCACCGGATGTACGCATGGCGATGGCACCGACCCTGTTCTCGATTGATCAACTGCCGCCATCGCATGCCGCTACCCTCGCCCTGACCCAGCAGCTCGCGCAAGCCGCGCTCAAAGGCAGCGCATCGCGCGCGCCGGCTAAAACGCCTGAAACAGCCCCCTTCCTGGCCGACACGCGCTTCTTGTTAGCAGCGATCGTTGCACCCGCCGGCCAGCCGATGTTTGGCTGGGAAGTCAGCCATGTTGCCAGTACCCGCGAAACGGCTTTGGCGCAGTGGAAAGCCCAGGCGCAGCCGAATCTGGCGCGCCTGATGCCAGGCTGTGGTCTGGAACTGATGCTGCCAGAAGCCTACTTTGTCGCCTGTCGGGCAGCCGATAAACTGATTCGCCCGACCTCGATTCATGCTGCCGTCCATTTTCTGACCCATGCACTGGATGTCGAGCCGCGCGCGCTGCAAGCCATCATCGGTGGCTTTGGTGAAGACACCACGCTCGACCAAATCGATGAATATCGCATCGGCTTCGCCCTCGAATCGAATCAGGAAGTGCTGTACGGCGTAGTCTGGACTTTATTCGGCCAGGAGGAAGCCGCCGACGCCGAACAGGAATCCGACGTTGACGCGCCCTCACCCCGCCTGCTTGAGACGGATGTTTTGCCGCCTGTGGTTAGTCCGATGGAAGAAATCCTCACCACGCTGCGCGAGGCCGGCATCACCCACATCAAACGTCACCCTGGCTGCTTTGCCATGGAATCCTGTGACGATTGCGGCGCGCCGTTTTTTCTCGATATCGAAGGCGAATTAGTCCACGCTGAAATGCCGGAAGAACTACCGCAGGGACCAGCGCATTTCCACTGACCCTGTGTCTGCGATGCGCCGGTGAATGCGCTCATTGCGCATTTTTAACGCGTCAGGGCGCGCCAGATCGGCTGCAATACCGCCTTGCCCAGCGCCGCACTGCGCGCGCCATTCCAGCCGGTGGCCGGCATCGGTAGAATCGCATTGTCCTTGAAGGGTAATTCCAGCGTGAGCGCGGTGCAATGGAAGGTATGTCCGACGTATTTGGAGGCCAGCTTGAGCAGATCGGCACGATATTTACCGGTCGGGTAGCCATGCTCGGTTTGGAAGTCGGAACTGGCTTGCTTGAAATCGTCCAGGAAGGCCGTCTGTTCTGCTGCACGCTCGGCGGTAAAATTGTCTAGCATCTCATTGCCTGCCACAAAAACATAGGGCAGCGCTTCGTCACCATGCACATCCAGGAACAGATCGCAGCCGGTAGCGTGCATTTTTTGGCGCACTAAAAAAACTTCCGGACTACTTTGCATGGTCGGCGTCATCCATTCCCGATTCAGATTCGCGCCCGCGGCATTGGTGCGCAGATTACCCAGTACTGCACCGTCTGGATTCATATTCGGTACGATGTAAAACACCGCCTGCTGGCGCAATTTGGCAGCGAAGGGATTGGCGGCATCGGTGAGCGACTCCAGCAGACCCTCGACAAACCATTCCGCCATGGTCTCGCCTGGATGTTGACGCGCGATGACCCAGATTTTTTTGTTCGCTGCCGGATCACCGACGACCACCATGTCGAGATCGCGCCCTTGAATGCTGGACCCCAGACGTTCGATAGCGACCTGTGGCGCACTGGCGATCCGGCCCAGAAAATCGAGATGCCGCTCCCACGAGTAGGGCTCAAAATAGGCGTAATAAATACTGTCCTGCGTTGGCGTATGCGAAATCGTCATGACCTGACCATCGAAGCTGGTCGGTACGCGAAACCAGCTGCGTCGGTCATAGCTGGCGACTGCCTGATAATTTTCCCAGCCACCCGGATAAGTCGCCTTGGCGGCATTCAGAAATCGCAGCGTGCAGGCCTGTCCACCAGCGCCTTGTAAGCGAAAATAAAACCATTGCATGAAATCGGCATGCGAATCCGGCCGCAGTTGAAGGTCGATGGCATGCGCATGCTCAGCGCGAAGTACTTCAATGGCGCCGGCATCGAACTGGTGGCTAATGGTGATCGACATAAAATTGAACGTTTCAAAGTAATAAACACGGCTAAAAAGACCATCCGCCCTATCCACCTTATAGACAGTGGCATCGTCGAAGGCCGCTTTGAGGATTGACAAACGACTTCACCCGGGTATGCTAACCCACTTCAGGTCAAGTAACCAAATCAAGGACAGCGCATGCAACAGGAATTTGATTACGTCGTTATTGGCGGTGGCTCGGCCGGCTGCGTCATGGCCAGTCGCCTGTCGGAAGATCCGGGCGTCACGGTATGTCTGCTGGAAGCCGGCGGACCAGATCGTTCGGTGCTGATTCATGCGCCGCTCGGTTTTGCCGCCTCCGCCGCCTTGGGCCTGCATAACTGGAACTACCAGACCGTGCCGCAAAAAGGCCTGCATGGTCGACGCGGCTTTCAGCCACGCGGCAAGGTCATGGGCGGCAGCAGCTCGGTCAATGCGATGGTCTACACCCGCGGGAACAAGCTTGATTATGATGGCTGGGCGGCGCTGGGTAACCCGGGCTGGAGCTACCAGGAAGTACTGCCGTTTTTTAAGCGCGCTGAAAATAACGCCTGTTTTGGTGCCGATGCCTTTCGCGCCACCGGTGGCCCGCTCAATGTGAGTTATCTGCGCAGCCCATCGCTGATTAACGATGCGTTTCTGGCTGCCTGCGCCGAAAACGGCGTGCCGATTATTAATGACTACAACGGCGCCAGCCAGTTCGGCTGCGGACCATCCCAGGTTACACAAAAGGACGGCGAACGCTGGAGCGCCGCCAAGGCTTACATCACGCCACACCTGCAGCGCGCCAATTTATCCGTCATCACACAGGCCCATACCCAGCGCATTTTATTTGCCGACAAACAGGCCACTGGCGCCGAGTTCGTCAAGAATGGCCAAACACAGACGGTGCTGGCACGCCGGGAAGTGATCTTGTCGGCCGGGGCTTACGGCTCGCCGCAATTACTGATGTTGTCTGGCGTCGGGCCTGCGGCCCATTTGCAGCAGCATGGCATCTCGGTTCTGCACGATCTGCCTGGCGTGGGCCAGAATCTGCAAGACCACATCACGACGGTGCTGATTTATCGCAGTCATCGCAGCGATGCGACCTTCGGATTTTCTGTCAAGGGGGCTGTGTCGATCTTGCGCGCGCTGCTGGAGTGGCGCAAAAAACGCACTGGCCTAATCACCACCAACATCGCCGAATCACAGGGTTTTCTGTTTGCCGATCAAGCTGCGCCTTCGCCCGATATTCAGCTGGCGCTCTGTACCGGCATCGTCGACGACCATACGCGCAAAAACCATCTGGGTCACGGTTACACCCTGCATGTGACCCTGGTGCGGCCGAAAAGTCGTGGCAGCGTGAGGCTCGCCAGCGCCGACCCGATGCAGGCCCCACTGATCGATCCGCAGTTTCTCAATCACCCCGACGATCTCGCGACCCTCATCAAAGGCACCCAGATCAGTGTCGACATCATGCAAAGTGCGCCCTTAGCGCCCTATCGCGGCGCCATGCTGTATCCGCTGCAACGTGATAACCCGCAGCAGATAGCGCAATTTCTAGCAGACCGGTCCGACACCGAATACCACCCCTGCGGCACCTGCAAAATGGGCCCGGCAGAGGACGGCATGGCGGTCGTCGATACCAGCTTGCGCGTACATGGCATTGGTCATTTACGCGTAGTGGATGCGTCGATCATGCCCAATATCGTGTCTGGGAATACGAATGCGCCGACCATCATGATTGCGGAAAAGACGGCCGACACCATGCGCGCGCGCGGCTAGAACAGACTACACTGCGGGTATTCTGATTTTGTCTGCAAGACTGCAATGCCTACGATGACATTTACCACCCTTGGTCTGATCGATCAACTCTGCCGCACCCTCGACGAACTCGGCTATCAAACCCCGACCCCGGTCCAGACGCAGGCGATCCCGGCGGTCTTGGCCGGCCGCGACCTGATGGCGGCCGCGCAAACAGGCACAGGCAAAACCGCCGGCTTTGCCCTGCCCCTGCTGCAACGCCTGACCATGGAAGGTCCGCAAGTCGGCGCCAACAGCGTACGGGTTCTGGTACTCACGCCGACCCGCGAGCTGGCCGAACAGGTGCATGAAAGTTTTTGCGAATACGGCGCCGGGCTTCCCTTGCGCACCCACGTGGCCTATGGCGGCGTGAGTATCAATCCGCAGATGATGAAGCTGCGCAAAGGTCTCGATGTGCTGGTCGCGACACCGGGCCGCCTGCTGGATCTGTATCGCCAGAACGCGGTCAAATTTGATCAGCTGCAAACGCTGGTGCTCGATGAAGCCGATCGCATGCTCGATCTGGGCTTTTCACAGGAACTGAATGCGGTGTTTGCCGCCTTGCCAAAAAAACGCCAGACGCTGTTGTTTTCAGCGACCTTCTCAGATCCCATTCGCGCTTTAGCTGCGGTGCTGCTGATGAATCCCTTAAGTATCGAAATCAGCCCGCGCAATACCACCGTCAAGAGCGTCAAACAATGGGTCATTCCGGTCGATAAAAAACGTAAGCCGGAATTATTTTGTCACCTGCTAAAAAAACGCCGCTGGGGCCAGGTACTGGTGTTTGTCAAAACCCGTAAAGGCGTCGATCAGTTAGTCGATCTCTTACTCTCGCTGGGTATTCGGGCCGATGCCATTCACGGCGACAAACCGCAGCCCGCCCGCCTGCGCGCGCTCGACCGATTCAAGAGCGGCGAAGTGAATATCTTGGTCGCCACCGACGTGGCCGCCCGCGGCCTGGACATCGACGACTTGCCGCAGGTCGTCAATTTTGATTTGCCCATCGTCGCCGAAGACTACATCCATCGTATCGGCCGCACCGGACGCGCCGGTGCAAAGGGGGAAGCCATTTCCCTGGTATGTGCCGACGAGGTCGACCTGTTAGCCGCGATCGAAATGTTGACCAAACAAACTTTGCCAAGAATAGAAGAACCCGGCTTCGAAGCAGAACACCGAGTCCCGCTGACCAACGCCGCCGGGCAAGTGCAAAAGAAACCCAAAAAACCAAAGAAGTCCAAGTGGACCAAAGCGGCCTGAGTCGTTTGTGTCGTTACAGCCAGAAAATGCGCCGTCAGTTTAGTCACAAAGGATGAAAAAATTCGTCCCTATCCTCACGTAAAAACGCTGTGGTAAGTAAGGTGATTTCAACCAGCACCGACTTACAAATACCCCATTTGTTTTGCTGCCTGCGTGAGCTCCGCACGAAAATCCGGGTGCGCGATGCTGATCATTTCGCAGGCCCGCTGCTTGACTGATTTACCGCGCAGCTGTGCCACACCAAATTCGGTGACAACGTAGTTAATATCATTTTTGCTGGTGCTCACATGCGTGCCGGGCGACAGCGTGGCGGCGATGCGCGAGATCGTGTCATTCTTGGCCGTGGACGGTACCACGATGAAGGCTTTGCCACCCTCTGAACGATTGGCCGCGCGCACAAAGTCGGACTGCCCACCGGTGCCGGAATACGGCAGATGCGCCAGACTTTCAGAGCCACACTGGCCTAATAAATCAACCTGTAGCGTCGCGTTAATGGCAGCCAGTTTATTATTCTGACCAGCGCTATAGGGGTCATTGGTGAAATCAGACGGATGCATTTCTACCATCGGATTACGGTCAATAAATTGATAGAGTTTTTTCGATCCGAGCGCAAAGGTGCCGATAATTTTTCCGGGCATGAAGGTCTTCTGGCTGCAGTCCACCGCGCCACATTCGACCAGCGAGAGAATGCCATCACCGAGCATTTCGGAATGAATCCCGAGGTTCTTCTTTTTACTCAGCTGAAGCACCACCGCATCCGGAATCCCGCCATAACCGATTTGTAGCGTCGAGCCATCGTCGATCAGATCGGCGACATAGCTGCCAATGGCTTCTTGCACCGGTCCGATGGCCGGCATACCCACTTCAATGATGGGCGTATCGTCTTCCACCAACGCCGTGACTTGCGAGATATGCACATGACAGCGTCCGTTCGCAAACGGGACATGCGGATTGACTTCCAATACCACCACCCGCGCCTTGGCGATCGCCGCCATGGTGTAGTCGGTGCCCAGACTCAGTGAAAAATAACCGTGCGTATCCATCGGCGAGACCAGGGCAAACACCACATCGGCCGGTGTCTGACCGCGCCGGATCATGCTCGGAATTTCTGAAAAATAATTGGGAATAAAGTCCGACCAGCCAGCTTGTCCGCCGGCGCGCGAAGCACCGCCAAAAAAGTAGGCCACATGCTGGACGTTTTCTGCCGTTTCGGGATCAAAATAGCCGTACTTACGCAAGGCCAGAATTTGTGAAATCTTGACGCCGCGGTAATCACGCCGGTGTTCGGATAAGGCAGTCAGCAAGGCCGGCGGCTCGCCTGCGCCTGTGGGAACAATGATGGCGTCGCCATTTTGAACCAGGCGAATAGCCTGTTCGGCGGGGCGCAGTTTGCTTTGATATTGGGCTTGGTGGGACATGCAAAATCCTCAAATGACCGGAAATAACATCATTGCACATCTGTCGCCTAAAAATTCGTTTATAGATCAATTTTCTCAAAGTGATGCCGACTCTTGAGGTGATGGTGCAGGCCATCTCTTTTAAGCAGTGCAGTCTGGCACAGAGGACTATTTAAGCGATTTGCCTGAGATTTCGGCGATAATCGAGGTCAGGTAGCTATTTCGATGTAAGCGCAAACTAGCTCGATGCAAATTCGATAATGACGCAATGTGAAAGGCCGATCAACGATGGAACCAGGAAGTTTTAAAAAAATATTACAGGTTCTGGATATTCTGGAAGATCGCAGCAGCGGTTTGTCCTTCGAGGCTATCCACGAACGGCTCAACGCGCCCCGCTCAACGCTCTACCGTTATCTCAAGGCGCTCACCGACGCCGGTCTGATCGCATCCTTACCCGGCACTGGCTACTCCCTTGGTCCGCGCATCGCCGAACTCGATTACAAGATGCGCACCCTCGATCCACTGATCGTCGTCAGCCGTCCGGTGATGGCCGAACTGGTGCAAGCCGCACCGGCCGTGGCACTCTTGTGTCGGCTCTACCGTAATCGGGTACTGTGCATCCATCAGGAAGCCCATCCGAACGCGCTACGCAGTAATTATGAGCGCGGTCGTTCGCGGCCACTGCTCAGAGGTGCTGCTTCGCGCGTGATCCTGGCTTACATGGCCCCGCGCGTGATCGCCAAACAATACGAATTACAAGCTGAAAAATTCAAGGTCGCTAACCTCGGTGATAACCTGGCAGAAGTCAAAGCGACGCTACGTAAAATCCGTCAACGCGGCTGGGAATCGGTCGAAGGTCAGGTAACGCCAGGCGCCACAGGTATCGCCGCACCGATTCTGGATGCGAGCAATAACATCGTCGGCAGTCTGAGTCTGACCATGAGTCGTATCAACATGGATCCCGACGTAGTACGGCAAATCGCCGAAAGCGTGGTGCATAGCGCCGACATGATTTCCCATCGCATCAAAACACAGGCTATGCAGGTCATCAGCGAAGAACTGCCTGTGATCGAGTCCGCTAAACTTCCTGTTAAGCGTAAATCGACTACCTTGCCAAAGTCTTGATCGATGGATGGGTGTGGGTGCGGAATAAATGCCCCACATCGCAATCCCCAAGACCGATGCTGATAAAGACCACAAAACTATCCCGCTGGCCTTCCGGCCAAAGCGCCAGTCGTTCTATGGGAAAGCGCGTTTGCTGCACTGTCTGAATCACCAGCGGACCGGGCTCATCGACGATATCGAGCAAGCCCTTGATGCGTAAGAGCGCAGCACCATACTGAACCAGCGTGGCGTCGAGCGCCTGATCCAATGCAGCCCTGTCCCATGGCCGGTCAAAGTGCAGGCAGCGTGTCTGTACCGCCGCATGCTGAAAAGCGTCGCTGGGGCGGCCCAGCAGCATGCCTGCCTGAGGTTTGCGCGGGGCAGAAAGCCTTGAATAGGATGGGACGTTTCGCAGGCGGGATGCGGAACGAACGGACAGATCCGCCAACAATGTTGGTGCGAGGGTGGCTTCTTGGCTGCGCTGCACTAAGGCCAATGGATTCATGTGCTCCAAGCGCCGCTGCAGTTCTGCACTGTGCGCCTCGTGCGCCAGATCGGTCTTTGTCACCAGTAGAATATCGGCCGCCATGGCTTGCGCTAAGGACTCTGGATGCTGCGTCAATTGCTGCTCAGCGTGCAAGGCATCCACCGTACACAGAACCCCATCGAGCAGGTAACGCTGCGCGACTAAAGGATTCGATAACAGTGTGGCGATGACCGGACCAGGATCTGCCAGTCCGGTGGTTTCAATCACCACCCTGTCATACGCGGGAATTTGGCGCTGCAGACGACGCCAAAATAAGTCTTCGAGTACGCCCGCCAAATCATCGCGCACGCTGCAGCATAGGCAGCCATTTTCCATCAGATGCACCTGATCGCTGGCACCCCACAGCAGATGATGGTCTAGTCCGACCGCACCGAGTTCATTGATCAGCACCAGCGTGTCGCGCCAGCCTGGCATGGTCAGCATCTGTCGCAGCAGCGTGGTTTTGCCACTACCAAGAAATCCGGTCAACAGAATGAGCGGAATTTTCTTGATCGGGGAAGACTTAGGGTCGGCGGTGTTCAAGTAAGTTTGTCGCAGCGAACAATTGCCATGCCTGTCCTTGCAAGGCGGCTGTGCTGCGCAGAGAGAATGACATCATTTCCACGGATCGACGCAGCAGTGAATCGCACCTGCATCGCCTTCGCCACCCACGGTATGCAGGGCACTGGCAACATCATGTAAGCCATAAATATGGGTGCACATTTTTTCCAGCGGATAGCGGCCGGAGGCAATCAACTGCATGGCCATCTCAACCGCCTGATAGCTATGTCCGCGCATGCCTTTCAGGGTGAGATTTTTACGAAACAGGATGTCGCTGTCGAATTCGGGAATCGGCCGGCCTTTCCTGCCACATAAAAGAATCCGCCCGCCCTTGCGCGCGAGCTGGATCGCAGACACGACCGTGGCGGGTCCACCCGATGCACAGTCGATCACCAGATCAGCCATATGGCCATGGGTGATGTCGGCCACCGCTTCCAGCAAATCAGCTTGTTCGATATCGATCGTGTAATGTGCGCCCATTTCTTTGGCCAGGGCCAATCGATGCGCATCATTCGTCAGGCCAGTGACGATGATGCAAGCCGCACCGGCTTCTTTGGCGGCGATCACACAGGCTAAACCTTGTTGCCCTGGACCCTGAATAACGACCACTTCACCCATCGTCGCCCGTCCTTGCAAACATGCCCATTCGACGCCGTTGCCTAAAGGGAGTGCAAGCGTGGCCAAGGTGTCCGGCACATGGTCAGGCACCTTATGAAACACGGCGTTCGCATGCAAATATTGATATTGACTGTAGCCGCCCCAAAGTGATGGCGCCACACTCACCGGCGTCGAACCATAGCGGATGCCGTTGCCAATCACGGTATCGGTCGCATCGCACAGACGAAATTCACCGGTGCGGCAGTAATGACAATGACCGCATGGCAGATACTCTTCGAGCGCGACCCGATCGCCCTCCTGAACACCCCAGCGCGCCTGCGCATTGGCACCGATCGCAGCAACGAAACCGACGGTCTCATGACCCAGAATCATCGGCCCCTTACTTTTGGGGTAATTTAAAAAATAGGGCCAGTCACTACCGCACACGCCGGTCTTTTCTACTTTCAGCAGACCTGCGTCGGCCGATATCGCCGGCACATCGAAGGCTCTGACTTCCACCTGCCGCTGATCGAGCGCGACTGCGGCGAAAACGTGTTCTTGCATGCGCTGCTCCTAATTTAAATCGAGGTGTGGGCAGAGCCCTCTTTAGCCTGCAACAAATCATCAATCTGTGACAGCGTCAAATCCGATGCTGCCACAAACGATGCCGAGCGGACCCTGTGGGTCGAGGTATCCAGCCCGGGTGGCGCTTCACCCTTGGGCAAGGCTTCAGCGGATGCCAGTAATCGCCGACGCGCTTGCACAATCGCCAAATCGGTGGAGACTAGACATTCGAGTGACCGATCCACATTCGGCCCCATGCTTTCCTGTAAAGAGGCATCCTGCATGCCGATGCCTTCCACGCCGCTGTAGAAACGGCCGCTTTGCTGGGCAGCGCGATCCATCAAATAATCATTGTCCTTGTTGGCCACGGTACGATAGGTACCGGGAATCAGCGCAGCATACATGCCCTGCCCGTTTTGCATCGCATGCAATTCTTCTTCCTTGAGTGGGCGGGTCGGGTGATGGGTCATGCTCCAAGCGAAGCAGTTTTCATCATCGATCGGCACAAAGGCATGGCCATGCACGCCATGGTCGCCATAAGGCGGAATCATGGTGTACCAAGGCATGATCCATTGGGTGACACGCCAATAACTCTGACCGGCATCGGCACCGCGCTTGGCGCTGATTACCAGTCCACCTGGCGATTTGGCGACATCGAACTTGGGTCGTGTATCGACCTGATAGCGGGCACCCTCGGTACCTTTGTGCAGCGGATCGGATTTGAGTTCGCCGCTATGCAGAAAAGAAACGTGGCTGCCATCAATGCCGCCTTCCATGGCTTGCAGGTAGTTATTTTCCTGCAGCCGTTTGCTCACATAGCGGTGTGAATCAGGCACCATGGCCCACTCGAATTCGGGCAAAGGTGGCATCTGATCAACCGGCCCCATGTAGGTCCAGATCACGCCGCCGCGCTCAACGCAGGGATAGGCGGTCAGTTTGACCTGCGTACAGAAAGTACTGCCGTCAAGTTCGGAAGGAATGTCGACGCAATCCCCCTTCACATCGTATTTCCAGCCATGATAAGGACAGCGCAAGCCGTTTTCTTCATTGCGCGCAAACCAAAGCGATACGCGCCGATGCGCGCAGAACTCATCGATCAGACCGACCTTGCCTTCGGTATCGCGAAAAGCGATTAATTTTTCCGACAGCAGCTTCACGCGCACTGGCGGGCAATCCGGCGTCGGGATTTCTTCCGCAAGTAAAGCCGGAATCCAGTAGCGCCGGAAAAGATTCCCCATAGGCGTGTCTTTACCGGTTTGACTGAGTATTTTGTTCTGTTCAACGGTTGCCATAAATCTCTCTCGTAAAGCGTGTGGTATTAGTTCAGGCATGGGCCGACTGCTGCCGGGCGACGTTCATTTTTTTTCTTTGTAGGCACCCAGATCACGCAGGGCGGCATCGACGAAACTATTATCGACCACCTGATCGACTGTCGCGCTACCTGTCAGGAGTCCCTGCTCTTTGAAAAATGCATAGTCTTTCTGCAGACTTTCCGCATTGACGCGACCATCCGGATTGGAGGCATGCGGCACGATAGAGCGATAAATTTCCACATCCTTGATCTCGGTATATTCCGTTAAGATGGCAAAAATTTCATCGGCGCCGGGCCCGGCAATCTTGCCATTTTTCAGTGCATTGTTGTAATCGCGAACCCCCTTGAGATAGGCGCGCATGAATTTTTGACCTAGCTCAGGTTGATTTTTGATGAATTCACCGGAGTACAGCACCACTGCCGTTTGCTGCCCGGGATAGACGACATCATTGCCCGCGACGCGCACGGCGACCTTGCCCTTGACTGACAGGCTCACGGTCGGCTCGTTGGTGATGCTGGCGTCGATAGCTTTATTGGTGAAAGCGAAAAAGTGCTGCGGAAATCCCAGATCTACCACATTGACATCGCTGTATTTGAGGCCGCCCTTTTTTAAAGCTTCGTTGAGAGCAGAAGCGGTGCCGGTACCCGATGCGCCGACCGCGACCGTCATCCCCTTTAAATCCTTGAACGACTTGTAACGGCCACTGTCGACCAGATCCTTGCGCACCATCAGCGCTGAGAAGCCATAGCCGGGCTTGATAGAACCTTTGTCAGCGACCACCTTGACGTTGATGTTGCGTCCTACTGCATTGTACAAACCGGCTGAGACGGTCCCGCCGCCGACATCGAGCTGCCCCACGCCGAGCGGCGCGATCATCTTCGCCGCCGAATTAAATGAAGTGAAGGTGACGACAATGCCCTCGTCGCGGAAGTAGCCTTTTTTATCGGCGATAAAAAATCCGATGTCACTGCTGACACTGGCGGTGCCGACTCTGACTGTGGCTGGTGCAGCATGCAGTAGGGTGGGCGTAGCTAAGCACAAGGCGGCTGACATCAAGGCATTCTTTGCGCTGGATGGCAAACGGTGTATGAAATTTTTTAAAAATGGTGTCTTCATTGGGTCTCCGATGATGATTTTTTTATTGTGCATAAATCGCTTTGGCAGACTCTAGGATGCGGCGGGAATGGAAGAATTTTCCGACCTTTACCTTATTGCGTAAGGGATCAAACTTGAATGCTGCACTGTTTATGTCTTATTCCTATATTATGGGATTTTTATGTTATTAACAATCAAAATTCTTGTTTGGCGAGATCGGAATTGTTTGGTGGAGTGAGGTGGGGATTTTCTTTGGTGAAGCGAGTTATGCTTTTTCTTCGGTTAAGTTAGGTCTGCTTTTTCTTCGAAGTGAGTTGTTTTTTTTTGATGAAACTAGTTTTTTTCTTCGGTGAAGCGGAGGGGGTGCCACTCCGTGGAGAGTAGCCGGGAGCGGCCCGGCAGCCGCTCACTTTTCTTGCTTCGCCAAGAAAAGTAAGCAAAAGAAGGCGACCGCAAAATCGCTGCCCTTCGGGTCCCCAAAAAAATGACGGGGAAAACGGGAAGCGGGGCCAACTCGCTGCGCTCAAACAAGCCCCACTTCTGATCCGTTTTCCCCGCCATTTTTTTGGCAGCGCTACATGCGGACTTCAACTTCAAAGTCAACTACCACTGCCTCGCTTCGCATCGAAAAACAAAGGCCGCGCTGCGCGTCGAACTTCAAGAACCACAGCCTCGCTGCGCGTCGAACGTCAAAAATCTAAGCCTTGCTTGTCTTCGAACGTAAAAAATCTAAGCCTTGCTTCTCTTCGTAATATTTTAGTCAGCAAACTGATTCTCGGATCACGAACCGACTAAATGAAAAAACCTAAATTAGCGCAGAATGTCGCAAATTTTTCAATGTGCGTAAGCTGACGATTCCTCGCCTTATCAATCTACGCTGATGGTGTTTTTACTTTCCGATGCGAAACAAGTCTGTTGATTTTTAAGTGACCGTTGATCTGCACGTCC
>CANCDR010000013.1 GCA_947374865.1 Oxalobacteraceae bacterium
TTGTAGTCACGCACCGCGCGCAAGTATGCGCGCATAAAACGACGCGCTGCATCCGGATTAGTCTTGATGAAAGTACCAGAGTAAAGCACCACTGCCAGCTGGTGATTCGGATAAATCACATCGTCGCCCATCACGCGCACCGCCGCACCGCTTTGCACGGCCTTGGTGGCGGAAGGCTCGGTCGTCAGCGCAGCGTCGACCGCCTTATTTTGCAAGGCCATCACATGCTGTGGAAAGCCAAGAAACACACGTTCCACTTCGTTATATTTTAAGCCCGCTTTTTTCAAGGCTTCATTCAAAGTCGAGGTCGATGCGCTGCCGGTGGCACTACCGGCGATCTTCATGCCCTTCAAATCCTTGAGCGTCTTGAAGCGACCGCTGTCAACCAAGTCTTTACGCACCAGCAGTGGCTGATAGCCATAGCCGGGTGGCGTAGAACCTTTATCGGCGACGATCTTGATTTCGATGCCGCGCGCGATCGCGTTATACAAACCGGCGGCTGGCGAACCCGCGCCGACTTCGAGCTGACCATTGCCGAGCGGCGCGACCATTTTGGCGCCCGAATCAAACGGGAAAAAACTGACATCCAGACCCTCTTGCTTGAAATAGCCCTTTTTGTCGGCGATAAAAAAGCCCACGTCGCTGCTGGCGTTGGCGATTCCCACACGTACCACGATCGGATCAGCGGCGAACGCAGTCGATGCGCTGAGCGAACTCAAGGCCAACAGGCTGACGCTACACAAGCAAATAAACAGATTTTTTTTCATGATGGCCTCTGGATGCAATGCGATTATTTTTTGGCGGGTTTAGCAGGTTTGGCGAGTTTGGCATTGTATGGCCCGAGATCTTTCAGCGCCGCTTCGACAAAGGACTGATCGAGTACCTGTTCAATCGTGACCTTGCCGAGTACCTGGCCTTCATCCTTGAAGTATTGCAGGTCATTACGCAGACTCGGCTCATGCACTTTACCGTCCGGATTTGCGCCTTGTGGCGTAATCGACCGATACACTGCCGGATCTTTGATGTTGGTGTATTCGGTCAGAATCGCCACCACCTCGTCGGCGTTCGGGCCGGCGATTTTGCCGTCTTTGAGGCCATCGTTGTAGTCACGCACAGCGCGTAAATAGGCGCGCATGAAGCGCTTAGCTGCAGCAGGATTATTCTTGATGAAGGTGCCCGAATACAGTACTACGGCCAGCTGATGATACGGATACAGCACATCATCACCGACAAAACGCACCGCAGCGCCACTTTGCACTGCCTTGGTAGCCGATGGCTCGGTCGTCATGGCAGCATCGACCGCCTTGTTTTGCAGCGCCAGCACATGCTGTGGGAAGGCCATGAATACCCGCTCCACATCGCTGGGCTTGAGTCCAGCGGTTTTCAGCGCTTCATTGAGTGTCGACGTCGAGGCACTGCCAGGCGCACTGCCGGCGATTTTCATGCCTTTTAAATCTTTCAGGCTCTTGAAGCGACCACTGTCGATCAGGTCTTTACGAATCAGCAGCGGCTGAAAACCATAGCCTGGGGGCGTTGATCCTTTGTCAGCGACGATCTTGATATCGATACCGCGATCAACAGCGTTATACAAACCCGCCGAAGGTGATCCCCCGCCAATATCGAGCTGCCCCGCTCCCAGCGGCGCGACCATCTTGGCCGCTGAATCGAAAGGCGTAAAGACGACCGCCAAACCTTCCGCTTTAAAATAACCCTTCTTATCGGCGATAAAAAAGGCGATGTCGCTGCTGGCGCTGGAAATACCAACTTGCAGCGTGGTGAGTGTTTCCGCCGCCGGAACTGTGCTGGCAAAGCCGCACAGCAGAATGGCTGTCAGTAGTATTTTTTTCATGATTATTTCCCTCACATGTTGCCGGTCCTGATGGAACCGATCTATTTTTTTCCAAGCTTTTATCTAAGCACCCAGCATCAGCAGCATATCGGCGACATAACTTTCGTCAGTGGTGACGATGAGCATATCCGAGGCAGCCCGCAATACTGGCAGTTCTTTGTCAGCACCAGTAGTAGCCGAGGACTGCACCAGAATACCGGTAATCATGACATTTGTGCTGATGCCTTCCGCATTGGCCGGACGACGGACCAGCTGCTTGATCACTGGCGCCCAAGCGGCTTCATCACCGCTGCAGGCTACCAGAAAGATCATTTCTGCGCCCGCAAGTTCGGGCAAATCGGCATTGGCCGCCGTAGCGCCACCATCAGGAGGCAGAATGATCTGCACACTAGGCAGTCCTAATGTCGCAATATCTGAAACAACGCGCGCCCCGCCACTTCCCAAACCGACCAGTTTAATATGGCGCGGCTGCGAATTGGGGATCGCGATCCGATGCCGGGTATCGGTGGCCGCGCGGGCGTTACTTATGTGCGTCATACTAAAACCTCATCGTGGGCAATGCAGGATTCAAAACCAGCCCGTAGCGCGGCCTCATCAAGACGCCGGCCGATAAACACCAGCCGACTAAAGCGCGTCTCTCCATCTGACCAGGGGCGCTGGAAATCACCTTCGAGCAGCATATGGACTGCCTGAAAAACCAGCCGTCGCGGATCATCGCGCACATCAATGATGCCTTTGGCGCGCAGGATATCTTGCCCCTTGCTGGCGACTAAACCATTGAGCCAGTAACTGATGCGTTCGCTATCCATGGGCTTGTGCGAGCTGAGTGATACGCTATGGATGTCGTGGTCATGATGATGGTCGTGCTGATGATCGTGCTGATGGTCGTGCTGATGATCGTGCTCATGCCCGCAGTGGGCATCATGCACATGTTCTGCAGCGATTTGCGAGGCCGGCAAAAAATCCGGTTCCAGGGCCACGATGCGTTCAAGATCAAACCTGCCGCGGCCGAGTATTTTGTCGAGCGCGATGTTGGCCCGCTGCGCGCGGTGAATCGTCGCCATCGAATTGATCACGGCCAGACGGGTCTCGATGTGCGCCAATTCTTCTTCACTGACCAGCTCAGTCTTGTTGAGCACGATCTGATCAGCGAAGGCAATTTGTTCCACCGCTTCGCGGCTATCGGCCAGACGTAGCAGGATATGCTTGGCATCGACGAGCGTGGTGACCGAATCAAGATACGTGCGCGCCTGCAGAACATGATCAACAAAAAACGTCTGTACCACCGGGCCCGGATCGGCCAGACCGGTCGTTTCAATAATGATGGCGGCGAAATTGCTGTCTTTTGCCAGCAATGCATGCAGGGTGCGGATCAAATCGCCGCGCACCGTGCAGCAGATACAGCCGTTGTTCATTTCGAACAGCTCTTCGTCGGTATTGACGATGAGGTCGTTATCGATGCCGATTTCACCGAACTCGTTGACGATCACGGCATAACGGCGGCCATGATCTTCCGACAGGATGCGGTTCAATAAAGTCGTCTTACCCGCGCCCAGATAGCCCGTCAGGATCGTCACCGGAAGTCGGCTTAAAGAAACCGTACCGGCGCCTGCACTTTCTGCTGACGGACCCTGCGTCATGTGGAACTTACAGCCACGGCATGAGGGACGCGTGGATCACGTCCGGCAGACCCTCGTTGCCCACCGAACGGATCGCCAGATCGACTTCGTTCAAACCAAAACGATGGGTCGTCACTTTTTCAAGCGGGAAGCGATGCGAGGCGAGCTGCGCTAAGGCCAGTTCGCAGGCACGGTAGCTGTGGCCACGGGCGCTTTTGAGGGTAATGAATTTGAGCGTGACTTTACCAATCGGGAAGTTAGGGAAATTACCCATCTCGCCCTGCATGACGATCGTACCGCCCTTGCGTTTGCAAGCCTCAATACCCAGCGTGAGCGGGAAAGTGCCGGCGCCGGCGGTACAGTCCAACACCACGTCAACACCGCGACCGCCGGTGATTTCCATAATGCGCGCGAGCGGGTCTTCTTTTTGTACGTCGATCACAAAATCGGCGCCCAGGGTTTTAGCGACTTCCAGACGCGCGCCATCTTTCGAGGTGCCAGTAACAATAATCAATGCCGCGCCAGCCTGTTTGCAAATTACGGTCTGCGACAAACCTTGTTGACCCGGACCCTGAATCAAGACGATCGAGTCGTAACCCACGCCGCCGTCCAGCAGCGACCATTCAATACCATTTGCCATCGGCGTGACCAGTCCCGCCAGTTCAGGCGTAACGCCATCAGGTACCTTGTGGACCACTGAATTCCATGGCAGGTAAGCGTATTGGGCAAAGCCGCCCCACAAATGCGGTGGCTTATCGGACGAGGTATAACCGTAACGGATGCCTTCCGGATTTTCACGCCAGTCGGTGTTGGCACAATGACGGTATTCGCCTTTGTGGCACCATTCGCATTTCATGCAGCCGACGTAGTGTTCTACGAAGACCAGGTCACCTTCTTTGAAGCCTTTGCGACGCGTGAACTCACGGCCGGCCTTGGTGATGTAGCCGATATTTTCGTGACCCATGATGACCGGTCCGCCTTTGAGCGGTTCCTTGTACATCTTGACGTCGGTGCCGCAGATGCCGGCTACTTCCATCTTCAACAGCGCGCCATCTTCCGGCACCTCAGGCATGTCGAATTCACGGATTTCAATCTTGCTTGGACCTGTTTTTACGGCGGCCAGTACTTTTTCCACGGTCAATCTCCAGTCAATATAATTTGGTATTGCGTTGCATGAGCACGTCTGTGCCCACGCGATGATCTCTTGTCAGCGATCAGCGACCGACCAATGTGCGGGTGCTTTCCAGGGTCGAGAAATTGCGCGGGGCGGCGCACATCAGGTATTGGTAACCCTCGGCGATTACCCGCTCGGCATTGGCTGGCGATACATGCGGATGGCCGACGATCACATTGTGCTGCTTACAGATCGAAACGATCTCGGCCATCGCATCCAGCACGACCGGATGCTCAGTCTGCCGTGCATAGCCTAACTCCTGGCTCAAGTCACCCTCACCGATCAGGATGGTGCCGATGCCTGGGACATTTTTAAGCATGTCAGGCAGGTTTTTAATCCCCAGCGTGTCTTCAATCTGCATTACGACTAAAATTTCGCCATGCGGAGCGAGTGGCCAGACGTCAGCACGCTCGTAGTATTCCTGCTGCGTGATGCCCCAATAACGGGTGGCCTGCATCGGGCCGTCACCGCGAATACCGGCTGGTTCGTACAATGGTTTGTCCTTGAGGCGCTGATACCGGCAGGCGGCGACGGCGTTGTACGCCTCTTCAACCGTGCTGATGTGCGGCCACATGATGCCGTAGCAGCCCAGGTCAAGCGCCTGCTTGGCCAGAAACTGATTTTTTTCCACGCCGTTAGCAGGAATGCGCGCGATCGGCGTCACCGCTGGTGCTGGCGAACCTGACTTGAGGATCTGGCCGCGATTGAGCAAATATTGCATGCTGTCGCGCAGGGACTTGATATCCCATCCACGATGTTCGCCTTCAAACACGACGCCATCGTATTTTGAAGCTTGCAATTCGACCGCCGTTTCGACCTCACACGGTGCGAACAAAGAAAATGCATGCTGACCGGCTTCCATCGCGCGGATCAAACCATTTAAACGGGGAATCGATGCCATTGCTGTCTCCTGAAATTGTTGAAACTCGCCAGCACTGCGCACAGGACCGCGCGAACATCGCGCAAGCCCATGGCGTCGTCAGACGAAGCTGAATTCGTTAGACGCATTGTAAGAGCAATCTACAAGGCGGGCAATAAGAAATGAAACGCCGTTCAACATACCAGAACAGTTAAGTGCGCCTGGTATTAAAGCCTGGTATTAAAACGTCTGCGCTGCATGGCCACGGGCCGTCAGCAAGGCGTCCAGACGCGGATAAACCAGGCGCGCATTGCCCTCAAATATTTTATACCGCGCGGCCTCAGACAGTCCCTGTACCTGATCGATGTAGCGTTTGGTATCGTCAAAGGCAAAGCCGGTTTCCGGATCAATGCCTGGCACAGCGCCCAGCATTTCGGAGGCAAACAGGATGTTCTCGACCGGGATCACCTTGGTCAGCAATTCAATGCCGGGCAAATGATAAACACAGGTATCGAAGAACACGTTATTCATGACGTGATCCATGAGCTGGGTCTTTTTCATCGACAGGCACAGACCGCGGTAACGACCCCAGTGATACGGCACCGCGCCACCGCCATGGGGAATGACGAATTTCAGGGTCGGGAAATCCTTGAACAGATTGCCCTGAATGAGCTGCATGAAGGCCGCGGTGTCGGCGTTGATGTAATGCGCGCCGGTGTGATGGAAATTCGGATTACAGCAGGACGTCACATGAATCATGGCCGGCACGTTGAGTTCCACGAGCTTTTCATAGATCGGATACCAGTAACGGTCAATCAGCGGTGGGTCGGTCCAATAGCCACCGGAAGGATCGGGATTCAGGTTCACGCCCACAAAACCCAATTCGTTGACCATGCGCTCGAGTTCAGGAATACAGTTCTTCGGTGAGACACCGGGAAACTGCGGCAGCTGACCAACGCCGACAAAATTATTCGGCAGCAGCGTGCACAGACGATGGATCAGGTCATTACTGACGGTGGCCCACTGATGACTGGTCGCTTCGGTGCCAACGTGATGCGCCATACCGGCTGCGCGGGGCGAAAAAATGGTCAGATCACTGCCGCGCTCACGTTGCAGCTTGAGCTGCGGTTCGACGCTTTTGATCAGTGCCTCATCGCTGATGCCCAGATCGGTCGTCGCAGGTTTGCGCGCCGGATCAGCCAGACCTGCCAGCTGCTTATCGCGAAAGGTATGCAGCGCTGGTGGTTCGGTCGTGTAATGGCAATGGGTATCGATGATCATGGCGTGCTGTGTCCTGTAAGGGAATTATTCAATACGTTATTTAATGCGGCGTAGCGGCCGCAAGGAAGGCTAACAGCCGCTCCGCGCTGGCTTCTTCGGTCTGGTCGGCGACGGCCACGTCCCAGTATTGCGCGTCCGGGATACATTCTTCCAGATAGCGCGCGGCCGAAGTCGCATGCGAATTGTCTTTGCCTGGCACGATCAGGGTGGGAATGGCCAGCTGCAGTAAATCTTCCGGCTCGGCGCCTGGTGCAGTATCGCGGTCGATCAATGTGCGGGCCATACCGGCGACGATCAACTTGTATTGCTCCACATTCTGCTGCGCATACGCTTCGGCAAAGGCCGCATCATGCGCGATCACCGACGCCCAAGGTCCACCACGCGGATCAGCGCCAAAAGGTTTGCCCTCTTTTTGCACCAGCGCGACGACCTGTGCCAGACCATGCTGATGCACATAGGCCAGATGCTCGGCAAAGCGCTGATGTCCGGTGAGCCGGTAGCGTACCCCGCCGACCGGCCAGATCAGCGACATGCTCAACACCATCTCGGGATGCGCGACTGCGAAAGCCGTCACTGGACTACAGCCCATACAGCCACCCATCAGATGCGCTTGCGGGATGTTGAGATGATCGAGCAGGCCCTTACCCTGCGCGACATAATCAGCCCAGGTCACCCGCTCCACTCGACCGCCAGACTGACCACATTCGCGCCGGTCAAAGACGATACAGGTGTAGTGTTTGCTTAAATGATCGAGTGGCTTGGTCCGGGCATAAATGCCCAGCGACGACCACGTGTCGATCGTCGCATTAAAGCCGCCGGGTGAAAACATCAACAGCGGTGGACCGGCACCGATCAGGTCGTAGCGGGTGACGATACCGTCGATGACAGCAGTAGGCATAAGATTCCGATCAGGCCGCAGGTTTAACGACAGGCACAGCACCCTTGATCTGGCGCGCGGCGCGTACATCACCGGCATAGGCAGTGATGGCGTCGAGCGTGATCTTGGCCACATTAGCGTAGCTTTCCACATCCGAATCGATATTACTTTCAGCATAGCCGATGGCAGCGTGCGCCATACGCATGCGGCCGTCCAGCCACGGGCCGCCACCAAAGCCACCGATCACAGGAATTTTTACCGCAGCGGCGACTGCAGCACCGGCAATCGGTCCGGAATTGGTAAAGTCGAGCAGCGAGGCGCCGGCACTTTCTAAGCGCTTAGCTTCTTCAATCAGCCGCGCCGTCATGGCTTCGGTGACGATGGCGCCGGGCTTATTGGCTGCGCTGTAAGGGATACCGTATTGCAGCGCAGTCTGTGGCGTGATGCCGAATTGGGCGAACACCGGAATCCCGGCCCGGGCGAGCGCCGTGACGGTTTCTGGAAAATCAGCTGCGCCATCGAGCTTAATCATATCTACGCCCGCTTCCTTCACCATGCGGATCGCCGCGCGCACAGCGGCATCGGTGCCTTCTTGCAGCGGACCATACGGAAAATCAGCACTGACCATGGCGCGCTTAACGCCCCGGCGCACCGCTTTACAGACCACCAGCATTTCTTCCATGGTGATCTCAAAGGGATTCGGATGGCCCCACAAATTGATACCGACCGTATCGCCCACAGAGACGATGTCAACGCCGGCACGATCGACAATTTTCGCGATCTGGTAATCCCAGGCGACGACGCCGACGATCTTTTTGCCGTCGCGTTTCATTTGCTGCAGAGCGGGGATGGTGACCGCAGTCTGATTGGATTCCATGTTATTCCTTAATGATGTAAGTGATTCAATGCTTGCTGCTTGTGCGGCTTAACCGATCAGATCGTGCGTACCGGCGGCGAATAATTCTTCTACAGTGAAGGGCTGACGGATGATGCCCTGCTGTGTGGCCAGGCGCATCACGGCCTCGATCATGGCACGATTTGGCGCTATGCCATACGGCAGCGGATCGGCCTGACCATGTGCCATGACCTTTTGATATAACAGATCGCTCTTGTTCGGCACAGCGATCTGCTGGCCGCGCAGGCGCACCAGATAACGCTGCTTGGCCTCGGCAAAAAGTTCAAACAATTCACGCGCCAGACCGGGCTGCGCGGCCAGTAATTCGTCGCGCACGACCAGCGTATGGTTAATCGGATAGTAGCCGGTGGCTTGCAAGGCATCCAGACCCGCCTGCTGCGCCTGCGGGATCAGTGGCTGCACATCAGGGTGCTCTACCACGACGCCAATAGCGGCAGCGAGTTCACCGGCGATGAGCATCTCATCGACCTTTTTACCCGCTTCAATCGGCACCACATTGGCGGGCGCGACGTATTCGGCGACATGTTCATCGCCCGACAAGACCCAGGTGATCTTCGACAGATCGACGCCGTACTGATCTTGCAGCACACCGCGCGCCCACACACCCGTAGTGACGGTATAGCCGCGATTGACGCCGACTTTTTTACCTTCGAGCTGTTTGGGATGGGTGATGCCGAGCGTGGTGTTATGCAGGATGGCGCCATGATGAAAAGCGCGCACCAGAAAAATCGGCAGGGCAGTAAAGGGCTTGCCATGCGAACGAGCGCACAGATACGTGGTGATGGCCATTTCACTGATATCAAATTCAGTGCCGCGCGCCATGCGACGGAAGGCCTGAATAATGGCCGAGACTTCTTCGAATTCAAAATCAAAACTAGCTGGCTTGATACTGCCGTCTTTGAGTGCTTCGGTGTGTCCCAGGGTCTGGAATACGGTCTTTAGTTTTTGCGCCGCCATGTGGGTGCTCCTTGTTTTGTTGACATCGCCGGTTCGTTTAACTAACAGCAGTCACAGCCATAGCCTTCCGGTTCGGCCAGCGATTTTTTTTGCCAGCGATACGGCAGATCTTCTTCGTTGACTTCTTCGACCGGCTTGAATATTTTGAAGTGATGACGCGTTGTATCCATGGTCCAGAACGCTACCACGGTTTCCAACGGTGGGCAGCCCGGTAGTGCGCAAGCGAGCTCGGTGACCAGAACCGCTTCCGCCTGCGTCAACTCGAAGCGCTGGCGTGTCCAGTCCAGAACACGATCCAGCGCTGCCAGATGAGCAGGCGTTTTTTTGGCTGCGCCTAGCACTGCTTACTTATCATCGTATGCTTAACAGCGCACGCTCACGCAAACACTTACCTGCATCAAACCGAGGTGAACGGCACACCATCGATTGCCATCAGCGCCTCTTTCGCAGCATCCTTAAACGCGACATCGGGCCCTAACACCAGTGCCGCTGAACGCACACGATGGGTGGCTGCCGGCAGACCTGGTGGCGGCACACCCTTTTGCAAGGCTTGCGCTGCTTTACGCAGACGATGACGCGCCATGATGATGCCGTTGTCGGTCGAGACCAGATTTTCCTTACTCCGGTCGGCGATATATCCCATACTTTCCTGCAGCGACGAATCCTGAATCGCAATGCCAGAAATGCCGCTGTAGGTGATACGGGCCTTTTGTGCGGCACGGTCCATGAGGTAGTCATTGTCTTTGTTTTGCACCGGGATGAAGGTCCCCGGAATCAGCGCGACGTGAATACCGTGGCCATCGTTCATGGCCTGCACTTCGACCTCCGACAGATCACGCGTGGCGTGATAATCGTAGCTCCATGACCAGCAAGTATTGTCATCAATCGGGACCCAGAAATGACCGTGGATCGGATGATCGCCGCGCGGTGGAATCGCCGTAAAGCATGGCATGACCCACTGCGTAATGCGCCAGTAGTAATTGCCGTCCTCGGCATTACGCCGTGCGCCGATGAGTAATCCGCCTTCGGATTCGACGACTTCAAACTTAACCTGGAAATCCTTGAGATTATATTGATTGCCTTTGGCGCCCTTAAACAGTGGATCGCGCTCCAAGGCACCGCTATGCAGGAAGGAGACATGGCTGGAATCGATACCACCCTCCATGGCCTGCAAATAATTACATTCCTGATGACGCTTGGAGACGAAACGCTTTTTCGGACCGACCATGGCGAATTCAAATTCCGGCAGATCTGGCTGTAGTTCAGGCGGGCCCATGTAAGTCCACAAAATGTCGCCGCGCTCGATTAGCGGATATGCCTTCAGCTTGATCTTTTTGCAATAGCCGCTTTCGACCGGCTCGGAAGGTACATCGACGCACTGACCTGTCGTGTCATATTTCCAGCCATGGTAAGGGCAACGCAGGCCGTTCTCTTCATTGCGACCGAACCACAGCGAGACGCCGCGATGCGCGCAAAATTCATCCATCAGACCTAACTTGCCTTCACTGTCGCGAAAGGCAATCATGCGCTCTGAAAGCAGTTGAACGCGGACCGGCGGGCAGTCATTTTCAGGCAGCTCGCTCGACATGAGGGCCGGTAGCCAGTAACGACGGAATAGATCTCCCATCGGCGTATCCGGACCGGTCTGTGTCAGCATTTCATTTTGTTCGCGGCGCGTCATGTTATTTTCCTTGCAAAGGGGTGGTGTTGTCGGTGATGATTGGCTTTTAAGTCATTGCTCAAAGGGCATGAATCTAATTTTCGTTCCAGAATAATTGCTGTTCCTTTATATGGAACGCTGTTCCTAATACAAAAATTACGATATCATTAGACCCCTTGCGGTGTCAATGCCAGACATCAACTTTAAGACTGATCACGCCGCTTTCAACCAAACTATTTTGCTTAGAACGACCGCCCTCATGAACGACAAAACTGCCTTCAATATTCTCGATTTGCTTGACTTGTGTGCCAGCGCCGATGTTGCACCGAATGGCGCGACCAGAGTCGAAAAAAATGGCCTCAGCCTGGCCGTGTTTAATTTAGACGGTGAGTTTTACGTGACCGACGACCTGTGTACCCACGGTCCAGGCTCTCTGTCGGAAGGCTATATCGATGGTGATGTTGTCGAATGCGATTTTCATAACGGCGCCTTCAACATCCGCACCGGCGAAGTCGCCGCTCCACCTTGCATGACCCCGCTGCGCACCTACGCTACCCATGTGGTCGACGGTAAAGTCTATATCGACCCCAACCAGCCCTCGCTGGCGATCAATCCGACGATCAATTGCCCTAAACAGTCTTAATCGTTTTGCGTCACTTAAAAAGACGCAATAATGCGTCACATACGATACAATAAGTTCATTAACATACTTAATGTGTAGTATTGGATGCATTATGAACATGATCGAACTGGGCGTTGCAATTAAAGAAATCCGCTTGCAAAAAAATATCAAGCAAGCCGATTTATGCGCAGAGACCGGCGTTTCACGCGCCACGCTTAGCCGCCTGGAAAATGGACGTCTGGCCGAGCTCGGCATACGAAAAATGATGGTCCTGTGCGATCACCTGGGAATGGCCTTGCATCTTCAAGCGGCTCAGCCACGTCCAACCTTGCGCATACTAGTAAGAGAAGCGGCAGAGGCTGAGCGTTCTACCAAAGAAGTCATCACAAGTCATCGACAACGCGCGCAGCGCGTACCCGTCACGAAAGAGGCGCAATGAAAACCCCAGTGTGGGTGAACCGACCTCTCCCCGCCCGGACAGACCCGGTTCTAGCGGGGGTCATCGATCGCGCCGAATCGCGACGCTTCGTCTTTACCTACGACCTCCAATGTCAAAGTGATGCAGCGATTTCGCTGACCATGCCAGTAGAAACCGAGAGCTATCTATACGACGAATTGCACCCGGTTTTTCAGATGAATCTGCCGGAAGGCGAACTGCGACGAACCATCCTGCTCCGGTTTAGTAAAGTTATTTCAGGCTTTGATGATCTTGCCATGTTGCGCCTACTCGCCAATAGTCAAATTGGCCGCCTGCGTTACTACGCCGACCCATCCCAAGCGAAAGCACCACCGCAAAGCATCAAGGAAATCTTGCATGCCAAAGATACGCAAGACTTACTGCACATGCTGATGGAACGCTACGCGGCAAGCTCTGGCGTATCCGGCGTACAGCCCAAGGTGCTTTTGTGCGACCAGGATACGCATGTTGGCGAAGGGCGTGTAACGACCTTTGACGCAACGCATATCGTCAAAACCTTTGATCCAAAAGAATTTCCAGAACTCGCTGCCAATGAGTTTTTTTGCATGCAAATCGCCCGCCAGGCAGGTCTCGCGATTCCACATCTGCAGCTGTCTGACAATGGTCGCTTCCTCGTCATTGAGCGATTTGATCGCATCAAAGACGACGTCTACCTCGGCTTTGAAGATTTTTGTTCGCTGCATGGCGTTGGTACCAGCCGAAAGTACGACGCCAGCTACGAACAACTCGCCAAACGCATTGCCGAGTTCGTCGCGCCCGCGCAAAGAGAGCAAGCGCTGGCGACCTTCTTCACATCTTTTGTCGTGTCATGCATTGTGCAAAACGGCGACGCCCATCTGAAAAATTTTGGTGTTTTATATGCCTCAGCGAAGGCGCCCGTTTCTTTGGCGCCGACCTACGACATTGTCTCGACCAAGCTCTACATTCCGAGCGATACCTTAGCGCTCACCTTGGGCGGTTCCAAACGCTTTCCGAATGCCCGCAAATTACTCGACTTTGGCCGACTCCATTGTGGGCTGACGAGTGAACAGGTAGCGCAGACTTTAGAACGCGTCGCCGATGCGGTTTCTGCGACCCGAATACATGTCAGTCAGTACATGCGTGACCGAAGCGAATTCAAAGAAATCGGCCAGCGATTAATGCAGTGTTGGGATGCAGGACTCAAGCTGAGCTTGCCGCCATCAAAGGTGGTTGCAAAAGACGGTAGTTAGTCAGCGCGAGAATTGATTAAGTTGCTTTTGATATGCCTTGGGTAAATTTCGTAACTTCGACTTCAGCTTCATTTGTTTTGAAATTTTCCTCAACAAATGACGCATCTTAAGCGACAGCCTTCTTTGTAAGTAAGTGTTACGAATTAACGCCAGTCTATTGTGCTTTTTCTGCAATAATTCAAGTACTTAGCGCAAATCGCATTGTTTATCCCAGATGCAACGCAAAAGTACCATCGCCGGAACAAAATTAAATACACCCCCGGTTGTTGCACAGAACCAAACCATCGTCGACAATAGGGTTTCTAGATGCCCTGCCCGCTTGCACAAGACAAGGTAATCTACGGCTTCATCTATTGATTGAAAGTCTTGTAATGTCATTGAAATCCCGCTGCATCGGTCGACTTCTTGCGCTAGGTTTGCTATTCGGGCTGGTGACCGTACCCGCACTGGCCGACGATTTTCTCCCGCCTGAACAGGCGTTTGTCTTTTCCGCTAGCGCGATCGACGCCAAGACAGTTCGGCTGCATTGGGTCATTGCTCCCGGCTACCACCTCTACCGCGACCGCCTCAGCGTCCAGTCCGATGCGCCTGAGGTGAAATGGTCGCCACTCGTCATGCCAAAGGGAAAAGAGCAATTCGATCCTAATTTCGATAAGACCATGACGATTTATGAGCGTGCGCTCGATATCGATCTGCACTTCACCCAAGGCAGCGCAGCGATGCCGATTAGCGTGGGCTGGCAGGGCTGTGCCGATGCGGGTCTGTGCTACCCACCGGATACGGCGCAAATCACGGTCGCCTTAAGCGGCTTTGGTGCGCCACAAAATAAAGTAACGCTGGCCAATCCTGCGGCTGCTTTTTCGCCACCCAGCTCACTATTACAGAAGCTCTCACCGGGCGCAAACGCCTTATCGTCCAGCACCAACGCTTCGGCCGATCCAGCCTCACCTGGCTCCGTCCCTGGTGCTGGCGCGGCCCCAGGTTCGAGCCTTGATAGCATCACCACCGCCCTCGCCTCTGGCAGCCTGCTGCACACCCTGTTCGTATTCTGGCTGGGCGGCTTGCTGCTGGCATTCACGCCCTGTGTATTGCCGATGGTGCCGATTTTATCGTCGCTGATCGCCGGTCAAAAGGGCCATGTTAGCCGCCTCAAAGGATTTCAACTCGCCCTCACCTACTCGCTCGGGATGGCGTTGGTGTATGCCGGCTTTGGCGTGGCAGCAGGTCTGGCCGGTGAAGGCCTGGCAGTCGCCTTGCAGAATGCCTGGGTACTGGGTGCCTTTGCGGTCCTGCTGATTATTTTATCCTTGTCGATGTTTGGCTTTTACGAATTGCAATTACCCAGCGCGCTGCAAAATCGTGCCGTCAACTTGTCGAATCGATTTCAGGGCGGATCATTTGTCGGCGTGTTTTTGATGGGCGGAATTTCGGCGCTGGTCGTCGGCCCTTGTGTCGCCGCACCGCTGGCTGGGGCGCTGGTCTACATTAGTCAAACCCGCGACGTGGTCTTGGGTGGGCTGGCCTTATTTACCATGGCGCTTGGCATGAGCGTACCGCTACTGCTGGTCGGTTTGTCGGCCGGCAGTTTATTGCCGCGCACGGGTAGCTGGATGGAACGGGTCAAGCATGTCTTTGGCATGCTGCTGGTAGCAACAGCCATCTGGATGGTGACGCCGGTGCTGCCGGTGGTCGCGCAAATGCTGCTGTGGTCGGCGTGGCTGATGATCGCTGCGGCCTTGCTGGGTTTGTTTGGCAGCGCACCGCCGCAGCAATCAAGCCAGCTTATCGCTGCGCGTACCCTGGGCGCGATTCTGGCGGCGATGGCCTTATTGCTGCTCATCGGTGCTGCTTCTGGCGGACAGTCGATTCTCCAGCCATTAGCGCATCTGCGCGCTGACAGCAATGCCTCCGGCAGCAGTAAAACGTCGGCGCGTAATGACCTGGCATTTGAACCGGTCACCAGCATCGCAGCGCTCGACAGCATTCTGAAACAGGCACAGCAACAGGGCCAGCCGGTGATGCTCGATTTTTATGCGGACTGGTGCGTAGCGTGCAAAGAATTTGAAAACTTCACCTTCACGCATCCGCAGGTACGCGAACGCCTGAGCAAGGTGCGCCTGCTGCGCGCGGATGTGACGGCCAATAATGCGGACGACAAAGCGCTGCTCAAACGCTTCGGACTGTTCGGCCCACCAGGGATTCTGTTTTTTGACCGTGAGACTTCACCGCGAGTACGGTATCAGGTAATCGGCTATCAGAATGCAGACGCGTTTATGCAGTCGTTGACGGCGGCGGGCATTCCGTAAATGTATTTACTATGCAACATGAAAATATTCTTCTACGGGAAAGAAATCCATGGCCGATTTTCGTTGCTAAAGTTGTTTCCAGAAAACGTTGCCGCAGCATCCTTTACATAAGGTACATTGTGAAAAATTTTTCTCCCGCACAGGGCATCGACCCAAAGTCCATCCTGAGCAAGACCATCGCTCGCGCCGTCCTTCTCTTCATGGCAGCCGCCTTCAACCTGCCCGCGCAGGCCGTCGAAGTAGGTCAAGCAGCGCCGGATTTTGATCTGCCTGGGCGCACCTCCGCCGTCAAACTTAACGACTACAAAGGCAAGCTGGTCTACCTTGATTTCTGGGCCTCATGGTGCGGTCCCTGCAAACAATCCTTCCCCTGGATGAACGAGATGCAGGCCCGCTACGGCGCCAAGGGACTACGCGTGGTGAGTATCAATGTCGACCAAAAACCGGATGACGCGAAAAATTTTCTGAGTACGAATGCGGCGCGCTTCGAAGTCGCCTTTGATCAGGCCGGTAAGGCGCCGCGAGCCTATGCCATCAAAGGCATGCCCACTTCGGTGCTGATCAGCGCAGAGGGCAAGGTGCTCATGGTGCACAGCGGTTTTAAAGATGATCAGCGCGGTGACCTGGAACGGCAGATTCGCGCAGCGCTCAATCTTAAAGAAAATGAATGAACCGTCTTGCGCCTGCTGTAGCGCGCTTTAGCGGATGCACTACGCTCGATTTAACGAATTTCAATTCAGGGATAGGGTCATGAAACCATTTCGCACACTGGCGACATTTAAAAAAATCCTGCTGCTGCTGACACTGCCGGTGCTCTCAGCCTGCGGCATCGTGCAAGGTGTGCAGCCGTGGGAACGCGGCGTGTTGGCGCGACCGGAAATGACCTTCGAAGGCGATCAGCTCGATGCCGCCTTTGTCGAGCATACCTATAGCAGTAAAGAGGGCGCAGCAGGTGGCGCGGGTGTTGGGGGCGGTGGATGTGGCTGTAACTGACATCCCCCCATTTAATCGGAGACAAACCCATGCGTACTGCGCTGAGAAAAAAATCGACTATCAAACCCGCTGAAGTGAAATCGACCGAAATGAAATCCAGTACTTCCGGCCAGCACATCGGCCTAGCCCTCATGAGCGCCGCACTGGCGCTGCCATTCGCCGCCACAGTGCAGGCTGAAAACGCGCCCGAGCGTGGCCTGATCAGCTTCAAATATCTGGATTATCTCGACAGTCAGCCGGCTGCTGACCGCATCCGCGTGAAGACTTCTGCGCTCAGTATATTGGCGCCGATTGCAGGGGAATGGGCGGTCGGTGGCATGATGACCTATGACGGGATCTCTGGTGCCTCGCCGGCCTATCACGATTCCGCGCTGATAAAAATGCAGGATCAGCGGCGCGCGATTGAAACTGACGTCACGCGTTATCTGCCAGAAGGTAGTTACACCCTGGGCGCCAGCCTGTCGAAGGAATCGGATTATCTATCGCGCAGCCTATCCGCCAAGGGCAGCCGCACCAGCGAAGACAAGAACACGACCTGGTCGGCGGGTATCAGCGTCAATAATGACACCATCAAGCCAAACCGACGCATCGTCGGCAACGAAAATAAACTTGTCGTCAGCACGCTGCTGAGCGTTACTCAGATCATGACGACGCACGACATTATTCAAGTCAATTTGGGATACACAGTTGGACATGGCTACTACACGGATCCCTATAAGGTCTTTGATGAACGACCACGGGAACGTCAAAGTAGCACCTTCATGACGCGCTGGAATCATCATATCGATATGACGGAAGGGACTGCCCGTTTGAGCTATCGGTATTTTTCCGACTCATGGGGAATCAAGGCGCACACACTGGGCCTGGAATATGTGCAGCCGCTGCCAATGGGATGGACCGCCACGCCGCAAGTTCGGCTGTATTCACAAAGTGCGGCCAACTTTTACGTCAATGCGGACCGCAACGCCTACCCTTTCCCACCTGACCCACCGGAAAATGCCGTCTATTTTTCTGAAGACCAGCGCTTGTCTGCCTTCGGCGCCGCCACCCTGGGTCTGAAGCTGGTCAAGCAGCTCAACGCCGACTGGCTGGTGGACGTCAAGTATGAACACTATACTCAGCGTTCAAGCTGGCGCGTTTTTGGTACGGGCAGCCCGGATCTTTTACAGTTTAATTTCCGCAGTATTCAACTTGGCGTATCGCGTCAATTTTAATGATCGCAGCAACATCTAGGCGCAACAATATCGTGACCGACGCACTGCCAATTTCACCCACAGCGCCACTACGTATCCCCTTTAAGGCGATGGCCAGTGCCTGTGAAGTGGTATTGGTCATGCCTGATGAACTGCAAGCACGCTCACTGGCGCAGGCAGCGATCGCCGAGGTACAACGCATCGAACAAAAGTATTCACGCTATCAGGCAGACAGCATCGTTTCGCGTATCAATGCCGCAGCAGGTCTGGATGCGGTGCACTGTGACGACGAAACCTGGTCTTTACTCAATTACGCCGATGCGCTGTATCAGACCAGTGACGCGCTGTTTGATATCACTGCCGGCGTATTACGGCGTGCATGGAATTTTAAAACTGCCCAGCTGCCCACCGACGAAGATCTGGCGGCCCTGCTCGGACTGATCGGCTGGTCAAAAGTCGAACGCGCTGCGCAAAAAATTCGGCTGCCCATCGCCGGTATGGAAATTGACTTCGGTGGCTTCGGCAAGGAATACGCTGCCGATCGCGCCGCCGCCCTTCTGTATGCGAACGGTGTGCGTCACGGCTACGTCAATCTGGGCGGCGATATGCGCGTCATCGGCCCCAAACCGGATGATCAGCCCTGGATGATGGGGATCCAGGACCCACGCCAATACAACAAGATGGTAGCGACCATCCCCATGGAAAGTGGCGGTCTGGCCACCAGCGGTGACTACGAGCGGTATTTTGAAATCGGCGGTCAGCGGTATTGCCATGTGCTCAATCCGCATACTGGCCAGCCTGTTACTCATTGGCGAAGCGTGAGCGTGATCGCACCGCTGGCGGTCGTGGCAGGTAATTGCAGCACCATCGCCATGCTCAAACAGGCGGAAGGTCTGGAATTTTTAGAGGCCTCGGGAATGAATTATCTGGCCGTTGACCGGCATGGCATCACGCACGTAAAGAAATTAAGCTAACACCAAGAACCAGCATCACCTTCACTTCAATTTTATAAAGTTACCGCTATGGCTACCGCTACCCAAGGAAACGATAAATTCACGATGCCAGAGTATGCCATTACCTTTACTCTGGATGCATTGGGTGGGGTCGATAGCATTGACTTTGGTACGGAACTGCGGAGTCGCTATGCATTCACCCTGATGTCAGATGGCGCGGTCAAGGTTGATTCGATTTCCGGTGCCAGCCCGGTGCACGCTACCCTGTATAACGTGGAGCTGCTTTACTTTCAAAGTCAAAAAGTGGTCGTCGATCTCAGAACATATTTTGCTGATCTGATCGCGCCGACCGTCAGCAGCTTTAACCCTGCCTCGCAAGCCATTGGCGTCACGCCAAGCAGCAATCTCATCGCAACGTTCAGCGAATCGGTGGTACGCGGGACCGGTAATATTTCGCTCACCTTAGCCGACGGTACTGTCGTCGCTGTTTATGATGCCGCCAGCAGCAATGTCACAATTTCAGGCAACACGGTCACCGTTAATCCGAGCGCGGATCTCAATTACGCCAGTGGATACAAGCTGATTTTTGATGCCGGTAGCCTCAAGGATGCGGCCGGTAATAATTATGCGGGTACCAGCAGCTACAGTTTTACCACCGGCTCCCCACCGGTCGTCAATGGTGGCACCGGCAATGATGCCCTCATCGGCACAGTCGGTAACGACACGATTAACGGCGGGGATGGCAACGACACGATCACCGGCGGCGTAGGCAACGACAATATCAATGGCGGTAACGGCACCGACACTGCGGTCTACAGCGGCAAACTGGCCGACTACACACTGACCCGCACTGGCACGGCCTATCAAGTGCGTGATAATCATGGCACCGATGGCACAGACTTTCTCACCAATGTCGAATCGCTTAAGTTCAGCGACTACAACGTCAATCTGAGCGTGCAGGCCAAGGCCGCCGCAGCGCCAGCAGCCGATGTGCAGCGACTCATGGAATTGTATGTCGCCTTCTTTAACCGCATCCCGGATGGCGATGGCATGGCCTACTGGATTGATCAGTTCACCGGCGGCCAGTCGACCAGACAAATCGCCGAGACGTTTTACGGCGTGGGCGTGCAATATGCCAGCCTGACCGGTTTCAGTGCCAGCATGACGACCGCGGATTTCATTAACGTCGTGTATAAGAATGTGCTCGGACGGCCAGAAGGTGCGGATGCTGGCGGCATGAAGTATTGGACCGATCTGCTCACCGCCGGCACCGAAACCCGCGGCTCGCTGGTATCGACGATCCTCGGCGCTGCCCACGCCTACAAAGGCGATGCGACCTGGGGCTGGGTGGCCAATTTGCTCGACAATAAAGTCGCCGTCGCTAAATCGTTTTCGATCGACATGGGGCTCAGTTTTACCACTGCCGATGCATCGATCACGCAAGGTATGGCCATTGCACACGCCATCACCGCGACCGATACCAGTGCAGCCGTAACGCTGATCGGCCTCTCGCCGCTCAATATCGTGCTGGGTTAATCGTCCAAAAGCGCAGATTCCCAGCATGGTTCTGCGCGTGGGATAAAATAGCGTTCTTCACAGACGTGGATACCCGCTGAGAATGCCAAAAAATATGCCCATAAAAAAATCAACTTCCCTTGATCCGCAGGATTGGGAAGCCTTCCGAGCGCACAGCCACCGCATGCTCGACGACATGCTCGACCATGTGCGTGATCTGCGTGAAAAGCCCGTATGGCAGCCTGCACCGCAAGACGTGCGCGATGCTTTTCATGCACCCTTACCGCACGCGCCGACCGACATCGGCACGGTTCATGCGCGCTTCATGCAAGAGATTCTGCCCTACAGTATCGGCAATGCCCACCCCGGCTTCATGGGCTGGGTACAGGGTGGCGGTACGCCCGTGGGCATGCTGGCTGACATGCTGGCCGCCGGCTTGAATGCCAATGTCGGTGGGCGCGATCAGATACCGGTCGCCGTCGAGCGACAAATCGTCGAATGGATCCGTGACCTGTTCGGCTTTCCAGACACTGCCAGCGGCCTGTTCGTCACCGGCACCTCGATGGCCAATCTGATGAGCGTGTGGATCGCCCGCACCGCTGCATTGGGTGGGGAAGTACGCGCACAAGGACTGGCCGCCAGTGGCAAAAAACTGGTGGCCTATACCTCCGCAGGTGCGCACGGCTGTGTCGCGCAGGCGCTGGATCTGGCCGGCTTTGGCACCGATGCGTTGCGCATGATCCCGATGAACAGCCAGTTTAAAATGGATCTGTCGCTGCTGCGCTTAGCGATTACGCAAGATCGCGCAGCAGGTTATACGCCCTTCTTTGTGGCGGCCACCGCCGGCTCGGTCGACGTGGGCGCTATTGATGAACTGGATCGGATCGCCGACATCGCGCGTGAGGAAGGGCTCTGGTTCCATATCGACGGCGCCTTTGGTGCCTTGGGCATGCTGGCGCCGGAAATCGCCCCGCTTCTGCACGGCATCCAGCGTGCCGATTCGGTGGCGTTTGATTTTCACAAATGGGCCCAGGTACCTTATGATGCCGGCTTTTTGCTGGTGCGTGATAGCGCCCAACACCTCGACACCTTTGCCGCCTCGGTCGCTTACCTGCGACGCGACGAGCGCGGTATGGCCGCCGGTTCCCCATGGCCGTGCGACTTCGGCCCGGATCTCTCGCGCAGCTTCAAGGCGCTCAAGACCTGGTTCATGATCAATGTGTATGGCGCCGATCAATTAGGCGCCGTCATCGCCAATACCTGTGCACTGGCGCGGTATATGCAGGCACAGATCACCAACATGCCCGAACTGGAACTGCTGGCACCCGTGGCGCTCAATATTGTCTGTTTTCGCTACCGTTGCGAGGGTGACGATGCAATGCACGCTGATGCGATCAATGCCAGCATCGTCGCCGACCTGCAGTTATCTGGCATCGCGGCGCCCTCAGCCACGACCTTGCGCGGGCAGCTGGCGATTCGCGCTGCCTTCGTGAATCACCGCACCGAACAAAGTAACATCGACGCCCTATTGAAGGAAACGCTCGCCTTAGGCCGCAAATACAACTCCCAAGCCAAGGCAAAAAAATGAATGCAGTTCAGGAAGCGTCCCCGGCCATGCCACCACTGATTGGCCTGGCCCGCCTGGCCCGGCTGGCTTTTACGGCCTACGATTTCAAAGACATGTCCGCCGAATTACTCGATCGGGCGGTCCGTAATCCGCAGGACGCCAACGCCTTCCTGGATTTGTCGACCATTCTCCATCTGACCGGCTGGCGCGATCTGGGTATGGAAATGCAGGCGGAGGCCTTGTCGCTACAAAATGTGTTTCAGTTATTACCGCAAAGCGGCGAGTCCACTCTGCGGGTGCTGGTTTTTCTCAGCCCCGGCGATCTGGCGGAAAATAATGCGATTGAATTCTTGCTCGAAGCGGCCGATATCACCCTCGATTTTTTCTACTTCAGTCCGGAAGGCATGCGTCCGGAAGCCATTGGCAATGAATACGATCTGGTCTTTGTGGCGGTCTGCGAATCAGATCAAAACCGACCGCTGCTCAGTGCCATTGCCGACTACCTCTCCGACTGGACACTGCCGGTTTTAAATTCGCCGCAACACATTGCCCGGCTCACGCGCGACCATGCGCATGCCTTGCTGCCACGGCTGGCCGGTGTGCAGTTTCCTGTCACGGTGCGACTGCTGCGCGAGGATCTGGCGCGGATTGCCGATGGCAGCGCAGCGCTTGCCGACTTACTCCCGGAGGGTGGCTATCCGGTAATCGTACGGCCGGTGGATTCGCACAAAGGCAAAGGCCTGGCCTGTCTGGGCGATCATCACGAGCTGCAGACCTATTTGGCAGGCCAGGACGGGACAAATTTTTATCTCTCGCGTTTTGTCGATTATCGCAGCGCCGATGGTAGCTACACCAAGTATCGTATTTTGCTCATCGACGGCAAACCTTTCGTCTGCCACATGGCGATTTCAGACCATTGGATGGTGCATTACATGAGTGCCGGCATGGCCCAAAGCGCCATCAAGCGTGAGCAGGAAGCTGAATTCATGCGCAGCTTTGACGATACCTTCGCGATCAAGCATGGCGCGGCATTCGCGGAAATTTACCGTGCGCTGGAGCTTGATTATGTGGGCATGGATTGCGGCGAAAATGCTGCAGGGGAGCTTGTGTTGTTTGAATTTGATAGTGGCATGACGGTGCATGCAATGGACCCGGTGGAGCTGTATCCGTATAAGCGGCCGCAGATGAACAAGGTGTTCGCGGCCTTTCGCCAGCTGTTGACCAGCGCGGCTATTCGGCGCTAGCGCGGCTTAAAGAATCAGGCTTTTTCTTTGATCAGCAGGCCCTGAAATTTGCCGATGTATTTGGCAATTTCTAAAGCCTGCTCAGAGGGAATCTGCATCAGGACGGTTTCAGTTTTTTTGTCGACGATCTTGATCACGACTTTGCCTGAGGCTTGATCAACGCTGAATTCAAGATTGCCGGCAGTGGGCTGTAATTGCTTATTGATCGCCTCAACGACCTGCTTCATATTCATCGTTGATGGTACGGGGGTCACGGCATCCGTTTTAATGCTGGCCTGTTTGCCCGCCTCGGCAAGCCGTGCGGCACTGCCGACATTGGCGACAGCGTTGGGGTTGAGATTAGCGGAGGCGTTTGCAGCAGCATTGGCCGCAGCGTTAGCAGCGGCGGTCTGGGCATGCTGGGCAATTTGCACAACTCCCGTTCCTGCTAACGATTTAACTTCCATGATACTTCTCCAGACTAAGCCGCAACGGTGATGACAAAACGACAGCGTGGCTGAACTTGTTGAAATGCGATTTCATAATAAAAATTCAACAAAAAAACCGAGCAAAATAAAATCGTATGAAGGGTAATCATCCCTCTCAGTTCAGGTAACGGCATCCTGCGACAAAACTTGAGGCCTGTTGCATAAATAATTTCGACCTTTTGCTCGCCTTACCAGACGATGAACATCGTCCCGAGCACGCCTAAGACTGCCGCCAGGATGACCGGCCCATTGAGCTGCCGGAAGGAGCGTGCCACCAAGACCGACAGAAAGATGGTGACAAACGCCTCCATCGAGCCAATCAGGGCCACGCGTGAAATACTACTTTGTGATAAAGCGGCAAAGTACAGCAGCTGGCCGGCTGAGCTCAGAATACCGGCCGCATACAGCCAGGGATTAAAGCGTGTAAAAGTCGCCCGCACAGCCAGCTGGTAGCTGGGCACACGCAAGGCCATCAACAAAAACACCAATGCCCCAACCCCGGCACCGACCATCGTACCCAGACTGGCGTCGGGCGTGATGTTGAGCCCTTGTTTGCGCGCGACATAGCCACAGGCATAAGCCAGAGCCGACACCGGGCCATAAAAAAATCCTAAGCGTCCCAGCTTAGCCATGGTGCCCCCGCCTGCCGAAACCTGGCTATCCGGCGACCGCAAAGACTGCCAGATCAGCACCCCAAAGCTGGCGCCGATGAGCAGCACGCCCAATCCCATACCAAGATCAAAGGGGTCGTTTAACAGCAGCACACCGATTAACACTGAAAACACCGGATTGAGCCGTTTGATGGCCGAAGCGCGCACGGCGCCCAGATGTTGTACCGAGGCGAACAGAAAAACCCGGCCGATGAAAATCGTCAGAATTCCCGCGCCGGCGAACCACAGCAGACTCTCGGTTTGCAGCACCGGCCAGCCATCCTGCGCCACATGCCAAAACCACAGCACCGCGCCACTCAGGCAGGTCATCAGGATCGACAGGAACGCGCCGTTATCTTCACCCTGCGCACCGGCGCCACGCATGATGGTGACATTCGCGGCGCCGAAACAGAAAGCCGATGCCAGGGCGAGAAGTTCGCCCATCAGGAGACGTGGGAATCAGCGCTCAAAGCGGATGGTCCGCGTCGCTCGCCATGCCCTGCTTAGGAACAAAGAAAATGAACAGATTAGCGAACACAATGGTGAAGGCTAAAAAAGTAAAGGTACTCATGAGACCAAAATGATCGGCCAGACTGCCGCCGACGACCGGACCGATTGAGGAGCCGACCGCCTGCAAGCCAAACAAAAGACCAATGCTGGTGCCGCCCATGTTCTTTGGCGTTGCTTCCAGCATCCACGCCTGCAGCACCGGACGAATCGCGTACAGGAAGAAGCCCAACATCGCAATGAACAGCACGAAGGCCGTAGAACGACCGGCTATCGCCATGAAGATCAACACGATCGCCGTCATGATCATGCTGGTCATAATGATACGCCGCCGCCCCATAGAGTCCGACAGATGGCCGGCGATCGGTGAAGCAATCAGACCCGCCGCCTGCAGCAGGAACATGCAGCCCCCCACCCAGACCGGTGAATAGCCCATTTCGTAGGCCAGAAAGACCGGCAAAAAAGTCAGCAAGGTGGTTTGCGTCATCGAGCGAAAAGCCGAGCTGACCGCTAACAGAAGAATGGTTTTATTCCGAAACAGTTCGCGAAAACCTTTGGCATATTCGCTCAAGGCCTGGCCTTCCGGCGCGGCGGCTACGGGTTTTTTGATCTTCCGGTTCAGCTGAATCGTCCCCATGAAAACCAAAATCATGAGCGACATGATCGCACCCGGAATGGCATTCATGACCACGATCTCGCGCCAGCTGAAGGTCGCCAGCAAAGCGCCTACGGCCAATGGCGCCAGTGCATCGCCGGCATTACCGCCCATCCCGTGCATGGACAACACCAGACCTTTGCGATTTGGATAGCGCTGCGCCAGAGTCGGAATAGCGGTCGGATGCCAGAGGTTATTACCAATGCCGACCATCGCCACACATAGCAGCAGCATCACATAACTATGGGTAAAGCTCATCAGCAAATAGGGAAAGCCGACCCAGAACAGCGACAGCGCCATGAGCAGACCTTTTTTACCGACCGTATCGACCAACATCCCGCCCGGTACATTCGACAGCGCGCCGGCAATATACTGGCAGGTCATCACCAGACCGATCTGGCTATAGCTCATGCCCAGCTCTTTGCCGATTAGCGGCAGCAGCAGGTAAAACGTGGCCGGGTACCAATGGGTCAGTGCATGACCAATCGAGATCACCCACACATCACGGAAAGATTGTTCTGGCGGGGTGTCGGTACTCAGTGTAGCGCTGCTCATGGGTGCTCCTGGTTTTTTTAGTGTGGACGACTGAATCTGAAAATTTATTTACGTCCCTGCTTGATGATGACCTCGTCATACAAGCCGGACCATTTTTCCATCTGGCTCAATGAAACTGCCGGATCAATCAGTGTGAGTTTGAGATTCTTGATCGGTGACTCGACTTTGCTATTGGTCGGTACGTAATCAATCGTGGCGTAGATCTTTTGTCCTTCCTCCGAGAGCAGGAAGTCATAGAACAGCAGCGCCGCATTCGGATGCGTTGCGCGGCGCGCAATACCGATGCCATTGGCGCGGGCGATCGCCGGCTCCATGACAAACCAGTCAATCGGTGCGCCTTTTTTACGGGCGGCTTCCGGCATGTAGTTATAGACCGTCAAGCCCAGACTCACTTCACCGGCGCCGACCATGTTGGTCAGGAGGGTATGGCCCTTACGCACCGAAATACCGTTGGCTGCAACGATATCGCGAAACAGCTTTAAGCCTTTGGCCTCGCCCATGGTCGTGACGGTCGCGGCAAACCAGTCAAAGTCTTCGGTCTCGATACCCAGCTTGCCCTTCCATTTCGGATTGAGCAGATCAGCAAAGCTCTTTGGCAGGTCTTCCTTCTTGATTTGGTTCGTGTTGTAAGCCTGAACAAATACGGTCAGCAAGGTCGCGACCCACTCGCGATGGGCGGGCACGGCACCCGGCAAAAGATCCTTGAAGATCGGTGCATTCACTGGCTGAAGAATTTTTTCGATATGCAGTGCTTCCATTTCCGGCGCGCTGATATGCACTGCGTCGACTTCATAGCGCTTGCCGGCGGTCTCTGTCAGCGTGCGCTGGAGTACCTTATCGGTGCCGGCGCGCCAGACCTTGACCTTGATGCCATATTTTTTTTCAAACGGACCGATTACTGCAGGCAGGTCTTTTTCTGCGATCGAGGTGTACAGCGTAAACGTGCCCTCTTTTTGCGCCGCTGCGACAATCTTCTGGTTGCGGTCAGCACCTGCATACGTCAGCAGGGAATAATCCTGTGCCAGAGCAGGCAAACTCATCAGCATGGCGCTTACGGCCAGCAGCATGTGACGCATCAAAGTTGAATGAACCATGGCGATCCTCGATAACTGGTAAATCGGTGTAAATATTGCAAACTACGGAATGCAACAGACTAAGCAGAATGAAAAAAGGGCAACGCGAACGTCACCCTTTGGCAAACATATTATTTCTTTTTAGCGGCCATGTACTCAGCCACTAATTCAGCCGTCAGCTTGAGGCCCGCCTGATATTCCGGCGCATCTTCCATCTGCTCCAGATCGTTCAGGCCAAACTTTTCGTAGATACGATTGATCGCCGAGATCAAACGCACCGGCCGGTCAGGGTCGGCATTGAAATGCTGATGCACGGTATTCGGCGGGATGTAGATCACATCGCCGGCTTCCCATTCGTAGCGCTTGATATCGTCCTGAATTTTCCAGTGATAGGTATCGGTGATTTCGACATCGCAATCCTGATGCAAATCGTAGCCGCGACCTTCAACGACATACAAACATTCTTCCGCCAGATGACGGTGCTTGCCTGAATGGCTGCCCGGCGGGATGATTTGCATATAGGCGTCGACCGACTCCATGCGCGTATTCATCTGCTCGTTGAGCAAATGCTTGAGCAAGCCCTGACGCGCCATTTCCCACGGCATTTCACTTGGATGGACGACTTTTTTGCGTTTGCTATTGCGTACTGGTGCTGCTGTCGCATCGTCTAACAGACTCTGATAGAGCTCTTTGTTATCCGTGCCGGTCAACCATGCTGCTGATTCGCCCCATGCCATGATGGATTCCTTTCGCTATTCGTTATGTTCGATGAATTTGATTAAGTGCTGTGGTTATAATCTGTTTCAAAATTACGTGGCTCGAAACCTTTACCGCCTTCAGTTGGCTCGGTCGGCTTTGGAATCACCTGCTTTTGAAACAGCAAATTCATAAACATCATCATTGGCTTTGGCTTCATCACCAAGGCGCGCGCTGGCTTGAGCGGATCTTTATTGAAGTGCTGGTGAACACAATTGTTGTGCACAATAGCCACATCGCCGGCATCCCAGTCGTAACGAATGCCATCGTGAATTTCATAGCCCGTACCGTCCAAAATATAGAACGCCGCCTCATTGACGTGACCATGCTTTTGCGTATGACCGCCCGGCGCGTATTCTTCCAGATGCACATGCAGGGTCTGCGTCAAGCCATCGACAGGCTCAACAAAATGCTTGGAGAAGGACTGCACCCCATCCGAAAACAACAGCTCGGTACCCTTGATCACGCGCGGCATGGCGCGCAGGCGATCCAGTTCGGCGTTCAAATTGTAAGGACCTGCAATCGCGCGCAAAAATACGCGGTCTTTCTTACTTGTGTAATGCGATTCCTTACCCATGTTTCTTCCTCTTGATAAAAACTATTAAAAATTATTTCGCTTGCTTGGTGATGATCTCTTCGTACAGAACGCGCCATTTCTCTTTTTCGTCCAGAATGACTTTTGGATCGATAAATTTGATCTGCATTTTGTTGAGCGACGTTTCAACTTTTTTACTGGTCGGTACATAGTCACGCTTGAGCAGGATTGGCTGCGCATCGGACAGCATGAAGTCATAAAACAGCACAGCGGCATACGGATGTGGCGCACGACGCAAAACACCAGAACCATTGGGACGAGCGATCGCAGGCGGGATAACAAACCACTCAATCGGCGCGCCCTTGTTTTTGAGTTGCTCAGCCTTGTAGTTATACACAGTGAGTGACATTGGCACTTCGCCGGACACCACCAGATTGGTCAGCAAGGTATGCCCTTTACGCACCGACAGGCCGTTCGTGGCAACGATGTCACGAAACAGCTTCAAACCCTTGGCTTCACCGAGTTCACCGATCACGCCAGCGAACCAGTCCAGATCTTCGGCCTCGACGCCCAGCTTGCCCTTCCATTTAGGATTTAGCAGATCCTGATACGACTTTGGCAAATCTTCTTTTTTCACCAGATTGGTGTTGTAGGCCATGGCAAAAATGTTCAGGCGTGTACCGACCCATTCGCGATGCGGCAAAAGCGCCGGCGCGATCAAATCAACCAGGTAAGGCGAGGCGACCGCCTGCAGCATTTTTTCGCGGTGCAGAGACTCCATCTCCGGACCATTGGTTTCGATTAGATCGACTTCAAAACGATTGGCACTGGCTTCGGTCAGTGTACGCTGCAAGACATTTTCCGAGCCAGCGCGCCAGACCTTGACCTTGATGCCATATTTTTTTTCAAAGGCCATCGACAAGACCTGCATGTCGTCGACCGGAATCGAGGTGTAAATCATCAGCTCGCCCTCTTTTTTAGCGCCCTCAATCAGACGCTGCTGACGATCCGGCCCCTTAAGATTGGCGGCCTCGGCGCTAGTTTTACCCTGCGCCCAAGTAGCACCACTTTGCAGGAGCAAAACAGCTGCGGCGCTGACGAGTAGTACACCCAAACTGCGGCGCTTGAAAATTTGACGTGCCATGATGAATTTCCTTATCTTATCTGGAGAGTTGACGTGTTGAACGCCGCTTGCAGCTTCCATATTAATTCCATGTCAGCACAAAGTACGACGATGACAGTGAAATCAACTAGGTTGAAAATTACTTCTTAATGAACAAATCAGACCAGAGTTTTTCCCATTTCTCTGATTCATCCAGAACAATGGCCGGATCGATCATTTGCTGCTGAAATTTATTCAGGGTGCTACCCACTTCGGTACTGGCAGGGACCCGGTTACGTTGCTTGATCAGCGTCTGACCTTCGTGTGAGAGGATGAAGTCGGCGAACAGAAGCGCCGCATGTGGATGCGGTGCATTCTTGGCCACTGCAACGGCGCTTGGCCGACCCATCGTCGGTGGCAAGGCCTTCCATTTGATCGGCGCTCCACTTTGCTGCAGCCGCTCGACAGCGTGGTTATAGACTGCTGCAGCGAGTGGGATTTCTCCCGCAGCGACCAATTCGGAAATCAGTGTGTGACCAGTGCGAATTTGTGGCTTGGAATCTGCCAGCTTACGAAAATAGGCCATACCTTCTTTTTCACCCATATGCTTGACCATTGCAGCGAACCAGTCCGAGTCAGAGGCTTCCAGGCCGATCTTGCCGGCCCAGCGTGGCAGCAATAAATCCTGGTAAGTATTCGGTACTTCTTCGGGTTTAACGAGATTGGTATTGTAGGCAATGGTGAAAAAATTAAACCGGTCAGCGACATACAAACGGTGCTTGGGAAAGGCGGTCGCCGGCAGTTCTTTAAAGGTCGGGCTAAAAAATTGTTCGAGCAGTTTTTCACGTGCGAGAATTTCGATTTCAACGCCGTCACTTTCAAACACATCGGGGGTATGACGACCTGCCTGCGCCTCGGTCAATGCCCGCTGCACCATCTTCTCGCCGCTGGCACGCCAGAACGAGGTTTTAATCTTGTATTTCTTTTCAAACGCCTCGATGATCGGCGCTGCATCCTTTGGATTGAGTGAGGCGTAGATAACCAGCTGGCCTTCCTTGCGTGCGCCATCCAGCAAACGCGCTTCGCGATCAGCACCCTGATAAAGATATATTTCAGACTGTTTGGACTTCGTCTGTGCCGCAACAGTGCCAGACATGAAGGGTAAGCCAAGGCAAAGAATTGCCAGCAATGCCAGGTGGTGAAGTGAACGAAATGAGGGCATGGACAGTCAATTTTATTAAACGTAAGGGATGCTTCTGCCGGCGCATACTATTTGCAGAGTTGCACAAAACTGTCTGCCGGGTGAATATCGATAAAACTGTAAACATCAGAACATGCACATCAAAACGGGCCCAAAAATAGGCCCGTTTTGATTTCATACAAACCGATTAGAAATCGTGTTTCAGACCAATCGCGAAGGTGCCGATATCAGTACCTGGTGCTGGCTTACCGACTTTAACGGTATTGACTGCATTGCTAAAGACCGCGGAAGAACCGTTGGTGATTTGTGTGAACACACCGTACAGCATCGTGCGCTTGGAGAAGCTATAACCCGCTGCTATATTCAACATGCTGCCTTCCAGGCCATTCGTGTTGCATGCGCCGCCGCCGACAACAGAGCAACTACCCGCAGCGGATGAACCATATGAACCCGCCAAGGTGATGGCGCCAAGCTTTTGCTCGAACGATGCAGCCCAAGCCATATGGTCGTAGGTACTGAATTTACCAATGCCGCCGCCTTCTTCTTTGTACTTCATGTTAGCGACGTTAACTTCAACCTTGGTATCTGAGCTGATCGTGTAACGAGCCGTGCCGCGCATCGCTGTATCAGTCGATGTCGCACCGACAACAGCGGCAGCGCTCAACGCACTAGGTGAACCACCCCACATATTATTATGCTGCTCGTAAGCCAAGGCCAGGTAGATCGGACCTGTTTCATACGTAGCACCGGTGGAAATCACACTGCCGGTGCTGATACTGCCGGCTGTTTCACCCAGTGAATAGTCAAGCAAAACCGTCAGGTTGGCGATCTTTGGCGACGTATAGACGATGCTGTTGGCGCGACGCAGGTGGAAGCTACCTGCCGATACGCCTGTGCCTGGCTTCGAGAGGACATTACTGACCGACATGAAGTTGCCGCTCGAAATACCAAGGATCGAGTTCGTATCGCCGAGTTCTTTGTAGACTGTATCCATGATACCGAGCTTGACACTACCGTAGGTTTCGCTGCCGACGCCGACGAAGGTATTACGGGCAAATAAAACGCCTGCTGAACTCAGGACACCATCATCAACGCCAAAGCCCATTTCCAACTGGTAGAAGGCATTTGAACCACCGCCTAAATTTTCAGTGCCGCGAAAGCCCAAACGTGAATTTGGTGAATCCATCGTGACTTGGCTGATATCAGCTGCACCGGTGGCTTTACCAGAAATGGTACTGACGACCGAGCCAACTGACGAAGCACCTGAATAGGAAACGCTCGCGACCTGTGGGTAAAGGCGACCATACATTTCCACATTCGATTGCGCCTGTGCGGCGATCGGCAGTGCAAAGGCTGCGACGACTGCAGCGGCGATCAGATTCTTGTTACATTTAATCATTTATGTCCCCTTGATATTATAAAAACAACTTAAGCACTTCATTTTACAAATTTTAATTCGACAACCTTTTTTGTTCCGATATGCAGAACGCCGGTCCACTAAAAAACATACTTACTGAGAATATCTACTCAGTGATGCTCTGTGTCAACTTTTTTCTCGTGAACCGTTGTTCTTACCCCCAATACCCCTACGCTTTAGGGGGTAAATCGGCCAATTCTGCCTCATATGCCTCCGCCATACGCGGCGAGAGACCATGCTTGCTTAAGGCATTGGTGAACAGATCACGTACCAGCGGGCTTTCATCCGCATAATCGATCTGATCGCCGCCAACACGCTGGCTGATCCAGGCTTTTGGTACACCCTGCGCATTACGGATCGACACGACCTCGTGCTTGAACGCCAGATAGCGCGCTGGCGTAGTGCCGGTATTGAAGTGCTGATGGAACCACAGATTCGGTGGCACGATCATGGAACCGGTTTGCCACTCGTAGCGACGCGGCTCTTCGCCTTCTGGCCACATCAGGCTATAGCCTTCACCAGAAAGGATGATGACGTGCGCGCCTGGTCCGTGGCAGTGGGCTTTCTTGTAGGTCGCGGTCGGAAATTGCGAAATATGGCTGTTCATCGAACCTTTGGCCATATTGAAGCGAATGTGTCCACCACCGGCGCCGCGTTCTTTAGCACTGATGAGCGGTAAGTTGACGGCGTCGGCAACGAAATTCGTTTCCAGCAGCAGACCTTTTTGTTCGCCCTTATTGTCAAAATAATCCGGCTCACCCGAAAAGCGATTAGCGAAGTCGTATTTGGTGTTGAAGACAAAATTGATGTCTTCGTACAGGTTAATCACGGACGGACCGTTCGTGACTGCGACGAAGCGGGCGGCATCCTTACCGGAGCCATTGAAATGCTGGCAATGCGCATTGAGCGGAATCGCGAACAAGGAACCCGCCTGCCATTCAAAGGTAACGCGCTGACCAGCATCGTTCCAGACCGTGGTTGATCCGCGGCCTGCCAAGACATAGATCATCTCTTCAAACAGCTGACGCTGCGGCTCGAGCTGTTTGCCCGGTGCGATCTCGCACACATAGCAGTCATTCGACGTCCGTGAGGCTTCGTGATTGATGAATACACCTGAGCCGCCACGACGCGCCCAAGGCTTCAAGTCGGTCGTGTGCAGACTCGGAATGTAATGGGCACTGATGATATCGAGCCCTTCTGACGCCACCCAACGGGTGTACGGTGATTCTTTTTCGGTAGCGAATTTTTTTGCTAATTCGTCTGAAACCAGTGCGTTCTTTGCCATTTTATGTTCCTGCTTTATAAGCTGAAAAGTCAATCAAAGTGTCTGCCATCCGTTTGCGGAGCCAGACTAGTTTTTATTAGGATTTTTTATGCATTAATGTGGCGACCATCTCGGCCGTCAGTTTTACACCAGCCTTGTATTCCGGCGCATCTTCCATCTGCTCCAAGTCGTTCAGACCAAACTTTTCGTAGATACGATTGATGGCCGAGATCAGCCGCACCGGCCGGTCTGGGTCGGCATTGAAATGCTGGTGCACGGTATTGGGCGGGATGTAAATCACATCGCCGGCTTCCCATTCGTAGCGCTTGATATCGTCCTGGATTTTCCAGTGATAGGTGTCGGTGATCTCAACATCGCAGTCCTGATGCAGATCGTAGCCGCGGCCTTCAACGACATACAAACATTCTTCCGCCAGATGACGGTGCTTGCCTGAATGGCTGCCCGGCGGGATGATCTGCATGTATGCGTCGACCGACTCCATACGCGTATTCATCTGCTCATTGAGCAAATGCTTGAGTAATCCCTGACGCGCCATTTCCCACGGCATTTCCGCCGGATGGACGACTTTTTTGCGCTTTGCATTACGCACCGGCGCTGCCGTTGCATCATCCAGCAAGCCTTGATACAAGTCCTGATTTTCGTTACCAGCTAACCACGCGTTTGATTCGCCCCAAGCCATTATGTACTCCCTTTACCTGAATTCATGTATATTGCCGCGCTGTTTTTGCGCCTGCAGTGTTTAACTATATTTATTTAGAATGATTGAAGTCGTCTTCTTCTTCACGCGCCACGAAGCCTTCGCCGCCAGGTCCCGGTTCGGTTGAACGCTTTTCAACTTGATACTGGAACAGCATGTTCATGAACAAATACATCGGCTTGGTCTTGATGACCAGCGCGCGCGCCGGTTTGGTGTTCGATGCATTGAAATGCTGGTGAACGCAATTGTTATGCACGATCGCCACGTCGCCAGCTTTCCAGTCATAGCGAATACCATCATGGATTTCGTAGCCGGTACCATCGAGAATATAAAACGCGGCTTCATTCACATGACCATGTTTTTGCGATTTACCGCCTGGGCCGTATTCTTCCAGGTGCAAATGGAAGGTTTGTGTGATGCCGTCTTTTGGTTCGACATAGTGGCGGCTATAGGCCTGCGGTCCGTCGACTAATTTGATGTCCTTGGCTTTACGCACACGCGGCATGGCGCGCAGGCGAGCCAGTTCTTCATTGAGGTTATATTGGCCGGCAATAGCGCGCACGAATATACGGTTTTTATTACTATGGTAATTTTCTACGGGTTCGCTACTCATGCTGTTGCACTCCTTGTTCTACGTTTAAATGCTACTTTTTACCCTTGATGACAACGTCGTCATACAGATGCGTCCACTTTTCACTTTCGTCGAGCATGAAGGATGGATCTACCAACTTCAGAGGCGTCTTACCCAGCGGTGAGGCAATCTTGCTACTGGTCGTCACGAAATCCCGCTTGGCCAGAATCTGCTGGCCGTCTTCACTGATCATAAAGTCGTAATACAGCAGCGCGGCATGCGGATGCGGCGCGCGACGGGCAACAGCCAAGCCATTGGCCCGCGCAATCGCCGGCGACATGACAAACCAATCCAGCGGCGCACCCTTCTGCTTGGTCTGCTCAGCAGTAAAGTTATAAACCGTGAGTGCAAACGGCACTTCGCCGGACGCGACCAGATTAGTCAGCAGCGTATGCCCCTTACGCACCGACATGCCATTCGCCGCGCGGATATCGCGAAACAGCTTGAGGCCTTTTTCTTCACCCAGATCGCGCACGAGCATGGCGAACCAGTCTTCATCGGAAAACTCAATGCCTAACTTGCCTTGCCACTTCGGATCGAGCAAATCTTGGTAGGTTTTTGGCAGTGCTTCTTTTTTAATCAGGTTCGTGTTGTAAGCATGAACGAAAACATTCAGCCGTGAGCCGGCCCACTCGTGATGCGCTGGCACTGCCTGTGGCATCAGATCGGCGTGATACGGCGATTTAACTGCCACCAGCAGTTTTTCTCGATGCAGCGCCTCCAGCGCAGGGGTACCGGCTTCCATCACATCGACATCAAAACGGTTTGCGCTGGCTTCGGTCACAGCGCGCTGCAATACCTTGTCTGCACCCGCGCGCCACATCTTGACCTTGACGCCGTATTTCTTTTCAAAGGCGCCATTGATGACTGCCATGTCTTCCTGCGTGAGCGAGGTGTAGAGCGTGAGTTCACCTTCCCGACGCGCACCTTCGATCAAGCGTTGCTGACGATCTGCGCCGCTGTACTGCGCCAGGGTTGATACCGCTGCCGCAGATGGTGCATTATCAGCCGCCCGCAGAGGACTACTCAGGCACAGTGTTAGCACCATTAGCAGCATTGGCAAGGTCGCGTTGATTCGCACTGATCAGGCTCCGTATTGGTCGAGTTGATAACGACGTGGCTTGAGCGTGCGGCAGATTTCCCGCACCAGGCCCGACTGTGGCAAGGAAATACCGCATTCTTCCGCCATCTCGGCCACGATCGCCATGTCATCCTGCGCCCAGGCCATGGACTGATTACCCCAATTACCCAGTGCGCCATTGGTGGCACTGCTAGTCATGAGAGCCGTGCGCAACGCATCGACATTCACGTTGTAACGTTGAGCCAATGCCAGACCTTCGTGATTAGCGACCAGACAAGCCCACAGGATCAGATTATTCGCCGCCTTGGAAGCCTGTGCCGTGCCTATATCACCACTGTGCACCACATCCGAGGAGTAAGCCGACAGCACCGGCGTCAGACGTGCCACCACATCTTTATCGCCACCGACAAAGGACAGCAGCGTGCCGTCATCGGCCGCACGCCCACCCCGACACACCGTGGAATCGACCACGAACACACCCTGTTGTGCGGCATGCGTGGCTAATTCCTGCATGGTCTTGGGATGAATCGTACTCAGCACCGCAATGATGGTGCCGGGTTTGACCGAGGCCAGTAAGCCCTCTTCGGCCTGTAATAACTCGCGCACTTCATTATCAAAGCCGACGCAGATCAGAATCACCTCTGATGCCTGCGCTAAGGGCGTCAGTTCCACCATGGCGGCGCCGCGCGACTCAATATCGGCGCGTCGCTCAGCCTGGCGCTCGCTCACCAGCACACGAAATCCAGCTCGGGCCAGATGGCCAATGATGGGCATGCCCATGCGGCCTGCGCCGATTAGTCCCACTGTTTTCACTGAGGTTTCTTTCATGACTGATGCCCAACTTGTTTGGTACCTGCAGACCCGACCTGCATTTCCGGTGCCGTAGCAAGATCCGCATCGCGCGGCATCACAGCCGCAAACGCACGCACCCGCTGTGTCGCCGCATCCACGCCCGGCGGCGCATTACCGGCCTGAACCGCTTTGACAGCGCGCAGCAGTCGCTGACGGGTCATGATGATGCCGTTATCGGTACCGACTAAATTCTCTTTGCTGCGATCTTCGATCGCGCCCATGCTTTCCTGCACCGCTGCATCCTGCTCTGCGATGCCCATCACGCCGCAAAAGGTTTTGCGCTCGCGTTGTGCTTGCCGGTCGATCAAGTAGTCATTCCGTTTGTTAGCGACCGGCAGAAAACTGCCCGGCGTAAGCAAACTATGAATACCCTTACCCGCCTCCATCGCGGTAATTTCAGCGTCATGCAATGCGCGGTCCGGGTGGTAGTCGATACTAAAAGTGGTGACGTGTTCGTCGTCGATCGGTACCCAGGCATGCGCGCCAAACGGGTTACCTTCGTAAGGCGGAAACAGATTAAAGCAAGGCATGATCCATTGCGTCACGCGCCAGTAGTAACTCGCTGGCTCGGCATTACGGCGGGTAGCGATATACAGCCCGCCAGGCGACTCCAACGGCACGAATACCGGATGCGGATCGGCCTTCAGTAATGCCGCACTCACGGCGTCGCGCTTGAGCAGAGGATCATCACCGACCGACATGCGATGCAGGAAAGTCGAATGAAAGGAATCCAGACCGCCTTCCATCGACTGCAGATAATTACATTCCTGAATACGCTTAGAGATATGACGCTGTGCATCCGGCACCGTAGCCCACTCAAACATCGGCAAGGCGGGCTGCAATTCGGGTGGTCCCATATAGGTCCACAGTATTCCGCCAAGTTCCACCAAGGGGTAGGACTTGAGCTTGATCTTCTTACAGTAGCCACTTTCCACCGGCTCCGAAGGTACGTCGACGCACTGCCCGGTGGTGTCATATTTCCAGCCATGGTAAGGACAGCGCAGACCGCTTTCTTCATTCCGGCCGAACCACAGCGATACGCCGCGATGCGCGCAAAACTCATCCATCAAACCGAGCTTTCCCTCGCTGTCGCGAAAGGCGATCATCCGTTCCGAGAGCAGGGTCACGCGCAGCGGTGCACAATCCGGCTCAGGCAATTCGCTCGCCAATAACGCTGGCAGCCAATAGCGACGAAACACATCACCCATCGGCGTGCCAGGTCCAGTCTGGGTCAACAGCGCGTTTTGCTCCACATTCATAGCAACGAATTCCTCATCATTTCAGCGCGCCAGATTCTTGCCATTGAGCGTATCGTCGTACAGCTTGGCCCATTTTTCGTAGCTATCCAGTACGCGAGCCGGATCGATATAGACCGGGTTCATTTTGGCCAGCACGGCTTCATCACGTTTATGCGTCGTCACTGCCTTGTTTTCGGCAACGATGTTCTGCCCGTCGGTGAGCATGAAGTCATAAAACAGGGTGGCCGTATACGGATGCGGTGCCCGACGGGTGATACCAATGCCATCGGTGTAGGCAATCGTCGGCGAGAGCGTGATGTAGTCGACCGGTGCACCCGCAGCCTTGGCCTGCTCAGGCAGATAGGTATAGACATTCAGCGATAACGGCACCTCGCCAGAAATGACCATGTTATTGAGCAGTGAATTGCCAGTTCGAAGTGAAACCTCATTGGTAGCGATCAGGTCGCGGAAAAATTTCAAGCCTTTTTCCTCGCCCATTGCCTGCACCAGCGCGTAAAACCATTCCTGTTGTTTGACTTCGATACCGAGACGTCCTTTCCAGCGCGGGTTGAGCAGATCCTGGAACGTACGCGGCAATTCTTCTTTGCTGACCTTGGCGGTGTTGTAGGACTGGGCAAAAACATATACCCGCATGCCGGTCCATTCGCGGTGCGCTGGCAAGGCTGCAGCGATCAAGTCCTTTTGGACTGGCGAGCGCACGGGCTGTAATAATTTTTCGCGATGCAGCGCTTCCATTTCCGGCGAAGGATTGAGCACAAAATCTGCTTCAAAACGACCGGCACTGGCTTCCGTAATTACGCGCTGCAAAACCTTGTCTTTACCGGAACGCCAGACCTTAACCTTGATATTGTATTTTTTTTCAAAGGCTCCGATCAAGCGCGCACTGTCTTTTTCTGCCATCGAGGTGTACAACGTGAGGACACCCTCACGTTTGGCACCGTCCAGCAAACGCGACATGCGGTCGGCGCCTTCGTACATGGGCACCTGCGCACGTACGACGCTGACAGCACCAAAGATACTTGTCATCAGCACTGCCTGTAAAAGCAATGTGAGGTAGCGCCTGATCACAGAAATCCACATACTTAAGCGGCCTTTTGGTACTGCGTATTGTCTTGAATCGTGATGCACTTTTCAGGATTCATGCGCATAAAGACCTTACCGCCGACCGGTACGTTAAACGAAGGATGTACTCGCGCCAGCACCTGATGATCACCTACCTTGACCTGATAATCGAGGTATTCGCCGAGGAAGACCTTGAAATCAACTACGCCTTCAATCACATTGACGCCTTCTGGACGTTGCTCAGTGAGCTCGATATCTTCCGGACGCACCGAGACCAGCACATTATCGCCAGTCGCAAAATCATTAAAGGAAGTGACGCTCAAAGCGCCGATGCTGGACTTGACGTGGAAACTGGCTTCACCCGCCTTACCATCGATCGTCGCATCGAGGAAATTTGTCAGGCCGACAAAGTCCGCCACGAACTTGTTACGCGGCCGCTCATAAATATCGCGCGGCGAACCAATCTGTACTACCTGACCAGCGCTCATGACGGCGATTTCATGCGATAAGGCCAGCGCTTCGCTCTGATCATGCGTCACATACACCGTCGTCAAACCGAGTTCGCGCTGCATGCGTTTGAGCTCGAAGCGCATCCGCTCACGCAGCTTGGCATCCAGATTCGACAGCGGCTCGTCAAGCAAGAGTAATTTAGGTTCCATCACCAGCGCACGGGCCAAGGCCAGACGTTGTTGCTGACCGCCAGACATCTTGGTCGCTTCACGGTCCGCCACATGATCCAGACCGACTGCGGTCAAGACGCGCATGACCTTGTCTTCGATCTGTTTTTTGCTGAATTTTTTGCTACCGACTTCGAGCGGAAAGGCCGCGTTCTTGAACACATTCATGTGCGGCCAAATGGCATAGGACTGAAACACCATGCCGAAATTGCGCTTGTTCGGCGCGATGAAGACGTTTTTGGTCGACGAATAAACGGCCACGCCATCGACCGAAATCAAACCCGAGCGCGGACGCTCGAGGCCGGCGATCGAACGCAGAGTAGTGGTCTTGCCGCAGCCGCTAGGGCCGAGCAGGGTAAATAATTTACCCTCAGGGACATCAAAACTGACGTTTTGCGCGGCTCTGACGACTTCGCCTTTTTCGTTTGGATACTCTGTATACAGCGCTTCAACTTTCAACATGCTGATCTCCACCCTTTGAATTTTTGTCCGACTTGATGATTGTTTTTGATTAGTCTTCTTTGACGCCGAATTTTTTACCAACGTACTGCGCCAGCATCACCAACATGAACAGCGCTACGATGAACATTACGCCTAGAGCTGATAGCTCCACATACTGACCGTTTTCCCACAGTTCCCAAATCAGAACCGAGATGACTTCTGTGCCTGGGCTGTACAACAAAATGGAAGTCGACAGTTCGCGAATCGAGACAATCACGACGTAGATCCAACCCGCCAGCAGACCTGGTTTTAGGAGCGGCAAAATAATGCGCCAGAAAGTGGTACCCCATGATGCACCGCTCATCGCGGCCGACTCTTCAAGCTCCTTGTGAATCTGCAGCATTGACGTCGTGTTGTAACGCAAACCGTAAGGCATGAACCGTGTGACATAAGCGATGAACATGATCCACATCGTGCCGTAGACACCGATATCTACATTCAGGTAAAAAATCATGATCGCCAGGCCAAGTACCAAGCCCGGAAATACCATTGGCAAGGAAGCCAGGTTATCCAGAATCCAGCGGCCTGGCAGCTTAGTCTTGACCACGATCCAGCAGATCACCGACGTCAGCAGCATGACTACCGTCGCGCAGCCAACCGACAGCAGCAGACTGTTCCAGACCGCGTTAATCAGGGTTGGATAAGTCAGAATAAATGTGTAGGCATCGAAGGTCAGATTACGCATCGCCGCCAACGAAGGCACGCTGTAGAATTTTTGCAGCGACGACCAGACCAGCACCAGGAACGGCAGGACCACGATCATGGAGAAGTAAAGAATAAAGATACCGGCCGTGACATAGCGCCATTTACCCAAATCCATGGCCCGAGGACGAAAGCCTTTACCTGTCACAGTGGAATACTTACTACCCTGACTGGATAATTTGGACTGAAAATAAATACCGATCGTTGTGATGAACAAAAGCGTCACGGCATACGAAGAAGCCAGGCCAATCTTGCTTGGGTACTGGTGAATCGCCTGGTAGATGGAAGAGGTAAATACCTGAATGCCGACTGGCAGGCCCAGCAAGGCCGGGACTTCAAAAGATTCGATCGAACGTACAAATAAAATCAGCAAGGTAGCGAAAATTGCCGGCCAGGTCAGCTTCAAGGTGATGTGCCAGGCGATCTGGCGCACGTTCGCGCCGCTCATCATGGCCGATTCTTCCAGAGAAGGGTCCATTGAACGAAAAGCGGCGGTCATGATCAGAAAGGCCATCGAAGAATAGTGCAGACCATCGACCCAGATCATGCCCCACATCGAATAAATGTTAACGAACACATAATCGGTATTGAACCAACTTTGCAGCAGCATGTTGATGATGCCGATCTTCGGACTGGCCAGTAAAATCCAGGCCACCGTAAATAAAATCCCTGGAATGATGAGCGGGATAATCGACAGCGCAAAAAACAGTGACTTGAGCGGTGTATTGGTACGCTCATTCATCCAGGCGAGGAGTGTTCCGACCAGGAAGGCAAAGGTCGAGGTTCCCATGGCAAAGGTGACCGAGCTGAAGAACAGCTTGAGAGTCTCCAGGCTCGAATAGGCGGTGATGTAATTATTAAAAGTGAACTCGGCAGCTTTGCTCGCCGTTTGCGGTGTAAAAAAACTTTGCCACAGCAAAAAGCCCAGCGGTACCAAGGCCAGATAGGAAACCAACACGGCACTCACGCCAATGATGATCCATTTGAAATCCAAATTTCGCCAGCCTTTGCCACTTTGCAAAGCCGACGCAGGGTTCTCTACTACTGCTTCCATTTAGTGCATCTCCTGACTTGAAAATTCGGCCCACTAAAGTGCGTCGAACCTCAAATTTATGTAAATTGTTTTATGTTCTTGTATGTGGAACGTCGGTCTGCATAGGAATACACGCGAATTTACCTACCCTGCTGACTGCTGTCAATCAAAATCAATTCTTATTTGCAATCTGGCTGGCAAAGTCCCCAAAAATGCGTCTAAAGGGGAGCCAGGAAATCCCCTCAAGGGCCCTGTGTCATGAGCGATGCAGCTTTCCGTAGTGGTAGTCCCATACCTTGCGCAGCAAATTTGGCTTCCACAGATTTCCGGCAATGATCTTGATCTCATCTGCGCTCAGCACGGCAGGCTTGCCGATCTGGCTGGCCATATGCTGGCGTTGTGCCGTTTCTTCGAGATAGAAGCCCAGAACAAAGGCCTCCAGAATGCCCTCTGCTGCCACCACCGCGCCATGCGATTTGAGCATGATGACTTTATGTTCACCCAGGGCGTCGGCCAGCTCCTGCGCCAGCGGCTGCTTATTGATGGAGGCCGTCTTGGCAAACTGGCGAATCTCACCCAGCACGGCGGCCTGCATGATCACCGGCAGAACCGGTAAGCCGACCATGCTAAACAGTGTCGACCAGAGCGGATGGGTATGCACCACCGCGTGGACGTCCGGACGACGACGGTAAAGTTCGGCGTGGATGTGAAACTCCATCGGGGGTACCGCATCGCCATCGACCAGATTGCCGTCAAAGTCGATGGTGACGATGTCCTTGACGCCCAGGGCGCTGCGCACCGAGGCGCCAGAATTGATCAGCATGTGCTGCGTGCCCGGCACGCGGCAGCTGAAATGGCCGTTAAAGTCGATAATCTGCGCCCGCTCCATCATCAGGATCGCGTCCACCAGCATCTGTTTTTGTTCGTCGATCGTTTGCATGTTTCATTCTCCTGGAACGACTGCTATTTTTTTGGTGTGCTGCTATCGTGGTGTGGATGGCCGTGATGGCTATGATCGTGTTGATCGTCATGGCTGTGGCTGTGACCGTCACCATGGCTATGGGAATGACCATGATCGTGGCCGTGAGCATGACTGTGGCTATGGGTTTTGACATGCGGCCGGTACTTCAGGTCGCTGCGGGCATTACCTAGCGGCGTGCGGGGATCCTGGCTAAACACCAGCGACTTCACCGTGACCGGCACGGTTTGCGACGGCATGCGGATACGACCCAGGTCAATGTAATCAAAATCCCACAGCACGATGCCATCAATGACCAGAATTTCGCTGGCGATGTCCATTTCTTGGCGCAGTAGTACGCCCAGGGTATGCGCCAGATCGCCATCCAGAATCAGGTACAGCGGCAGTTTCTGCGCCAGTGTGCTGGCCATAGCCTGCACAATACCAGAGGCAAACGCGGCAATGCGCGGATACGACGGTGGGCCGGTCCAGCGGAAAGCCAGCGCGACTTCAGTCTCGCCTTCGACCAGATCGAACAGCTTGTAATGATCACGGATGGCTTGTGCGACTTCGGCGGCGTTGATCTCGGCTGTGCATTCGTAGGCCGGCTGCAGCACCTGCAGATTACGACGCGGCAGAAGTTTGCCCGGACTGGAGATGTACGTCGTATTACCGCTCAACTGTACCGAATATTCGGAAGCACCCAGCGCCGTGGCACGAATGCATTCACCCGCCGGCATCAAAGGCCACGGCAAGGCACCCGCTGCCAGTTTGGCTTGCAGCGCACTGCCGAACAGTCGCCCCATGTCGTTAAAATCACGCGTTTCGCGGCCATACACGTACTCACCCACCCCACCGGAAAACATCAGACCCTCAATCGGACCCAGATCGTCCATCGGATCGGTCAGGTATAAATGTTCGATCGCATGCGGAATCGGCTGTGCGCTCACGGCAGCGATCAGGGCATCGGCCATCCAATCCGCGACAGTTTGCATGTCGGCCGCGCTGGCATGATCACCCAGCTGCCAGGAAAAGCCTGCTTCACGCGCCAGATGCTGACCCGCCGGATCGAGACGGATAATCTTACGGTCTGCATCGACCACCATCAGCCGCCCACCAAGATGGACAGCCGCGGTCGCGCGAACCTTGCCGCCTTCGAGCAGGGCCAGCTTGGTCGTTCCGCCACCGATGTCAATATTGAGGATGCGCTTACCACTGTCATGCGATAGTCTGGCTGCGCCTGAACCATAGGCGGCCAGCATGGATTCCATATGATGGCCGGCGGTCGCACACACAAACTCACCGCCCTGCTCGGCCAAGACGGCTGAAATCGCCTGCGCATTATCCCGCCGCAGTGCTTCACCGGTCAGGATCACCGCACCGGTGTCGATATCATCCGGATGCAGACCAGCCGCCTGATAGGCCGCATCAATAATACGGCCAAGACCGGCTTCATCGATGCGCGTCTCGCTTTGGTATGGCGTGAGGGAGACCGGTGACTGAAACAAGGTCTCGCGCGCCACGACAAAATAACGGCTGGATAAATCTTCGCCCATGCGACGCAGCTTGATGCGCGAGAAAACCACCTGGGTACCGGACGAACCGATGTCAATCCCCACGCTGACTAAGGAAACATGATCCTGCTGCCAGACCGGGTTATCTTCCAGCGCGCCTTCAACGGCATCGAAGTCGTCGTGATCGTGGTCGGCCTCTTCACCTTCCTCGTGCACATGGTTGAACTCTTCACCGTATTGGTGATCGGTCATGTTGTGGCTGCGTTTGGCTGATGGGTCTTGGTTATCCGGCATGGTGCATTCTCTTGGGTTCAATCTGTTCTGGGGTGGCAGGGCTTGGGCCATGGTGCATCAACAATGCTTTAAATCTTGAATGATTCCAGCGTCTCCGGCGCAAACAGCTGCTCCGGCGTGAGCAAATGCTTGGACAAGCCCTGTTCAAAGGAATAGCGCAGGAAGGTCGACAAGGTCTGTTTATTTTTTTCAAACCCATACGGCCAGAAATCATCGCCCATCTCGCGGCGTGCTTCTTCTACGTGCGCTGTCAGCCATGGCAGCATGGTTTTCAGTGCCGCCGTTTCGTACAGATCTTTATAGGTCTCTTGCTGCGCTTCGCAGAAAGCCTTGTAAAGTGATTGGGCAATCCAGCGGTTCTGTTCATACACTTCACGCCGGATCACCACCGTGTGCATGATCGGAAAAATACCGGTACGACGGAAATAGTCCTGCTCGACTGGCACAAAATCTTCAAACAGACGCTTGACCTTGCCGCCGCTGGTATGAAACGAGGATGGCATACGTGCCGTGTACAAGGCGTCGATTTCACCCGATGCCAGCATGGCCGACAGCGTCTGCGTTGGACCGATCGGCTGCACCTTAATATCCGGCGGCAGATCGAGCTTGAGTTTTTCTGAACGGTTTGGCTCTTCTTCGCCGCCGGTAAAGTAGGTCACGCTATTGACCGGCACGCCATATTCGTCAGACAGCACACCGCGAATCCAAACCGGTGCCGTCATCTGGTATTCCGGATTGCCGATGCGTTTGCCGATCAGGTCTTTGGGTTCTTTGATGCCGCTGTTGGCATTCACGTAAATACAGGAATGACGGAAAAAGCGCGAAGGGAAAATCGGAATCGCAATGAAAGGACTATCCTTGAACAGCGACACGGTATACGACGACAGCGACATTTCGGCGACATCAAATTCGCGGTTACGCAGCATGCGGAAGAAGGTTTCCTCGACCGGCATGTTTAAATAATTCAGGTCGATGCCATCCGGCTGGGTGCGGCCTTCCAGCAAACTACGGGTACGGTCATAATTCCAGCAGCCGAAGCTCAGTCTCAGTTTAGACATAGTGATTTCACTCTTAAAAGTTGATGCAATTTAATAGAAGGCGTCGTAATGCACCTGCGTGCCGGGCACTTTCTGTTCCATCAGCATGCGTTGCACCGCCTGCGCCATGGCCGGTGGGCCGGCGAAATAAATTTCATGCTCTGCCAGCGACGCACCGAGTACCTGCTGCGCAAGTTCATGCACAAAGCCGACTGCCCCGGGCCATGCTGCTGCGCTATCGGCATCAGGCATGGAAATAATCGGATGAAAGAAGAAGCGCTCGCCGTAACCCGGCAAGGCTGCCAGCATGTCTTCACCGCAGATGTCACGCGCTGCACGGCCGCCATAAAACAGATGCAGCTTCACGCCTGCCATTGTCGGGTCAGCCGCGACACCGCGCGCAATCGATACTACCGGCGCCAGACCTGAGCCACCGGCGATACAGGCGATGTCTCGACCGCTCTCCGGGCGCAGATATGCCAGACCATACGGGCCATCAATCTGCAGGCTGTCGCCGACTTTAATCTGCTCGAACAACGCACCGGTGCCGGCACCGCCTGGCATGCGCTTGATCTGAAAATGCCAGCCCGACGCATCGTGCGCCAGGTTCGACATGGAGTAAGCACGTCCACCTTCGACGCCGGGGAAATGCAATAAGGCATACTGACCCGGCAAAAAATCGACCGGCGTCTGGAGCGCAAAACGGAACTCACGCATATCGTGCGTCAGTTCCACGACTTCGCTCAGGGTGGCGCTGAATTTTTGCGGCAGACATTGGCTTTCGTATTGCACCGCTGGCCGCGCCTTGACGACGCAATCCGATCCGGGACGCGACTGGCAGCCCAGCACACGATTTCGTCCGCGATCACGCTCTGAGAGCGCAGGCGCCTCTGGCCAGGCCGAATCGACCTCACCACTGATGAGTTCGATTTTGCAGGTCCCGCAGGAACCCACATTGCATTCATAAGGCATGCCGATACCGGCGCGCAAAGCAGCGCGCAAGATGGTGTCATCGGATGCGCAGGGAAAAGTAGCCTGGCTATCCGCGAGGGTAATGGTAAACAGGTCAGCGATGATCGTCTCCGGGCGGTGAATGGGTAGATAACTTTATAAAACCAAAACTTACCAGTGCCAGCCGATCCCGCCTTCAACCACCCGCCGAAATACAATCAGTTTGGGCGGAATAGTCGTGTTCCTCGCAAAGGCTGATAGCCCAGACGAGCGGAAATGGCGTCGGCAGCACTGACGACATCCGGTGCAAAGGTCGTCAACACTTTTTTAGTGAGACGCTGCGCCGGTCCTGCAATACTCGTGGCGGCGATGACCAGTCCTGCATAATCGCGCACCGGGGCGGCCAGACTGCGCACACCCAATTCATTTTCTTCATCAGCGACAGCATAGCCGCGTGTGCGAATCGTCGCTAATTCCTGCCGAAATGCTTCCGGATCGACGATGGTATTGGAGGTGCGCTCAATCACGCCATCCGCCAATAAACGGTCAATCACTTCGGCCGGCTGAAAGGCCAGCATCACCTTACCGGCGGCGGTCGCATGCGCTGGTTTGCGCATACCCACGTCGAGCGTCATGCGAATCGCCTGCTTACTTTCAAGCGTATTGATGTACACAATACTGCTGTGATCGAGAATCGCTAAGTGCACTGTCTCGCCGGTCTTTTCACGCAAGGCCATCAGGAATGGCTTGGCCTCGCTGGAAAAATCCATCTTGCGGCGTACCAGTGAACCCAGCTCAAAGACCACCAGACCCAAACGATATTTACCCGTTTCCGCATTTTGCTCCAGCATCCCAGCGTCGATCAGGGTACTGGCCAGCCGATGCACAGTACTCTTTGGCAGCAGCAGGCGTTTACCCAGATCGCTGATGCCAATTTCATAATCATCGTCCGAGAAAACCTTGATCAGACGGATCGCATTGGCGACCGAAGACAGGCGTGTTTTTGGTTTGGCGATTTTGGTCTTGCGTTCCATTGTAAGGATCCTCTTTCCGTTATGCAGAACGAAGTTTAACAATTTCTGATCAAAATTTCAATGAAGTCGCCTTCAAGTCGCCTTCAAGTCACCGTCAAGTCGCCACAGCCGCCAAGACCGGCATCGGCCTGGAGAGCCTGAGCGCCAGAATAAAACTAGCGCACAGAATCAATACCAAACCGCCACTCATCAGCAAATTCGCATCCTCCAACATGGCGGAAAACGCCGGCGCAAAATATTTTGCAATACCAAGCAAAGCAATCACGATACTCAAAAAGCCGATCGACAGCCCCATGACGCGCGAGGCGATCAGCGCACGCTGATTGGTTTGACGCAGCAGTCGCGCGATCCAAAGTCCATTCACACCATCGGTAATCATCATGCCGACCATGAACAACACACCAAGGCCAATCGAAAACAGATAGCCAGATAAATTCGACGCCGTTAAAGCAAACAAGGCCGTCTGGCTGATGGTGTCAAACGAGAGCGCAAACGCTGCGCCCACCGCCGCAATGACCGCTGGATGATTGGTCTGCGTGAAGCGGCGCATGAAGCGTCCCAGCAAACCGACCGCATGCACCGCTTCATCATGCGGCGCGCGAAACACTTCGCGCAGATTGACGATGCCGAGTAACAGCAGAAAAGTAATCGAAATCCAGGTCCCCAGATCTTCCAGCCAGACCGGTGCCGACCAGCTGCTCGCGCTGAGTGCTACGACCGCTGCGACGAGCGTGACGACCATGCCATGTCCGAGCGAAAACAAAAAACCCGACCAGCGCGAAAGACGCGGCCGACGTTGCGCATTAAAACGTGTCATCCCGTCGATGGTCGCCAGGTGATCGGGATCCATGCCGTGCTTAATGCCGAGGAAAAAAACTACCAGCACCAGACCGAGCCAGTCATTTGGCAATGATGCGCTCATGCTGTGTCGCCCTGCGAAACCTGCGAGACGTGCGTCATTTCGATCCCATAAAAAGCGTATCCCAGAGTTTTTCCCACTTTTCGCTCTCGTCCAACACGGTCGCTGTATCGAGCATGACAAAAGGCGAAATCGACAGGTTTGTTTTTACCTTCATGCTGGTCGGAACCCGACCCATGGCGTTAAATAATTCCTGGCCTTCGGGCGATAAAACGAATTCAGAAAACAGCAACGCGGCATGCGGATGCGGGGCATTTTTTGTCACCGCGATCGCGACTGCCTTGGCCACTACGGGCTCAACAGGCGCCCAGTCAATCGGTCCGCCGCGCCGCTTGAGCGACTCGACTTCGGTGTTATAAACAGTCAGTGCGACCGGCACCTCGCCGATACCGACCATCTCGGCTAACAGGATATGACTTTTACGCACATCCGGCTTTTGCTCCGCCAGTTTTTCAAATAATTTGGTACCGCGCTCGACGCCCAATTTTTTAATGACCGTGGCCATCCAGTCCGCATCAGTCGCTTCGAGGCCAAGTTTGCCTTTCCATTTAGGGTCGGCAAAACCTTCCAGATGCTTGGGTAAATCTTCGCGCTTGATCTTGTTGGTGTTGTAGGCCACAACGTAGTAATTGAGGCGGTCGGAAATCCATAAGCGATTTGGCCCGATGGCCGCGGGTGGCAAGTCCGCAAAATAGGGACTGTAAAATTCTGCCAGCAGCTTTTCTCTGGCGAGCGTTTCCATTTCCGGCGTGTTGGTTTCGACAACATCCACCGTAAAGCGCTTGGCCTGACCTTCGGTCAAAACACGCTGCAAGACCGTACCGCTAACCGCCCGCCACAGTTCGACTTTGACGCCTGTCTTTTTTTCAAATGCTTTCGCCAGCGGCGTCGACTCCTTGGTCGCCAAGGACGTATAGACGACGACGGAACCTTCCGCACGGGCTTTTTCCAGCAAGCGGGCATCACGATCAGCGCCCCGATACAGGTAGATCGCTTCGTTTTTTCCTTGCTGCGCACAGGCTGGCTGCAAGCTCAACAACGCAGCCAAGCCAGTGCCAAGAGCGAACAAAAATGCGCGTAACGGTGAGCGCTGCGTGCAAAGCAAGCCAGCGATTCGGGGAATGCAAAAAAGACTAAAACGCTTCATGGTGATCTCCATTCGGTCTCGGTGAGCCGCTTTTTTTATGCCATCGTATTGTAGGTTGAAATGCCTGATATCGCAATAAATGAAACGTAGTTCCGTATATAAGAACAACGGTTTATTTATCCAACCCGCTTGTACTGCGCTTCCCGGTCAGCACCCTGCCCGACCGCACTTGATAGCGGAAAGACCAGCGATTTGATCACTACCGGCACCGCGCCGGAGGTATCTAGCATGGCGCCTATATCGATGAAATCAAAGGCTTTCAAACTAATGCCATCGATCGAGACGATCGGGTTCGCCAGCTTGAGCTCTTCTTGAAAATGAATCCCGATCAATCCACCAATATCCCCGTCACCGACCAGAATCAGCGGCAGACCACGCGCCAACAGCGTAGCCAAACCCGCGGCAACGCCGCGACAAAAGGCATCCATGCGGGCAAAGGTGGCCGACTCCTGCCAGCGATAACACAAGGCGACAGCCTGCTCGCCTTCATGCAGGTCAAAATGCTTCAGGGCGCGCAAGACTGCCTGGGTAATCTGCGCGCTGTCGACCAGCTCGTCAGACAACGCCAGCTCAGGCGTGATGACGGCGATATTTTTCAGCGGCAGAATCTGCATGGGCGTAACGTAAATCGTGCTGCCCGAAACCTGAATCGTGTATTGGGAGGCGCCGACCACGGTGGCGCGGATACCTTGCTCAGGCTGGTCAATACGCGGCCCCCATTGCTTTGCGCGGGCCAGAATCGCAGCCGCCAGCTGCGGGCCCAGATCGCCATACGAGGCGCTCTGCAAGCCATAAATATATTCGGACACCCCGCCAGAAAAAGTCAGCACATCCGGGATGCGCAGATTTTGTAATGGCTCAAGTCGCAGTAAGCCAGCTGCCTGCTGTGCCAGCTGCGGCTGCTGGATGATCTCGAACAGACGATCGGCCATACACGCCACCATGCGCAGCACGCCAGCCGGGTCCGGCACAACACCGATCGTGAGCGTGATGCCCGCTTGCTCGGCAAAGCGCAGCGCAGCGGCTTCAAGTCGCTGCACCCGTCCTTCTGCATCAAAGGCGACAATCCGCGCGCCGATATCAGCGGCCGTCATGTCGACCAGATCACCGGCTTCACAGACGGCGATTTTTGAGGTGCCGCCCCCGATGTCGATATTCATCACGCGCACCGATTCACGAATCGAACGCGCCGCGGCGCCAGAACCAAAAGCAGCCAGGGTCGTCTCCAGGCCATCGCCGGCACTGACGGACACAAACTTACCAGCCTGCGCGGCAAACAGATCACCAATAGCGCGCGAATTGCTGCGCCTGACTGCCACACCGGTCAGGATCAGCGCGCCTGTGTCGATCACCGACGGATCAATCTGCGCTAACGCATACTGGCGGTCGATAAATTGACCCAGCGCGACTGCATCGATACTCATGTCTGCGGCATACGGCGTGAGCAGTACTTCCGATTCATGCAGCACAACCCGCTCTGCGACGACGTAACGACTATCCAGGCGCTCGAGTACGATGCGCGAAAAGACCAGATGCGAGGTCGACGAACCGATGTCAACGCCCACACTGACTAAGCGAATCTCGTCTTCTTCTTCGAGACTGCGCCTGACGTTACTGAAAAATACCCTGCCGCCTGCTTCTTGATTCATGCGCCGCGCCAGATTGGCGTCCTTAACAATTTACTTACTTAGTTACTTAGTTACTTATCCGCCGGCCGGACAAACCATTCCGGGTCCATACGATTATTGACGCCATTCTTCTTCAGCGTGGCGGCGTACTCTTCACGGATAAACGGATCTTCCATCCAGTACGGAATCGTGGTGCCGCCTTCATTGACGTCGATGGCCGTATAGTCGGTATGTTTTTCACCTGGCGGGCCAGGATCGCGACCCGGATTATGCGGACCGAACCAGGCGGTGAGGCGGAACGGATCTTCCGAGACGCTGAAATGCTGGTGATACCAACGAGCGCCGCCCGGGGCTGCCGAGACCAAACCGACCGGCTCGTAATCGACCCGCTTGACCTTGTCGGCATGACCGTTTTGCCACGGATTTTCGCCACACTTTTCTGGCCAGGTATAGGTATAGCCTTTGCCCTTGAGGCAGATCAGGATCGCGGCCGATGTGTGTGCATGGCCCTTCGAGTAACGGCCGTTTTCATGCTGACCGATCCAGAAGTAAAAGCAGTTATTCGTCATGAAGGGCTCGATCCGGCGATAGCCCGGCGAGCGGCGGTTATCCAGCGGCAGATCGCAATTGACTGCATCCGGAATCAGGTTCGTGCGGCGCATGGCCAGACCACGCACAGGATCGGCTTCGATGTCGTCTTTCGGCTTGAAGAAATCTTCCGCACCGCTAAACCGATCATGAAACACAAACGGATTATTGAATACCGCACCAAAATTATTGATCATGTTAAGCACATTGGGCGCCGTGGTGCCGGCCAAGAGCAGGGCCGGACTAGACGAGCCATTCACGATCCGATGCAAGGCATTCATCGGAATCGAAAACATCGATCCGGCCTGCCATTCAAAGACGTGCTTCTTGGTGTCGCCTTCCTGCCAGACTTCGGTCGTGCCGCGTCCGTCAACGACCAGAAAAATCTCTTCGTACATGTGCTTCTCAACATTCAAGGCACCTGCACCAGGCACTTCAACGACGTAGCAGCCCCATTTACCTTCCGTACCGTAAAGCTGAATGAAGTGGCCACGGCCACCCATACGCGCCCATGGGTATAAGGGTAAATCCTGCACACGGCTAATGCCGATGCCACGAAATACCGGAACGCCCTCTTGCTCCATGAAGGCATCGTAAGGTGTTGGCTGTTTATCAAAATGACCGAAACCGGCCTTCTTGTTACCCGCTGGTTCATGCCAATGGGTACGGTCTTTATCATGCGGCATACATCATCTCCGGTTTCAATTGCATTTTGTGATACTGCTTAAATTAGTACTGACAGAACCCTAAGCCGACTTGGTCCGCCCGGCAAACGCTGCCTTCAATGAGGCCGGCGTGAACGGCACACGCCGTAGGCGCACCCCGGTGGCATCAAACAGCGCATTGGCGATCACTGCTGCAACAGGACGTGTGGATGGTTCCCCGGCGCCCAGTGATTTAGCCTTCGGCTCGTTATTGACCATCACGATATCGATCGCATCCGGAATGTCGGTCATGCTGACCGTCGGATACGTGTTCCAGTCCACACTGGTTACCTTGTCCGAGGTGAAGCGGACTTCTTCGTACATCGCGCGGCTCATGGCTTGAATCAGATTCGCCTCCAGCGTACCGGCCAGGCTCATCGGGTTGATCACATAGCCGCAGTCATGCGCCACTACGAAACGCGTGACGCGAAAACGACCGCTATCCATATTGACTTCCACCTCGGCCACCATCGCCACCAGCGTACCCGCGCGCGGCGCATAAGAAATGCCACGACCACGTACGATCGGTCCCTTGCTGCGTGGATTAGGTGAGGCACGCTCTTCCCAGCCGGCGCGTAATGCAGCCGCCTTGATCACTTCGCGGTCGCGCTTCTCGGTCAGATAATCGAGTCGGAAAGCGACCGGATCACGGCCCGCTGCATGCGCCATCTCATCAATAAAACATTCGCCGGCAAAACACATTGCCATACCGTCCGGATCACGCAAATGCGCCGTGCGCAGCCCGGTCGTGAGCGACTGTTCCCATGCGACCAAATGACTGGTCTTGCGTTTGTGCGGAAAGACGTAGTTTTCGTCCGATGCCTGAAACAGATTCGTGCTGTTGGCTTTCATACCGCCGATCAGCTGCGCTGCCAGTGAATCGCCTGCTGAATCAGTTCCCGATGGACGAATACGGCCAGAATAACCACGCGCTTCGAGATCGTAAGCGATCATTTTTCCGTTAGCGTCGAGTCCGCCGCGCATGCGTGTCACGACTGGCGGCCCTTTCGGATCACCAGCAATACCATCGGCGCGCGAATACTGTAATCGTACCGGCTGTTGCACGGCATGCGAGAGCACTGCGGCATCCATGGCCGCATCGTCGGCATCGTTCATGCCATACGAACCTGGACCGGGCAGCCAGGTCACGCGTACCTGTTCCGACTTCATCTCGAGCAGCTCGGCGACGGCCTTACGCAGCCCATATGGTTTTTGTCCGCCCATCCAGACGGTCGCGCCATCGGCACGTACATCGGCGATCGCACAGCCGGGGCCCATACAGGCATGCGACTGGAAGGGATATTCGTATTCCACGTCGACCTGCTTGGCTGCTGCTTGCAGTGCGGCCGGTACATCGCCGACGTTTTCCAGAACCTTGCTGATTTTTGGTGTCGCTGTGCGCAGCTTGGAATAGAGCGCGTCGTAGGATGCCGAAAACATCGGTTCGGGCTTGGTCCAATTAATTTTGAGTGCACTAGCCGCACGCACGGCCTGCTCTTCACGACGGCAAATGATGCCGACAAAATCACCGCGGGTAACGATTTTGACCAAACCGGCAAAATGCTGACCGGGCACGACGCTGATGAGTCGCGCACCGGCTGTGGGGGGACGAATCACCCGCCCATGCAACATGCCTGGCAGTTTGTGATCAACCAAATATTTGTACTGACCGACCACCTTGGGTGGAATATCAATGCGCGGTATTGGCTGACCAACATACCGATACTGGCTCGCCTGCTTGGGCTTGATCTTATCGCCCATCTTGATCTCAAAGCGTTTGCCACCGATCAGATCGCCGTATTTGACGGTACGTTCCGGCGTGGCTGTCACGCTGATAACGCCATCCTTAACGCTTAATTCAGCGACCGTCACATTCAACTTTTGCGCGGCCATGGCCAACAACGCATGACGCGCTTCGGCACCAGCACGACGCATCACCGGCGCACCGGTAATGATGCCATTGCTCGAACCGGTGCCGCGCTGATCGACTGTCGTGGCGGTATCGCCCATATGCACCGTGACGGCGCTCATCGGTACATCAAGTTCGTCAGCAATAATTTGTACGAACGAGGTACCGATGCCCATGCCGGCTTCAATCTTGCCGACCGAGGCGACTACGCGTCCGTCGGGCAAAACAGCGAGCCAGGAATCGAGCATTTCGGGATTCACGACCAGTGGCCAGGCAGCACCCTCTGACGCACCGGCAGTGGTCGGTACCGCAAACGACACCACCATCGCGCCCAGGCTGCCCAAAAAAGCCCGCCGCGACCAGCTGCCGGCTGACGCTTTATCGAGATAATCGGCTTGATTCGCTTGATTCGCTTGCTGATTCAGATCTGCGTTTTTCATACCCGTGCTCCTGCCAATTCTTTTGCCGCGCGACGCACCGCACGCAAAATACTCATGTGTGAACCGCAGCGGCATTTCAAACTCGCTAAGCCGTTACGAATATCTTCCTCTGTCGCTTTCGGTTTTTCCTTGAGCAGCGCTGCTGCCGTCATAACCCAGCCATTGAGGCAGAAACCACACTGCGCGGCCTGTTCGGTAATAAATGCCTGTTGCACGATATGCAGACGCGCCTCATCTGCCGCAGCTGCTGCCGCTACCGATGCTGCTGCAGATGCGGGCTGCGCAGTAGCGGCCAAACCTTCAAGGGTGGTAATCGATTTTTTTGCCACCGCCGAGACGGGCAGCACGCAGGAGCGAACGGCTGCACCATCGACATGCACGGTACAAGCACCGCATTGCGCAAGTCCACAGCCAAAACGCGGACCGCTCAGATTGAGCTCGTTACGCAAGACATACAACAAAGGGGTATCTGGACTCGCCTGCACCGTGTGCGGCTGGCCGTTGACGACAATTTTTGCGGCTGACATGTTGATCTCCTCCGGAATTATCAAAGTAATTTTTATTGTAATTACTTTTTACAGCCGGTCATCACGCATGTCAACTAAAAATGGACCAATGTTCCACATAAAGGAACACAATAGAACATAAAAAATTATCTTTTACCACATAGGCTCGCCCTGCTCGGCTCGGCGGAACATATCCTGCTGAAATGCCACTGAACCAAAGCCGATTTTCGCGCCATCTTCTTCATAAAAAAACGGCCGTCCAGTTTGTACCGAATAGTTCTTCATCCAAGACAGCAAGGCTTCATCCGGATCCCGGCCGGCAGAGCGTAAAAGATAGGCCGGCTGATTTTGCCAGCGAATCGGTACCACGATAACGCCCAGTTTATCCGGACGAAATTGTTCCGGAAACGGGCTGCCGGCGACGACCCACGCACACGAAAAATTTTTACACGGCGAGGTCGGCCGCTCCGCATAGATGCTGCAGCCGCCCTCCCTTACGTAGTGACAAGGCGTACCCGGCTTCATTTCATGGCCGTTAATGGTGCCCACCATCCAGCCATCACAGCAGGCGGTGCAGCTGCCACAGTCGCGAACGGGCAAAGGTGGCGATACGACCAGCGTGAGCACCTTGCCGCAGCATTTTTTATATTTTTCGCCACTGCCGCAAGAGCAGGGATCGTTACGACCGGGTTTATTCACCACTGACCTCTATTTCATGAACTGCTGATGCTGATGCTAATGCCAACAACGCGTTCCATCCTGCAGAACATTAGTCTGCATAGAAGGACGCTGCTATAATAAAATCCGTCGCACTGGTCGTCAAGCTTGCCATACTTTTTGCTGTTGCACCCATCGCCGTCAGGAATATCCTCATGCCGCTTTATCTTGCCGTCTTCCTGTCCGCTTTAAACCAAATGAGCATGAAGGGCAGCAAAATGCTGGTCGCCCTGTATGCGCTGAGCTTACATGCCAGCCCTTTTACGATCGGCATTCTGATCTCCATGTACGCCGTCTTTCCCCTGATGCTGGCTGTCACGGCGGGCCGCATATCGGATCGCTTTGGCGTGCGCTGGCCAATGGTCGCGGGTTCTTTTGTGATCGGCGGCGCGCTGCTCATCCCGCAATTTTTTCATAGCATCGGCGCCTTATTTCTCTGCGCCGCCTTAGTCGGCCTGGGCACCATTTTTTATCATGTCTCAGCGCATAACCTGGTCGGCGCGATCGGCACCGTCAAGGACCGGACCAGCAATTTTGGCACTTTCAGCCTCGGCTCGGCCATCTCCGGCTTTGCCGGACCAATGTTGGTCGGCCTGCTGGTCGATCATGGCGGCTATATGGTGACCTATGCCTACCTGAGCGTCATCGGCATTTTGCCCGGTCTGTGTCTGCTGGTGTATGCGCGCTTCATCCCGGCTAAAATCGTCCATACTCATAGCGCAGAATCGGGCGGACTCATGGAACTGCTGCGCATTCGCACCCTGCGCAGCACGCTCATCACCAGCGGCATTATCCTGACCGGCATTGACCTGTTCAACTTTTATATGCCGATTTACGGCCACTCGATCGGCTTAAGTGCTTCCGTCATCGGACTCATCGTCGGCATGCAGGCGGCAGCCGCGTTTGTGGTGCGTCTATGGATGCCCTGGATGGCAGAAAAATATGGCGAGATGCGCATTCTCACCTGGTCGCTGCTCATGGCCGGCACGACCTATATGCTGTTCCCGGCCTTTGAAAATCCGTTCGTCCTGGCGGGGATTTCATTTTTGCTGGGACTAGGTCTGGGCTGTGGTCAGCCGCTGTCGATTATTCTCACCTACAATCATTCTCCGCCGGGCCGATCCGGTGAGGCCCTGGGCTTGCGGCTGACGGTCAATAAATTCACACAAATCGCCGTGCCACTGGTGTTTGGTTCACTGGGCAGTGTGTTTGGCATTCTGCCGATTTTCCTTGCGAATGCCGCGTTTCTTTTAGGCGGTGCGGCGAATAATTCGCGCCATCACAGCAAACCCGACGCGGAAAAATAATCAAGCAAAAGCTTTGAGCGTCGTGAGTTCAACGTGCACGCTTTGCTCACCGGCGGAAAACCACAAGGCACCATCCTGGATCGTGCATTGCAGCTGCATGTTACGCTGCGCGAGCCGGGAGAGCTCAAGGCTGGTATCGGAAGGGATGCTGATGACGGCTAAATTTTTGGCGCGCTCAATCCGGTTCCCGATGCCCTTCCACCAGATCCCGCTGTTACTGGCGTAGGTGTAGACAATCACCTTGGACGAACGACCGCAGGCTTTGAGAATCCGCTTCTCATCCGGCAGGCCCACCTCTACCCACAGATCGATAGCGCCCGTCAAATCCTTCTGCCACAGATCCGGCTCTTCATCCGACGACAGGCCTTTACCAAAACTGAGCGACTCACTGGCATGGATGACGAAGGCGAGTACCCGCATCATCATGCGTTCGTCAGTTTCGGAAGGATGACGTGCAATCGTCAGCGGATGATTGGCGTAATAATGCCGATCCATGTCGGAGATTTGCACATCTGCTTTGTAAATCGTGGATTTAAGCGCCATTTTTGCGAGTGCCGTCTTGTAAAGACGCAAAGGATAGCCGATAAGTGCAAGCCGCCGTGCACTCGACGAGGATTTTTTTCATCTCTGCGTTCAGCGCGCGCACAGCATGGTAGGCTACCAGGCGATTGACTTTTTTATGAGCCGCCCATGATCAAAAGCGCTGACCAAAATCCCGAGCTCAACGAGCATCCGGAAGAAGAGATTCAGGAAGTACTCCTGGCCACGCGAAGCTGGCTGGAAAAAGCCGTGATCGGACTGAACTTATGTCCCTTCGCCAAAGCGGTACATATTAAAAAACAAATCCGCTACGCCTTCAGCGACGCCAAATCGGTCAAACAATTACAACGCGACTTACGCGCCGAATTGCGCGTGCTCGCCGATGCCGATCCCAGCGAAATCGACACCACGCTGCTGATTCACCCCTACGTGCTGCAAAATTTTCTCGACTATAACGACTTCCTCGATATCGCCGATGCCGCCATTGAAGAAGCCGATCTGGACGGTGAAATTCAGGTCGCCAGCTTTCATCCGCAGTATCAGTTTGCCGGCACAGGCGTTGACGATGTCGATAATTTTACGAACCGTTCACCCTACCCCACCCTGCATTTGCTGCGCGAAGCCAGCATTGAAATCGCGGTCGCCGCGTTTCCCGATGCTGCCGGCATTTATGAAAAAAACATCGCCACCATGCATGCGCTTGGCCAGAAGGGCTGGGAAGCGCTGTTTAAAACTCCGCCAGATAAAAACTAGTCCACCAGCCGCAAACACCTGCTACAAGACCCGATAATCGGTCCCATTCAGGCAGGTAAGCTTGCGCGCTCTCAAACGCGACGGGGAAGGGAATGGTTAAACTTGCTCAACGTGCTGATTTGCTCAATCTGCGTTGACTATTGCGTCAGCTTGGTTTTCCATCTATATTTCCTAAACGCAATTTTTAATTCATGACAAGATGGGGAAAAGTGTTTTAATTATTATTTTTTCAACATCTTTTTTTGTTTTTTAAATTACAACTTAATCCTTTAGCCCAAGACCATCCCTATGAATAGCTCAAAACTTGCCGATCAAGAAGCCTATGATCCAAATCACCTGCTCGACGCGCTGATCGAAAAACTCAGTTTAAAGAATGATGCTGCGCTCTCACGCGCGTTGGAAGTCGCACCGCCAGTCATCAGTAAGATTCGCCATCGTCGTCTGCCAGTCGGCGCATCCCTGCTCATCCGTATGCACGAAGTCAGCGACTTAAGCATTCAAGATCTGCGCGCTCTGATGGGTGACCGTCGCGATAAATTCCGTATCAGCGACAAACAATTCAAGCCAAAAGAAGCCACGCCCGCTGCCTAAGCTCCGCGACCTAAGCGACCCGCTGCCGTCCCAACCCCGACGGCATGCATAGGCAACCGAAGTGGCGCGCATCCAAGCGACCACCCACTTCGCGTTCAGGCAAACATCCCTTAAGCAGGAAAAATACCGGTCGATAGGTAACGATCTCCGCGATCGCAGACGATGAAGACGATGGTGGAATTTTCGACCGTCTGAGAAATACGCAGCGCGACCTCGCACGCACCCGCCGCCGACGGACCGCAAAAGATTCCTTCCTCGACGGCCATCCTACGCGCCATGTGTTCCGCAGCGGACTGGCTGACCGACTCTTCCTGATCAATCAGCGACCGATCAAAAATCTTCGGCAGGTAGGCTTCCGGCCATTTGCGAATGCCGGGAATTTGCGAACCTTCCTCCGGCTGGGCACCGATGATGCGTACCTGGGGGTTTTTCTCTTTGAGGAATTTCGCCACCCCCATGATGGTGCCGGTCGTGCCCATGGCGCTGACAAAATGCGTTACGCGTCCACCGGTATCACGCCAGATTTCAGGTCCGGTACCTTCGTAATGCGCCAGCGGATTATCGGGATTACCGAACTGATCAAGAATGACGCCCTGACCTTCGCGCTGCATTTGTTCAGCCAGATCGCGCGCATATTCCATTCCGCCCGTCTTGGGGGTAAGGATAATTTTTGCCCCATAGGCCGCCATACTCTGACGCCGTTCGATGGAGAGATTTTCCGGCATCAGCAACACCAGCTTATAACCCTTGATGGCTGCGGCCATTGCCAGCGCAATGCCGGTATTACCACTGGTCGCCTCAATGAGCGTATCGCCGGGCTTGATCCGGCCGCGCGCCTGCGCATGCTTGATCATCGACAGTGCCGGCCTATCCTTAACTGAGCCGGCCGGGTTATTCCCCTCCAGTTTGCCAAGAATGACATTATTACGCTCGCGCGCCTGATCACCTGGCAAGCGCATCAATTGGACGAGTGGCGTATTGCCGATCGTGTCTTCAAGTGTCAGGTAAGGCATGGTTTCCCGGGGACGATTCAACAGAGACTCCATTTTAATCGTTCGCGGGCCAAGATGGCGCCGGGATGTTCGTACCGTACTCGTACAGACACAAAGATCGACGCATTAGCCGTCGCAGAAGTCGACGAAAACACAGCCGAAAAAAAACCCATCGCGAGGATGGGTTCGTTTCTACATGCCGGAATTGACGGCGCAGTCTATTTTTTGACGGGCGCTGAAGCTGCGGCCTTGTCTTCTTTTTTATCTTCTTTTTTGTCCTGCGTTTTAGCGGCTTGTTTATCGGCTTGTTTATCAGCTTGTTTATCAGCTTGTTTATCGGCCTTTTTATCGGCCTTTTTATCTTCTTTTTTTGCTGCCGCTGCAGCCGGTTTGCTCGCACCATTGACCGTCAATCCGGCGCCCGACAAGGCGGATGCTTTTTTCTCACCGATCCCTTTGACGCGGGTTTCAAAATCCTGCCAGTCCTTGAATTGACCTTTCTTACGTTCCTCGATAATGGCCTTAGAGGTTGACGGGCCGATACCCTTGACCGCATCCAGCGCAGCCTGATCTGACTTGTTGACATCCACCTGGGCGAAGGCGAACCCCATCGTGAGAACGAAGGAGACGAAAACGAACAATAATTTTTTAAACATGAGGCTTCCTTTCGATGTGATGAATGCGCTTTTTGCGCGTGACTACCGATCTTTAACTACCGATCTTTAACTACCGATCTTTAACTACCGACCTTTAACGAGCGCCACGTGCCGGGGGTTGACTGCGATAGACTGCGCTAAATCAAGCAAACAGCTCATCACTGGTCACGGTCGCCGTACCCAGTTTGCCCACCACAATGCCGCCGGCACGGTTAGCAATCAAGACCGCTTCGGCGATCGGCACTCCCGCACCCAGCATGACGGCCAAGGTAGCGATCACTGTATCGCCCGCACCGGAGACGTCATAGACTTCGCGCGCCTGGGCCGGAATATGCAGCCGTTCCTGTTCGGTATAGAGCGTCATGCCTTCTTCTGAACGGGTCAGTAGCAGCGACTCTAGCGAGAGCGCGCGGCGCAGCTGCTGTGCCTTGTCGGTGAGCTCCTCTTCGCTGCGCCACGAACCGACGATATGCTTGAATTCCGAGCGATTCGGCGTGAGCAGTGAGGCCCCGGCGTAGGAAGAAAAATCATCCCCCTTTGGATCGACCAGCACCAGCTTGCCGGCAGCGCGCGCCGCAGCGATCATGGCCGCCACATTGACCAGACTGCCCTTGGCATAATCGGACAAGACGATCACATCATAGTTTGGTAACAGCGTATTAAATTGCGTGAGTTTGTCGCGCAGGACACTCTCACTGGGCGCCTCTTCAAAGTCGATGCGCAACAGCTGCTGCTGACGACCGATCACGCGTAATTTGATAATCGTCGAAATTGCCGGATCGCGGTTGAGCGTGCCCTGGATGGCCAGCTCGCTGACCATTTCCTGTACCTGATCACCGGCCTCGTCTTGACCGACCACGCCCAGCAAACCGGTGTGCGCACCGAGCGCTACGGCATTGCGCGCCACATTGGCGGCGCCACCCAAGCGCGCTTCGCGGCGCTCAACACGTACCACCGGCACCGGCGCTTCCGGTGAAATCCGATTAACTTCACCAAACCAATAACGGTCCAGCATAACGTCGCCGACCACCAAAACGCGGGCCTGCTGCAGCTGCGCAGGACGTTGAAAAGCCGACTTGGGCGTGCTACTCATGCGCGCGTGAGCACCGAGCGACCGATACCGTGGTATTCAAAGCCGGCATCCGACATGACTTGCGGCTCATATAAATTACGACCATCAAAGATGACAGGCGACTTGAGTAATTGCTTGAGCTGCTCAAAATCCGGGCTGCGGAATGTTTTCCATTCGGTGACGATGGCCAGGGCATCTGCGCCTTCGAGCGCTTCCAGGGCACTGTCACAAAAACGAATCCGCGCCAGCTGTTCAGGCTTGCCAGCAAAGTCCAGCGCGAGTACCCGCTTGGCCTCGGGCATGGCGACCGGATCATAGACCGCCACCGAGGCGCCACGACCGATCAATTCACCCAGCAGAACGCGGGCAGAGGCTTCGCGCATATCATCGGTATTGGGCTTGAAGGCCAACCCCCACAAGGCAAATGATTTGCCCGTCAGGTCTGCGCCAAAACGAGCAACGATTTTTTTGCCCAGTACGTACTTTTGATTATTATTGACGGCTTCCACGGCGCGCAGAATTAACAGATCCTGATCGTATTCTCGGGCAGTGCGCTCGAGCGCCTGCACGTCTTTCGGAAAACACGATCCGCCATAGCCGCAGCCGGCGTACAAAAAGCTATAACCAATGCGCGGATCCGAGCCGATACCCTGGCGGACTGCTTCAATATCGGCCCCCACGCGATCGGCCAGATTAGCCATTTCATTCATGAATGAAATCCGCGTGGCGAGCATGGCATTGGCTGCGTACTTGGTAAATTCTGCGGAGCGCACATCCATCCACAGGGTGCGTTCATGATGACGGTTAAACGGCGCATACAGTTTTTTCATTTGTGCCTGCGCCTGCAAGCCGGCCGGGGTGCCATCGCAGCCGATGACGATCCGATCGGGCCGCATGAAATCCTCGACCGCTGCACCTTCCTTGAGAAATTCGGGATTCGACACCACCGAAAAACTCGCCTGCACGTCGCGCTCCTGCAGAGCCGTGTTGATGGCAGCACTGACCTTATCGGCGGTACCGACTGGCACGGTCGATTTGTCGACCACGACTTTAAAGCCGGTCATATGGCGGCCAATATTGCGTGCAGCCGCCACCACATATTGCAGGTCGGCCGAACCATCTTCATCCGGCGGCGTGCCGACCGCGATGAACTGGATATCGCCATGCGCCACACTGGCAGCAATATCGGTCGAAAAAATCAAACGTTTGGCGGCACGATTTCGCGCCACCAATTCGGCCAGGCCCGGCTCATGGATCGGAATACCGCCATTATTGAGAATATCGATCTTAGTCTGATCGACATCCAGACAAAATACCTGATTTCCCAACTCAGCCAGACAGGCGCCTGTGACCAGCCCAACATAACCCGTACCAATAATCGTAATTTTCATACTGTTCCAATATTTTTTAATTCATCACATTCAGTTCTTCGGTACGACGCGGCGGGTAAGACTCCCACTGACTACATCCCGGACACTGCCAATAATACTGACGTGCCTTAAAGCCGCATTGACTGCACTGATAGCGCGCCAATTTTTGCGCGTAACCATGTACCAGATTCTTCACCAGCGCCAGCTCAGCCTGGGCCGAGGGTGGCGCATCCATCATGCGCGCTTCGAGAAATTTATCCAGCCCCAGCAAAGTGGGTGTTCGGCGTAATTCGGCGCTCACCAGCTGCTTGGCCGCGTCGATCCCATCTTGTGCCAGCACGGCCTTAAATACCACTTCCAGCAAGTCGATTGACTGCGCCTCGGCCAGATAGGACTTGATCAGATTGACGCCTTCAAGTTCCCGTCCGACAGCCAGATAGCCATCCATCAAACGCTGTGCCACCAGCGCCACATGGGGAACACTTTGTTGCTCGACGCGGCGCCATGTCATCAAGGCCGCTTCGGTGTCGCCTGCTGCCCGTTGTACGTCGCCCGTAAGGATCATCGCCCGTACATTTTTGCGATCGGTCGCCAAAGCTTTCTCCAGCATTTGCATGGCCGCTTCCGGATGGGTATGCACCAGCTCATCTTGTGCGATCTCACAATAAAACTGGGCAATCTCGCGTTGCCGTCCACCGGCGCCGGATTCCTGCAGAGCGAGTGCGGCATCAATCGCACGCTGCCATTCTTTTTCGCGTTGATAAATTTCCAGCAGGGCCCGCCGTGCCTGGGCACTGTACTGACTATCGATGAGTAAATTAAAGGTTTCCTCAGCCCGGTCCAACAGACCGGCTTTGAGATAATCCTGGCCCAGCTCAAAGCGCGCCTGGGCAGCCTGCTCCTGCGCCAGATCAGACCGGGCGAGCAGGTTCTGATGCACACGAATGGCGCGCTCAGTCTCACCGCGACGACGAAACAGATTACCAAGCGCGAAATGCAGCTCCACGGTTTCCGGATCGAGTTTGACGATGTCGATAAAGGCGTCGATGGCCTTGTCGGGCTGCTCATTGAGCAGAAAGTTCAGGCCCTTGAAATAGCTGCGCGGCAGCGTGCGTGATTCTGCCATCAGCTGATGGATGTCGACCCGCGCAGCAATCCACCCGAGGCCAAAAAACACCGGTACCGCCGCTAGCCACCAAGCTTCAAATTCCATGCGAATGGGCTCTTTTCTTGTAAAGTTAAAGTGAATTGATTACATCAAGTCCGGCTGCGACGGCTGGCGGATTCCCTGCCCATTGGCCGCGCTTTCCTGGCGCAAAAACTCGAGTTGCTTTTTTTGCAGGTTGATCTCACGGCGGTGACGTAGCAGCATCGGCGTCATCGCCAGAATACCCATCACCGCGCCAGCGGAGAAAAATCCCAGCAACATGATCACCAGCGGCGCATGAATCGTATAGTCGAGAAAAAAGCGCAGGCTTGTGTCCTGGGTATTTTTGAGCGCGAAAGCAAAAAAAATGGCGAACAGGACGAAGGCTATCAGCCGGAACAAAATCTTCATGGTTCAACTTTCCGCAAATGTGGACTGGTGCAATCAGCGCAAGGAGGCGCTCACATCACCGCATCGCACATAAAACAAGCATGTAAAAAAGCCATGCAAAACAAACATTTAAAATAAGCCTGCTTGCAGCATCTCGGTGAAGCAAACCCGGACACAAACGCAAACCCAGGCAGCATCGCCAAGCTGTCACCATCATAAGCCGAAATTGTACGTGAAAAAAAACGGCATCCGAAGATGCCGTTTTATTATTTCTGTCAAAACTCAGTCTTCTTTGATCGGTTGCCCGACCATCGCATCGACACGTTCGCGTAATTCCTTGCCTGGCTTGAAATGCGGCACCCGTTTTTCAGGCACCATCACCTTGTCACCCGACTTCGGATTACGACCAATTCGCGGCGGGCGGCTGTTTAATGAAAAACTGCCAAACCCGCGAATTTCGATACGCTGACCAGTCACCAGGGCATCTGCCATGGCATCTAAAATCGTCTTGACCGCGTAATCCGCATCTTTTGCTACCAGCTGCGGATAACGCTCGGCCAGACGGGTAATCAGCTCCGACTTTGTCATGAACGAGCTTAACCTTAGTTCTTGTTATCGAACTTAGCCTTGAGCAAAGCACCCAGACTGGTGGTACCAGAAATCGCATTGGCGTTCGACTCAGTCGACATCTTCTGCATCGCTTCCTGGGTATCAGCACTGTCTTTGGCTTTGATCGACAGCTGAATGCTGCGCGCTTTACGATCGATGTTAATGACCATCGTCTCAAGCGTATCGCCGACTTTCAGGTGTGTTCCAGCATCTTCCACGCGATCACGGGAGATTTCGGAGGCACGCAGATAACCTTCAACTTCTTCAGACAATTGGATCAAGGCGCCTTTTGGCTCAACCGACTTAACGACGCCGGTCACCAAAGAGCCCTTGTCGTTCATGGCCGCGAAGTTATTGAACGGATCACCTTCGAGCTGTTTAACGCCCAGGGAAACACGCTCACGCTCGACATCAATGGCCAGAACGATGGCTTCCAGATCATCACCCTTCTTGAAGCGACGCACAGCCTCTTCGCCTGTTTCTGTCCATGACAGATCGGACAGATGGACCAGACCGTCGATGTTACCGGTCAGACCAATGAAGACGCCGAAGTCAGTGATCGATTTGATCGCGCCACGAACTTTGTCACCCTTCTTGTGGGTCACGGCAAAGTCATCCCAAGGATTGGCTTTGCACTGCTTCATGCCCAGGCTGATACGACGACGTTCTTCGTCGATTTCCAGAACCATGACTTCCACTTCATCGCCCAATTGAACGACTTTGTTTGGTGCCACGTTTTTGTTCGTCCAGTCCATCTCAGACACGTGTACCAGACCTTCGATACCCTGTTCGACTTCAACGAAGGCGCCGTAGTCGGTGAGGTTCGTCACTTTACCGAACAGACGTGTGCTTTGTGGATAGCGACGTGACAGGCCAGTCCATGGATCGTCGCCCAATTGCTTGACGCCCAGGGACACACGGTTTTTCTCTTGATCGTACTTGAGGACTTTGGCAGTGATCTCTTGACCGACTGTGAGCACTTCCGAAGGATGACGCACACGACGCCATGCCAGATCGGTGATGTGCAACAGACCGTCGATGCCGCCCAGGTCAACGAAGGCGCCATAGTCGGTGATATTTTTGACGATACCGGTAACGACAGTACCTTCTTTCAGGGTTTCCATCAGCTTTTGACGCTCTTCACCCATCGATGCTTCGATGACGGCGCGGCGGGACAGCACAACGTTGTTACGTTTGCGATCGAGCTTGATGACCTTGAATTCCATGGTCTTGCCTTCGTACGGCGTAGTGTCCTTGACCGGACGGGTATCGACTAACGAACCCGGCAGGAAGGCACGAATGCCGTTGGTCAGAACGGTCAGGCCGCCCTTGACTTTGCCATTGACCGTACCGGTAACGATTTCGCCGGATTCCATCGCTTTTTCGAGCGACAGCCAGGACGCGAGGCGCTTGGCCTTGTCGCGTGACAGGATGGTGTCGCCAAAGCCGTTTTCGAGTGACTCGATGGCCACGGAGATGAAGTCGCCAACGCTGACTTCCAGCTCGCCGAGGTCATTCTTGAATTCTTCAATAGGAATAAATGCTTCTGATTTCAGGCCGGCGTTAACGATCACGAAATTGTGATCCAGACGCACGACTTCTGCGGAGATAACTTCGCCTGAGCGCATGTCCTGACGTTGCAAGGACTCTTCAAACAGCGCTGCAAAGCTTTCCATACCAGTTTCTTGGGAGGTGATTACTGTAGACATAGTGTATTTACGAGTGAGCCAATCTTGCACGCGGGCTTGCGACAAGTATTGGGTAGAGTTAGACATCATCCGGTTCAACTTTGCGCCGTACCGGACACCAAATTACGACTTTTATTTCACCTGCTATTACTGCACTACTTTTACTGCACGACTTTTTTCGCTGCCGCATACCACGCCATGACTTGCGCGACTGCTTCATCGATGCCCATATGCGAGGTATCCAACACATATGCCCCTTGCGCAGGCTTTAAGGGTGCGATAGCACGGTTCGCATCACGCGCGTCACGTTCAAGCAGATCCTTGCAAAGGTCTTCCATGTTAGCAGAAAATCCCTTCTCAATCAATTGCTTATAGCGCCGCTGTGCGCGCGCCTCCGGGCTGGCGAGCAGAAAAATTTTCAGCGTCGCCGTCGGGAAGATCACCGAGCCCATATCGCGTCCGTCAGCCACCAGTCCGGGCGCACGGCGAAAGCTCAGCTGCAGGCCCAGCAATGCATGCCGCACCATTGGCAATGTGGCAATTTTAGAAGCCGCATTACCGACCGCTTCGGCACGAATCGCATCGCTGACATTTTCATTGGCGAGGAAGATTTCTCCGCCAGTGAAATGACAAGGCAGATGCTCGGCCAGTTTGGCCAGCGCATGCTCATCGGTGAGCGGCGTGTCTTTGCGCAGCGCGCTCAGGGCGGTGAGACGGTATAAAGCGCCCGAATCAAGATAATGAAAGCCGAGCAAATCCGCCACGATATGGGCGACGGTGCCTTTGCCGGAGGCGGTCGGGCCATCAATGGTAATCACGGGTACAGGATGCGTATGCATGGGCTGACCTATCATAAATCGTTCGAGGCTATCCGCGCAAAAGCGGCAAAATAATCAGGATAAGTCTTTGCCACACAGTGCGGATCATTGATCCGTACCCGGGTACCGCGCCGCATTGCGCCGTCCAGCGAGGCCAGTGAAAAACACATCGCCATCCGGTGATCATCATAGGTATCGATGGTCGCGGCTTGCAGCTGTGCCGGTGGCGTCACGGATAACGTGTCGGCGGTTTCTTCCACCAGCGCGCCGAGTTTGCGCAGTTCTGTCGCCATGGCGGCAATCCGGTCGGTTTCCTTCACGCGCCAGCTGCCGATATTGCGCAAGGTGCTCTTGCCATCGGCGTACAAGGCGGCCACCGCGATCGTCATGGCGGCATCCGGAATATGATTAAAATCCGCATCGATGGCCTTGAGCGGACCGTTCGAGGAAGCTTCGATCCAGTTATCGCCCATCGTGATCTGCGCGCCCATTTGTTCGAGCGCCTCGACAAAGCGCACGTCGCCCTGAATGCTTTGTCGCCCGACGCCCTCGACCCGCACCGGTCCGCCGGCAATCGCCCCGGCCGCCAAAAAATAGGAGGCCGACGATGCATCGCCCTCGACGTGTATCACGCCCGGACTGCGGTAGTGCTGGCCTTTGTCGATGGTAAAAGAGCGCCAGTCGTCACGCACCACTTCCACCCCGAAGCGGCGCATCAGGTTCAGTGTAATTTCAATATAGGGCCGCGAGATCAACTCACCAATCACATCGATCACCACCGGCGAATGCTGCGTCATGAGCGGCGCAGCCATCAATAGCGCAGTTAAAAACTGGCTCGACACATTGCCGCGCACTTGCATACGCTGGGCATGCATGTGGCCACGGCGAATATGCAGCGGCGGGAAACCCAGCGTGCCGGTGTACTCAATTTGTGCTCCCACCGCATTGAGCGCATCGACTAAATCACCGATCGGCCGCTCGTGCATCCGCGCGATACCATGCAGGGTATAGTCGCCGCCGATCACCGCCAGCGCGGCGGTGAGTGGGCGAATCGCCGTGCCGGCATTGCCCATGAACAGATCGGCCTGATGCACCGGCCAGGTGCCGTTAGCGCCCTGAACAATGAAGTCCTGACTCTCGCCCTGCTGCTGCCAATGAATGCCGAGCTTTTGCAGCGCGCTGAGCATGACGTGCGTATCGTCGGAGGCGAGCAGATCGCGGATATCCGTGCTGCCCTGCGCCAGCGCAGCCAGCAACAGGGTACGATTGGAAATGCTCTTGGAACCCGGCAGTTTTACACTGCCGCGCGCTAATCTGGCCGGACTTAAATCAAGATAATCAAGATTAGCCGGCGCATTTTTGTGCTGCGAATTAGTCATTAGTCTCCACCTTCTTGGCTACTTTGTTCGGCACGCTCGATGGTACGCTGCCAGTCCAGCCGAGCCTTCTGCGCGCGGCTGAAAACTGCTTCCATGGCAGCCCCATCCCCTGCAGCGAGTGCGCCGCGTAAGGCAGTGATGTGGGTAATATAGGCGTCCAGTTCAAGCACCAGTGCCGATTGATTAGCCAGCGCAATGTCGCGCCACATTTCGGGCGAACTGCCGGCGATACGGGTAAAGTCGCGAAACCCGGAAGCGGCGTAGTCAAACAAACGCGCGGCATGCGGCTTGCTGGCGATTTCATCGACCAAGGCATAGGCCAGCAAATGCGGCAAATGGCTCACCGCGGCAAACACGCTGTCGTGTTCTTCGGCCGCTAACTGATGCAGCTGCGCGCCGCACAGTCGCCAGGCGAGCGCGACGCGTTCGATATCGGCCGCGTCATTTTCTGCCATCGGCGTCAATACAACTTTTTTACCGACATATAAGTCAGCCAGCGCCGCCTCAGGCCCGTTGGATTCGCGCCCGGCGATCGGATGGCCGGGAATAAATTGGCCGATTTTTTTGCCCAGCGCTGCGCGCGCAGCAGCCACGACATCGGACTTGGTACTGCCGGCATCGGTTACCAGCGTGTCGGCGCCAAGATGCGGCGCGATCGATGCCAGAATCGCGCCTGTCTGCGCCACTGGTGCGGCGATCAATACCACATCGGCATCCTGCAGCGCCTGCGCGACGGAGGTACTGACGACATCGATGATGCCCAGTTCTTTTGCGCGTTCAAGCGTGGCCAGTGATCGCCCTACCCCAACGATCTGCTCGACTGCACGGGCTTTTTTGAGCGCCAGCGCAAACGATCCGCCGATAAGACCGACGCCGAAGATGACGACTTTATGCAAACTCATCCGCGTAAGGCTTTGGTCAGCGCGACGATCAAGGCGGCATTTTCTTCCGCCAGGCCGATCGAAATACGCAGCCACTGTGGCAGTTTGTAATTGCCGACCGGCCGCACGATCACACCCTGGCGTAACAAGGCCAGATTGACCGTTGCACCCGCATCGGCAGCCTCACCCACTTTGACCAGCACAAAATTACCAAATGAGGGTACGAAGTCGAGTTTGAGTTCGGTAAATGCCGCCGTCAGCTGCGCATAACCTGCGGCATTGAGCGCCGCACTTTTTTGCAGGAAGGGTTGATCATTGAGCGCCGCCACAGCCGCGGCCTGCGCCAGTGTATTCACATTAAATGGCTGACGCACACGATTGAGCAGATCGGTGATGACTGGCTGCGCGATCGCAAAGCCGACCCGCAAACCCGCCAGACCGAAGGCCTTGGACATGGTGCGCGAGACCAGCAGATTCGGATATTGCCGCACCCAGGCGATGGAATCGTATTGCAGCTCGGCGGCCAGATATTCGTTATAGGCTTCATCGAGAACCACCACCACCTCGGCCGGCACAGCCTGCAGAAAGCTGGCCAGTTCCGCCGCCGGCACAAAGGTCCCGGTCGGATTATTCGGATTGGCGATAAAAATGAGTTTCGTGTCAGCCGTGACCGCCGCTGCCATGGCCGGTAAATCATGACCGAACTGTTTGGCCGCGACTTCAATCGCCCGCGCACCCACGCCCTGGGTCGCCAGCGGATACACCGCAAACGAGTATTGCGAATAAATGACAGCCTGGCCCGGCTGCACCAATGCATGAGCAGCTAATTCGAGGATATCGTTACTGCCATTACCCAGCGTGATCCAGTCTTGTGGCACGGCGTATTTGGCGCTGATGGCGGCCTTCAGATCAAAGCCATTGGCATCCGGATAGCGACCCAGATCCTGTAGTGCTGCTTCGATCGCACGCTTGGCGGAGTCGGGCATGCCGAGCGGATTTTCATTCGAGGCGAGTTTGACGATTTTATGCGGATCGAGATTGAATTCACGCGCGACTTCGGCGATCGGCTTACCCGCCTGATAAGGCGCGATAGCGCGCACCCAAGCGGGGCCGAACTGCGATGCGGTTTGCGGTAATGACATGATGAAATCCGAATTTAGAGACCGAGTGGGTAAGAACCAAGCACCTTAAAAAATGCTGCATTCTCTTGTAATTCCTTGAGCGCTGCACTGACCTTGCCGTCGTCGGCATGGCCTTCGATATCGATGTAAAAATAATACTCCCAGGTGCCCATACGTGCCGGACGCGATTCAAAACGCGTCATCGACACCTCATGTTTGGCCAAAGGCGCGAGTAGCTTGACCACCGCGCCCGCTTTATTCGGCACCGACAGCACCAGCGAAGTCTGATCCATGCTGCTCGACTCGGTTTGCAGCCGGCCAATGACGGCAAAACGGGTCCGGTTATGCGGGTCATCCTGAATATGCGCCTCGACCACCTGCAGTTCGTACGTCTGTGCGGCGATGTCACTGGCAATCGCGGCCAGGCTTGGGTCTTGTCCGGCCATCTGCGCTGCCTGCGCGTTCGAAGACACTGCCAGCCGATCAATATGGGGGAAATTCTGGTTCAGCCAGGCCTGACATTGGGCCAGCGCCTGCGAATGGGCGCAGATACGTGTAACGCCCTGCATGCTGCCGGAGGTCGTCAGTAAATTATGATGCACCGGGATCGCCAGCTCACCGCTGATGGTCAGCGAGGTCTGGAGCAGCAGATCGAGCGTACGACTGATCACCCCTTCGGAGGAATTTTCAATCGGCACCACACCAAAATCGGCACTGCCGGCCTCGGTAGCGCGGAATACTTCATCGATCGATACACAGGGCATGCCTTCGACCGAATGACCAAATTGCTGATAAACGGCCTGCTCGCTAAAGGTACCTGGCGGCCCGAGATACGCCACCGTCACGCGCTTTTCGAGCGCGCGGCAAGCCGACATCACTTCCCGAAAAATCGCCTGCACATCCGCGCCCTTGAGCGGCCCTGGATTCAGGTCGGCCACCTTGCGCAGCACCTGTGCTTCCCGTTCGGGGCGGAACACCGGGGCATTCGTCTCTGCCTTCACATGCCCCACCTGCTCGGCAACCCGCGCGCGCTGATTTAACAGCGCAAGAATTTGCTGGTCAAGGGAATCGATTTGCTCGCGCAGGGGTTGTAGTTTGTCCATCTTGTCTGCTTCATCTGGTGCAAAAATTATTAACCTGCAAAACTACGCAGCCCCTTCGCTTGATCAAGCGTTCTGCATTGCAAACGACTGCATAAATGTGACCAGCGCCTGCACACCTTCCATCGGCATGGCGTTGTACAGAGATGCCCGCATACCGCCGACGGATTTATGACCCTTGAGCTGCAATAAACCCTGCGCCTGTGCGCCCTGCAAAAACGCTGCATTGCGCGCTTCATCTTTTAAATAGAAAGGAATATTCATCCGCGAGCGGGCATTTTTTTCTACCCGGTTCTGGTAAAAATCGCTGCTATCGAGATAGTCATACAGAATCCTGGCCTTGGCAATATTGCGTTGCTCTTGTGCTGCAACGCCGCCATTTTTTAACAGCCATTGAAACACCAGACCGGCAATATAAATCGCGTAAGTCGGCGGCGTGTTGTACATGGATTCGTTCTGGGCAATGATTTGCCAGTCAAATGCCGAGGGGCAGATGGGCAGCGCATGCCCGAGCAAATCGTCGCGCACGATCACGATTGTGAGGCCGGCAGGTCCGATATTTTTTTGCGCGCCACCAAAAATCACGCCGTATTTAGCGACCTCGATTTCGCGCGAAAAAATATGCGAGGACATATCCGCCACCAGCGGCACCGCGCCCACTTCAGGCGTGAAATGAAATTCCACACCGTCGATCGTTTCGTTGGTGCAGACGTGCACATAAGCGGCGTCTTTGCTGAGCTGCCAATCGGCTTGTGCTGGCACCGCAGTAAAGCCACCGGCCTGCCCCGAAGCAGCCACATGCACATGCGCGTATTTAGCGGCTTCCTTGATCGATTTGCCTGACCAGGAACCTGTATGCACAAAATCGACCTTCGCCGGTTTAGCACAGCGTCCCACCAGATTGAGCGGCACGATGGCATTTTCCGCCAAACCGCCGCCCTGCAAAAAAAGTACCTGATAATTATCCGGCACATTGAGCAGCGTGCGCGCATCGCGCACCGCTGCCTGGCAAATGGACATGAACTCCGGACCACGGTGGCTCATTTCCATGACAGACATACCGCTACCGTGCCAATCCTGCATTTCGGCTGCAGCCTGCGCCAAGACTTCCTTGGGCAGCACTGCAGGTCCGGCAGAAAAGTTAAACACCTCGGCCATTATTCGTCCTTACCGGCGGCTGGCTGTTCGGTGCTGTCTTCCTCCACTTCGCTGACATCGCTAACGTCAGATTCCATCACGCGCTGCAGACCCGACAGCTTGGTGCCGTCTTCCACTGCGATCAGGGTGACGCCTTGCGTTGCCCGACCCATTTCACGGATTTCACTCACGCGGGTTCGGATCAGAACACCACCGGTCGTAATGAGCATGATTTCATCACTCACTTCCACCAGCGTCGCCGCGACGACCTTGCCATTACGCTCGGAAGTCTGGATGGCGATCATACCTTTGGTACCGCGGCCGTGGCGGGTATATTCGGTAATCGGCGTACGTTTGCCAAAGCCGTTTTCCGTCGCCGTCAGGACCGACTGCTGTTCGTTTTCAGCCACCAGCAGGGCAATCACGTTCTGATGATCTTCCAGATTCATACCACGCACACCGCGCGCAGTACGACCCATCGGACGCACATCGTTTTCGTCAAAGCGTACGGCTTTACCTGAATCGGAGAACAACATCACATCATGCTTGCCATCGGTGAGTGCGGCGCCGATGAGGAAGTCGCCATCATCCAGATCGACCGCGATGATGCCGGCCTTACGTGGATTGGAGAAGTCCGACAGCGGGGTCTTTTTAACCGTACCCAGGCTGGTCGCCATAAACACATATCGGTCTTGCGGGAAGACCCGATTTTCGCCCGACACTGGCAGGATGACGGTAATTTTTTCGCCGTCCTGCAGCGGGAACATATTGACGATCGGCTTACCGCGTGAATTGCGTGAACCCTGCGGCACTTCCCAAACTTTGAGCCAGTACATACGGCCACGGTCGGAGAAACACAGAATGTAATCATGGGTATTGGCGATGAAGAGCTGATCGATCCAGTCATCTTCTTTGGTCGCCATGGCCTGCTTACCGCGACCGCCACGTTTCTGCGCGCGGTATTCGGAAACCGGCTGCGACTTCATATAACCGGTGTGCGATAACGTGACCACCATGTCTTGCGGCGTGATCAGATCTTCGGTACCCAGGTCCGTGGCATTGTGTTCGATGGTCGAACGACGCACATCCTTATTACCTTCGCCGTATTCGTTCTTGGCAGCGGTCATTTCTTCGGTGATGATGATCGTCACGCGCTCTGGCTTGGAGAGAATGTCGAGCAGATCGGCGATCTGCGACATCACGTCCTTGTATTCGTTGACGATCTTGTCCTGCTCCAGACCGGTCAGGCGTTGCAGACGCATCTGCAGAATTTCCTGCGCCTGATCGTCAGAGAGCTTGTACAGTCCGTCGACCTGAATGCCGTAATGCTTCGGCAGGTTTTCCGGACGGAAGGCATCGATGCCACCGCTGTTTTCAGCACCGGTCCGCTGTAGCATTTCACGCACTACCGACGAATCCCAGGCCCGCTTCATCAATTCAGCTTTGGCCACGGGTGGCGTTGGCGCTGCCTTGATGATGGCAATGAAGTCATCGATATTGGCCAATGCAACCGCCAGACCTTCAAGGACATGACCCCGCTCACGCGCACGACGCAAATCAAATACGGTGCGCCGCGTAACGACTTCACGACGGTGCGACAGGAAACATTCGAGCATCTGCTTGAGATTGAGCAGCTTGGGCTGACCGTCGACCAAGGCGACCATATTCATGCCGAAGGTATCTTGCAGCTGCGTCTGTTTATACAGATTATTGAGCACGACTTCAGCGACTTCACCGCGCTTTAATTCAATTACCACCCGCATGCCGGACTTATCGGACTCATCACGGATATCGGAAATACCCTCGAGCTTTTTGTCACGCACGAGTTCGGCGATCCGTTCGAGCAGCGACTTTTTATTGACCTGGTAAGGCAGCTCATCGACGATGATGGCGGTACGATGCTCCTTGCCATACTCTTCGAAATGGGTCTTGGCGCGCATGACCACGCGACCGCGACCGGTGCGATAACCATCGCGCACACCGGTGATGCCGTAAATAATACCGGCGGTCGGAAAATCCGGGGCCGGAATAAGTTCGATGAGTTCATCAATCGTGCAAGTCGGATTGCGCAACACATGCAGCGCACCGTTGATGACTTCGGTAATATTATGCGGCGGAATATTGGTCGCCATACCGACAGCAATGCCGGAGGAACCATTAATCAGCAGATTCGGAATGCGCGTTGGCAGGACGGTCGGTTCTTTTTCCTTGCCGTCGTAGTTGGGCGCAAAATCGACCGTATCTTTTTCAATATCGGCCAATAGCTCGGAAGCGATCTTGTCCAGACGGCACTCGGTGTAACGCATCGCCGCCGCGTTATCGCCATCGACGGAACCAAAGTTACCCTGACCATCCACCAATGTGTAGCGCATGGAGAAATCCTGCGCCATCCGCACCAGCGTATCGTAAATCGACTGGTCGCCATGGGGGTGGTACTTACCCATCACTTCGCCGACGACACGGGCGCACTTCACATACGGACGATTCCAGACATTATTGGTTTCATGCATGGCGAACAAGACCCGGCGGTGCACAGGCTTTAAGCCGTCACGCACATCCGGTAAGGCACGCCCGACGATCACGCTCATCGCGTAATCGAGGTAACTCTTGCGCATCTCTTCTTCGAGGGAAATTGGTATGGTTTCTTTTGCGAATTGATCCATTGCGGGGCGGCGCTTATCCATGTCAGGTTACAAAGAATCCATTCTGATCCAGCCGCAAACCGGTCGACAAGACGGGCGATGCGGCCAGGATTTAAAACGGCGCTGTATTGCGTCTTTTCTCACGGGCGACGATGCACCGCGAGACAGAATTGCTCAACCATTGATTTTACCATGCGAGATGGCCGCAAAGCCTCTTTTGGGAACGGAAAGCAGGACAGCCAATACAGCGGACGTTTTCGAAGAATTTTTACGAGCTGGCAAGATGGATGGCGCAATGACGCGAAAATTCGATTTTTCAGACGCGTTCAGAGGCCCCCGCGTTAGAAACAGACCCGCACCAGACTTCGCTACCAGACTGACTGAAACGTCGCAAATACACCTTCATTTTTAACAAAATTCTA
>CANCDR010000014.1 GCA_947374865.1 Oxalobacteraceae bacterium
ATGAACATGAAACCAATGCCGGCTTTTTCAATGTCGTAGGTGGTGACTTTATCTTTGTAGCGGTCGTGTTTAGTCGTGATCAGTTTGGTGAACTCAGCGTGCGTGGTCGGTACATCTTCCGCCGGCACCAAACGCTTGTTATAGACGATCACCGCCGGCTCAAAAGTCGTACCATATGCCGTATTGTTCATATTGGTCCAGCTTGGGATAGCTGCCGCTTCTTCGCTCTTGTAAGTCAAGCCATAACCATCATTGACCAACTTAATTTGCAAATCCATGGCAGACGACCACAACACGTCACTCGTGGTACCACCAGCTGCGACTTCCGAGATAAACCGGTTATAAATTTCTGTTGAATTCATATCGTTGTATTCCACCGTCACGCCAGGATACATCGCACTAAAATCCTTGATCAGCGGTTCAGCTGCCTTGGAATCCGTCGCCGCATAGACGATCAGCTTGCCTTCCTTTTTAGCGCCTTCGATAATCTTGGCGTAGCCTGCGGAATAACCCGCCGGTACTTGCGCGAAGGCTGATACGGATACACTGGCGCACACGGCACCAAAGACGGCGTTAAGCATTTTTTTCTTGAACATCACGATCTCCTGGTTTAAATTTTTGGACTAATTATTTTCTGACTACCCAATCTAACTCACTGACGTACTGAACGTCGCATTTCACGACCTTAGCTTCGATTTACTGCGTCTGCGTCACTGAAGTAATAATCACAAACGTACTCGGAATATCTGCAAAACTACCATAGGTAATCGTAGGTACAACTTTGATGGCATCCGCCACACCGATGCCGCTGACCACTTTCCCAAATACCGCATAACCCCCGCTACTGGTATCGAGAAATACATTGTCGACCACATTAATAAAAAATTGCGCCGTCGCTGAATCCAGTACAGAAGTGCGCGCCATAGCGATCGATCCACGCACATTACTCAGGCCATTGGGTACTTCGAGTTTGATGGCCGAACGGGTCGGCAGCTGCGCTAAGGAGGTATTAAAGCCACCACCCTGAATCATGAAATTACTGATAACACGATGGAAGATCGTGCCGGTATAGAAGCCATCGGCCGTGTATTGCAAAAAGTTATCGCTCGTAATCGGTGCCTTAACCGGATCAAGTTCGACCACCATGTCGCCCATGGTGGTTTTGATGGTCACCTGTGGCATTGGTACGATCGGCGTAATCGTCAATAGATTAGCGTTATTGCTAGTCCGCGTGAACTGAATCGGCAGGCTGCCAACAGAGGTCGGCGTGCAGGTCAGCGATCGTTGCGTTGCGCTGCCACCGGCGACTTCTTTGAGACCACTGCAATTAGGGATGGTGACATTAATTTCCGACCCCAGATTTTGACCGACAAAAGTAATCGTGGCCAATTTTTTGTACATCAGAATACTAGTGCTCGCGCTGGTAATGACCAGACTCACGTAGGGTAAATCAAAGCTGGCGTCGCCACTGCCAATCTGTGCAATGGCGCTGTTAGTATCGGTAGGCGTGACTTTTGCGGCTACTGCAATGGACAAGGCGTATGCATCGGCTGCCTTCGCCGTATAGGTAAGGCCCTGCTTGATAGTGAAGTAATAACCGACGGTATATTTATTGTCGAGCAGATCAGCAACAGCGCCGTAGGTGGGATCGGCCTTGTAGTTATGAGCCGCTGCAAGAATACTGCGTACGAGCGTACCGCGAGTTGCTGCACCAGCTGTACCCGTCGGCTTGGCCAGTGCGGCTGTCCAGTACGCCAACCCTTCCGCATCGACACTATCGCGGCCGAGGACATTTTTATAAATAATGCCGATAAACGCGGACACCGACATCGTCGGCGTGTAGCCGGTCAGCGCGCTGTATTCCGGACTGATCGCCAGATTGTAAAAAGTCTCGCTCACAACGTCGAGCGACTTACCCCCCTTGACCTGCGAGATCCAGTAACTCAATCCATCTGCATCGGGTACACGGTTAAAAAAGGCGATATACAGTTCAATCAGCGTCTTTAAATCCGCCGCGCTCAACACCCGGGCTTGATTACCCATGTCCAGATTGACGCTAAAGTCATCGAACGTGACGGTTTGCACCGTATTCGCCAGGGCACTAACCGCGCCGGTAGCCGTTTCAGTCACGCTATAAGCGAGCCCAGTGCGCGTTATCGTATAGGCAGTGCGTTTGCCAGAAAAGGTCGCGTTGTTAGTATTGCTGCTAACCAGACCAAATAGTTTGGTCGGCAACTTAGCCGCGTCCACACCGACTGCACTGCCGCCACAACTGGTAAGAAAAATCAGGCTCAGGCTGGCCAGGCAGAGCTGGCGGGTAAGAATTTTGAAAGTCATCAATTTTTTATCCGAAATGTACATATTGCAAAACTTTGTTGTGGTGAGTTTATAGCTTTGCGGCATTTTAACCAAGTCCTCCTTATTCACCTGGTTCGCCATCAAAAGAAAAGGGGAAATGGCGCAAGTTGCACTGCTACAATTGATCCTATAAATTGCACTAACTGGGTGCGGCTGTCCGACCGCTCCTTCATCGGTATTCTTAAGTTTGCCTATTGCATGGCGCACCAGCGCAATACCTGTTGCGACAAATAGGACTAAGCTAAAACGACCGTTTCCATTTTCTTTTGAAGTGCTCCACTATGCGACAGCAGCGACTTTTCAGCCTCCTTTGTTCCTGCATGATGGCATTTCTGCTCAGCGCCTGTGGCGGAGGTGGCGCGAGCAGTCCCGTCAGCACCTCAAGCAGCGTCGTCCCCAATGCCGTCACTGAACCCGGTGCACCGGCGCTCACAGGAAATACCGCCATAGACGGCTTTAACTGGTTTAATTTTCGCCGCGTGCAGCTCGGCTTGGGCGCACTGGACCATAACAGCCTGCTTGACGTGGCCGCTCAGGCCCATTCTGAGTATCAAAAAAGCAATGACACCATCACACATGAACAAACTGTGGGGAAACCGGGTTTTACTGGCATCAACCTGATCGACCGCCTGAGGGCAGCCGGCTATGGTTTTTCTGCCACCAATTATGCCTACGGCGAAGTCATCTCCAGCACCGGCGACCGTTCCGGTGTCAACGCGGCGGAAGACCTCATCACCGCGATTTATCACCGTTTCGTGATCTTTGAGCCCCGTTTTAAGCAGGCCGGCGTGGGCGCCGCCAGTGTTAATCAAGGTTATACCTACTTTACAACCGACCTGGTCGCCGACAACCTCAATGTCGGCCTGGGAGCGGGCAAAATCGTCGTGTATCCCACAGACGGGCAAAAAAACGTACTGACTTTATTTAATAGCAATTATGAATCCCCTGACCCGGTGCCCGGCAAAGATATCGTCGGCTTTCCCCTGAGCGTTCATGCTGATCTTGGTTCGCTGCTCAAAGTGCAAAGTTTTACGCTCAGTTTAAAGGGGGGCCCACCCTTGGCCAGCCTGCTTCTCTCATCCGCGACCGATAACCAGACACCCACATCGGCGGCGGCACTCATCCCGCTGGACCCCCTTGTTGGTGGATCAAACTACGATGCGCGGTTTATTGGTAGCGTTGACGGATTGGCAATAGATAAATCATGGTCATTCAGCACCCGCTAGGTGCTCAATGCGGGGCAATGTCAGCATCACCATCATGACGCTGTACTGGGCTGAATTTCTTATAGAAAATGCGCAATGGCTTAGTTGCCATGTCGGTTGTAAAATAGGCTTTGTATTTTTTTACGCCCTCTTCCATCGAGATTCTCTATGTCACTGATTCGCATCAAATCACTCGTTCTTTTGGTCAGCCTCCTCCTATCTCAGGTAGCGTTGCCCGGGGCATTCGCCGCCGAAACCTATACCTTTTCGGTCGTGCCGCAGTTTAATGCCGTGCAACTTCACACCGAGTGGCTGCCAGTGATCAATCGGATTACGCAAGAAACGGGTATTACACTTGAACTCGTCGTTGCGCCCACCATTCCAAAATTTGAACGCACCTTGCTCAAGGGCGAGCCTGACTTTGCTTTTGCCAACCCGTATCACGCCGTCATGGCCAAACGGGCACAAAACTATATTCCTCTTGTGCGCGATACCAAACCGCTGACCGGGATTCTATTAGTCAAACGCGACAGCCCTTTCCATAGTCTGCAAGACTTAAACGGCAAGGAGATTGGTTTTCCTGCTCCCAATGCTTTCGGTGCCTCACTTTATATGCGCGCCTTACTGGCAGAAAATAAAGTCAATTATCAGTCCCAGGTTCTCAATACACACGGCAATGTCTTTCGCAATATATTAAACGGCAGCATTGCTGCGGGTGGCGGCGTCAACAACACCTTTAATGATGAAAAGCCCGAGATGCGCGAACAACTGCGGATTCTGTATCAAACACCTGGCGTCGCCTCGCATCCGGTGATCGCTCATCCGCGCGTCCCTGAGCGGGTACACAAAGCCGTATTGAACGCATTTTTGGCGATGCAAAAAGATGCCCCTGGCTTAGCCCTGCTGAAAGAAATACGTCTGCCACAACCTGTGGCGGCCACTTACAGCAGCGACTATTTACCGCTTGAAAAATTAAACGTCGAGAAGTTTGTCATTCTAGAGAAAGAATAACGCATGCCGAATGGATTGCCAGAAAGGTTTCGCTGGGATCGGTGGCTACCGCATAGGCTGTCGTCCCAGCTGTTGATGTTTGTCGGAGTCATTGTGGCATTTGCCGCCGTTCTAGCTGGCAGCTTATTTATCTATGCGTCGGCCAAGCAAACACGCAATGTGGTGAGCGAGCAGATTTTATTTCTCGCTAAAAGTATCGCCTCCGTCAGCGGTAACTTCATCATCACCAAAGACTTACTGTCTGTGGAAGAAGTATTGCTGCGCAATGCAGACTTTCCTTTCGTTGAATCTATTTTGATTGTTGACGCCAAGGGCCGTCCTCTGGGTGAGGTCACTAAAAAAGATGGCGTCATATCACCCAACTTTAAACTACAGACAACGCAGCCGATTTTTTCAAGCGCGCCGATTGATGTCGCTACCGGCTTGATCATCGACAATAACTGGTGGAATATTCTCACCCCCTACCAACCCTCGCTGGAAATCTGGTACCCGGTCAAGGCCGGCGCCATATTAGGCGCGATCCGCATTCGTTACAGCCTGGCCTCCCTGCAAAGTGATACCTGGATGCAGCTGCGCCGCGCCTTGGCATTTGCCGTGATCGCGGGTCTCTTCGTACTCTTGCTGATGTCGCTCTTGCTGCGCGCGCCCATGCGTGCCTTGAGCGAAACCACGGAATTTGCCAAGGGCTTGAATAAATCTTTGGGCCGCCAAATTACCATCTATGGCTCGACGATTGAAATTAGTGAGCTTTCCCAGGCACTCAACATGCTGTCGCAACAATTGCTCTATCAGGAGCGTGCACTCGCTGAGCGGATCGAACAAAACCAGTCCATTCTCGACAACATGGTCGACGGTGTAGTCACCGTCGATGCCATTGGCACAATTCGATCTTTTAATGTGGCAGCGAGTACAATTTTTGGTTATCGGCTGGAAGATGTCCTCGGTCGAAACTTCAAAAAGCTCATGCCGGATTCCCACGTGATGCCACACGATGCCTTCATGGGTCATCATGACTTGGCCCTCGACGCGACCATGGATGGCGGCAGTCGCGAACTGGAAGGTCGGCGCAAAAATGGTGAAATTTTTCCGATGGATCTGGGTATTTCGCGCAGCATTGATCACGATGAAGTCATCTTCATTGGCATCGTGCGCGACGTTACCGAGCGGCGCCGTCTGGAGCGTTTAAAATCCGAATTCGTCGCCACTGTCAGCCACGAATTGCGCACGCCTTTGACCTCGATACACGGCGCATTAAAATTGATCGAGGGCGGCATCACCGGTCCGATTCCAGCGCCGGCCCTCAAGATGGTCAGCCTGGCGCAAAAAAATAGCCAGCGCCTGATCGTGCTGATCAATGACCTGCTCGATATGGAAAAGCTCATCGCCGGAAAAATGGCGCTGGTACTGGACAATATCGATCTGGTCGAAATCGTCCAACAAGCCATGCTGGAAAATCAGGTGTATGGCTCCACGCTGAATGTAAAATTTGTATTCAACCCGCCATCGCAAAAAATTAAAGTAACGGCAGATGCCGGGCGGGTAGCGCAGGTACTAGCGAATATTCTCTCGAATGCCGTCAAGTTTTCATCTGGCGCTACGCAGGTCGATATACGGGTTTCATCCACCGACGCGCTTGCACGGGTTGAGATCGAAGACCATGGCAAAGGAATTCCACTCGACTTTCAATCAGAAATATTTAGCGCGTTCGCGCAGGCCAATAATGGCAATACCCGTAATCAGGGCGGTACCGGTCTGGGCTTAAAAATCAGCAAAGGTTTGATTGATGCCATGCACGGCGAGATCGGTTTTGACACTGTTGAGGAACTCGGAACGACCTTCTGGTTTACCCTGCCGCTGGCCAAGGAAAATTCATTTACCGATACAAAAGCGTGAAAAAATCACGCCGAGTAAATCATCCGAACTGAATTTTCCGCTGATACTGCTCAAGCTTTGCTGTGCCAGTCGCAGCTCCTCGGCAAACAGATCGAGCGACTGATCGTCGCGCGCTGCATGTTCAGCGGCCACTTCTAAATGATCGCTGGCCTCTTTGAGCGCGATTAAATGTCGCTCACGGGCCAAAATCAGCGACTCGCCAGTCTGCTGCCAGCCGACCAGATGCAGCAATTCGCTGCGCAGTAAATCCATGCCCTGCAAATCGACGGCCGACAAATAGACGTGGGTCGCATCGGCCATGCGCTCGATGGCCGGTCGGTGTCCTGACAAATCAATTTTATTCCAGACCCGCAGGACCGGCACACCAGCAGGAAATTGCGCACTGATCTCTTCATCCGCACGCGTCGGACCACGTGCTGCATCCAGTAAATGTACGATCACATCCGCCTGCCGCACTGCGCCCCAGGTGCGTTCAATGCCGATCCGCTCGACTTCATCACTGGCTTCGGCTTCCGCACGAATGCCGGCGGTGTCGATGACATGAATCGGAATACCGTCGAGTTGAATCGTCTGAGTCACCTTGTCGCGCGTAGTACCCGGAATCGGCGTGACGATCGCCACCTCGGATCCCGCCAGCGCATTGAGCAGTGACGATTTACCGACGTTTGGTTGGCCAGCCAGGACAATATTTAAACCCTCGCGCAGCAAGGCGCCTTGGGCTGCCTGCCGAAAAACTGCCTGTACCGCAGCGCGAATCTCGCCGAGTCTGCCGCGCGCATTTGATTTTTCGAGAAAATCAATTTCTTCTTCTGGAAAATCCAACGTTGCTTCGACCAGCATGCGCAAATCAATGACCTGATCGACGAGCACATGAATGGTCTTCGAAAATGCGCCCGCCATCGATTGGGTGGCCGACTTTGCCGCGGCTTCGGTTGATGCTTCAATTAAATCGGCGACCGCTTCCGCCTGTGCCAAATCGAGTTTATCGTTGAGGAAGGCGCGTTGAGTAAACTCCCCCGGCTGGGCCAGCCGTAAGCCGATTTCGTGCCCCGCTGCCAGACAACGCGTGAGCAGCATCTGCAAAACGACCGGTCCGCCATGGCCTTGCAATTCGAGTATGTCCTCGCCAGTATAGGAGTGGGGCGCCTTGAAGTAGATCGCCAGCCCCTGATCAATGATGCCGCCATCCGCGTTCAGAAACGACAGATAAGTGGCATGCCGCGGCTGCAAGAGTCGCGCATCAGTACTGCCTTCTGTTCGGCTGCAGAGTGCATCGATCACTGGCTGCAGATTTTTACCAGATAAACGGACCACGCCGATACCACCGCGACCGGGGGCTGTGGCAATGGCGACAATAGGAGAATGATCTAGTTGCATGGCGTATCTTATCAATGATCGTAACGACGCATCGTCACGCAAACTAAAAAGCCCGCAACATCTGCCTGCGGGCTTTTCACCAAACTGTCCACTAAGGCAGTCTAGCCCTTAACGGTGCCACCTTCCAGATTCTTGGTAATCACCCACTGTTGAGCAATCGACAGGACGTTATTCACGACCCAGTAAAGCACCAGTCCGGAGGGGAAGAAAAAGAACATCACGGAAAAAATGATCGGCATGAACATCATCACCTTGGCCTGCACCGGATCGGGTGGCGTCGGGTTGAGCTTGGTCTGGATGAACATCGATACCGCCATAATCACTGGCAAGATGTAGAACGGATCTGGTGCGGCCAAATCTTGTATCCAGCCTAACCACGGCGCGTTACGCATCTCTACGCTGGCCAGCAAAACCCAGTACAGCGAAATAAAGACCGGAATCTGCACCACGATCGGCAGGCAGCCGCCCAGCGGATTAATTTTTTCTGTCTTGTAGAGCTCCATCATGGCCTGATTCATCTTGGCCGGATCACCCTTGTGACGCTCGCGAATCAGCGTCATTTTTGGCGTGACGACTTTCATCTTGGCCATGCTCCGATAGCTGGCCGCCGAAAGTGGGAAAAATACCAGCTTGATCAATACCGTGAGCAGAATGATGGTCCAGCCCCAGTTACCAACGTACTGGTGAATTTGCGTCATCAGCCAAAAAATCGGTTTGGCGATGATGGTCAACCAGCCATAATCCTTGACCAGTTCCAGACCGGGCGCGGTTTGCTCGAGCACCGTTGATTCTTGCGGGCCTGCGTATAAACGGGCATCGCTGGTGATGCTGGCGCCCGGCGCAATCACGCCCAATGGCAGAACATTACTCACCGCGTACAGATTCTCGCGCACTTTTTCTGAACGAATTTCGCGCACTGCTTTATCCGCCGGTATAAACGCCGACACAAAATAATGCTGCACGATGGCGATCCAGCCATTGTCGGCATTGGTCACGTGATCTGGTTTGGCCGGCTTGTTTTTGCTTTCCTTTTCGATTTTTTCAAAATCGAGCTTCTGGAATTTTGCGGCGTCCGAATACACGGCTGGCCCGGTAAAGGTGCTGTAAAACTTGGACTCGCCAGACGGCTTGCTGCCATCACGCACCAGCTGCAAATACAGCGATGGCGACAAGGGCGCCGTACCGGTATTGGTCACTTTGTGCGAGACATCGATGCTGTAGTCACCGCGTTTGAAGGTATAGGTTTTTGTCAGCTTGATGCCGCCTTGTTCACTTTCCAGAATCAACTGCACCTTGGCCGCACCGTCGAGTGAACGCGGGCCGGGCAGGGCAACAAAACTGGTTTTATGATTCGGGAAGGGGCCGCCGATCAAACCGGTTTCGGCCAGGTAGGTATGTTTGGCGCTTGAGTCAAACAAGACCATATTGATCGTCTTATCTTCCGCGTCGCGATGTTGCAGCAATTCCAGACGTTTTAATTCGCCACCGACTGTATCGATATCGGCGCGCATGATGTCGGTCGTGATCGTAATGACTTCACTTTTTACCGCTGCGGCCGTGGCATCGGGCAGGGCTGGGGTGCTGATCGCGCCGGGGGCGGCTGGCGCTACCTGCGGCACAGAGGAAGTTTCAGTCGTGCTGGTGGCCGATCGCGCCTGTTCACTGACTGGCGCCGGAAAAAACATCGACGGCTTACCGTTATAGCGCATCCAGTTATCCCATAACAGGACGATGGCGATCGAAAACACCACCCAAAGAATCGTACGTTTATTTTCCATGATTGGTCTTATCAGGTGTGCAAAATTTATAAAGGCTTACATCGTGCGCGGCGTCAGCTGTGTCGCAAGAAGAAGGCGGTACCAGATCAACGCCACCCGGATGCCAGGGGTGGCACTTACATAAACGCAGGGCAGCCAGTTTGCTGCCGTGCGCCACACCATGCACGCTGATCGCTTCGGCGGCGTAGCTCGAGCAGCTTGGGTAAAAGCGGCAGTTCATGCCCAGAAACGGGCTAATGCCTAGTTTGTAAGCGCGCAATAATGCCAGCAACACGGTTTTCATGCAGCGTCCTCCGGCAATACTGATGAACGAAACAATTGATGAAGCTCGGTTCGCAATACTTTTTTCAGAGCGGCTGTCGTCGCCGGACCTGTTTTTGTATTGACCGCCGCCGATAGTCGAACGATGCAATCAATCCCTGGCAGACGGGTTTGACGAAAATACTCGCGGGCGACACGCTTAATCGTATTGCGCGTCACCGCGCGCGGCGCAAACCGCTTGGCCGCCACGACGCCCAGTCGCGCATGCGACAGCGCATTATGCCGAACATAGAGAACAAAATGCGGCGTGCGCTGCGCGGGCCGCAAACGAAAAACGGATGAAAATTCATCCGTTTTAACGATGCGCCGTACGCGAGCGTAATCTTGTAGGCGAATGCCGGTCACGCCAGCAAGGAACAAAAAGCGTCGGGCTTATGCAGCCAAACGCTTACGGCCTTTAGCACGACGTGCATTGAGCACAGCGCGACCGCCACGGGTAGCCATGCGTGCGCGGAAACCATGGGTGCGCTTGCGGCGAACGACGGAAGGTTGGTAGGTACGTTTCATGATGGGTCTCGTTAATCAGCTAATAAGTAAATCGGAGAAGTCGTGCCGGAAGGCCTGCTTTGCCCAACAAATAAGGGCCTAACCAAGCTCTGCGGAATTCGAACCCTGAATTAGACAGCACTTCGACCCTCCCTGTCAACCTAAAACCCCGATCACCCCGACAGGGTTCACGCGGCCCCTGGCTTGAAAATACCTGCCCAAGCTGTGGATAACTTTCCCCTTCGGGGGTAGAATAGGGCAGCTTTTTTAGACTCGCTCATCATCAGAAAAAAATGTGGGCAGTGACTTTGACCCCGTCGTCCTGTTCGCTTCACCACAGCATTCATCCTAAAAGATTCATGGAAAATTTTTGGCAAACATGCTCCTCGCAGCTGGAGCAGGAACTAACGCCGCAACAATTTAGCGCATGGATCAAGCCGCTCACGCCGCTCGACTTCGATGATGGCCGGCTGCGCATTGCCGCCCCCAACAGATTCAAACTCGACTGGGTCAAGACCCAGTTCGCCGATCGGATCAGCACCCTCGCTGCACAGTTCTGGGAAAGCCCGATCGACGTGCAATTTGTCCTTGATCCGCGTATGAATGCGACCAAAAGGCCGACCGAACACGCCCAGCCGGCAGCGCAGCTTGACAGTGAGTACGGTAGTGCCGATATTCCCGATCGCGTTACCCAGACGATTACCCAGTATGCCCCGGAAGCCAATGTCAACCCGCAGCGCGACCTCAGTCGCATCAATCCGGGCCTGACTTTCGATAGTTTCGTCACCGGCAAGGCCAATCAACTCGCGCGCGCAGCGGCCATTCAAGTCGCCAATAACCCGGGTGTTTCGTACAACCCTTTGTTTCTCTATGGCGGCGTCGGCTTGGGCAAAACCCACCTAATTCACGCCATCGGTAATCAGGTGATGGCCGATAATCCGCGCGTCAAGATTCGCTATATTCATGCAGAGCAATATGTGCGCGACGTCGTGACGGCCTATCAGCGCAAGGGTTTCGATGAATTCAAGCGCTATTACCACTCACTCGACCTGCTGTTGATCGACGATATTCAATTCTTTGGTGGCAAAAGCCGTACCCAGGAAGAGTTTTTTTACGCTTTTGAGGCCCTGATCGCGGCAAAAAATCAAATTATCATCACCAGCGATACCTATCCCAAAGAAATCAGCGGCATGGATGATCGGCTGATTTCACGCTTTGACTCCGGCCTGACCGTCGCCGTCGAGCCGCCGGAGCTGGAAATGCGCGTCGCGATCCTGCTCAAGAAAGCCGATCAGGAAGGCGCCGTATTGTCGGATGACGTGGCGTTTTTTGTTGCCAAACATTTACGCTCGAATGTGCGCGAACTCGAAGGGGCCCTGCGTAAGATCCTGGCCTATTCCCGTTTCCACGGCAAAGAAATTACCATCGATATCGTCAAAGATGCGCTCAAAGACTTACTTTCTGTGCAAAACCGGCAAATTTCCGTCGAAAATATACAAAAGACCGTGGCTGACTTCTTTGGCATCAAAGTCGCGGATATGTACTCCAAGAAGCGCCCGGCAAATATTGCCCGGCCAAGGCAAATTGCCATGTACCTTGCTAAAGAATTAACACAAAAGAGTTTGCCGGAAATTGGCGAGCTATTCGGCGGGCGGGATCACACGACGGTACTGCATGCAGTACGTAAAATCACCGCCGACCGAAGCAAGAACCCGGAAGTAAATCATGAGTTACATGTGTTGGAACAGACCTTGAAGGGCTAATTTCGGGCGCCGGCTTGGATCAAAAGTCGCTGCCTAGTCGCCTGTGGATAACTCTGGGGATAAGCACGGTAAAAACGGTGGATAATTAAAAGAAGTACGTAATGCATGTTGTAAATGTGGGAAGGTAAGGACGCAAGGAGCCGAGGTAAAACGGTTTTTTTCTGTCAAAATGTCACTTGGATTTATTACCGGGATGGCCGGCGAGAAATGGACATCTGTCCAGGCCACCCTTTAGCTATAAGGCTTATGATTTTGAAGCTGATCAAGTAGTGCTTAACCGGTCATCACCACTATAAGGATATACCTATGCAATTGGTCAAAACCCACAGAGACACGCTTCTGCGGCCACTGCAAATAGTGAGCGGTATTGTCGAGCGTCGGCACACGTTGCCGATTCTGGCCAATATCCTCATTCGCAAAGACGGCGAACGCGTTTCCTTTTTGTCGACAGATATTGAAGTACAGATCACCACCCATGCCATGATCGGCACTGGCGACGATGTGGAGGCTACAACAGTCGCCGCGCGCAAGTTACTCGACATTCTGCGCGCCCTGCCTGATTCGCAAGACGTCTCGCTCACGCTGTCCAATAAGCGCATGACGGTTCAGTCCGGTAAATCACGCTTCGCCTTGCAAACCTTGGCCGCCGATGAGTTTCCGACGGTCGCCCAGGCTGAGCATTACAACGCTACGGTCACGCTGCCGCAAAAGACCCTCAAGCACCTTTTTAATATGGTGCATTTTTCGATGGCCCAGCAAGACATTCGCTATTATCTGAATGGTCTGCTACTCGTCGTTGAAGGCAATAACGTGATCGCCGTGGCGACTGACGGACATCGACTGGCATTTTGTCAGGTGCCGACCGACCAGACGTTTGAACGTCAGGAAGTCATTATTCCGCGCAAAACCATCATCGAGCTGCAGCGCCTGCTCGAAGACACTGACGCACCGGTCAAGATCGAAATCGCCAGCAATCAGGTTAAATTAAGCTTCGCCGATATTGAACTTATTTCCAAGCTCGTTGAAGGCAAATTCCCTGATTACACCCGGGTCGTCCCCAAGGGCTACAAAAATAATTTTACGCTCGGCCGCGATCAACTTTTGCGTTCCCTGCAGCGTGCGGCAATCATGACCTCGGACAAATTCAAAGGCGTGCGTTGCATCGTCAGTCCTGGCAGCATGAAGGTCAGCTCGACCAATGCCGACCAAGAAGAAGCGGTCGAAGAAATTGAAATCGATTACAGCGGCGACAGCGTCGACATCGGCTTTAACGTCACCTACTTGCTGGATGTCTTAAATAATCTCAAGTGCGATTCGGTCAATATCGCCCTCGGTGACGCCAATTCTTCGGCGCTCATCACCGTTCCCGAGAATGCCGACTTTAAATACGTCGTCATGCCAATGCGTATCTAGTCTGTGTAGTTAAGGCTGCCCCCTTTTTTCAGGGGGCAGTATCAATTTGTTGTTATGTTTGTTTTTGTTGAAGGTAGCTATGTCTGCGATTCCAGTTGAAACACCCCAGCCACAAAATCAGTACGGCGCATCCTCAATCCAAATTCTTGAGGGCCTTGAAGCGGTACGCAAACGCCCCGGCATGTATATTGGCGATACCTCGGATGGCACCGGCCTGCATCATCTGGTGTTTGAAGTGCTGGACAATTCCATCGACGAATCGCTGGCTGGACATTGCACCGAAATTCACGTGACGATTCATTCGGATAACTCGATTTCGATCACTGACAATGGCCGCGGCATCCCGACCGGGATCAAATTTGACGACAAACATGACCCTAAGCGCAGCGCCGCCGAGATCGTCATGACCGAACTGCATGCAGGCGGAAAATTTGACCAAAACTCTTACAAGGTTTCCGGCGGTCTGCACGGTGTGGGTGTGTCTTGCGTAAATGGTCTGTCAAAGCTGCTCAAACTGACGGTTCGTCGCGATGGCAAAACGCATTACATGGAGTTTGTGCGCGGGATTCCGCAAAACCGTGAAATCGCCACCATTGATGGCATGACCTGCTCGCCGATCAAGGTTATCGGTGACACCGATAAGCGCGGTACCGAAGTGCACTTCTGGGCTGACGAAGAAATCTTCAATCACATCGAATTCCATTACGAGATCCTGGCCAAGCGCATTCGCGAACTGTCCTTCCTCAATAATGGTGTGCATATCCGCTTGAGCGACCAGCGCACCGGCAAGGAAGAAAACTTCGCCTTCGAAGGCGGCACACGCGGTTTCGTTGAGTACATCAACAAGACCAAGAGTGTTTTGCATCCGACGATTTTTCAAGCGACCGGCGAAAAACTCTCCGATCAGGGGACGACGATTTCGGTCGACGTGTCGATGCAGTGGAACGACGCGTATAACGAACAGGTCCTGTGCTTTACCAATAACATTCCTCAGCGCGATGGCGGTACCCATCTGACCGGACTGCGCGCTGCCATGACGCGCGTGATCAATAAATACATCGACGAACATGACTTTGCCAAGAAGGCCAAGGTCGAAATCGCCGGTGACGATATGCGCGAAGGCTTGACCTGCGTTTTATCCGTCAAAGTACCAGAGCCCAAGTTCAGCTCGCAGACCAAAGACAAACTGGTGTCGAGTGAAGTGCGCGGACCGGTCGAAGAGATCGTCGCCAAGACCCTGAGTGACTATCTGATGGAGCGTCCGAACGACGCCAAAATCATTTGCGGCAAAATCGTCGAAGCGGCTCGGGCACGTGAGGCTGCGCGCAAAGCGCGTGAGCTGACCCGTCGCAAAGGCATTATGGATGGCTTGGGCTTGTCGGCCAAACTGGCGGACTGTCAGGAAAAAGATCCGGCGCTGTGCGAACTCTACATCGTCGAGGGTGATTCCGCCGGCGGCTCTGCCAAGCAGGGACGTGACCGTAAATTTCAAGCGATTTTACCGCTGCGCGGTAAGGTGCTGAACGTTGAAAAAGCGCGCTTTGAAAAAATGCTGTCGAGTGAACAAATCACCACCCTCATCGCGACTCTGGGCACCTCGATCGGCGCGGATGAATTTAATATCGACAAACTGCGCTATCACCGCATCATCATCATGACCGATGCCGACGTCGACGGCGCACACATCCGCACGCTGCTGCTCACGCTGCTATATCGTCAGATGCCGCTGCTCGTTGAGCGTGGCCATATCTACATTGCCCAGCCACCGCTGTATAAGGTCAAGCATGGTCGCGATGAGCGCTATCTGAAAGACGACGTCGAAGAAGCGAGCTACATGATGCAGATCGCTCTTAACGACGCGGCTCTGGTCGCCACCGAAAACGCCACGCCGATTACCGGTGAGGCGCTGGCCGAGCTGGTGCGTCAATACAATACCGCCAATGCCATCATCATGCGTCTCACGCGCGCCATCGATACCGCCGCCCTGTCGGCCATCATGACGGGCGTTGTGCTGCAGCTCGACACGATCGAACACGCCGAACATTCTGCACGTCTGATGTCGCAAGCGATCAACGATCCGGCGGTGCAGGTGATTGTGCGTTCCGATGAGCTGTCAGACAAACACAAGCTGCGCATCGAGCGTATGTTCCATGGCAATGTCAAAGTCAGCGTGATTGATGCTGACTTTGTTGACGGGCCCGACTACGCCGTGCTGGCTGCGGCGGCTGCGACCTTCAAGGGTCTGATTGGTCCGGGTGCCCTGGTACAGCGTGGTGTCGGTGAGCGAGTCAAAGAAGTCGCCATTAGCGACTTCCATCAAGCCATGGCATGGCTGCGCGAAGAAGCCGAGCGCGGCGTCTCCAAGCAGCGCTATAAGGGATTGGGCGAGATGAACCCGTCACAATTGTGGGAGACCACCATGGACCCTACGGTGCGCCGCCTGCTCAAGGTACAAATTGAAGACGCCATCGCTGCCGACCAGATTTTCACGACCTTAATGGGTGACGACGTTGAACCACGTCGTGCCTTTATTGAAATGAATGCTCTGCGTGCGGGGAATATTGATATTTAAGTCAGCCGGCAAATGCGGCATACATAGTGATGTTGATGAAAACGCCTGTTGCGTTAACATCTATTTGTAAGGCCATTGCTTCTATGAGCAGCCAAAACAGGAAATTTTCTGTCCGTTCTGAATAGGACCTGCGCGATACCACGCAGGTCTGTCATCCACCGCTTCAGCCTGATCAGTCAATCGCCGTCTTGATCACCTTCCCGCCCTTCATCACAAAGCGCACTTTCGTCAGGCTCGTGACGTCGGCCATGACATCAGCATCGACGGCAATGATGTCGGCAAATTTGCCAGCCTTGATACTGCCGACTTTTTCTTTCCAGCCCAGCAGATCGGCCGCATTGATGGTGGCCGACTGCACTGCCTGCATCGGCGTCATGCCATATTTGACCATATAGAAAAACTGTTTGGCATTGTCACCATGCGGATAAACGCCGGAGTCGGAACCAAAGGCCATGCGCGCGCCGCCCTGCAAGGCCTTGCGAAAATTATCGCGTTGCAGCTGACCGATCAGTCTTTCTTTCTCCAGCGATTCGGGCAGGATGCCGGCCTTCTCGCCTTCGTTCAATATGAAGTCATCGTTGTAAATATCCATGACCAGATAAGTGCCTTTTTCACGCGCGAGCTTGATCCCTTCGGCGTCAATCAGGCTGGCATGTTCGATCGAATCGACACCGGCGCGTAAAGCGTCGTTAATACCTGAAGCGCCGTGAGCGTGCGCAGCAACGCGCCGATCCAGTTTGTGCGCTTCCTGGACGATCGCCTGCATTTCTTCGAGTGAGTATTGCTGCGCACCGGCAGCATCGCCTTTTGACAGCACACCACCGGTAGCGCAAATCTTGATCAGGTCGGCGCCATATTTGGCCATCTCACGCACCTTGGTCCGCGCAGCCCAAGGACCATCTGCTACGCCATTACCGACATCCTTGTAATCAGGCGGCAGCAAATTATTATCGCAATGACCGCCGAGGATGCCGATGGCAAAGCCGGACACCAACATGCGTGGCCCAGGAAAATCGCCGTCATTGATCGCATCACGCAAGGCGATATCGCCATACCCTTCAGCGCCGACATTACGTACCGTGGTAAATCCCGCTGCCAAAGTATCGCGCGCTGCACGCACGCCGTACAGGGCCGCACGGGTGCTCGATATACCCAGTGATTTGTATCCCTGCTCATACGGATTACCGGTCAGATGGGTGTGTGCGTCAATTAGTCCGGGTAAGACTGTCGCGGAGGATAAATCAATGATGTTCGCGCCTGCCGGGACAGTCGTCGTAGCGAGCGGGCCAACGAAGCTGATGCGATCGTCCTTGACCAGGATCAGCTGGTCGCGCAATACACGAGCATTGTCGACGTCGATGAGTCGGCCGGCCTTGATCGCGACAAGCGGTTTGGCCGGCGCATCTGCCGCCATCGCAGCGATACTACTTTGCAGAAGAAATAAGGACGACAGGACTGCCAGAGCGACGGGATTTTTTTTGGAGAGACGGATTTTCATGGGGATTCTTATCAATTTCCAGAAAGAGGGGAGAGGGGTATCAAGCACGTAGCGAGGGTCTACTCAGCGCATGAATCGACTGGCAATGATTCTTGCGCAAAGGGAACCCAAAGTCAAACCCGAATTGACCATCCTTCGCAAATGGCGCCAAGGTAAATCCATCTGCTCGCATCAAAAGAAATCGCATACCTGAACGTGGCGTGCCATATGCAGGGCTAGTGAAGCGAGCGAAGCACTTATCGTGGCGGCCCAGCCGATGAGAGAGAAGTCCCCTTGATACAGCGCTGGATATACGGAAAACTGTCCGTGATCGTGTAGTGGTATATCCCGCCCGGAAATTCAGGCGTGATGCCGGTGCGGCCATTGCACTCATCGAGGTCACCTGAACCGGCCAGATATTGATAATCCTGCGTGAAGGTCCCCATCGGAAAAATCGTCGTCGAAGGTCTGCCGGTATCTGGCACAGCCTTGATGATGTAGCTCGACTTCAGGATCCGCACCGACGAGTTTGGATTGTTGGCCGAACTCAAGCCATAACGGGCATAAATGGGAAAGCCATCCATGGCAAAGCCGACTAAAGTCATGGTCTGACCTTTATTGGCGAGCGTCAGATAACCTTCGGGCATGCCATGATAGTGATACTGACCATTCGGCTGAACGTGGGCATTATTTTCATCGGTACCAAACTTGAACGCGCCGCCCAAGGCCTCAATGTTCCAGGGGTCGCGGCCGCCGGCAGCCACACAGCCAGCACCAGGATTGACCGAGGTCGCCGTCGCGGCGCAGGTCCCGTCAGTGCCAGGATCAAGCTTGATCCCATTGAACACGTAACCCGATGCGGTCTTGCTAAGGATCGTGCCGGCGACCGCGCTGATCGTCGGCGCAATACTAAAATTGATCAGCAAACTTTGGCTTGAAATAGGCGTTGCAAAATTACCGCTGACGACCGCGTGATCGGGAATGCCGTTACCCGTAAGCGACCGCAGTGTGCTGCTACAGCTCCAGCTGGAAATACTATTGGCCATCACCTTTGGGCTGTTATTGACGACGTTGGTACTGAGGGCGCAGCCAGTGCTGCTGGTCGACCAGCTAGCGCCGAGCGTCGCATCAGGAATCGTCAGCAGTAAAAAGAATCCATCACCAAAACTCGTCGTGCTCGTGACGCCGGTGGTCTTGCTGATATTGTCAGCTGCGCTGTTATACGTCAGCCCCTGCTCAATGGCGAATGAACGGCCGTAACGTAACTTATTATTGAGCTGCGTCGTCACCCAGCCCCACTTTGCGTCACTGGCATACGAACGTGCTGCGTCGAGCATCGTACTAATCAAACTGCCCTTGGTAGCGCGCCCGCTCTGTAACTCAACCGCCCAATAATTTAATTCTGCGTCGGTCGGCGCCGTACTGCCGGTGCGGCCGAGTACATTCTGATAAATGATGCTGACAAATGCGGTATTACTCATCTGCGCTGAGTAACCCGTCTGCGCCGTGTATTGCACACCTGCGTTATAAAAACTCTCAGCGATTTGCGCTATCGTGCTGCCACTTTTACGTTGACCTATCCAATACGTCATCCCCTCTGCGTCGGGAAGGCGATTAAAAAACGCGATATAGAGTTCAATCAAAGATTGTAAATCGGTGCTGGAGATCGTGTCGGCCAAATCGCCCATCGCCAGACTCACACTGAGGTCAGTAAATTTAAGCGTACTGCCACTAAGCACATTGACCACGCCAGCGCTACCGACCCGATCCGTCACGCTGTATCCGCTACTGGTTTTGGCGATCGCATAGTTACTGCGGTTCGCAGAAAAACTGACTACCGGATTGCTCACCGTTGTCGTTGCCATCAGCTTGGTCGGAAGACTATCAGAGAAGCTGCCACCGCTACCTCCACAAGCGCTTATCAGGCTAGCGACCAAGAGTACGGCGGGCACAAGCGTTGTCGTTTTGCGCATTGGTGAATCTATCTATAAAAAGGAGGTAATCAGGGTAGGGTATAGGAAAAATCACTGGGCAGAAAACATATTGAGGCTTTGGCCTTTAATTACGACAGGTATGGCCGCATATGGCTATGAATGCGACGAAGGATAAACCCATGAACCCTCAAGAATTGCTGGCCCTGCACAACTTCCTCAAACAATTATGCGAGGTGCGTGGTGTGCAAAAAGATGCGCAGGTCGATTTACTAATTACTCAAGCTGTGGCGCAGCAGCCTGATGCCGCCTACTTGCTTGTTCAGCGAGCCATGCTGCTCGATATCGCGCTCAACAATGCCAAGGAACAGATTGCGCAACTTGAGTCGGCGCTTGCAACGACGCGTCAGGCTTTACAAACCAAGACAGGCATATCGAACGCAAACTTTTTGTCCGCCGAAAATTCCTGGGGTAATAGCGCGCCGACTTCAACGTCTTTGCCACGGGCTTTCGCTTCTGTGGCACCAGGCACTGGCCAGCCGCCGCCCGTCCTGACATATCCCGCAGCAGCGAACACAGGGTTTTTTGGTGGCGGTATGGGCGGCATGCTGGGCACCGTTGCGGCTACTGCTGCGGGCGTTGCAGGCGGTGCTTTTTTATATCAAGGACTTCAACACCTCATGCATCCGCAGTCGAATGGATTAAATCCACTTAACGAGAACACTATGCAGGGACAGTCGGGCCTATTGCACCAAGATGGCGCATCTTCAGCTGGCATGCAGGGATTCTCTGATATGCAACCGAGCGAACAGGTTCTTGCTTCACCTTCGTCCTCCGTCGATCTTGATAACAGCGCCGATAGCGGCTTTGACGGCGCCGGCGACATGTCTGCCTAGTTTTCGCCAACATCCTCATTAGCGGCGACTTATGTCGCGTCGCAGCAATTTTCTTCCGCTGGAATCCTCCGTTCAGTGGTTTTTTTTACGCCTATTTGACAGGAACTTGCATCAAACGCCGATTCATCGGCCATCAAAATTCGCCTTTCAACATCAAATATTGCCACGCAGCATATTCTTATGTTGCTGACGTTGCTTTGCAACCCTACAATACAAAAACTGGTATTGCCCTAGATCCAGCGTAGCTTAGCAAAAAACAATCGACAAAATAATCGGAGAAGACACATGAATTTCAAATTGAAACTGCTCGTAGCAAGCGTAGCACTCGGTTTATCATTTTCCAGCATGGCCGCTGACACCATCAAGATCGGCTTATCAGGTCCCTTCACTGGTGGCTCTGCACCAATGGGCGTTTCCATGCGTGACGGCGTTAAACTCGCCGCAGCGGAGATCAATGCCAAAGGCGGCGTTTTGGGCCGTCAATTGCAACTCATCGAGCGTGATGATGAAGCCAAAAATGAGCGCGGCGTCCAAATTGCGCAAGAGTTGATTAACAAGGAACAGGTTGTTGCAACTGTCGGCTTCATTAATACCGGTGTATCACTGGCCTCACAACGCTTCTATCAGGAAGCCAAAATTCCCGTCATGAATAACGTCGCGACTGGCTCGATTGTTACGAAACAATTTCCTGATGCACCAGACAATTACATTTTCCGTAATTCGGCCAATGACTCCATTCAATGCGCCATGATCGCCGACGAAGTCGTGCGTCGTAAATTTACCAAAGTCGCTATCCTGGCCGACTCCACCAACTATGGCCAGTTAGGCAAAGATGATCTGGAAAAAGCGCTGGCGAAAAAAGGCCTGGTGGCTGTCACCGTCGAAAAGTACAACATCAAAGACGTCGACATGACGCCGCAGCTGCTCAAATCAAAGCAAGCTGGTGCTGACGTCGTGATCACCTACGGTATCGGTCCTGAGTTGGCACAAATCGCCAACGGTATGGAAAAGCTGGGCTGGAAAGTACCAATGATGGGTAGCTGGACGCTTTCGATGGGTAACTTCATCGATAACGCCGGCAAGAACGCAAACGGGGCGACCATGCCACAAACCTTCATTCAAGATCCAAACACACCGAAGCGCAAAGCCTTTATCGATGCCTATCTGAAAGCCTACAACCCACCAAACGGCCGTATTGCTTCGCCTGTTTCTGCAGCGCAGGGCTATGACTCGGTGTATCTGCTCGTTGCTGGTATTAAGCAAGCAGGCGTAACCGACGGACCAAAAATCCGCGCTGCTCTGGAAGACCTGAAAGAAAAAGTCGACGGTGTCGTCACCTCATATAGCAAGCCTTACACGCACGACGATCACGAAGCGATCAAAAACGGCATGGCCGTGTTTGGTAAAGTCCAGGATGGTCACGTTGTTGTTTTGAAATAAGCATTTAACACGCTGTTCTCTGGCCAGTCTTTGATCTCAAAGCTGGCCATTTTCTTAATGATGGCGCAAGTTGGATGACGCCTCAAATGATTTTCCCCCAGGTGAAATAATGGAAATTTTTCTTCAGCTTATTTTTAGCGGCATTGCGCTCGGCATGATCTATGCCGTCATTGCCTTCGGCTACCAACTCACCTTTGCCACCTCTGGCACGCTCAATTTTGGTCAGGGTGAATCGCTGATGCTGGGAGCGCTGGTTGGTCTGTCTATTGTCGGTAATATTCATGGCGGCCCCTATATTAATTATTGGCTGATGATTCCGATCGTGATCGTGTTTGGCGCGCTGCAAGGTATGTTTGTTGAATGGATCGGCGTGCGGCCAGCGATCAAGATCAAGTCCGAGTTTGGCTGGATTATGTCGACCATTGCCTTGGCTATCATCTTCAAAAACGTCGCAGAAAATATCTGGGGTAAAGACGACCTGACTTTCCCTTCTCCACTAAGCTCAACCCCTTTTCAGCTGTTTGGTGCAAATGTTCAGCCAATGCAAATTGTCGTCATCCTCGGCGCGCTGGGCATGATGCTGGCGGTCGAATTATTTAACCGCAAATCGATTTACGGCAAGGCCGTGGTCGCCACCTCCAATGACCGTGATGCTGCAGGTTTGATGGGCATCAACACCAGCCTGGTCATCACTTTTTCTTACGCCCTGTCGTCAGCCACGGCCGCATTTGCCGGCGTGCTCGTTGCACCGCTGACACTGACTGGCGCGACCATGGGTTCTGCATTGGGTCTTAAAGCGTTTGCTGTGGCGATTATTGGCGGCCTGACTTCTGGCATGGGCGCGGTCGTCGGCGGCCTTATCCTGGGTATCGCGGAAACCACTACGGGATTTTATATTTCGACGGGTTACAAAGAAGTCCCAGGGCTGGTCCTGCTGCTCTTGGTATTGGCAATTAAGCCGGCCGGTTTATTCGGTAAAGATGCTATCAAGAAGGTGTAATGTCATGAACAAGAAAATCCTATTCCTTAGCGTGCTGGGTATTTTTGCCATCGGCATTTTCCCTGTATTGGTCCCGAACCCCTACTATATTCACCTGGTCGAAACAATTCTGATCTACGCGATCCTGTTATTCGGACTCGATATTGTGGTCGGTTATACCGGCCAGGTTTCACTCGGCCATGCCGGATTATTTGGCATCGGTTCGTATGCCACGGGTGTGCTGGTATTTAAACTGGGTGTGCCATTTTTTATCGCCCTGCCTGCCAGTATCGGCATCGCCGCCTTGTTTGGCGCAGTATTGGCCTTACCCGCTTTGCGAGTGACGGGTCCGTATCTGGCGATGGTGACCTTGGCGTTTGGTACCATTATTCAGATCCTGATTAATGAGATGACCTTTCTCACCGAAGGTCCGATGGGCTTGAAAATTTCCAAGCCGATGCTGTTTGGTCATAAGCTCAACGAGGTGGAATACTATTATCTGGTTGCTTTCTTGATGGTCATCTCCCTGATCGTCGTGCACCGGATTCTCAAATCCAATCTGGGTCGTGCATTTGAAGCCTTGCGTGACAGCCCGATTGCTTCTGATTGCATGGGTGTGTCTGTCTATCGCTATAAAGTGTACGCCTTCGTCATCAGCGCCGGTTTCGCGGGTCTGGCCGGCGGTCTGTACGCCTATTCGGAAGAATACATTTCACCGAATACTTATAATTTTGAACTCACGATCCTGTTCCTGCTGGCGGTGATTATGGGCGGCCGCAAGACTCGCTCTGGCGCGCTGATCGGCGCGCTGATCGTCGTCATGTTGCCAAGCCTCTTGGCTGACATTGAACTATTCCGAAAGATTGCTACCACCGCCGCTGTTCTCGGTGTACTGGGATCGGCCTTCATGCTGATTAAACAGCGCAAAACCGTTCAAAACCTGATCGTGCCTTTAAGTGCTACAGTCGGCATGGCGATTTTCTCCTACCGTTTAGAGAACATCACAGACTGGCGATTAACCATCTTTGGCCTGATGACTTTGTTCGTCGTCTACTACCTCCAGGACGGTATCGTCGGCTTTTTCCGCAGCTTGTTCGGCAAGGGCGTCGTTCACGATACCTCCCTGGCGGTCGCTGGTGGCGTCGATCCTTTTGCTGGCGCCAAGAGCGGTAATGCTGGCGGCGTCTTATTACAGGCAAAACAAATCCTGATGCAGTTCGGTGGTTTAAAAGCGCTGAACCTGGTCGACCTGCACATCGTGCGCGGCTCTGTGCATGGCCTGATCGGTCCTAACGGTTCCGGCAAAAGCACGATGATGAATGTACTGACCGGTATTTATAAACCCACTGCCGGCGCCGTTGAATTTAATGGCCTAACGATCAATGGCTTGACGCCCTCGGAGATTGCCCTGAGCGGTGTTGCGCGGACATTCCAGAACGTGCAGCTGTTCGGAGAAATGACCGCGACTGAAAACGTTTTGGTCGGTTTGCACAATACCTTCAAAAGTAATGTCCTGGATGTGATGCTACAGACGCCACGCTATCGCCGTGAAGAACGCACTGCCCGTGAACGCGCTGCCAGTATTCTTTCTTTCGTCGGTTTATCTGAATTTGCCAACGAAGAAGCGCGCAATCTACCCTACGGCAAACAACGCCTGCTTGAAATTGGTCGTGCGCTCGGCTTGAATCCGCAATTATTATTACTCGATGAACCAGCCGCCGGATTAACCGCACCGGATATCAAAGAGCTCATGGCCATCATTCGTAAAATTCGTGACCATGGCATCACCATCATCCTCATTGAACACCATATGGATGTCGTGATGAGTATCTCGGATACCGTCACCGTGCTGGATTTCGGTCAGAAGATTTCCGAAGGCTCGCCGTCACTGGTACAGAATGATCCTAAGGTCATTGAAGCCTACCTCGGCGGTAGCGCTGAGCCAACCACCGACCACTGATCAGGACACGACATGTTAATTATTTCAAATTTACACGCGGCTTATGGCAAGGTTGAAGTCCTGCATGGTATTTCACTGGAAGTCCCGAAGGGTAAGCTGGTCACTTTAATTGGCTCCAACGGCGCGGGTAAAACCACAACCATGCGCGCGATCTCCGGCATGATCAAACCGAAGTCCGGCTCAGTGAAATTGGCAGGGCAGGATGTAACGGGATTGGATTCTCACCGTATTGCCCGTGCAGGCCTTGCGCACTCACCGGAAGGGCGGCGGGTTTTTTCCACCATGTCGGTGACAGATAATTTACTGCTCGGCGCTTTTCCGCGTTTTACCAAGGCGCGTCCAAAAGGCGACATCCAGCACGACCTTGAAAAAGCACTGACGCTTTTTCCGCGTTTGAAGGAGCGTAAAAATCAACTCGCCGGCACGCTCTCAGGGGGCGAACAACAAATGCTGGCGATGGCGCGCGCCATCATGCTTAACCCGGAAGTGGTCCTGCTTGATGAGCCGTCGATGGGATTAGCGCCCATCCTGGTCGAAGAAGTTTTTCGCATCATCGCGCGTTTGAAAGCCGAAGGCGTCACCATGCTGTTAGTCGAACAATTTGCTGCAGCGGCCTTACAAGTGGCCGACTATGGCTATGTGATGGAAAACGGTCGCATTTCTGTGCATGGTCCGGCACATAGTTTGCAAAATGATCCGAAGGTCATTGCTGCTTACCTCGGTGGCGGGCAGTCACATTAATACTGCTATCGTTTCACACGCAGACGTTACAACGACTGAACTCGACGGTGTTCGTTATCTACACCTCGGAACCGAATGGGTCCAGGGTGCGATGCGACTTCGAAAACCTGACGTCATCGAGCTCGAGTACGTTCAGCAAATGATGATGTGGATGCTGTTCGAACCGCAGCCGCGGCACATCACGCAATTAGGTTTGGGTTCTGCTGCGTTAAGCAAATTTTGCTATCGTCATTTTCCCGCCGCGCGCGTGACGGCGATTGAATATAACCCTGCGGTCATTTCTGCCTGCCATAATTTATTCGCGCTGCCGCCCAACGATGAACGACTCCAGGTGCATCACATGGATGCGCTCGACTATGTCAATAATCCAGCGCATCTCGGGATGATCGATATTTTGCAGGTCGACTTATACGATGCTCAGGCGCGGGGGCCGGTTTTAGATTCTGTTGAGTTCTATCAGGCCTGCGCCGACTGTCTGACGCCAACAGGCATGATGACAGTGAATCTCTTCGGCGATCATCCAAACTACGCAAAAAATCTGCAGAACATGCAGCCCGCGTTTGACTCCTTATGTTGTTTGTCGTCCTTGCAGGGTGAAGAGAATGTTATCGTGATCGCCTTTAAACAATCGCCGGTGATTGAGTTTCACACGCTGTTTCAGCGCGCGGCTGACATTCGCCGTCAAACCAGTTTACCTGCCCGATCCTGGGTCAACGGTTTAAAAAAATGGATGCTTGAATCTTAAGCATGTTTCTTATGCTTGGTTTTCATATTCTTATTTTTACGTTTGTTTTCACACTTGATTTTTTACTTGATTCTTAGCAGCGCATTTCAGGCATACTAAACCACGCCCCCATTTTTTAACGTGCTTCATCATGAAACCCATCGCTCCAGGAACAGTCATCTTTCATCGCTTTCGCGGCTATGGTGTGCTGACGGCGGTCAACCTCTTGACTGGTTGGGTTTCAGCGCGTTTCGGTAGCGAAGACCGAACGCTTGATTTGAATTTATCTTCCGACGATGTGCAGCACGCGGATGGCGAACGCATTTTATTCCGCCGCTCACCACCCGATCGTATGCCGCATGCGCGTTTGATGGCCATGCTGCGTGAGCTGCACCGCGCCGGTTATCAGCGGCTTTATTTATACAGCTGGCCCAAACCTTCCGGCCTGCATTGGCGTTGGCATTTATTTTCAGGCCAGAGAAATTGGATGCAGCGTCCCTGGCGTGAAGGATGGTATGGCTCCGGCGCGGATTACAACGTTAATCCGGTAATGGGTTGGGGCGATGCCCCTGGCGAGACGCCCGAAGAGCTGGCGAGCTCCCTTGCGCGTTTTGATCCGCAAGGTTTATCACAGGCTCTTGGTCGTGATGAAGATTATGCACAGTGGTTTGAATCGGTTTGCGCGGCGTTGCTGCCGCATTATTCTTTTACGCTTAACCTGGATCAACAGGCTTCTGCTGGGCCGTTTCCTCTACCGATTATTCCTGTGCGAAGCGGCTTGCCCGCCTATTTCGGCGTTGACTTACCGTGGCCTCCGGGTTGGCGTAATTTATGGACCAGTCCAACTCTGCAAATTCAAACAGCGCTATCGAGTACGGATGCGACGTCTGATGCCAATACACCTGTCATTATTGACCGATCTTTTTAATTCGTTTTAGTGATCGCTTCCGGATTTAAGACACTCTTCATATTGCCCGAAGCGTAGTCAAGAATGTTTTGAAACGCCGCGCCAAAATACAGTTCATAACTGTTTTTTTCGACATAGCCCAGATGCGGTGTAGCCAGCACATTTTCCAATCGAAGCAGGGGGGAGCTGATTGCCAGGGGTTCCTCTTCAAAGACATCCAGCGCAGCCTGCCCAGGACGGCCTTCTTGTAGTGCTGCTAACAGCGCACCCGCTTCGACCAATTCTGCCCGGCTTGTATTGACAAAGAGAGCGTCCGGTTTCATGGCGGCCAAATCCTCTCGTTTAACGATACCCTCTGTCGCTGGATTGAGCCTTAAATGCAAGCTAAGAACATCTGCGCGGGCAAAAAAGTCCTGCTTACTCTCTGCGACGAGAACGCCGTCTTTCTTTGCCTGATCCCGACTTGGCTCACGGCCCCACACCAGTATTTGCATACCAAACGCCTTGCCGTAGCCTGCGATCAATTTACCAATTTTTCCATATCCCCAAATCCCTAATACCTTGCCCTTCAGGGTGCAACCTAGGAGATTATTTTCTGCGTTCATCGATGTTCTCTGCCAGCCACCTTCTTTGAGATGGCTAGCATAGGGCACGATTTTTCTGCTGGCAGCCATGATCAATGCCCATGTCAGCTCCGCGGGAGCCGTGGGGTCGCCACTTCCTTCAAGTATGACGACGCCTTGTTTGCTTGCCTGTTCAACATCGATATGACCGCTGACCTTCCCTGTTTGCGAGATGATTTTTAAGTTTGGTAATTTACGTAACAATGCGCTGCTAATTTCAGTTCGCTCACGAATTAGTACCAGTACGTCATAGTTCGACAGGCGCAATGCGAGCTGACCAACACCACGTGCCGTATTATTAAATACTTTTACTTCGTGATCTTTCAGCAAGGCTGTGACGTTCAAATTTCTTACCTGGTCTTGATAATCATCAAGAATTGCTATTTTCATGATTGACTCTTATAGGTTGGCGGGCTCAATTTCAACTGCAGAAAGTAACAAAACAACAGATTAAATTCCCATTCGATTAACCTACTACTTTTGTCGGCTATTATTACTACGGTATTGACTGGAAACATTAGGAATTTACGACTGCTCAGTGTAAGATTTCCCCAATTTTTGCACTTTACGGCCTTGCCAAACGTCGATATTTCCGCCCTTAATGGGTCGTACTTTTCCGTTTGACGCACTTGGCACAGCGTTTTGATTTTCCATGGTGTGCTTCTGATTGTACAGTCCAAGTTGGCTGTTATGTGATCGTTGCTCTCTGGCGTGTTTCTTCATAGCGCCCCGAAAATCACTCGGCTGATAAAGTCTACATGACCGAATTCTTTATTATTTTGGAGGTAACAGTATGAATCGTCCCACTATGGGTGGCGTCCCTGCAGTCAGCGCGCCGGCCTACGTACAACACCAAAAACTGATTAATTGGGTCTCAGAAGTCGCCGCATTAACCAAGCCCGAATCGATTTACTGGTGTGATGGCTCGCAAGAAGAATACGACCGTCTGTGTGCAAACATGGTCAAAACCGGTATGTTCAAGAAGCTCAATCAAGCCAAGCGTCCCAACAGTTATCTGGCTTGCTCTAACCCTTCCGATGTGGCTCGTGTAGAAGACCGTACATTTATTTGTAGTGAATCCAAAGACGATGCCGGCCCGACCAATAACTGGATGCCGCCCGCAGAAATGCGTCAAACCATGCAAGGTTTGTTCGATGGCTGTATGCGTGGTCGCACCCTGTATGTGGTTCCTTTTTCTATGGGCCCCTTGGGTTCGCCGATCGCGCACATTGGGGTAGAGTTGTCCGACTCCCCTTATGTTGCCGTCAACATGCGTTTAATGACACGCATGGGTAAGGCTGTTTATGATGTTCTCGGTGCCGATGGAGAATATGTTCCTTGCGTTCATACCGTTGGATCACCATTAGAAGCCGGTCAGGCCGATGTTTCATGGCCATGTAACGAGACCAAATACATTGTCCATTACCCTGAAACCCGTGAAATCTGGTCCTTCGGTTCCGGTTACGGTGGTAACGCCTTACTTGGCAAAAAGTGTTTTGCGCTCCGTATCGCCTCCACCATGGGTCGCGACCAAGGCTGGTTGGCGGAGCATATGTTGATTTTGGGTGTTGAATCGCCTGAAGGCAAAAAGCATTATGTTGCAGCGGCTTTCCCTTCCGCCTGCGGCAAAACCAACTTCTCCATGATGATCCCGCCAGCGGCTTTCCCTGGCTGGAAAGTTACCACCATCGGTGATGATATTGCCTGGATTAAGCCCGGTAAAGATGGTCGTTTATATGCCATCAATCCTGAGGCGGGTTATTTTGGTGTTGCTCCGGGTACTAATCGGTCCACCAATGCCAACTGTATGGAGTGCCTGGTCGCTAACACGATCTTCACTAACGTTGCACTGACAGATGATGGTGATGTTTGGTGGGAAGGTATGACCAAAGAAGCGCCTGCACATCTCATCGACTGGCAAGGTAAAGACTGGACACCTGCGATCGGTAAGGAAACCGGCCGTAAAGCTGCACACCCGAATGCACGGTTCACTGTTGCAGCGACATCAAACCCTGTCCTTGACGCTTCATGGGATGATCCAGCCGGCGTGCCAATTTCAGCCTTTATTTTTGGCGGTCGTCGCTCAACGACGGTCCCGCTCGTTACTGAAGCACGTAATTGGGTAGAAGGTGTTTATATGGCTGCGACCATGGGTTCTGAAACCACCGCTGCCACGACAGGTCAGATGGGCGTTGTTCGTCGTGATCCTTTTGCGATGTTGCCATTTACTGGTTACAACATGAGTGATTACTTCGCGCACTGGCTCAAGATGGGCGAAACAATTACTGCTCTGGGCGCCAATCAGCCAAAGATCTATTGCGTGAACTGGTTTAGAACGGATGCCGATGGTAAATTCGTCTGGCCTGGCTTTGGCGACAATATGCGCGTCCTGAAATGGATGCTTGGTCGCATAGATAATAATGCCGGTGGCGCAAATAATGTGTTCGGCATTACACCGCAATTTTCAGATCTGACTTGGGATGGTCTTTCCTTTACCCCAGAGATGTTTACACAGATTACGTCTATTGATCACGCAGCGTGGCAAGACGAGCTCGTGTTGCATACGGAATTGTTTGATAAACTGCAGCATCGTTTGCCAAGCCAACTCTCTGCTGTGAAAGCAACATTAGAGGCTAGCCTGGTGAAGTAACACGCTGTTTTGCTATCTGCATTTTAAAAAAGCGTAACAGGGTTTCCTGCTTACGCTTTTTTCTTGACCAAGGTATTTATTATCATGATTGATTTTCGCAGTGATACCGTAACAAGACCAAGTGATGCCATGAAAAAGGCCATGTTCGAAGCGCCCTTGGGTGATGATGTGTTTGGCGACGACCCGAGCGTTAATCAGCTCCAAGTGCTGGCTGCCAAAACGCTGGGCTTTGAGGCCGGTTTATTTGCCCCGAGTGGGACTCAGGCAAACCTGATTGCTTTAATGAGCCATTGCCAGCGGGGTGATGAAGCCATTGTCGGTCAGCAGTGGCATACTTACCGTTGGGAAGCTGGTGGCATGGCGGTATTGGGTTCTATTCAGCCGCAGGCCATTGAAAACCAAGCTGACGGTCGACTCAAGTTAAGTGACATCGAAGCCGCGATCAAGCCCGACGATGCGCATTTTGCTAAAACGCGTTTAATCGTCATAGAAAACACCACGGGGGGCAAAGTATTACCGCTCGATTATATGCAGGGCGTCGCAGCACTTGCCCATCGTCGTGGCCTCGCATGTCATATTGATGGCGCGCGTTTAATGAATGCTGCTGTTGCTCAAAATCCGCTTGACCCGCTTACTCAAGTCAAATTCCTTTGCGCTGGTTTTGATTCCGTTTCGCTTTGTTTATCGAAAGGTTTGGGTGCGCCGATTGGTTCTGTATTAGTGGGTTCTCAAGCGTTTATTTCTCGTGCTAAAAGAATGCGCAAAATGCTTGGTGGTGGGTTACGTCAAGCTGGCTTACTCGCTGCTGCCGGTACGTTTGCCCTTGAAAACCATGTTCATCGTTTGGACGATGACCACACCAATGCGCAGCTGCTTTCAGACGGACTTCAAATGGCATCAACGCAGAATAGTCGTTTGAAAGGGCGCCTGACTTCCTTTCCAGCCAACACAAATATCTTGTTTATGGATCTGGATGCAGAGTTATCAGCCGATTTCAGTGCTTATTTACTTTCTCACGACATCCTCATTACTAGCAGTACCTATCAATCAAATGATCGTGCTATGAGTCGTTATCGCTGGGTGACGCACTTGGATGTTACTCGTGCCGATATCCTTAAAACGATTGACCTGGTTTTAGCTTTTTAAACACGGTATGTGTTCATTCTCTACAAGCCAGCTGTCGTAATTCCGCAGCCATGTTTGGTTGTGAACTTTCCAAATCGCGCGCCATTTTATTCAGCAGCGAAATACCGGTGATATTTTTGATCTTGACTTCGGCTAATTTCACTTTTGGTGTGATGAGTAACATGAGCGCCCGCAAGATACCCGTGAGTAGCGGCTTAAAAATGATGATGCTTGTTGTGAGTAGACCCAAGCCGATCATTGGGCGAACAATACTTGCTACTGGAGAGATCAAACTAAGTACGCTCATTATCAAATCCTTTGAAAAAAATAGGGGTATTGCTATCGTTTCTATGGATTGATTATGGTCTTTCTACTTTGATATATCCAATTTCCAGTTTCTATAACTGTCTATATGAATTGTGAATATCATGTACACTTTTGCTATTCCACTTTATTTCTGCGGCTATGAGTTTCCTTAATCTCGATCTCAACTTACTACGCATTTTTGATGCCGTCATGACTGAGCAAAATCTTACCCGTGCTGCGAGTCGTCTCGCCATGACCCAACCAGCCGTCTCTAACGCCTTGCGTCGTTTAAGGGATAGTTTAGGGGACGAACTGCTTATTCGCACAGCCCATGGCGTTAAACCGACGCCCAGAGCCGAAGAACTGTGGCCTGTCATTCGTCGAACATTATCCGAGCTGGAAGAGGCAGTAGCGCCGTCGAATATTGATATCTCGCTTATTCAAGCGACCTTTCGCATGGCAATGGCTGACTCGACTGCTGTTTTATTGCTCCCGCCATTAGTTCGTGCAATTGAACAAGAAGCACCAGGTATCAACATTCGTATGATGCCCTTAACTACACGCGAACCTCGACCAATGCTTCTGCGCGGGGATATTGACTTGGCCATCGGATTCTTCCCGGGTGTCGTTGCACAACTCATGAGCGGTCCAGACACGCCCATACGCCACGAACGCCTCTACACAGGTCAGTACGTATGCGTGATGCGTAAAGACCATCCACTGGCCGATAAAGAGCTTACGTTGGACGAATATTGTTCGGCTGACCATTTGCTCGTCAGTTTCTCAGGTCGTGCTCACGGCCTAAGTGATGAGGCCTTGGCACAACTCCATCGTACCCGGCGCATATTATTAACAGTAAATCAATTTTTTACCGCAGGTCAGGTTGTTGCCAACTCAGATTTGATTACGGTTCTTCCTTTTCATTTACTTGCTTCAACGGGTATGGAAAAACATATCGTTGTTAAACCACTTCCTTTTAAATTACCGGATGTGTATGTCGATATGCTTTGGCATGTGCGTGATTCTCGAAGTCCTGCCCATAAATGGTTACGTACCCAGATGGCACTAACTCCTGTTAAGGGTAGTCGTCGTGAAAATGCTTAATGACAGAGACTTTCGGTGTTTTCAGATCTTCTCTGTATTTTAATAATATTGTTTATATATATGATTAATAGTAGTTGTTAACGTCCTCTGTTTTCTGTGGATAAGCCAATTTTTTCTATTAAAAACATAGACTTACAGATTTTATAAAGCAGGTATTAGTACGGTATAAGCCAAGAACAATAAGTGTATAAAAATCGGCGATCCTTTTTTGACCGTTTTGTTCACAAGCTGTTCACAACTTATGCAATGACTTATCCACAGGCGCTTTTCCTGTGCCTACATAAATATATTAAAAATCCCATGGCTGAATTTGCGGGTAAGTATGACTTTATTATCATCGGTGCTGGCAGCGCAGGCTGCGTGTTGGCCAATCGTTTGTCGCGTCATAAAGGGGTATCAGTCTTATTGATCGAGGCGGGCGGAAAAGACGACTACCTATGGGTTCACATACCCGTAGGCTACCTTTACTGTATCGACAATCCCCGGACGGACTGGCGCTTTAAAACGGAAGAAGAGCCAGGCTTGCATGGCCGTCGCCTGCTTTACCCGCGCGGAAAGATATTGGGCGGTTCCTCATCCATTAACGGCATGATTTATATGCGTGGTCAGGCGCGTGATTATGACGAGTGGGCTTCATTAACAGGTGATCAAGCCTGGGCTTGGGAAAACGTCCTTCCTGTCTTTAAACGCACCGAAGATCATCATGCTGGGGCCTCCGCATTTCACGGTGCCGGAGGCGAGTGGCGCGTAGAAAAGCAAAGACTATCTTGGGAAATTCTCGATGCTTTTAAAGCGGCTGCTGCGCAAACTGGTATTCCATCTATAGAAGATTTTAATCAGGGAAATAACGAAGGCTGTGCCTACTTTGACGTGAATCAAAAGAGCGGCTTACGCTGGAACACAGCGCAGGCATTTTTAAAAACGGCAGTTCGTAACGGACAGCTTGAGATTATGACTGGCTGCCACGTCAAACGTTTGATCATCGAAGACGCACATGAAGGCAAAGTTTGTAAGGGTGTAGAGTTTTGTGGCGGTGGCAAGGAGTGGTACGCAGAAGCTCACTGCGAAACACTATTATCCGCCGGATCGATTGGTTCACCACAAATCTTACAATTATCTGGCGTAGGTCCGGCGGCCTTGTTACAACAACATGGTATCCCGGTCCAGCAGGATTTGCCTGGGGTAGGAAGTAATTTACAAGATCATTTACAACTACGGATGGTCTTCAAAGTAAATCATGTGGCCCCAACCCTCAACACCATGTCTGCCAGCTGGTTTGGCAAGATGAAAATAGGTCTTGAATATGCTCTACGGCGTTCCGGTCCGATGTCGATGGCACCATCACAACTCGGTGCATTTACCCGTTCTAATCCGAATCACCTGACGCCGAATCTGCAGTATCACATTCAGCCATTGTCGCTTGAAAAGTTTGGCGATCCTTTACACGGTTTTCCAGCGATAACCGCCAGTGTTTGTAATCTTCGCCCCACTTCACGTGGTACGGTCGTTATTACTTCCGTTGATCCTAGCGCGGCGCCGAAGATTTCGCCAAATTACCTCAGCACTCAGGAAGATCTACACGTTGCCGCAGAGTCGCTTTCTCTGACCAGGAAAATAGTTTCTCAGGACGCTTTTAAAAAATATACCCCAGAAGAATATCGCCCGGGATTGGATTATCAAACGCCAGAACAGCTGGAAAAGGCTGCAGGTCAAATTGGCACGACGATTTTTCATCCCGTTGGCACCTGCAAAATGGGCCATGCCGGTGATATCGATAGTGTTGTAGATAGTCAGCTGCGCGTGAAGGGGATTGGTCGCTTGCGTGTTGTTGATGCTTCTGTCATGCCAACGATAACCTCGGGTAATACCAACGCACCTACCATTATGATTGCTGAATTGGCTTCGCAATGGATCAGGGCTCAGTACAAGTAAGCTTTAAACGCACCTGTCTTAATATGTAGCATTCGACATCGCAATTTTCTCTAAACAGCCTTGCTTCTCAATGACAGAATTTATTATCCTTGGAATTGCTGCCACTTTAGCTGGGCTTGTTGATGCTGTTGTGGGTGGCGGTGGTTTAATCCAGACACCCATGCTTTTTTCTGTTTTCCCTCAAACCAACCCGGCAACTTTACTCGGTACGGGGAAACTTGCTGGTGTCTGGGGTACAGCGGCTTCAGCGTTGAGTTACGCTAAGAAAGTGCAGATACGTTGGGCCACGGTTTTTCCTGCTGCACTATCTGCCTTCCTTTTTTCATTCTGTGGCGCCTTTACTGTTACCCATATTCCTTCCGACTTTGTGCGCAAATTATTGCCATTCATTTTAGTCCTCGTCGCTTCGTACACCCTGATGCGCAAAGACTTTGGTATGCATCACTCACCCATTTATGATGGTCGACGGGAGTTTATCTTTGCTTTACTCGCTGGTGGTGTTATTGGTTTTTATGATGGTTTCTTTGGCCCAGGCACGGGGAGCTTTCTTGTTTTTCTCTTTGTTCGTTTTTTTGGGTTTGACTTTCTGTCCGCGTCTGCGTCTGCCAAACTGGTGAACGTGGCGTGTAATTTATCTGCCTTACTCTGGTTTGGTTACAGTGGGCATGTTTTCTGGTTAATGGGTGCTGTTATGGCTATTTGTAATGTGATGGGCTCCCTGATTGGATCGCGCTTGGCTATTAAGTACGGAAGCGGTTTTGTTCGAAAGGCTTTCCTTTTCGTTGTCTCGGCACTCATCCTTAAGTCAACTTACGACGCCTTCCTTAAGTAGCGCAAGTAATAGGTTTCACGTGAAACATCCATCATGGGCTCCTATAACATCAAGTCCAATGGTTCCACGTGAAACAACAGTTCTTAAAATCGGGCCAAGGAATAATTCGGTAAAACCGAAAAAGACTTTATAATCACCGTCCGATATGGGCGTTAGCCTGGTCGATGAAGGCCTTTGCCTTCTGCAGATTTATTGATCTTCCTACTGGTTCCCGAATGCTTTTTCCTGAAGAGTTTGATGTCATTGTTGTTGGTGGGGGTCATGCTGGTACAGAGGCAGCCTTGGCCTCTGCACGCATGGGTCAAAAAACCTTGCTCCTTACGCACAACATCGAAACACTGGGGCAGATGTCTTGCAATCCCTCGATAGGAGGAATTGGAAAAGGGCATTTGGTCAGAGAGCTTGATGCCATGGGTGGTGCAATGGCGATTGCGACCGACGAGGCGGGTATTCAATTTCGTATCCTTAATTCTTCCAAGGGTCCAGCAGTTCGCGCAACCCGTGCCCAAGCAGATCGTATTTTATATAAGGCGGCCATTCGGGCGCGCCTGGAAAACCAGCCGAACCTTTGGCTGTTTCAGCAGGCAGTCGATGATCTGATGGTGGTGGGCGATCGCGTGATCGGTGCCGTGACGCAGATAGGATTGCAGTTCCGCAGTCGTGCAGTAGTACTTACGGCCGGCACTTTCCTCGATGGGAAAATCCACGTTGGACTGCAAAACTATTCGGCTGGCAGGGCAGGGGATCCGCCCGCCATATCACTGTCAGCGCGGCTCAAAGAATTAATGCTGCCGCAAGGGCGACTTAAAACTGGCACACCCCCGCGGATCGATGGAAGGACCATCGACTTTTCCGTCATGCAGGAGCAGGCGGGAGATCTGGATCCGATCCCTGTATTTTCGGTATTGGGTTCCGTTGACATGCATCCGGCGCAGCGTTCTTGCTGGATAACCCATACCAATGCAAAAACACACGAAATTGTCAGAGCCGGTTTAGATAGAAGCCCAATGTACACAGGGGTTATCGAAGGTGTTGGCCCGCGATATTGCCCTTCGATAGAAGATAAAATTCACCGCTTTGCCGGAAAAGAGTCACACCAGATTTTCCTTGAGCCAGAAGGCTTGACGACGCATGAGTATTACCCAAACGGGATCTCGACCAGTTTGCCATTCGACGTACAGCTCGCGCTGGTACGCTCCATGCGCGGCCTGGAAAACGCGCACATTCTTCGCCCGGGCTACGCGATTGAATACGATTACTTTGACCCTCAGGGCTTAAAAGCCTCGCTGGAAACCAAGACGGTGCAGGGCTTATTCTTTGCCGGTCAAATTAATGGCACCACTGGCTACGAAGAAGCCGCTGCCCAAGGTATGCTGGCAGGCTTGAATGCAGCCCTGCAAACGCAGGGGCGAGAGTGCTGGACGCCGAGGCGTGACGAGGCGTATCTGGGTGTTTTGGTGGATGATCTGATTACCCAAGGTGTGGCAGAGCCCTATCGCATGTTTACCAGCCGCGCAGAATATCGGCTGAGTCTGCGCGAAGACAATGCAGATATGCGGCTGACTGAAATTGGCCGCCAATTGGGATGCGTTGGTGATGTGCAGTGGGCCGCATTTGAGAAAAAACGTGAAGCCGTTGCCAAAGAACTCGAACGGTTAAGATCCACATGGATTAATCCGCGTATCGTCACTGCCGCAGAAACAGAGCGCGTATTAGGTAAGCCGATAGAGCGAGAGCATGCATTAGCAGATTTACTGCGGCGACCAAACATCCATTACGATACGCTCATGAGCATGCAAGGCTTGGAGGGGGAGTTGCTCGCCGGGCCGGGCGTCGATGATCCGGTCATCAAGGAGCAAGTCGAAATACAGCTTAAGTATGCCGGTTACATTGGCAGACAAGCGAAAGAAGTCGAGCGATACGCGCATTACGAAGAGCTCAAATTGCCGACCAAATTGGACTACATGGCGATCCAGGCTTTGTCCATCGAAGTACGACAAAAGTTAAATAAGCACCAGCCAGAAACACTCGGGCAAGCGTCGCGGATTGCGGGCGTGACGCCTGCAGCAATTTCATTATTAATGGTTCATTTGAAGAAGGGCGGAGCAAAAGGCTTCGCGCTTCAAACGGCTGAAGTTGATTCGCCATGATCATCGATACCGTCGCAAGGGCTGGCGATCATGGCCAGCTTTAACCACGCAGCATTACTCGAGACTTTGACGGTGCAGGCCAGGGGTTTACCCCTAAGCTTGAGCCATGCGCAATTGGATGCACTGGTGACCTATCTCGGTCTGCTATCTAAATGGAATGCGGTGTACAACTTGACCGCCATCCGCGATCCGGAGCAAATGCTGATTCAGCACATCCTTGATTCATTAGCTGCACTCCCAGCGTTAAGCGAGGCCAAGCAGGTGCTCGATGTAGGATCTGGCGGTGGATTGCCGGGGATGGTTCTGGCGATCTGGGCCCGCGAAGCACGACCTGAAATGCGTATTACGATGGTCGATACCGTGAGTAAAAAAACCGCCTTTTTAACTCAGGCGAAGGTGGAGTTGGGATTAACCAACGTCAGCGTGGTGACGGGTCGCGTAGAAGAAATGACCAAGGTCGGGTTCTTTGACTGCATCACTTCGCGGGCATTTGCCGAACTCGTCGATTTCGTGAACTGGTCGGGTCATTTGTTGGCGCCAAACGGTGTTTTTTTGGCAATGAAAGGCGTCTTTCCGGATAAAGAAATCGCGCGCTTGCCAGCCGAATGGACGGTGTTCAACGTGCTGCCGATGACGGTGCCGGGAATGATCGCTGAACGACATATGGTGACGATTCAAAGGACCAAAGAATGAAAAAAATCCTGCTGGGCACTTTACTGATTCTGCTCGCGCCGCAGATTTTTTGCCAAACACTGCGCACGGTCACGCATGTCGATGTAGATCGCTATGCCGGCACGTGGTATGAGATCGCCCGCTTACCAAACCGGTTTCAGGTGCAGTGTGTGGCCAACGTCACGGCACAATATCGCAAGCGGGAAGATGGTCGGATTGACGTCATTAACCGCTGTAAAAAGACCGATGGATCAACAGAAGAAGCTGCCGGTGTAGCGCGCATCGTAGATCCTGTGAGTCAGGCGAAATTGTCGGTCCGCTTTGCCCCAAGTTGGCTTTCCTGGCTTGCCTCGGTATGGGGAGATTACTGGATTCTGGAATTGGCACCAGATTACTCGGTGGCCGTGGTGGGTGAGCCAAGTTTGCAATATTTGTGGATATTGTCACGCACACCAAGCATTCCCGATGCGACCTATGCAGAGTTGCTGAGCAATCTGGCCAAGCAAAATTATAAGGTGTCGGCGGTCGTGAAAACGCCTCAACAACATTAATCCTGACAAACACGAATTAGACAAACAATCATGGCAAAAATATTTTGTATCGCGAATCAAAAGGGTGGGGTAGGCAAGACAACGACCGCGGTCAATCTTGCTGCCGGACTAGCCCAGCTTCATCAACGGGTACTACTCGTTGATCTCGACCCACAAGGCAATGCCACGATGGGGGCGGGGATCAACAAGGCAGAACTGACGATCTCGATCTATGAAGTTTTACTCGGATTAAAAGAGGTTAAATCGGCGATCGTTCATTCTGGGCCAGGAAAGTTCGACGTCTTACCCGCTAACCGTGAACTTGCTGGTGCAGAAGTTGAAATGGTGGAGTTAGATAACCGCGAGAAGCGATTGAAGGTCGCGCTGAATAGTGTGGATGCCGACTACGACTTCATGTTGATCGACTGCCCGCCGGCACTGTCCATGCTGACCCTAAATGGCCTATGTTCAGCGCACGGCGTCATCATTCCTATGCAGTGTGAATATTATGCGCTGGAAGGTTTATCAGATCTGGTCAATACGATTAAGAAGGTGCATGCAAAACTTAATCCGGACTTGAAAATCATTGGCCTGTTACGGGTGATGTTTGATCCGCGGATGACATTGTCGCAGCAAGTGTCAGCACAGTTAGAGCAGCATTTTGGTGACAAGGTATTCAAAACCATCGTGCCACGTAATGTGCGTCTAGCAGAGGCGCCTTCCTACGGCCTACCGGGGGTAATTTTTGATCCCTCATCGCGCGGTGCACAGGCCTATATTGCCTTTGGTGCAGAATTGGTTGAGCGGATTGACAGCTTTTAAGTTCATCAAAACAGTAATGTTTTTCATTCATTTATTTAGCGGCCTTGATATGCAAGCTCGTTACGCTACGGCGAATTAAGAGAGTAAAAAGAATTATGATTAGCAAAAAATCTAAGGGCTTAGGTCGCGGTCTTGACGCTCTGCTCGGCGCCTCAAGCGACTTCAGTGAAATGCAAACAGTGCCTGGCGCACCAAGCTCACTGAAAATAGGCGAGATGCAGGCCGGCAAATATCAGCCAAGAACCAGAATGGACGAGGGTGCGCTGGCTGAACTGGCGGCCTCCATCAAGGCGCAAGGCTTATTGCAAGCAATCTTGGTACGACCAATCGGTTCAGGAAAATATGAAATCATCGCCGGTGAGCGTCGTTATCGTGCTGCCCAACTGGCTGGTCTGACGGAAGTACCAGTATTGGTCAAGGAAGTCGGCGATGAAGCCGCCGCTGCGATGGCCTTGATTGAAAACATTCAGCGAGAAGATTTAAATCCGCTTGAAGAAGCACAGGGCATTCATCGCCTCATTAGTGACTTTAATTTCACCCATGAACAAGCAGCAGGGGCCGTGGGCCGATCGCGCAGCGCGGTGTCAAATCTGCTGCGCCTGCTCAATCTGGCCAAGCCAGTGCAAACCATGCTCATGGCCGGCGATATCGACATGGGACATGCCCGGGCACTTTTGGCGGTCGATAGCGCAATACAAATCACTCTGGCGAATCAGATTATCGCCAAACGATTGTCCGTGCGAGAAACAGAAAAGTTGGTCGTTCGCACCACTACCGAAATGGCAGATGGAAAAGTAACGCGCGCAGCGGGTAAAACCAAGTCACGCGATATTACTCGCCTAGAAGAAGAACTCTCGGACGTGTTGGCGACACAAGTAAGCATTAAGATAGGTAGCCGGCATCGGGGCCAGCTGGTGATTGATTTTTCCGACCTGGATGCACTCGATGGGATTATTGCCAAACTTCGCCCGGCAGCATGACATTAAAACGGTATTACTAAAATAAAAAGGATACTTGAGTAATTGATACAAGTATTTCCAAGGAAGTGTTGCTTACAGTAAAAATACTAGTTCCAATCGGAAGCGTTTCGGTGAAACGGCATGTCGTACGAGAGGGGGGTGGCTAAAGCCGCCAATAGAAGCGGACTACAAGCCGAAACCAAACGGCGTTTTGTGTTTGGAGATCAGTAATTCGCGGTGCAAAAGAGGCCGATTTGGTGCGTCAAAGGTTTGACTGCGCATTCGGAAAGCACTTATAATCCCGTGGCTCTCATGGAACGCTTTTAATTTGTCGATCCAAGCCTGCGTCAAAGATTAATGTGCGAAAAGCAGAAAAGATTCAGGAGTGACATGCAACAAATAATCCTCCTGCAATTAGCTGCATCTGTTTTGGCAGGGTTGATTGCTGGTCTATTGGGCGGTGTTCCCGAGATGATTTCCGCGGCATTGGGCGGGATGTGCTGTGTGCTCCCCAACGCCTTGTTTGCGCTGCGCTTGTTTGCCGCGACAAAAAAACTAGGGGGCGCCAATCCAGCGACATTTTTTGTCGGTGAGTTGATCAAGATTACATTAACAGTGGCGCTTCTTGGCGCGACTGCCTGGCTTTACCCTGACTTGAACTGGCTGGCGCTGATCGCCGGGTTCGTCGTGGCATTGAAAAGTTACATTATCTTATTATTTAGGCACTGACATGGCATCTGAAACCGTAGCAGCAGGCGCAGCGCACGCACCGACCGCCTCGGAGTACATTGTTCATCACCTTGGACATCTCCAATCTTCACATCAGCACGGCATCATCGATTTCTCTGTGGTCAACCTCGACACGATCTTTTGGTCGATCGCTATCGGCGTACTGGGTTGCCTGTTCATGTTCAAGGCAGCACGTCGTGCCACAGCTGGTGTTCCGGGCCGCTTCCAGGCACTGGTAGAAATCGTTGTAGAAATGGTTGAAGACCAATCCAAAGCTATCGTTCATGGCAATCGTAGCTTCATCGCACCACTGGCACTGACCGTGTTTGTTTGGGTCTTGCTGATGAATGCGATGGATTTTCTGCCGGTCGATATGTTCTCCGCTATTTTCGGCCTGTTTGGGATGGGTGAAATGCATCACCGTTCCGTGCCAACGGCCGATTTAAATGGCACGCTAGGAATGGCGCTCGGTGTATTTGCGCTCATGATGTTTTACAACATCAAGATCAAAGGGATCGGCGGCTTTATTCATGAACTGTTTTGCGCGCCCTTCGGTGCCCATCCTGCTTTATGGATTTTCAACCTTGGACTCAATATCATCGAATTCGTCGCTAAAACCGTGTCTTTGGCAATGCGACTGTTTGGCAACATGTATGCAGGCGAATTGGTGTTTCTACTGATCGCCTTGCTTGGATCGACCGCTACCTGGTGGGGTTTTGGTATGCATGTCATTGCTGGTTCGATCTGGGCTGTGTTTCATATTCTGATTGTGGTGTTGCAGGCGTTTATTTTCATGATGTTGACTTTGGTCTATGTTGGCCAGGCGCATGAAGGCCATTAATCAGGCGTAGCAGTTTGCTTTATGTAGTAGAAAATACCGTATTGAATTTTAATTTTTTGACTTTGACTATTTAAGGAGTTTTCATGACTGACATCTCATTTGTTGCACTGGCTTGTGGTTTGATTATCGGTTTGGGCGCTGTTGGTGCTTGTATCGGTATCGGCATCATGGGTGGCAAATTCATCGAAGCTTCTGCGCGTCAGCCAGAGTTGATGAATGCTCTGCAAACCAAGATGTTCTTGTTAGCCGGTCTGATCGACGCTGCGTTCCTGATTGGCGTTGGTATTGCGATGATGTTTGCATTTGCAAACCCATTCATCAAGGGCTAATTAGCCGTTTCTCACTTTGCCGACGGGGTTGGACCTGATGTCTGACGCCTCGGCACACGTTACTCTGAGAAGGAATTTACCGTGAACTTAAATGCAACATTGATTGCGCAGTTCGTGGTCTTCTTTATCCTGGCGTGGTTCACAATGACGTTCGTGTGGCCACCCCTGATGAAAGCGCTCGATGATCGTGCGCAGAAGATCGCGGATGGTTTAGCCGCTGCCGATAAAGGCAAGGAAGCCATGGCTGTGGCCGAAAAACGCGTTCAGGCAGAACTTGCCGGTGCACGTGATGAAGGTCAAAAGCGCATTGGCGACGCCGAAAAGCGCGCGCTCGTCATCATCGAAGAAGCCAAAAAAATGGCCTCGGAAGAAGCTGCACGCATTCTGGCAACTGCCAAAAATGATGCAGATCAACAAGTAACCCAAGCACGCGAAGCATTGCGTGCGGATGTTGCCAGTCTTGCTGTCAAGGGTGCAGAGCAGATCCTTAAGCGTGAAGTCAACGCTGCGGCCCATGCTGACTTGTTGACTCAACTCAAAGCCGAGCTGTAATCATGGCCGAACTCGCAACCGTAGCCCGTCCTTACGCAGAAGCTTTGTTCCGTGTTGCCAAAGAAGGCGGCGGTCAGGCCTCACTTAATGCGTGGTCGGAACTCGTGTCTGAAATGGCGCAAGTGGCGGCAAATCCCGACATGAAGGCCTTGTCACATAATCCGAATGTAGCGCGGAAAGTGATTGCCGATGCACTTCTTGCGGCGGTCAAATCGCCGCTCAACAAAGAAGCGAATAATTTCATCCAGATGCTGGTTGAGAATGGTCGCGTCAGTTTGATGGGAGAAATTGATACGCAGTTCCAGGCACTAAAAAATGCGCAGGAAGGTGCCGCCGATGCGGCCATTACCAGCGCATTCGCGATGTCGGGACAGCAGGTTGAGGCTTTGGTCGCCACGCTCGAAAAGCGTTTCGGTCGCAAGCTTAATCCATCCGTGTTGGTAGATGAGACATTGATCGGTGGTGTACGTGTTGTTGTGGGTGATGAAGTGCTCGATACCTCGGTGCGCGCCAAATTACACAACATGCACACAGCGCTGATTGCCTAATTGACTAATCGACAAAAAGTCCAGTACGCCCTGCGCTTCTGTACAAAGAATATTTTTAGGAGTTTGTATGCAACTCAACCCGTCTGAAATCAGCGAACTGATCAAGAGCCGAATTCAAGGTCTTGGCGATAACGCTGAAATTCGTAATCAAGGTACGGTGATTTCCGTATCCGACGGTATCTGCCGTATCCATGGTCTATCTGACGTGATGCAAGGCGAGATGCTGGAGTTCCCAGGCAACACTTTTGGCCTGGCGCTGAACCTCGAGCGTGACTCGGTCGGGTCGGTGATTTTGGGTAGCTACGAGCACATTTCAGAAGGCGATACAGTCAAATGTACCGGTCGTATTCTCGAAGTGCCGATCGGTCCGGAACTCAAAGGTCGCGTCGTTAATGCACTCGGTCAGCCCATCGACGGCAAAGGTCCGATCAACGCCAAGTTGACGACACCGATTGAAAAAATCGCACCAGGTGTGATTGCCCGCCAATCCGTTTCACAGCCAATGCAAACCGGCTTGAAGTCGATTGATTCGATGGTGCCAATTGGACGTGGTCAGCGCGAACTCATCATTGGTGACCGCCAGACAGGTAAAACCGCCGTTGCGATTGATGCCATCATCAATCAAAAAGGCCAAAACGTGACTTGTATCTATGTCGCGATTGGTCAAAAAGCTTCATCGATCAAAAACATCGTTCGTTCACTCGAGCAGCATGGCGCGATGGAATACACGATTGTGGTCGCCGCTTCGGCCTCTGAGTCCGCCGCGATGCAATACGTATCGGCCTACTCAGGTTGCGCAATGGGTGAATACTTCCGTGACCGTGGCGAAGATGCGCTAATCGTGTACGACGATTTGTCCAAGCAAGCCGTGGCGTATCGTCAAGTATCCCTTTTGCTGCGCCGTCCACCAGGTCGCGAAGCATATCCTGGCGACGTGTTTTACCTCCACTCCCGTTTGTTGGAGCGTGCAGCACGGGTTAATCCGGATTACGTTGAAGCATTTACCAAAGGTGAAGTCAAAGGCAAAACAGGTTCACTGACGGCATTGCCGATTATTGAAACCCAAGCTGGTGACGTTTCTGCATTCGTTCCGACGAATGTGATTTCGATTACTGACGGACAGATCTTCCTTGAGACATCCCTGTTTAATGCAGGTGTGCGTCCAGCGATTAACGCCGGTATTTCGGTATCACGCGTTGGTGGCGCAGCACAAACCAAGGTCATTAAAAATCTGTCGGGTGGTATTCGTACCGACTTGGCACAATATCGTGAACTCGCTGCGTTTGCGCAGTTTGCTTCGGACCTCGATGAATCGACCCGTAAGCAACTCGATCGCGGTGCACGCGTGACGGAATTGCTCAAGCAAGCGCAGTACTCACCATTGCCGATTTCGCTGATGGCAGTTTCTCTGTTTGCCGTGAACAAGGGTTATTTCGATAGCCTCGACGTCAAACAAGTATTGCCATTCGAAGGTGGACTGCATAACTACATGAAAATGAGTCATGCCGCGCTGCTCAAGAACATTGAAGATACCAAGCAACTCGATAAAGATGGCGAAGTTGCATTGGCCGCCGCGATTGCTGATTTCAAAAAATCGTTCTGATTTAACTGGAGCTAAGGAGTAACACCTAATGGCTGCAGGCAAAGAGATACGTGGCAAGATCAAGAGCGTAGAAAATACGAAGAAGATCACTAAAGCGATGGAAATGGTCGCCGCATCCAAAATGCGCAAAGCGCAAGAACGGATGCGCGCCGCCCGTCCCTATAGTGACAAGATTCGGAATATCGCCGCTAATCTCGCGACAGCGAATCCGGAGTACACCCATCCATTCCTGGTCAAACAGGATGGTGCGAAAGCCGTCGGTTTTATTGTCGTCACGACCGATAAAGGTCTGTGCGGCGGAATGAACACCAACGCACTGCGCTTACTCACGGCCAAGTTGCGGGAATTGGAAGCTCAGGGAAGCAAGGTTCAAGCTGTTGCGATCGGTAACAAGGGTTTCGGCTTTTTGAACCGCGTTGGTGCCAAAGTTGTGGCGCATGCGGTGCAATTAGGCGATACCCCCCATCTTGATAAATTGATTGGCCCGGTCAAGGTTTTGTTGGACGCCTATCAAGCCGGAGAATTGGACGCGGTTTACCTCGTGTACACCAAGTTCATCAACACAATGAAGCAAGAGCCGATGATGGAGCAGTTATTACCATTGGCGTCTGAAAAGATGCAGGGCGATAAAGGCAATCACTCATGGGATTACATTTATGAGCCGGATGCACAAACGGTCATTGATGAGTTGCTGGTTCGCTACGTTGAGGCGCTGATTTATCAAGCTGTCGCTGAAAACCTGGCCTCTGAACAGTCGGCACGGATGGTGGCCATGAAGTCTGCCAGTGATAACGCAGGTAATGTGATTGGTGAGTTAAAGCTTGTGTACAACAAGACCCGTCAGGCTGCGATTACGAAAGAGTTGTCGGAAATCGTGGCAGGTGCTGCTGCGGTTTAAGTGGACTTAATAGCCGGGAGCGAATGCGACGTTGATGACGTTGCGTAAAACTCCCGGAGTGAGCTCGTTGGCGTGGTTCACGGTCAGCGAACAGATGCAAAAGCTTGAGGATTTCCATGAAACCCTCGACCGATAAAAAATTTAAATTACTATATTGAAGGAACGAAAATGGCTGATGGCAAAATCGTTCAGTGTATTGGCGCCGTGGTGGACGTTGAGTTTCCCCGTAACGCAATGCCTAAGGTTTACGATGCCTTGAAAATGGAAGGCTCGGAGCTGACATTGGAAGTGCAACAGCAATTGGGTGACGGCATTGTCCGTACCATTGCGCTGGGTACCTCTGACGGTCTGCGCCGCGGCATGATTATTCAAAATACCGGTAAGCCAATTATGGTTCCCGTCGGTAAAGCGACCTTGGGCCGCATTATGGACGTTCTGGGTAATCCAATTGATGAATGCGGTCCTGTGAGCCACGCGCAAACTGCGTCGATTCATCGTACAGCACCAGCCTACGACGAACTCTCACCATCCCAGGATCTGCTGGAAACCGGCATCAAGGTGATTGACCTGGTGTGCCCATTCGCCAAAGGCGGTAAAGTGGGCTTGTTCGGTGGTGCCGGCGTCGGTAAAACCGTCAACATGATGGAACTGATTAACAACATCGCCAAAGCGCATAGCGGTTTATCCGTGTTCGCCGGTGTCGGTGAGCGTACCCGTGAAGGAAATGACTTCTATCACGAGATGGCTGATGCCAAGGTCGTTAATCTGGAATCGCCTGAAGACTCCAAAGTTGCGATGGTGTACGGCCAGATGAATGAACCACCAGGTAATCGTCTGCGCGTTGCACTGACCGGTTTGACGATCGCTGAATCCTTCCGCGATGAAGGTAAGGACGTTTTGTTCTTCGTCGATAATATTTATCGCTTCACATTGGCCGGTACAGAAGTCTCCGCGCTCTTGGGTCGTATGCCATCCGCCGTGGGTTACCAGCCAACGCTGGCCGAAGAAATGGGTCGTTTGCAAGAGCGTATTACGTCGACCAAGACAGGTTCGATTACGTCGATCCAAGCGGTCTATGTACCAGCCGACGATTTGACCGATCCATCGCCAGCAACAACGTTTGCGCATTTGGACTCCACTGTTGTGCTGTCGCGTGATATTGCCTCGCTTGGTATTTATCCAGCGGTTGATCCACTGGACTCCACATCACGTCAGCTCGATCCTTTGGTCGTTGGACAAGAACACTATGAGACTGCACGCGCAGTCCAAGGTACCTTGCAACGTTACAAAGAATTGCGCGACATTATTGCGATTCTGGGTATGGACGAATTGGCGCCAGAAGATAAATTGCTGGTCGCTCGTGCACGTAAAATGCAGCGCTTCTTGTCCCAGCCTTTCCACGTCGCAGAAGTGTTTACAGGCTCCCCAGGTAAGTATGTTTCACTGAAAGATACGATCAAGGGTTTCAAAATGATCGCCTCAGGTGAACTCGATCACTTGCCAGAGCAAGCATTCTACATGGTGGGCACGATTGAAGAAGCCATCGAAAAAGCGAAAAAACTCGGCTAAAAACGCAGCAGTCATCGGGTCACTATGTTGCGTGACCTCAGACTGTATGTTTTTTCTGAGGCTTTGTGAACGAAGGAAATAAGGTTCAAACATGGCACAAACTATTCACGTAGACGTTGTCTCTGCCGAAGAAATGATTTTCTCCGGTGAAGCAGAGTTCGTTGCGTTGCCGGGCGAAGCAGGTGAGCTGGGGATTTATCCACAGCACACACCGCTGATCACGCGCATCCGTCCTGGTGCGGTTCGCATTAAGGTCGCTGGCCAGACTGACGAAGAGTTCGTCTTTGTCGCTGGCGGCATTCTTGAGGTGCAGCCACACGGTGTTACCGTATTGGCCGACACCGCGATCCGTGGTCACGATCTGGATGAAGCAAAGGCAAGCGAAGCGAAGAAATTAGCCGAAGAAGCCATGCAAAATCAGGAATCAAAAATTGATTATGCAAAAGCGCAAGCCGAATTGGCTTTTGCTGTGGCGCAGTTAGCAGCGATCGCCAAACTCAGGCAGAAACGCTAAGGCAATTTTTTTTTGCGAAAAAAAGGGTAGCTTCGGCTGCCCTTTTTTTATGTGGAGTCATCATCAATTGGCAATGCCATCGATATCACCATCCATGCAGACGCAATTACGGATCAATTTGGCGCGATAGAGCGACTGATCTGCCGCGCATAGCAGGCGGTCAAAATCTGTATCCCGCGTCGGGTCAAGACAGGCTGCGCCAATACTCATTGTTACACGATCAGCTAGAGGAGATCCCTTGTGAGTAATATTGCGCTCCCAAATGGCTAGTCGCAAACGTTCAGCTGCTACCAGCGCCTGCTCAGCCGAAGCTCCCGGTAAGATGACGGCAAACTCCTCACCACCTAAACGCGCCGGAAATTCGCCAGCACGGGTAAAAAGCTTGGCGATGCAATGCGCAACCTGTTTAAGACAAAGATCGCCCTGCGCATGCCCGTATGTATCGTTATAAAATTTAAAATAATCGACGTCACACATCAAGACAGCTAAAGGAAGATCGCCCCTGATCGCACGACTAAACTCGAGGGTTTTGACTTCATCAAAATAACGCCGGTTTGCTAAATTGGTCAGCGGATCATAACTACTTAAAAAATTCAGGTCCTGGTTAACGCGCTCAAGTACCTGCTGAGTTTCGAGTAAGGACATCTGAGACACATGATGGTCCAACATATTGGCAGCAACTTTCGCAGCCAACTCCAAAAATTTTGCCTGATCGCTATCCGCATCAAGCGACTCACCGACGAGACAGAGTAAGCCCGTCGTACGATGTAAAATTTCTACGCCGACAATCGTACAGGGAGCATCATCAAGCAAGATCTGCTGGTTCGAGAGAGTATTGGCACCATCACAGGAAGTAGGCGATGCGGATGCGGTATTGGAAATCCAAATGCGCGAACGACGTACAGCCTTAGTGTCATCATCAGCAGGATTACGCGCCAATAGAATATGCGGGTCACCACAGTCAATGGCTATTCGCGGCCACGCATTGGCGATTCGTAGGCCACGATCTGGTTCATCGAGCGTAAATAAGATGCAATACTGCGCAGAGAAAAATTGACAGAAAGCTTCAAGCGCCTGATCGACTGCTATCTGCGCATGTCCGGCAGGATGATTCATACAATTGGTTAGTAGCGTAATAATGAGAGAATGAAATTCTTGCCAACGTTCCAGGGTTTGGGTGCGTTGCAAAACAAGCCGACTTAAGTCATCGCGGTGTTGATGTAACGCTTGTTCAAGGAGCTCATGTCGATGAAGGGTTCGATGGAGTCGTTTGGAAAGCTGTTTAAATGCCTCGATAAGCTGATCGAACTCGTCCTGCCAGGGAAGATGACGGCGTTGAAGTTCAAGCGGCTGAACAAGCCGTGAGGGGTCATAAGCGTCAATCTGTTTGGCTATCTGCGATAAGGGAAGGCCAACCATGTGGCGATAAATACGCGCCATAAAAAAGCTCAGCACAATCATGCCCAAAGACTGACAAACAATAATCAAGCACGCAGCGATGCTCATTTCCCGCAGGAGCGAAGGATGGTATGCATTGAGGTAGAGAAAGACAAGCGATAATTGAATCAGCGAGGTGACAACGCCGATCACGAAAGAATAAAAAATCTGCCAGACGATGATTCTTTTTCCGAGAGCTCGAAAGGGCCGTAATCGGAGTGGCGGTGAGAAAAAGGGCATATGCGCGGGTGCTCGAGAATTGCAAAAGCCAGTCGGATCAGCAGGAGAATTCCAATATATCGAAGCAGGCGTTGTAAGTAACAGAAAGTTGCGACTTTATTTTTGAGATGTTTGGCGGAACCCGAAAACATGATGCGCACAAAAGGCATGAAATTTGAATTTCTCTAAGCGCCAAGCATCAGCGATAATGGCAACTTACAGAAAGAAATCACATGCCATCAAAATTTGCCCCGCTTAAAAACGACACCTTCCTACGCGCGCTGCTTCGTCAGCCTACCGAATACACCCCGGTATGGTTAATGCGGCAGGCCGGACGCTATCTTCCAGAATACAAAGCAACCCGCGCACGCGCCGGCTCCTTTCTCGGGCTGGCTAAAAATCCGGATTACGCCACGGAAGTCACGCTCCAGCCGATCGATCGCTATGCCCTGGATGCCTCGATTCTGTTTTCAGACATATTGACAGTGCCAGATGCGATGGGCTTAGGCCTGTATTTTACGGATGGTGAAGGGCCGAAATTTGCTCACCCATTGCGTGACGAGAAGTCGGTGATGGCTCTGGAAGTGCCCGATATGGAGCGGCTCCAATACGTATTTGATGCAGTTACCCAGATTCGCCAAGCGCTCAATGGCCGGGTTCCGCTGATTGGCTTTGCTGGTAGCCCTTGGACTTTGGCATGTTACATGGTGGAAGGTGCAGGATCTTCAGATTTTCGCATGGTCAAGGCGATGTTATATGACCGCCCAGACCTGATGCACCACATACTCAAAACCAATGCAGCTGCTACGGCGGCCTATTTGAATGCACAAATCGACGCTGGAGCACAGGCAGTCATGCTGTTTGACTCGTGGGGTGGTGCACTCGCAGATGGGGCATATCAAACATTTTCCTTGTACTACATGCAGGAAGTCATTCGCCAGCTCAAGCGCGAGAAAGATGGCGTTCGAATTCCATCGATCGTCTTCACAAAAGGCGGTGGGCTCTGGCTGGATCAAATTGCCGATTCTGGCGCCGATGCGCTAGGTTTGGACTGGACAGTCAATTTAGCCAGCGCTCGTGCGCAGCTTGCCGACTCCGTCGCCTTGCAGGGAAATCTCGATCCAGCGGTCTTATTTGCCAAACCGGAGCAAATACGCGCGGAAGTACAAAAGAGTCTAGCGTCATTTGGTCAGCACAGCAAAGCCAGTGGCCATGTCTTTAACCTTGGTCACGGCATTTCACAATTTACTGCGCCAGAGTCGGTAACTGTCCTGGTTGATGCGGTGCATGAGTATAGCCGCGCCTTTCACGTCTAATAGAACAAGTTACGCAAAAGCTTATCAATAGTTAAACGAAATGTTTCACAACTTATGCACAAAAAGAAATTTAATCCGAGCTAAAAAAAACGAGAAAAAAATATTGACTCAGGAAAACATTAAAAACCTAAATACTTGATTTTAAAAGGATTTTTTTTTGCTCATCCTATAAGCATTTTGTAAAAAAACCGCATCAGCATTGGCTTTCAAGCGAGGGAAACAGAATTATCCACAAAGTTATCCACAGATTGTGTGAATAACTAAAAAACCCCCTTTGAAACCGCAACTTAGCCCAAAACCTCATGTTTTACATGAGGTTTGATGCGCGGAAATAAAATTGCAAGACCGATAAATGGCAAAATGATATGGATGAAACAGAAAAGTGGGAATGTCAAAAAAGCTGACAAAATACAAAGATCGAATGAAGAAATAAGTAGGCGATAGCGACGAAAAAGATTGCATAAAAAAGATTTTTATAAATCAAGACCGAACTTATACACAAATAAATCATTGCAATGCACAAAGTGAAAAAAAAAGAATGTCTCATAATTTAAACTAGATGAAAATTATAAGCTATTGATTTTAATAAGATAATTTGAAAGTCAATTGGTGCGCAGCGGAACAGTAACAACATATGAGAAAAGAAGAAGCCCGTAGACCAAGAGTTCTTATCCACAAAGTTATCCACAGAATATGTGGATAGCTTAAAAAAGGCTTTAGAAACCTTTGCTTAGCAAATTTATTGAGGAGTTACATTAGGTTCGTGGAACATTGCATACTCAAAGTTGTGCTGGACATGCCATTAGCGATGTCATTTGACTACGTATGGCAACGTAGTCCAGAGAACAATATTGCACCAGTAGTGGGCATGTTAAGTCTTGTACCATTTGGTCGACGAGAAATTGTCGGTTTGATTGTCGAAGTAGCAGCAGAATCAAGCTTGGGTGTCGATAAACTCAAGCAAGTACTCAGCGTGCGCCATCAGCTTGCGCCCTTATCGGAAGAGTGGATTCACTTTTGCCGTTTCGCTGCAGAGTACTACCAGCGACCTTTGGGCGAAGTCGCGTTACCAGGATTACCCAAGAATCTGCGCGCAGCAACAACAGTCGCGCTGGATCGTGGGCTCAAAAAATTACAAAAACAAACCGTAGAGAACGATGCGACGCCACATGCAGCAGCGCTATTAAATAGCGAGCAACAAATCGCGGTTGATCACATCGCCGCTGCCAAGGGGTTTGTACCGATTCTCTTGTTCGGTGTGACCGGTAGTGGAAAAACCGAGGTCTATATGCAGGCCGCGGCCCAAATTTTGGCGCGCAGCGAAGGGGAAGGGGAATCGGGGCAGGTATTGATACTGGTCCCGGAAATTAATCTAACTCCACAATTAGAAGGAAACATACGCCGCCGCTTCCCCGATGTGATGGTGGTAACGCTGCATAGTGGTTTGGCGGAAGGCGAGCGTACTCATCATTGGTTAGCTGCACACAGTGGCAAGGCCGGCATCGTTCTCGGAACGCGCCTGGCGATTCTGGCATCCATGCCGAATTTAAAAATGATCATTGTTGATGAAGAACACGATCCCTCCTATAAACAGCAAGAGGGTTTGCGCTACTCGGCACGGGATTTGGCAGTATGGCGAGCGCATCAATTGCGAATTCCGATCGTATTGGGGTCGGCAACACCGGCATTGGAAACATGGCAGCATGCACAGACTAATCGGTATAAGCAACTGAACTTACGAACGCGCGCCGTACCCGATGCGATATTACCGACGGTGCAGCTCATAGATACCGAACGCGATAAGCCGAGCGTAGGGCTCACATCAACGTTGATCGCAGCCATCAAGCGTCGCTTGGAGCGCGGTGAACAATCACTGTTATTCCTCAACCGGCGTGGCTACGCTCCGGTCATCAACTGCGATGCCTGTGGGTGGGTGAGCAATTGTCCTCGCTGTACGGCGTTTATGGTGTTGCATAAACCTGAGCAACGGCTTCGCTGTCATCACTGCAGTCTGGAGCAGCGCATACCGAGAAGCTGTCCAACCTGCGGTAATGTCGACGTTCAACCGCTGGGTCGCGGGACACAGCGCATAGAAGAAGGATTACAGGGTTTGTTTCCCGAAGCGCGGGTATTACGCATTGATGCCGATTCAACGCGCTTAAAGGGTAGCGCTCAAGCGGCCTTTGAAACGGTGCATAGAGGAGAAGTGGATATCCTCATCGGCACACAAATGGTGGCGAAGGGGCATGATTTTCAAAATTTGACTTTAGTCGGTGTGCTCAATCCAGATACGGCTTTGTTTTCACAAGACTATCGCGCCAGTGAACGATTATTTGCCCAACTCATGCAGGTCGCCGGACGCGCTGGCCGCGCGGCACAAAAAAAAGATGGCAACATCAGTCAGGTACTGGTGCAAACGCGCTACCCAGCGCATCCGCTGTACGGTGCACTGGTGGCGAATAATTACGATCAATTTGCAACGAGTCTGCTGCAGGAACGGCAACAGGCAGGACTACCGCCCTTTGTGCATCAGGCATTGATGCGCGCCGAAGCAAGAGAACTGGCTGACGCAATGGCATTTTTGCAGGTTGCCGCGACCTCACTAAACATCGAGGGCATTGTGATGAATGAACCGATACCAATGACGATGACGCGCGTTGCAAATATCGAGCGGGCGCAGCTACTGGTGGAATCAACGTCACGCCCAGCCTTGCAGGCGTTTTTAAAAGAATGGCTGGCAATAATGCGGGCGAAAAAAACGTCTGTGAAATGGTCCCTGGAAGTCGATCCGGTCGATATTTAAGCCAAGGGTCGATAGAAGCGACCCTCTGCAGCGAATTCACGAATCAAGCGCACCGTATCCAAATCTGCCGCTAAATAAGCAGAACGTCGAAACTCGTCATAAAAAGCATCGGCTTCATCCTGCTTTGCAGATTTACCATCGTCGTAATCAAAGCGAACAAATAGTTGATCGGTTTCCGGCTCTTCGATCGACATGGTCAGGCGCGATGACGGAATATCACCTTGCGGCGGAACCAGATACAGTACGCTGTAAAAAGGTGCAAAATGCACCGTATCAAAGACGGTCAGGTCACCAAAACGCAGCGCTCGCTGAACACTGAATTCTTCACGTCTACCCAAAGTACACTGGTCCAGATGCGGCATGAATAACTGCGGCGACTCAGCACGAAGAACAAGCCCATGCCAAAGCTGTGCGCGAGAGATTGGCGTGGTCGGCGGTAAAACGGGTTCGCTGAGTCCTACAAGATGATGAAATTGCATAAAATAGGCCGACAAAAGAAAGATAGCGCAGTGTATTCCTCAAATCAGCATCTGCAAAGATTGGCAGGGAAAAAGAAGGCAAACGATAAAACACGGGGCGCTGATACAATGACCGACCCGACCTCGGCTTATCGCTCAAGAAAACCCCATGCATCAACAAGCCTCCTTCGGGCTCAACGCCCCGCAAAGTGAAGCGGTTCACTACATGGAGGGACCGTGCCTGGTATTGGCCGGCGCAGGATCGGGTAAGACGCGCGTCATTACGCAAAAAATTGCCTACTTGATCGAACACTGTGGGTATGAATCACGGCATATCGCCGCGCTGACCTTCACCAACAAAGCCGCCAGTGAAATGCAAGAGCGGATTACCAAGCTCTTGCAAGAACCGAAGCAGGCCAAGGCCTTGACGGTCTCGACCTTCCATTCGCTAGGCGTAAAAATTCTCCGTCGCGAAGCGCAAGCCCTTGGCTTGAAAGATCGCTTCTCCATCATGGACAGTGACGACTGCTACGCCATCGTGCAAGACTTGGCTGTCACGACCGACAAACAGCTTATCCGCGCGATTCAAGGAAAAATATCGCTATGGAAAAATAGTCTGATCGATCCAGACATGGCATTAAAAAATGCCCTGACCGAAGAGGAGGCGCAAGCTGCCAGGATTTACCGCAGTTACGTTGCCACGCTTTCAGCCTACCAGGGTGTTGATTTCGACGACTTGATTCGTCTGCCAGTTCAACTGTTTAGCGAACACGAAGAGGTGCGCGATAAATGGCAGCGGCAATTACGTTATTTACTGGTGGATGAATATCAGGACACCAATACCTGTCAGTATGAATTAGTCAAACTGCTCGTCACCGGCGCAGGAAAAAAACCGATGTTTACCGCAGTCGGTGATGATGATCAGGCGATCTATGCCTGGCGTGGTGCGACGATTGAAAATCTCAAACAACTTCAAGTCGATTTCACCGATCTTAAAGTTATTAAGCTCGAGCAGAACTATCGCTCATCGACACGGATACTGCAGGCTGCCAACGCGGTCATTGCGAATAATCCCAAACTGTTCGACAAAAAACTTTGGTCTGATCACGGCTTGGGTGACCCGGTAACCGTGGTCGCAATGCAGGATGATGAGTCCGAGGCAGAACAGATCGCTGTTCTGTTATCAGCACATCGGTTTGAGCGCCGCGCAAATTATGCCGACTATGCCATTCTCTATCGTGGCAATCATCAGGCGCGCGTCATTGAAACCGCGCTGCGTAAAGAGCGTATTCCCTACACGATCTCTGGTGGTACCAGTTATTTTGATCGGGCAGAAATCAAGGACATCATTAGTTATTTACGCCTCATCGCTAATCAGGATGATGACCCTGCTTTTATTCGTGCAGCGACTACGCCCAAGCGCGGCATTGGTCAATCAACGCTGGAGGTACTGGGTGCGTTTGCCGGTCAATGGCAATGCTCATTATTTGAGGCGATATTCAAGGGTGGGCTCGAAAGTAAGCTACCCGACCGGCAGCTCAATCCACTGCGCGACTTTGCCAGTTTCATTCATCAGATCGAATCTCGAGCAACACGTATTGGACGCGCAGCCAGCGGCGATAACGCCGCCGCCGTGTTGGATGACATGATGAAAGAGATCAACTACGAGTACTACCTGTACGAACATTTTGATGAACGTCAGGCGCAGGGAAAATGGCAGAATGTCGTGGATTTTCTCAATTGGCTCAAAGAGAAAGCCAATGGCGGCAAGGATGGTAAAGATCCAGAAAAAAGTCTGTTGGAACTCACGCAAATGGTCGCGCTGATGACGATGCTCGAGGGTCGCGATGAAGAGCCTGATGCTGTGCGGCTGTCGACCTTACATGCATCGAAGGGGCTGGAATATCCGCATGTGTTTCTGGTCGGCGTGGAAGAGGGGATCTTGCCACATAAGGGCGATCCTGATGCGCCGCTTGAAACAATGGGAGCCCGGATCGAAGAAGAGCGGCGCTTAATGTATGTCGGCATTACCCGCGCCCAGCGCAGCCTGCATATCACCTGGTGCAAAAAGCGAAAAAGAGCGCGTGAAAGTGTGCAATGCGATGTATCGCGCTTCATCAAGGAATTGCGGCTCGACGAGGGTAGTGCGATGCCTGCCGAAGACGAAATCGTCACGCCACAAAGTCGCTTGGCCAATCTCAAGGCCTTATTGCAAAAACCAAAGGACAGTTAAACAAATCACCACACGAAAGTACACAGCATGCCTAATGAAGAACGCTTCATGAATATTGAAATCAAGCTCTCGCGTCAGGAGGATCTTGTCGATGAGCTCAATACCATGGTCTACCAGCAGCAAAAGAAAATCGACCAGTTAGAAGGCTTATGCGAAGCCCTCGTGCGCCGGCTGCAGCAGACGAGCACGGAAGTCAGCGAGACAGGCTTGGCGCATGAAAGACCGCCGCACTATTAGGATGTGAAGCAAAGAGGCGAAGCAGGCAGGTTGAGCTCCGTCACATGCTGTCAGTCTGCGCATATTACAAGGCCGATAACAGAACCGTATTTTAAGCAGACGAACACGTTGGATGCACTGTAAAATCGTCGCTTTTTCGGATGCCTCTCATGTGGTTCAAGAACCTTCAAATTTACCGCCTACCCACGCCGTGGACGGTCAGCGCAGAACAGCTCGAAGCACAGCTTACCCCACAGGCTTTTGTCGCTTGTACCAGCATCGACTTGCAAAGTCAGGGTTGGGTTTCGCCGCGCAATAACGGCATGCTGGTGCATAGCGCCAATAAGCAGCACTTACTTTTACTCGGCACCGAAAAAAAACTCTTGCCGGCCACCGTCATCAATCAGGTGACCAAGATGCGTGCGGCAGAACTCGAGGAGCAGCAGGGATTCAAGCCAGGACGTAAGCAGTTGAAGGAATTAAAAGAGCAGGTGACCGATGAATTACTGCCGCGGGCCTTTAGTGTGTATCGCTCGACCTGGGTCTGGATCGACCCTGTCAATGGCTGGTTAGTCGTCGATGCGGCCAGTGCGGCAAAGTCCGATGAAGTCTTGAAACTCCTGCTTAAATCGATCGATAAGCTGTCCTTGGAAACCCTGCACGTTCAACAGTCGCCAGTGGCCGCCATGACCGACTGGCTCGCAGCCGACGAAGCGCCAGGCGGCTTTACCGTCGATCAGGACACCGAGTTGCGCGCCTCTGGCGAAAGCAAGGCTACCGTACGCTATGTGCGGCATACCTTGGAAGCAGAGGATGTGCGTCGACATATCGCTGCCGGCAAACAGTGCACACGACTGGCCATGACTTGGGCGGACAAAGTCTCTTTCGTGCTGACAGAATCCTTGACGATCAAGCGCGTCGCGCCGCTGGATGTATTAAAAGAAAATGATGCAACGACGAAGAATGAAGATGAGCGTTTTGATGGCGACTTTGTCTTGATGACCGGTGAACTTGGACGACTTATTAGTGACTTGGTGCTGGCGTTGGGCGGGGAAAAGACGGGCCCTTAATTTAAGTCTACGCGAAATTCAATTTTCCCCCCACTTAAACCTGATGGACAAGCTCAGAGTAAAAAAAGGGATCTTTCAAAGAAAGATCCCTTTCACTTGACGAATGTTTTTGCCAAATGGAAAAACTACGCCATCTTTGCTCACTTCATATTGGACAACAGCGTCTCACTGATGACCAAATTTCGCACGCCGTGTGCGTGATCCTCATTAAATACATTACTTTTGCACCACTGCCCCACAGATTCGGCATTGACCTTCAAGACGCGTGGGCGAACACTCCATGACACTTGTAATGGGGAGCCTTTTTCGTTGTACGCAGGTCCCGTCGTTGACCCTGCATATTGAATTGGCACGCCTGTTTTCTTAGGGATATTGATCGCTTGGTGATAGCGGTTGATCTCTGCGACCTTGGTCAAGTCGTTAAAGTTTGCTGCCTTTGGGTCATTCACAAGTACAAATACTTGTGCTTCAACACGCAACTGTGGATTGCTGTCAGCCTCACTTAGGCAAGAGTTAAGGGTTGGGCCGGGTACAACCTGCGCAGTACTATGAACATAGTGTAGCTCGATAGTATCTCCAACCTGGAGGCTCCCGTGTTCGCTTTTGCAAACCTCTTCATCCAAAGGTTTAGATTCTGCAGTGCCCAGTTTTCCAGAATACTTGTAACCTGTATTAAACCCATGACCGTCACCATTGCCAGCAAAGCTTGTGAATTCGCCGCCCTTGTGTTCGGCATTTTCATGAAAGTGAATGTTGCATAAGTTCATATTCTCAAAAGCAGGTGCAACAGAAAAATTACGTTTGTTACTGCCTTTTTTATTTGTCAGGTCGCGTGGTGACTGGGGTCCAAATCCCTTTCCTTCTGTGTTTTTAGCGAGAGAAGCGTTTTGCACCTCGATAGTTGCTACATCCCCATGATGAGCCGTTTCGCTGGCTTGAACTAGACCTGCAATTGCAATTTGCAAAACTGTCGCAATAAGAATTTTTTTCATAAGAAATTTGGGGAGTTAAGTGGATGAATTCGTCGAATTTACAAATGTATCCTGAATTTTTCAAATTTTATTTCAAGACACGCCAACTATACCCTTGTTATTCAGCTCATGCACTTGTGGCCGAAACCAAAATGATTAAGGGCCCGAAAAGACGGGCCCTTAATTTTAATTGGCGGAGTGGACGGGACTCGCCTACGTACCGCAGGCCGCGGAATCTCTTGCAAGAGATTCCCTTCGAGTCCCGCCGACTGTCCCGCAGGGGACAGTCTCCACTCAGAAATGATTAAGGGCCCGAAAAGACGGGCCCTTAATTTTAATTGGCGGAGTGGACGGGACTCGAACCCGCGACCCCCGGCGTGACAGGCCGGTATTCTAACCAACTGAACTACCACTCCAAATACATAACTGGCTTCGTTTGCATTGCTTAGCTTTGGTGGGTGCTGAGAGGCTCGAACTCCCGACCTACGCCTTGTAAGGGCGCCGCTCTACCAACTGAGCTAAGCACCCGTAATACGCCTTAGTCAGCTAAACAATTCATGGCGAATGTCACTCACCCGAAGGGGGCGAATTCTACAGGACTTTAATTCTTTATGCCAGTGAGTTTGCCACGAATGAGGGAAAGATTGACGTCCGTGGAGCAGAATGATCCGTCAAAAGACGATCACTCACTTCGCCTAACCCGCTTCTGCGACAAGGTGAGCGGTTATGATAGTGAACCTGGGGCTAATTTTGATAATGGATAAAGAGATGCTTGATCAGACGCTGTTCCCGCCTATTGCGCCGCTGCGCTCGGGCTTTCTGCCAGTCGATGCGCTGCATACCCTGTACTGGGAGGAGTGCGGTAATCCGGATGGTGAGCCAGTACTGTTTCTGCACGGCGGTCCCGGCGGCGGCATCAGCGCGCTCCACAGACGCTTCTTTGACCCTGCCTATTACCGCATCATTTTGTTTGACCAGCGTGGCGCAGGGCAGTCGATACCCTTGGGCGAATATCGGCAAAATACCACCCAGCACCTGATCAGCGACATCGAAGCATTGCGAACCCATTTGTCGGTCGATCAATGGCTGGTGTTTGGCGGCTCCTGGGGTTCGACGCTGGCACTGGCGTATGGACAAGCACATCCCCAGCACTGTACGGGCTTTATCTTGCGCGGTATTTTTTTAGGTAGCGCTGGCGAAATCGACTGGTTCATGCACGGCATGCGCAGTTTTTACCCCGAGGTGCATGATGCGTTCATCCAGCACATTCCTGCCCCCGAGCGGACCGACCTGCTGGGCGCCTACGAAAAGCGGCTGTTTAGTGACGACCCGGAAGAATATTTGCCGGCAGCCCGTGCCTGGAGTCGTTATGAAGGCAGCTGCGTTTATCTGCAGCCTGACCCCGCCGTTATTGAGGAATTCGGTTCTGACGCAGTCGCGCTGGGAATAGGGCGGCTGGAAGCACATTATTTTTTACATCAGTGTTTTTTAAGCGAAGACCAATTAATTCTGGGACTCGACCGAATTCGTCATTTACCCGCCGTGATCGTACAGGGACGATATGATGTCGTCTGTCCGCCATCGGCAGCCTATCGTCTGCACACAGCTTGGCCGCAAGCCCGCCTGAAGATGATTACGATGGCCGGTCATGCCGCTATGGAGCCGGGTACGGCCGCAGCACTGGTAGCGGCGACCGAGCAGTTCAAGTGCCGTCGCGCTTTTGATTGATACGCTAACCTCGCCTTGCCTAAAATAGACAGGACTTACTATGACTAGTCGCCACGCCCATTTACTCGCTCCCCTGGACCTTGGGTTCACCCAGCTGAAAAACCGCGTGATCATGGGCTCGATGCATACGGGTTTAGAAGACCGCTTTTATCACTACAATAAGCTGGCGGCCTATTTTGCCGAGCGCGCGCGCGGCGGTGTTGGTCTTATCGTCACCGGTGGCATTTCGCCTAGTCGTCAAGCCTGGCTGATGCCCTTCGGCGGCACGCTCAATAGTATTCTCGACCTGCCTAATCATCGTAAGCTTACCCGCGCAGTGCATCAGGAAGACGGCAAAATACTGATGCAGATTCTGCATCCCGGGCGATATGGCTATCAGCCGTTTTTAAAATCCGCTTCCGCCATCAAATCACCTATTTCAAAATTCAAGCCGCGCGCCATGACCGAGGCCGATGTTGAGCAAACCATTTGCGATTACGTACGCTGCGCTAAGCTGGCACAAAAAGCGGGCTACGATGGCGTCGAAATTATGGGTAGTGAGGGCTATTTGCTCAGTCAGTTCCTGTGCTTGCGGACGAATCTGCGCACCGATCAGTGGGGTGGACCGATCGAAAATCGTATGCGCCTATCCGTGGAAATCGTTCGTCGCGTACGAGAAAATGTCGGGCCCAATTTCATCCTCATGTATCGGCATTCGGTACTCGATCTGGTCGAAGGGGGAAATAATTGGGAGGAAGTCGTGATCGTCGCAAAAGCGATCGAGCAGGCTGGCGCAACGATCATCAATACCGGCATTGGCTGGCATGAAGCACGTGTACCGACCATCGTTACATCGGTGCCGCGTGCTGCATTTCGCAGTCTGGCCGGTCGCCTGCGCAAAGAGCTCAGTATCCCTGTCGTGGCCTCTAACCGGATCAATATGCCGGACGAGGCGGAAGATATTATCGCCAGTGGCGACGCCGATCTGATATCGATGGCGCGGCCGTTTTTGGCCGACCCGGAGTTTGTCAACAAAGTTGCTCAGGGCCGCGTCGATGAAATCAATACCTGTATCGCCTGTAATCAGGCCTGTCTTGATCATACTTTTTCGATGAAGCGAGCGAGCTGCCTGGTCAATCCGCGCGCCGCCTATGAAACCGAGCTGGTATATCGCAAGACCCAGCAGAAAAAACGCATCGCTGTCGTTGGTGCAGGGCCAGCCGGCTTGTCCGCAGCGACGGTGGCAGCCGAATGCGGTCACGCGGTGAGTTTGTTTGAGGGTAGTGATCGCATCGGCGGCCAATTTAATTACGCCATGCGCATTCCGGGGAAAGAAGAATTTTCCGAGACCTTGCGTTATTTCCGCCGCCGCCTCGAAGTCACTGGCGTCGAAGTTCATTTGCAGCGCAGGGTGACGCAAGCTGAATTGCTGCAGCAAGGATTTGATGAAGTCATTATTGCAACGGGTATCGTGCCACGCATGCCAAGAATTGACGGGATCGATCATCCCAAAGTCTTGTCTTATCTGGATGTGCTGAAGGATTCGGCGCCGGTGGGCAGGCGCGTGGCCATCATCGGCGCCGGTGGTATTGGCTTCGATGTGGGAGAGTTTATTCTACATGATCCGGCAGTCAGTTTGCCACTGTCGCTCGATCTTTGGCTCGGTGAGTGGGGCGTTGATCTGGTCAGTCAGACCAATGGCGGATTGTGCGCGCCAACGCCAGAAACGCCTCAGCGAACGGTCTGGCTCTGTCAGCGTAAAGCAGGCCGCTTAGGCACCATGCTGGGCAAGACATCCGGCTGGGTGCATCGCGCGACCTTGCAGCGCAAGGGCGTCCACATGCTCGGCGGGGTGGAGTACGTCAAGATCGATGATCTTGGCCTGCACATTCTGCAAGATGGCGTGCCGCGGGTGCTGGAAGTCGATACGGTGATTGTCTGCGCAGGTCAGGATAGTCTGGCCGATTTGATGCCGTCATCGCCTTTGGCGCAGGGACCGCGCTTTCATCTGATTGGTGGTGCTGCGCAGGCCACCGAGCTCGATGCCAAGCGTGCCATTCGTCAGGGTGCCGAGCTGGCAGCGGGGCTGTAACGCCTACGGGCTTTTGCAAGTCACGGCTGACCTGATACGATGAGGGTCTGCGACTTTGCCATGTTTTTATTTTGGAGGCTTTATGTCGACACCCGCCGCCCCGCGTCCGACCAAATTGTATCGCTATGCACAAAGTGCACAGCTTGAACGTGCTCTTGCTAAAGGCGAATTCCGTCTTCACCCGGCAGCGGAAGATTTCCGCCTGAGTCAGCCGGGTAGTCCACAAATTTTACCCTTCGGTGAGCGCAATAATGCGCTGACCAATTACCTCGTGCTGAGTTTGTCGGCAGCTTGGGACGAGCGATTATTTGATGACTTTCCCGATGCGGAATCGTGCCTGATCATTCACGACACCGAAAATTTCGGTGAACGTATTCACCGTGCTGCCCAACGTGCTTTACCGGCCTGGACCGGCATTGACGCCAGTATTGCCTACGGCGTTCCGAGCCCGCTGGGGACGGCATTTTCACGCGATAAGCAATTCGCACGACAAAAAGAATGGCTGTTTGCCTGGCGACCCACACAGGCGCGGCTGTCGGCCAAACCGATCGTGATTGAAATTGGCAGCCTCGAAGGTATTGCCGAGATTCGCAGCCGTACCGAATAATCATCCATTGAGGAGTTCATGATGTCCAATGCACCTATTAAAACGGTCTCCAATGACTTCAGTAGCCTGATTCGTGAAGCGCAGGCACTGTTCCGCGAGGCCACCGCGATCACCGGTGAGCAGGCAGAAAGTTTGCGCGCCAAGGGGATCGATATTCTGGATGCAGCACTCGATACCGCCCAAGAAGCGCAGGAAGCCGTACTCGATCACGGCAAACTGGCCCTCGAGGCAACCGATGACTACGTACAGCAAAATCCATGGCAAGCCGTGGCCATCGGCGCCGGAATTGGCTTGGTCATTGGCCTGCTGATTTCGCGTCGATAGGGCGGCAGTAGCATGGAGCCGCCTGAAGCAAACAATGCGTCTGGACTTGCCGCCGGGATGGGGGCATTGCTTAAAAGCGGCCTTGACCTGATCGGTAACCGAATCGAGCTGGCGTCGCTTGAATTAGCCGAGCTACGCCTGCAACTGTTCAAGCTCGTCCTATTTATTGCGTTGGGTTTGGTGCTGAGTTTTTTCGCCCTAGGCTATTGGAGTGTATTGCTGGTGGCGTTGACTTGGGAACAGTTGGGCTGGAAAATTCTGCTCATCTTAGCGCTGATGTTTTCGCTACTGGGATGGGTCTTGTTTTTTAAAGCGCGGGCAATTTTAAGGCAAGGTAAATTATCACTGCCGTCGACCATGGCTGAGCTGCGCAAAGACGGCGCAGCGCTCAAGGAGACGATGCATGAATAGCGCTGCGCAACGCAAACAGCAACTCATTGACGAAGGCGCCTTGAAGCGTCTGGCTCTAGTAGCAGCAGCGCATGGACTGCGTGACGAGTTGCGACCAGCCCAGCTGGTGCGCGGCGTCTCAGGTAATTTGTTGCGCACCGCCTTGAGCGTACTGAGCACCTTACTCCTCAAGGGTGGCTGGCAGGCGCTCTTGCCTTCACTGCTTCCCTTACTTGGACGTGTTCTACCCGTATTGAGAGCAATCATGCAAAAAAAGAGCGGGCTAAGCAGCATGCTGATGGCGCTGATAACGACGGGTCTGACATCGGGACTGGTGCAGATTTTTCGGCGGAAAAAGGACGAGCACAAGGACTTGCAAAAGAGCGAGCAAAAATAAGATCAGCGCCATACGGTCTGCACGACCGCAGTCACGGTCTGCCTCGCCCGGGGTCAGGCAATTAATCTGGTCGACTAAGTTTGGCAGTTAGTCTTTTTTAATTTTAACCGGCCGACTCCAGCCTTCAATCGTCATCTGCCGTGCACGAGAGACGGTCAGCTTTCCCGCTGGCGCATCGCGCGTTACGGTGGTGCCAGCACCAATCGTCGCACCCCGGCCGACCGTTACCGGCGCGACGAGCTGTGTATCACTGCCGATGAAGGCATCGTCCTCGATCACCGTGCGAAATTTATTCGCGCCGTCATAGTTACAGGTAATCGTTCCGGCGCCAATATTGACCCGTGAACCGACCGTCGAATCACCGACATAGGCCAAATGATTGGCTTTGCTGTGGTCGCCGATCTGACTGTTTTTGATCTCGACAAAATTACCGATGTGGACATCCTGGCCGAGTGCGGTGCCTGGCCGCAGTCGCGCATACGGCCCAATCTGTGAGTCGGCACCCACCGTGGCATCGTCGATATGACAAAACGGTTTGATCTGCGCGCCGCGGGCAATGTGGGCGTTTTTGATGACGCAATGTGCGCCGATGATGACGCCATCATCGAGCTTGACCTGTCCCTCAAAAACGCAGCCAACATCAATGGCGACGTCGCGTCCGCATTGCAGTTCACCGCGCACATCAATGCGCGCCGGGTCGGCTAATGTCACGCCATGCTCAAGCAAGGCGTGAGCGATATTGCCTTGGGTGATACGTTCCAGTTCGGCCAGTTGAACCTTGCTATTGACGCCCAGCGTTTCCCACACAGCAGCTGGCTGTGAAGCTACGACCGCAACGCCATCACGCACCGCCGCTGCAACAATATCTGTCAGGTAGTACTCGCCCTGGGCATTCTGGTTCGACAAACCGGCCAGCCAGGCTCGCAGTTGGCCGGTGGGCGCGACCATGATGCCGGTATTGACTTCACGAATCGCCTGTTCGAGATCAGTGGCATCTTTTTGTTCAACAATACGGCGAATCGCCCCATCTTCACGCACAATGCGCCCGTAACCAGTCGGGTCAGCCATGTCGATGGTCAGGACGGCGAGTTTGTCCTGGCCGGCAATCGCGATCAGTTTTTGCAAGGTGTGCAAGGAAGTTAGCGGGACATCTCCGTACAGGATGAGGCTGGGTTCGGCATCATTGAGAAGATGCATGCCCTGCATGACAGCATGGCCAGTACCCAGCTGTGGGTCCTGGCGGGCAAAATGCAGATCGTCAGCGGCCAGCAATTGCGGAACCATTTCCCCGCCGTGACCATAAATTACGCATAATCTGCTTGGCGACAATGCGCGGGCAGTATCAATCACATGCGAAAGAAGGGGCTTTCCCGCCAGGGGATGTAAGACCTTGGGCAAGGCAGATTGCATGCGTTTGCCCATGCCGGCGGCGAGAATAATGATGTTCATAAGCTTCCGATCAGCAAGCGAGAGGTAGAATGACGACAATGAAAAATTTTAGCACGCGCACCCGCAGGGGCTGGTCTTATCTTTTATTAATTAGTGCTGTGCTGGTGCTGGGTGCCTGCAGCATGATCCGTGTAGCCTATAACAATGGCGAAAGCCTGGGCTACTGGTGGCTGGATAATTATGTCGATTTCAGTCCCGAGCAAGGCCCCTGGGTCAAGGCCCGCATCCACAGCCTGTTTGACTGGCATCGCCGAACCCAGATCACCGATTACATCGCGCTCCTGCAGGAAGGACAAAAGCAGTTACAGCAAAGTCCCGATAAAGCAAAGCTGCTGTCAGACATGCATGAGATGCGCAAACGCAGCACGCTCATCCTCGAGCAAGCTGTGCCAGACATGGCAGATCTGGCGCTGTCCTTACGGCCGCAACAAATCACCAATATCGAAAAAGAATTTGCTTCCGGCAATAAGGAGTACACGAAAAAATATTTGCGGGGTAATCTCGAGCATCAACAGCAGTCGCGTTTTAAGAAGGTGCTCGAGCAGGCAGAGTTCTGGTTTGGTGACTTTAGTCGTGAGCAGGAAAAAGCAATCCATGTGCTCGCCGATGCGGCGCCCTCAAACAATGAGCGCTACTACCAGGCCCGCTTACAACGCCAGCAAGACATCGTCGCCTTACTCAAAAAGATTCAGACCGAGCGACCCAGCCGCGACCAGACGATCCGACTCTTGCGAGATTTTACGGTGGCGCAGGTGGACTATCCCGGCGGCCAGGAATTTCACAGCTTTATCGATGCCTATAACGATGGCCTTGCCGGCCTCTCCGCTGCCGTCATCATGTTGACAACGCCGGCACAAAAAGCGCATGCCAATATGAAGTTGCAGCAATTTATTGAAGATTTTCGAGTCCTGAGCATTCAGCGCTAAGGGATGCGCTGAATGCATAGCGTCAATCGATCGCGTGCAGGGGAATGGTCGATGCAGAAGGCGTTGAGCAAGGCTCATCATCAAATGCAATATCGCCATTGACGTCAGCTACGCCGTTAGCACGCAACTGCGAAAAAGCGAACAGGTCTCTATCCATCAGGTGCGAAGGAACGACGGTCGATAAAGAAGAAAAAATATTATCGACACGGCCGGGATGTTTTTTTTCCCAGTCGCGCAGCATTGCCTTGATTTGTTTGCGCTGCAGATTTTCCTGGCTGCCGCATAAATCACAAGGAATGATCGGAAATTGCTTGATCTCCGCATAGCGCTCCATGTCGACTTCTTTGACGTAGGCGAGCGGACGAATCACCACATGTCGCCCGTCATCGGATTGCAGTTTGGCGGGCATGCTTTTTAGCTTCCCACCAAAAAACATATTCAGAAAAAATGTTTCCATGATGTCGTCACGATGATGTCCCAGGGCGATTTTGGTCGCACCAAGTTCATCGGCCACCCGATACAGAATGCCGCGCCGCAGACGCGAACACAGTGAACAGGTCGTCTTGCCCTCCGCGATCACGCGCTTGACGATACTGTAGGTGTCTTGATTTTCAATGTGGAAGGGAACGCCCAGTTCGCGCAGATAAGCCGGCAATATTTCAGCGGGAAAATTGGGTTGTTTCTGGTCCAAATTAACGGCCACGATGTCAAACGAGATCGGCGCCCGCTCGCGCAAAGTCAACAAGATATCCAGCAGTCCATAACTATCTTTGCCACCAGATAAGCAGACCATGACCTTGTCGCCTTCTTCGATCATATTGAAGTCACCGATCGCCTGACCGACCAAGCGGCACAGGCGTTTATGGAGCTTGTTATTTTCGAAGGCTATTTTTTCGACGCTTTTCGGACTGGGCGCAATTGTCAGATTATCCGGCAAATGAAGGGCAGAAATAACAGTACTCATAGTAAGCTCAGAAGCAAATAATTAAACATGGTCTTTGACGTGAAATACTTCGACACCAACGCTCTCACAGTCGGGATACACATCCGGCTTGGCCGTCGATACCCGTACTGCACGCACTTTGGGATGGGCCAACATGGCGCGCGCCACATCATCACACAGGGTTTCCTGTAAATGAATATGGCCCATGGCGGTTCGGCGTGCAATCGTTCCGCGGATGAAGTCATAGTCGACGACTTCATCAAGGGTATCGCCGCTCGGCGTTGACAAGGCCAGCGGAATATAGAGATCCACATTCAGCAATACACGCTGCTCGCCAGTTTTTTCGTGCGCATGGACGCCGATATTGATGAACACCTCATAATTTTTGAGGAACATGCGGCGGCAGTTAACTAAAGCGGGGTAGGTCAGGGAAGTTAGCATGGCTCTTTTCTATTTAGCGATAAACATGACATCGCGTTGCAAGGGAATTAAATGTTGGCCGCCGTCGACCACGATGGTGGTGCCCGTAATGGCCGGCGCTTCTGCCACAAAACAAACAACGGCAGCAATATCTTCGGGTGTGCTGGAACGACCCAGCGGTGTCATTGTATGGGCCTTGGCAAAGTCGGCAACAGTCTGGTCCCCCGATACCAGAGAAATACCGGGCGCCACACCGACCACGCGCAGGCGCGGCGCGAGAGCCTGGGCTAACATTGTCGTCGCCGTCGCCAGGCTGGCTTTGGAAAGCGTATAGGATAAAAAATCCGGGTTCATGTTAAATAATTTTTGATCGAGCAAGTTGATCACGACGCCTTGTTCTCCCTCGGGAGTCATTGCATGCAAGGCCCGCGCGAGCAAAACTGGTGCGACCAGATTGGTATGCATGTGCAGGTCGAGTCGGCTGGTAGAAAAATCTTCCACACTATCCTGCTCAAATAGCGAGGCATTATTCACAACGCAGGAAATGCGCTGGCCAAACGCACCGCTCGCCTGCGCAAACAGCTGCGTGACCGCCTCCGCATCGGCCAGATCGGCGGCAATCGCCACTGCCTGACGACCCATGGCCTGGATATCACTGACTGTCGCCTGCGCCGCATTATGCGATTGGCCATAATGCACAATAATGTCCCAGCCGCGCTCAGCCAGCGCGAGGGCGATTGCGCGACCGATGCGCTTGGCCGCGCCAGTAACAAGTGCAACTTTTTGCTTACCTGTGGTCATAGTACATTCCTTCGACACGCTTTTACACTCATGGTGCGCTGATTATCCTTCCCAAGTCAGGCGCCGCTCAATACAATACGCCCCTATGCAACTGCAACTCCCTGAACCCTCTTTGGATGCACAGATTGCTTCGCGCAATCTTCAGACCCTGATCGCCAATGAGATTCGGCACCACTCAGGCTGGATATCGTTCGCGCAATATATGGAACTGGCCCTGTACGCGCCGGAATTCGGTTACTACAGTGGCGGGTCGAGAAAGCTCGGAAAAGACGGAGATTTTACAACCGCGCCCGAAATCTCGCCGCTATTTGGTCAGACGCTGGCAAAAGTTCTTGTCGACCTGATGCGCCAAAGTGCGCCTCAGATCATGGAATTTGGTGCCGGCAGCGGCAAACTTGCCCATGCCATTCTGACCGAATTGGCCTCAATGGGCGTCACTGTACACCGATATCTGATTGTTGAAGTTTCTGGTGAGCTGCGCGCGCGGCAAGAAGCGCTGCTGCGGGATTTTCCGCAGGTGAGCTGGCTGGAACAGTGTCCGCCAGCGTTTTCCGGCGTCGTGCTGGCAAATGAAGTTCTCGATGCCATGCCGGTACAGCTGGTCATCAAAACGCCGCAGGGCTGGAAAGAGCGTGGCATCGGGCTCTCCGGCGTCGCGTCAAGCAAGTTTGTCTACCGGGACAAACCCTGCGCACCAGAGCTGATCGCCCAAATACCGCATGCGGATGAATTACCAGATGATTACCTGACTGAAGTTCATCCGATCAGTGCCGGCTTCATGGCTTCATTGGCGCAAATGCTGGTAGCTGGTTACCACGATACGGGTCATGGCGGGGCTGCGCTCTTGATCGACTACGGTTTCCCCGCGCACGAATACTATCTGTCTCAGCGTAGCTCCGGGACTTTGATGTGTCATTATCGGCACCATGCCCATGACGACCCGCTGTATCTGCCGGGATTACAAGACATTACGGCGCATGTTGATTTTACCGCGATGGCGCGCGCGGCAATCGATAATGGCTTGGACATGCTCGGCTATACCAGTCAGGCGGCTTTTTTGATTGATGCTGGCATCGGTGATCTTCTGTTACGCACCGCCCCATCGGATCCGCTAAACTATCTACCGCAGGCCAATGCCTTACAAAAATTAGTGTCGCCAGCCGAAATGGGCGAGCTTTTCAAAGTTCTGATGGTGGGCAAGCATGTCCGTATGCCAAGCAAGTTCGATAAAAATGACCGCAGTGGTCGGCTGTGATCACAGCAGCCGATGCGCCTGATCGAAAGGAATAAGCATGATACGTTGGGTCGGCGTGATCTTCCTTGCGCTAGTTATTTTTCTGCCCTTGTTTCCAGAGCTGCAAAAACTGCGACTAGGGACTTTATATGGCGATGTGCCGTTTCGTATAGGTAAAATCCAGTTCTTTTTGCCATTTGGTTCGACATTGCTCCTCTCAACGTTAGCATTTTTCATGGCGGAACTCTTCAAGCTGCTATAGGCCTTGGATTTTAGTTGGTAGTCAGGCATCAAATTATTCTTTTAGACAATATATCGTTTATCATAGTTGCATAAAAATAAGTCGAATGACGCTTGGGGCCCCAGTTGCGCATCCAGGCCAGAGTGCAGATGTCATTCCACCATGATTGGCCAAAAAATCTGCAGTACATTGATCACTTTGAAGTTGGCTACTTGCCCATACTTTGCTTTTAATAATGGAATCCGACCTTTATGGTTGATCTGCGTAATCTCAATGCCTTAATTATTGACCCCAGCTCAGGTATGCGTAGCAGCATACATAATATGTTGACCAGTTGCGGCATCAACAAGGTTGATCACGCGGTCAGCTCGGGCACGGCGATTCGCCAGGTGCGCAACAAAAAATACGACCTCATCCTGTGCGAGTATGACCTTTCAGAAGGGCAGGATGGTCAGCAACTTTTGGAAGATTTGCGTAACAATAAACTGATTCCTTTATGGACGATGTACTTCATTCTGACAGCAGAACGCTCGTCACAAAAGGTGATGTCAGTAGCGGAATTAGCTCCGACAGATTACCTTCTTAAGCCCTTTACCCACGACGGCATGCTTGAGCGCGTGGGACGCGCTGTGGAATGGCGCCAGCATTTTATGGCGGTGTTTAAAATGATTGAAAGCGGCGATCTCGACCTGGCCATCAAAGCCTGTGCCGCAGTTGATGTTGAAAACGCCCGACTTGCAGCCGACTTTATGCGTTTGCAGGCCGAATGTGCCATGACATTGGGTCGCGCGGCGGAAGCAGAGCTTCTCTATCGAAAGATACTGGCTTCCAGGCCGGTAGGTTGGGCAACCCTGGGATTAGCCCGCACACTATTCGCGCAAGAGCGGTTTGAGGAAGTTGAAACAACGCTGATGGCCTTGATTGAGGAAAGCGATAAATTCCTTGATGCCTACGATCTGCTGGCAAAGGCGCGCCATGCAATGGGAAAATTTGACGAAGCAAAGGCGATCTTGGCGTCGGCCGTCAAAATTTCTCCGCATGCTGTTCGTCGACTGCGCACGCTGGGCAAACTTGCACTGGAAACCGGCGATGCAAGCACCGCCGAAAGCCTTTTGACACAGGTAGTCGGTAAATCACGCTATTCTGAATTCCGGGATGCCGAAGATCACGTCCACTTAGTGACGGCTTTGGTCCAACAAGGGGATACCAAACAAGCTTCGACCATGATTCGCGATTTGGAAAAAACATTTTCCGGGCAAAAGAAAACATTGGTCTGCAAAGCGCTGTTAAGCGGCATGTTGAATGATGCAAATGGTGATACTGAGTTGGCGGCCACAAATTTTGCCACCGCGGTGACACTGTTTGGTGAGGCCGAGGGTTTGTCGAGTGATATCAAGTTGACGCTGGCAAAAAATTGTCTTGAGCATGAAATGGAGGGCGAGGCATCGACCATTTTGCTCGATATTATCAACAATGCCAAAGACGGCGCCGCCTCGGACAGGGCGATGGCTGTATTTGCCGAGGCTGGTCATGGCGAGTTAGCTTTAAAGATAGCGCAAGAAAGTCGTCAGATGGTCGTGCAATTACTGTCGTCTGGTGCCGAAAAGGCAAAAGCCGGGGATTTCCCTGGCGCGGTTACTGAAATGAACAAGGCAGCGCAAAAAATGCCTGAAAATGCACAGGTTATTTTTAATGCCGCGGTTGCTGCGCTAAAGTGCCTGGAAAATGTTGCCTGGAATGAGGTCCTGGGTGCAAATGCGCGCTGGTACATTGAAACCGCGCGGCGACTGGATCCAGCTAACCCCCGGATGGCAAGCCTGGTTGCGCTATACACAAGTATTTTGAAAAAATACAAGATCGCCACCGCCGATGTATTACCAATCAAGCCGGCGCGCATAGACATCTAGCATGTCGATGTAACAATCTCCTCCATCCGTCAGTAAAAATAGCCTTTTTAATCATTTTCAGTAGGCGATCCCTTCAATTGGCGATTTTGATACCGCGGGGAGAATTTGCATTCTCGGCGCACACAGTAGTTGACAAGAGCGCTTGACTCACCTATAGTTTGGGGTTCCCCGCGGAGGGGTGGCCGAGTGGTTAATGGCAGCAGACTGTAAATCTGCCCTCTTACGAGTACGCAGGTTCGAATCCCGCCCCCTCCACCAAGTTTTTGGGCGAAAACGCCGGTATTCCGGTGATTATTGTGTGTGAAGTGAATCCTGCGGGTGTAGCTCAATGGTAGAGCAGAAGCCTTCCAAGCTTATGACGAGGGTTCGATTCCCTTCACCCGCTCCAGTATGTGAAATTGTACGGCTTGCATTCGTAATGTTAGCCCTTGTAGCTCAGTGGTAGAGCACTCCCTTGGTAAGGGAGAGGCCACGTGTTCGATCCACGTCAAGGGCACCAGAATTTTTAGTGGTTAATTTTTAGGCAGTCGGGCGTTGGCCTGAACATTCATATCAAATCGTTAGGAGTCCAAGATGGCAAAAGGCAAGTTTGAGCGGACCAAACCGCACGTGAATGTGGGCACAATTGGCCACGTTGACCATGGCAAGACAACACTGACAGCGGCGATTGCTACAGTACTGTCGAAGAAATTTGGCGGCGAAGCCAAAGCCTACGATCAGATTGATGCAGCGCC
>CANCDR010000015.1 GCA_947374865.1 Oxalobacteraceae bacterium
ACATAATATAAATTATACGAATTGTTAAGTAAAAGTGATTCCGATATTCTCAACGATTTTTATTCCTGACCAGCCCAGCCCCGTGCGGTCGCGGCATCAATTTCGTCAATTGAAGCAATCTTCATTGACTTGCAATCCAGTCGACCAATAAATGCGTCCATTGAACCAAGCGGTTTGACATCCATCATGAGTCCTGATCTGACCACCTAGCCCTCGACGTTAGGCACAGAGACAGGCATCATAGGCCCATGCTTAACACCATCAAATCCACTCTCTTTGGCGAACGCTATGCCAAGATCAAGTTTCGACTTGCCATGGTCTTGTTCTTTTGCGTGGTCTTTTTTGGCTCACTACCTGGCATGCGTAAAGATGTCAGTCATCTGGCTTCAGGGCTGGTTCTGCATAGCTTGACTTATATGGGCCTCGCATTGCTGCTGTTTCGCAGCAAAGTGAGCCAAGACTTTCGACTCGATGATGTGAAGGCTGTTTTGCTCGTCTCGCTAATGGGGGCGATTGATGAGACTGTGCAGATCTTTGTTCCCTACCGAACTGCGACGGTGACCGACTGGCTGCTGGATACGGTGGCTGGGCTGCTCATGATTCTGCTATTAAAACATCAATATTACGCGCGAAAAAAAGGCGCCAACTCTGAGGCCTGATGTAAAACGGACGCTGGCCCCACTGAAGGCTAAGGCGCCTCCTGCAATCCAAGCTGCATTGTCAAGTGCACCATATGTTCCACATAGACCAGCGCCTCCTGCGTGGTAGTGTCTTTGCTGATGCGTGCGCTGTACACCTTGAGTGCTCCTTTCAATACGTCGGGGTCTGAAGGTGCGGCAAGCCAGGCCCAGTCTGCCAGACTGACGGCCATGGCTGGGTCGGTGCGACTAAGAACGAGTGCTTTGGCGATCAAGGGGCGCGGACCGCCAGCGAGGTCGGCGATCATTTGTGCCTGGGCCGCTAGCGGGGCTGGATTCCAATGCGACGGCAAATCGTCCCACCAGCCGCGGTACTGCTTGGATACCATGCGGGCGATGTCTTTAACGGTCGAATAATCCTCATGCAGATTGTCGCGTTCGGCCAAAGCGGGCGCTAGTTTGACGCGATCAATGACAAGGTCAGAACGCAGACCGGCATTCAGACCGGTCAGCGTTTGCTCGGCGATCGATTCCAGCGCCTGCGCATGACTGCCGAGTTTATCTTGAATTTCTGCTTCACTCACCATCGCCGGGCCATGCATGGTGAGTAAGCGCTGCGGCTTGAGCGCCATCATCTGCCGCAGGGCCGCGGCCCATTCTTCCGGATAGCGTTGACGGCGCTTACCGTTACCTGCATTGGGCATGAAGCCCTGATAATAATCGGCGCTGACGACAATACGCCGACCCGGTACGCTGACCCACAGCTGATCTTCGGTCTCGCCACGGGCATGGGTGAGGATGAAGTCTTCTTTGCCGATCTTGAGGCTGAGTCGATCGTGGAAAGTCACATCGGGACGCACCACATCGGCCCAGGTGCGCGGCACGGTTTGCTGTTGATTACGCAACGCGAGTAAACCGTAGCTGCGCAGATCCTGATCGATCTGGTCAATGAATTCTTGCGTGCTGACGATCCGTGGCTTCTTGCCACCCGGCCCCATATCCATCAGGGCCCAAGCACCCCATGCATGGTCGGCGTGGTAATGCGTGAAGACGATGGTGTGGATGGGACGTTTGCTGAGGGACTTGATTGCATCCCGCAGAGCTGGTCCGGCGGGAGCATAGCCCGAGTCGATCAAGACCAGGCCAGCGTCGGTTTCAAACAGGGCGACGTTGACGAAGGGTAGACGGATTAACCAGCTACGCGGTCCTTGTGCCTCGATCTTCAGCTTGGCGCGCGCATCGGCGATCGCGGGGGCATCGTCGCGGCTATACATTTTATTGGCGATAGCTGCCGAGAAGTCGCCGCCAAAGGCGCCGCCGCGCATGATCGTTTGTAGTAAGAGGGGGTTTTCACGCAGTACAGCCGCGCGGGCTGCAGCGAATGCGGGACTGGGCGGGGTGGCTGGTGTGCCCTCCTCGCCTGCTGATGCGTACAGACTCAAACTGAGTGAGGCGAGCACGAGTAGTAAGCGGGCGATATGGGTGCTTCTTTTCTGGTGTTGATACATGAGGATGGTCCGGTTATTTTAGTCTGCAGTGAATTCTGCCAGTGCACGTTGATAAGGCTGGATCGCCAGTCGCATCAGCCACACCGCGTACAGGGAGCTTGAGATGATCAGTGCCATGGCATAGCGCAGTGAATCTGCGCCGCTGGTGGGCGCTAATAGATCGCTGACTGCACCGACCAGCAGCGGACCCAACCCCATGCCCACAGCAGTAAACGCCACGCCGAATAAGGCAATGGCAAAACCGCGCCGTTCTGCACCGATCAGGTTACTCACTGCGGTATAGGTTGGAGCGATCCACCATGCCGTAAAAAAGGAGAACAACACACCGAACAGCATTACCGTGGGAACCGGGAGACGGCCCAAGTTCCATAGCACGTCGGTCGGCCAGAGAAAGTACAGCATGCCCATCGGCGTGGCCAGTAACAGCCCCAGCATGGGGATGCGGACCTGCCAGGCGCGGTTGCGCAGTATCAGGCGATCGACCAGCCAGCCTGAAAATAGCGTTCCCAGTGCATTGCCGCCAATGCCGATCAGACCCGTGAGCAGGCCGGCATGTTGCAGCGACAGATGGTGTGTGCGGATCAAAAAGCTGGTGCCCCAAGTACCGAAGGCCGTGGCTGGAATCGACGCCAAGGCGCATGCTAAGGTCAATAGTAAGTAGGGACGATTGGCGATCAAGACTTTGATCGAGGTGTAAATGCCCTCTTGCTTTGCATGATTAACTGCGGGTTTTACGCTGGCTGTCTGCAGGCACTCACTGACGGCGCGGCTGGGTTCGCGGACGAAAAAGTACAGCAAAATGCCCAGCAAAAGTCCGGGCAAGCCCGCCATAAAAAAAGCCGCTCGCCAGCCATAATGCTGCGCAATCCAGGAACCCAGACCAATGCCGATCAATACACCGAACGGCGCGCCCAGAAAGTAAATGCCGGTAGCTAAAGAGCGACGATTTGCGGGGAACATCTCGGCGATCAGCGGCACGGCTGTTCCGGCTGAACCGGCCTCGGCCATGGCAACACCGGCGCGGGCAAACGCCAGCTGCCAGAAACTCGTAACGACACCACAGACCATGGTCAGGCCGCTCCAGATGACACAGGCGGTGCTGAGTAATTTGACGCGGCTCATGCGGTCGCTCAGATGACCCAGCACGATGCTGGCCAGAGCATGCAGGACGCCGAAGATGGCGCCGGCGACTAGTCCCAGCAAAGTATCGCTGACGGCGAATTCTGCCTTGAGCGGCTCAAATAGCACGCCCATGATGTTGCGGTCGACCGTCTTGGTCATATGAATCAAGAGCATGATCAGCAAGGCGAAGCCAGCCGAACCGAGGAATTTGTTGGACATTTTCGGTGCGCTGGCTGCGCTCAGCATGGAATGTCGCCCTCGATGGTGACACGCTCCATGGTGCGCACGGCCGGCCAGTAGTCGGACACGGCGTAGTGTTGCGTGGCGCGATTATCCCAAAAGGTCAGACAATTTTTGGTCCACTTGAAGCGCACCTGGTATTCCGGAATACTGGCTTGCGCGTACAGATGCTGCAACAAGGCGTCCGATTCTGCGCGGTCCATGCCAATGATGTATTCGGTGAAAGCGACGCTGACATTGAGCAGCTTACGTTTGGTTTCTGGATGGGTGCGCACCACGGGATGCGCCGTCGGCGGAAATTTCGCTTCGTAGCCGGCGATTTTTTCTTCGTCGACGCCGGCCTTGCGCATCAACACACGATGCGCGCGAAAATCATGGATGGCTTGGCGTCCTTCGATCTTTTGTTTGACTTCGTCCGATAAGCCTTCGTAGGCGGCAACCATATCCGCAAACAGCGTATCGCCGCCAATCGGCGGGATTTCATGCGAATACAGTAAGCTGCCTAATGGGGGATTGGGGATAAACGTGACGTCGGAATGCCAGATGTTCTCGCCGCCCCGCCGTTCACGATTACGGCTAATCGCCAGTACTTCCGGGGTGTCCGGCTTACCGCTCAAGAAGGGATGGAGACTGAGTTTGCCGAAGCTGCGGGCGACGTTCATGAGTTGCTCGGTATCGAGCTGCTGGTCGCGAAAGAAGATCACCTTCCAGTCGAGTAAAGCCTGGCGAATGAAGGCAGTCGCCGCATCGCTGAGTGGTTCGGCTAGGTTGATATTACTGAGTTCTGCGCCGATCGCCGGTGTCATCGGGGTGCATTGAATGCCACAGTTCGGCAAGGAATTCGGGGTCGACAAATTGCTCATGCTTGGTCTCCGGTTTTGAGGCATTCGGTAAATTTTTCAGGCTGCGATCAGTTCGCTGGGATGACGGCTCCCTGGCCTTTATTGCGCCAGACAAGATAAAAAATAGCCGGCACCAAAGACGATGCCAAGGCCAGCAAGAGCAGTCCGCCAAAACTGCCGCCCGAGGCTAACTGCCCCGCCAGACCCGGGCCGACCATGGAGCTGCAGGCAAAGACTGCCGGCACAAGCACAATAGCGCGGCCGGTGTTATCGGTGCGGGCGATGGCGGCGGTCTGGAATACACAGCCGCAGGTGAAAGCAAATTCCCAGATCCAGGCGCCCAAGGCAAAGGCGGTGAAGCCGGCCTGACTATTTAGAAGCGCCAAGCCGATCAGGATCATCGACAGAACTAATATGTGCGATTTGCGTTCACCGAGCCGCTCGCCCCACATCGCCAATGAAAATCCGGCCACGCCGCCGAGTAATTTGAGGACCGCAAATACGATGCCCATCTGCGCTGGCGCAAAGGCCTGCGCTGCGCCGATGCGTTCGATGAAGGCCCACAGACCGATATTCCCGGTCAAAAAAAGGAAGAAGATCGCCATCGTCAGGATGGATGCGCGTGAGATGGCGCCCTGCGGTGCGGCGTCGATGAGCGCCTCTTGCACGAGCGCCGGACGGGATGGCAGCCAGAATGCCGACACACCGAGCAAGGCGACTACGCCTGCCAGTGCCAGCGCGGCACCGGGATATTTCCACACTGCGAGCACCAGCGGCGGCAGGACAAACAGGACCAATGCCGTCACGCCTAATTCTGTACCGAGTCGGAATCCGTAGGCGCGCACCCTATTGGGCAGATCGTTGAGGATGCGCATGCCGAGGCAGGTCATGGTGGAAGCAAAAAATCCGATCAGTGCCCAGGCCACGTAAAGGGTTGGCAGATCGCTGACAAAGGCACTGAGCGCAAACGAGCCGGCAGTACCCGCTGCGCTGACCAGGGTGAGCACGCGCCAGTTAAGTCGATTAATCCAGAACGGCGCACCCAATGTGCCGATCAGGTAGCCGGCAAAGCAGATCGAGCCGAGCAAGCCGACCGCTGCCGCTGAGAGGCCAAAGCTGTCGGCCAGACTGCCGAGCATGAGCGGCAGAGAATTAAACGGTAGGCCACCAATGGTGGAGGCCAGGCTGGCTACCAGCATGCCGCTGAGTACGTTGCGATGATCGACTTGCATTGTTTGTCCCGTTATATTTTTATATTTAAGATCACATGTACAAAATAATTTGGTCGTTAAGGAGCGAAGGACGATCCTGACCGACCACATGCACTGCTATTTCCATCGTCAACTGAACGCCGCTCTTGACCTGCTCCACGGCCTTGACGCGGCAGCGGCTGTGGATGCGGCAGCCCGCTGGCACTGGCGTGGCAAAGCGCAGCCGGTCGGAACCATAATTGACCATATTATTAAAGCCGGTCACGTTAAACGTCAGGGGCAATTTCAGCTGGCTCACCAATGCCTGCACCAGCATGCCGTGGGCGATCGTGGTGCCGAACGGTGACTCTGCCTTGGCGCGCACCGGGTCGGTGTGGATCCAGTAATCGTCACCGGATAAGGCGGCGAATTGGTTAATCACTTCCTGACTGACCAAGAAGGTATTCGACCATTCACTCCATTCCTGCGTGATCAGGCTGCGCATGGCATCCAGATCTTTGCAGTCAACTTCGCGACGGGTAATTTCGGGCGCGGGCGCGCTGATGACGGGTTCGTCGGACGCAGTCGCCGGGATGACATCGGCATGCGAAGACTCGACAGGGGTATAGCGCAACAGCACCGTGCTACCGGGGCGCTCATCAAAAACTGGCCGCATACGCTGCCCTACTTTGATCGCTTCCGGCGCCACGCCCACCAGCGTGGTGTTGATGTGCGGGCCTTCGTCGAGCGTGATCACGGCTAACAGCTGCGGCATTTCATCGGTAAATTCGGGCAGGGTCGGCACCCGCGAAACGGTGTAGGTGTACAGCGTTCCCTGTCCGGAGACGGTTTTCCAATGTAGATCGCGCGAAGCACATTGCGGGCAATGCAGGCGCGGATAAAAAATCCAATGCGCGCAGGCGCCGCATTGCTGCAGGCGGACTTTATGCGCTTTGAGACCATCCCAATAGGTTTGAGAAACCGGGGTTGGATGGGGCAGCGGTTTATTCCAGATGGGGGCGCTCATGCGGATGCTCCGCGCAGGATCAAGGCGCCCTGCTCGCTCATCACACCGCCGGTGCCAGACACATAAGCCAGATCATGTTTGCTGAGTTGACGCTGACCAGCGCGGCCCTGTAACTGATGGATCGCTTCGATCACCTGGGTCATGCCGCCGGCTGTGCCGGTTTGGCCGAAGCTGAGTTGGCCGCCGTGGGTATTCATTGGAAAGTCGCCCTTGAAGCTGAAATCGTGTTCGCGTAAAAACTGCATGCCCTGCCCTTTGGCGCAAAAACCGGCGTCTTCCAGACTCAGCAATACCGTGATGGTGTAGCAATCATAAATTTGTGCCATGTGCATATCGGCTGGTGTCAGACCGGACATGGCGAAAGCTTTGCGCGATGCCGGTCCGATCGGTGTCGACAGCATGTCGGCGGCGTAGGTAGGTGATTTGGATTGCACATGTTCGCCGCAGCCGATGATTTGCACGGCACGATGACGACAGTTTTTGGCGATGTCGTCACGGGTGACGATCACGGCGGCACCACCGGCGACCGGCATGACGATTTCGAGCATGCGCAGTGGTTCCGCGACCATGCGTGACTCGAGCACGTCCTGCACGGTAATCGGCTGACCGTAAAACATGGCTTCGGGATTATGGCAGGCGTTAAAGCGTTGGTCGACCGCGATGCGTGCCAGGGCTGCGGCGTCGTATCCGTGAATCGCTGCATAACGTTGGGCGATCATCGCGTAGCCGGTGTTTTGCGCCATGTGGCCGTAGGGCAGATCCATTTCGGCTTCAGGTGCGCCGTAACGAATGCTATGGCCGCCAAAGCGGGAGGCTTTCATGACTTCTGCGGCGTGGTCATCGTGGGTCGAGGTCGGCGCCATGCGGGAGGGGATCACACACAGCACCGTATTGCACATGCCCATTTCAATGGCAGCCGCGGCACGCCAGATGGCGCCAACAGAACTGGCGCCACCGAGATCGATGACTTCGGCAAAATCGAGTTTGATACCCAGATGTTCGCCCACCATGGCGGGCACGAACATGCCCGCTTCGTGGAACTGTGCGCCATGCACGACCAAACCATCGACATCTTGCAGCCACATGCCGGCGTCGGCCAATGCCATGCCGGCCAGTTCAGCGACCTGATCCAGATGAAACATGCGTGGTGCGGCAGAATACTTCTCTGGCTTATATTGGGCAGCGCCGACGAGCGCTGCTTTTCCTTGCAATCCCATGATGAGCCTTTGATTCTTTCGTTTGGTCATGCGTGGGCAAAAACTTTGCCCACCCGACTGATTAATCTATCGATTTTGCTTTGCTGGTAAGGGCGTGGTCATCGTCCGATGAGACTAACGGGCGGCGTCCAGGTATTCTTGTCTAAGCTGCTGCTTTAATACTTTGCCAGCGGGGTTGCGTGGCAGGATCCGGCTGCGCACAAGTATCACGCTGGGGACTTTGTAGGCGGCCAGGCGGGCTTGCAAAAACGCCTTCACCGTTTCGGCATCCGGCAAACAGCCAGCGCTCGGCACCACGACGGCGGCGACAGCTTCGCCGGTTTTTTCATCCGGTATCGCAAACACGGCGACTTCGGCCAGTTCGGCACATTGCAGCAGACAGGATTCGATTTCAGCGGCAGCGATTTTTTCGCCAAAACGATTGATCACATCCTTGATGCGGTCGACGATGGTGAGATAACCGTGCTCATCGAGTTGACCGATATCGCCGCTGCGAAACCAGCCATCCTGCAATGCGCTGGCGGTTTCCACCGGCTTACCCCAGTAGGATTGCATCACGCTTACGCCACGTAGCCAGACTTCTCCCGCGTCACCTGTAGCGACATCCTCACCCTGCGGATTGACCAGACGGATTTGTATGATCGGTGAACATACCCCTGCACTCGTCGGCCGCGCAACGAAGCCGTCACCCGAGATGGCGGCACCAACACCATTGGTTTCTGTCAGACCAAAACCGACACCGGACATGGACGGTTTGACGCGACTGAGTACGTTATCGATGGCACGTTGCGGCAGACCCGCACCGCCAAAACCGATTCCCGACAAATTACCGACGACCGCCGGATCATCAAAGCCCGGCTCGGCCAGTAGCTGCAATACCATTGCGGGCGCACCGTTAAATTGCGTGACTTTTTCTCGCTGCATCAGGGCCAGGGCTTTTTTAGGATCCCAGCGATGAATCAAAATCATGCGTCGGCCATGACGCAGGCAGCTCATTAATTGCGCATGCAATCCACTGACATGAAACAGCGGAACAGCGGTCAGCAAGGTCGGCAGCAGACCGCGCTGCATGATGGCCTGCAGCGCCTGCGGCGAACTCATGGCAGCGGTCGCACCAATAAAGTCGATATTAAAAAGTGCCTGACAAACGGCACGCTGGCCAGATAAAACACCCTTTGCATTACTGGAGGCGCCTGAAGTAAATAAAATCAGCGCCGGATCGAGCGGCCCAAGTTCTGGTACCGCCGGCGGATCAGCCGGTGTAGCGCACAGCTTTGCCAGCGAATGCAGTTTGCTACCGGCGGCCGGTTCGGCATCGACCAACACCAGCGGGTAAGGTAAGTCCGCAACATCATCTTGTAATCGGGCTAAACGATCGGCATCGAGAAACAGCAAGCGCGGCGCAATGTCTGTGAGCGAATCGAGTAACTCGGTGCGCAAGCCAAAACTATTGAGCGGTGCCGGTACCGCGCCTAACAGGGCCACGGCAGCAAAACAGACGGCCCACTCCGGCCGGTTACGCATGGCGATGGCGACCCGGTCACCTGGCTGCAGATGGAAATCGCGCTGCAGTGATCCCGCCAAGGCATCGACCGCGGCAAAAAATCGTGTGAAACTCCAGTGATCTTCCTCATACAGTAAAAAGGGCTTATCACCATGAACCCGGCCAAGATTAATCAGCTCTGGCAAAGTGCGCGAGGCATTGCGATAGGCTTGCAGCTGCAGGCCATCCTGCTCGACCGTTTCCAGCTCAAACGGCGCGCCCGGGCCGGTGAGCTGGGTACGGATTTGCGCCAGCCGTGCATCGAATTCTGACATCGCTGCGATCTCCCTGATGATGTTGTTCTTTTTTGATGAAGCTGTAATTTATTGATGAAGCTTTAGATTACTGATGAAGCAAAACCGCGCTTAAAAACCCTTCAGACAGGCATAGCGGTCGCGATGAAACACTGCGTCACCCAAAGTTTGCTGGATTGCCCGGCCGCGTTTGAGGAACAGGCCAATGTCGAGTTCATCGGTGACGCCAATGCCGCCATGCAGCTGCACGGCTTCATTGAGCAGCTGTTCACACAGATCACTCGCGCGTGCTTTGGCCAGACTGGTTAATAAGGCTGACTGCGGGCCCGGCTCGGCCTGTGCCGCCAGCGCTGCCGCGACCGCGCTTTGACACAGTTCGAGTTCGACATGCAGACGCGCGAGTCGATGTTGCAGCGCCTGAAAAGTACCGATCACGACGTCAAATTGCACCCGCTGTTTAAGATAGTCGACCGTGCGCTCGAACGCTTCTCGCATCACGCCCAGGGCTTCGGCTGCCAGACAGGCGCGCGCCTGATCGAGCACCGTATCAAGATCACTGAAGGCGGTATCCGCTGCACCCAGCAGCGCATTCGCGGGCAGCTGAACTTGATTCAAAATGACATGCGCGGCATTGCGGCTGTCGAGCATGGTCGTGCGTTTGACCGTTACGCCAGGCGTCGCCGGGTCGAGCAGGAACAGACTCAGGCCGTGTTCCTGGCCCGGTGTACCGGCGCTGCGCGCAACGACGATCAAGCGCTGCGCCACATGGCCATCGAGTACCAGCCATTTTTCGCCATCCAGCTGCCAGCCGTTCGCGGTTTTTGTTGCGCGGGTTTTAACCTTGCGCGGATCATGGCGGGCGCCCTCTTCCAGCGCCAAGGCCAGCAGGGCCTCGCCACTAGCGATGGCGGGCAGCCATTGCTCACATTGCGCAGACGTGCCGCACTTTAAAAGTAAGCCACCACCCAACACCACCGTGCTGAGCATGGGCGAAGCAAGCAGATGGCGTCCGCCCTGTTCGAATAGCGCGCCGATTCCCTTGAAACCAAAATCGAGGCCGCCGTATTGTTCCGGGATCAGCATGCCAAGCCAGCCCATCTCGGCCATCTTGCGCCACACAACTTCGTCGTAGCCACGCGCATCTTTGCTGTCACGCAGATTGCGCAAGGCACCCACGCCGGATTGTTCGGCTAAAAACACCTGGGCTGCATCACGCAGCTGGCGTTCATCTTCATTTAATAATAAGCGCATGCGCTTTTCCTAGGACGGCATGCCAAGCACGCGCTTGGCGATGATATTTAATTGAATTTCCGACGAACCGCCGGAGATAGTGTAAGTTTTTGACAGCAGCCACTGGCGCGCCATGTCGTGTTCATCGCGACTGAATTCGTCACCCTCCCAACTTAAGCCGCGGTGTCCCATGACTTGATTGAGCAGTTCATATTTGGCGACTTCCTGCTCGGTCTGCACCAGCTTCATGATGGTGGCAATACCATTGATGTCTTCCCGCGCCATAGCTTGTTCCTGCAGACGCTGCGCCGTCAGAGAAAAGGCTTGCGAATCCATCATTAGCGCGGCTAAGCGATCACGCCAGACGGGTTCATGCAGGGCGCCATGTTCATCAAACAGATAGGGCCGGGCGACGGCCAGCGGGTCGTGCGATGGCGCCAATCCTTCACTGAACTTGGACATCGCCGAACGCTCATGCTGCAGCAGTCGCTTGGCCACGGTCCAGCCGTCGTTGAGTGCGCTCACAAGATGCCGTTGCGGCACCCGGACGTTATCGAAGAATACTTCGCAAAAGCTGGATTTGCCGCTGATGAGTTCAATCGGCTTGACGCTCACGCCGGGCGAAGTCATGTCGATCAGGATGAAACTGATCCCCTGCTGTTTTTTTGCCTTGGGATCGGTGCGCACCAGGGCATACATCCAGTCAGACTGGTCGCCATAGCTGGTCCAGATTTTAGCGCCATTGACGATGAAATCATCGCCATCCATCACGGCGGACGTCTTCAGACTGGCCAGATCAGAGCCGGCATTGGGTTCGCTGAAGCCCTGACACCAGCGTACCTGGCCTTTCATCATCGGCGGCAGATGTTCACGCTTTTGCGCCTCATTACCCATCTCGAGCAAGACCGGTCCGAGCATCCAGATGCCGAGGTTATATTGCGGCTGCCGGCAGCCAAGAGCAGACATTTCCTGCTCGACGATATGCAGCTGCTTGGGACTTAAGCCGCCACCGCCGTACTCGCTCGGCCAATCCGGCGCAAACCAGCCACGCTCGCGCATGCGTTCAAACCAAATCTGCTGATCGGCGTTGGCGAACTTCAGGCGCGATCCGCCCCACACCATTTGCTCGGATGAGATAGGTTGGCGCATGCTTTGAGGGCAATTCGCGTCCAGCCACTGCCGCACTTCCTGTCGGAAGCTATCGTGTTCGTTTACCAATGGATCCCCGCTTCCTTGATGTCTGTATTGTCTGTGATCGGATGCAGCACGCGCGAAAACTGCCAGGCCTTATTACCCGCCTCGTCGGCTGCCGGTGCGACAGCGCGCTGCAGCCAGTCGGCCTTGCACAGCCAGGACAAATGCGCCAGCGTTTCGCCCAGCGCCAGCATGTCATCGACCGCGCCGCGCAGTTTGGGAAAGAGTACTTTCAGCGCCTCGATCGCGGTGCACTGTGGTGTCTGCTCCAAATGCTGCAAGAGCAGAGAAAACTGCTGCAGATGATGTTCGCGCAGCGACTGCGTACGCAAATGCAGGCCGCGAAAAACCTTTTGATGCGATGGTAGCACCAGCGTATCGGCACGACAGTGTTCCAGCCGGTCGAGTGAATCAAACCAGCACTGCAGCGGATTGGCATCGGGCTCGATGTCGCTGACCATGATGTTGGAGCTGATGCCTGGCAGGAGTTGATCGCCGGCGATCAGTATTCCTTCTTCTTCGCAGTACAAACAGGCGTGCTCGGGCGAATGGCCTTCACCGATGATGATGCGCCAATGACGCTGACCGATCGATAAAACCTGCCCTTCACGCAGACGACGATAGGCGGGGGCGAACGGCGGTATGAAGGGATCCTGACGCAGTTCATTGAACATGTTCTGTGTACGTTCCGTCGACAGACCGGCCGCCTGATAAAACTGTAACAGCGTTGGCGGCAAAGCTTCTGGCAGAGGCGTATTCATCACCCGCATGGTCATGAACTCGCCCAGCGTCATGTACAGCGGTACGCCAAAGCGTTCGATAAACCACAGCGCCAGTCCAGCATGGTCGTAATGAAAATGGGTACAGATGAGCGCTTCAATCGGCAAACCATCCAGATGTTCACTGACGATACGCTCCCAGCAGGAACGGGCCAGATCAGTGTTGAGTCCGGTATCGATCACAGTCCAGCCGGTTTGTCCGCGCAGCAGATAAACATTGATATGGTCGAGCGCCATCGGCATGGGCATGCGCGCCCACAGCAGACCCGGTGCGACTTCGACCACCGAACTATCGGCGAGCGGCGGCTTAAAAGGATAATCGAGCGCGACTTTGATCGGCGCGGATTGCGCAAGCCCCACCATGGCCTTGGTGCGACTGCGCAGCAAGGCACTCATGGCATCCAAACCGGAACCTTCGACTCGCCGGATCAACTGGCGAGGGCGCGTTGGAGCGCCTCATCAGTGAGCGGCACATAACAGGCGGCTGTGAGATCGCGCACCAGCAAGGTGTCGCTGATCTTGCTGCGATCAAAACCTTCGCGCTGCAAATCGACTTTGCGTAATTTATAGGTTCCCGTCATGTCAGCGACCGGCGTCAGTCGCACAAATAGTGGCTGGGCATAGCGCGGCAGACGCGCAGAGGCCAGATCGTAAAACTTCTTGGCATCGAAAACCTGCCCTTCCTGCATCACCACCGCGGCCATGCCGGCGCGGCCTTCGATGCCGGGCACCTGCACGCCATACACCGTGACCAGTTCCAGACCCGGCAGATCTGCCAGACTATCAGCGACTTCCAGAGTCGAGACATTTTCACTTTTCCAGCGGTAGGTATCACCGATGCGGTCGACGAACCAGCAATAGCCATCCTCGTCACAGCGAAGTAAATCACCCGATGACCACCAGGCGTCGCCATCCTTAAACACATTGCGCAAGACTTTTTTCTCGCTCGCTTCCGCAGAAGTGTAGCCTTCAAAGCGGCCTGCCATGGAGTCCGGAATGTCGAGGATCATGCCGATCGCTTCGCCCGCTTCACCGGGCGCGCACAGCAGAAATCGACCATTCGCATCACGGATATGGGTTTCCGTTTCCACGTCAAAACGTACGAGGCGCAAATTGGTTTTTTCCCAAAACGGTACCCGTCCGCAGGAGCCTACGCGGTTATCCAGATTGAGGGTATTAGTATTCGATTCTGTCGCGCCCCAGCTTTCGTAAATTTGCATGTCACCAAAGCGGCCGATGAACTTTTCCCAAATTTCTGCGGTCATGCCAGTGCCGAGCATTTTGCGCAAATTGTGTTGATGGTCGTTGGCTTGCGCCGGACTATTTAAGAGATAGCGACAAATCTCACCGACATATTGGCAAATCGTGACGTTAAACTGGCGCACGTCGCTCCAGAATTCGCGGGTGCTGAATTTACGCCGCACTGCCAGACTGGCGCCGACGGTAAAAGCGGTCGCCGCTGCTGAGAGGGCTGCGGCACCATGGTACAGCGGTAAAAAACAATAGAAGCAATCCGTTTGCGATGCTGAAACGGTCTCTTGCATGACGTCGCCCGTCATCAGCCAGCGGGCGTGACTAATCAGCGCGGCCTTGGATAAACCTGTGGTACCGGAAGTAAAAATATAGACTGCCGGGTCACCGGCCGTCAGCCCAGCGCGCCAGGCGGCGGGAGGATTGTCGGTCGAGGCCGCATCTGCCAAAAGGCTAAGACCTGCTGCTTGATCTTCCTCAGGCCAGGTCCAGCAGATGAGGTTGCTATCGAGTTCGGGCGCCTTGAACTGCGCACTGCATTCTTCGCCGACGACGGCTTTGGTGGCGCTGCTGGCCTGCAAAGCGTGTGCCAGAATTCGTCCATTCACATTGGTGTTAATGAAAGCCACCGTTGCGCCCAGTTTGGCCAGACCAAACCATACGTAGAAAAAGCCGGGCCGATTTTCCATACACAGCGCGACTACATCACCCTTGCGCACACCCGCATCATGCAAGGCATGCGCGACCTGATTAATCCGCGCATTCATGGCGTGGTAAGTGATCTGCTGCTGGCCGTATTTTAGCGCCACGCGTTGACCATGCTGTTGCACGATCTCTTCAATCCGCTCAGCGGTGGTATAGCTTTGCGAGTTCTTGTGCAGCCCCGCCATGGCATTGCGGCGATCGAGTTTAGCCTGGGTCTCTTCGCGAGAAATCAGGACCGGCTGATGGGATACAAAATGTTCTCTTTGCATAAGTGACTGACTTCATTGATAGCAAGGTTATGAACAGCTTCGGGGTCGGTGATTTAGCGTACCGGCTTGGGCATTTGCAGACCGAACTGAGCGATCAGTTCACGTTGTAATTCATTTGTTCCGCCGCCAAAGGTCGGGATGGTCGCAGCGCGTACTTCATATTCCAATTCACCCATCAAGAGCGAAGCCGCCGATTCGCCACGCACCAAAGAACCGGCGCCCATGATTTCGATCAGGCTGCGTAACACGGCGACCACGGTCTCGGTGCCATAGACCTTGGAGGTCGAGGCCAAGGCAACGTCCATCCGACCGGCTTCAACGTCGGCAGCGATACGGAAATTGAGCGTGCGTTGTGCTTCGAGCTTGGTATAGCAGTCGGCCAGTGCGCGCTTAACCCATGGCTGATCGATGGCGCGACGGCCGTGCTCGTCCGCTGATTTGGCCCACAGGAAAACACGGTTGAAGGTACTGAATACCTTGTCGGCCCAGGCACCCATGCCCAGACGTTCATGATTTAATTGCGAGGTGATGAGCTTCCAGCCGCCATGCATTTCACCGACCAGCATGTCTTTGGGGACCCGCACATTGTCGTAATAAGTCGCCGTGGTGGTATTGCCGACGGTATCGATCTTTGTGTAAGAAAAGCCCGGTTCCTTGACATCCATGATCATGATGGAGATGCCTTTGTGACGCTGTAATTCAGGATCGGTGCGCGCCGCCAGCCAGACGAAATCGGACGCATCGGCGCCGGAGGTCCAGAGCTTGTTGCCGTTGACGATGAAGTGATCGCCTTCGAGTCGCGCGCTGGTCTTGAGCGTGGCTAAATCGGAGCCGGCCTCGGGCTCGGAATAGCCGATCGCAAAGACGATTTCACCGGCTGCGATACCGGGCAAGAATTTGGCTTTTTGTACCTCGGTGCCGTTTGTCATCAGCGTCGGACCGACGGTACTGATGGTGACAAACGGCAGTGGTGCGCCGGCGATATTGGCTTCTTCAAAAAAGATCAGCTGTTCGGTACCGCTTAAGCCCTGACCGCCGTATTCCTTTGGCCAGCCTAAGGCCAGCCAGCCATCGCTGCCCATCTTACGTACCGTGTCACGAAACAATGAGCCGCTTTCAGCGCCGCGTAAAGCCAGGCGCATTTCCGGCGTCATGAGCGAGTTGAAGTAATCGCGTGCTTTTAAACGCAGTGCGTGCTGCTCAGGGCTTAAATCGATAAACATTTTTTCTCCTGCCGCACGAGGCGACGTCAACGCTGTTGCATGGTGAAGCGTATTTTTAAACTTGACCTAAAATCAGGCCGCTGGTGGGCACGCCGGTTCCTGCAGTGACCAGTACGTGTTCGACTGCGGCGACTTGATTGACCGCTGTGCCACGTACCTGACGCACACCTTCGGCGATGCCGTTCATGCCGTGAATATAGGCCTCACCCAATTGTCCGCCGTGGGTATTGACCGGCAAACTGCCGCCCCGGGTATGGTGACCTGCGCGTAAAAAATCCTTCGCTTCGCCACGTTTGCAAAAGCCGAATTCTTCCAGCTGCTGCAAGACAAATGGCGTGAAGTGATCGTAAATCACCGCAGTCTGGATGTCGGCTGGCGTCAAGCCGCTTTGCTCCCACAGCTGCTTGGCGACTAAGCCCATCTCTGGCAAGCCAGTGATGTCATCGCGATAAAACGAGGTCATGATTTGCTGACCCGAACTGATGCCTTGTGCGGCGGCCTTGATGACGACCGGTTTTTGTTTCAGATCGCGCGCCCGGTCTACCGAGGTGATGATCATGGCGACCGCGCCATCGCTCTCCTGACAGCAGTCGAGCAGACGCAGCGGTTCGCAGATCCAGCGCGAGGCCTGATGGTCGGCCAGGGTAATCGGCTTTTCATAAAAGAAGGCTGCCGGATTCGTCGCAGCAAAGTCACGCGAGGAGACCGATACGCGGCCGAAGTCTTCACTAGTGGCACCGAAGCGATGCATGTAGCGCTGGGCGAACATGCCGACCCAGGCGGCCGGCGTGTGCAGGCCATGCGGCATATACCAGCCGTAATTGACGTTTTCAAAAATCGGCGTCGATGCAAAGCCGTAGCTGCCACTGCCGAAGCGATACCAGCTGCGCTCATTCATCGCGCGATATACCACCACTGTCTTGGCCAATCCGGTGGCCACCGCCATCACGGCATGCAGCACCGGTGCACAGGCAGCACCGCCACCATGCGGCACCTGCGAGAAAAATTTGACTTCCCGCGCACCCAGCAAACGGGCGATTTCGTATTCCGGCACCTTGTCGACCGAATAGGAGCTAAAGCCATCGACTTCTTTGGGATCAATCCCGGCATCCGCCAAAGCGGCCAGCGTTGCTTCCATGGCCAGTCGCAATTCGGTGCGGCCGGAGTTTTTAGAAAATTCCGTCGTGCCCAGACCAACGATGGCGGCCTGGCTAGAGATCAATTGCGCGTTCATTGCAGACATCCTGTTTGAAAAATAAGACTCATGGCAGCACCACGCTGACGGTACCGCTGACATGACTGCCCATCGAATTTTGTCCCTTGAGGGTGATTTCAACGCAGCGCGACTCGACATCGAGAGCACTGACGGCGCCGCTTAACTTCATCACGTCGCCCGGATAATTCGGCGCGCCAAGTTTGATCTTGAAGGTTTTGAAGCGCAAATCAGGGCCGCTCCATTGTTCGATAAAACGCTGCACCAGACCATTGGTAGTGAGGATGTTCATGAAGATGTGCGCGGAACCCAAGGCATTGGCCGCATCCTTATCATGGTGACCGGGAAAATAATCACGCGTGGCGATCGCGCCGCCGGTAATCAAGGCCACCGTAATCGGCACATCCAGGCCAGGCAAGGTCTGGCCAATCTGTACGTCTTTAAACTGCATGATCTGCTCCCATGTCTTCTGCGCGGTCGTATTTCCAGCCCAGGCAATCATGCTCGGCCAGCCAGTCACCCAGCAAGGCCAGCGACTGCTCGGCGCCGCCCAATGTAGTGCCGAGCGCGCGGCTCCAGTAGTTGAAGCGATGGATCGGATAGCTGACATCCACACCAATCCCGCCATGGACGTGCTGCCCTTTATGACCGACTAACTGCGCGGCTTCGGCGGCCAGCACCTTGACCGAGTAGGATTGCGGCACACAGCCCAGACCGGCATCGAGCCGATAAATTAACTGGCACAGCGCTGAGCGCAACGCTTCGAGGGCGATATGGCAATCCGCCATCTGTCCGGCGACCAGCTGAAAACTGCCGATCACGCGACCAAATTGTTTGCGCTCGCTGACGTATTCGACGGTGCGCTTGAGCTGTTGGGCCGACACGCCCAGCTGCAAGGAGGCGACGGCGGCGATGAGGCGCGGCTCAAGCCAGGCTTGCGCGCCAGCGTCGAGCAGGCAGTTTGCCGGCACAGTCAAATTTTTACAAATCAGGTCAGCCACGCTCAGGTGATGTTGGGTGACGCCTTCAATTTTTTGTAATCCAGGCGTTGCCAGATCGAGCAGCAACAGTCGCGGCGCGCCATCGAGCAGGACCGCCAGCAAGGCGAACTGCGATTGCATCCCGAGCGGCACTGCGTTGGTCATACCGTTCAATACAATCTGTTCGCCGGAGCGGGTCGCTTGCAATGGCAGCTGAACTGCGTTGCGCAAGCCTTCGAGCGATAATGTCAGCAGACATTCCCCAGCAATCGCCTTGGCCACGACCGGCAATAAGTCCGGTTGAAAACGCGCCACAGTCGCGGCGACTAACTGCTGTTCTACCAGCGGTACCAGGGCCAATGCCCGGCCCTGCTGTTCGAGCACGGCCATGAGTTCGGTCATGCCCATGCCCATGCCGCCTAATTCTTCTGGCAGCAAAATACTGTGCAAGCCGCTGGCTACACATTGCGGCCACAGCGTTTCCATGTAAGGCGCAGTGCCGAAATCGTGGGCGCGCAATTGCGCATCGCTGCAATAGTCGGCAAACAAGGCTTGTGCGCTTTCGGCAAAGGCCTGCTGGTCTTCATTAAAATTAAAATCCATCTTCTGAACCTAGCCTTTCAGCGGGCGAAATTGTGGCAATACCAAATCATCGTCAAAGGTGTTGAATTCCACTTTGACGCGCTGGCCGATCTTGACTTCTTCACGCGTGACACCGATGAGTTGGGCGACTAAGCGCGTACCTTCATCGAGCTCGATCAAGCCGATCGGATTCGGATGTTCGAACGGCGGCACTTCCGGGTAATGCGCCACGACGAAGGAATACACCGTGCCCAAACCGCTGGCGGTGACGGTGTCCCACTCAAAGCTATGACATTCGCTGCAAATCGGACCCGGTGGATGACGCAGAATCTGGCAGGCTTTGCAGCGCTGAATGAGCAGCTTGCCGGCGCGCGCGCCTTCCCAGAAAAAGCGCGTATCGTCGCTCATGCCGGGGGCCGGACGTTTGTATTTGGGGATCGCCGGTGTTTCAGCTGTGACGGCTTTTACTGGATTGGCGGGCTTGAATTTAAAAACGCGGAATAGTAGTTCGCCGATTTTTTCATCGCCCTGCGGCTTTTGCGAAAAGAAGCTCATCACCAGCGTGACGAAATAGCCAGTACCCAGACCGGTGGTTTTTTCCGGACCGATGTTATCTAAGCGCGTGCTGTAATACAGACGCTCATCAAGATGGACATCCCGCTCAAAAGTGAGTTCCGAATTCACCGCCACCACCGATGGCAAGCCATGCGCTTCCATCATCGATAAGGCTTCGTAGGGATTTTCTTTGGTCGAGCCGGGTGGATAATTATTGATCTTCAGGCCTTCCATGCACCAGACCTGCAGCATGGTCGCCGGCGCTATCAAGCCGCCACGTTCAATGGCCTGCGCCGATGTTGGATCGGTGTAGGCCGGATTGGTCACGCCCATCATTTCACACCAGTGGCGGATCATCGGGGCATTGACAGCATCCCAGGCATAAATGCGGCCATACTCCTTGCCCACCAGGGCGCGGATGGGCAACATCCATTCGTGTTCGACTTGCGCTTGACTCATGCAGGACTCCCAGATGCATTACTTCCGCTGGCAGGCGTTACTGCTGCGGGTGAAGGTGATTTATTGGTGGCGGCGCTGTTCGAGACAGCACCAAGAAAGGCCGGTTTTTCACCGCCGCCATGCAGCAGTACATTGCTGCCGCTTAAATACGATGCCGCGTTCGAGCTGGCATACAGACAGGCTTGGGCGATGTCATCCGGCTCGGCCATGCGGCCCATGGGGATGCCGGCAGCGACCGCGGCGATGCCGGCTTCGTCACCATAATGCAGTGCCGATTGTTCGGTACGTACCAGACCCGGACTGACAGCGACTACCCGCACCTTGGGTGCCCACTCAACGGCGAGTGAGCCGACCAGGCTGAGCACGGCTGCTTTTGCTGCGCCGTACGCTGCCGTGCCGGGAGAAGGCCGCAGTGCGCTAATACTGCCGATAAAAATGATCACCCCGCCCTGCTCTTGCTGCTGCATTTGGGCGTTGGCGACTTGGGCCAGATTAAATGGCGCCAGCAAATTCAAACGGATCACGCTTTCATGAAAGCGCGGTGATGCCGTTGCCGCATCGGCGGAAGGACTGCCGCCAGCGTTATTGATGAGCACGTCGAGTCGACCATGCTGCTGCGTCACAGTGGCGATCAAAGATTGTACCGCGGCGAGATCTTTAACGTCGCAGGCGATGAATTCGGCGGTATTATTATCGACCTGGGGGAGTGTCTCGGGCGCTTGACGGCCGCAGACGACGACGATGTCACCCGCGCTCAGAAAGCCCAGTGCAATGCCGCGCCCGATACCTTTGGTGCCGCCGGTGACGAGAACGACACGACGCACAGCTGTGTTTTGCAATCCAGAATGCGGATTTTGGAGGGTACTTTTCATAGGCTCAGTGTAGGTATGCCCCCCTTGTCTGAACACGTCCAAACGGACGATGTTAGGCACATTGGCCTCAGTGACCATGCAGTCATTCCCCATCTGCGGAAATACAGCAATGCATGGCGTAAAATAGCCCGATCCCCGAGCGAACTTTATGCACCCTATTGCTCCCCAATTTTACGTGAGGCGACCTTGTCTGAATCATTGCAAAAAGAAGTACTGGTAGAGTTCCCCGCCGATGCCGTGGCCGTGGTGCGGCTGAATCGTCCCGAGGCCACCAATGCGCTCAGTCTGCCATTACAAGCGCAGCTGTCGCAGGCCTTTACCGATCTGGCGGCGGATACGCGGGTGCGCTGCATTATTCTCACCGGCGGCGAGCAGGTATTTGCGGCTGGCGGTGATATCAAGGGTTTGCTCAATGCCGATCCGATCGAGATCCTCCAGCGGCACACAGAATTAGTCTGGGCACCGATCCAGCATTGCCCCAAACCGGTCATCGCGGCGGTCTGCGGTTATGCCTTTGGCGGCGGCGCCGAGTTGGCCATGCACTGCGATATCATCCTCGCCGGCGAAGGCGCCAGCTTTGCGCTACCAGAGATCCGCATTGGCATCATGCCTGGCATTGGCGGCACCCAGCGTCTGGTGCGGGCAGTCGGTAAATTCAATGCCATGCGCTTACTGTTGACGGGTCGTCCGGTGTCGGCCAAAGATGCACAGGCCATGGGCCTGGTGAGTCTGGTGGTGCCGGATGCCGAGCTAATGCAGGAAGCCTTGAAGATGGCCGGGCAAATTGCCGACATGCCGCCCTTGGCGGCGATGCAAATCAAGGAAGTCGTCTTGGCCGGCGTCGATGCCTCGCTCGAGACTGCCCTCATGCTCGAGCGTAAAGCTAATCAGCTGCTGTTTGCTACGCGTGACCAAAAAGAAGGCATGTCGGCCTTTGTGGAAAAACGCAAGCCGAAGTTCGAAGGGCGTTAAGGCTTTTCGACATCGGCACCAATGTCCGATGTCGCACGAAGTCGCAAAGGAACGCCATCGGCCGGCTTGGGCAGTGGCACCCATTCGAGCCGCGGCGCATAGCCTGGCGCGGTACTGAATTGCCAGTCCAGTACAAAGCGGTGCAGAAATACTTTCACCATCATCATTGCAAAATGCATGCCGATGCATTTATGCGCACCGCTGCCAAAAGGATTAAAGCACATGGGGTGACGCCGATGTTCGCTGCGCGGTGCAGCGAAGCGATCCGGGTCGAAGTTCTCCGGATCAGTCCACCATTGCGGATCGCGCTGATTCATCATGCTCGGTAAGTACAGCACCGTGTGCGCAGGTACCTGCAGGCCTGCCATCTCGCAGTCACGCACAGTGCGCCGGACCATCATCGGCACCGGTGGATGCAGCCGCAGGCTTTCATTAAAACAGTGTTCGGCAAATGGCATGCGCGCCAGATCCTCGTGCTTGAGCGGCGCCTGACCGAGGAACAAAGCTTCATCACGCAAACGCTGCTGCAAATCGGGTGCGCGGCCCAAATACATGGCCAGATGGGTCAAGGCACTGGTGCTGGTATCGTGGGCAGCAAACAGCAAAAAGATGATGTGGTCGACGATCATCTGCGTAGAATACGGCCGCCCTTCTTCATCGACCTCACGGCATAGATGACTGAGCATATCGTCGCCGCTGGCAGGATCTGCGCGGCGCTGTTGGATCATGCTGTCGAACCAGCTCTCCAACTCGCGCCGGGCGCGTTTGGCCCGACCGTAGCTGCCGAAAGGCGCTTCAATGCGCATGAGGGAAATCATGCCGCTGTTGAGGTCGAGGAAAAGATCGTTGATGCGTTGGGATTCCGGCCCCAGATTATCGATCCCCAGAAAACAGCGTGTGCCAATATCGAGCAGCAGCTGCTTGATGGCCGGGTAAAACACAAAATGTTTATGCGTACCCCAGGCCTTCACCTGCGTATCGATCACCGGCTGCATCATCTCCAGATAACGCTGCAGTGCGGCGGACTTGAAGGCGCCTTGCATGAGTCGCCGCTGCGCACGGTGCTCGTCAAAATCCTTGAGCAACAGACCGCGCGGATAAAATGCGCCGAGCTGCTGCTCATAGCCCTTTTCGCAGGAAAAAAGCTGTTCGCTATCTTGAAAAATGCGCTGGTACAGATCAGCGCCGGTGACCAGCAAACCCGTTTGTCCCATCAAGCCGATGCGCGACACCGGACCAAAGCGCTGCACATGTTCCTTCGATACGGCATACAAATCGCGTACCACAGCGATCGTGCGACCCAGCCAGGGCCAGCCGTCGATACCTGGGATGTGGCCTAGCTGGCGATTGTCTGGGAACTGGCGGTAATTATTCGAACTGTCAGGGGTATGCATGCTGCGATGCTAATGGGCGACTTTAGGCGGGCCATCGTCCGTTCGGAGTAAAGTTGGCAGGATGCCGCGTCCAAATGGACGATGCGATGATCGGATCAGGGGACTAAGTTCAGTCAATATGATGACTGCCCATCCAATGAACGGGCCAGACAATCCTCATTATGCAAAAAAATACTTTCCTCAATGGAGACAAGCGAATGAATGACAAACGATTCAGTCTGAACCGGCTCATGGCCTGTATGGGTCTGGTACTACTCAATACAAGCTTCGCTGCACAGACGCCAGCCGCTGCGCCAACGCGTCCCAATATTCTCATCATCATGGCCGACGACGTGGGCCCCACTAACGTCGGTGCGTATAGTCACGGCCTCATGGCACCCACGCCGAATCTGGACCGGATCGCCCGCGAAGGCATGCTGTTTACCGATCACTACGCCGAGCCTTCCTGCACTGCCGGCCGCGCAGCACTAATTACCGGCCAGATGCCGATTCGTACCGGCTTGACCACCGTTGGCCTGCCAGGCGCACCCTTAGGTTTAAGTAAGAGCGACCCCACGCTGGCCGAAGTCTTAAAGACGCGCGGCTATCGTACGGCGCATATCGGCAAACATCATCTGGGTGATCGCGACGAATTTTTACCGTCCAATCACGGCTTCGATTATTTTTTTGGTAATCTGTACCACCTCAATGCGGAAGAAGAACCGGAGCAGCTCGACTACCCCAAGGATCCGGCGTTCAAGAAAAAATATGGCCCGCGCGGTGTGCTCGAAGCCTTTGCCGGACAAACGCCGAAGGACTTGGGGCCACTCACCAGAAAGCGCATGGAAACCATCGATGATGAATCCACCGAGCGTTCCCTGAAATTCATCGACAGCGCCGCCAAATCCGGTGAGCCGTTTTTTCTCTGGCATAACCCAACCCGCATGCACGTCAATACCCATCTGAAAGCGGCTTCACGGTATCTGGCGGCCGACTTCTCTTCGGAAGAGGACGTATATGGCAGCGGCATGATGGAAATGGATGGCCACATTGGCCAGCTGCTCAAAAAACTCGATGACATGGGCATTGCTAAAAATACGATCGTGATTTTCACCTCCGACAATGGACCGCAAATATTTCATTGGCCAGATGCCGGCAGCACGCCATTTCGTGGTGAAAAAGCGTCGACCTGGGAAGGCGGTTACCGCGTGCCGATGCTGGTACGCTGGCCGGCTGCCATCAAGGCTGGCTCGGTCTCAAACGGCATCCAGGCGCATTACGATATTTTTACTACTTTAGCCCATGCCGCCGGCGTGCCCAAGGTCGCCGAGTTGCTCAAGGAAAGTCACAAGGTCCATATCGATGGTGTCGATAATTTAGACCACTGGCTGGGCTTGGCACCCTCTGCGCGCAACAGCTACATCTATTACAACGAGCGTGATCTGGTCGGTATGCGCATCGGCCCCTGGAAAATGGTGCTCAAGGAGCGCGACGGTTTCTTCGATCCGCTCAAACAGAGTTATGCCTTCTTTAACCTGCGCATGGATCCCTTCGAGCGTAATGCAGTCGGCAAGGATTCCAATCGACTGGCACTGCGCCACAGCTGGATTGGCGCTGTGATGCAAGAAGCCCTCACCGAACACATGATCAGTTTACGGACCTATCCGCCACGGCAGGTCGGTGCGAGCTTGCGGCCGGATGAGCGCAGTGGCGCGGCGACAGGAAAACCGTAACGGGTTTTTTCTGCGCGCGTCATCGACTGTCGAGCAGAAAGTCGGCGTGCGCGTGGTGTTCTGCGCAAACCGGCACCGTTAAAACATCAAGGTGCCGGATTCTGCTCCAAACGACAAGTGATAGAAATTCACCTCTAGGAAGACATCCCCCATTGCTTGCCCGATCGTGGCGGGAATAGAATTTATTTATGCATGTCTTTTTTAGCCGCATAAAATAAAATTTATCCCTCCTAAAAGGTGATCCTATGTCGACCTTTCGAGCTGCCTCCGTCCAAGAGAAAACCTTCGTCGATGTCGTGATCAATCGCGCCAGCACAATGCCAGATCGCTGCGCATTCCGTTTTATACCCGATAGCGCCCATGAGGAAATTCAATTCACCTACCGGTATGTTTTTGAACAAGCCAGCGGATTTGCCGCTTTGCTGCAGCAGAAAGGCTTGACCGGAGAACGGGTGCTCATCGTTTGTCAGTCCAATCATTACTTCGTCATCGCGCTCTTTGCCTGCTTGCTTGCCGGCGCGGTCGCGGTGCCGGTGGGACTGCCAAAGCGCCATCAGCGTGCGCGATTTTTCACCGCAATGCTGACCAATGCAGATGTCAGAGGATGTATTTTGGCGTCCGACGAGAACATGGATAGCGTCAAAAACCAAGATATGCAAATCCATGCCTGCTTCGATCTGCGCGAGGTCCAACGCAGCGCACCACTGTCTACATTGGCCTCGCAATGGAAAAAACCCGCACTGGCCGCTGATTCGCTAGCCCTGCTTCATTACACATCCGGCACTGCTGACGAACCTAAAGGGGTGATGATCAGTCATGGCAACCTGATGGATAATTCGGCAATTATTTATACTGCATTTGGCCATACAAAAAATAGTATCGGTTTGATGGCCTTGCCGCTGTTTCATGACATGGGCTTATTTGGCGGCGTATTGCAGCCGATGTATGGCGGCTTCACCGCCAATTTGATGAAACCTGCCGCGCTGATTAAAAATCCTCAGCGCTGGCTCCAACTTATTTCGGAACGACGCGTTACGACCTCGGGCGGACCGAATTTTATGTATGAACTGGCCACCCATGCGCTGCATGATGTGGATCTTGCAGGCATTGACCTATCATGCTGGAACGTGGCATTTTGTGGCGGCGAGACGGTCCGTGCCAATGTGCTGACTAATTTTGCCGATCGATTTGCATCGCTGGGCTTTGATGCACAGGCTTTGTATGCCTGCTATGGCATGGCAGAATCCACCTTATTCATTAGCGGCAGATACGTTGGTGAAGGCCTGCAGGTCGATAAAAATCGCGCCCAACATTCAGGCCAGCCGATCGTCAGTTGCGGACGCCCCAGAGGCAATACGCATCTGATGATCGTCGATCCTCGTACTTGCTTGCCTGCCGCGGCAGGAAGCGAAGGCGAAATATGGGTCAGCGGCGACAGTAATGCCATGGGCTATTGGCAGCGTGCGGAACTGAGCGAACTCACTTTTGCGGCCAGACTTCAATCCGGTGAAGGACCCTTTTTGCGCACAGGTGATCTCGGATATTTGCGCGATGGCGAACTCTATCTCACAGGACGACTCAAGGACCTCATTCAATTACGTGGCAGAGCATACCTCCCGCAAGACCTGGAGCTTGAAACAGATCGCTGCCAAACCTCACCTCATCCTGGATGCAGCGTGGCCTTCAGCGTAAAGAATGCGCACGCTAATGAACATCTGGTGATCGCGATTGAAGTCGATCCAGCCTCCTTGCAAGATGCCGGTAAGCTGCACGCCTTATCGACCAGTGTGCGGGAGGCCATCGACACCCATTATCAATTGCCGATTGATGATTTAGTATTCGTCCCCATTGGCAAGCTACCCAAAACCTCCAATGGAAAACTAAGACGCGCGCAGTGCCGTCTTGATTACCTGTCCGGTCGCTTCGTCAATGACAAAAAAAATACGGACAAAAATTACCTTGATGCGAATGATCAAGGTAAAAGTCGTTCAATTGCGGGCATCGCCCACGCCGGATCCAGTACTTCCTGGCGCGGCTGATAAATGCGCGCGTTGAGGTAGAAGGATTTGACAGCCGGGCTAGGCAGCCAGTTTGCCCGCTGCGCTGGATCACTCGGTGCTTCAGGCTGCAGCCAGATATCCAGACTGCCATCGGCATTTCGTACCAGGCCTTGGGTGCGATCACCGATCGAATAACGGTTGATCGGATTGGCCAGCAGGTATTGGCCTTTTTCCTGAAATTCATACAACGTGACTGACCAAAATGCATCGGCCGGCAATCCGCCAGCAGGCAGGTGCAGACGATAGTGTCGGCCCTCGCCAAGCGTTGCATCGGTATGATCGGTGAGGCCCATGAAGTACACCGCCTCGCTCGCTTCAAGGCCAAAAATCCCCCCCGAATTGGCGGCCGATCCGGCCCGCAGAGCGAAGTTATTGGCAAAATTTCGCGGCAATCGAAACGGCAGCCAACCCTGCGTTCGCGGACGATCACGCCGACTACCATCCAGCGCTGTTTTTAGGCGCGCAATCATTTGCGGCACGATGGTGCGCCATCGCGCTTGCACTGCCGGCGGCAAGTCGTCCCAGCGACAGGCAGCGCCACAAATACCGACGGCGCGATATTTTTCCAGCAGTGCCGCTTCGTTTGCAGGCGGCGGATTGCGCGTGAATGATTCATTGATTACATGCAGCATTTGACCTACATCGCCATCCTTGGGTAATCGCTGGGGCGCATTCAAGGAGGGACTACCTGACATGCTATTAGCCGGCTTGAAGTGAATGGCATCTTGCAGCGCATGCACCTGCGGCATATCGGCCGCATCGCGCACCAGCATGCGCATATTGACATACAGGTCACGCGTGGGCGCCCTAATCACCTGATCTGCTGCCGGTATCGCACCCTGCCAGTCAGGACCGATGATGGCGATCTTGCGCGCCTTGGTGCCGGTGCTGCGCCGACCGATGCGCTCAAAGCTGTTGGTGTCTGCACCGATGAACACGATCACATAATAACGATCAGCCGTATCGGGCACGCTCAACACGACCGGCGACTGCCCCACATCCAGCCAGGCCGTTGAATAAAACGTATCGTGAATCGGGCCATTCGCCCAGCGATCTTCCGGCGTGGCCAGATGACGCTGGTGACGCATGACGTTGAGCGAGGTGGAAGTCAGCGTGCCGGTTTTGTTGAGCGCCTGATCGCGCAGCCACATGAATTCGTAATACGGGTAGGCGTACAGAAAAGCTGCGCGCACTTCGGCATCGAGCGGGTCTTCGGTAGGCTTATTTTGTGCGCTGGCAGGTGTCAGCAGGCTCAGTAAAAAAACAAATACCAGACAGTCGAAAAATTGGCGTATTGGAGAAAGCTGAAGTTCTGGCCACACAAGTTGCGGTAAATTTTTTAAAACCTGTGAACATCGTTGGTACATTGCGTGCATCCATTCCCTGAAATGAGGGCATTACGCTGACACAAATAATAAGGGCAGTGGTTACCCACTGCCCTTGTCCATCAAGTCTGAATGAAGCGATCAGACCAAGACTGCATTACCACTTATAGTTCAGCGCTAAGCCAAATGTTCGTGGCTCAGACCATGAAGCTATACGGTAGTAACCACCCGTGTCGATATGGGAAGTCATCTTCTTTTCGTCTGTCAGGTTACGTACCCACAATGAGGCACTCGCCGAACCAGATCCGAGCGGAATATTCGACAGCAAAAGGCGCGCATTCATTAAACCCAGTGCTGGCATGAGCGATTCAGCAGATGAATTGCCAATCGCTGCATTCGTAATAGTCGCAGAATCTTGTCCAGCGTAGTTATAGTACTCCGCTGTATAGACATAATCGACGATAGCGCGCAAGGTGCCCATTGAAGTTTGTGCCAGACGGCCATCGAGGCTAACGCTAAACTGCTGTTTAGGAATGTAACCAACACGCGTGTTGTCAGCGATATCTACCGCAGCGCCAAACTGGTTAAAGCTCATGAATGACTTGTACTTGGCATCGATGTAGCCATAGCTCGCCTGCGCGCGCCAGCCGTCAGCAAGTTGAAGCACGCCTTCCAATTCAATACCATTATTTTGCATACTGGCAGCGTTGGTGATCGTTGGTGTTGTGCCGCCAGGTGGCAGAACGGAAGTTTGCCAATCTTTAATGTCCGTTCTGAAGATGGCAGCATTAAACGTCGCTTTACCACCCAGAAGTGTCGATTTAAAACCGGCTTCATAGCTAGTCGAAGTCTCTGGCTTGAACGGCACCAAAGGTCCGGTCGAAGTCGCTGCATTGACGACCGCTTCGAGAGGGAAACCGCCGCTCTTGAAGCCTTGCGCGATACGGCCATAGACATTCAGGTTGGCATCGACTTTGTAGGCGAGAGCCAATACCGGCGTGGTGGACGCGAACGAAGCGCTCGCACCTTGTGGCGCAAAGCCGGCCTGATACGTCACACCTGGGCTACCTGGTGGATCGAAGTTCGCATTGGTATTGGTGCGCCACAGATCACCTTTTTTGTCTTCTGTGGTACGACGCAGACCCAGCGTTGCAGTCAGATCCGTGTTGATCTTGTAATCAAGTTGACCAAAAACGGCCTTTGCATCGCTTTGCACACGATACCAAGGCTGCTTATACTGCACAGCAGCTGCGCTGAAGGTATAGAAAGAGCCACTCTGGTAGGTCGTGGTATCGCCATCTTCCTTGAACATGTAGGCGCCAAGAACGTAGTTCATGTCGCTCGTATTACCAATTAACTGCACTTCGTGTGACGTGGTGGTGTAATTGGTGTCTTTGCCGGCGTTAAAAATATTCAGCGCTGTACCATCCAGATCGGTACGATCGTTGTATACCATCTTGCGCTGGGAGCCAATATATTTGATGCTGTTGTTTGGGTTGAGCGCATACGAAGCCGTCACCGAATGACCATCCAATTTCAGACCGTTACTGTATTTTGTGTTCGGATTTCCGGAAACGGATGTTGGATAGTCAGGATTGACCAACGGTGCAAGTAATTTACCCAAGCTGCCAGGACCAAAGACCGTCTGGAAATAGGCGTAGGTGCCAGCGATTGCAGGCGCTGTGTAAAGCTTGGCATAGCCGGTTGAATCAATCAGGCTCTGCGCAAAGGGTGTTTCATCGATTTTGGTGTGATCGTAGGCGTAATCAATTTTAAAATCAGGTGAGATATCCAAGCCAGCGGAGATACGTCCAGCCTGACGGTTACGGCTATTCCAGCTCTCGCCATTTGGATTGGCAGTGGTGCCGTCGCGCTTCTCGTCGCGGACAGCGACGCCCAGACGCAGCATGCCCATTTTAGGCAGGTCCATCGAAAGGCGCTCAACATGACGATTGTAATTACCAAAGTCAACGCCAGCGCTACCGGTGAATTCGCCAGATGGCTTGTGCGTGATCAGGTTGATTGCGCCGCCTTCGGTATTGCGACCAAAGAGTGTTCCTTGTGGACCGCGCAGAATCTCAATGCGTTCCATGTCGACGACGTCGAACAAAGCACCCTGATTTTTACCGACAAAAATGCCATCCACATAGATACCAACGGATGGATCGGCCCAAATGGCAGGTTGACCTTGCGTCATACCGCGAATGGATGCCACCGCAGTCAGACCCGCGCCTGGCGCAGATTTGATATTGACGTTAGGTGCCAATGCATTCAGATCCTTGGCGCCTTCAATGCCGCGCGCTTCGATCTGGGAATTACTGATGGCGGAAATTGACAGCGGCACATCTTGCAGTCTTTCCTTGCGCTTCTGAGCGGTCACAACGACCTCTTCAATCGCCTCTTGCGCAAATACGCCGCCGGTGTAGGCTGCCGCAATTACCATCGGCAGAATCCGCATCACCAATTTACTCTTATTACTAGCCATCCTCGTCTCCTAAAAACAGAATTATTATGTACGCATATATGAACCTGAACCTGCTTCCGACTGTGCCCTCATGAATGACAGACACCGTTTTTGCAAGGTCAAACTATTTACTACTGCTGGCAATATAATTGAGCCATTTTGTGCAACATCGTCCGTTTGGACGTGCTGTGTTTTTTGCGCACAAAAATCGCATCACAGATCCTTACTCAACTTTGGCGAATATAAATGTCCTGCCAGTCCGGACATCGTCCATTTGGACGGTCTGTTGTTAAGCGTTGAAGCCTGACATTCTTGATAAATAATCCATAATTGATGCCCGGTATGCGCATTGAAAATCGCTTAAGCCATGCAAACGGACGATGCCGGCATTCCAGCATAGCCAATAATGACCACTTCCTCCTCGCTATAGAAAAGCACCATGACATCTGCCTACCCCGCTCTCATGCAAGCCGGACAAATCGGTCAACTGCAGCTGAAAAATCGTATTGTCATGGCGCCGATGGGCTCTAATTTTGCTGAGGCTGACGGCTTTTGCGGTGAGCGTATTCAGGCTTATTACGAAGCCCGCGCCAAGGGCGGAGTCGGTCTATTGACGATGGGCGTGTGCTCGGTGGCCTATCCGGCCGGCACGGCCGAACCCTTCCAGGTCGGCGTCTCTCGCGATGATTTCATTCCTGGGCTGAAGGCACTCGCTGATCGTGTACACCGACACGGCGGAAAAATCGCCATGCAGCTGCAGCACGCCGGCAAAACCGCAACCCGCGATCTGGCTGAGGGACGTGAAATGTGGGTGCCGTCGATGCCTCCAGCCGGCAAGAGCGACTTCCTGAGCGCTTTAACGCAGGAAGAAATGTCGACCTTCGTCGGCGGCATGGGGCGCACCCGGCCCAAGATCCGCGTGATGGATCAGGCCGACATCGAACAAATGATCGAGTACTTCGCCGCCGCTGCGGCACGGGCGCAGGCGGCCGGCTTTGACGGCGTCGAAATTCATGCGGCACATACCTATATTCTGGCGGGCTTTTTATCGCCTTATTACAATAAGCGTGAAGATGCTTATGGCGGCTCGTTGGAGAATCGCGCGCGCCTGATGATGGAAACCATCGCCGCAGTCAAGCAGCGCACGGGGGGGGACTTTCCGGTATGGGTGCGACTGGATGGCGAAGAAATGCGTACACCGGGCGGCATTACTGTGGCCGATTTCGTCGGCGCAGCGCAGTTGGCTGTGAAAGCCGGCGCGCAGGCGATCAGTGTGTCGGCCTATGCCACCATTACTTCCGGCAGCGCCTTCACCGAGGCGCCATTGGCGCAAAAGCCGAATGCCTTTGTCGACTATGCACGGGCACTCAAAGGCGCCGTCGATGTGCCGGTCATCTGCGCCGGCCGGATTGAAGCGGAAGATGCCAATTCAGCGATCGAAAAAGGCGACTATGCCTTCGTCGCCATGGCGCGCAAGCTGCTGGCTGATCCGGAATTGCCGATCAAGATTGCACAAAACCGCGTGAAAGATATTCGTCCCTGCATTTACTGCTACGCCTGCGTGAGCCAGATTTTTATTAATGAACGCGTCAAATGCGCGGTCAATGCCGAGACCGGTCATGAGTATGCCGGCGCCCTTGCGCCTGCAGCCAAACCGGGGCATGTAGTGGTCGTTGGTGGTGGGCCTGGCGGGATGGAAGCAGCACGGGTCGCGGCTTTGCGTGGACATCGGGTCACGCTGATGGAGCGCAGTGAGCGGCTCGGTGGCACCTTGTTTTTTGCCGCCCTCGCCTATCCTGAAAATGGCCGGCTGCTCGATTATCTGGTGGCGCAGATGCAGCATCCGAATATCACTATCCAGCTCGGCGTGACCGCCACGGCGGCCAGCTTAAAGGCGCTCGGCGCAGATGCCGTGATCGTCGCCAGTGGCGCGCTGCGTTCTGCGCCGGATATTACTGGCGCGCTGCAGACTCATGTCTGGAGCGGCGATGAATTACGTCGTTTGATGACCAACGATGGCGCGGACGCGATCGCACAATCCAAGCTTAATTTTGGTGAACGTCTGCTGTTTAAGGCGGGCGGCGTGCTGAAAGTAACGGACAGTCAGACTGCCTTGAAAAATCTGTCCAAACTGTGGATGCCTTTGGGGAAACGCGTCGTGATTATCGGCGGCGGTTTGGTCGGTCTGGAATTAGCGGAATTTTTAATCGACCGCGACCGGCAGGTGACGGTGCTGGAGCCGAGCGACAAGCCGGGCCGCGAGCTGTCAATCGTACGACGCTGGCGGGTGCTGGAGGCCGTTGAAACGCATGGCACATTGCAGCGCTCGGCAGTCGTGAACGAAATTACTGGCGATGCCGTGAAGTGGACTGATAGCGAAGGAAATCCGCAGTCGAGTGCGGCGGACTCAGTCGTCCTGGCGCTGGGTGCCGGGCCCGATACATCGCTGGCGGACGCGCTGACAGCCGAGGGGCTCAGTGTGCATAGCGTGGGAGATTGTCTGGCGCTTGGGTACATCGAAGGCGCGATGCGCGATGGTCATCGGGTTGCCAGCACGATTTAACAATACGCGATTGGATACTACGAAAATCGTAGGGCGGGCACTGCTTTTGTGCCCACCCTAGGTAAGGTATAAGTTCCGCGAATTAATTGGGTATCGACGCTTAAGAAAAATTAGCGTTTTCAACGCCACCATCAACACCCCATATTTTGCCAGTTACCCAACTAGATGCTGGGGAGACCAAAAACAGCACGGCGGCAGCAATATCTTCCGGCTGGCCCATCCGTCCCAAGGGTGTACTTTTTTCCATGCGCGCCTGGCGTTCGGGCGTCAAATACGGCGCTAATGCCGGCGTTAAGATGGTGCCCGGCTCCACCGCATTAACACGAATCTGCGGCCCAAAATCCTGCGCCAGATTACGCGTCATTTGATTGAGCGCGGCTTTGGCTGCACCATAGGCGCTGAAGTTTTTTTGCGCATAACGTGCCGCGACAGACGAAATATTAACCACCGCACCACTGCCCGCTGTGCGCATGAAAGGCACAGATTTTTGCGTCAGTAAAAACGCCGGCGTCACATTCCAGCACAGCGCACGATTAAATTCGGCGGCCGTGGTTTTTTCCGGATGATTCGGCCCTGAACCACCAGCGTTATTCACCAGGATCGTGATCTTGCCCAGCTCGGCCACGGTACGCGCGACCAGCACATCGAGCTGCGCTTCATCGCCGACATCGCCGGCGACGGTGATAGCACGCCGACCCAGCGCGCGAATTTCTTCCGCTACCGTGTCGAGATCGGCCTGGGTCCGCGCAGCCAGCGCGATATCCGCCCCAGCCTGTGCCAGCATCAGCGCGCACGCCCGGCCTATTCCCTTGCCAGCACCCGTCACTATGGCGACTTGGCCTTCGAGTGAAAATAACTTCTGAATCTGCTGCATGCCGATTTCATTTGTCGATGTCATTTGTATCTATCTCTAATTATTTCTGATTACTCGTGATTGCCTAAAGCGACGGCGCCAATAAAATGGCCTTTCCAGCGCCATGCCAGCAAGGCTGCCAGACTACTGAAGACGATACTGATCAAACTCAACGCCATCCCAATCTTGAGCGGATCCTTAAACACCAAATCGGTCATCAGGCCAGTCATTGGAATACCCATGAAGGCGACAATAAAAATTAACAGGTACAGCACCGCCGCCGCCTGGGCACGATAGGCGCTGGGCGTGATCGCCTGGATCGCTGCGCTGACCGGGCCGAGGGCCGTGGCCGCACAAAACATGGCGCACCAGACAAAGCCGATTCCCCACACAAAATCCGGCGCGAGCTGACTCAGTACGCCGAACGGCATGCCCAAAAATGAGGCCAAAAATAGCACCAGAATCTTGCCATCTGCGCGACCGCTGCGTTCTAAGCGCTCTGCCAGCCAGCCGCCGAAAAGTGTACCCGGCACACCCGCGACCAGATACCCCATGCCGAGCCAGAAGCCGACGGTCGGTGTCGGCAGATGATGCACGCGCTCAAAGGCGGTCGGCAGCCAGAAGGCCAGCGCGATAAACGGCAGCACGAACAGCGCATAGCCGAAATAGCACACGCCATAAGCTCGCCAGCGCGGCTTGAGATACGCCAGAAAGCCGCGAAAATCAGGTTTTGCACCCGTTTCAATCTCGCGCACCGGTTCACGAACGTAGAGCATTAACAGCAGCGGAATGATGCCGACCAATCCCAGGCCAAGCATGACGATGCGCCACGGTGCCATCGGCGCGCCAGCAAACATGAGGTAAGGCGACATGAACGGCGCGAGCGCCAGCAGGCCGGCCACCAGCATGGCAGCGACGGTATTGCCGAACGATCCGGCGGTCGCAAAGACGCTCAGTGGCTGGGATAATCTTTGCGCCGGAAAGACATTGGCGATCAGTGAATTAGCCGCCGGCCCGAGCGAAGCATCGCCGACCGACAGCAGCATGCGCGCCAGGCACAGGGTCCAGAAACCCACTGCCAGTCCGCTAGCCATGGTCATCAGACTCCAGCCCAGCAAACCACAAAAGATCAGCCATTTACGACTGAACTGATCGGCGATACGCGCCAAGGGCAAACCTGCGATGGCATAAAACAGCCCGGTAACAAGACCGCCGATCAGGCCGGTCTGGGTATCGTTCAGGTGCAGTTCCTGCTGCATCGGCGTGACCAGGAGCGTCATGGCAAAGCGGTCTACCTGCGACATGACGTTACAGACCGTCAGGGCAAATACCATGTACCACGCCTGCCGCACGGAGCTCACCGAAGCCGCTTGATTCAGCGTTGACATACGCCCTCCTTAGGGTACGACGGCGCCACGAATCATCTGTTTGAAATTGTCGTTATAAGGCGGCAGCATGCCCCATTCACGGCGTGGATCATGGCCGCCGGCCTGATAGACCGAACGCGCATGACTAAATTCCAGAAAGCCCTCATGACCGTGATAATGGCCCATGCCTGACGCGCCCACGCCGCCAAACGGCGCGTCGTGCAAGGCCGGGTGCATGGTCACGTCATTAATCGATACGCCGCCTGACAGTGTATGGTCGAGCACCCAACTTTGTTCCTGCGCGTCGCTGCCGAAGTAATACAGCGCTAAGGGATGTTCACCCGCATTGATCGCATCGACGGCTTGACGGATGTCGGTGTAGGTATTGATGAGCAGCGCGGTACCGAAAATTTCATTACGCGCGATCTCGCTGTCGGCCGGTGCATTGAGTACCAGACGCAAAGGCATGCGGCGCTCCTTGACGCCATTCGGGCTCGGCCATTCACCTGCCATCACGATCCGTGCGCCGCGGCTGGCGGCATCAGCGACGTACTGCTCAACCCGCGCATAATGGCGTTCATTGACCGACGAGACGACATCGTCATTGCCGGCAATAGTAGGGAACAGGCCGGCATACATTTCCTGTAGCGCTGTTACCAGTGCCTCGGACTGGCTTTCGTGCACCCACACCACGTCCGGGGCGACACAGAGCTGACCTGAATTGGCGGCCTTGCCGACGGCGATACGATCAGCGGCATTACGAATGTCAGCGCTTTGGCCGATGATCACGGGGGATTTTCCGCCCAGTTCGAGCGTCACCGGCACCAGATTCTCTGCCGCCGAACGCATGACTTGTTTGCCGATATTGGTTGAACCAGTAAAGACCATATGATCCCAGGGCTGCTCTGCAAACAACGCCGCCACATCCGGGCCACCGGTGACTACGGCCAGTTCTTCCGCGGCGAAAAGCTCACTCACCAGTCGCGCGACCAGCGCTGCGGTGTGCGGCACGATTTCGGACGGCTTGAGCACGGCACGGTTACCCGCTGCCAGCACACTGGCGAGCGGTGAAAAAAGGGTAAACAGCGGTGCATTCCAGGTACCGATAATGCCGACGACGCCCTTGGCCTGATACTGTACCCAGGCGCTGGCGCCGAACTGATCAAACGGCGCCACGCTGGGGCGCGTCACGGACGGCATCCATTGTTCGAAATTGTCGCGTGCATGTTTGAGGGACCCGAGGGAGCCGAGGACATCGTTCATCATCGAAAATACCACCGGACGTCCACCAAAATCCTCCGCCATCGCAGCGCATAAGGCATCGGCATTGTCTGCCAGCAGATCGATGACGCGCTGAATGCGTGCACGGCGGATTTCAGCTGAGGCCGGTCCGGCGGCGATGAAGTCATTACGCTGCTGATTACGCAGGGCCAGGATACTGCTGTTGGTCCATACCGTGGTGTTGACTTGTGGGTTCGTACTCATGCTGGTCTCCGTTCTTTTAAGTCGTTTTAGTTACCGGGAATGTCGTTGCATTCTTTTTGATTATGCTTCATTTTAAATCTGTCGAGCGCATTATTGCTGCATGCTGTCGGCTCAATGCGTATGCCAATGATTAGACAGCCTGGCTCTGTTCTGCAAAGCGCTTAGCCCATTGATAATCCGGCTTGCCCGCTGGGCTGCGGACCAGTTTGGGTGCAAAATACACCGCACGCGGCACCTTATAGCCTGATAAATGCTGGCGGCAGATGCGATCAAATTCGGCCGCATCAAATGCATGGCCTTGCGCGATTTCGATCACGGCCGCGACTTTCTGGCCCCAGCGTTCGTCCGTCAGTCCCACAACCATTACGTCGCCAACAAATGGGCAGCGCCGCACGGTTTCTTCGACCTCTTCGGGAAATACCTTTTCACCGCCGGTATTGATACATTGCGAACCACGGCCAAGGACGATGATATCGCCTTGCGCATCGATCCGCGCCCGGTCACCAGTCAGTACCCACAGCTTTTCGCCGATGGTGACAAAAGTTTCGGCGGTTTTTTTAGGGTCGCCATAGTAGCCCACCGGGGTGTACCCGGTGCGCGATAAAATACCTTCGTCACCGGGGGCGCTGACGATCTTGCCTGCGTCGTCGATCACTGCCAGATCGGGACGCGGTGAGAGCTGCATGAAGCCTTCGCCCGGGGATTTTTTCTCACTCCCGCCGATGAGGCCGGTCTCGGATGAGCCCATGCCATTATTGATGGCGATGTGTGGCAGGCAGATCTTCAGCCGTTCCTGCAGGTGGCCGGAAAACGCTGCGCCGCCATTCCCGAACACCTTCAGGCTGTCGAGTTTCCAGCGCGTCGGCTCAGCCTCCAGCGCCAGAATCAGGGGAAAGGCCATCGCATCGCCGACGATGGAAATGATATTCACCTGATCGCGGACGATGATGTCCCATACATGCTGCGCCTCGAACTGGTGCTGGTCGTTGACCACCACACAATGTCCGGCAAATAAGCTGATCAGCGTCGCCCACATGGCTGCGCCATGCATCATCGGCGCACAGGCCAGGTAGCGCAGTGGCGGTGCGGATGTGACTAGCGCGGTGAGTTCTTCCGGGGCTTTGATGGGGGGGCGACCAAAGTAAATGCCGCCACCGCCCAAAGCTGCCATGAACAGCGATTCATGCGGCCACATCACGCCTTTGGGCATGCCGGTGGTGCCGCCGGTGCAGAGCATGTTGATGTCACGTCCGCTGCGTTCGGGGTCGTTCAGTGTTGTTGCGCCCGTCGCTAGCAGACTTTCATAGGCTTGGCTGTGCTTGATTAGATCATTTTCGCCGACGTGTATGAGCAAGCTCAGGGTCGGTGCCCGGGCCAGAGTGTCGGCGACATCGGCGCTGAATGCTGTGTCATAGACCAGCACGCGCAAGTCGAGGCTGGCGTAGAGGTAGGCTAGTTCGTCGGCCTTATAGCGATAGTTGACATTGACCGGCGCGGCGCCAATTTTGCAGCAGGCCAGGAAGGTTTCCAGATACTGCGCCGAGTTATACAGTTGAATACCGACGTTATGGCCACGCTGGACGCCGCGTTGACGCAGCGCGTCGGCCAGCTGGGTAGCGCGTTGATCGAGTTCGTGAAATAGTAGACTTTGGGGGCCACAGACAAAGGCAGTCCGGTCTGGGACGGCGGCGGCGACGATTTCAAACAAGTCGGCGAGGTTAAAGCTACGGGCCATGAGTCTCTCGATTTATTTCATGAGTTGGCATCATGATCGGAAGATATCGTTCGACCATCGTCCAAATGGGGGATGTTTCCGATTATCCGAGTCCTGACAATGTCAGGCAGGTATGTTGGGGTTTTCCCGGCAGCTTCGTCATTCCACACTATTAACAGCAGGAGCGCACATGGCCACTACCAAGGACTACCGAATCGGCGAGTTCACTTTTCCACGCGGCTGGTTCATGATCGCCGACGCGGCCGAACTCAATACCCACAAGCCGCTGGCGGTTCGATTTTTTGGTAAGGACTTCGCTCTTTACCGTGGCCGCGCATCGGGTCGCGTCTTCCTGATGGATGCCTACTGTCCGCACATGAAGACCCATCTGGCTGCCCCTAACAATACGTCCTATGTGGTGCTTGATGGTGGTGGCAGCAATGTTGAGGGCGACAGTATTCGTTGTCCGTACCACGCCTGGCGCTTTGGCCCGGACGGTAAATGTGATGACATCCCTTACCATGAGGGCCCGATTCCGGCGGCAGCCTGCGTCAAGACCTGGACCGTAGTGGAAAGTCTGGGTGCCATTTTTGTCTGGCACGATCCTGAGGGCGGTGAACCTGAATGGGATCACCCTTCGGTGCCGCAGTTTGATGACCCGGCCTGGGTTCGCGGTCACTGGGATCATCTGGGCGTGCTGAATCAGCATCCGCAGGAAGTGATCGACAATATTGCTGATTACGCCCACCTTAGCCCGATTCATGGTTCGACCGTTGACCGCTATGAAAATTCATTCAGCGGCCACACCGTGACCCAGCGTCAGTGCGGTGGCCATCGTACCTTGACCGCCGCTGACGGTTCGGGCGCGGTCCTGCATACCGATACCACTTATCACGGCCCGGGCGTACTGATTTCTTATTTAAATGGCATGTTTGAAACGGTCTTGCTGATCACCCATACACCGATCGATGATGGTTCGATCAAGGTTTGGCATTCGCTGATCGTCAAGTCGCCGTCGAATCAGGCACAGACTACGACGGCCGATCTGGTGATGGCGCGGCAGTATCAGGAAAGCAGCCGACTGGCATTTGCGCAGGACTTTGAAGTTTGGACAAACAAGGCGCCGTGTATCAATGGACTGTTCCTGCCGAGCGATGGTCCGTTTATGAAAGTTCGCATCTGGTACAAACAATTCTACAATCCGCGCGCGATGAAGCAGGAATTCCTCGATCAATGCGACGGCGTTTTTGTGCCGCGGGGAGCGGTGGCTTATACGGCGTCTTAGTCATTCGCTTCGTCGTCTGGTCGACCAGGCCGCGGTGGGAGTGATCCTGCTGCGGTTTTTTTTGTTTGATTTCTTTGCTTATTTTTGTTTGCGTTCTTTGTCTATTTTTGTTTGCGTTCTTTGTCTATTTTTGTCTGTTTATTGCGACCATTTGCAGTGCTAATCCGCGCCAGCGATGGGGTGGCATCGCCTGCACTCAGGCTCACACATTCCTTCCGGCGATGCCACCCCATCACTGACGCTCTCTTTCACTATTCATCTGCCTTCTCGTGCACCTAAATCTTCCTTCCTATTCGAGCTCAGCTACCGACACGAGCAGGTGGCGCACTCTACCCGCACACAACGCGAGAATATTTCCCTCGGAAGCATTCGACCTAAGGAAATATTCTCGCGTCGCGCGCTAGCATCTTCGGATCACATTAATCCTTTTTTTCTTTGCGCATCTTACTTTTGTAGATCATATTTTTACGTCTAACCCATACACCACCGTAGGTTGGACTTGCATCTGTGCCCATGATCCACATCACTACATCACCACATCACTACATCACTACATCACCCAATAAAACCGTGAGCACAAACTCGTGCCTACCCTACAAAATTCATTCAATCTCCACGACCCAGATCATTGACTCACAGCGTGGGTACAAGGGCGTGCCTACCTTATAAATTCATTCAGTATTCATGACCCACATTACCGAATCACACCAAGGCTTTCAATCGGCCGTCGTTAGCCAGTTACGCTAGCACGCGGCGCGAGAATATTTCCTTAGGTCGAATGCTTCCGAGGGAAATATTCTCGCGTTGTGTGCGGGTAGAGCGCGCCACCTGGTCGTGTCGGTAGCTGCGTTGGAATTGGAAGGAAGATTTAAGTAAACGAGAAGGTCAATGAAAAAAGGAAGAGAGCGTCAGCGCTGGGGTGGCATCGCCGGAAGGAATGTGTGAGCCTGAGTGCAGGCGATGCCACCCCAGCGATGACGCGGGTTAGTAATAAAGAAGGTCGCGATAAATAAACTCAAGAAGCCAAAAATCAAGCAAAGAATAAACTCAAGAAGCCAAAAATCAAGCAAAGAATAAACTCAGGAAGAAAAAAATCACACCACAGCGTTGGAAGCTTCCATGTTAAGTAACGCCGCAGGATAGAGCTGCATGGCCCGCCAGTAGGCATATACCGATACGCACATCAACGCGACCGCACAAATGAGCGCGGCGCGTAGGGCTTGATCGTGTAACCAGGGCGTTAACCAGGTGCTTAAGGAGCCGGTAAAAATTGTCCCCATGCCGCTGCCGACGATGGATCCGGATAATGTCACCATCGCGCTGGCTGTCGCGCGGCGATGTTCCGGGACGACCAGACTTAAAGCGGCATAGGTGGGAGCGACCCACCAGGAGATGAAAAAGGCGAACAGAAAAATCATCACCGTCGCAGCGACCACCTCACCGGCTGGCAGCGCAAAATAGAGAAGCCCAATCAACATCGCGCACAAGACACCCAGCAAGGGAATACCCATCTGCCAGCGGACATCGTAACGATGCACCAGACGATCGGCGAGCATGCCGGCCACTAAACCGCCCAGGATCGAACCGATTGCCGCCGAACCAGAAATCCAGCCAGCGTGGATCAGACTAAGCTTATGGCTTCGTACTAGGTAACTCACATTCCAGGCGCCGAAGGAGTAACCCGCCAAGAGAACGAACGCCGCAGCGACCATCAACCAACGCACCAGCGGCTGACCCCAAATTAAACCGACCGCGCCCGACCCGGCTAATGATGATGCCTGCGCAGGATGCGCCGGAAAACTCCGCCCAGGCTCCTGCGTCAACATGCGCAATAACAGTGCCGACACGACGGCACATCCGCCGACTACCGCGAGCGCGGTCCGCCAGCCCCAGTGATTTGCCAGCCAGGCGCCCAATATCAGGGCCAACATGGAACCCACGGCTGGACCTACCCCAAATACGCTCATCGCGCGTGAACGCTGCTGGGGAGCGTACAGGTCGGCGATCATGGATAAGGAAGCCGGCGCGCCGCCAGCATCGCTGAGTGCACCGCCGGCGCGTGAGGCCATCAGGGTCCAGAAACCGAATGCGCCCGCGCCACAGGCGGCGATCAGACCGCCTAAGCCGCGGGTATAGGCGATCAAACTGCGTCGTTCACGGCGGTCGGCGATTCGGCCTAGCGGTACACCCAGAATGCTAAAGGAGAGCGCAAATCCTAGACCACTGACCAGACCTATCTGCAAATCGCTCAGGCCAAATTCTGCTTTAACCGGCTCAATCACGACCGCCAGCATTTGTCTGTCCATCGCAGACAGTATCGCCATCATGGTCAGCAAAAACAGGGTGGTTCGCCTGGCGCGCCGGTCCTCAAGCGCGAGCACGGGATCGTTCCAGCGTCGTCCGGCGGGAGGAACAACGCACTATATGATGAAGACTGAACAAAGAAACTCCCATCGCCGGCATGGCTTTGGAAGTATTCTAATCAGCTTACGCGGGACAAAATCGTCCAGCTGGACGATGCCTGCCCAAGCGAAGACTTTTAGTGTCATGCTAAGTGCGTTAAATTGCGCATTGGCGTCGTCGGCGCCTTCATCCACATTTTGCTTTTTCAAGGACGCCAGATGATTTTGTTCGCCCCGCACCATCGTAGACTGAGTTGGATCGCCGGCCTTGGCCTGAGTTTGCTGAGCCTGACGGCCGCAGCGCAGTCCAGCACCGCAGCACCCGCGAGCACGCTTGATCCTGCTCTCTTCATGCAAGGCATACCACCGCCGCCTGCGTACCGGATCCACATCGGAAACTGGCAAGAGAATCCACAAAAAATCTGGTCATTTCAGCATTCCCGCGAGCTCTTCCCTACCCGCTCGATTGCCCGCGCCGGACAGGTCGTTGAATTACCGAGAGCGCCGCGTAAGCTCGATGATCTGCTCGTCAGCGGACCCGGCGAGCCTGCCATGAACTGGCAGCAGATGCTGCAGGTGACGCACACCGATGCCATCGTCATTCTGCATCATGGAAAAATCATCGAAGAGCGCTACTTTAACGGCATGCAGCCGGCGACCCAGCATCTGCTGTTTTCAGCCAGTAAATCCATGACGGGACTGATGGCGGCAATTCTGATCCGCGAAGGAAAACTCAAGGAAGACGCATTAGTCGGCTCACTGATTCCCGAACTGGCCGACAGTGCATGGGCCGGCGCGACAGTACGCCAGGTGCTCGACATGACGGACGGCGTGCAGTTCACCGAAATTTATAACGATCCCAGCTCGGATATTTACCGCTACATCGGCGCGATGGGTTGGGCGCCGCAATTACGTCAGCCTGGCTCACAAGAAGGTATTCTGGCCATGCTGCCGACGCTGAAAAAAGTCCATGACGAGCCGCGCGGCAGTGTATTTCGCTACCGCTCACCCGCCACCGATGTGAGTGCCTGGATTGCCGAGCGCGCAGCCGGTCAGTCCCTTTCGGCCTGGCTGCAGGATCGTTTATGGAGTCGCCTCGGCATGGAACAGGATGCTTATATGCTGCTCGACACGGCGGGCCAAGAAGTCACCTTTGCCGGCATGAACGCCACCGCGCGCGATATGGCGCGACTAGGACAGATGATGCTGCAACGCGGTCAATGGCAAGGCCAGCAGATCGTCCCTGCGGCCGTGGTGGATGAACTGGCCAAAGGCGGCGATACCAAGGCGTTTGAAATCGGCGGCCCCAAATCACGTAAGGGCTGGTCGTATCGCAGCCAATGGTGGGTCAATCCTTCAAAGAGCGGACCGCATTCATTTGCTGCCATGGGTGCCTATGGTCAAATGGTGATGGTCTTTCCTGAGGATGATGTCGTGGTCGTCAAGTTGGGTAGTCATCCTGGGGCACTTAGTGCTGTGACAGATCCCGTTCACCAGCGCGCTTTTTCTGCACTGATGGCCTATTTGAACACTTCAAAGTGAGTCGTGTGGGCGTTGAAGGCGTATTGAAAGAAGTCACTCAAAGAAAGCCACAATACAAAAGCCGTAAGACAAACGCTGTAATAAAAACGCTTTAATACAAACGCTTTAATACAAACGCAGTAAAAAAATAAGCGCAGACGACATCAAAAAATGTCAGCCTGACTCAACCAAGGAGACCACCGTATGAAGAAGCATTTGACCCTGTTAATCCTGACTCTGATCGCCACCATACAATTTTTTGACCGCGCCCTGATGGTCGTGATTATGGAGCCGCTCAAACAGGAATTTCATCTGAGTGATTCGCAGCTAGGCCTGCTGTCTGGCTTTAGCTACGCCGCCGCATTTGCGATCGCCGGCATACCGCTTGGCTGGCTGGCCGATCGTTCAAACCGGCGTAATCTGCTGGCCATTTTGCTCGCCGCTTGGAGCGCCTTGGTCGCGCTGGCCGGATCAGCTGGTAGCTTCGCTGCGCTGGTGGCAACGCGGGTCGGCATCGGCGCCATGGATGCCGGTGGTCAGCCCTGCTCTGTGTCGATGATTTCGGATCTCTATTCGCGCGAACGGCGTTCGACTGCGGTGGCGATATTTTATGTTGGCGTCCCAGTGGGAATGCTGCTCGGTTTTATGCTGGGCGCGATGGTGGCGGTGCAGTATGGCTGGCGCCAGGCGTTTATTGTCGCCGCGGTGCCTGGCTTTTTGCTGGCGCTGATGCTGTTTTTATTTTCGCGCGAGCCACAACGTGGTGGCTCGGGCATCGTTGCCGCTGACGGACCACCGCCTTCACTGGCACAGACGATCACCTTCATGCGCAGTCAATCTTCGCTCGTGAACGTGATGGCGGCGTCGGTGTTGGTCACTGCCAGCTCATCGGCGATGATGTCGTGGATCGGTTCCCTGCTCATTCGTAGTCATGGCCTGAGCATTGCCGAAGTCGGCATCATCACCGCACTGGCCATGGGCGGCTTTGGCGCCATCGGGACGATTCTGTTTGGTTTGCTGGCTGACCGGGTGGGCGCACGCGATATGCGTTCTCAGCCACGACTGATGGCCTTTGCCGCTGCCATGATCGCCATCATGGGCAGCGCGGTGGCACTCATGCCGACCGTTGCCGGGGCAGCCATTTCGCTGGCGGTTTTTGCGGCCTTTGTGGCCGGCTTGAATGGTCCAACCTATGCGCTGAGCCAGAGTCTGGTCAAAGTGCGCATGCGCGCTACGTCGATGTCGAGCCTGGTGGTGTTATTGAATCTGATCGGCGTCGGGCTCGGGCCGACTATTGCCGGCGTGCTCAGCGATGTGTTCGCGCTGCGTTTTGGTGCCGATTCGGTGCGTTGGTCGATGGTGTGTGTACTGGTACTGAATCTGCCCGCTGTATGGTTATTTTTGCGGGCAGCGCGCACCATCAGAGAAGATATCCAACGCGCTGAAGCTTGATGTTCAAAGCCATTTTGAACAGATTGAATCCAACTCACTGACAAGCGGGTTTTTCCAGGAACACGAGTGCTTGCACTCCGTGTTCCTGGCCTTGATGCCCCCCTTCGCATCACATCCCTCTGTACCCATCTCCCTTAATTGCCGGCGCTTCGTGTCGCTTGCCTTCATTTCGTCTGAACAAACGACACGCCACGCCAAAACAACAAAAAAATTGACTAAGATGAATCTGCGTTGATGAAAGTGCAGCACCGATCTTGGTGATGGTGTGATCTCAGATTTACTTACAGCATAGGCGAACAGATGAATAGTCAATTCCACGGCGAGGACTTTGAAAAAATTCAAAAGGGCTTAAAACTTGCGCAAGTCAGCGAAGCCCATTTAAAACAACTCCAGGAAATTTTTGACGGAATACCCGCGCCTGTTGCTAGCAAAATCATTAAAGGTGGGACATTTTCATATCAAGGCTTATTTTTGAGCCAGTCCGGGGAAGCGAAGGAACGCAGAGACCTTGCCCGGGGGATGAATTATGTATTAGGACTTCAAGCGCATCTCAATAAGCAGAATTACGCCATGAATAAAATATGGCATGAACGTATGCTTAGCAGCAAAATTGCGATCGATGCAAAGAAATCATCTCTACGCAGTGCTGTCAACGATGTTATTTCTCAATCAACTATGCGTGACGATGTCGCGCCCGCTTCTGCCAAACAATCCAACGCACAAATCACACCGCAGCACAGGCCGGCAATCCATCTTCCGGCACCAATCTGTAAGGAGGTCGATCCACCCCACCTATTAAAAAATAAATTTAAAGCTGCGGTGCGCAAAATAGAGTCGATGAACATGGCCGCCAAGGCCTTTTCTGCCGAAGGTGCGGAACGTAGTAATCGCGCAGTGGATTTTATAAAAAAAGACACCAAAGTCGATATCGCCTGGATGACAGCCTGCAATAAGGTCAGCCGGTACGTGACAGATAACCAGGTCTGGTTTCAATTTAACTATACCTCCATGAATAGTGCGATCAAGGATGCATATCAACACTTCGAAGTGAATGTAACGGAAAATCAGGCAGCGATATCAGCGCGTCTAGACATGGCAAAGCAGCTCTTTTCAGCCTTGAAGACAGGCCCTTTTCCCGTTTCGATGATTGGCGATATTGGCTGTAAAGCACTTGATTTCGCTACCGTCGACACGGCGATTGATTCACGAGGAGATATCGCCGTAAGGGAAGTAAAGAGTAGTGGCTTTATCAGCAAAGTCGTTCAAAAATTGACTGAAACACAAGAGGAAATAAGACGCGTCGGCCCAAAGTTACTGAGCTTAAGCACCCAATCCAGTTTGGGGGATAATTTAAGTCAGGTCTGCCAATGCCAGCTGCGAATCATGCAAGAAGTATTGAAATCCGTTTGCGATGAACACTTCGGCGATACCACTTCCGTGATGGAGAAAATTAGCCGCTTTAAGACGGAGGTATTACAGGACACGAATTTGTTTGATGCCGCAAAGGAGAAAGAAGCACGCGCACAAGGCGTAGCCTTCAAAACCAGCCCGCACCAGATCATGGGACGCATTGGTGACAATGGCGACGGCCAGGGTAGCGCGCATATTAATAATTACGTTGTCAGAAGAATTCAACAATATCAAGACGAACTTATCGAACAAATTAAGACGACCTTGAAGAATTCACCCGAGCCAGTCGATCAGGGATTTATGTGTAGAGCGGTTGAAATGAAGCTGTATTGTTCTTACATTACATTACTTTTTGCGGAACCAAGAGATTACAAAATCAAGCCGCTGAGTCAGGGCATCGTTGATTTTTTTGCACAAGAAGGACCTTTCGGCATACTCATTAAAACGGATAAAGAGTCAGAGACGCACGCTAAAGACAATTACTTACTCGCTTATAAGGACGACGCAAACCACAAAAAAGTTTTACGTTACTTTTGTGAATGGTACGCAAAAAATATTAACCCTTTTATGCTAGTCGCTGGAAGTCTTCATAATGGCGAAAAGTATTCGCCTTATTTGATCATGCTTTTATGTAAGAGAGAAATCGGAAGAATTAACGAAGCGGTTTACGCGGGTCGATCCAAAGGAACATTTGGTATGACCAATTGGGACTGGCAAAAAATAAATCTGGCATTAAATACAATAGAAAAGAGCGATACCTCAGCTCGGTGAGGTATGCGCTGCACTTGGTGACATGTAGTCGCTACAATTTTTTACCCTACTGCGCTTGCTTGGGACTGTGCATAAGGCTTCATCGCCGCAAACAATGACAGCGCCGCCAGACCAAAAGCACCCATCACGATGATCAAGGACCAACGCAGGGACTCGGCACCCAACATTGGCAGCAAGGCGTCGCTGAGCATGCCCACGCCTAGCGGACCCAGGCCACCGCCTACAAGGGTCAGACCCAGGTTATACAAGGCCAATGCCGTGGTACGGCGATGCGAAGATACCAGTGCCGTCAAAGCCGCAAAACTAGGCGCGGCCCACCAGACACCAAAGAAGGCAAACAGCACATTAAAGACCATCGCATGCGGTATGCGTAGTGGGCCTAACAGCCAGAACTCCCCGGCCGGATAGAGAAAATAAAGCACGCCGAACGGCAGCGCCAATAACGAACCGATCATCGGCACGCCAATTTGCCAGCGCACGTCGCGCTGTGTGAGGCGATCACATAGCCAGCCGCTGATCAAGGCACCAAAAATCGATGAAATGCCGCTGACCAGCCCAATCAAAATGCCGGCTTCCTGTAAATTGAGGCCATGACTACGCACCAGAAAGGCCGTGCTCCAGATGCCGATACCATAGCCAACGAAGCCGAGCAATAAGCCGGCGATCGTAATACGGACGAATGCCGGGGAGGCCCACATGGCGCGCATGACAGTGGCCAGCGATTCACCGGCACCGGCGGTGGCAATAGCGGCTTCCTGGGTGTTATCCCAGCGACCACGTACCGGCTCAATACCGCCCTGACGTAACAGCACAGCCACTAATACGCCGGGGATGGTCATCCATAAAAAGGCGCTGCGCCAGCCATATTGATGCGCGAGCCACGCGCCCATACCAAGACCAAACAAGGTCCCCAATGGCGGCCCGAGCATGAAGACGCTCATGGCGCGGCTGCGCTGCTGTGGCGGATAGTGATCGGCGATGATCGATAAGGATGGCGCGGTACCACCGGATTCGCCAACGGCCACACCAACGCGTGCTGCGGCGAGTTGCCAGTAGCTGGTGGCCAGGCCGCACACGCCGGTCATGACACTCCACGCAGCGCAGCACCAGGCGACCATGTTACGCCGATTACTCCGATCAGCCAGACGCCCCATCGGCACCGCCAGCGCCGTATAAAAAACCGAAAACGCCAGCCCGGTCAGTAAGCCCATGGCGGTGTCGGAGACCATGAACTCCTTCTTGACCGGCTCGATCAAGACACCCATGATTTGCCGGTCGATCAGGCTCATGGCATATACAAAGGTAAGCAGAATCAGCGTGTAATGGCGTCGCCAGTTCGACTGCGTTGCCGATTCAAGCGGGGATAAGGGCACTGCAGAGGATGTCGTCATGGTTACTCCGGGCTAGAACATATAGTCTGGCACGCCCGCAGAGGGTCTACCCCCTGCAAACGGACTAGATGGCACATGACCCTGATACAGAAAAATGATTTTGGTGCGTGAAAATTCAGGGCCGCTCGAGCAATGGCGCCGGCTTATAGCTGCCGTCAAATACGCCTTTGCCCGGTGCGTAAATACGCATGACGAGCAAATAAGCGCCCTCACCTACGGGAAGCCAGTTAGATTTACCCTCAGCCGGCGCATCCTTTTGAATATGAATATCCAGCGCACCGTCGGCATTCAATTTTAAGCCGGGAGTCCGGTTGCCCAGACTATAGCGCTTGAGCGGATTTTCGATCAAATTAAAGGTCTTCAGATCATAAGCAGAAATAGACCAGAAGGCGCCGGCCGGTGGGATCTCATGCGGCAGCAAATGCAGGTGATATTTTTTGGCGCCGCTCATGAGCTGCCCGGCGCCATCGACTGTACGTGCAACGTAGGTGCTCTCTTCCGGACGATTGGCATAACCGGCAAAAACGACGCCCGCGCGCAGCAAATAATCTGTGCCGTAATCACTCAGCCCGAGCGGAAAAATCCAGCCATTGCGCACATCCGGCATCGGCTGCTGTGCTGACGCGCGCAACATGGCCAGGCCATCGGTCATGGCGCGTTCGAGTCCGCGTCGGGTGGCCGGATCGAGTTGATCGAGAACCAGTGTACGCTTCGGACCAACGCCAATCTGATCGAACAGACCCATGAGCGCGGCTTCGTCTACACCTGCCGCATTACTACGTAGCCAGCGATTGAGTACCAGGAAAAAATCCAGTGAGGTCAGCGGATTGATTGGCGCCGCCGCCTCAGCCACCGGCACTACCGGTGGCAGCTTGCCGGCAAATTTTGATAAAGGGACCGACCAAATTTGTTGCATCAGATTTTTAGCCTGCGCGAAATCAGCCTCGCCATCGACCAGCATACGGCCCAGCACCCAGACCTGTTTGGTCGCCATGCGCACTTGCACTACATTGGCTGGCAACGTGCCTTTGAAATCAGGGCCTACAAGAGCGAAGAATTTTTCCTCCGTGCCGGTGGTGCGCTGACCGATGTGCGTGACTTCATTAAAAAAGTCAGTGATCGCCAAGGTGTAATAACGGCCCTTGGTATCCGGCGTGTGGACAATGATCGGTTCCTGCGCCAGATCGAACCAGCCGCCGAAATACAGCGTGTCATTATTCGGCGCGCGCAGATTACCGGCGGTCGTTGGCGTGACCAAAAAATCATAGCGATAAAAATGATTTAAGGGCGCATGGACCTGCTGCTGGAGGCCGGTTCGGTGGGTTTCGTTATGCATCTGCTTGCTCATATCCACGATCGGATAGCCCCATAGATAGGCCAGTGTGCCGACGTGGTAAGCCAGCTGTTCGCGTATCAGGCTGGTATTGGCGGCACGTGCATCGACGTTCTGCGCGGATGACGTCAGCGGTAATGCCAACAGCAGCATGGCTGCGATGGCAGCAAAGAGGCGTTTGAGTTCGGCCATCTCAGCTCACCAGCTGATTAAACGGTACGCCTTTATCATTGCGTAATTCTGCCGGCAATCCCAACACACGCTCACCAACATTGTTGCGCACGATTTCATCCGTACCACCGGCAATGCGCATGCCGGCCGCACCAAACCAGAGTGATTCTACCTGTTGCCAGTCTTCGCCCAATTCGTCGGACGCTAACACCCCACGTTCGCCCTGCAAATCGATGGCGCAGTAAGCGTAATCCTGCAAGGTGCGCGCGCCAACAATCTTGGACACGGACAGCTCGGGGCCGGGTTCTTTGCCTTTGCCCAGCTCCGTCAGGCCACGACATTGCAGCAGCCATAAGCCTTGCGCATTCAGGTACAGATCGGCCAGACGCTCACGCATGCGACCATCCTTTAACGCGCTTTGCCCGGCAAACTGCGCATCGCGCATCATCGTCGCGGCGGTACGCCAAAGTTCGGGCGGCATCACGCCACCGATCGACAGGCGCTCGTTCATCAAGGCTGTCATCGTCACTTTCCAGCCTTTGCCGACCTCACCCAGGCGCTGACTATCAGGGACAAACACGTCGTTCATGAAGACTTCATTAAATTCGGCTTCACCACTGGCCTGACGAATCGGCCGGATACTCACGCCGGGTGACTTCATGTCGATATAAAAGCTGGTGAGACCATCAAATTTTGGGACATTCGGATCGGTCCGGGTGAGCACCGTGCCGAAATCGGCAAATTGCGCCCATGTGGTCCAGACTTTTTGACCATTGATCAGCCAGCCATCGCGACCATCCGTGCAGCGTTCGGCGCGAGTGCGCACCATGCCCAGATCAGATCCGGCACCGGGTTCGGACAAGAGCTGACACCAGAGTTCTTCACCGCGCAGGGCCGGGCCCACATGCCGTTCGCGTACTGCCGGACTGGCATGCACAAACAGCGACGGTATCACCATCCCCAGACTGACCGAGAAGGCATTGCCGGGCACGCTGTAGTGGCCCTCTTCCTGACGAAAAATAAGCTCCTGCATCGGCGTGCCGCCGCGTCCACCAAACGCGACCGGCCAGGTGATGGCGCCAAAGCCGGCGACGGCTTTTTTACCCTGCCAAACACGCGAGGCCTGCAAACGTGCCTGGGCATCCATGCCTTGCCCATACACCTCGTTCGAGCGCGCCTTACGTTGGGCATTCGCGGCTAACCACTGCTGGCATTCGGTCCGAAAATTTGCTTCGTCGGGAGAGTCTTGAAAGTCCATTTTTATACCCTTGTATTGAATAGTCGCAGGTGCTGCGAATGCAATTTAATTGTCCAGCCGGGCAGTCAGCTGCGCGGCAATCTGCTCGCGCCAGAGATGTTCACTGCCGAGCGCAACAGCCTGCTGGCGTGCGCGTCGATAATACAAATGGCAGTCGATTTCCCAGGTCGTTCCCATACCGCCGTGGACGTGAATATTTTCCTGCGCCGTCAGATTGAAGGCGCGGGTGGCCGCTACCCGGGCGCTGGCCGCAGCCAAAGGTAATTCAGGACAGCCGTTCGCCTGAACGACATCGTCAGCCAAGGCCCAGGCACCGTAATAGCAATGCACGCGGGCCAGCTGATTAGCTGTGTACAGGTCAGCCAGTTTGTGTTTGATCGCCTGATAAGAGCCGATCACGCGGCCAAAGGCTTTGCGTTCGCGCGCGTAGGCCACCGCCATATCGAGCGCTGTATCAGCGGCGCCTAGCTGCTCAAAGGCCAGCAGGACGGCGGCGCGATCACGCATGCGCTGGAGGATAGCTTTGGCTGCACTGCTGTCTTTTACATTGCGTAAAAGTGCTGCTGGCAAACCGTCAAAACGCAATTCGGCATACGGCTTAGAAGGGTCAAGCGTAGCTAAGCGACGTCGCTGCATGCCCGCGCCACAGTCGGCCACGACCCAGACCAGCTGCTCGGTTTTATCGCGCGCCAGAACCAACATAAATTGCGCCGCCATGCCATCGGCGACCTGCGGTGCAATACCCTGCAGAGCCACACCATCAAAGCTTGGCAAACGGGCGACATCCCATTCGTCATCCATCGGTGCGACGACGGCGCCAATCACACCTTGGGCGATCGGTGGCAGCCAACGTTCCTGCTGCGCCTGATCTGCGCCAAGTAAGAGTATTTGTAGCGCGCCATAAAGGGTAGAACTGGCCGGCACCGGGCTGAGCTGACGGCCGATTTCTTCTGCCAGCAGACAGAGTTCCAGTGCGCCCAGCCCAATACCGCCACAGGATTCGGGCAGCATCAACGAAGTCGCGCCCAGACTTGCCAGACCATCCCACACCGGCGCAGCATGCGTGATGCCTTGCTCGACGCTGTGGTCAACGCTTTGGTCAATTATCTTTCGCGCTTGCGTCAGCGGCGATTCTTTCTGCAGAAATTTGCGCAATTCGTCGCGCAACAGTTTCTGGTCGTCGGAGAAATCAAAGTTCACGTGAAGGTCTTTCGCATTAAAGAGGAAGCGGCGCTAAGGCCGGATTGCCGAGCACCAGATCAGCGCCCTTGTCACCAATGACGACCGAGGTCGCATTGGTGTTACCGCAAATAACGTTCGGCATGACGGAGGCATCGATCACGCGCAGTCCGGCAATGCCGCGCACCTTGAGGTCGGCTGTCACGACCGCGAGCGGATCGTCGGCACGACCCATACGACAGGTGCCCACCGGATGATAGCCGGTGCTCAGATTGGTCGAAAGCCAGTCCAGCCATTCCTGATCGGTCTGCACTGCCGGACCGGGACGAAATTCACTCTCGACCACGGCCGCCAGCGCTGGCTGTTTGGCCATGTCGCGCAAAAATCGCAGCGACCACAGCAGCGCGCGGCGATCACGTTCGTCGTGCAGATAATTCATGCGCAGCTCTGGATGGACGTTGATATCCGCTGCGCGCAGACGAATCGATCCGCGGGAAAATGGCCGCACCTGATACGCCGCTAAAGTCATGCCAGGGAAATCATCCGGCTTGGAAGGTTTTGTCTTGTCGGTCTGCGCTTCTGCATCGCCGGTCACGGGCAAACCGAAAACCTGAATATCGTTGTAAGGCAGGGCCGGATCACTTTGCAGATAGCCGCCAAACTCGGCCGGCGGACTCGTCATCGGCCCCTTACGCGTGAGCAGATAGCGCAGCACCGAACTGGCCAAACCCAGACCATGGAAATGGCGGTTCAAACTCGGCATGCCGGCTCGCAGGCGCCACGACATCGGCACGCAACAATGGTCTTGCAGATTCGCCCCCACGCCAGGCAAATCCGCTAACACTGGAATACCTTGTTCACGCAAATGCTCTGCCGGACCAAGCCCGGACAACATCATCAGCTGCGGCGAATGCAACGCACCGGCGCACAGCAGTACTTCGCTGCGGGCCGACGCCGCATGCAGGGAACCATCGGTGCGGCGATATTCCACGCCGGTGGCGCGCCCCTCTTTAATCACGAGTCGGGTGACCATGGCCTGCGTGATGAGGGTCAGATTTTTGCGTTGCATGGCCGGTTCAATCGCATTCACAGCGATCGAATCGCGCCGTCCGTTACGCACATTGACCTGAAACAGACCGATGCCGCCTGCCTTGCCATCGTTGAAATCGTCCACATGCGTCAAGCCAGCTTGCACACCGGCGGCGATCATGGCGTGCGTGATCGGATGTACGGACGGTAAATCCTGCACCGTCAATGGACCACCGGTGCCGTGATAGCGATTACGGATGCGCTGCTGATCTTCGGTGCGAACAAAATGCGGCAGCAGTTCTTCCCAGCTCCAGCCGGTGGCGCCGGCAGCGACCCAGTCGTCGTAATCATGTTTGTGGCCGCGGATGTAAATCATGCCGTTGATCGACGACGAACCACCGATCACTTTACCCCTCGGCATAGGCAGTCTCCGACCGGCAGCCCAGGATTCAGGCTCGGTCATGTGACCCCATGAAAAGCGCTTATCGGTAGAGAGCGCGCCCCAGCCCGCCGGCATGCTCACCAGCAGATTTTTATGCGTACCGCCGCCTTCGAGCAGGAGCACGCTGTGCTGACCACTTTGCGTCAGACGCGCCGCCAGTAAGCCACCAGCGGAGCCGGAACCGACTACAATATAATCGAATGTCTGCTGCATGAATGCGGCCCTTTTTGCTATTTAAGCGCGTGCGGTGGCACCATAAAATGTTTGCCCCTTTGTGGCCATCGTGCGCAGTAAGGCAGGCGGTCGCAGCTGCTCACCGAACAGATTCGCCAGACGGTCGGCTTCGAGAACAAAGGCGGGCAGACCAATGCCGTCCATGTAGCAGAACGGCCCGCCCGTATAAGCTGGAAATCCAACGCCCAAGATCGCGCCCAAGTCACCATCGGCGGGCGCTAACAACACGCCCTCTTCCATGGCGCGCGCAGCTTCAATCGCCTGCACATACAGGATGCGCTGTTTCAGATCATGCGCTGCGGGTTGGACTTCACGTAAGGGGTAAAGATCGGACAAGCCAGGCCAGAATTTTTTGCCGCTGGCGTCGTAGTCATAAAAACCCTTGCCGATTTTTTTACCCATGCGGCCATGATCATAAAGCGTCTGCATGACGGCGACCGAACGGCCGGGCTTGTAATCATCCGGAAATTCTTTGGCCTGCGCCTGACCTGCGTGAATCGCCAGATCGATCGATAACTCATCCATGATTGCCATCGGGCCCACCGGCATACCGGCAAAACGCGCACTGTTTTCAATCAAGGCCGGACGAATCCCTTCGGCCAGCATGCCCACTGCATCGTCGATGAAAGCGCCGATAAAGCGACTGGTGAAAAAGCCGCGCGCATCGTTGACGACGATCGGCGTTTTTTTCATCTGCGCGACAAAGTCGAGCGCCTGCGCTAAGGTCGCGTCACTGGTCTTGTGGCCGCGAATGACTTCCACCAGCGGCATTTTGTCGGCCGGTGAAAAGAAATGCAGGCCGATGAAACGCTCTGGCCGACTGCTGGCCTGGGCTAGTAAGGAGATTGGCAGAGCCGAGGTATTGGTCGCCAACACACAGTCATCCGACAAGACGGCGTTGAGCTGACGCGCAACCTCGGCCTTGATGGCGCGGTCTTCGAAAACCGCTTCGACCACGATGCTGGCGTCCGAAAGTAATGTGTAGTCGGTGCTGGGAATGATGCGCGCCAGGATGGCGTCGACTTTATCCTGCTGCATGCGTCCGCGCTGCAGCAGTTTGGTCAGTGCGGCGACGGCGGAGTCTTTGCCGCGTTGGGCAGCGGCCTGATCGCGGTCGATCAAGATGACGGTCATGCCGCGCTGCGCAGCCGTGAGTGCAATGCCGGCGCCCATCATTCCGGCGCCAATCATGCCCAGTTTAGTGCAGGTGAATGGCGCAAAACCGGTCGGACGATGCAGGCCTTTTTCGGCTTTCGATTTATTGATGAACAGCGTGCGAATCATGCTACGCGAAACCGGACTCAAGCTCGAGGCGGCCAGCAGATATTTAGTTTCAATCCGCAGACCTTTATCGATCGGCAGCAAACTGCCTTCATAAACACAGCTCTGAATCGATAAGGGTGCCGGCATATTGCCGTTGGTGTTCGCCAGCAGCATGGTGTTACCGACCACAAAGCCAGGCGCAACGCGCGCATCGGTCGGACCGCCACCGGGGATGGTGAAACCTTTTTTATCCCAGGGCTGGATCGCCTTGGACGCATCGGCCGTCATTAACCAGTCTTTAGCGACTTGCATGAGTTGATCCGGCGCGGCCAGTACATTGACCAGACCTGCAGCCAGCGCTTTTTCGGGCGTGGCGCTTTTTCCTTCTAACAGCCAAGGCAGCGACGGCAGGATGCCCAACATGCGCGGCAGTCTTTGTGTGCCGCCCGCGCCGGGTAACAGGCCGACTTGTACTTCCGGCAGGCCGACGACCACGCCGGGCGCATCGGCCATGATGCGGTAGTGACAGGCCAGACACAGTTCAAATCCGCCGCCCATGGCGATGCCATTGATGGCTGCCACGATCGGTTTGCCGCATACTTCAAGCCGTCGAAATGTCTGCGACAGCGTCGCAAATTTATCAAACAAGACTTGCACGCTGTCCTCGGCCATGCTGTCGAGATTAGCTTCCATGCTGACCAGATCAGCGCCGGCGACGAAGGCGCTTTTGCCCGAAGTGATGATCGCGCCCCGCACGGCCGGGTCCTGCACCAGGCGGTCAATGCCGGACTGCAGGCTGTCGATAAATGCCTGGTCGATCACGTTCATCGACTTGCCCGGATAATCAATCGTCAGGATGGCGATGCCGTCCGAATCGACTGCATAACGAATGACATCTGTCATGGTATTTTGTTCCTTCGCTAAATTCATTCAACGCGCTCGATAATCATCGCCGACCCCATACCGGCCGCCACACACAGGCTCACCAGCGCGCAGCTCTTGCCGCTGCGTTCGAGTTCATCGAGCGCCGTACCCAGGATCATGGCGCCCGATGCGCCTAGCGGATGGCCCATGGCGATCGCGCCGCCGTTCACGTTGATTTTGTCATGCGGGATGTTGAAGGCATCCATGAAACACAACACTACCGATGAGAAGGCTTCGTTGAGCTCCCACAGATCGATATCACTGGCCGTCATCCCGGCGCGCTGCAGTGCGCGGCGCGCTGCAGCGCTCGGACCGTCGAGCATCACCGTCGGTTCGGAACCAATGGTGGCGAAGGCACGAATCCGTGCGCGTGGTTTCAGGTTCAGCCGTTTGCCAGCATCCGCATTACCGACCAAGACTGCGGCGGCGCCATCGACGATGCCGGAGCTATTGCCCGCATGGTGCGTGTGGTCGATTTTTTCCAACTGCGGATAGCGCTGTAAGGCGACTGCATCGTAGCCGTATTTCTGGCCCATCTCGGCAAAGGCCGGTTTGAGCGCTGCCAGCGTGGCGATGCTGGTTTCAGGACGAATGGTTTCGTCGCGTTCGAGCAGGGTCAGACCAATGAAATCGGTCACCGGCACGATCGAACGGGCAAAGCGATTTTCGGCCCATGACTGCGCAGCGCGCCGATGGCTTTCTGCCGCATAGGCGTCCAGATCAGTACGGCTATAACCATGCAGACTGGCCAACAGATCAGCCGATACACCCTGCATGATGAACGACGTTTTGGCCGACATCTGCGGGTCCTGCGCCCAAGCGCCGCCGGCAGTGCCCATGGCTACCCGCGACATCATTTCAATCCCGCCGCCAATCGTCAGATCGGCCTGACCAGCCATCACCTTGGCCGCCGCAAAACCGACCGCCTCCAGGCCGGAGCCGCAGGCACGCTCGATCTGAATACCCGGCACGCTTTGATCGTAGTCGGCATTGAGTACGGCCATGCGGGCGATATTACCGCCCTGTTCACCGACTGGACTCACGCAGCCCATGATGACATCGTGTACTTCGCGCGTATCGAGCGCATTGCGATCGCGCAGCGCCACCAGCGGTGCCCGCGCTAACCAGACCGGTGTGACTTCATGCAGGCTGCCATCCGCGCGACCCTTGCCGCGGGGTGTGCGCACATGATCATAAATAAACGACTCCATAGTGACCTTTTCAATAAGTGATTCGGGCGGTCATTCCTCCGCCAACAGCGCATTTTTATTCTCACTGATGTTAGCCGCGCAGGCAGTGGTGGGCATACTATGAATGGACTATGCAAAAAGTGCTGGCTTGCTGCAGTCTGTGGAATAATCAATTCATCAAGCGTCAGCTCAGCGCGATCAGGAACACGAACCCATGAAATCTTCAACCCAGTCCCTCACCGGTTTACGCATCATTGAATTTTCCGGCATCGGCCCCGGTCCACTGGCCGGCATGATGTTGGCCGATATGGGCGCCGACGTGATCGTGATCGACCGGGCGGCCGATGTCCATCCGCGCAATGTCACGATGGCCTGCCAGCGCGGTAAGCGTTCGCTGGCAGTGAATCTGAAAAGTGCCGAGGGCATCGCGCTGGCATGGCAGCTGATCGAATCGGCCGATGCCCTGATTGAAGGCTTTCGTCCCGGCGTGATGGAGCGACTGGGCTTTGGTCCAGAGGCGGTGGCCGCGCGCAATCCGCGTCTGGTGTATGGCCGCATCACCGGCTGGGGCCAGACTGGTCCGCTGGCGCAGGCTGCTGGACATGACATCAATTATGTCGCCCTCACCGGCGCGCTCAATACTTCACGCCGCGGCAAAGAGCTGCCGGTACTGCCTGCCACCCTGGTCGGTGACATGGGCGGTGGCGCGATGTTTCTTTTGTTTGGCATGATGTGCGCTCTGCACGAAGCCCGCAGTTCCGGACAAGGTCAGGTAGTGGATGCGGCGATTATCGACGGCGTGGCGACCATGGGCGCCCTGGTGCAGCAGATGCGCGCCATTCAATACTGGTCGGACGATCCGGCGCATAATTTTTTCCTCAATACTTCGCCTTTTTACGACAGCTTTGTCTGCGCGGATGGCAAGCTCATCACGCTGGGCGCGATCGAACCGCAGTTTTATGCCGAGCTGCTGCAGCGACTGGGTTTAACGGATGTCGATCCGCGACGCCAATATGACACGGCCGAATGGCCGCTGCTCAAGCAGCGCATTGCTGCCTGCATCGCCGCTAAAACACGCGACCAATGGTGCGCGCTATTAGAAGGAAGCGACGTCTGCTTTGCACCGGTACTCGATTTTGATGAAGCCGCGGCGCATCCGCATAACGCTGAGCGCGGCATGTTTGTCGAAGTCGATGGCAAATCGCAGCCGGCCCCGGCACCGCGACTCTCGCGCACACCGGCCAGAGCGCCGAACGCCGGCGCCTGCATTGGCCAGCATACTGATGACGTCCTGCGTGAACTGGGACATTCAGCGGATGATATTGCGCGTTTGCGGGAACAGAAATCGGTGGGGTAAACCAGGGTCAAGCGTGCTTAATCGCCAGAGCCCAGCATCACCACGCTATTGAGGAAAATACGCACCAGTTCCGGCTGCCGACGCACGCCGGTTTTGGAATAAATTGAGCGCAGATGCGCGCGGGCCGTATTACGGCGAATGTCGAGCTTTTCGGAGGCTTCATCGAGCGACAGACCATTTGCCAGATGAATCACCAGCGCAGTTTCGGCCGGGGTAAGCTGAAACATCTTCTGCGCCAAGCCGGCGATCGGATCTGCCTTGGCTTCGCAGTCACGCACAAATACCGCGACGCTCGGACGGCGTTTGCCTTCGGTCCATTGATCCGGTGCGATGGCCTTGATCACCACCCCAAAATTCACCTTACCCGAAGGCCGGCTGACGGAAATGGCCTCGATCAGGGACACCTTGCTGCCTTCTTGCGACGTCAGCATCTGCCGCACCAGCCGGTTTAATTTACGGTTATCTTCGCCATACGCGGCTTCGAGCCGATCACCGACCAGACGCAGACCATCGTTCATCTGCAAAATGCCCTTGCCCATGGAATTGATTTCCTGGACCGCGCCGTTTTCATCGATCAGGATCACGCCCACCATCATTTGCGCCATGGCGGTGCTGTAGAGCGAACTGATTTGCCGGTCGCGATACACCACCTCATGCAGATCCAGTGCGCGACGCAGATGGGGCAATAAACGTTCAGCGAGCGTGCGGTCGGAAGCTGAAAAAGGCTGGGTATTTTCCGGACGCGTCAGACGGAAGCCGTAAATGCTGCCGCTTTTTGTTTTGATATCGCAGGCCATCACATGAAAGACGCCATGCGGTGCGCACCAGTCGCGATAATAAGCGCTGTCGCGCCAGTCAGATTCGGAAAGGATTTCGCCCAGGGTGACGAGCTTATCGGTCGGCAGATTTTGAAACGGGCTGGTAAAAATCAGCGCGTTATTGTCAGACAGCGGGACGCCACCGCCGGCAGAGACGATCAAACCTACATCCACAGCAGAGCCGCGACGCACGATCAGCGATGCAAAATTAGCATCGAATTCACCGCGAATCTCTTCCATGCAGCGCGCCCACTGGCTACTATCGATCGCCGCTTCATAAATCTGCCCCAGCACCTGGCCGAAGCGATCAAAGTTGGTGAGCATCGTTGCAGCAGTCGTGCGGACATCAACTTCGTGTGTCTTCATCGTTATCGTATCGCTATGAGTCGTTCAACAGCGTTGTCTCCATTGCGCATTCATTATAGTGCTACTACGCAAAAGCGTAGTCATCAAATGTGCAAAGGACGTGCAAATAAGCAGAACCGAATATGATCAATTTAATAATCTGTTTTCTGCCGTCGAACGACATCCCCGAAAACTGGACTAGATAATCTCGAATAATCCCGCCGCGCCCATGCCGCCACCGATACACATACTGACCACAACATAACGCACACCGCGCCGCCGACCTTCGATGAGGGCATGCCCCACCAGCCGCGCACCGCTCATACCGAAGGGATGACCGATCGAGATTGCACCGCCGTTCACGTTCAGACGATCGTTCGGAATTCCCAGCTGATCCCGGCTGTAAATGACCTGGCAGGCAAAGGCTTCGTTAATTTCCCACAGCCCGATATCGGCTACGCTCAGACCCGTCTGACGCAGCAGCTTGGGAATCGCGACTACCGGACCAATGCCCATTTCGTCGGCAGCACAGCCTGCTACAGCCATCCCGCGATAAACGCCTAAGGGCGCCAAGCCACGTTCACGCGCCAGATCGCGCTGCATGACGACCACAGCCGAAGCGCCGTCAGAAAGCTGCGAAGCATTTCCCGCGGTGATGAATTCGCCCTGCGCGACCCATTGACCATTTTTCCATACCGGCTTGAGGGCGGCCAGACTATCGAGCGAGGTATCGGCGCGATTCCCTTCATCACGCGTCAGACGCACGGCTTCGGTGCCGGTGACGTTGCCTTCCTTGTCGAACAGCTGCTTGACTGTGTCGAGCGGTACGATCTCGTCATTGAACTTACCCTCGGCCTGCGCAGCGGCGGTACGCTGTTGGCTCTGCAGAGAATAGGCATCCTGCGCAGCGCGGCTGATGCCGTAACGCTGCGAGACCAGTTCTGCCGTTTCGATCATCTGAATATAGGCCGTTGGCGCGACCGACAGCACCGAGGCAGACTGCGCGCGGTAAGCATTCTTGTGTTTGTTCTGTACCAGCGAAATTGATTCCAGCCCGCCTGCGACAGCGATCCGGTGTTCGCCCGTCATGATGCTCTTTGCACCGCTGGCAATCGCGACCAAGCCTGAAGCACACATGCGATCAATCGTCATGCCGCCAACACTTTCCGGCAAGCCGGCGGTATAGGTACACAGACGGCCAAGGTTATAGCCTTGATTACCCTGCTGAGCAGCGATGCCGAGAATGACGTCGTCGACCTCGGCGCCGTCCACTTTGGCGCGCTCTAAGGCGGCGCGAATCACATGACCGCCTAAGACCGGCGCTTCGGTATCATTGAAGGCGCCACGAAAGGCGCGACCGATGGGGGTGCGGGCGGTTGAAACGATAACGGCTTCTTGCATGTTCATGATGAAATTCCTGATCTATTCAAAGTAAAGTCGGCTGATCGTATTGACGACGCAGGCAGGTTTTTCCTGCCCCTCGATTTCGACGGTGATACGAATTGTGACCTGTACGCCGTCACCCTTGATCAGTTCGGCGCTCAGCAATTCGCCACGCCCGCGCAGACGCGAGCCCACCTTGACCGGGGCCGGAAATCGTACCGCTTCGCAGCCATAATTAATGCCCATTTTGAGCCGCTCAAAACGCGCCAGCTCAGGCAGGAATCGACTCGCCAGACTCAGGGTGAGATAGCCATGCGCGATGCAGGCGCCAAACGGACCGTCGGCAGCGCGCAGCGGATCGACGTGAATCCATTGCTGGTCATCGGTAGCATCGGCAAAACGCTGGATACGGTCCTGCTCCATGCGCATCCACTCGGTATGCCCGAGCTGCGTACCAACAGCGGCCATTACGCCGTCGAGGGAATCTAATGTGATTGTCATTGCGGCACCTTGGTTTGGTTCATCATATTAAGCGTGTTGTGAGCTCACCGAGATCACTTCACCGGTCATGTAGCTCGAATAATCACTGGCCAGGAACACCATCACGTTGGCGATTTCCCACGGCTCTGCACCGCGGCCAAACGCTTCTTTGGCCGACAGCTGCGTGAGCAATTCTTCGGAGGCGGATTTTTTTAAAAACGCATGGATCGCGATCGACGGCGCCACCGCGTTAATGCGTACGCCAAATTCTGCCGCTTCCAACGCCGAGCAGCGCGTAAAGGCCATCACGCCGGCTTTGGCAGCCGCATAATGCGCCTGTTCTACCTGCGCACGCCAGCCCAGTACCGAGGCGTTATTGATGATAACGCCAGCGCCTTGCGGCTGCATCAATTGCAGCGCTGCGCGCGTCATGCGAAAGGTGCCGGTGAGGGTCACGTCGATCACCTTATGCCATTCATCGTCCGGCATATCCATGACGCGGCAGCTGGTGCCTAGTCCGGCGTTATTGATCAGCACGTCGAGCCGGCCCAGCTTCTCTTTGGCGGTGGCCAGCAGCGCATCGACCTCGCTCTGCTGAGTAACATTGCACAGCTGACCCCAAACGTTTTGCAATCCGGTCTCGCGCTTGATGGCCTCGACCGCTTCGTTCATGCGTCGCTCGTGGACGTCGGAAATGAGCAGCGCACTGGCACCCTCTTCGGCGCAACGCTTGGCTGCGGCAAAGCCGATACCGGCACCAGCCGCGGCAGTGACGAGAACCGTTTTACCCTTGAGCAGACCATGGGCGGGAACGTAGGCGGGGGATGGATTCATGGGACACATTCATTAATAATACGATAAATTAAGCGGAATTCATTCAAGTCAAACTGGCTGCCTGGATTAAGTACCGTAAACCTTTTGCGGCGGCACGCCATTGGCGATCAGGCGCGCTACTACTGGACCCAGATCCGCCGGATTCCAGCGCGCGCCGTGATCGACAATGTGCCCCGTGCGCCAGCCATCACCGATCGACAGCTCACCACCTTTGGCTTCAAAACAGCGACCCGTCACGTCGGCCGACAAGGGACTGCCGAGCCACACCACGATCGAGGCCACGTTGAGCGGATCCCAGACATCAAATCCGCTGTCGGGTTTTTTCACCATCTCCGGCATGGCACCTTCGGTCATGGTGGTGCGCGCTGCCGGCGCTAAGCAATTGACCGTGATGCCATAGCGTGCCAGCTCAGCGGCCTGCACCAGCGTCAAGCCGGCAATGCCCGCCTTGGCGGCGACGTAATTACTTTGACCGATCGAGCCCTGCAGACCGGCGCCCGAACTGGTGTTAATGATACGTGGATGATCCACCGGCGTGCCAGCTTTTTTAGCATCGCGCCAGCGTCGGCCGAGCACATTGGCCAGACAGAAGTGACCCTTCAGATGCACCCGCATCACCGCGTCCCAATCTTCTTCCGACAGACTCAAGAACATGCGGTCGCGCAGAATGCCGGCATTATTCACCAGCACATGCACTTCACCAAAGGCCGCGAGGGCTGCATCAACGATGGCCTGGGCCCCGGCCATGCTGGTGATGTCACCGCTATTGGCGATCGCCTGCCCGCCGGCGGCAATCACTTCGGCTGCCACGCTGGCGGCCGCGTCGGGACGAATGTCATTGACGACGACTTGTGCGCCTTCTGCTGCGAAAGCCAGCGCATAAGCGCGCCCTAAACCGCCGCCGGCGCCGGTGATGATGATGCAACGTTGATCACAGATGGACATGATGCTTACAGCCTTTCTAAGATGGTGACATTGGCTTGACCGCCGCCTTCGCACATGGTTTGCAGGCCGTAGCGACCTTTGGTGCGTTCCAGTTCGTGCAATAGCGTCGTCATTAATTTGGTACCGGAAGCGCCCAGCGGATGACCGAGCGCGATCGCGCCGCCATTGACGTTGGTGCGCTCGTGTGGGTAGTCGGTTTCCTTGAGCCAGGCCATAACGACCGAGGCAAAGGCTTCATTGATTTCGACCAGATCGATATCTTCCAGCTTCATACCCGCGCGTTTGAGCGCATAACGGGTCGCGGCGATCGGTGCTGTCAGATGCCAGATCGGATCATCGGCGCGCACACTGATGTGATGAATGCGGGCCCGGGGTGTCAGATTATAGCGCTGTAAGGCCGCCTCGGAGACCACTAATACAGCCGACGACGCATCGCAGGTGGAGCTGGAAACGGCGGCAGTGATACCTGGATATGTTGGGTCCACCGGCTGCAATGTCGCCAGCTTTTCGAGCGTTGATGCACGCGCCGTTTCGTCCATGCGAAATTGTCCACCCTCGATTGAAAAAGGCAAAATCTCGCGCTCAAAACGGCCTTCGGCGATGGCCCGCAATGCGCGGTCATGACTTTCCTTGGCAAAGACTTCCATGTCTGCGCGCGAAATACCCCAATGGTCGGCAATCCGCTGGGCCGCATAAAATTGATTCACCGGCGCGTCACCAAAACGCGCCTGCCAGCCCAAACTCTCGGCAAAAGGCGTGCTAAAGCCCAGCGGCTGACCGGCCAACATCGCCGACGAAATCGGAATGCTGGACATGGTCTGTACGCCGCCAGCCAGCACCACATCCTGGGTACCGCTCATGACCGCCTGCGCAGCAAAATGCACGGCCTGCTGTGAGCTGCCACACTGACGATCGATGGTGGTGCCGGGTACGCACATCGGCATGCCGGCCGCCAGCCAAGAGGTACGGGCAATATCACCCGCTAGTGCGCCGATGGTATCGACGCAGCCAAAAATCACGTCGTCGTAATCTTCTGCCGGAATGGCATTGCGCTCGACGATGCCGCGGATGACATGCGCGCCCAGATCGGCGCCATGCACATGGGCCAGCGATCCTTTGCGTTTTCCGGTGGGCGAGCGCAGCGCATCAACGATATAGGCTTCGGCCATCTTGGTCTTTCCTTTGTAATTAAATCGTGTTCGAAGCGGAAGGCATGCTCGCGCTTGGTCCCAACACAGCGGTATCGCTCAAAAGCATCGACCGCAAGCGCGCCTTATGAAAGGCCTGGTCACCCCACGCCGAGTTGAGTACCCAGGCGCGCTTCATGAACATCTGCAGATCCACTTCCCAGGTATAGCCCATCGCGCCATGCGTTTGAATCCCTTGGCGCCCAGCCAGCCAGGCGGCTTCGGCACAGGCGATCTTGGCATGCGATACATACGCGGCCCGATTTACGTCGCCTTCGTTCATGGCCACTACCGCGCGGTACAGCACGGGCTTGGCAAATTCGATCGAGGTCACGACATCGGCCAGATGATGTTTGACAGCCTGAAAACTGCCGATCACTTTGCCGAACTGCTTGCGCTGCGTGACGTAATCGACCGAGCGATCCAGCATGCATTGCGCTAAGCCGATCAATTGACCAGAAATATTGAGGTTGGCACGATCAAGCGCCGCGTCCCATATTGGCTGCGCCTGCTCACCACTAAGCACGAGCGAGCTGCTGCTGGGCGTCCACTGAACACGCGCCAGACGACGTGAGGCGTCAATGCTCGTGAGCGGCGCGATCTGCACTGCCTCACGGCTGAGCGCATGCAAGGCCAGACCCTGCGGCGTTGGCTCGGCCATCAACAATAAATCAGACAGCTGCGCATCGGCGACCCAGGGATTGACCGGATGACCGACGGCGAGTCGGGCGCTGCCATCGGCGACCTTAGGCAGCCAGGTCGCACGTAAGGCATGCCCTTCAGGTAAGGCCGACAAAATACCGGCGGCCACGTAGGCCGTATCTGCCAGTGAATCGGGAATCGCGTAGTAGCCGATTTCCTGCGTCATCAGGGCCCAATCAACATCGCCCAAGCCCATGCCGCCCTCGGCTTCCGGCACCGACAAAGCGGTCAGCCCTTGGGCGGCGATTTTATTGCGTAGCTCGGGTGAACGACCACCGTCGGTCTCCCAAATCTCGCGCAGCATTTCCGGCGCTGCTTCGGTCATCAAAAAACGGCTCATCGAATGACGGAAGGCGATCTGGTCTTCGCTGAAAGTGAAATCCATCGTATTGTTCCTTAGCTTTTTGGCAGACCAAGCACGCGCTCGGCAATGATGTTGCGCTGAATTTCGTTGGTGCCGGCATAGATCGGCCCAGCCTGCGCAAACAGGAAGCCTTCCAGCCATTCATGCACTTCGGGGTCATCGATCAGCTCGGCGCGCGGTCCGAGAATGCGCATGGCCGTCTCGTGCATATGCAAATCGAGCTCGGACCAGAAAATTTTATTGGTGCTCGATTCGGCACCGACCTTGCCGCCCTTGGCCAGTCGTCCGACCGTGTGATAGCTGGCCAGGTTATAGGCTTCGGCACCCATCCACGACTTCATGACGGCATCGGCGATCGAAGGATCGAGGTCGGCCTGGGCCTGATGGCGGCGATAGAGCTCGACCAGTTTTTGCGCAGTGCGTTGATAGCGTGCCGGCGAACGCAGCAGCAAGCCGCGCTCAAAGCCGGCCGTCGCCATGGCCACATGCCAGCCCTGGCCTTCTTCACCGATCAAATTGTCAACGCTCACGCGCACATCATCAAAAAAGATTTCGGCGAACGCTTCTTTGCCATTGAGCGCGCGAATCGGCCGGATGGTAATGCCTTTGGCGTCGAGCGGGACTAACAGATAACTCAGGCCATGGTGCCGGCTTGAACCCGGATCGCTGCGAAACAAGCCGAACAGCCAGTTGGCAAAAATAGCCCGGGTCGACCAGGTTTTTTGACCGTTGAGAACATATTCATCACCTTCCCGCAGCGCGCGGCTGGTAATGGCCGCCATGTCAGAGCCGGCGTTCGGCTCACTCCAACCCTGCGCCCACATATCATCGCAGCGTGCCATGCGTGGTAAAAAACGGGCCTTTTGTTCGGCCGTGCCAAACTCCATGATGGTCGGGCCGAGCAGCAGAATACCGTTCTGGTTCACCCGCATCGGCGCATCGGCGCGAAAGTATTCTTCCTCGAAGATCAGCCATTCGATCAGATCGCATCCCAAGCCACCGAGCTCTTTGGGCCAGATAACGCTGCTATAGCCGCCTTCGGCCAGCGTGGCTTCCCAGCGGCGATGCTGCTCGAAACCTTCGCGTGTGTCGTAGCTGGCAAATTTTTCGCGCGGCACATGCGCGGCCAGCCAGTTTCGCACCTGAAGTCGGAAGGCCTGCTGTTGCGGCGTGGTGTTGAGGTCCATGAAAAAATCCTTTAAAACTTGGCGTCGCGTTTGTCGACGAAGGCCTGGCGGGTTTCTGCAGAATCGGCGCTCATATAGGCTTGCATGGTGAAGCCCTGTTCCCATCGATACTTGGCTTCCAGATCACCGTCTTCGACACCGGTCAGGGCTTCCTTGGCGATGCGTACCATGGTCGGGCTCTTGGCGGCGATTTTGGCGGCGATCGCCATGGCTTCATCACGTAATGCTTCCCGCGTAACGACGCGCTCAATAGCGCCCAGTCGCAATGCTTCCGGTGCACCGATCATCTCGCCGGTGAAAAACAGATAGCGGGTTTTTTGCACACCGAACATGCGCTGCAGATGCGCTGCGCCACCCATGGCACCGCGGTCGATTTCAGGCAAACCAAATGAGGCATCTTCGGCAGCGATGACTATATCCGCGGCACCACAAATACCAATACCGCCGCCCAGCACAAAACCTTGTACGGCGGCGATCACCGGTACTTTATTCAGATGCACGGCTTTGAAAGTCGCGTAATTACCGGCATTGACTGAGACGATCAGGCTTTGGTCAGCGTTGAGTTCCTTGATGTCGACACCGGCGCAAAAGCCGCGCCCTTCGGCACGGATGACGATCACGCGCACTTCAGGTGATTCTCCGCGCGCGGCAATTTCTGCGGCCAGGGCATGCCAGCCAGCGGCATTGAGGGCATTAACAGGCGGACGGTTGAGGATGATTTCAGCGACGCCATTTGCATGCAGCGTGGTCTGAAATTGGGCGGGATTTTTATTGGTGTTGCTGCTCATGACAGCGCTCCTTGTAATTTTGCCAGGCTGGCCAGTCGGTCGCGTGCCTGCGCGACGATGCCGGAGATAACTTCCTCACAGCTTTCAAGTTGATCGATCAGGGCTGCCACCTGGCCGGACGACATCACGCCTTTGGCGGGTTCGCCATCGACCATCGCGCGCTGCAGCAGCATGGGTGCATTGGCGGCCATCACGGTCTGAGCAATCGTCGTGGGATCTTCGCGTAATGCCTGCCAGAGAATGCCCATGGCGTGACCGATGGTCATGCCGGTCTGGGCTTTCATTTGCAGGGCACACGTGAGGGCAATCCGTACCCGTTTAAATGGGGAGGCATGTTCGAGCATGCTCAGGTATTCATTGTCGATCATCCGCTGCGGCATGCCGTCGACCAGATACGAGATACGAATTTTTTCCGCATCCTTAACCGCCAGATAGCGATCCAATGTAACTTTCGGCACACCACTATCACGCGTCATCATAAACCGCGTTCCCATGGCGATACCCTGGGCACCAAACGCCAGCGCCGAAATCAATCCGCGACCATCATAAAATCCGCCTGCTGCCACCACCGGCACCTTAACCGCATCGACGACCTGCGGCAGCAAGACCGTGGTCGGCACAGAGCCAGTATGACCGCCGCCTTCGCCGCCCTGGATGGTGATGATGTTGGCGCCCATCTCGATGGCTTTTTGCGCGTGCTTGAGCGCACCGACGGTCGGCATGCAATGGATCTCGGCATCGCGTAATCGAGCGATGGTTTTTTTGTCCGGGCCGCGACCATAACTCACAGCGCGCAGTTTATGCTTGATCGCCAGGTCGAGTAATTGCATGGCGTTGGGCTGAAACATATGGAAGTTCAGGCCGAAGGGCTGATCGCCGTTGAGTTCTTTTACCTTGAGGATGTCGGCTTCAATTTGATCCGCGGCGATGGTGGCACCGGCCAGAAAACCAAAGCCACCCGCGTTACTGGTCGCGGCGACTAATTCCGGACCGGCCACCCAGCCCATTGCCGTTTGCACGATGGGATAGCGGCAGCCCAA
>CANCDR010000016.1 GCA_947374865.1 Oxalobacteraceae bacterium
GATATCAGCCACGAACAGGGAAGCCGCGACGTCCTGCGGCCGCTCGCATAGGAAACTTGTGGGGTCAGGTCTTGACATGCCATAAAAATTTCAAAATATGTCATGTCAAGACCTGACCCCAGGGGGGGTTACTTTTTGATGCTTGCGCCGCTTAGTTGGGCGACGCCTGCCAGGGTTGTTTGGGCGGCGTTGAGACCTAGCATGAAGTCTTTGTCAGAGTAAGTTGAAAACATGTCGCTCGGCTGGTGCCAGTTGGGATTCCAGCCGGCGCCGATTTGCTGGCCGCGCTCGTTTTCACGCAGGGAAATCGATGGCGCCAGATCCATGAAGGGGATCGAGTCGGTGTTGGTCATGTGCGGGCCGACAGCTGCCGGGTAGTGCGTCGCGTACTTGTTGTTGGCGGCATGGAGTACCCAGGCTAGTTTGGCGGAGGCGTCTGATAACACCGAGTTGGACTGGAATTCGATATTGACGTCAGCCTCGCGTCGCTGTTCAGGCGGCGAAACATAAACTACCTGACCCTTGGCATCGACCACTGGTTTTCCAGCGGCGTCGAGCTTGGGGATCGGCATGCCGTGGTCCCATAACATCATGTCGTGCTGGATGACGCCTAACCATTTTGGCTCGGGATACTTGCCCGAACCCTTGGGTGATTCGATGCCCTGCAGATTTTTACGCTGCTCGACATAGGCGCGCGCGCCGTTCAAACCAGACTCTTCATTATTCCATAGCGCAAAGCGAATCGAGCGCTCGGTGCTGACACCGGGTGCACTAAAAATACGCGCCAACTCCATCACCAACGCAGTACCGGAACCGTTATCGTTGGCGGCTTCACCAAAGCCGATGCCGTCCATGTGCGCGCTGACAATGTACATTTCTTCTGGGTGCGTGGTGCCGACCTTGGTGCAATAGACGTTTTCACGCATGGATGTGCCAATGGGCGTTTGCTCGGTATTGAGTTCGCGTAGTTTGACGTCCGCTTGCAGCAAGGGATTGCCATTCACGCCGGTGTACGCGCGATCACCAAACAGGGTACTGCCACCGGATCCCGCCGGTCCGCCGAGGCCACCGCCACCGCCCGGGCCGGACGAAAGCCGCGGTCCTGGCTCGGTAAAACTGTACTGCAGACGCTCAACATTGGTGCAGCCATATGATTTGAGCTGCGCTTCAATCCAGTCCAAAGCGCGGCGGTTACGTTCGGTGCCTTGGCGACGATCACCAAACAGCGTCAGACCCTTGATGGTGGCTTTGTATTTGTCGAGGCTGAGCTGAGAAAGCATCGTAGCGAGCGGATCGACTACGGGGGCTTTCGCAGCGGCCGGCGGCGCAGTTTGTGCCGTAGCCACGGACAAGGCGCAGGCATTCGCTGCAAAAAAGGCCAACAGCAGCCGGCAAAGAGTCGAGCTGGATTTCATGAGATCTCCTATGTTTTGAAATGGCTATCGCCCAATAAATTGTCGACGAGGGACCTCTCAAATATATAGGATTTTACGTAATCGCGTGCGAAGCATCTTGCCGCCAATAAATTGACTGATGATTTGGCCGATGTAGTCTATCCAGCCGCATCAAAGTCTACAAAAGTAAATCAAGTCGCATCAACGTCAAAAAAGCCCATGAATACCTCGATGTTAACCGTCAATTATTACGCCCTTCAATGCGTAATGGATATAAAAAAAGATGCGTCACCAGAGCAAGCCGGGATTGCCTTAATTAAGCGTCCAGCATGCATCACCCATACGACACTCAGACCGCCAATGCGCGCGTTGACTTATATACTTGAACTGGTGCCGGCCCTCGCCAGCGCATGATATTTTTTTCATGGCTGCAGAGAAAAACCCTTTTCACTACGCTGGTTCTGATATGAATTCCATGTTCTCAAAGGATGCTTTTATGCGCGCAATTCGAGGAGAGTTGAATCGACCGTTGAGTTGGCAATGGAGTTGGCATTTGAGTCGGCAGTTCATGCAGTTATCGTTCAAACTATTCTGCGCGCTTTCTCCCATCGCCGCCTATGCCGAAGAAGGCGTTACAGACAAATCGATTTTACTTGGCCAGACTGTCGGCTTGACTGGCATCGTTGCCGCACCAGTGCGTGAAATGAATGAGGGCGCGTTGGCTTATTTTTCAGAGGTCAACAAGCAGGGCGGCGTATTCGGCCGGCAGATTATTCTGCAAACGCTGGATGACAAATTTGACCCCGCCATCACAGCAGTCAATGCCAAGCGTCTAATAAACGAAGAACACATCTTCGCTTTTTTTCAGGGACGTGGAACGCCCCATACCCAAGCGATCCTGCCGCTGCTTGCACAGTATGGCGTTCCACTGTTTTTCCCCTCGACTGGTGCGGCTGTTTTTCATAGTCCGGTAAATCGTTGGGTGTTTAATGTGAGACCAAAATATCAGGATGAAGTCTCTGAAGCCATCAAGTATTTTTCGACCTTGAAGCTCAATAAAATCGGTTTGCTCTATGTGGATGATGCCTTTGGACTCGATGCACTGACTGGCTTTAAGAACACCATGGCGAGCCGCCAGCTACCGACCAATATTGTGCAAAAATTTAGTCGCGTCAATCCAGACTATACACAGATTGCACAGACATTAGTCAAGCTGCAGCCTGAAGCGCTGATCATCGCCAGCTCCTCCAAAAATACCGTTGAAGTCATTAAAGCCTTGCGTAAAGCAGGAGGAAATTTTCAACTCCTGACCTTGTCGAATAATTCGTCTGCCGCATTTGTCAGCGATCTGGGTTCGGCAGGGGCGGGCGTGATTGTGTCGCAGGTGATGCCAGTGCCGAATCTCCATCTAAGCAATCTGGCCACGGAATTCATGCATGCAGGGAAGTCTAACAAAGTGACGATGTCGTATGCGTCGATGGAAGGTTATGTCAATGCCAAGGTATTAGTCGAGGGATTGCGTCGCGCCGGTAAAGATCTGACGCGAGAAAAATTGGTGCACGCGCTTGAGTCAATACACCGGCTCGACATTGGCGGCATTATGATTGACTACGGTCCGCAAGACCACAGCGGCAGTGCCTACATCGAATTGACGATGATCGGCCGGGATGGCAAATTCATTCGTTGATACGTTTTAAAACTCCTTCTGCGCTTCAAGGCGAATTTCACGCCGCCGGCGAAAGTGTCCATAGGCCAGCCAGAGCGCAATCGCCTGTAGCAGTGAGCAGAAATAAAACGGTGCGCCAATCCGCCAGTCGCCTTGCGGGTAATGCGATACAAAGCCCAGTAACGGCGCGCCAATAGCGGGAGCAATCACCGTCATCAGACTATTCAGGGAGCTGATGGCCCCCATCGTCTGTCCCTGTTTATGTGCCTCGGCAGCGCCTGAAATAATACTATTGAAACTGGCGGAGATGGTTAAGCCGAAGACATTGATAAAAATAATGACAAACATCATCCAGCCCTGGGTGGCCAGGCCAAAGAGGAGGTAGGCCAGGGTCGACGAAATCAGTCCCATGATGGCTAAACGCCGTGGGCTAAAGCGACGCAAAAGCGGTCCCAGCAACACCCCTTGCACGATCACCGACATCACACCGACCGCTGCCAGCGACCAGCCATTCTGCAGCGGCGTCCAGCCGAATTTGAAGGTGGTAAACAAGACCCAGCTGCTATACATAATAAACTGCGCCAGTCCGGCAAAGGCCAGCACCGCTACCAAGGGCCCGACCGTTGTCAGTTTGCGCAAATCGCGTAGCGCACCCAGCGGATTAATGGTGCGCCAATGAAAAGCGTGCCGGCGCTCAATTGGCAAAGACTCCGGCAAAACAAAATAACCGTACAAAAGATTCAGCATCGCCATCCCGCCAGCGACAAAGAACGGCAGCTTAATATTGATCGCACCGAGTAAGCCTCCCATTACCGGACCAATGATAAAGCCCAAACCAAACATCGCACCCAGCATGCCGAAGCGCTTGGCGCGTTTTTCTGGCGGGGTGATGTCGGCCACATAGGCATTAGCCACCGCCTGATTGGCTTGCATGGCGCCGCCAACGATTCGCACCAGAATCAGGGTCATGAGCGAGCTGGCTAATGCGGTAGCAAAAAAATTCAGCGCCAGACCACAAAAGCCCAGCAGCAGTACCGGCCGCCGACCGTGGGCGTCGGCCAGTGCACCCAGCACTGGCGAGGCAAAGAAATTGGCAAGGCCAAAGGTAAAACCGATCAGCCCATACCATAGTGCCTGATCGGCTTGTGAGGTGGTCAGTTGACCAATCAAGGCGGGCATGACAGGTATGATCAGGCCAATCGAGATCATGTCGATTAACACGGTGAGCATGATGAAGATCATGGCTGCCGGACGTTCTGCGGCGGAGGTTTCTAATGCACTGGCGGGATCGGGCTTCACGGTTTGAAATCCGCGGTAAGTGGGCATAAAGAAGTCATGAAAAATTCTTGATCAATGTAGGTGAGCACGGGCGCATCCAATTCGCGCCGCTGCACAATCCCACATTGTCTCTCATTTCACCATGAATTGCTGGGCCGCAGCATAAAAAAGCCGCCGGCAAACTGCCCGGCGGCTTCTCACTACAAGACTGACCGACGGAAGCCGATCAGCGTGACTTCATTTAGTCAGCAGCGTAGATATCCACGTCCTTGGTTTCCTTGACGAACAACATGCCGACCACAAAGGTCATTAAGGCGATGATGATCGGATACCACAGGCCATAGTAAATGTCGCCCTTAAATGCCACCAATGCGAAGGCAGTCGTTGGCAGCAAGCCACCAAACCAGCCATTACCGATATGGTAAGGCAGTGACATCGAAGTATAGCGAATCCGCGTCGGGAACATTTCAACCAGCATGGCGGCGATCGGGCCATACACCATGGTCACGTACAGCACCAGGATGAACAGCAAGAGCAAAACCATTGGATAGTTGATTTGCGCAGAATCGGCCTTGGCAGGATAGCCGGCAGCTTTGAGTGCATCGCCCAGCTCTTTCGAGAAGGCTTTGTCTTTTGCTGCCGCTTCTTCTTTAGGCAGACCAGCAGCAACATACGAAGTCAGCTCAACTTCGCCGATTTTGACCGTCGCAGCCGTGCCAGCTGGGGCAGTCTGGTTCGAATAGTTAACCGATGCAGCAGCCAATTTTGCCTTCACGATATCGCAGGAAGACGTGAACTTCTTGGTACCGGTTGGGTTGAACTGGAACTGACAGTCGTTTGGATCGGCCGTGACCACGACCGGTGCATTTTTCAACGCGGCTTCCAGCTGTGGATTCGCATAGTGCGTCAGACCAGAGAAAATTGGGAAGTAAGTCAATGCAGCGATCAGGCAGCCTGCCATGATGATGTTCTTACGTCCGATTTTGTCTGACAAAGAGCCGAACACGATGAAGAACGGTGTGCCTAGTACCAGCGAGCCGGCGATCAGCAGATTGGCGGTAGGGCCATCGACTTTGAGCGTTTGTGTGAGGAAGAACAGGGCATAGAACTGACCTGTGTACCAAACGACAGCTTGACCAGCGGTCAAACCGATGAGCGCCAAAATAACGATTTTGAGGTTTTTCCATTGGCCGAATGATTCGGTCAGCGGTGCTTTGGAAGTTTTGCCCTCGGCCTTCATCTTGGCAAACGCTGGCGATTCATTCATCGACATACGGATCCAGACAGAGACAGCCAACAGGAACACCGACACCAGGAACGGAACGCGCCAGCCCCATTCAGCAAATGCTGCTTCACCGATGGCTGTCCGTGTTCCCAAGATCACCAGCAGCGACAGGAACAGACCCAGCGTTGCCGTTGTTTGAATCCAGGAAGTGAAGGCACCGCGCTTGCCGTGCGGCGCATGTTCAGCAACATAGGTCGCTGCACCACCGTATTCACCACCGAGCGCCAGACCCTGCAGAATCCGCAGGCTGATCAGGATCACCGGTGCGGCAATGCCCCAGGCTGCATAACTCGGTAGGATACCGACTAAGAAAGTCGACAGACCCATGATCACGATCGTGACCAGGAAAGTATATTTACGGCCGATCATGTCACCCAGGCGACCAAACACAATGGCGCCAAACGGACGAACGATGAAGCCGGCAGCAAACGCCAGCAAGGCAAAGATGAAGGCCGTGTTGGGATCAGTACCCGCAAAAAATTGCTTGGCGATGATCGGTGCGAGTGAGCCATACAAATAGAAGTCATACCATTCAAATACGGTACCCAGGGAAGAAGCAAAGATAACCTTGCGCTCTTCCGGAGTGATGCTGCCTGTAGCGGATGCTGTGGCCATGCTTGTCTCCTTCAATTAATAATATAAATAGGCAGAAAAATGCGCGTGCCCAAGAGGCACATTCTGCACTGGCTTGCAGTGTGCAGTGTGAAACTTACAAAAGACTTGCTTGAAACTTACAGAACCTTACAGATCCCAAGGGGGCGACTTGCTTTGCGAACGATCGTGCTAATCAATGATAATGCGTGCTATCCTCAAAAGGAATTTTTGCTGCCCCCATGCTTTACGTATTGTGTAGATTTTTTCACCTGTTTTAAGACTGCCATGACATCCAACATACTCTCCCGCCGCGATCTCAATTTCTTGCTCTATGAATGGCTGCAGGTCGACCGGCTGACCGAGCGCGAACGCTTCGCCGATCATTCGCGCGAAACCTTTAATGCTGCGCTCGATACCTGTGAGCAGATTGCTACCGATTTGTTTGCCACTCATAACAAGAAAAGCGACCAGCAGGAACCGCATTTTGATGGCGAAAAAGTGCACATGATTGCCGAAGTCGCACCGGCCTTGAAGGCGTTCAGCGCGGCCGGCTTGATGGCCGCCGGTCATGATTATGAAATGGGCGGCATGCAGCTGCCGGCTGTGGTGGAAAAGGCTGGCTTCGCGTATTTTACGGGCGCCAATGCAGCGACTTCTGCCTATCCGTTTCTGACGATTGGGAATGTGAATACGCTGCTTAAATGCGCATCGCCGCAGCAGATTGATACTTACGTCAAGCCGATGCTGGAGGGACGCTACTTTGGCACCATGTGTCTTTCGGAGCCGCAGGCGGGTTCATCCTTATCGGACATCGTCACGCGCGCCGAGCCGCAGGACGATGGATCGTATCGCCTGACCGGTAACAAGATGTGGATCTCGGCCGGTGAGCATGATTTGTCCGACAATATTGTTCATCTGGTGCTGGCAAAAGTGCCGGGGCCGGATGGCAAACTGATCGCCGGTGTTAAAGGCATTTCGCTGTTCATCGTGCCAAAAAAATTGGTCAATGTCGATGGCACGCTGGGCCAACGCAATGATGTCGTGCTGGCCGGGCTCAATCATAAAATGGGTTATCGTGGGACGACCAATTGCCTGTTGAATTTCGGCGAAGGCAAATTTCGTCCCGAAGGCAAAGCGGGTGCGATCGGCTATTTGGTCGGCGAGCTGCACAAGGGTCTGGCGAACATGTTCCACATGATGAATGAGGCGCGCATTGGCGTCGGCTTAGGTGCGGTCATGCTTGGCTATACCGGTTATTTGCACGCACTCGATTATGCGCGCAATCGTCCGCAAGGCCGCGCACCGCAGGATAAGGATCCTGCCACACCGCAGCTGCCGATCATCGCCCATACCGATGTCAAACGCATGCTGCTGGCACAAAAATCGTATGTCGAAGGCGGACTGGCGCTCAATTTGTATTGCGCCAAACTGGTCGATGATGAAAACACCGCCATCTCAGCCGAACAGCGCCTGCAGGCCACGCTGCTGCTCGATATTCTTACGCCGATCGCCAAATCGTGGCCTTCACAATGGTGTCTAGAAGCGAATAATCTGGCGATTCAGGTGCATGGCGGTTATGGCTATACGCGTGAGTACAATGTTGAGCAGTTCTATCGCGATAATCGCCTCAATCCAATCCATGAAGGCACACACGGTATTCAGGGCCTCGATCTATTGGGGCGCAAGGTCAGCATGAAGGAGGGGGCAGCATTTAAGGCGCTCGGGGTCGAGGTCCATAAAACCATCCAGCGTGCGCTGACATTGCCAGCTTTGTCAGGCTATGCCCACAGCCTGCAAGACACGCTGCAAGCACTGCTGAGGGTGACGCAGACCCTGTATGCCGCTGGCGATCTGAATAAAACGCTGGCCAACGCCTCGCTTTATCTGGAAGTTTTTGGTCACACCGTCGTCGCCTGGATCTGGCTTGAGCAGGCGTTGCTGTCAGTCGATAAAACCGGGCATGACAGCGACTTTTATCGCGGCAAATTGCAGGCCTGTGCTTATTTTTTTGAATGGGAACTGCCCAAGACGCAGCCTCAGTTAGCGCTGCTGGCTAGCCTCGATACGACCACGCTGGATATGCAGGACGGCTGGTTTTAGGCGCTAACCGAAGTGACTTTATCATTCGCTTCATGCGTGGTTTCATTTGCTGCTGCATAGTCAGACGCAAAATCAGCGTTAAAATTCGGTCGCTATTTTACTGAGCAGGATTGCCCGCGCGGGACGGTGGTCGCGGTAAAATAAGACATGTCTATCATTCTCGCCATTGAAACCTCCGCCGAAGTCGCTTCCGTCGCATTGCTGAATGCTGATCGCATGACCAGTCGCGTTTGCGTCGGTGTGCAGACCCACTCACAGTCGGTGTTGCCGATGGTGCAGGCCTTGCTGCATGAGGCCGGTATTCGTCTGGCGCAGTGTGACGCGATTGGCTACGGGCTTGGTCCGGGCTCTTTTACGGGCGTGCGCACTGCCTGTGGCATAACCCAGGGTCTGGCGTATGGGGCTAATCTGCCGGTGATTCCCGTGGTGAGTTTGCTGGCGATGGCTCAGGCTTGTCATGCGCAAAGCGGCGCCACCGAGGTGTTGGCAGTGCTGGATGCACGTATGGGCGAAGTGTATTGGGCGCAGTATCGGCTGGTACACGACTGGCAGGAAATTGTCGCCCCGACCTTGTCGGCGCCGGCAGAAATCGCCCCCATCGGTGCGGTGCAGGCCTGCGGTAATGGCTTGCTGCTCGTCGAGCAAAGTTTGCCGGCGGCGTTTTTAGCCAATGCACTGCCGCGCATCATGCCGCATGCCGAACAGATCGCCAGCCTGGCCGCCCACGCTTTCGCGCACGGCCAAACCCGCATGGCAGCCGATGCGCAGCCACTCTATTTGCGCAACAAGATCGCCCTGACGACTAGCGAACGCCTGGCCAAGGCGAGCGCATGAATCTCACTCAAAAAATGCGTCCGCAAATGCGCAGCACGACCGCATCTGCTCTGCAGCCGGGGCCATTGCAGCGACTGCAGCCGGAAGACATCGCGGCCGTGATACAGATCGAACAGGACGTGCATGCTTACCCCTGGAGCGCCGGTAATTTTCATGATTCGCTCAAGGCACATTACGAAGCCTGGATACTGCCTGACCAGCATGCGCAGCTAATCGGTTATTTTTTGTGGATGGCAGCCGTTGATGAGGGACATTTGTTGAATATTACGGTGCGACGTGATCTGCAAGGGCAGGGCTGGGGTCGCTACCTAATGGACCAAATGACGCATCTTGCGCGCGACAGCGGCATGCAATCGATCCTGTTGGAAGTACGGCCATCAAATAGCCAGGCCGTCAAATTATATGAACGCTATGGTTTTTTACCTATTGGCCGCCGCAAGGCCTATTACCCAGGCGCGGATCAAAGCCGGGAAGATGCGCTCGTGATGCGGCTGCCACTATGATTCTGAATCATCTCGATAATCCTGCTTTTTTACACGAGCTGGGCATTGGTCCGCGCTGGCTGCTGCGTACACCCGCCACCCCATCACTGAATGCCGAGGAACTCAGTGCGCTGCCGGCGCATATCGCACAGATGGATTGGACCAAATTGACGCAAGCGGTGCATGACTGCCGGGCCTGTCCGCGTGCAGGAGGACGTCATCAGAGCCTGTCAGGCGAGGGCGATCAGCAGGCCGACTGGCTGTTCGTTGGCGATGCACCAGATGCCGAGCAGGATCAAGAAAACAGTCTGCGCGCTGGCAGCAGTGCCCGCCTGTTTGACAACATGCTGGCCGCGCTCGACCTAAGCCTGGGTCAGCAGGTCTATCTGAGCAGTGCCGTCAAATGCCACGCGCCTTCCATCCCGGCTGCGGCCGATCTGACGGCCTGTCATCCTTACCTGGCACGTCAGATTACCCTACTGCAGCCCAAAGTGATCGTTGCCCTCGGTGCGCAGGCAGCAGCAACATTATTGGGCATTGATAGTGAGACGGCCCTGGTGAATGCGCGCGGAAGCGTTCATCGCTTTGCCGGCTTGCCGCTGATCGTCACGCATGCGCCAGCCGATTTATTACTGGCACCGGCCGCCAAGGCGCAAACCTGGGCCGATCTGTGTCTGGCTCGGCAGCAGTATGATTTCCCTGACTGAATCCTCTCAGGCGCTGTTTGCGCGACGCTGGTCGCATCTGCAGGACCCGCACGTCAGAGCCTTGGCCTGGCTGCTGGATGCGCCTGATTTGCTCGACCCTGCAGCCCCGCAGTGGGGCGGTCTGATTGCCAGCCTCGGCCCGCACTGCGGCGAACAAGCCGCAGAATGGTTGAGCCGGCTCGACGCTGCACCGACTGAATTCCATGCGCGACTTGGACTAGGTGCCACGCCGCGCCTCGGACGCTATGCTGAAAAACTGATCGCCACTTATTTTGCACAGCAGGGTACTTTGGTAGCCCATGGCTTGCAGGTCCAGGCAGGTAAAAGCGCCACCATCGGCGAATTTGATTTTCTCTTGCGCGAAGGCGCTACGCTTTTGCATTGGGAATTTGCGACCAAATTTTATCTGCTCGAGGGCAGCGGCGCGGGTCAGGCAGCCGATTACTTTGTTGGCCCCAATCTGGCCGATACCCTGGGCGCCAAGATGGGAAAAATTCTCCATCGTCAGCTCGCGCTTGGTCAGCATCCTGCCGCGCAAACTTACTTACCGCAGCCGATCAGCCGGGCCCAGGCGCTGGTCAAAGGCTGGCTGTTTTATCATCCGGATCAAACATTGCTCGACAATGACATTGGTCTGCATCCGCAGCATTGCCGTGGCTTCTGGTGTGCGCTGGATGAATGGCATGCGGCGGCGGATCAAGCCTGCTTGCGTCTTGAACGGCTCGACTGGCTCGCACCTGCCAGCGTCCAGAGTGAGCAATGCTGCACGGCAGACCAACTGCGCACCGAACTGGCGGCGCACTTTGCACACGATAGCATGCCGGTACTGGTGGCTTTATTGGCGGATCGAGGGGGAAAACACATCGAAATTGAACGGGGATTTATCGTCCCCAATGACTGGCGCGAGCGCGCCGGTCAGCGTCGTTTGCAGCAGATCAATTAACCAGCATGTTTGGCTTCGCCGATCAGCGTGAGCGAATCAAATTCGCGCTGATTCGCAGCGTGCTTGCGCATAACAATACACACCGTGGCCGCCAGGAAGGTGCCAAACAAGATGATGACGACGTTGATATCGAGTTCCAGTTTCACCATCAGCGCATACAAGGCGAGCATCAGCAGAATCGAAATATTTTCGTTAAAGTTTTGCACCGCGATCGAGTGTCCAGCGCTCATCAATACATGCCCGCGATGCTGTAACAGGGCATTCATCGGCACGACATAAAATCCGGCCAGCGCACCAATCAGCAGTAACAGCGGATAGGCTACCCAGACCGAGGTAACGAATATGAGCGTCATGACGGTCACGCCCATGGCGATCCCCAGCGGCATCACAGACAGTGATTTTTTCAACGGAATCAGGCGGGCTGCACCAGCCGCACCCAGCGCCATGCCGATCGCGGTAACACCGACCAGCACAGAAGATTTATCGAGCGGCATATGCAGCGATTTATCGGCCCATTTAAAGACGATGAAGTGCAGCGTCGCGCCGGCGCCCCATAAAAGCGTCGTCACGGAGAGCGTAATTTGCCCCAGTTTGTCTTGCCATAATTTACGGTAGCAGTGAGAAAAATCAATAATGAGTTTGACCGGGCTGCGTTTCTGATCGGGATAACGCACGCCGGTATCGGGGATGCGCATATTAAACAGTGTCGCGACCAGATAAGTGAGCATGATGACGCTCAAGGCCGCTTCGACGGGCGTATCGATGCCGGTGTCGATCAGCGGAAAATCAAAACTAAGCAAGGTAGAAGAAACATGCGGATTGACCAGCGCGCCACCGGCGACGGTACCTAAAATGATCGAAATCATGGTCAGGCCTTCGATCCAGCCATTTGCTTCGACCAATTTTTCAGCCGGTAGTAACTCGGTCAGAATGCCATATTTGGCTGGTGAGTAGGCGGCAGCGCCAAAGCCCACCACGGCATAGGAAAGCAGCGGATGCACATGCATGAATAACATGCCACAGCCGATAATTTTAATGATATTGGTGATCAGCATAACGCGCCCTTTGGGCAGCGCATCAGCGAAGGCCCCGACAAAGGCGGCCAGCACAACATACGAGACGACAAAAAACAATTTGAGCAGCGGCGTCATCCAGGCAGGTGAATTACTGGCCGTTAAAATGGAAATCGCTGCAATGAGTAGTGCATTATCGGCGAGCGAGGAAAAAAACTGCGCTCCCATGATGGTGTAAAAACCGCGATTCATGCGCATCTCATATGTAAAGAAATAAAAACTGCGTCTTGCTTTATACCATGAAAAGAAAGCAGATCTGTAAATATGTCCATCGGCTTTCGCTGCGCATCCGGTAAAATCATGGCTTCATTATTGCCAAGCTCGGCGTCGCCGCAGACGCTTACTTTACCATCATGCCCAGACCGCTGATTGCTACCATCGACATTGCTGCAATGCGACATAATCTGCGCGTGGCAAAACGTGCCGCGCCGCAGGGAAACGTATGGGCCATCGTCAAGGCAAACGCTTATGGTCACGGGCTGGAGCGGGCGTTGCGTGGGTTTGCCGAAGCCGACGGTCTCGGTTTGCTAGAACCTCAGGCGGCGCTATTGTGCCGTGAACTTGGCTGGCGCAAGCCGATTTTGTTACTGGAAGGTGTATTTGACGCCGCCGATGTGGCCTTGTGTGTGGCACAGCAGATCCAGACCGTGGTGCATTGTTCGCAACAGATCGCGCTGCTGGCCGCTGCGCCTGCGGGCGCTAAGATCGATGTCTATCTTAAGCTTAATAGCGGCATGAACCGGCTCGGATTTCCACCCGCTGAATATCGCGCGGCCTATGCGCGACTGCGCGCCATGTCGCAGATCGGCCAGATCAGCTTGATGACGCATTTCGCCAATGCCGATCAGCCGAATCACGCCGTTTTACCGCTCGCGCAGCAGATGCGCTGTTTCGATGACGCGAGCGCGGGCATCAGTGCTGCGCGCAGCGTCGCGAATTCGGCCACCATCCTGCTGCATCCGCAGCTGGCCAACGACTGGCTGCGCCCCGGCATCATGCTTTACGGTGCCACGCCCGGCGGGGGCAGCGCGGCCGATTTTGGTTTGCTGCCAGTGATGTCGCTCAACAGTGAATTGATCTGCGTACAAACGCTGGCGGCGGGCGATGCGGTCGGCTATGGCAGCAGCTTTACCGCCAGCGAAGCGATGCGCATTGGTGTGGTGGCCTGTGGGTATGCTGATGGCTATCCGCGCCATGCACCGAGCGGCACACCGGTCCTGGTCGATGGGGTGCGTTCCACCTTAGTCGGTCGGGTCTCGATGGATATGTTGACCGTTGATTTACGGCCCGTACCCAAGGCCCAGGTCGGCAGCAAAGTGAGCCTGTGGGGCGACGGACTGCCGATCGATGATGTGGCAGAAGCAGCTGGCACCATCGGCTACGAATTAATGTGCGCTCTGGCGCCCCGCGTGCCAGTGCAAGAGCGCTGATCCTGCATGCATCATCACCGGTAAATGATCTTTCATGGCTAAAGTAAAAACGAATTTCAGCTGCACTGAGTGCGGCGGCACTGCCAATAAATGGACCGGACAATGCCCGGCCTGCGGGCAATGGAATACGCTGGTCGAGAGCATTGTCGAGTCGGGCGGTAATCGCTATTCCAATCCGCCGCAGGGTCTGGCCCAGGCCGCGCCGGTTCTCACGCTGGCCGACATCGACGCCATTGATGTGCCGCGTTTTGGCACCGGTATTGAAGAATTCGATCGTGTGCTCGGTGGCGGTCTGGTCGCCGGTGGGGTGGTACTGATTGGTGGCGATCCGGGTATCGGCAAATCCACCTTGCTGTTACAGGCGCTGGCCAATTTATCGAAAGACAAAAAAGTTTTGTACGTCAGCGGTGAAGAGTCGGGTGCGCAGATTGCCTTGCGCGCTAAACGGCTGGCGGTGGATGCCAAGGAACTCATGCTGCAAGCCGAGATCCAGCTGGAGAAAATTCTCGCCACCCTGGCTGAGCACAAGCCGGCGGTGGCTGTGATCGACTCGATTCAGACGGTGTATTCGGATGCCTTAAGTTCCGCCCCAGGCTCAGTCGCCCAGGTGCGTGAATGTGCGGCGCAATTAACCCGCTTTGCCAAACTGAGCGGCGTGACGATCATCATGGTCGGTCATGTGACCAAGGAAGGCGCGCTGGCCGGGCCGCGCGTACTGGAACACATCGTCGATACGGTATTGTATTTTGAGGGCGATACGCATTCGAGTTTTCGTCTGGTGCGGGCGTTTAAAAATCGCTTTGGCGCGGTGAATGAACTAGGCGTGTTTGCGATGACCGAAAAAGGTCTGAAGGGTGTTTCTAATCCTTCGGCGCTGTTTTTGTCGCAGCACGATCAGCAGGTCGCCGGTTCCTGCGTGATGGTGACCCAGGAAGGAACGCGGCCTTTGCTGGTGGAGATTCAGGCCTTAGTCGATGCTTCACATTTACCGAACGCGCGCCGGCTGTCGGTCGGCTTAGAACAGAACCGGCTGGCGATGCTGCTGGCGGTTCTACATCGTCATGCCGGCATTGCTGCCTTTGATCAGGATGTATTTATTAACGCTGTGGGCGGTGTCAAGATTACCGAACCGGCTGCCGATCTGGCGGTGCTGCTGGCGATTCACTCCTCGATGCGCAATAAACCTTTGCCGCGCGGTCTGGTGGTGTTTGGTGAAGTCGGTTTGGCGGGTGAAATCCGTCCTGCACCGCGTGGTCAGGAGCGTCTGCGCGAAGCCGCCAAGCTGGGCTTTTCCATCGCCCTGATTCCCAAGTCAAATGCGCCCAAACAAAAGATCGAAGGTCTTACCGTGATCGGGGTGGAGCGCATCGATGAAGCCATGACCAAGATTCGTGAGCATTCCTGAGGCGATTTGTTTTGCAGCGTGTAATGGCAGCGTATAACGGCAGCGTATAAAGCAGCACATAATCGCTGCATGTAATCACTCCATCACATCACTTCATGTGAACGCTAAAGATAATCGCACTATGTCACCGCACTAATTAATCGCACCACAAAATTAAGCTGTACAAAGTGATCGTGCTGCCTGAATACCACTGCGTACAGCACCTTCGAGCGTCGCGGGATAGTCGCCGGCCGTGTAGTCGCCGGCGATCACCAGTCCTGCATGGCCAGTCGTGTTGGTGGGGCGTTGAAGTCCGGGCGTGCAGGCAAAGGTGGCGCGTTTTTCGGTGATCACCTGCGTCCATTGGGGCGCTGCTAACTGGGGCTGTCTGAGCGCGAGGGCCAGTTGTACGCTGATGGCCTTCGCCAGTTCAGCTTGGCCGCTTTCTGAAGCCGCAGACGATGCGCTGACGACGACAGCTAATAACCCTGCCTGAACTGGATCAAGCGTCCCGCGGTCAAAGACGAACTGCCCCCAGTGCTGCTGCGCCGGATCATCGAGCAAGGCAAAAAATGGTCTGGCCAGCTTGAATTCAGGCGCATATTGCAGATAGCAGGTGGTAATCGCTTCATAGCTAAAATCGGCCAGTTCTGGCGCTGCCATACCTGCCAGCAGCCTTGTCGCCTGCACAGGCTCTGTGGCGATGACGACGGCGTCAAACACTGCGGGGGCAGCCTGCTCACTGTGCAGCTGCCACTGGGTTAGGGCTGAATTGGTGGCTGACTCGGTGGCAAAACCAGCGGCTGAAATCGCACTAATCCGGTGCCCGAGATGCACCTGCGCACCACGCGCAGATAAATAGCGCAGCGCCGGCTCCGGAAAGAGTGCGCTCAGATCCCAGCGCGGCAGCAGCATATCCGAAGCATGCCGCCGGCCGCCCAGACTGTCGCGCAAGACCGCCAAAAACACCTTGGCCGACGCGCGTTCGGGCGCGATATTGAGGGCGGCCAAGCACAGCGGGCGCCATAATAATTGCGTCAGTCGATCGGTCTGCTCAAAACGTTCGAGTAATTCCGCCACCGAACAATCGGTCGTCAGCTCCCAGCCCATCCAGCGCGCGGCAGATGAAAAGCGCGCCATGGCTAGTTTGTCTTGCATCGTCAGTCCACGCGCGCGCAGCAGTGCCCACAACAGATGGAAGGGCGCTGGCAGGTGGGGCGCAACGAAGGACATGCCCGAGCCGGGCGGGTAGGGCATTTGCAGCGGCAGTCGATACAGTGCCACATCTGGATCAACGCCAACCCGGCGCATCATGCGCAGTGTCTGGCGATAAGCACCAAGCAGGATATGCTGACCATTATCGAGCACATGGCCGTCGTGCGCAATGCGTCTGGCCCGTCCGCCTGCGGTGCGGGCCGCTTCAAATAAACTGACTTGCATGCCTTGTTCGAGCAGCGTTATGGCAGCAGCGCAGCCCGACCAGCCACCGCCAATGACAGCGACCTTGCGTCCCGGCTGCTTAGCCACGAATGTAGCTGGTCCAAGCCAGCCATAATTTACGGATGGGTGTGAGAGAAATGCGCTGGCTCAGCACATGGAAACCATCGAGTTCGATTTCTCGCAGTAAGGCGCGGTAAATGTTAGCCATGATCAGGCCCGTTCGTTGCGCGCGCCGGTCTGCCGCTGGCAGCAGGGCAAACGCCTCTTCATAGGCTGCATGCGCGCGCGCGGCCTGAAACCGCATCAGGGCGACAAATTGATCGCTGTGGCGTGCATTGAGAATATCGGCAGCGGTGACATTAAACTGCTGTAATTCATTCACCGGTAAATAGATCCGACCTTTACGCGCATCTTCACCCACGTCGCGAATAATATTCGTCAGCTGCAGTGCCTGCCCCAGTTTTTCGGCATAGCGCAGGGTTTGCGGATCGGTCGCGCCAAAGATGCTGGCCGACAGAATACCGACCACGCCGGCCACGTGATAACAGTATTTTTGCAGGCCGGGATAATCGAGATACCGCGTCTGACTAAGGTCCATCTGCATGCCCTCGATAATCGCCAGCAGATGCTGACTGTCAAGTCCATACACCTGCATATGTGGCGCCAGGGCTTTGGTCACCGGATGGTTTGGGCTGCCGGCGAGCATGGCGCCGATCTCACCGCGCCACCAGGCCAGTTTATTATGCGCGATGCTGACGTCGGTACATTCATCGACCGTGTCATCGACTTCGCGGCAAAACGCATACAGCGCCGTGATCGCGCGGCGACGGGCAGCTGGCAGGAATAAAAAGCTGTAGTAAAAACTGGAACCGCTCTGGGCAGCTTTTTGTTGGCAGTATTCGTCGGGCGACATGGCTCTGGCTTCGGTTGAACAAGTTAGATGAAAAGTGCCGCTATGCTAGCCGACTGCGCGCACTTCGACAATCAATACCATCCTCCTGCATCACATCCTCAGACTGCGCCAGGCAATAGTGAGCCAGTCAGATTTGTGTAATGTTGGCCGACGCGAAAAAATATTCCCATCGACGGCCGCTATTTTATCCAGAATACGCAGCCCGCCCTGGACCACCATGCGCAGCTCCCAGCCCAGCCTGCCCGGCAGACGCTTGGCCAAGGGGGCGCCTGAAAGCAGCAGTGCGCGCGCACGGCCGATTTCAAATGTCATCAGCGCGCGCCATGCCGGATCGACAAGCCCTGCCGCGATCTGCGCTTCTGTCACGGCAAACTGGTGTAAGTCCTCCTGCGGCACATACACACGACCCTTGCGCCAGTCGACCTCGATATCCTGCAAAAAATTAATCAACTGCAGCGCGCTGCAGATGGCGTCCGACTCACCCAGACTGCGGGCATCCTCGACCCCATACAGATGCAACATGATGCGTCCGACCGGATTGGCCGAGCGCTGGCAATAGTCGAGCAGGTCGGCGAAATTGGCATACCGCAGGGTGCTGACATCCTGCCTGAACGCCGACAGCAGCGCATGCAGCGGCGCAAGCGGCAGCGCAAACTGCTGCACGACCTTCGCTAGTCGGATAAACATGGCGTCATCAAGGCTACGACCAGCACCCAGATGATCGAGCTGCACGGTCAGCGCATTGAGCGCGGCCAGACGTTCTGCCGGTGACGCATGGCCTTCATCTGCCAGGTCGTCCGCATGGCGGGCAAAGGCATACACGGCCTCGACCGCCGGACGTAATCTGGCCGGCATGAGCAGGGAGGCGACAGGAAAGTTCTCGTAATGATCGACCGGCATGGAGGCAGTTCAGGAAATAAGGCGAAAAAAAACACGCCGAAGCGTGTTTTTTAAGAAGGCTAGCTTATTGAATCTTGGCTTTGGCGCGCAGCTGGGCTTGATAAGCCTGCAGTTTCTTTTGCGCTAAGGCTTCAGAAATTTGCGGCTTGAGTTCTTCCAGAGTCGGGACCTTGGCAGCGCGCGTTTCCATCAACTGGATAACATGAAAGCCAAATTGTGTTTGCACTGGCTTTTCAGTCAGCTGACCTTTTTGCAGCGCGACCATCGCGGTCGAGAAGGCTGGCACGAAAGAGGCTGGAGATGCCCAGTCCAGATCGCCGCCATTGGCTGCGGAGCCGGTATCTTTAGATTGCTTGGCCAGCTCTTCAAACTTGGCGCCGCCCTTAAGCTTGGCGATGATGGCTTTTGCGTCATCTTCTTTTTCGACCAGGATATGACGTGCGCGATATTCTTTGTCGCCAGTCTGGGCTTTGAAACGCTCGTATTCGGTAGTGATATCGGCTTCAGCGATCGGGTTTTTTTTCATATAGTCACGCACCAGAGCGCCGATGATGATCGACTGACGGGCGTTATCAATCTGACTTTTCACTTCAGCGCTGGAACCCAGACCAAGCTTGTCAGCTTCCTGGATCAGGATTTCGCGGGTGATCAGTTCGTCTTTGATCATCTGGCGTAATTCTGGACTATCTTTTTGTCCCTGTGCGGCGGCTTGCTTCAACATGGCATCGACGCGGGATAATGGGATTTTCTTGTCATTAACGATGGCAAGATTTTGTGCAAGAACCGGTAAAGCGATGGCTGCCAAAAGTGTAACCAGCAAGCGGGCAGGTTTGAAAGTCATTATCTGTTCCTAAAAGTCAAATTGAAAAGGGAAATTCTTTACGTCGTTTGTTTATTCGTTTGCTTCTGAAGGCGCTAATGCCGTAATGGCCAGTGCGTGTATCTCAGAACGCATCAAATCGCGCAGGCAATCATACACTAGCCGATGCCGATTAATGCGATTTTGACCTTCAAAAAGGGATGAAATGATGTGTAATCGATAGTGCCCTCCTCCGGATGCAGCGCCGGCGTGGCCTGCATGCTGGGCAGATTCATCGATTAATTCACACACACTGGGGTGAAATGAATTTTGTAACAAAGTATAAATCATCGATTCACGAGAGCTTTTCATCATGTTGGATCGGTATCTTTCATGTACTTCATGAGGGGAATCATGTTCAGGATCAGCCAGGCAAACGTCAGACCGGTCGCACCGAATAATTTGAAGGTGACCCAGTCATCGGTCGAAAAGTGGTAAGCGACATACAAATTCAAGCCGCCAAGAACGGCAAAAAAGACTGCCCATTGCATATTCAGGCGGCGCCAAACGGCCTCTGGCGCATCGAATAATTTCACCATCGCGGACCGCGTGAGGTTTTTATTCAACAGCAGATCGCTGATGAACAAGGCGCCGGCAAAAATCCAGTACAGGATGGTCGGCTTCCACTTGATAAAAATCTCATTATTAAAGTAGATCGTGGCGCTGCCAAAGACGGCAATGATGGCGAAGGTCACCCACAACATCAGGTCCACTTTTTTGCGCTGCAGGATCTGCCAGCCGATTTGTAGACTCGTCATGACGATCGTGCTGACTGTCGCCAGCAGTATCGGCGCTTGCGTGATCGCTACCGTACCGCCGGCGACGAAGCCGGCAAAGTAATCATTGGCGAACGCGTGGGCGGCAACGGGGTCATGACCGGCCCATTTAAAGACCGAGAAAAAAAGAATCAGCGGTAGGTAGTCAAACAGAATTTTCATGGCGCGGCATCTTTATTCTGTGGCACCTGTTCGGTGAAGAGCAGGGACGCCGAATTAATACAGTAGCGGTGCCCGGTCGGTGGCGGGCCGTCGTCAAATTTATGGCCCAGGTGGGCATCGCAGACATTGCAGATGACTTCGGTGCGCAGCATGCCGTGGCTGCGATCGACGACTTCCTTGACCTTGTCCGCGTCAATGGCCTTGAAATAACTCGGCCAGCCGCAGCCGGAATCAAACTTGGTATCGGATTCAAATAGCGGCGTATGGCAGCACACACAGGTGTAGATGCCGGCGGCATGATGGTCCCAGTAACGACCGCTAAAGGCGCGCTCGGTGGCCGCTTGACGGGTCACGCGATAATCCATCGGGTCAAGCTGGGCACGCCATTCGGCGTCGGTTTTGGTGACTTTCGAGGTCATGATGAGCAACTCACTTCAAGATCATTGGCCCAGTCGGGCGGGAGGGCGGCATAGGCCGCATGGTTGGGGTGTTCATCGTAAGGCTTTTCGAGAACGGATAATAGTCTGGCGACTTCAGAAAAGTCGTCATTCTGCGCCTTTTCGATGGCGATTTGGGCCAGATAATTACGCAGGACGTATTTGGGATTAACGCGGTCCATCTGCTGCTTACGCGCCGGATCGCGACTGTGCTCGGACTGCAGCCGCGCACGATAACGCTGGGCCCACTGATCGAAAGCAGGGCGATCGAGGAACAGGTCGCGCAGCGGCGCATCGGCTTGCGGCTGATCGATCAGCAAATCGCCCAGGCGACGCCAAAACAGGGGATAGTCGGTGTGGTTTGCCTGCAGCAGCGCTAGCAGGTCGTCAATCAAAGCCTTGTCTTGCGGCGCCTGAGTGAGTAAGCCCAGTTTGGCATGAAACAGCGCGTCCAGGGTCTGGATAAAGGTCGGCTGATAGATCGCCAAGGCGTCGGTGGTTTCTTCTTCCGAGCCGATCAAGGGCAGCAGTGCCTGCCCAAGAGCATAACAATTCCACTGACCGATTTCGGGTTGCCGGTGAAAGGCATAACGACCCTGCTGGTCCGTATGATTACAAATGTGGCCGGCATCAAAGGCTTCCATGAAACCGAAGGGGCCATAATCAATGGTGAGCCCAAGTATCGACATGTTATCGGTATTCATGACCCCATGCATAAAGCCGACCGCCTGCCAATGCGCGATCATCACAGCAGTTCGTCGGCTAACTTCGCTTAAAAGAGCGCGATATGGATTTTCTTGCGCGTGCTCGCCTAAGCGTAGTTCGGAATAAAAATGATCAATCACATAGTCGGCCAGCTGTTTGAGTTCGGTCGGACGATCCTGGTAATACCAATGTTCAAACGAACCAAAGCGCACGAAGCTCGGTGCCACGCGGGTCGCCACAGCGACCGACTCGGGTGCTTCACGCATGACCAGCTGTTTTGAGCCAGTCACACACAGGGCGCGCGACGTCGGGATGCCAAGCCCGGCCATGGCTTCCGAGCAGAGAAATTCGCGAATCGACGAGCGCAGCACCGCCCGACCGTCCCCCATGCGCGAATACGGCGTTGGACCGGCGCCTTTTAATTGCAGTTCCAGCGTGCCCGCGGCGGTGGCGACACCACCGAGCAAAATGGCGCGACCGTCACCGAGCTGTCCAGCCCAAACACCAAACTGATGACCGGAGTACACCGCCGCCAGGGGTGCTGCGCCATGCGGAACCCGGTTACCGGCCAGGGCTTCAATTACGGCAGGACGCGTCAATGCGTCCGGATCAAGTCCGATCAGGCGCGCTACGGCAGGGCTGCTGCACACCAAATACGGCGCTGCCAGCGGGGTAGGCATGAGCCGGGTATGAAAGGCCGCGGGTAATGCGCCAAACGAATGGGTAAATGGCAAGGCGTCGATCGACTTCATGTGTATCTGCCTTGGCCTGGTGTTTCGCGTTTAATCAATGCATGCTTTCCTGGGTGTCCGGAATAGTGTTTTTTTAAGACGGACAGTTTTTCACTGGCCCCTATTTTGACAGAGAAGCGCCGTTGGCATCCAGATGGTCTTAAAATGGGCCAGTTAAAATGGTTTTAAAACTTGCCTTATTTGACATGCAGCGCACACAGTGCGCCTGCGCTAAAAATATCAGGAGACATGATGTCGCACTATACCAAGAGCCCGTTAATGGGCCAGATGATGAATCAGCCGCTGCTGATCTCCAGCATTATCGAACACGCCGACCGTTACTTTGGTGATAACGAAATCGTTTCACGCCGCGTCGAAGGTGACCTGCATCGTACCAATTACCGTGAGTGCCATGCCCGTTCGCGTCAGCTGGCAAATGCCCTGCAAAGTCTGGGCGTCAAGATGGGCGATCGGGTGGCCACGCTGGCCTGGAACGGCTACCGCCACCTCGAAGCCTATTATGCCGTCTCCGGTTCAGGTGCTGTTTTACACACCATTAACCCACGCCTTACGCCAGAACATATTGCCTACATCGCCAATCATGCGGAAGATCAGTATCTGCTGTTCGATCTGACGTTTTTACCACTGGTAGAAGCCTTCGCCGCACACTGCAACACGATTCGCGGCTACATTTTGATGTGCGATCCTGATCGCATGCCGGCCTCGAGCAAGATCCCCCATTTAATGTGTTACGAGACGCTCATCGCCCAACATCAGGCCGACTACTGCTGGCCGCTGTTTGATGAAAATTCTGCCGCTACGCTGTGCTATACCTCCGGCACGACCGGCAATCCCAAAGGCGCGCTGTACTCGCATCGTTCGACAGTCTTGCATTCGTATGCGTCGGCCATGCCGGATGCCTTGTGTGTTTCGGGACGCGATACGGTGCTGCCGGTGGTGCCGATGTTTCATGTCAACGCATGGGGATTACCTTATTCGGTGCCCTTGACGGGGGCTAAAATGGTCTTTCCAGGACCGGCCCTGGACGGCAAATCGCTGTACGAACTCTTTGAATCCGAGCAGGTCACTTTTTCCGCTGGTGTGCCGACGGTATGGTTGGGTCTGCTGACCTATGTCGGGCAAAACAAACTGACATTCTCCAGCTTCAAGCGTACGGTGATCGGCGGTTCGGCCTGCCCGCCCAGCATGATGCAAACCCTGCGGCACCAATATGGCATTGATGTGGTGCACGCCTGGGGGATGACGGAAATGTCGCCGCTGGGTACGGCCTGCACGCTGCAAAGCAAGCATGGCGCCTTGTCCGAACAGGATCAGCAAGCCATTCTGGAAACGCAGGGTCACGTCATTTATGGCGTCGACATGAAGATCGTCGATGATGCCGGCAAGGCGCTGCCATGGGACGGCAAGACCTATGGCAATCTGCTGGTCAAGGGCCCCTGGGTCATCAGCAGTTATTTCAAGAATGAAGGCGGTGAGGTGCTGCAGGATGGCTGGTTTCCGACCGGCGACGTGGCCACCATTAGCGCCGATGGCTACATGCGTATTACTGATCGCAGCAAGGACGTCATCAAATCAGGCGGTGAATGGATCGGTACGATTGATCTGGAAAATATCGCGATGGCGCATCCAGCAGTTTTACAGGCTGCCTGTATCGGTATCGCCCATCCAAAATGGGATGAACGCCCATTGCTGATCGTGGTCAAAAAGCCCGGCATGGACGTATCTAAAGCAGAATTGCTGGAATTTTATCAGGGCAAAATCGCCAAATGGTGGATGCCAGATGATGTGGTCTTCGCCGATGCTTTGCCAATCGGTGCGACCGGCAAAATACTCAAAAATAAAATCCGCGAACAATTTAAGGATTACACATTACCATCGGCTTGAGCCTTACCTGCTTCAGTCCATCACCTTGCGTATGAAGTTGAATTTATCTCGTTTTTTAAACCGGTTTTTTTATAAAAATTGATAAGGAAGAGACAAATGATCATCCATTTTCGTCCCCTCGCGTTAGCGGCATCCCTGGTCGCTGGATTGGCAAGTCCTGTCGCATTGGCCGACAACGTTAAAGTCGCCTTCATCGATGCACTGTCCGGACCTTTCGGACCGATTGGTCAGAATCAGCTACGCGCTTTTCAAGATTTTTCTAGTCAATCCAATCAAAATAACTGGACCGGCGGTCAGCACAACATCGAATTTGTCGGCTTCGATAATAAAGCCAGTCCGCAGGAATCGCTCACGCAATTGAAGGTCGCGATTGATCAAGGTTATCGTTATATCGCGCAGGGGAATAGTTCGGGCGTCGCCTTGGCGCTCATCGATGCCGTCAACAAGCATAACGAACGCAATCCCGGTAAAGAAATCGTGTTCCTGAATTTCACCGCGATTGATCCGGACCTCACCAACAGTAAATGCTCGTTCTGGCATTTTCGTTTTGATGCGAATGGCGACATGAAAATGGAAGCCCTGACTTCCTTCATGGCGAGGGATCCGAGTATCAAGAAGGTCTATATTATTGGTCAAAATTATTCGCATGGTCATCAGCTCAGTCGTGCGGCGAAAGAATTATTGGCCCGCAAACGTCCTGATGTGCAAATCGTCGGCGATGATCTTCATCCAATCGGTCAGGTCAAAGATTTTTCACCCTATGTCGCAAAGATCAAGGCTTCCGGTGCCGACACGGTCATCACCGGTAACTGGGGGGCCGATCTGGCATTGCTGATCAAGTCGGCCAAAGACGCTGACCTGAAAGCGAACTTCATGACCTATTACGGCGGCAGCACGGGCGTGCCTTCAGCCATGGGATCTGCCGGAGCCGGGCGGGTAAAAATGATCAGTTACTGGCATCCGAATACGGAAAAATTCGCCGGCAAAGAAATCCAGGAAGCCTACAAAAAGAAATATAAGGATGATTTTTATGTCGTGTCGACCTACACCATCATGAAAATGCTGACGGAAGCGATGAAGAAAGCCAATTCAGTCGACCCGGTGAAAGTGGCGTTTGCCATGGAAGGCGCGAAGTCGACATCCATGAATGGCGAGGTCGAAATGCGCAAGACCGATCATCAGCTGCTGCAGACCTTGTATATTGCGACCTGGACCAAGATCAATGGTAAGGACGTCAAGTATGACCAGGAAAATACCGGTTATGGCTGGAAGACGGATCAAAAGGTCGAGCCCTACGTGAGTGCGCAGCCAAGCTCTTGCCAGATGAAGCGGCCAGGCTAAATAGAAAGGTTGGCGCATTGGAGTTCACGCTTTTTACATTACTCAACGGCCTGAGTTATGGACTGTTATTGTTCATGCTGTCGTCCGGCCTGACGCTCATTTTTTCCATGATGGGGGTATTGAATTTTGCGCATGCCTCGTTTTACATGATTGGGGCGTATGTCGCTTATGCCATTAGTTCGACCATAGGCTACTGGCCGGCGCTGCTGATAGCACCCTTGCTGGTTGGGGTGCTCGGTGCGCTGGTGGAGCGGTACGGCCTGCGTCGGGTGCATCAATATGGCCATATTCCCGAGCTATTGTTTACCTTCGGCCTGTCGTATGTAGTGCTCGAATGTGTCCAGCTGATCTGGGGTCGCACAGCGGTTCCGTATGCCATACCGGCGACGCTGGAGGGATCGCTTTTTACGCTCTACACCACGACCTTTCCGCTGTACCGCGCTTTCATGATGCTCATTGCCTTGCTCATGCTGATCGCTATTTATCTGCTCCTGACGCGTACCCGTATTGGCCTGGTCATTCAAGCCGCACTGACGCATCCGCAGGCCGTCGAGGCGCTGGGCCACAACGTGCCGCGTATTTTTACGCTGGTGTTTGGTGGCGGCTGCGCGCTGGCGGGTCTGGCCGGCGTCATCGGTGGCAATGCCTTCGTCACCGAACCGAATATGGCGGCGGCTGTGGGCAGTATTACCTTTGTCGTGGTGGTCGTGGGCGGCCTGGGCTCGCTAGTCGGCGCGCTGGTGGCCTCATTGTTAATTGGCGTACTACAGACCTTTGCAGTGGCGCTGGATTATTCGCTGCTTGATGTATTCAGGCTGCTTGGCCTGACAGTCAGTACCAGTACGCCGGCGTATGATTTACTGAAGCTGACTATCTCGCAGACAGCCCCGGTCATGCCTTACCTGCTGCTGGTGCTGATTTTGATCTTTCGACCCAAGGGTCTTATGGGGTCGAGGGAAGGCTAGCGCATGACCAGTCCCCTCATTTATCGACCCCTGAACCTGGCGCGCTGGATTATCTGGACGCTGTTTGCCCTGATTCTGCTGCTCGCGCCGCAGCTGTTTAGTCAGGGCGCATCGCTGTCGATCCTCTCGCAGATCGCTACCATCATGATCTTTGGCCTGTCCTACAACATGCTCTTGGGGCAGGGTGGCATGCTGTCGTTCGGGCACGCGGTGTATTCCGGCCTGGGTGCCTTTTGCGCCATGCATGCCATGAATCTCGCTAGTGACGGTGCTTGGCCAGTGCCGTTGGTGCTCATTCCGCTCGTAGGTGGGGTGGCCGGTATGGGCTTTGGTATGCTGTTTGGCTACGTCACGACGAAAAAATCTGGCACCACCTTTTCCATGATTACATTGGGGATGGTCGAGCTGGTGTTTGCCTGTTCGCTCATGTTCCCTGCTTTTTTTGGTGGCGAGGGTGGCGTGATCGGTAATCGTGTGTACGGCAAGCCTTTCCTGGGGGTGAACTTCGGTCCGCAAATTCAGGTGTATTACCTCATTGCGCTGTGGCTGTTCGTGTCGACCATTGCCATGTATGCCTTCACACAAACGCCATTAGGGCGCATCCTGAATGCCGTGCGCGATAACCCTGAGCGGCTTGAGTTCATTGGCTACGATGCACAATGGGTGCGCTATCTGACGCTGATTTTATCGGCCTTTTTTGCTGGCATCGCGGGCGGATTATCGGCGATTAATTTTGAAATCGTCACCGCAGAAAATGTCAGTGCACTGCGGTCCGGCAGCGTTTTGCTCTTTACCTTTATTGGCGGGAGCGGATTTTTCTTTGGTCCCATGATCGGCGCGATCATGGGCGTGTTTCTGACCGTAGTCGTGTCGGAATGGACGCATGCCTGGCAGCTGTATCTGGGTGGGTTTTTTATCTTGATCGTCATGACTGCGCCGGGCGGGATAGCGTCGCTGATCATGCTAAATCTGCGGCTGATCAAGTATGGCAAATTTTCCCGCATCTGGCCGGATCTGATAGCGGTCTCGGTGTTGGGTTTGCTGTGTTTGACTGGCCTTGTTATCGCGATCGAAATGCTCTACAAGCTGACACTGGATTCGATCGTCTCGACGCAGATGCGTTTGTTTGGCCTGAACATTGACGCAGCCGCACCGTCCGGCTGGTATGTAGCGGTGACCTTTCTCGCCATTGGTGGTTTTGGTTTCCATCATGCCCGACGAGCTTTTTCCTCGAGCTGGCGTTTGGCGGAGATGGAAATAGAAGAACAGATGCGGCGCGAGTCATGAGCCAGTTCGCCCTCGAATTATTAGATGTTCGCAAAAGTTTCGGCAATGCTGAAATCATTCGCGGCACCCACTTACAAGTCGCACAAGGCGAAAGAATTGCCGTCATCGGTCCCAATGGCGCTGGCAAATCCACTTTGTTTAATCTGATTTCAGGCCGATTTGGCGTCAGTGGGGGTGATATTCGCCTCAATGGCCATAGTCTGCTTGGCTTGCGGCCGTTTGAAATTAACCGGCGCGGACTGTCGCGCAGCTTCCAGATAACGAATATTTTTCATCGGCTCTCGGTATTTGAAAATGTCCGCTGTGCTGTTCTTTGGTCACTCGGCTACAAGTATTCGTTCTGGCAGCGGCTCAATGGTCTGCGCGATGCACAAGAGCGTGCCGAATCGGTGCTGGAGCAAATAGGATTACAGCGCCGGCGCGATACCGTAGCAGGCCTGCTGACCTACGCCGAGCAGCGCGCGCTCGAAATCGGCATCACCATCGCCGGTGGCGCCGAGGTGATTTTGCTCGATGAGCCAACGGCCGGTATGAGCCGCTCGGAATCAGATGCGGCTGTCGAACTGATTCGACAAGTCACGGTCGGTAAAACGTTGCTCATGGTCGAGCACGATATGAGCGTAGTGTTTGGACTGGCCGACAGGATCGCGGTATTGGTGTACGGCGAGATGATCGCCTGCGATACGCCGGCCAATATTCGCGCCAACCCTGCAGTGCAAGAGTCTTACCTCAGCAGCCATTCGGTCATGGAATCCTCAACATGACAGCGCTTTTGACGATTCAAAATTTACACGCCTACTACGGTAAAAGTCATGTCTTGCATGGCGTTGACCTTCATATTGGTGAGGGTGAAATCGTCAGTCTGCTGGGTCGCAATGGCGTTGGCCGCTCAACGATGCTCAAAGCGATCATGGGACTGGTCGATGCCAGCGGCTCGATTTATTACCGAGGCGAGGAATTGTTGGGCCTGAAAGCCTTCCAGATTGCCCATAAGGGGATCGGCTACGTACCGGAAAACCGCGACATCTTTCCTACCTTGACAGTTGAACAGAACTTGATCCTGGGTCAGAAAAAGGGTCAGCCTTCGCGCTGGCAGCTGGCGGATATGTATCAGATGTTCCCCGGGCTCAAATCGCGCCAGCACGTGGCAGCGGGTGTTTTATCCGGCGGGGAGCAGCAAATGCTCACCCTGTGCCGCACGCTCATGGGTGACCCTGATCTCATCATGATCGATGAACCGACAGAAGGATTGGCACCCAAAATTATTGATTTAGTCGCCGAATACCTTCTGGCATTGAAGAATCGGGGCATCGCCATTTTGCTGGTAGAGCAAAAACTGGCGATTGCCCTGGAAATTTCCCAGCGCGTCTATGTGATGGGGCACGGACGTATCGTATTTCAAGGTTCTCCGCAGGAGTTAGGGGCGAATAGCTTGATTCGCCGGGAGTGGCTGGAGGTCTGAAGCCTTCAGGCCCCTCGGACTGACACGCTTGCACCGTCAAAGATCGGCATTCTTTTTTTTTAGATTCCCCCCACTAATAATCGGATTTACAGGATGCACAGAGCGTAAATCGACGAATATTTTTACTAATAGTAAAATTTAAAATCTGCTTTTCAATTACAATTGATGAGGTTCATTCACTTATTTAAGTTGAAAAAAAATTAATTAAAAAATATTGACATACAAATGTATGTTCGATATTAGGCAATAACTTCGAATTTATCGCATCGGAGCAAAATAAAATTTTCACATAAACATTGATAAAAATTTAATAAACAATTATTTCGTCCATGTCTTCCTCATCCAACAAGCCCAGCGTGCCGGCAGAGTTAAAAAAGTTTCAATTATCCTCCACCGTGATCATCGATCCGCGTCGGCGCTTACATAACAGACGCACCGAACAGACAATGCGCACTATTTTTGGCGCGACGGAATCGGTCATCATTGAATCGCTCACGCAGCGTATCTCTGTGCTGGATATTTGTAAGGCTGCAGGTATTTCGCGCAGTAAGTTTTATCGCTTTTTTTCCTCACACGAATCTTTAATGGATGGTTTTGCGCTCTACAAACGGGAATCCTTCCTGCAAGACTTGGTCGATCACATCGGCACAAATGAAGAGCCGGAGGCGCATTTACTAGCACTCATTAATTATGTGGATGATTATTTGCACAATGGCAGTTCACGCCAACTCATTATGGTCGCGCCGGAGTTTGCATTGAATTTGTTCAATCATATTTTTCATGATGCGATGTTGCATTTTCAGGATTTACTGTCGACCGTGTTTTCCCTCTGGGACGAACGACTGAAAATGAAATTGGATCGCGAATTGCTGTGCGAATTACTGGTCAGGTTAATGCTGAGTGAAAACTTGATTGTGGATCATAAAAAGACCGTGAAATTATCGGTTCGGGTACAACAGATGTTATCGCTTATGCGGATTGAAAATAAAAACGCCACTGCTTTGTGAGCAGTGGCGTTTTTCAAGGCTGAAAACTGTCATCCGCCACCCTTTTGAGGTGGCGCCCTTTGATCCTGACTTAGGCCAAGGTGATTGCGTTTGTGCCGGCTCCCGTAGCAGCAGACAGATCGACCAACCCCGATAACTTGACAACGATATCAGTGCCGTTCACGAATGATGCGCTTGCGCTGTTATCTTCGACTACATAGGTATCTCCACCATACTGGAACCAGGCGATATGGCCGTTTGCAGAGCCATCATCAGCAGCGGCTTGGTTGAGGTAGTCTTGATAGACAGCAGTGCCAGCCAAGGCAATCTTGGCTTTAGTGAAGGTTTCGACGCCCTTATTAAGGAATGTCAACGTATCACCTTTGTTTGCATCGGTAATCGTTGTGGTGATGTTGCCGTTAGTGCTGGCTTGAAAGATGAATGTGTCCTCACCGCCACCGCCAGTGATCATATTCATGCCTTTTCCAGACGTGATGTTGTCTGAACCCGTGCCACCAGTGTAGGTTACAACGCCTGCGCTGGCAGAGAAGTCAACCGTATTGGTACCTGCGGCAGAACCTTTGATTGACGATGCGGCAGCCAATGCACCCGAGGTATAACTGAATCCACCTGCGCTGCCTTTGCCTGTCAAGCCGCTGGCATCGACATTCGTCAAAGTAGTTGAATCCAGCGTTAATGCCACGCCTGTATCACCGCTCACGGCAATGGTTTTGGCTGCTGCGTCGGCAATATTGACGCTGAACTGTGAAGTTTGCGCTGTCGTGTCAGTGTCCTTGGTCGATATCAATAAGTTTTCAACGTTGAATACGTTGATCGCTTTAAGATTTTTGAACCCTTCGTTCGCCGCAAAAGCGAGGTTCACCGTATCATTGGTGCCGGTGTCGTTCGCTAAGCTGATCGACAATACCTCTGTATTAGCCGCCTTCTGCGTTAAAGTGAAGCCGGCAGATGCGTTGGTGATTGCGTATACGCCAGCGCTTACTCCGGCATCCAAGATAACGCTCTTAACGCCAGCTGCATACATCATGTTAAGACCGTTAGCTTTTGCTGTGGCATCGGTAATTTCCAGGACTTCAAAGTTAGTCACTTTTGTCGAGAAAGCATTATCACTCGTAGCAGTGACACCTAATGCGGCAGTCATTTTGATCGTATCTGTTCCTGCGCCAACATCTAAAGATCCACCAGTGCCAAATGCGCCGGCATAAGTAACGACGTCATTGCCATCGCCAGTCGATATCGCTTTAGTGCCGCCAGAAGTCAGCGTGATTGTGTCAGCACCTGACCCACCAGTGTACTTTTGATCAACCGCCAAGGCACTGCCCAAAGTGACGGCGTCAGAAGCGGTGCTGAAAATGGACGCCTTAGCGGAAAATGTGTCAGAAGTCAGAACCAATGCCTTATCACCGCTGATATTCACGCTCGTTGCACCCGATGCGCTCAGCGAATTCAGTGTGTTGATTCCTGCGGTGGATACAATGTTGAGCGTCGTTGGCGCAGAACTCAGATCCACAGCGCCTGTGCTCGTCACGTTACTCAGTATGAGTGTATCGGTCAGGGCAGTCGGTGTTGTTAGGCTGCCGTTTTTCTGAGTAAAACTACCAGCGGTACCAGACAACTTAATGTTGGACAATGCGCCAGAGTTCACGTTGGCAGCGCCGAAGTTTTCCAGGCTCACGCTGGTGATGGTGCCGGCTGCGGTTGAAGAAGCAGTGTTTGCGTCATTGATGGTCACTGCACCATTGACCAATGCATACTTTACATTACCAGAAGCCGCATAAGCAGCAGATTGCTTAACGGTCACGGACGTTGTGTCAGCGTTACCTGTCACAGTAATGGCGCTTTGCGTTGAAGTTAAAGCAATCGTTGTATCAACTTTAGCGGTTTCCGTAATAGTGACAGTTGATCCGCCATTGACGGTAATAGCACCGGCAGAACTACCGGGGGTAATAGTAACCAACTCAGTCACAACGACAGCACCTTTGGCGGCAGTGCTTGCCCCAATGTTGATGACGCCGTTGGTAGTGTCTGCAACGCTTACGTTCACACCGTTACCGCCGTTCACAATTATGTTTCCAGCACCCAACTTGACTTCTTTTTCAACGATCGCAGTCGTACCAGCCGCTGTCAAGCTTGCCCCCCCAATCGATGTGGTGTTCAGATTCGTTAAATCAGGCCAGGCAGTGGTGTCGGTGGTTACGGTGCCTGTCGATACCAGATTAGCAGTCTGGATATGTAGAATTGAGATGCCGACGGCTTTGGTCGTGTCAATATCCTGTGTTGCACTGATGTTTAAGCTATTGTCGCCGCCTTTGCCATCAATCGCATCGAGCGAGGTCAATGTGACGACACCGTTCGTATCATTGCCGATGTAGGTATCATCAGCGCCTTTGCCGATGAAGGCATCGCCAGAATCAATCCCTTTCGTGAGAACTGTGGTGTGCGGGGTGTAGTGCGTCGGGTCGGTCTTTTCCAAAGCAGATTTATTGGCCTTCGTGGTGTCCGTAGCTGTTACCAAGGACAAAATCGAGGTGGCGTCTGCGACGTTATCACCGCTCAAGGTCTGGGCATAATTCAGGCTGACGGCCAGTTTATTGTTCAGTAATTTTTGTGAATTGAGCGCGGCAGTGTTGATGTCGGCATCTTTATTGTCGCCATCTTTATAGCCATTAACAGCATCGATCATGGAGGTGATGATGGCGCCTGGGTTAGCACCTTTTTCATCCAGACGCGCCTTCCAATACGTTAAACCCTCGGCGTCCGGGGTGCGACCGAGTACGTTGGCATAGAAGGTATTGATGATTTGTGTGCTGGTGAAGGACTTTGGATAGGTGACCCGGGCAGCTTCACAATTAAACATTTCTTGTGCGATGAAAGCAAAGCTATCACCGTTATTCATGCGTTGCACCCAATAATTAAAACCGGCGCTTTCCGGTGCGCGATTAAAGAGGGCGATATAGAGTTGGCTTACTTGTTCATTGGCGTTAGCAGCTGGCGAAGTCATGTGATTTCCTAAGTTAAATACGGGATGATTTGGTGCGCGGTGGTTTATTACTGTTTTAAAATTTGTGGCGAATACCAAAGTTGGCTTCGCGGTCGCCAAACGTACTATTCGTTTTGTAATTGGCACCAGAGTCGTTGTTGATTTTTGCGTAGGACGCATAAAAATTAGTGCGCTTGGAAAAATCGTAGGTATAGGCCAGGGCAATTTGCTTGGCATCCGCATTGAGTGCGGTTTTGTCGTCTTTTCGAATGTAGGACGCCATCAATTTGTGCCCGTCCTGCAATGGAACGCTCAGACCAAGGAGAACGTCATCGGATTTGTAGCTGTCATCCTTACGGTTTTGTGCGTAGGCTAAAGAAACGGTGAGGAGGGGTATGGCATATTTGCCGGTGAGCATAGTATTTTTTCTGCTCGCTTCGCCTAGCGCATCTTTAGCGTTATGGTGCGCCAGTCCTAGGGTGAATTCGTTCTGGGTGTAAAGCAGCGAACCGCCAAATTGACGATTAGCGGTGTTATTTCCAGGGACTTCGCCTATGCCCCACGCAATTTCCGCCTTTAAGCTATTCACCAGCAATGGCGAAGTGTAGAACACGCTATTTTCCATCCTGACGCCTGATAAATCAGCCAAACTGCCGGTTTTTTCAATCAGATTGGAGGCATTGCCGGCGAATCCGACATTCATCGGATCGACGCCATCAATCGCGTTGTAGTAAGGCGTGTTGCGACGGCCCAGATTGAGTTCACCAAATTCGCCGGATAAACCGACGGTGGCGCGCCGACCAAATACGCGGTTACCTTGTGCGAGTGTGCCGGCATCGGCATTAAAGCCATTTTCCAGTTGGAAGATGGCCGACAAGCCACCACCCAGATCTTCATTTCCCTTAAAGCCGAGACGGCTGCCGGATTGATTGCCGCTGTATAGGCTCGTACGGCTATTGGTGCCTTTTTCAAAGTTAAGGCCCAGATCGACGATGCCGTAGATGCTGATATTGGAGGCGGGGGTTGAGGATTGCGCGAATGCAGCGCTGGTGAAGGAGCCTAAAAGAGTGAGTGCAAGAAGTGACTTTTTCACAAGATATTCCTTAAAAAGGTGGCGCATTGTGGGAGACAACTGGTTTTCGCTTTTGCTTAAAAACTTAGCAATTTATTAAGCAAAAGATCAGGGCTCATTTGACCAAATATTGTCTTTTTAATCAAAATTTTGTGAATTTAATGACAACAACTTACGACACTTGACGTGGCTAGACGACAAGCGGGATGGGAAGTGATGGATTCAGGCGGAATGAAAAAAAAGACACAAAAAAAACTGGCCGGCGAAAAACCGAACCAGTTTATTTCTGCGCTTGAAAAACGGACTTTAAATTTCGACCTGGGTGCCCAGTTCGATGACCCGGTTAGTCGGGACTTTGAAATAATCAGCGGCGTCGCGGGCGTTGCGCGACATGGTCGCAAACAGGATTTCGCGCCAGCTCGCCATGCCGCTGCCAATGGTTGAAATGACAGTTTGTCGGGTGATGAAAAACGACGTTTCCATCATATTAAATTCAAGGCCGACGCCTTCACAGAGGGTGAGCGCAGCAGGAATGTCGCGCTCTTCTTTGAAGCCATAGCGCAAATTGAGTTGATAGCACGCGTGCCCCAAGGTTTCGAGTTGGATGCGCTCTTCCAGGGGGACGAAGGGAATGTCGACGTTGATTACCGTCAGAAAAATGATCCGCTCATGGAGTACCTTGTTGTGCAGCAGATTATGCAATAAGGCATGCGGTACACCATCGCCCAGCGGGCGGAAAAAAATGCCCGTACCTTCAACCCTGTGGGGTGGGGCGATGAACAGCGAGGTCAGAAAATCTTTCAGGGGAATGGATTGTTTTTGCAATTCTTCAAAGACTAGGCGCCGGCCGGTATGCCACGTCGTCATGACTGTCATGATGACCGCTCCCAGTGCGAGCGGGAACCAGCCGCCATGTAAAATTTTCAGCACGTTGGCGGAAAATAAAGCGAAGTCAATCAAGAAGAAAAACCCGGTAGCGCCAACGCAAAGCAGCAGATGATAGCGCCAGCGATAGCGCAATACAAAGAAGGTCAGAACGGTGGTGGTCAGCATGGTGACTGTGACGGCTATGCCGTAGGCCGACGCCAAATTGGAGGAGGATCCAAAACCGAGCACCGCCAGTACCACCACCACCAGCTGCAGCCAGTTGGCCAGCGGGATGTAGATCTGACCGATTTCCTGGTCTGAAGTATAGATGACGCGCATGCGGGGCAAAAAGCCTAACGAGATGGCCTGTTGAGTGACCGAAAAGGTACCGGAGATGGTGGCTTGCGAGGCGATGACCGTGGCAATGGTCGACAGTACGACCAGCGGCAAAATACTCCATGTGCCGAGTTGCTGATAAAACGGATTGGATACGGCATCCGGCTGCGCGAGAAGCAGCGCACCCTGACCTAGATAATTTAGCGCCAGCGCCGGAAACGCGATGCCAAACCAGGCCAGCCGGATCGGCCGCTTCCCGAAATGTCCCATGTCGGCATACAGGGCTTCGGCGCCAGTGAAGGCCAGCACCACGGCGCCCAGGGCGATGAAACCGATCCAGCCATTATTGAAAAAGAAGCGTATCCCATGCACCGGATTGAGGGCCCCGAGAATGTTTGGGTTGGCGATGATATTGATGACGCCCATGACGGATAAAACGGCAAACCAGATCAGCATGATCGGGCCAAACCATTTGCCAATCCCGCCGGTGCCGGTATGCTGAACCGCGTACAGCGCGACGAGCACAGTAATAGTCAGTGGCAGAATATAGGGCTGAAATGCCGGTGTGGCAACTTCCAGGCCTTCAATAGCGGATAGAACCGAAATGGCCGGCGTGATGACGCCGTCGCCATAAAAAAGCGAAGCGCCCGCCAGGCCGACGATGGTCAGGGGCGTGGCCCAGCGCGAATTTTTGCCGACCGATTCAATCGCCAGCGCCATCAGACTCATCACGCCGCCTTCACCGCGATTATTGGCGCGCAAGATGAGGGCCACATATTTGAGTGACACAATGAGCGTGAGTCCCCAGAAAATCAGCGAAACGATGCCGAATATATTTTCCGCGTTAAGAGGCAGGCCATGGTCTTTGGAAAAGACTTCTTTCATGGCGTACAGCGGACTGGTACCGATATCGCCATACACCACGCCTATAGCGGCAACGGTGAGGGTGGCCAGGGTACTTTTTTTACTGGAATCGACGGACAAAATGCACCTTTGGTAAGTTGAAGCAGCATCGATGGCGAGGTGGCTGAAGCATCCTCAATACCTGCCTAATTTGATTAGGCGGTTATTGTGACACGTTGATGCGAACAGCGTACGCTCAAACCTGCCATGCGCCATCACGATAAACCTGTTCATTATCCAGAAAAACAGCCTCGGTGACAGCAAACACATCGACGTGAAAACGCGTGTCGCGGCGTTTGAAGCCGGGCTTGTTGTACACACCGTGTTTGGCGCCCAGGGAGAGGTGAATGCCGCACATGCGCTCGTAGGTGCCGATGTCGCGCACCAGCTGGTCACGCGAAAATGCGCGGTTCATGCCAAAGCCTAATTCGCGCAGCCAGATCTCGCCTTCGGCGGCACGGATCAGCGCCAAGACCGCATCGAACTCCGGCGTGGAATCGATGACCTCGATGACGCGGCCGGCTTCGATGACCAGCGTGATCGGCTGCGCTGGTTTGTTGACGCAAAATTCGGTGTCACCAAATACAAAAATACGCACCCGGCCGTGTACCGCCTCCAGATTCTGCGCCTCGGTAAACACTTCGCCGATGGGGAATTGTCCGCCGACGTTATGCATGTCGCGGTAGTCGCCGATGTTGATCTTGGCCGATTCGAGCGGTGAATCGAAGCGCAGCAGGGCGCCGCCGCTGTCGACGACGGCACTTTTTGCAGCATCGATGCGTTGCTTGAGGGCGGGGCCTATGACGCGATAATACGCCGGGTCGTAGGCCAGCCCGTCGATGTAGCACAGCGACTCCGGACCGGGCATGCGTCCCAGATGGGCGTGTTCGATGACCTTGAGTGAGCGTTTAAATAATTCAACCCGCAGGCGATAAGCGTCGAGGCGAAAACTGCTCGACTGCACCAGCACGACCAAATCACCCGGCTTGAGCGCCGTGAGCGTGCTAAGAATCTGCGCCGGTGCCACACTGTCGAAATCGATGAACAGCGCGGCCGGCAAACAGCTTCGATACGCTGCGGTGAGGGTCGCGGCCAGCGGACAGCGGGCGTCCGATACCACTACGGCCTGCTGCTGCGGAGTGTATTCAATGGCGATCCTGATGACGTCGCTTAAATGGCCGGCTGCCAGTGCCGTAGTGGCAGCGGAAATCGGCGCGCAGGGCGGCATGACAGGGGCGATGGTGACTGCATTAGTAGGTGATTCTGCAGTGGCTTCGGCCAGAGTATCTTGCATCGTTAATTTCTCACATCTTCAAATAACAAATTTATTCAGGGTCGCACCGCCGGCGCTTCGAGCAACATGCCGGCAGCACGACTGGCCAGGTAAAGCTCCAGTTCGGTCAGTTCAATGGCGCCATAGGCGGGCAATTCGGCGCGCACACCGGCCATACAATTACGCAGGCGTCGCTGCAATGATCCGACCCCCTGCCATTCCAGCCGATAAATCGGATAGCCTGTGGCATGCCCCTGCGGGATCACGCTGCTGGCCAGATGTCGGCCGGCGTTGGTGTCATGACACTGGGCGCACGACAGATTGAGCTGGCCAATACGTTGCATAAAGCGCTGTTGGCCACGCTCGCGAAAGGCAGTCAGGCGCGCGTCAGAAGGCGGCGTGATCGGCATGCCCCTGGACTGCAGCGCCAGCAAGACCTCTAGCGCTAATAGTTCATTGCTTTCCAAAGCCAATGGTGCGCTCATTTGACGCCGTTCACGACACAGATTGATGCGTTGCCCAAAATTGACCGGCCGTCCCAGCTCGGTATCAAAGGCCGGAAAACGACGCGCCACACCGCGCATGGTAACAGGCTGGCCGTGACAGTCGGCACAAGACTTTGTCAGGCCACCCTCACGACGCTGCCATAGCTGCTGTCCTTCCTGACGCCATAGCATGGCTGGATTTTGACTATCGTCGTTTTGCAGCGCCTGTGTGGCCGGCAGCATGAAGCTCAGGCCTGAGCGGCGTGCATCGGCTGCATTTTGCCCGTTGGCTGTCTGGGCTGCCTGCGCTGCCTGAGTTGACATACAGGCCAATACAAAAAGGAAGATCCCGGCGCGCATACTCAGTCGGTGACGATGATCGAGATGGTTTCGGTCTGACTAAAGCCTTGATCGCCTTCCCAGCTCAGGCTGATGTTGCCACTCACGGTGGCCAGGGTACTGAATTGAAGATACGGATTGGCGGCGATGGCGGGATACAGCTGCGCGCTGAAAACCAGTTCGCCAGCATAGACACAGCGAAAGCGGCGGAGGATATTTTGCGACAAAATCTTGCCGTCCGCGCCGGGGCGCTGGCCGGTTTCCATGGGATGCTGGATCAGGGTGCGAATGTCAATCGGCTCCCCGCGTTTGGCCGTTGCCGGGGCTTTGATCATGGTGCGTGCCATCTCAGTCATCTCCTTCCAGGCAGGCCGCTATGGCGACGATCACGTCGGCCGAGGCGGACCAGTATGCCCCATCGCTGGTGTGGGCGATCGCGACCAGTTTTTGCGAGGTCGCCAGGCGGATCCGCGTGCTGACGCTGGCCCGTCCGGCTCTTGGTCCAAGCGTAAAGCTGGCGACTTCGCGTTGCGGATTGCGTTCATTGAATAAGGCGATGCTCAGCACATGATCGCCGGCAGTCATGGGACTGTCGACCGTGATCGTCACCGGCACTGTATTGCCGTTTTCGACCAGTGGAGCGATGTCGAGCGTGACTTTTTCTGCCCGCACTGGCTGCCCTTTGGTCGCCGCTAAAATGGTGACGTCCAGATCATCGGACATGGCCAGCACCGACGGCGCTGTGACGATGGTGCCAGCGACAGCAGCACCGTTGATGACGATGCGGCGACGTTTGAAATCGGGGCGAATTAAGGAGGGCATAAGGAAGACATAAGGAGGACATTAGATTGACAAAAGCACGCTACGAACTTCCTATTGAAGGCTGACTAACAAGGCGACCACATCTTCAATCTGCTGCGCCGACAAGATGGTTTTTTCACGCCACGCTCCACCGACCTGGGTCAGACCTGCAGTCTGAAAATAGGCTGGCATGATGGTGTCAGGATTCGCCTTGGATGCATCGACCATGCGCAATCGCAGCTGACCTTCCGACCAACGCGCACCGGCACCGGCCAGTGAAGGCGCCAGATCACCCTGAAAAGGCGCTTCGGCAAAGGGCCCGCTGTGACATAACAAACACAGGCCAAGGCGTCGATTACTCACGATCGCCCGACCGCGCTGCGGGTCGCCCGCAACGCCAGTGAGCGAAGCGGGTATCGCATCGCCAATCTGCTGCCATGCGGGTGCATGGGTCTGCGCTGAGGCGGCTGCAGATAATGCACCGGCTGTTGACGTGGATAAGCACGTCAACAGCAACATCGCCTTAAGCATCCGCCATCGGCTCTGCATAAGCCCTTGCTCAGGTCGTTTTCTTGAGCTGATTTTTCAGCGGCAGAGTACGGATGCGTTTGCCGGTCGCCGCAAAAATCGCGTTCAGTACAGCCGGCGCTGCGACCGCAATCGTCGGCTCACCAACGCCACCCCAAAAGCCACCGGACGGCATGACGATCGATTCGACCTTTGGCATATGCGCCATCTTCACCACCGGATACGTATGGAAGTTATCCTGCTCAATCCGGCCATCCTTGACGGTGCATTCGCCAAACAGCGCAGCCGACAAACCGTAGGCGAAGGAACCTTCGATCTGCGCTTCGATCTGCTGCGGATTGACGGCATGACCGGAATCGGTGGCGGCGACGATGCGCAGCACTTTCAGATCACCGGCAGGACTAACCGTGACTTCCGCACAGGCGGCCACATAACTGCCGTATCCCATTGCTTGCGCCAAACCACGGAAAACGCCTTTGGGTGCAGGCTTGCCCCAGCCGGCTTTTTCTGCCACCGCGTTCAGTACTGCCAGATGCTTGGGATGATTCACCATCAATTTGCGCCGCAGGGCCAATGGATCCTGTTTGGTCGCATGGGCGATTTCATCGATGAAGCATTCGAGATAAATCGTATTCTGGTTCAGGTTCACCCCGCGCCAAAAACCCGGCGGCACATGTGGATTGCGCATCGCGTGGTCGACTAACAGATTGGGGAAGGTATAACCGATGCCCGCTTCCGGTCCGCTCGCTTCGAGACCCTGAAACACCGCCGGATCTTTACCGTCCTTGATGCGCTGTGGCGCTAAAGCCGCCAGAATCGACTGACCGGAAATCCGCATATGCAGACCGGTGACTTCGCCTTTAGCATCCAAACCAGCCGTCAGTTTGCATTGGGTGACCGGATGGTAACGGCCATGCAACATGTCTTCTTCGCGGCTCCAGATCAACTTGATATGCGTGCCGGGCATTTGCTTGGCAATTTCCACGACTTGATTGACCCAGTCAGACTGACCACGCCGACCAAAGCCGCCGCCCAAATGGATTTTGTAGACATCACATTGGCTGATCGGCAGGCCGGACGATTCCACCACTGCCGCCAGGGCCGCTTCGCCGTTTTGGGTTGGGGTCCAGACCTCGCAACGCTCTGGCGTCCAGCGCGCGGTAGCGTTCATGGTTTCCATGGTGGCGTGATTTTGGTACGGCACAGCGTACACGGCTTCGATCTTTCGCACGGCAGCAGCAATATTGGCCGGCGCATCGCCATTGGCGTTACCGGTCACGGCATCCTTGGCATCCAGACCGGCCTTGAGGATTTGCGCGATGCTGGCACTGGAGACCTGTGCATTCGGACCGTTATCCCATTCGATCGGCAATGCGTCGAGGGCCGATTTGGCGCGCCACCAGGTATCCGCCACGACGGCCACTGCGCTATCACCAACGCGCACGACTTTTTTGACGCCCGGACGTTTTTCGATCGCCGCGGCATTAAAACTCTTGAGTTTGCCGCCGAATACAGGGCAATCCTTGATCGCGGCATTGAGCATGCCGGGAAAGACCAGGTCCGTACCGTAGATTTGCTTACCGGTCGTTTTGTCGATCGTATCCAGACGGGCCAAGCGTTTGCCAGCGAGTTTCCAGTCCTTGGGATCTTTGAGTGTCACGCTTTCTGGTGGCGTGATTTTGGCGGCGGCGAGCGCGACCTTGCCGTAGCTGGTGGTTTTGCCAGTCGGCAGATGGGTGATGATACTGTTGGCGGCGCGGCATTCGGTCGCCGGTACCTGCCATGCGTTGGCCGCTGCTTGTACTAGCATCATGCGCGCCGTGGCGCCACCCTTGCGGACATAGTCGTGCGAGGCGCGAATGCCGCGACTGCCGCCCGTGCCAAAATCACCCCAGACACGTTTGCGTGCCTGATTCTGGCCCGGTGTTGGGTATTCGGTCGTGACTTTACGCCAGTCGCAGTCGAGCTCCTCAGCCACTAACTGCGCCAAGCCTGTCAGGGTGCCCTGGCCCATCTCTGAACGGGCAATGCGGATCACGATGGTATCGTCCGGCTTGACGACGACCCAGGCGTTGACTTCATCGGCCTGCGAGGTTTGCGCACCGGCCTGCGGAATATGAAAGCCAAACATCAGACCGCCGGCAGCTGCGGCGCTGGTGCCAAGGAAGCTTCGGCGGGAAGAATTTTTCAGGCTGGGTACGGTCGGCATCATGTTGTGCTCCCGTCGGTGTGGGCAATCGCCAGTCCGGCGCTATGCAGATCACCACCTTTGGCGACTGCCTTGATCGCTGCGCGGATACGGTTATAGGTGCCGCAGCGGCAGATATTGGTCATGGCATTATTGATATCGGTATCGGTCGGATTCGGTTTGACCTTGAGCAGCGCCACGGCGGCCATGATCATGCCGCTCTGGCAGTAGCCGCATTGCGGTACGTCGAGTTTGGCCCAGGCTTTTTGGACCGGATGTGAACCATCTGGCGAGAGGCCCTCGATGGTGACGATCTTTTCAGTGCTCTTGACGCTAGAGACCGGACGAACGCAGGTGCGCACCGGAACGCCATCGATGTGGACCGTGCAGGCGCCGCATTGGGCCAGGCCACAGCCGTATTTGGTACCTGTCAGGCCGAGCTGTTCGCGCAGCACCCACAAGAGCGGTGTGTCGCTCTCGGCTTCAAATTCCCGCATGCTGCCGTTGACGTTAAGCGTGGTCATCGATGGTCTCCTGAAATTTTAAAATTGAGATTTTCTAACATGGTGATAATAACTGCTCTGGCAATTTCATGCTTTGACTAAAAAACAGGCCGGGCAGCTTAGGCGGCGAACAATTTATCGTAAGCCGCCAGCAAGGTTTGATGCATGGCGCTGCCCTGCATGTCTGCCCCCAGGGTGAACAGGCCAAAGAAGCGTTCGCTGCGATCAAGCAGGGCCTGCGCCTGACGCAGGGTTTCGGCGCCATACAGTAAGCTCAGTGCGTGATGGTAGTGTTCGGACTGTTCCAGGTTCATCAGGCTTTCGATGCAGCGGTAGACCAGGCGGCGGGCCGGATTCATCTGCTGATACTGGTGGATCCAGTCGCAGCCTTCACGGATGCCGTCTTCATCACCGATGGCCAGCGCCAGCAGGGTTTTGAGTTCGCCGATCCGCAGCTCTTTCCAGGTCGTGCCCATCGGTACGGCGAGGCCGAGAATTTCCCATAGCGGGCGCTCATCGTTCAAATTAAGCGTCTGCAAGTCGGCCAGTAATGCGCTGCATTCTGCTTCAGACAGGTCGGCCAAGCGCACCAGCGCCGGACGAATAGCATTGCCGACGCTATTGTTTTCCCATTCCAGATCCTCGACCGGATAAATCTCCGACATGCCCGGCACCAGAATACGACAGCTATAGGCGCCTTGTTCCTCAAAATCGGCGATGTAGATATCTTTGTCTTCGGCGTGAATGGCATCGCACAGCCAGGCGTAGTCTTCGGCCGTAGTGCTGGAAAAATTCCAGTCGGCGAATTCAAAATCGGGCTGTTGACTGAGATAATTCCAGCTCACGACGCCGCTGGAATCGACAAAGTGAATTTCCAGATTGGCCACGGCGTTGATTTCATCCATATCGAAGCCGGGCTCAGGAAAGCCTTCCAGCGAAGACAGTGCGCGGCCCTGCAGCAATTCGGTGAGGGCGCGCTCGAGCGCAATTTCAAAGCGCGGATGGGCGCCAAAACTCGGGAAGACGCCTTGGTCTTTCGGATGCAGTAAGGTCACACTCATGACCGGGTAACGTCCGCCCAGCGAGGCATCCTTGACCAGAATACCAAAGCCGGCATCGCGTAAGCCCTTGATGCCGGCGGCAATGCCCGGATAGCGGGCGATGACCGCATCGGGTACTTCTGGCAGGCACAAGCCTTCGCTGATGATGCGGTATTTAACATGCCGCTCAAAGATCTCCGACAGCGCCTGACTGCGCGCTTCCATCAGCGTATTGCCGGCCGCCATACCATTACTAACATACAGATTGCCGATGATGTTGACCGGAATCCAGGTCAACGCCTGATCACGCAAACGCACATAGGGCAGGGCACAGATGCCGCGATTGACGTTGCCAGAATTGAGGTCGACGATGACGTCGCCATCGATCGCCGAATCCGGATTGTAAAACGCATGCAGTTCGGGATTGAGCAATTCTGCCGGCCAGCTGCCGTCTTCAGTCGGCGCAAACCAGCGTTCTTGCGGGTAGTGCACGAAGGGCCGGTTAGCGCGCGTCTCACCCAGATAAAAATGGGTCCAGAAATAATGCGTACCCAGTCGTTCAAAAAATTCACCCAGCGCACTGGCGCGGGCCGCCAGTTCTGTTGCGCCTTTACCATTGGAAAACAGCATCGGACAATCGTGATCTTTCATGTGACAGGACCAGATCGCTTCGACTTCATTGAGCCAGGAAGATTCATCGAGCACAAAGCCGCGCGCGGCCAGCTTGGCCTGCATGGTGCGGATGGTCGATTCGAGGGAAGCGTCTTTGCCGGGGATGAAACTTTCGGTCTGCATGTCGTGGGCTCTTGAAAGGGGTCGGAACCGCAATGTACACGAAAGCATTCACGTCACTGTTTTATTTTTTTTTGTCATGCAATTTTGTGTTGGGTGAAGTTCAAAAAATCACTTCTTAATTTTAAAATTTCAAGCGGCTTTGAAGGGTTCAACTTTTTAGACGACACCTTTCAATGTCCTATTATTCATGTAAAAATTGCACGCCATGTTCTCTACATGATTAATTTTTTAATAAGTATAGCGCGACAAAATCACGCAAACGGGTCAAACAACGATCAGCGACTGGCTGGCTCCCGCCACGGTGTATCTGATCCGGAATGGGTTTTGGTTAGGCGCGTGATCAGCTAGAGGACGTGGGCGCAACGTGGTATAAAGAGCCTCTTTTCGCCACCGTGTTTTATGATTATGAGCAAACAAACCCTTGACCGCATTCTGCAATCGCAGGGTTTTGGCGCGCGCAAGTACTGTCGCGCCTTGATTGACGAAGGTGAGGTCACGATTAACGGCCAGGTCGCGGCGGATTATGCGGCCCGCATTGAAACCGATGGACTGGTTTTTACGCTTTTTGATGAAGAGTGGACTTACCGCGAACACCTCTACATCGCGCTCAATAAACCGGCCAATTTCGAATGTTCGAGAAAACCCAGCCATCATCCCGGCGTGCTGAGTATCTTGCCTGAGCAATTCAGCTGGCGCGATGTGCAGCCGGTCGGCCGGCTCGATCACGATACCACCGGCATGTTGCTGTTGTCGGATGATGGCGCGTTTATCCATGCGCAGTCTTCTCCCAAACGCCATGTGCCGAAAATTTACGTCGCCACGACGCAGGAGCCGGTGACCGATGCGCTGATCGAGAGCCTGAAATCCGGCGTGCAGCTGCACGATGAACCGGCGCCATTAGCGGCCCAAACCTGCCGGCAGATTGATGCACATCGCTTAGAAATCGTGCTCGAACAGGGCAAATATCATCAGGTCAAGCGCATGCTGGCGGCGGCGGGCAATCATTGCGCCGCGCTCGAGAGAATCGCCGTGGGCGGCTTGACCTTGGCGCACCTTGGGCTGGAGGAGGGCGAGTGGTGTTACCTGAGCCCTGAACAGCTGGCCTTGTTGATGCCGGCGGCCTAGTCACGCTTGAAATACCCTACAATGTGGGTCTTCTATTTTGATGCCCCCCATGTCCGATCCCATTCGCCTTGCCAAACGCCTGACCGAACTCGTCGCCTGCTCGCGCAGCGAGGCGGAGCAGTATATCGCCGGCGGCTTTGTTACCGTCGATGGCGTGATAACGGAAGATCCGGCTACGCGCGTCTCTGCCGAGCAGACGGTGGTTCTGGCGCCCGAGGCTAAACTGGGCACGCTGGAACCGGTGACGATTTTGCTGCATAAACCTGCCGGCATGCTGACCGACGAGGTGATATCGCTCATCACGCCGGAAAACCAGATGGCAGGTGACCGTTCCGGTATCCATTTTCTGCGTCACCATTTGCGTCACCTGACGCTCACTGATCGGCTGGAAGATCAGGCTGCCGGGCTGCTGGTTTATACGCAGGATAGGCGTACCGTCCGAAAACTGGTCGAGGAAGCCCCGCGCAACGAATGCGAATACATTGTCGAAGTCGCCGGCCAACTCGATGCTGCGGGTTTGCAGCGACTCAATCACGGCCTGCGCTTTAATAACAAGGAACTGCCGCCCATGAAGGTCAGCTGGCAAAACGAGACGCGTTTGCGCTTTGCTCTGAAAACCCCGCCGCGCGGGCTGATTGCGCATATGTGCGAACAGGTCGGCTTGCAGATCATCAGTATGAAACGTCTGCGCATTGGCCGCCAGTCGATGTCGGCGCTGCCAGTCGGTCAATGGCGGTATTTGCTCGGCTACGAAAAATTTTAAGCGTTTTTTTACGCGATCTTCCATAAGGCCGACGCATGTTTGCACGTCCCATCGTCATGTTGGATTTCGAGACCACCGGTTTAAGCCCCGCTATGGGAGAACGGATCACCGAGGTCGCCGCGCTGCGTATTCAAGGCGGAAAGATCGTCGAGCGCTATGTTTCGCTGGTCAATTGCGGGAGTCGGATTCCTTCCTTCATTACCCAACTCACCGGCATCAGCCAGTCGATGATCGACCGCGCGCCACCTGCTGAGGAGGTCGTGCCGGCGCTACTGGACTTTATCGGCACCGACGCACTGGCGGCCCACAATGCCAGCTTCGATGCCAAATTTTTACAAGCCGAAAGCGAACTATTGGATTTGCAGCCGCAGTATGCGCAGCTGATCTGTTCGCTCAAGCTGGCACGGCGCATTTATCCGCGCATGAGCAGCTATAAACTCGGCGCCCTGGCATCCGCGCTGCGTATCGGTTTTAAGGGCAATGCGCACCGCGCTGAAGCGGACGCCGAGGTGTCGGCAAATTTACTGATTCATATTGGCGCCCATCTGCAGCAGGCGTATGGCATTGCCCACATTGATCCCGGGCTGTTTGCCAAGATCAATCAGCTCTCTGCGGCCAAGGTGCCGGCCTTCCTCGAGCAACAGAGCGCCTCTGTTTAGTCTCGCCAGACCTTAAGCGCACAATGTAGCTGTTGGTCATACTGTTTCACGCCTGGTACAAAGCAGGCTATTTCAATTCTGAGAATGCGCATGAACCGATTCACTTTGAATGCACTACCAGGTTTCGTTTCGTGAAGCCGTGGTACAAAAAACTGGGGCCGGGGCTCATTACCGGCGCTGCAGATGACGACCCAAGTGGGATTGCTACCTATTCGCAGGGTGGGGCCCAGTTTGGTCTGCATATTTTGTGGACCGTCTTGTTCACTTATCCTCTCATGGTCGGCATTCAAATTGTCAGTGCCCGTATCGGTCGCGTGACTGGCGAGGGTCTGTCGGCCAATATCCGGCGCAATTACACGCCTGGCTTGCTCTACTTAATTGTTGGCATGCTACTGATCGCCAATACCATCAACATTGCCGCCGATTTGGCTGCCATGGGCGATGCTGTCCATTTGCTCATCGGCGGCCCGCCGGCGCTGTATATTGTTGGCTTTGGCGTGCTGTCGCTACTTTTACAGGTGTTCATTCCTTATCGCGCATACGTGGGCGTGCTGAAGTGGCTCACGCTCGCTCTATTGGCCTATGTGGGGGTGATTTTTGCTGTGCAGATTAACTGGCTTGAGGTTTTGCGCGGCGTGGTCATGCCCAGATTGAGCCTGCAACGCGATTATGTGACGACCGTCGTGGCCATTTTCGGCACCACCATCAGCCCTTATTTATTTTTCTGGCAGGCCTCACAAGAAGTCGAAGAACTACAATCGGAAGGTCACGGGCTGGCCTTAAAAGAGGCGCCCGAAAATGCCCGCGCACATCTGGATCGCATTAAGGTTGATACTTATATCGGGATGGGCATCTCGAATCTGATCGCCTTTTTTATCATGCTCACGACGGCCGTAACGCTGTATGCCAACGGCATTACCAACATCCAAACCTCGGCCGACGCGGCCATGGCGCTCAAACCGATCGCCGGCGAATTCGCTTTTCTGCTGTTTTCGGCTGGCGTGGTCGGCACCGGTTTGTTGGCAATTCCGGTGTTGGCGGGTTCGGCCGCGTATGCGGTCGCTGATGCCTTTGGCTGGAACAAAGGGCTTGATCTCAAACTGGCAATGGGCAAGCGCTTTTACGGCATCATCGCCGCTTCCACCTTAATTGGTGTGGCCTTGGGTCTGACCAATCTCGACCCCATCAAGATGTTGTACTGGGCGGCCGTCATCAATGGCGTGATCTCGGTGCCGATCATGGTACTCATGATGCAGATGGCGGGGCGGCCGGCCGTGATGGGCGACTTTATCATCACCCGGCGGCTGAACTTCCTTGGCTGGGCAGCGACGCTGGTCATGGGTGCGGCTGTGCTGACCATGTTTGGCACCATGCTGTTTTAAGGAGACTGGGGCCGTCAGGCTGGCGAATGTGGATTTTTGTCAACATTTTCTGTAAAATTACGGAATGTTGAATCCCCATTCAAATGAAGACTTGAAACAAACTGAGCCGGACTTGTTTCTGTTCATGGCCTCTGCCGTGCATGACATGAAAAATTCTCTCACGCTGATGCACCACACGGTAGAGACATTGCTCAAGGATACGCATTACCAATCCAATCCGGCCTTCCCGCAAATCAGTCATATGTTGTTTGAAACGGATCGACTTAATCATAAGTTGATTCAAATGCTAGCAATTTACAAAAAGGTCGGCACGCGTGCCTATCCTTATGATCCGCAAATGATTAGTCTGCCTGATTTCGCCATGGCGGTAGCGGCACATCATGGTTTGCTGCTGGACGCTCGGCATATACGACTAGACGTTGCAGTGCCGCATGACTTAAGCTGGATTTTTGATGAAGATGTTGTGCTGGGCGTAATTAATCATGCAGTGAACAATGCCATTCGTCATACCAAAGATCGGATTGGTCTGACGATTCGTGAAGTCAATGGCATGTTGGAAATGCGTGTCGATGATAATGGTGATGGAATGCCTGAAAGCATGCTCGCGATGCCGCAGGCCATCCGCAGCGGCGTCAACTTTGCCACCGGCAGCAGTGGTCTGGGGCTGTATTTTTCCCACCAGGCGGCGATCATGCATCGTCACGCTGGACGTTGCGGTGATATTGCCCTGGCAAATGGCGGCCTGTACGGCGGTGGTGGATTTATGTTGCATTTACCCTGAGACGAAGATGGCCTTTGATAATCCGACGCTGAAAAATTGGGCGAATAAAAAAGCCTTATTGATCGATGACTTTTCCGGCATCCTCACGGTGATGCGCTCCATGTTGCGTCATCTGGGAATTGAAAATCTGGATCAGGCACTCAATGGTAATGAGGCATTGCTACTGCTTGAAAAAAATCGTTACGATTTGGTGATCTGTGATTACAACCTTGGCGATGGTAAAAACGGTCAGCAAATCCTCGAAGAGGTCAAGCAGCGTGAACTGATTCTCCCCTCAGCTATCTGGCTCATCGTTTCGGCGGAGAAGGGCGTGGAGGCTGTCATGGGTGCGGCCGAACATCAGCCTGATGGCTATGTTGTCAAGCCGATTACGGAAACCGCCCTGCTGGCACGCTTAGCGCGTATTGCAGAAAAAAAGATTATTTTCAGAGATATTGATCGCGCCATGGAGGCCAAGGCCTATTCGGTCGCCGTTCAAGCCTGCGACAAATGCCTGGTCGATCCTAAGAACAAGCTACACATCATCGATTTACTCAGACTCAAGGCGCAATTATTGTTAAAGATTGAGCAGCCCGACAAAGCCCGCGCCGTCTTCGAACAAGTCATGGCAACCCGGGATTTTTCCTGGGCTAAAACGGGACTGGCGAAGGTGCATTTAATTAATAACGAGTTATATGCCGCCAAGACCTTGCTGCAAGAGGTGATTCAGGACAATCCCAATTATCTGGAAGCCTACGACATTTTGGGGGAGTGTCTTTTACGCCTGGAGGAGAGCGAAGCAGCCAAGAAATTGCTGGCTGCAGCGACCCAATTGTCGCCCAACTCGGTTCTGCGGCAACGTAATCTGGGTGAGCTGGCCATGAAACTGGGCGACTTCGCGACGGCTGAGAAGGCCTTTCGTCGCGGCGTACTGGTCGGTAAATATTCGTTCCATAAAACGCCAGATTCTTATTTGGGATTGGCGCGCGTTTGTGGTCTCAAGGGAGATTCGACCGAGGCCTTGAAGCTGCTTAACATCGTCCGGGAAGAATTTGGCACCAATGATATCGAGCTCAAAGCCAAGATCTCTGAAACCCATGTGTTCAATGACTGTGGTGCGCTTGCCATGGCGCGCCGGGCTGGCAATGAGCTCAGTGAAATCTTGAGCAATACCACCATTCGACCAGATTTAGCGGGGTGCATGGATCTGGCCAAACTTTTGTTGACGGTGGGTGCGACAGAATCGGGCAATGATCTGATCCGCGAAATCATTCTTAATCATCATGATAATCCGGTCCAGATCCAAGAGTGCCAGGCTATTTTTGATACCCAGTCTATGTCGCATGCCGGCGCAGAAGTGATTGCCAAAGCCAGCAGAGAAGCCAGTGAGATGATGGATAAGGGGATGCTGCTGTGGCGATCGGGGGAACTGGCGGAGGCAGTCAACTGGATGCGCAAATGTCGGCCAAAAATGTCCACCAATAGCCGATTTTTTCTTAATAATGCTCGATTATTAATCACGTATATTGAAAAAAATGGCCCGAACCGCGGACTTTTGGATGAGGCCAGGGAGGTGATCGCCAAGGCGGATCAACTGAGTCCCGATAACCGACGTTCAGCTGAAATGATGGAAAAACTCGCCGCCTTTTCAATCGATAGTGCGTCGCAAAGTGACAGTCGTGCAAGTTGATGCGGTAAATTTGGCTACGACCAAAGCCGCGTAATATTGTTTAATATGGAAAACCTCGAGGAACGCCTTGAGGTTTTTTTATGCAGAGCAAGGTAAAAAAGTGTTGCTTGGCTTGTTCAGTCCTATAATTGTGGTCCGGTGGTGATCGAGGAGATCGTAAGTGAGTACAGTACAACAAGAAGTCGATGAGCGCAGCAACCTGACGGCCACGAATAAATTCGAACTTTTGCTGTTTCGCCTTGGGGGTGTGGGAACAGATGGCCCCTCCGAGCTGTATGGCATTAACGTCTTCAAGATTCGCGAAATCGTCTCGATGCCGGAAATTACACCGATCGCTGGCGCCTTGCCGCACATGCTTGGCGTCGTCAATTTGCGTGGGCAGATTATTCCGGTGATCGATCTGCCGGGCTTTATCGGCTGCACGCCCAAGTCCGGACTGAATATTATCCTTGTCACTGAATTTGCCCGTACCACCCAGGCCTTTGCCGTCGAAGCGGTGGAAGATATTGTCCGACTAGAGTGGAACCAGGTCATGTCGGCCGAATCAAGTTCAGCCAACGGTATGGTGACCTCGATCGCGCGCTTAGACGGGAATGTCGACAAATCGCGTTTGGCGCAGGTACTTGACGTTGAATCCATCGTGCGCAAAATGACCCCTGTGCAGGCTAATCACAATGACGCTGAAAAAGATATCAAAGTCCATATTAAACCCGGCTCGATCATTCTGGCTGCCGACGATTCTGTCGTTGCGCGCGCCATGATCGAAGAGGGCCTCAAAGAGATGGGCGTGGAATACGTCATGGTCAAGACTGGTAAAGAAGCGTGGGATCAGCTGCATGTGCTGGCCAAAGCAGCGCAGGCCGAAGGCAAAAACATTGAAGACAAAGTGGCGCTGGTGCTGACCGATCTGGAAATGCCGGAGATGGATGGCTTTACGCTTACGCGCTCCATCAAGCAGTCACCACAGTTCAAGTATCTGCCGGTAGTGATTCATTCTTCCCTGTCTGGCACGACCAACGAGGAACACGTGCGCAGCGTAGGGGCCGATGCCTACGTGGCCAAATTCGCCGTCCAGGAATTATCTGCGGTGATCAGGCAGGTCTTGGCTCGCTAATCAGCGGCCCACCCAGAGAATCGAAAAGCGCATGTCCGGATCACCGCGCACAGCGCGTATTCTTTGGCCCTTGATCGCCTTTGCCTTGCTCAGCCTGGTGCTGGCTTGCGACAGCGGCTCCGTGCATGTTAGTTCAGCGGCCTTATTTGATGCGGCGCTGGCCTGGATGGCCGGCAGTCCCCCTACGCTGGCTACGACCTTATTGGAATTACGACTTTCCCGCGCGTTAGCCGGCTTTGTCGTCGGCGCTACCCTGGCGCTGGCCGGGGTGATGATGCAGGCGCTGCTGCGCAATCCCTTGGCTGATCCTTATGCGCTGGGCGTATCCGGTGGCGCTGCCGTTGGTGCCTTGGCTTCGATGCTGTTGATCGGACTCAGCTGGACAATTGCCCCGAGCGCATTTGTCGGCGCACTGGCGATCGCTTTTCTGCTGCTACTGCTGGCCCAGCGCGATTTGCGCGGCGGCATCGTCGAAGGCAATACACCGATTCTGTTGCTCACCGGCGTGATCATTGCGTCCGGCTGCGGTGCATTGGTGACGCTCATGCTTACGCTGGCGCCAGATAGTCAGTTGCGCGGCATGGTGTTTTGGCTGATTGGCGATTTATCTGCCGCCCAATTTCACTGGCTGCCGCTGCTGATCCTGATCGGCGCTTTGTTATGGAGCCTGCGCTCGGCGCGCGCGATCAATATGATCGCCATGCACGCCGATGGTGCTGCCGGACTGGGTATTCAGGTGGGGCGTTTGCGGCGTGGCTTATTCATTGGTGCCGCACTATTAACAGCCAGTGCGGTCAGTAGCGCTGGCAGCATCGGCTTCGTTGGCCTGATCGTGCCGCATGCCTGCCGATTTGTGCTGGGACCGGATCATCGCTTATTGTTACCGGTCGCGTCTTTGGTGGGCGGGTCGTTTATCGTGCTCACCGATCTCCTTGCCCGCACACTGATCGCGCCGCAGCAACTGCCGGTAGGCGTCATGACCGCCCTCATCGGGGTGCCGGTATTCTTGCTTCAATTGCATCACATCAGCCGAAAATAGCCCATGCAGATTCAGGGACTTCGATTACAAGCCGGGCAGAAGACGCTCATTGATGGGCTCGATCTGCAGGTCCGGGCCGGCCAATGCTGGTGCATCATCGGTCGTAATGGCACGGGCAAAAGTACCTTATTGCGCACTTTGGCAGGCTTGCGTTTGGCGGATGCGGGCACGGTGTTGCTCGATCAGCGCGTCTTATCGGACTGGTCGATTCAAGACTTGGCGCGCCGGCGCTCTTATTTGCCACAGACGCGGCATGACGCATTCGGCTATCGCGTGATCGAGACGGTGCTCAGCGCCCGTCATCCGCATCATGAGAATGCTTATTGGGAGTCGGCGCAGGATCTGGCCTTAGCCCATGCTGCACTGATGGCGCTGGATGTGGGTGACTTAGCGCAGCGCGATGTGCGCAGCCTGTCTGGCGGTGAACGCCAGCGCGTAGCGATCGCCGCCACTTTGGCGCAAGCTTCTCCACTGATGCTGCTCGATGAGCCGACCACTGCGCTCGATCTGGCGCATCAGGCCAGTGTCATGAAACTGCTGGCAAATTGTTATGCGGTGGAAGGTAAAACGGTACTGCTGGTGAGTCATGATCTCAATCTGGCGCACAGCATTGCGACCCATGCCTTGTTAATGATGGCAGACGGCAGCTGGCATGCCGGGACAGCACAGGAGGTACTGCAGGCGCCGCTTTTAAGCGCCTGTTTGGGACATCCGATTGAGGTCATCGAGCAGGGGACGCGGCGTTTTTTTCTGCCGGCGCCTTAGAATCAGTCAGGGCCTTCCATTCGACTCGGGTCGATATCACGCCACTGCACCAGGCCGGCGCCTTGTTCAAGCATCGCATCCAGGGCCGCCTTGCCATCTCCGGGATGCAGTTCAACCGCGCGGATCGCATCCTGCACGAGCAGGACCGTAAAGCCGAGCGACAAGGCATCTTCCACTGACCGACGCACACAGTAGTCGGTAGCGAGCCCGCCGATGAAAAGTCGTGTGATGCCTTGCGCATGCAATTGGCTGGCCAGATCGGTACCGGCAAAGGCCGAGTAGGCTTCCTCTTGCGCTGCAGTGGCCTTGGAGAGGATGCTTGCCGAGCGCGGCAAAGCCAGCGCTGCGGGAAAGTCAGCACCATGCGAACCAGCGACACAATGCACAGGCCAGGGCCCACCGTGCGTCTGAAATGAACAATGGTCAGGCGGATGCCAGTCGCGGCTGGCATAAATTGGCAACGCATGTCCGGCGAACAGATCAATGGTGTGATTCAAGACCGGGATCACCGCATCGCCCTGCGGAACAGCCAAGCGACCACCGGGCAAGAAATCATTCTGCACATCGACGATCAGCAAGGCGTCCTGGGTTTGCAGATGCGTTTGTAAAGGTGCCTGCAGGGGCAATTGCATGGGCATCTGCTGGTGCAATTTGAATGCGCGCTTCGTCATGCCACTTTGACCTCATTCAAGCGATGCCGGTTCCGCTCAGCGCAGCCCCTGTGCGAAACCAGTCGACTTTCAGTTCGCAATGCGGTCTTTTGCTGGCGCATATCAAGACGACGCCGAAAGCCGTCGGGCAGGATGGATTTTTGACTTGATTTCGCTGAATCGCCGATGAAACACTATAGCGAACGTGTGTTACTGACCGACCTGTACGAGATGACCATGTTGCAGGCGTATTTTTCGCGCCGCATGAATGACATTGCCGTGTTCGAGTTTTTTGTGCGCCAGCTACCCGCCTCGCGCAACTTCCTCATGGCAGCCGGTTTGGCGCAGGTGCTGGATTATCTGCACACCCTGAGCTTTGATGAAGATGACCTGCGGTGGCTGCGGGAGAGCGGCCAGTTTGATGCAGCCTTCATTGATTCGCTCAAGGATTTGCGTTTTACCGGTGACGTCGACGCGCTGCCGGAAGGGACCGTCTTCTTTGCCGATACACCAGTGCTGCGCATTACGGCACCGCTGCGCGAAGCCCAGCTGATTGAAAGCAGACTCATGAACCTGCTGCATTTTCAGACCCTGATCGCCTCCAAGGCGGCGCGCTGCGTGATCGCCGCGCAGGGCAAACAGCTGGTGGATTTTGGTCTGCGCCGAGCGCATGGGGCTGAGGCGGCAGTACTGTCGGCGCGCGCTGCGTATCTGGCAGGCTTTGACGGCACAGCGACGGCGGTGGCGGCGCCTTTGTTTGAGATTCCGGTGTTTGGCACCATGGCGCATTCGTTTGTGCAGGCACACGATTACGAAACGGATGCGTTTGCCAATTTTGCCCAGACCTTTCCGCATAACGCCACGCTACTCATCGATACCTTCGACACCGAGGCGGCGGCGCAGCAGGTGGTGCGGCTGGCACAGTGGCTGGGCGAGGAAGACAATATTCATATCAAGGCCGTGCGTATCGATAGCGGCGACCTGGAACAGGCGGCACGACGGGTCAGGCAGATTCTGGATGCCGGCGGCTGTCAGGAGATCGGCATTTTTGTCAGTGGTAATCTGGACGAGAACAGTTTGCAGTCCTTGGTCGACAACAGGGCGCCGATCGATGGCTTTGGGGTCGGTACCCACATGAATACCTCCAACGATGCACCTTTCCTGGACTGCGCTTATAAATTGGTCGCGTACGCCGGCCAGCCGTGCCGCAAACGTTCGGAAAATAAAATGCCCTGGCCGGGTGCCAAGCAGATTTTTCGTCAGCTGGATGCACACGGCAGTCTGCACTCTGACACCTTGGGGATGGCGCAGGAACAGCTCGCCGGTCAGGCTTTGCTGACACCGGTGGTCCGTGATGGACAGCAGTGCGTCGCGTCGCCATCGATGGTGCAAATGCGCCGCCATGCGCAAGCCGGGCTGGCCAGCTTAACGCCGGCGCTGCGCATGTTGACGCCGGTGCCAGTCTATCCGGTGAAAATTTCAGAAGGATTGTGTGCGCTTGCGCAGCAGGTCGATGCGCATCAGCAGGGCTTGGCGCAGGCCGATCGTGCGCGCTGGGGCTTTAATGTTGAATAGACGCTTGCACAGTCCGCTACAAAATCGGCTGCAATTCTGATGAGCCTACCAGCGGATGGCACCTCGAAGGCCAGCGAGGGGGAGGGTCGAAAAAATGGCGGGTATTGGCCGGTATTTTGGCTGCTCATTCCCATGCTGCTTTTATTTTTACAGAGTCTTTTTTTGTCCTCACATGTCGCGTCCCTGCCTTACAGTGAATTCAAACAGCTTCTGCATGCTGGCAAGGTCAAGGAAATTACGCTCGATGACATGACGATTAACGGCATCCTCAAAGCGGACGGACTCGAGCGTATCTTGTCCGCACCGAGCTTCGAACAGCTCAAATGCAGCACGGAGTCAGACTGTGCATTTACGACCGTGCGCGTCAGCGATCCGACCCTGGTGAGTGAGTTGGAAGCGGGCGGCGTGCGCTTTGTCGGGCAATTTAAAAATCCCTGGCTGTCCTCCTTATTGATCTGGATTTTACCAATATTAATTTTTTTATCACTCTCCAGTCTGTTTGCCAAACGGGCGGGCATGTCATCCGGCTGGCTGTTTGATGTGGGTAAAAGCCGGGCCAGGGTCTACGTCGCCAGCAAGACCAGCATCAGTTTCGATGACGTGGCAGGGATCGACGAAGCCAAGGACGAACTGATGGAAATCGTTGAATTTTTAAAAACACCGGAGCGTTATCGCCGACTAGGTGGAAAAATTCCCAAAGGCGTACTGATCGTCGGCGCGCCGGGCACCGGCAAGACCCTGCTCGCCAAAGCGGTGGCAGGGGAGGCGGGGGTGCCGTTCTTTTCCATCAGCGGATCAGAATTTGTCGAAATGTTCGTCGGCGTCGGCGCGGCCCGAGTACGCGATCTGTTCGCGCAGGCGCAGGAAAAAGCACCCTGTATCATCTTTATCGATGAGCTCGATGCCCTGGGCCGGGCGCGCGGTGTGGCAGGTTCGTTCAGCGGCTACAACGAACAGGAGCAGACGCTCAATCAGCTGCTGGTTGAAATGGATGGCTTTGAATCCAATAGCGGCGTCATCATTCTGGCTGCGACCAATCGGCCGGAAATTCTTGATCCGGCCTTGCTGCGCCCAGGCCGTTTTGATCGGCACATTGCGCTGGATCGGCCGGATCTGAATGGCCGCAAAAAAATCCTTGCCGTGCATGCTAAAAAAGTCAGCCTGTCACCGCAAGTTGATCTGGCAACGATCGCTGCCCGCACCGCTGGCTTTGCGGGTGCCGATCTGGCCAATCTGATCAATGAAGCGGCACTACTGGCGGCCCGGCGCGGCAAGTACGGCGTTGAGCCAGACGATATCGACGAAGCGATCGACCGGCAAATCGCCGGCCTGCAAAAGAAAACCCGCGTCATGAACAAATTAGAAAAGGAAACCGTTGCTTATCACGAGGCAGGCCATGCGCTGATCGCTGAATTTCGACCGCATGCAGACCGGGTATCGAAGATTTCGATTATTCCGCGTGGCATTGCGGCGCTCGGCTATACCCAGCAGCTGCCGACCGAAGACCGCTATCTGCTGAAAAAATCCGAACTGCTGGACCGGCTGGACGTATTGCTGGGCGGACGGGTGGCCGAGGAATTGGTCTTTGGCGATGTCTCGACCGGTGTGCAAAATGATTTACAGCTGGCGACCGACATGGTGCGGCATATGGTCACGCAATACGGCATGAGTGAGGAGCTCGGATTGGCGAGCTTCGATGGGCCCGCAGCACTGCTGCACACAGCGCGCACATTTACTGAAAAATATACGTATAGCGAACGTACGGCGCAATCCATCGATGCCGAGATCAAGCAAAGTCTCGATTTGGCACATGAAAGGGTGACTCAAACCCTGCTGCAAAAACGTCCCTTGCTGGATGCATTAGCCCAAACTCTGCTGATACAGGAAACCCTCGACCGGGCCGGCTTGGATGCCGTTTTACGCAAGGTGCCGACTTAAATGGCCGATGATCCATTCCATTTGTTTGCGCTCAACGACAGCCAGGTGTTTGGTGCGCAGGTTTGTCACTGGCTTGGAATACAACGAAGCGCGCATGAAGAGCGCCGGTTTGAGGACGGCGAATGTAAGCTGCGTTCGCTCGTGAGCGTGCGTGATCAGGACGTATTTGTGCTGCATTCGCTGTATGGTGAACCGCATCAAAGCTGTCATGACAAACTCTGCCGGCTCTTGTTTTTTATCGGCGCGCTCAAGGATGCCGGCGCTGCACGCGTGAACGCCGTTGTGCCTTACCTGGCTTATGCACGCAAAGACAGCAAAACCAAGCCGCGCGATCCGGTGACGACGCGATATATTGCCAGCCTGTTTGAAGCCGTTGGCACTGACGCACTCCTGACGATGGACGTGCACAATCTGGCGGCTTGCCAGAACGCCTTTCGGATTCGCTTTGAACACCTGCAAGCGCGTCATTTGCTGGTGGCGTATTTGAAACCGCTGATAACTGGACGGGCTGTCGTTGTCGTTTCGCCGGATGTGGGCGGGGTAAAGCGGGCCGAACAATTCAGGCAGGACCTGAGCCTAGCCCTCGGTGAGCCGATTGATTCGGCTTTGATTGAAAAATATCGCAGTGGCGATGTGCTCAGCGGTGAGAAGTTAGCCGGGGATGTGCAGGGCAAGCTGGCGCTCATTGTCGACGACTTGATCAGCACCGGCCGCACACTCTTGCATGCGGCGCGTATCTGTCGCGCCCATGGTGCGGCCGGGGTGATGGCGGCGGCCACGCATGGGCTGTTTTGCGGCGACATCAAGGCCTTTCTGTTCGATGCAGCCTTAGAACGTATTGTGGTCACCGACACGGTCGCCGTGCCACCGATGTTGACGGGCGCCGCCCAAGACAAACTGGCCGTCGTCAGTAGCAGCCGCTTGTTTGCCGAGGCGATCAAGCGGCTTCATACGGGCGGATCGATCGTGGCATTGATGGCCAATTGATGGCGCTCGGCCAGATGCAGATAGTCGCAGGCGCGTTGCCGCCATTTGGCACTGCTGCAGATACTGGTTCGGTATTTTTCTTCATCCAGATGGCGAATGGCGATCTGCGCGCGCAGACAGGCGCGATAGCTTTGATAGAAATGCAGCAGGCTGCTGTTAGCCCAGTCACCCGATAACTCACTGTAGGTTCGCAAAAACAGCGCGCCGCTATCTGGTGCACCAAGTCGCTCACATTCGAGGGCCAGAAAACCCAGTTCGTCAATCGGATCAAGGATGCGCAGCGTGCGAGAAAACTCCAGACAGTCGATGATGACGATATGCGGCGTCAGGCAAATGTGTTCCGGGCGCAGGTCGCCATGCGCTTCCACATACTTCGCCGACAGAATACGGCGCTCAATGTGCACCCCGAGTTCGGCCAGCAGTCGGTGCAGACGATCGGTAATGCGCGCAATTTGCGCCTGCGGCAGCGCGTATTCGGCCTGGCAAAGACGCGCGTTGCACAGGGTGATGCTGCTGTGCAGACCTTCGCGATGGGCCAGCGGATCGAGGGTAACCGGCGACGCATTCCGATAAAACGCGACCAGCCGGCGCACAATGCGCGCCACATCCTGGCCACTGACACCGCCATGGCGGATCACGCTATCAAGCATATTTTGCTGCGGCAGACGATGCATTTTGACTAGCCAGTCCACCGGCGTTCCACCCTCACCAAGATGGAGCTGCCCCTGCGCGTTCACCGATAAGGGCAGCAGGCCCAGATATACCTTTGCTGCGAGTCGTCGGTTTAATCGATCCTCTTCCTGGCAAAAAACCTGTCGGGCGGCCAGGGTACGAAAATCGAGATCGGCGTAACAGACGGGCTTTTTGAGCTTGTACGCAAAACCATGGGTGAGAAATACCCAGGACATGTGCGTTTCGATGGCTTCGACCTGGGCGGTGTTTTCTACATAGCTGTCTGGCCGGCGTAAAAACGCGAGCTTAGCTTCAAGACTGGGCTCAGGGGAAGGCGACGGGGCGGCTGATAAGGCGGCTGACAAAGCGTATTTCGCGAAAGGGGATGAAGCCAGCTTAGCAGTGCAAGTCCGGCCGGATTTGTGCGCGATCAAGGATGGTGCAAAAAGGGATTTCACTACCGCCGCTGCGCGGTCAGAATGGCTTTGGTAGCTCGTGCAAGTCAATGCAATAAAAAATTAGAGAAAATTGATTGCGTAATTCGTCGGCTGGCGCACTCTCGTTAAAGGAAATAAAGATGCAATCGAAATCCCCCGCAGCAGTCACTTTTCGTCCTGGCCGGCGGCTGGAAATTTTGGATGACCCGAATTTTGATCCCTATTTGACCAAGGAAAAATTCGCCGAGCCGACAGTCTGCCGTGGCTGCGGCGCGGTTTATCACGTCGGTCACTGGCAATGGCAAACCGGGACTGCGCCGATCGACGCGCAGCAGGTGGTCTGTCCTGCCTGCCGGCGGATTGCCGAAGATTTCCCTGCCGGGTTCGTGACGATTGATGGTCCATTTGCCTTGAAATCCCGGCAAGAGCTGCTCAATCTGGTACGCCATGTGGAAGGTCATGAGCGTGCCGAGCATCCCTTAAAACGCATCATGGCAATCGATGAGCAGGCTGATCGGCTCATCATTACGACCACCGACATTCATCTGGCTCGACAAATCGGTGAAGCGCTGGAACACGCTTACCGAGGCGAGCTGGATTTTCATTACAACAAAGAGGAATACCTGTTACGCGTGCATTGGCATCGTTGAAAGCTTAAGTAAGTCGCTGATACGCCTACCGATCCATCGACATCTCTCTTGAGAACACCATGGCCACTATGCATTTGACAGAAGCGATCGCCGAGCATGTATGGCGTAGCCAATACCAGCTCAGCGAGAATGGCCACGCCAGAGAGCCTGACATTCAGACCAGCTGGTCACGGATCGCCGTGGCTCTGGCGAATGCCGAAGCACATGACCGGGATGCGTGGCGTAGCCGTTTTGAGAGTGCGCTCGCGCATTGTCGATTTTTACCAGGCGGTCGAATTTTGGCCGGCGCTGGTTCGCCACGCCGCACGACCTTGTTCAATTGCTTTGTCATGGGCGCACTGCCGGATGCGATTGACGGCATCTTTTCCGGACTCGCCGAGGCCATGCTCACGATGCAGGCCGGGGGCGGCATCGGCTGCGATTTTTCGACCTTGCGGCCTGCCGGTGCCAATGCTTGGGCGGCTGGCAAAGTGGCCTCTGGCCCTGTGTCTTTCATGCAGGTATGGGATCAGGCGTGTGCGATTCTGATGTCGACTAGTCACCGGCGCGGCGCGATGATGGCGACCTTACGCTGCGACCATCCGGATATAGAGCGCTTCATTGACGCCAAAAGAGATCCAGCGGCGCTGCGGCACTTTAATCTTTCGGTCCTAGTGAGCGATGCCTTCATGCGCGCCGTCGAGCACGATGCGCCGTGGCAGCTGGCTTTTCCATTGGATGAACACCCCGCGCCACCGGGGGCTTTGGTCTGTCAACGTCGCTGGTCTGGTTCGCCCGATGTGCAAAATTGTGTTGTCACAAAAACCATCTCGGCGCGCGCCTTATGGCAGCGTATACAAAAGGCCGCCTTTGAAACGGGCGACCCGGGGGTGCTGTTTATCGACCGCATTGAAGGAGATAACAATCTCTTCTATACCGAGACGATCAGCGCCACCAATCCCTGCGGTGAAGTCCCGTTACCGGCGCATGGCGCGTGCAATCTGGGCTCGCTCAATTTGACGCAGTTTGTCACTGACCCGTTTGGCGCACATCCCAAACTGGATTTGCCCGCCTTGGCCGGTACCGCCGCAGTGGCGACCCGCATGCTCGATAACGTGTATGAGATATCGTCCTTCCCGCTCAAGGCGCAAAAAAAAGTCGCCCTCGCGTCACGTCGTATCGGGCTTGGCATTACCGGTTTAGCAGATGCCCTGGCCATGCTGGGGGTGCACTACGCTTCGCAGGCGGCGCGCGAAATCGCCGAGACCCTCATGCGCACCATTTGTCATTCGGCCTACCGGACTTCGATTGAACTGGTCAAAGAACGCGGCATGTTTCCCGAATGCCGGCCGCAAAAGCTGGTGGAGGGTGGTTTTATTCGCAGTTTGCCGGCCGAGATCGTCGAGCTGATTCGGCATCATGGCATGCACAATAGTCACCTCACCGCCATTGCACCGGCCGGCTCGATCAGCCTGTTAGCCAATAACGTTTCGAGCGGCATGGAACCAATATTTGCACTCCACGGTCATCGCCAGCTACAAACCGCCGATGGCAAAACTCTGCACATTCCCCTGCGCGACTATGCATGGCGGCTGTTTCGCGAACGTTTTGGCGAACAGGCGCGCCTGCCCGACTATTTTGTCGAGGCTGTCGATGTCGATCCTGTCGATCAGCTCAAAATGCAGGCGGCTTTGCAGACCCATGTGGATCAGGCCATTGCCAAGACCATTCAACTGCCAGCGGTCGCGACGTGGGAATCGTGTCAGGACTTGTATAGGAAGGCGTATCAGTTTGGCTTGAAGGGCTGTTCCATGTTCCGTCCATCGGCCGGCAAAGACTCATTACTAATTCGGGATGAGCGGGCATAGTGGATGTAAATAGTGGCAGTGCAGCGGTTCAGATGCTGATTATTTTCTCGGTCTCTACAGCACCTTTGAGCAGGCGCAGCTTGCCGCCATGGCAGCGGCCTATGATGAAGGAAGTCGTTCGCCCTCTTTGCTCAAACGGGGAGGGCGGGGCGCAAAGTCCAGGTTTTCTGGGTACATTGAGGACGTTGATATGGAGGTTTTATGGCAGGCAGTTTGATGCGTTTTGATCCACTGAGCGAGATGGCACGATTTGATCCGTTTCGCAATATTGATGAAATTTTTAAGGAATTTTCCGTCATGCCGACTCTGCGCGGTATGGAATCTCAGCCACGTATTCGTATGGATGTCACGGAAAACGACAAGGAATTCGTGGTCGAAGCTGAAATTCCCGGCGTGAAAAAAGACGATATCAAGATCGCCATTGATGGCAATAAGGTATCGATTAACGCGGAACTAAAAGAAGAGCGCGAGGAAAGTAGCGGCAATGTTGTGCGCAGCGAGCGTTACTACGGCCAGCAATATCGCAGCTTTACCTTGCCGCAGGACGTCGACGACAGCAAAGCCAAGGCCAAATATCAGGATGGGATTCTGTGCCTGACCCTACCTAAAAAACCGGGTACGGGCGGCAAACAGTTGACTATCCAATAAGCTGAAAGAACCTGGTTTATTATTCATTTTGCTCGACGGTCCGGATGAGAATGCTTCATCCGGATTGCACATGCACAGTCCAAGGTCCTATGCGCGAAACGATGATTTTTGCAAAGCACTTCATTTTACATAATATAAATTATACGAATTGTTAAGTAAAAGTGATTCCGATATTCTCAACGATTTTTATTCCTGACCAGCCCAGCCCCGTGCGGTCGCGGCATCAATTTCGTCAATTGAAGCAATCTTCATTGACTTGCAATCCAGTCGACCAAT
>CANCDR010000017.1 GCA_947374865.1 Oxalobacteraceae bacterium
TTTACGTCACCGGTTTAGATCGACATCAGCGTTAGTAAAACAGTACTGCCCTTGAAACATTGAAACTTACTCAGCAAAGAACAAGCATCAATGCATCAAGGGCAGTACTGTTTCTCCAGAAACTCTCAAAATTGCACTAGTAGTAAGCATGAAAGTCTGTTTCTGCACTGAAACATCGCCATTCACCTCAACCAGACTAGTAGTGCGCATGAAAGTCTGGTTCGCAAGAAACTGCGATACCTGATCATGCTTTGCACAGTATGTCTTCATTTACATCCCCTAGAAGGAAGAAAAATCAAAAAACCTCATTGCCATGCCCAAAGAGGGCGATTGCTGACTGTATATTATTGACGTAAACCAATACCAAACGTGATGACCATCACATTTCGCATGTTTTGTCGCAAAACAACCTCAAAATATTCCACTTTCTTGACACAAAGCAGACGCCGACGCCTGTGGCGCGACTATTTTAGCCGCGCATTATTCTATAACTAAATTGTTATCTTGTGTCAATATTTAACCTTAGCCACTAAAATGCCCTTCTGACCCCCGTATTCAGCACCCGCCCGGTTTGCTGAAACAAGGGCAAATTCGAGCGCACACGGCTATCGTCGAGGGTCAGCATAGCCTCCCACCCTCCCGCTAACGGCAAGCTGAGCGAAAACTTGACATGTTGCCTATCAAGTCGCCTTGAAGAATTATTCTCAAGCAGCACACTATAGCCCTCGGTATCGCCTGAACTAGACCAGGCGGCGCTTAGGTCGGCATTGATACCCCAAGCCAGCGGAAACCCTAATTGGGCAATCAGTTCTTGATGGTGGGTGACGCCGCCGGGGCGAATGCCGGTCGGGTTGTCTAGGCCGGCGCGGACCAGTACGGTGCTTTGTATTGGCAGACGTGCGAGGTGGAATTCACATGCCAAACCCGCCTGGCCCCAGAGCAAGTTGGCGTTCAGGTTGCTTTGCGTGACATAGCGACGCAGATCACTTTCTACACTGAGGCCAGCGCGACAGCCGGCCAGCGGGCGCTCGAGCTGGACACTGGTGCGCAGACTGCGGATGAGTTGCGATCCGCCCAAAGATAGGTCGGCTACGTGCATCCATAGACTGGCGTCGCCCCATGAGGTCGGCCGATGCAGGGCTGCCCCCAGCTGCAGATCGAGGGTAGAAAAGTCTTTGGCGTGGGTATAACTGCGTTGCCGCGCGCCTAAGACGAATTCGATCTGATGATCACCTAGCGGCGCTTTGTAATTAGCCGCTAAGCCGGCCTGAAGGTAGGTGTCACGCTGCGCCTGATAGGCGGGGTCGAGTAACAGGGCAATCCGCTGGTCGGCAATAGTGAGGGCGATGCTGTCTGTCTTGAGCCCACTATTGGCATTGGTGTCGACCCCGACAAAGGCTTCCGCTACCAGACGCCAGCCGGCTTTGGCAATGCTGGGCGCAGCGATGCGGGCACGGTACTGGGCAATGAGCTGTCGTAGCGCGGTGGGTGGGGCAAACTGGTTTTCGATGTGATCAAAGTAGCTGGTGGCGCTTTGCAAATTGCCCGCATTGAAAGTGGCGACGGCTAAATCGAGCCAGGCGCCGGCGTTGTCGGGCTGCATAAGGACGACGCGCTCAAAGGCAGCGGCGGCGGCGACGTGGTCGTCGGCGCGCAGGGCGATCAGGCCGGTCAGGTCAAAGTAGGCCGGGTCGTTTTCATGCGCGGCCAGGTCGGCGGCCAGAGTTAATAATGCGCCGGCAGCATCGTCGCGCGCCAGTAGTGCGGCGACTGTGGGATAGGGTGCTAGTTCTGCCTGGCCAATACCTTGACTGGCGAGCGCGCGCTCGGTACTGGAAACTGCTGTGGATGCAAGCTTGGCGGCGGCAGTTTGCGCCAACGCTGCGGTCGGCAATACAGTGAGAAGGCCAAACATCAGCCAGAGCGCAGCGCGGACCGTCTGCCAGCGTGTCATGCAGGCACGTACATGGTCAGTGGCTGCAGGCGGCCACGGATCGCGACCTGCCCCAGGGTGCGCACGGCATCTGCGCCGAGCAGGCTGGCACAGCCCTGGCCGATGAGGATTTGCTGTTGATATTGCGAGGTCAAGCCTTCCAGACGACTGGCCAATACGACCGGCTCACCCAGCGCGGTAAAGGTGCGTCGATGCAGCGAACCAAAATTGCCTACCAGCGCCGGGCCGGACTCGATGCCAATACCGACGTCAATGGGGGCGAGGCCGAGTTCGGTACAAAAAGAAGCCAATGCTGTCATCCTGTTGCGTATGTCGTGTGCGGCGGCCAGGGCGTGCTGGGCGTGCTGCGGATCGTCGTCCGGCGCGTTCCAGAAGGCCATGATGGCGTCACCAATGAATTTGTCGATGGTACCATTTTGTTGCGCTACGGATTCAGCCATTTCTGTGAAGACACGCTGCATCAGCCGTGCAACGACGTCGGGACTGGCTTTTTCGGTGATGCCGGCAAAGCCGTGAATGTCGGCAAACAAGACGGTGATGTCACGCCTTGTGACGTCCAGATCGCTGTCGAGCGTGGCGGCGCCATTGCCGCGGTTGGCCAGGTTGGCCAGACGGGTGGCGACCGGACGCGGCAAATAGGCACCCAACAGGGAAAGCACGCCTTCACGCTCGCTACCGGTGCGATAGAGTTCGGCCAACACAGTGAACAATAAAGCCAGCGGCGCAAACAGTAGCAACGGCAGCAGCGGCAACAGGAGTTTGTGCGCCATGAGTGCCCAGATGGCCAGTGCCATCGTTGCGCCCCAACAAAACAATAACCAGACAGGAAAAAGGACTGCGCGCTGCAGTGGATGGCGAAAGCGGCCCAGCGCCCAGGCGAGCAGCAGTGCAAACGGCAGAATAAGAAGCCCATCGAGCGCGATGCCGGCCTGCGGCACGAACGGGAAATCATTGTCGAGCAGCGCGGAGAGAATTTCCACATGCGGCTCAAGGCCCGCGGCGACCGGACTGATGGGGGTGGCGATGACGTCACCCATACCGAGCGCTGTGCCACCGAACAGGATCATCACGCCCTTCAAAACCGCCGGATCGGCCTGATGGTGCAGGATGTCGGCCGCAGAAATGCGCTGCCAGTCAGTTTTACGATGGCGGTAGGGAATGTTCAGCATGCCGTCGGCGGTGAGTGGCAGGCGCGCCAAGGGCGGGGCATTCTGTGCAACCGCATCGGTCAGCGTGAGTTCCCAGGCCGGCGCGAGCCAACCACGTCCGGGCTGCAGTTGCAGCTGCGGCTGGGCCAGCAGACTGGCGAAGGCGGCCAACGTCAGGATCGGCCGGCAGTCTGCCCTTCCCTGTGGGCTCGTTGGCGTAGCGCAAATAAGAGGAGGCAGGTGACGCAGGGCGCCGTCGTTATCGAAGGTGGGCGTGATGTGGCCGGCATGACCGGGCATCAGGCTGGCGACGTTGGCTTGCACCAGTGGCCCGCGAGATATTGGCGCTGCGGGATGGCGTTGCAGTGGTGGCGCGGGTGGCAGGCTAAGTTGCAGACTGTTGAGTTCGCGTGTTTCGAGATCGTAGACCAGTGCGCCGGTGACTTGCGAACGGCGAAATTGTTCGGCCAGGATGGCGTCGTCGGGGCGGGTTTCGGGCAGCACCATGTCGACGGCGATACTGGCGACCTGGTAGTCGTCGAGCAGGGTTTTCAGCAGATTGGCCAGCACGCTGCGTGACCACGGCCAGGCGCCTTCGCGTGCCAGACTAGTTTCGTCGATATCGATGATGACGATGCGCTGTTCGGGTACCGATTGCAGTACTAAGCGGGTGCGCCAGTCGTCGAGCGCGTGATCAAGGGCGTCGAATTGCGCGGCCAGCATGCCGGGCGCGACCAGCGCGACCAGCAAGGCCAGCCCGATCAGGACGGCGCGCAGTGGCAGCCGGCTAGTCAGCGACAAACCTTGTGACACGTTGATTCGACCACATCAAAACACCGGCAAACCGCTGCATTAACGGGTCCAGCGCGTGGCGCCAAAGACGCTTAGGCCACCATCGAGCGCGCGCTGGAATACGAAGCCCGCCTGGCTGGCGTCTTTGGACAGCGAACCACTCAGAACGGTCGCGGCATTCAGGTCATTGAGTAACTGACCCTGAAAAGTCACCTGCCCGCTGCTCTGGATCGGTACTGCCGCCTGGCCACTGCCGTTTAAGGTGAAGGCGGTATCGTAACGCCGACCACCAAAGTCAATCGTCAGGCTGGCGCCGGATAGCTGGGCGGCGGTGACGATGGCGCTATTGCTCATGAAGTAGGCTTCCGAGTCGGCCAGCTGGAACTTGGCGATGCCGCTGCCGGGCATTACCACGTCACCCACTGAACGGGTCATACCGAATACATCATTACCGCCGGCCAGTTCAACTTTACTTGTGCCGTAAGCTGTGGCGGTGACAAATTCCTTGCTTTCTTCACCAGCACGAATGTATTTCGACCAGCGGCCCCACCAGAATTGCGTGGCGGGGGGCGGCACGACGACGACCGGTGTCACGACAACGGGTGTCACGACCACGGGGGGCGCAACCACGACCGGTGCGACGACCACTTCAACCACCGCGACTGGTGGCGTGACGACTGGCGCGACAAAGGCCTGTGGTACGGGCGGCGGCGCGGCATCGACCTTGGTCTTGATCGTGTCAGCCGCTACATCACGTACGGCGTCACGGGTATCGCTACTCATGGCGCTCTTGTTGACTTTATCAGCGCTCACACGCGGTTCTTCCGGACGGGGTGGTGATTGCAGATTGGGCGAATCGAGCGCTTTTTCTGCCGGCACCAGCAAGGGTGCTTCATTGCGGCTGCGTAGCTCCAAGTAGGCATTGCGCATGGCGGCGGTGAGCACGCGGGTGGTCGCCGACGAACACGGGCCAAAGCTGCTGGCCAGACAATCGCCGGCCAGAGGTGCCATGTCGATGGCGCCGCTTTGTACCGTTACGCGGGTAATTTGGGCGCTGGTCTGGACGACGAAATCGGTACCGCGGATACCAATCGCCGCTAAGGGCGTATTAAGACGATAGTTTTGCTTGGCTGCGGCGCCGGCCTTGCCAGTGATGCTGCGCGCCACGCCTTCTTCGAGCAGGAACTTGATGCGGTTATTGCCTGGGGTCTGTGCATCGTAGTGATAATCTTCAATCCGCAGACGCGACTGTGGGCGCACGCTGACGAAGGCGCCATCGACCATTTGCAGATGGATGTGGCCACTCACACCGGTTACCAGCACCTGGCCGGCATCGATCGCATCACCGCGTGCGAGAGTCCGCAGTTCACCGGCAGCGTTTTGCACGCGGGCATCACCAATCACAAATGACACTGCACCAGCGCGGTCGGCCGCCAGCAGCGTTGAGGCGCAGCCAGCGAGCACCAGCGAAGCCAGCAGCTGGGTCCAGATTGTTACAAATGTCGATTTTCGTTGCATCATGTCACCAATTCGCGCGATTCACGCGTAAAAACATCCGGGGAAGAACGCCAGAGCGCCTAAAATACGTACTGTAAATTATATCAGCTTGTATTTTTCTTCCGCCCAAGATTGATGCAGAAGAACATTGCTCGAAGATATTCTAAAATGCGCGCAAGATCACGCATTTATTCACACAGTTTGTAACATTGCGTAATATGGCGACTGTTTAGCCGCAGATTTACTCACTTTCATCGCTGCCACACCATGCCGATAGCAATTGACATCGCCGCTCAGATCCCTTTGTTGCAAGGTCTGGATGCGGAAACCCTGACCACTGTCGCCCGCCTCATGAGCCTGCGCTCTTACGCCGCGCATGAGCTGGTGCTGCGTAAGGGCGATGCGGCAGATCATCTGGCGTTTCTGATCAGCGGCAAGCTGCAGGTGGTGGATTTGAGCGAGGATGGGCGCGAAACCGGTATTCATTTCATTTTGCCGGGCGTCTATTTTGGCGAGCTGTCGGTCATTGATGGCCAGCCACGTTCTGCGTCGGTGAAGGCCATGGTCACCTCTGAGGTGGCGATGCTGCCCAGTGCGAATGCGCGGGCCCTGATCGTCAACCGGCCTCTGATCGCCGAACGTTTCCTGACCCATTTTGCCAAGATCGTGCGCGCCTCATCGTCGCATCAGACCTTGTTGAGTATTCCGAATGCCTACCAGCGCGTGTTCGCCCAATTACAGTTATTTGTGCGCGAATCGCACCATGGCAAGGTGATCGAAGGCATGCCCAAGCAGCATGAGATCGCCATCATGGTCAACACCAGTCGCGAAACGGTGTCGCGCGCGCTGCATACGCTGCTGAAAATGAATATCCTGGAAAAACGCGGCACAATTCTGGTCGTCAACCGGCCGGAACAACTCAAGACGGCCGCCACCATGGGCCTGGATGAAGCGATGGCCGCCAACGACCTACAACAAAAAGCAGAAAAATCGTCGCCCTAAACCTGTACGGCTTGGCGTTGACGCAAATGCCGCCGTAGGGCCAGTACCGGGCGCTCCACCAGCCACTGTGTGAAAGCTGACAGGGCGACGATGGCACTAAGGTACATTGCCCAGCCCATGGGCGTACTCGGCACACCGGTGAGCGACCATTGGATCAGGAAGTGATTCAAAAATACCCCGTAGGATAAATCCCCCAAACGACTGTCGAGCCAGGGACGCGGTGGGCCGATACGCCTGTCGTTGGCGCTGGCAGATTTCTGTTGCGCTTTGGGCGACTGCCGTGTGAGCCATAGCAAGATCGGCAGTCCAAGCGCCGTGCCAAGCAAGGTTTCCCGATTGTAGAGCAGGCTCAGATGGTCAAAGCGCCAGAGCACCAGTGCGCATGCCGCACTCCCCAGAACCGCTGCCCCGACGATCAGACGACTTTTATTGGCGTCTTCACGGCGCACATCATGCAGTGCCGAACCGAGCATAAAGAAGGTGAGTACGCCAGGTAATAGGCGATAGCCGTAAACATTGGTATCGATCATGCCCCAGGCCGCGAGCAGATACACCAGCAGTCCCACGGCGAAGGCAAACGTGCGTAATCGCCACAACAGCAAGAGTGGCATCAGTAGGTAAAACTGCAGTTCGGCACCGAGTGACCAGGCGGGCGGGATGAGGGTGAAGCTGTCGCTGTGATTAAACATGTACCAGTTCAGTGGCACGACCAAAAGATTATTGAGCAGATCACTCAGTGCGGGTGCATGCGCGAGAAATGGCGTGGCCGGTTTGGCGACCAGATACAGAATCAATGTGAGACCGGCGATGAGCAGGTATTGCGGCATCAGGCGCAGGGCACGGTCGAGATAAAAATGGCCGATATGCGCGCGACCAGGAAAATGCGACCGCAGTAAGCCGGTCATGACGTAGCCGGAAATCAGGTAGAAACAAACCACCGCGATCACGCCAGGATTGAGGCCGGCGATCTGGACGTTGGCGTGACTAAGGGCCACGCATAGCGCCAGAAAGAGTCGAAAGGTTCCGAGCATAGATGGGATTTCAAGCGCCGGTTCTTGCGCGCTGGCCTGGTCAGTGAAGTTGGCAGATTCTACCGTATTGGCATGCGCCAGACTACGCACGAACGGCGCAAAGCGGCTGGCTTGCTCTATACTCGCTGGGTAAGCGTCGCTGACGGCGCTTGCGCTGGCGTTTTTTGCTGGCATTTTTTTCCTTCACCTATCAGGATCCGGTTTGGCATCTTCTGTCCCATTTCGTTCCCGCCTCAAGCAGCGCTTGCGTGCCCTGCCCCTTATTGGCAACCTGCTCGCTTTTGTGCACACGCTGATTCGGCTGCACGTTTTGCGTGATCAGACTGCCATCCAGTTCGCCGCCTTGCAGACTCAAAATGCGCAGCTGCAGCAACGACTCGATGCACTTGAACTAGCACAGGCGCAGACAGGGTCCGTGATGGGGGCCGACCTGGCGTCGTTTTATGTCGCCTTCGAAGATCAGTTTCGCGGTGCACGGGACGACATCAAACAGCGTTTGCGGGTGTATTTGCCACGCATTGCCCATCTGGCTGGCGATGCGCAGGCATTAGCGCTCGATGTTGGCTGCGGTCGCGGTGAGTGGCTCGAACTCTTGGCCGAACAGGATATGCGTGCTGTGGGAGTCGATAGCAATGCCGCGATGGTGGCGGCTTGTATTGCGCGTGGTCATTCGGCGCAATGTGCCGATGCGATCGCGTATTTACAGTCTCTGCCGGCAGGGAGTCTGGCGCTGGTGACGGGTTTTCATATCATTGAACATATTCCGTTTGCGACCCAGATTGCCTTGCTTGACGCGGCCTTGGTGGCACTGCGCCCAGGTGGCTGCCTGATTCTAGAAACACCCAATCCGGAAAATTTGCGCGTGGGCGCCTGTAGTTTTTATACCGACCCGACCCATCTGCGTCCACTGCTACCCGATGTGGCGCAATTCATGGCGCGCCAGCGTGGTTTTGCCACGACTGAAATCCTGCGCCTTCATCCCTGCCCCGATACCGAACGCTTAGCCGCTGATGGGCCAACGCAGCTGGTGCTGAATGATGCCTTGTTTGGTGCGCGGGATTTTGCTTTGATCGCGACCAAGGCGGGCTAATTTTTTTGCCGTTTTTTTCTGTGTTTTTCGCAGGTTTTTTCTGTGTTCGGATAGTTAGTCTGGCTTGTTTTCACTGTTGCGCTGACGTTGTAGTTTGGTCAGGCCAGCGACTCTTTGCGCCAATATGTCGGTGGCGATATCGGCCTGCAGTCTTTGCTCATCACATTCGTTGACCTGTAATTGCAGCTGCTGCATCGCTTGGGTGTGCTGCGCACGCAGGGCTTCAAGCTGATGCTGCAATGCGTGCTGATGCTCTTGGCGCTGCAGTTGATTTTGAGCGGCAGCTAGTGCAATTTGCTCACGCAATAGTGTCTGATCTTGTTCGGTCTTTTGCTGCAATTGCGCGAAATCTTGTGCATGCTGTTGCTGCTGCTGCGAGAACTGCTGTTGCTGCTCAGTGAGCTGCCGTTGCACATGCACGTGATGTTCCAGCTGCTGCTGGGTCTGTACCTGACGGTGAATCTGCTGTTCGAGTTGCGACGTCAAATTAGCCTGTTGCGCCTGCATTTGTTCTAACTGCTTTTCGAGCACCAGATGTAGGGCCAAAAAATGCGCATGCTCGACAGCGTTTTGTCGGCGCAAAGCGTTCATGCCGACGATTCCGGAAAGCCAATACGCGAACTCACCCAGTATCGGTAAGCGACGCACCGCCTGTTTTAAGCGCTGCCAAGGACGGTGAGCTTGCTCGGTTTCTTGTGTCGATTTAGTCATCTTGCCAATGTCCTTCCAGTAAAACATCGAGTAGCTGCGCTGTACTTTGCTGCCAGTCTTTGCGTGGCATGGCCGCCGATGAGGGGAGTTGCGCGTTGGCGCGCAAATCGAGCCAGCGTTGTACACAGTCGGCGATCGCGTCCGGATCAAGGCCGGAAAAATAAATCGCATGCTCGCCAGCGACTTCCCGCAGCACCGGTAAATCGCGCGCGATGATGGGCAGATCATGACTGGCCGCTTCGATGAGTGGCAGACCGAAACCTTCACCCTCGGAGGCAAACAGCAGGCAGTCGGCTTGCTCGTAGAGCCGGGTCAGGTAGTCGTCGCTGATGCCGTCGAGCCAGGTGAGGTGGTCATTGCATTCGGCGTTGGCCAGCAGCGCACGACTAAGCGCATCGACCCGCCAGCCGCGTTTGCCGGCGATGACCAGATTGACCTCCAGGCCGATATCCCACAGGCGTTCAAAGGCTTCCAGTGCCTGACGATGACCCTTGCGCGGTTCGACCGTGCCGACCATCAGAAAAGTCGGCCGGCGCGCGAGCCGCTGCAATACGGCGTCGGCATCGGCGGGCAGACCGCTGCTGGGCAAGGACGCCTGCAGATCAGCACCCAGATGGAACCAGCCTAATTTGAGCGGGCGCCGGCGCTGTGCCGCAGCGGCTTGAAATGCAGGCGACAATTCTGCCAGCCGTTGACGGATGTCGTCTGCCACTGCGCGCGAGATCGCTACGATGCCATCGGCCTGGGCGACTGTTTCGAGCCAGCGGGTGAAGACGCGTTGGGATTCGGGCGAAAAATACTGCGTCATCGAGATCGGTAATAGATCGTAGGCGACGAAATACACCTCGACGCCGATCTGCTGCAGCTGCGTGTAATAGGCCGCATGTTGCGCGACCAGATAGGGCAGCAAATCGAGGCCAAGAAACAGATCGCCGCGCCGTGGCAGCAGCGGTGTATCGGTCGGCCAGCTGCGTGATGGGCTGACTTGACCGGTGAAACCTTGCGCCATGCAATAGCCATGTTCGGCGCGCGCAAAGACTGGTACGACGACGTAGCCAGCGGGTGGCGCGGCCAGTAAAGCAGCGAGGATGCTACGCACAACGCGCTGGATGCCGGACTGACTGTCGCCTTGAATGAGTTCGGAGACGTCGACAAAAAATTGCCGCGGGGGGATTACTTGAGCCTCGGCTTCGTCCTTTGCCGAAGCAGCAGGTGGTGCAGATGCAGAAGTAAATTCAGAAGCAGATTCAGATGCAAATTCAAATTCAGATGCAGATGCAGATGCAAGCGCTGACGCAGGTTCTGCGTGCGCCGGCGTCACGGCAGCATTGGCGTGGTGGCCAACGCGTTGTTCGATCTGCTGCAGCACGCTGCGCGCCGTGGCTTCCCAGGTACGCGGCTGATACTCGCTGCGGATGCGCGCCTCTAGCGCTGCAAGCTGCTGTGGATGGTCCAAAAAGTTAGCGATGGCATCCGCCCATGCCGGCGCGTTCCATGGCGAATAGGTCGGCACCAGATCGCCGCCGACTTCCGGCATCGACGCCTGATCCGAGGCCAGTACGACTTTACCCATGGCGAGCGCTTCGGCGATCGGCAAACCCCAGCCTTCGTAAATCGAGGGATAGAGGCAGAACAAGGCGTGACGATATAAGATCTGCAGTTCCGCATCGCTGACTTCATGCAGCTGCACGATCAATCCCTTTGTCAGCGGGTCGAGCGCCAGGTCGTGCAGCAGATCGTCGACGTGCCAGCCGGGCATGCCGACGAAGACCAGTTTGGGCAATGTGGCCGGATCGCGCTGCTGGCAAAGCAGCCGCAGTGCGCGGTATAAGAGTTCGTGATTTTTACGTCGCTCGATGGTCGACACGTACAGCAAAAAAGGCTGCGCTATGAGCTGATTTAGGGGCTCAATGAGGGCGGCCGAAATCGCTCCTTGGGCGGAAGAAATCTGGTCGCCGAGGGTGATCACGCGGGTCAGCGGTATGGGGGCGCCGATGCGCGCAGCGTAGTGCAGCAAATCGCGCTCGGTATTGGCGGAAATGCACAGCACAGCTTCTGAACCCCAGAGCAGATGATTGAGGTAATCCTTAAAGCGCAGCGCCACATCACCCACGCAATACTGCGGAAATAAAATCGGAATCAGGTCATAGCAGCAGGTGATGATGCGCAGACCTTGTTGGTGCGCGAGGCGAAAAAATTCGACCGGATAGGGTCGATCCCAATCGAGACCGAGGGTGATGAGAAACTCGCCGGCGCGCGGACTGTCTTGGGTACCCTCTTTGGCCCCATCGCCCTGTGTCGTCGTCGCGCAGAATTGCGCATCGCGCCAGACACATGGCCGCAGGCGATCCGGTCCGAGCAAGGCTGTCATGGCCTCAAACAAGGCCAGTTCAACGCGCACGATACCGACAGGCGGACGATGCCAGTCAGTGCTGGTGCTCAGATTGAACCAGATGGTCGGCAGCGAGGGCGAGATTGGCTGGAGTGTCATGCTGCGGGACTCATGACGGGCGCAGAAATTTTCGTGCCGGGCGCGCTGTGCGACATCTGCTCGACCAGCGCAACGAGTGGCTTGAGTGTTTCATCCCATAATAGTACACGGCGACGCGCACGCTCGGGGGGCGACAAGGTATGCGGTGGGCGCGCCATGGCCAGACGCAGGGCCGTCAAAAATTGGCTGCTGCCATCGGCAATACTGAGACCATCGGCTTGCAAAAAATCTTCATAGCCGCGCATGGCCTTGTGGGTGGCGACAATGTGCTGGCCGCTCCAGAGCGCTTCGGCCGTTTTGAGATTGGTACCACCGCCCTGCGACATGGGCAGGATGATGACGTGCGCGGTATCAAGCAGGCCTTGCAGGGTCGCTTCATCGACGGTGCCGGTGGCGATACAAAGGCGCGCCAAACCACCGACATTGAGGCTGCGGACATCCTGCATAATACTTGGGCCGGCACCACCGGCGATGATGATTTTTTGGTTCGGTGCGAGCGCGCCGATGGAGGGTCCCATCAAGTCAAAAAATCCGTTCATGTTGGGCGGATGGGCACTGGCGCAGTACAAGGCAAATTGCTGTGCGCCGCTGATGGCCTTGGCGGCCTGAATGCCTTCTTCACTGCTGGCGCGTTGCGCTACGCCGTTCGGTGCCAACACACAGGGGACGCTGGCATGATGCACGATCCATTCACGATCGGTGGCTGAAACACAGGCGATCCCATCGGCGCTGCGGATGGCGTCGACTTCACATTGCACGACCTTGGCTTGCGCAGCTAAGGCGGCTGTTACGCCCTGCTCGAGGCGGATGATATCGAACTTCATTTCGTGTTCGATATTTTGTGCGCTGTAGAGAATTTTGCAGTGTGGATGACGATCGGCAAAGCGACGGGCAAAGCGCATCAGCCAGGGCTGTTCAACCAGGATGAGATCGGGCGTGGGCGTAATGCGTGCGGCCAGTGAATCGAAATAGCTGTCGTCATGGGCGAACAGATCACCAATGCAGAGTTCTTCGAGCTGACGCGATTCACCACTGGCTTGCGTGAGTGGCGCTGCCGTAGGATAAGCGACAAAGCCTGGCGTAGCAGGAAAACCGCCACTGCCCAAAACACCCGCCACCTGCACCGTATGCCCCGCCGCGCGCAAGGCCTTGGCGATGTTGTGCGCGCGATGCTGTCCGCCATGGGACGGCTGGTCAGTGGGGTAGGTGCTCAGGGCGAGGATCTGCATTTACAGGGTCGACAAACAATCGCTAAGCGTGGCAAATACGCGCACCCCGTGCGCTGTTGGCGGCAGCTGCGTAAGCGCACCAATGAAGATGTCGCCGGCGCCAAATTCGACCACGTCGTCGGGGGCGAATTGTTCTAGCGCTAAAAGATCACAGGTAAATTTGCGCGCACAGTGCAGCACGTCGCCACTGCGCGTAACGGGTTCGATGCGGTACTGTTCGGGGGGCACGCTGAGCAACTCGCGCAATTGCTGCAGCGTTTGCAGGTCGGGAGCTACGCTAACATCGAACAGAATTTGCCGTACCCGCACGCGTTCGAAGGTATCAGCCAGACTGGTGGCTAGTTCAACGAGCTCGGCCTCATTTTGGGCCGCACCGGTCTCGAGACCAGCAATAGCGGCGATGGTGCGACGGCGGCGGGCCGGTGCGCCATCACGGGCAAAGGATTCGATGGCCTGCGCGTAGCGGGCGGCGATACGCTCAGGTGCATGATGCTGTGCGACGGCCTGTTTTCCCTGTTCACCAAGCCGGAGTCGCATGGCGGGATTGTCATATAAATTCATCAGTTGCTCACTGAGGTCTGCGACCGAGAATGCATCGTCCAGAGTGATCACTGAGTCAACCGGCAGTTCGGCCAGCGATCCATGTGCATTGACGATGGTCGGACAGCCGAAGGCCATGCAGTCAAGGACTGCCGCCGAGGTTTCGCCTCTGGAGAGTGTGCGTAACTGGACCGCAGCATCGGCCGCGCCAAGATAGGCATTAAACAGCGCCGCGTCGGCAAAGCCAGTGATGCTGATGCGTTTTGCCGCTGGGCTAGCGGCGATGATGCGCAAGAGTTCGGCGCCGTAAAGCCCGCCATCGTTGGCACCAACGAAGACTAATCGCGCGTGAGGCTGATGCGCTAAGGGAGAGGCTAGCCAAGCCTGTAATAACTGGAGATTGAGTTTGGTCGGCGCGAGCATGCCAAAGCTACAAACGAGGAAATCGTCTTGCGCTAAATGCAAGCCTTGGCGCAGCGCGGCTCTATCAACAGTCGGCGGTATTTTGCGCAGCAGAGGAATCTGGATCCAGTCATCGGCCACCCCCGGCGCATACCAATCCTGCGCCATACGTCGTGATGCTTCTGCATGCACGATCACGCCGTCGGCATGATTTAACACCGCCTCGTTACAGGGGAAGCGCATGATGACCTCGCCAAGTACCTCGGCCCTTTTTTCTGCTTGCACAGCATGGTAGCCATGGGTGCAATACAAGGCGCTAGTCCAGACATTTTTTTGCTCGCACAGTTGACGAAACGCGAGCGCGCCACTCAAGTAAAAATCGTGCAGCACCACTGTTCCGGGATGGCGTTCGAGCAGGTCGAACATGTGCGTATGAAATTCAGAATTTCCGAAGTGATAAAGGATTCGTTCATAATCCTTGGCATGTTCGTCAAACCATTGCCAGTGCCGAATCGGGAATTGACTTGCCACATCACTGCCGATGTCAGCTTGATTGACGATGATGTCAATCTCGTAAAAACGCCCAAGTTCATAAACAAGTTGCTCACTGTAGTCAGCGATTCCAGAACGCATTGGTGGCATGGGCGAGACGAAAGCTAGCCTTGGTTTTCGCATCGCGAGAATGGCTAAGTCAGTACTCGCTTTGAGGGCCAACCGCTGTGCATGGGCTGACTCCATGGCGCGTAAGGCACTGCGCGCACTGGCATCCCATGAAAAAAGTTGCGCCTGTTGTGGTCCATGCGCACGCAAGCTGGCATTGAAGTCTTTGTCTGTGAGCGCCTGTAGCATTTTAGCGGTGATGGCCGCTTCATCGCGCGCATCAAACAAAGCATCAACACGTCCGATGACTTCGGGCAGACTACTTGAATGAGCGGCAATCACAGGTGCGCCACAGGACATGGCTTCAAGCGCCGGCAAACCAAAGCCTTCATGCCAAGAGGGAAAGACAAACAAGGCGCAATCGCTGTAAAGCATTGGTAACGCTTCATCGGGAACAAAGCCTGTCAATACGAGTTCGTCACGTCCTAGGCCGGCTTTTATGGCTAGCTTCTCAAGTCGCGTTCGCTCATCCGCTTGAATGCTGCAGACGATGGCTAATTGGTACTGCGTGCGTACAGCAACCGGCAATGCGGCAAAGGCGCGAATCAGTCCTTCGATATTTTTGCGCCAATCAATGCCGCCTGTGTACATGACAAATGGTCGTACCAGACCATAGCTTGCACGCAGTTTCGCCAGGCTACCTTGATCGTTGATGTGCGGTACAAAGTTGGTGTTGGCCGCCGATGAAATATTGACGACCCTACTTGGTTCGATATGCAGCCAGTTGATCGATTCTGTGCGAGAGGCCGACGAAATCGCCATCAGCACATCGGCATTTTTGAGCGCGCGGCACTTGGATTGATACCATTTGCGCACCCCACTATCGGCCAGATAATGATCGGCGTACACCAGCGGAATTAAGTCGTACAGCGTGACGGCAGTGGGTAATTTTTCAGGTAAGGCAGCTACACTGGTGACGGCATCGTCCGTGAATCCCTCAAACAGACTGCTAATGTGAACGAAATCTGGTCGTAGTTCAGCCAATGCTTGTTCTCGCACCAATTCGGCAGCTTGGCGTCGCCAAATATTGGCTGGATTACTAAACGCGACTGGGGCGGGCGCTTGCCAGACGCGGATACGCTCGGCGGGTAATACGTCGGCGAATGCCGCGCGAATTGGTGCAATTGAATCAGCAAATAAGCCATTGAGCAGCAAAAATATTTCATGCTCGCCGGCCTCTCGCACCATGGCTTGCGCTAAGGCGAGCGAGTAGCGGCCAATGCCGCGTGTGCGACTTCCGCTGGATTGGCATGCTTGCAGGTCAATCACAATTCGCATGAATAGTTTTCTTTAAAATGAGGCAAATCGATCGAATTTATGCGGTCACTCAAAACCGCCGGCGGTGCGAATTTTTCAGTGCATGCAGCACACGGTAGGCGTTCACACTCATCACGGGAGCGGCCTCTAGCATGGCGGGGCTCTCTATCGTGGGGGCAATGGGATGGATGGGTTTGGATTGAATAACGCGCTCTGATTGATTCATGGTCTTGAGCAGTCGATTGCGCGAATGCGGAAAAGTTTGCACGAAAAGTTTGCCATAACGACGCAACACTGGCTGATTAGCGGCAAAGCGAAGTAAGCGTCCCGGCCAGCTTGGCGGATCAGACAGCAATGCGATGGCGCGCTGAATAAACGACATCATTACTCGCAGTGGCGCCGTTATTTTCCAGGATTTACTGGCATAGATCGCCTCTAATTGGGCACGGTATTGTTCTTCATTCATAGTCAGGGTGTCGTCTTGTGAGATGCGCGCTCAGTTAAGGTAAATGCGAGTATAAGCGATGACGATATGGGGCGCGTACATTGTCAGCCGCGCGCTCCCTTATGTCGCTTAGGGCAAATCGAAGAGTAATACCTCAGCCTGTGTTCCGTCACGCATGCTGATCTGGGTCTCGTGTGTCAGTTTTAATCCATCGCCGGCCTGTAAAACAAGACCATTCACGGTTAAGGTGCCACGGGCGAGGTGGATGTAGACTTGCCGTTTATCTGCCAAACTAAGACTGGCCTGTTCATCCGCATCAAATAATCCAGCATAGAGCTTGGCATCTTGATGAATTTTGACCGAGCCGTCTGCGCCATCTGGACTGGCGATGAGACGTAGGCGTCCACGTTTATCCGCGGCAGGAATGTTTTTTTCTTCATAACTAGGTGGGAAGTTGGTCGCGTTTGGTTGAATCCAAATCTGTAGCATGTGCGTTGCACTATCCGATAATGGATTAAATTCGGAATGCTGAATCCCTGTGCCGGCGCTCATGCGCTGCACATCACCAGGGCGGATCACACTGCCATTGCCCATGCTGTCTTTGTGTTCGATAGCACCGCTGAGAACATAGGTGATGATTTCCATATCGCGATGACCGTGCGTGCCAAAGCCAGCACCGGCGCTAATGGTATCGTCGTTAATCACGCGCAAAGGGCCAAAACCCATCTGCGCGGGATCGTGATAGCTGGCGAAGGAAAAACTATGATAACTATCTAGCCAGCCATGATTGGCATGACCTCGTTCATTACTTTTTCGCAGTTCTTGCATGGTGTTGGTCCTCGTTGATCCAATATACTGACTTACTTTATACAGTTTCTTGCACGTTTTTGCAGGCTCACCCTATGACCACCACCACAGATCGCTATATTGGCCGCTTTGCCCCTTCGCCGACCGGCCCCTTGCATGCCGGCTCGCTGGTGGCGGCCATGGCCAGCTATCTGGATGCCAAAGCACATGCCGGTCTGTGGCTTGTGCGCTTGGAGGATGTGGACGAGGCACGCACTGCAGACGGCGCAGCAGAGGCTATTTTACAGACGCTCAGACTACTTGGGATGCATTGGGATGGCCCAGTGTTGGTGCAGAGCCAGCGCACAGCCCTTTATGCGGATGCCATGTCACGATTGGCCGCACAGTCTTTCGCTTGCGGCTGTTCTCGACGCGAGATCGCTGATTCACAGCTTGGCTTGAGTCCTGATGGTAGCGCCATTTATCCGGGTACTTGTCGGCATGGGCTGGCAGCGGGTAAGACCGCTAAATCGTGGCGGCTGCGCGTTCCGCAGGCTGGATCAGTGATCCACTTTCGCGATCGCTGGCAAGGGCATGTGCAGCAGGATCTGGGTCTAGAAGCGGGGGATTTTGTGTTGCTGCGAGCGGATGGCTTTTGGGCCTACCAGCTCGCAGTGGTCGTCGACGATGCAGCGCAGGGCGTCACGCATGTTGTCCGCGGTGCTGATTTACTCGACTCCACTCCACGACAGGTGTATTTGCAAGGCTTACTTGGCCTGCCCACGCCAAGCTATATGCATGTGCCGGTCGTGGTGAATACACTAGGAGAAAAATTATCTAAGCAGACTGGTGCATTGGCGCTGGACTTGCATGCGCCGCTTTCGCAGCTCAATCATGCGGCCCAATTTTTGGGCTTGCAGCTTGCGCCGACTGGTTCTGTCGGCGCATTTTGGGACGCGGCGATTAAGGCGTGGCAGAATCGCTGGATGCGCTGATCACATTAACGTCTTGGAGCGCCACCGAGCAAGGTCGCGACCTGCTGCTTAGATGTTTTACTGCTGCTGATACTTGCTGTTGGTATGCTCGCAATGGCCGTCTCAACCGATGGCTCGTAAGGCTTAAGAAACCACGGATCGACTTTTTCACGACGAATTGGCGGGTTACTGCTGGTGCTGCGGCCGGCTGGCGCGCTGCGTCCTGGACGATCGCTCGTGCCATGTGATGGTCGTTCTTCGCGTGATGGTCGAGCGTCATTACGTGATTCACTGCGCCCTGCCCGCTCTGGCCGACCTTCACGCTCACTACTGCCAGAACGCCCGCTATGAACGACCAGGCCTTCAAGAGGAATCGGGGTAAATTTTTGTTTGATCAGTTTTTCGATGTCGATGAGCAGACGCGCATCTTTTTCCGTACACAGCGAAATCGCGTCACCCAAGGCCCCGGCACGACCCGTGCGGCCGATGCGATGCACATAATCTTCAGCGTTATACGGCAGATCGTAATTGATCACGCAGGGGAGTTCGGCAATATCCAGGCCGCGTGCAGCGACGTCGGTGGCGACCAACACATCGATATTGCCGCGCTTGAAATCTTCCAGTGCCTGCATGCGCTCATTTTGCGTTTTGTCGCCGTGAATGGCGGTGGCGTTGATGCCTTCTTTTTCAAGCTCACGCGAGAGTCGCGAGGCGCCAATTTTGGTGTTTGAAAAGACCAGTACCTGCTTCAAACCCCGGGTGCGAATGATATGACCGACGGCGGCGCGTTTGGCGTCATCTTCGACTTTGTAAATAATCTGCGTGACGTTATCCGAGGTGGCGTTACTGCGCGCGACTTCGATGGTGACGGGATTATTGAGGAAGCTATTGGCGAGTTTTTTGATGTCTTGCGAGAAGGTGGCCGAGAACATCAGGTTCTGCCGCTGCTTAGGCAAGAGATTGATGATGCGCTGCAGGTCAGGCAAAAATCCCATGTCGAGCATGCGGTCGGCTTCGTCCATGACGAAAATCGAGGTCTGCGACAGATTCATGGTTTTTTGCTGGATATGATCGAGCAGACGTCCTGGCGTGGCGATCACGATTTCCACACCGGCGCGTAAGGCAGCAGATTGCGGATTCATGTCGACACCGCCGAAAACAACGGTCGAGCGCAAAGGGGTATGACGAGAGTAATTCTTGACGTTTTCTGCGACCTGATCAGCGAGTTCGCGGGTGGGCGTGAGGATCAGGGCGCGCACCGGGTGACGCGCTGGTGACATGCTGGTATTAGCCAGGGCTAACAGATTCTGAATGATCGGCAGTGAGAAGCCGGCGGTTTTACCCGTGCCAGTTTGCGCGGCACCCATGACGTCACGACCTTGCATGACGACCGGAATAGCCTCGGCCTGGATCGGCGTCGGATGAACATAACCCTGATCAGTCAGGGCGCGGAGAATTTCAGGAGCCAGGCCGAAATCGGCAAAACGAACAGTGGGCGCAGATGCCTGCGCTGCTACAACTTGGGTATCGGGCATGATAAGAGGTGGGCCTCTAGTGAGATGGCACAGCTGAGCGGGAAAACCCCACGCCGTGGCCCTACTTCAGCCCGGTATTCCTTTAAAAATGAAATGCGAAGAAAAAACGTGACTCGGTAGGCCCAGGCCGGTGCAAATAAGCACCTCATTGCAAACATTGTGAGATGCTTCGATGGCGTGGCGTACAAAGTTGGAACACATCATACCAAACAACGCGTGGCAACGGCGGCTGGTGGCATAAATAGCCAGCATAATGGGTAGCCACAAAAGGCTGTGCCAACGCTTCGAACGTGAATTAAGTCGACTCTGACCCTACTTAAATTAAGTAGGGTCAGAGTCGACTTAATTAATGAAATAGATAAATTGGCAATTATTTTAGACGTTATAGGGTGGAATTAAGTAGTTAAGTAGGGTCAGTTAAGTAGGGTCAGAGTCGACTTAATTCACGTAACAGAAACATCACCAAGGGTTTTAGACGCTGTTGGGTGGACAAGGCCTTATTTGCCCACGCTTCAAACAAAAATTATATTGACTCTGACCCTACTTAATTCACACTTCAAACAAAAATTATATTGACTCTGACCCTACTAAACTACTTAATTCCGAAAATTATATTGACTCTGACCCTACTTAATTCACACTTCAAACGAAAATTATATTGACTCTGACCCTACTTAAATTAAGTCGACTCTGACCCTACTTAAAGATGGTGCGGAGGAATTGGTCGATGAGGGTGATGGTGGGGGTTTGCCAGGGTTCGAACAGGCAGAAGGGATGTGGTGCGTTGGGGAAGGTGTGTACTTCGGTGGTGATGTGATTCTGCGTCAATTGGCGAACGTAGTCGTCACGGCCGGCGTGCATGCGGGTAACGCTGCTGTTGATGAATAAGGTGGGGGGTGTATTGATGCCGGCGTACTTGAGCGGGGAGGCCGCCTCCCATAACGCGGGTCGATCTTGTTTGGCATAACCTAGCCAAAGCGTTGCTGCGGAAAGCTTTTTGCTGTCGTCACCTTCCCGTGACTCAGGGTGGACGAAGGAAACAATGCCGTCAATATTGATGATGGCGTTGACCATCGAATTTGTTGAAGCGTCCGGTAGTCCTGAAAATTCAGTGATATGCGCCGTCGCACCAACAAAGGTCGCCAATTCACCTCCGGCAGAAAAGCCGGCGATGACGATTTTATTCGGGTCGATGTGGTATTGATCGGCATGCGCCCTGACCCAGCGAATCAGCGCTTTGATGTCGAGCACCGCAGCCGGAAACAGCGCTTCCGTGGAAAGCCGGTATTCCGGCGTTAAACAGATGTAGCCTAGTAGTGCCAGTCTTTGCGCCAGCGGATGATGCTGCGCCGGGCTGCCGCTGCGCCACCCTCCTCCATGCAGAAAAATGATGGCCGTTCTTTTTTGTGCTGTTTTCTGCCGCGGATAAAACACATCTGTGCGTAAATTGCGCTGCGCGATGGTGGCGTAGATTTGATCTTTTTCTTGCGCCACCTCGGGTGCGGTGGTCAAACTAACGATCTGGCTTTCGGGATGCGATAGTCGGATGGCCTCATACGCGCTCGCCGTCGAATAGGAATCATCACGCACAGAGGTAATACCAGCCAAGGATTGCGCATTGCCCTGACCAACTAATAAACTGCCAAAAAAAATTACGCACAGCAGAAAGCGCAATGACCCGATGCCTTGCTTGATACCTCCAATCTGTTGGCGATTTTTACTCATCAGACTTTAGCGAATAGCTTGCGGTCTAAAGTGCGGGTTCTCGATAATGCCGAAGCGATTACCAAACGGGTCGAGGACTGCGGCGACGCGGATACCATCTCCAACATCGGTCACGACTTCTAGGGCTGTGGCGCCCAGTTCAAGCAATTTTTGGTAGGCTATTTCAGCATTGGCCACACCCCATAAAGGCTGCGGCCCGTGCGCGCTGGCCTGGCCTTCGGGTACCAGACCAAGCTCAAATCCACCGACAGAAAAGCCGACGTAAAAGGCTTCATCAAAATACGGCGCTACTGACAACATCGCGGCGTACCAAGCCTTCGCCCGTGCCAGATCGTTGACAGGATAAATAACCGTTCTCAGTCCGAGGATCATGTGTTCACGCCTGCTTCGTTGGTTTGGGATGGTGCGGGAAGAAGCACTACAGCTTCCATGTCGATTATCCGTATTTTCTCACATGTCCGCAGTGCCAGAAAGCGCATACAGCAGCAAAGTCCACCTCGGCCCACCTATCTTGTCAGCGTATAAGGACCAAAATGGTTAGAATGCTTTAAGTGATGTTCAGCTTGAAGCTCGAGCAGAATGATCAGCGTGATACGTATCAAATGGTGGGTAGGCACGAATAGCTCTGCCCTCCCTACTACTTCACAACAAAGGACGCACGATGCTCGTCACATCAAAAATTTTCGCTGGTATTTCATCAACGCGATTAGCTCAGGCAGTCTCTCAGGTCAGCGCGTCCCATTGTTGGGCATGGCTTTTTCTATTGATGAGTTTTTTTTATGGAATGAATGCGATGGCCACGGAAGAACCAAAATATAAAGTTGTTTTACGCGATGGCGAGATGGAGATTCGTCAGTACGATGCTTTTATCATCGCCGAGGTGGTCGTTGATGGCGATATGGACGAGGCGTCTAGCAAGGGCTTCCGCCAGATCGCTGATTTTATATTTGGTAATAACCTGGCTCCCGGGGCCAATGCTTCATCCAAGATTGCCATGACCGCACCGGTGGCAATGACGCCTGAAGCAAAGAGCGAAAAAATTGCCATGACCGCGCCCGTGACAATGTCGCCGCAGGCAGACAGTGCCGACATGACGGCAAACCGTTGGCGCGTCCATTTTGTGATGCCCAGCCAGTACAGCATGTCGAGCATCCCCAAGCCACGCAATCCCGCCGTGACTTTGCGCGAGGTGCCGGCTAAATTATTTGTCGTAATCAGTTTTTCTGGCTTCACCACAGTCGCTAAAATTCAGCAAAAAACGGATGCCGCCCTTGCCTGGGTAAAGGCCGGCAAATACACCGCTGTCGGCGCACCTCAACTGGCCCGCTACGATCCGCCATGGACGCTGCCGATGTGGCGCCGTAATGAAGTGATGGTGGAGATTACCGCGCCGTAGAGTCGATGACCTTTTGTGCCCACGCATTGGGACGAAATTACGAGTGATGCGAGAGTACGAAAGGAAGTTTTGCGGATCAAAGCAAAAATTGCGGAGCAAGAAAATAAAAAAGACTGACAAGCCGAGGCATGTAAGTCTTTTTTTTCTGCTGGTATTCGTGGTGGGCCCCCCGTGAGTCGAACACGGCACCAACGGATTATGAGTCCGCTGCTCTAACCAAGCATGAGCTAGGGGCCCGGATGAGAACATCCAGCAAAATCTGCAGTACGATCTAACACTTTGGTGCGGCAGATTTTCCTTGATGCTCTTTACGACAAATTTATCTTACCGGTTTGCGGTAGATTTTCTTTGATACTCTTTGCGGTAAATTTATTTTACCGGTCTCTGCTACAAAATTAGCTTACCGATTTGCGTCAAATTTACCTTGAAACTCTGCGACAAACGCGGCCATCTTTTGCGATGGCCGCGGATCACGATGGTAACTGATTAGCTTCCTTCGAGGAAGCTTTTCAGTTTGTCAGAGCGGGAAGGATGACGCAGCTTGCGCAATGCCTTGGCTTCTATTTGACGAATACGCTCGCGCGTGACGTCGAACTGTTTGCCGACTTCCTCAAGCGTGTGGTCAGTCGACATCTCGATACCAAAACGCATACGCAAGACCTTGGCTTCGCGCGGCGTGAGGGAGTCGAGTACATCTTTAACCACACCACGCATCGAGGCATGTAAGGCTGCATCGGCCGGAGCAAGGGTATTATTGTCTTCGATGAAGTCGCCCAAATGGGAGTCATCATCGTCACCGATCGGCGTTTCCATCGAAATCGGTTCCTTGGCGATCTTCATGATCTTGCGGATTTTATCTTCCGGCATTTCCATTTTGATCGCCAGCGTGGCGGGATCAGGCTCGGCGCCGGTTTCTTGCAAAATCTGGCGTGAGATGCGGTTCATCTTGTTGATCGTTTCGATCATGTGCACCGGAATACGAATGGTGCGCGCCTGATCGGCGATCGAACGGGTGATGGCCTGACGAATCCACCAGGTTGCATAGGTCGAAAACTTATAACCGCGACGATATTCAAACTTGTCGACGGCCTTCATCAAACCAATATTCCCTTCCTGGATCAGATCGAGGAATTGCAAACCGCGATTGGTGTACTTCTTGGCGATCGAGATCACCAGACGTAAGTTCGCTTCGGTCATTTCGCGCTTGGCCATGCGGGCTTTTTTCTCACCAGCGGCCATTTTTTTGTTGATCGCGCGCAGATCCGGCAACGGCAAGACAACGCGTGCCTGCAAGTCGAGCAGCTTTTGCTGCAGCTCTTTGACGGTCGGCACGTTACGGCCAAGGATCACGCTGTAATTGTGATGACCGTTGACTTCGCTATCGACCCAGCTTAAGTTCGTCTCATTACCCGGGAAGACCTTGATGAAGTGACTACGCGGCATTCCGCATTTATTCACAGCGACGTCGAGGATCTGTTTTTCGATGTGACGTACTTCGTCGACCTGACCACGCAAGGTGTCGCACAGCTTTTCGACAAACTTGGCAGTAAAGCGAATCGACAGCAGCTCGTTGGAAATCGCTTCCTGCGCCTTGACGTAAGGCTTGGAGTTATAGCCTTCCTTCTCGTAGGCCTTGCGCATTTTGTCGAAGTTGGTCTGAATGGCCGCAAACTTATCGAGCGCATCACGCTTGAGTTGTTCGATTTGCTCGGCGGTGAAACCGGCGGCGCCGGAAGCGGCGACTTCTTCGACTTCTTCTTCGGCTTCTTCGCCTTCTTCGTCCTCTTCGTCGTCATCCGAGACGACCACTACAGGTGCAATGACAGGCTCTTGATCGCGATTAGGATCGACCATACCGTCGACGATTTCGTCGATCTTGGTTTCGTCTTTTTCAATCCGCGTGGCGGCCATGAGAATTTCAGCGATCGTGGTCGGACATGCCGAGATCGCCTGGATCATGTCTTTCAAGCCGTCTTCGATCCGCTTGGCGATTTCAATTTCGCCTTCGCGCGTGAGCAATTCGACCGAGCCCATTTCACGCATATACATGCGGACCGGGTCGGTGGTGCGACCGAAATCGGAATCGACGGTCGACAACGCCGCTTCAGCAGCCGCCTCGGCTTCATCATCACCTGTGACGGTGGCGACGTTATCGGTCAGCAGCAGCGATTCAGCATCGGGCGCATGCTCATAGACCGCGATACCCATGTCATTGAAGGTACCAATGATGCCTTCGATGGCTTCTGGGTCAACAATGTTTTCTGGCAGGTGATCGTTGATCTCGGCGTAGGTCAGGAAGCCGCGTTCCTTGCCCAGCTTGATGAGCGTCTTGAGCTTCTGGCGCCGGGCTTCGAGTTCTTCTTCGGAGGCTTCGGTGTCGGAAGAAAAAGCATCTTTGAGCAGGGCTTTTTCTTTGGCCTTACGATCTTTTGCCTTGGCCTTATCGGCTGCTTTGAGTTCGGCGCGCTCGAGCGCGTTGAGTGCGCCGATCTCATCATTCTCAGGCTGAAATTCTTTCGGCTTACGACCACGGCGACCCGGTACTTTTACACTCGGCAAAATATAGCCGGAGGTATCAATAGCCGCCAGCGTGGCGGCATCGGTGGTGGCAGTTACACCTGCACGGCCGTCGGGCGACCGGACTTCTACTGGCGGCTTTACCAGCTTAGTTACTACTTTGGCTTCAATAATCTTTGTCACGGAGTCTTTCGGTGTCACGGCGCTCAGTTTGGTGGGCGCTTTTGGTAATGGCTTAGCATTAGAGGTAGGCGGCGCCGATTTAGTGCCCGGCTTTGCTGCAACTTTTGGCGCAGGACCCTTTGCAGCTGTCTTGCTCGGCAGACTGGCGGCGCTGGCAGTTTTACCACGCACGACAGGCTGGACGGCTGGCTTGGCCGCAGGTTTCGCTGCTGATTTCGTCATAGGCTTAGCCGTCGTTTTAGCGACGGGCTTGGCGGGTGTTTTAACGACTGGCTTAGTCGTCGTTTTAGCGACTGGTTTTGGCGCCACCTTGGCCACTGGCTTGCTCACTTTTTTAGCGATCGGTTTGGCCGCCACCTTCTGCACGGACTTGGCCGGCACAGATTTGGACGGCGGCACAGGCTTGCTCGGCTTGGCGGCTGGTTTGGTATTCTTAGCAGGAGTTTTCACTGGTTTCTTCATTGCGTTCGCCATTGAATCATCTAACAACAGGGTTGCTTGGTGCTCTTTGAGTGCTACGAGATACAGTCACTTTACTGACACTACGGGGAATACCAAGAACGTGTTTGGGGTGGTCACCCGACGCTTCCGCATGCATGTGATACCAGCACGGAGAAACAGACCGATCATTCCTACGCTTGCCCGGCGAGGGCTCACAAAATGTCGGGAACAACCCTTGAAAACGCTTCGACTTGCTGTGCGCTTGGTTTCAAAGGTCCGAAACTATAGCACAACAGTCATCTTTACTCCAGCCATCCGCCGCCAAAACCCTACCTTTTAGCAATTTCTTCTTCGGTAGCGCGCTGTATGGCCTCTTTTTGCTGCGTCAGTTCGCGATAGCGTTGCACTGCTTCGGGTGTGCCCAGGCCATTGGCCGCTAGGCGTTCAAATTCCAGCTTGATGAGCTTGAGCCTGGTTTGCCGGATCGCGCCGGCCAGTTCCTGGCGCAGAACATCGATGTCGGATTCGGTCGACTGGGCGACGTCGGCGATGAGCGTATCGAAGTCTTCGCCACCGCTGCGCAACTGTTCGGCCAGCGCAGCAAAATTGGCCTGCTCACCCATGGCCTGACAGGTACCGATCAAATGACCGAGCATCTCGCCATGTTCCGCCGCACTGTCGAGCAAGGCAACGGCCGCATCATCATCGATTTGCAAGGCGAGCTGGGGCTGGGACACCAGAATCCGCATGATCTGCCATTCCAAGCCGATTGGCGCGCTGCGATGGGCTTTGGGCGGGGCGGCCCGTTTGCGCGCTACCGGCTGCAAGAGTTCGAACAGTCCTTCAATTTCACTCGGGGTACTTTGCGTAAGCTGGGCCAGACCGCGGACGATCTGTAGCCGCAGTGAACTCGCCGGCATGGCCTGCAGCAGCGGCTTGGCGTCAAACTGGGCCCGCGCACGTCCCTCGGGCGTTTGCAGGTCCACATTATCCGTGACTTCTTTGAGCAAAAATTGTGACAGCGGCATGGCGTCGCGCACTTCTTGGTCGAAGGCCGGAGCACCGCGTTCGCGGACGAAACTATCCGGGTCGTGCTCGGTCGGCAAAAACAAAAACTGGATCATCTTGTCGTCGGTCGCATAGGGCAGGCAGGCATCCAAGGCCCGTCGGGCAGCGCGGCGGCCGGCACTGTCGCCGTCGAAGCTGAAAATCACATGGTCGGTCTGACGTAATAATTTGTGTACATGGGTCGGCGTACAGGCGGTGCCGAGCGTGGCGACGGCTTGCGCAAAGCCATGCTGCGCCAAAGCGACCACGTCCATGTAGCCTTCTGTGACGAGGGCATAGCCGGCGTCGCGAATCGCCAGACGGGCTTCGAACAGACCATACAGTTCACTGCCCTTTTGAAACAGCGGCGTTTCCGGTGAATTGAGGTATTTCGGTTCACCCTTATCGAGCACCCGTCCGCCAAAGCCAATCACCTGGCCTTTGGTATTTCGGATCGGGAACATGATGCGATCACGGAAGCGGTCGTAGCGTTTGCGGTTCGCGCCGTCTTCGTCGCTGCGATCGATCACCAGACCGGATTCAACCAGCGCGAGATTATCGTAATCAGGAAAAATTGACCGCAGATTATCCCAGCCATCCGGCGCAAATCCCATGCCATAACGTGCGGCGATTTCACCCGACAGACCGCGCGCTTTGAGGTAATCAATCGCTCGGGGAGCGGCGCGCAGCTGCTTGCGGTAATAGTCGCAGGCTTGGCTCATGGCCTCGGACAAGGCCAGGCTGCGCGCCTGCTGTTCGGCGCGTTGGGCGGGCGGAATTTTGTCATCGTTTTCGGGCACGATCATGCCCACGCCTTGCGCTAAGTCTTTGACGGCATCGACAAAACCCTGACCAGAATAGTCGATCAGAAAGCCGATCGCGGTGCCATGCGCGCCGCAGCCAAAGCAGTGATAAAACTGCTTGGTCGGGCTGACGGTAAAGCTGGGGGATTTTTCGTTATGAAACGGGCACAGGCCCATGTAATTGGCGCCGCCCTTTTTGAGCTGCACATAGCGTCCCACCACGTCGACAATGTCGACCCGGTTGAGCAGATCCTGGATGAAGGATTGGGGAATCACATTACTTGGTCAGGGCCGCTTTGACTAATCCGGAAACGGCGGTCATGTCAGCCCGTCCGGCCAGCGCTGGCTTGAGAATGGCCATCACCTTGCCCATGTCTTGTGGTCCGGCGGCGCCTGAATCGACGACCGCCTTGGCGACCGCGGCAGCGATCTCGGCATCGGAAAAACCGGCCGGCATATAAGTTTGCAGAACCAGGACTTCGGCCTTTTCGATATCGGCCAAGTCTTGCCGACCGCCGGCTTCGAACTGGGTGATCGAGTCTTTGCGCTGCTTGAGCATTTTTTCAATGATCGCCAACACATGGGCATCGGTGATCTCGACCCGTTCGTCGACTTCCTTTTGCTTCATAGCGGCCGTCAGTAAGCGTATCGTGCCCAGCTTGCCGGCATCTTTGGCGCGCATGGCGGCTTTCATGTCTTCAGTAATTTGCTCTTTAAGACCCATGATGACTCCCGAATGACGGATTGACCTACATTAAAAACACTAAAACCCGCCGCGGAAGGTCCGGAGCGGGTTTGCGAGCGCACCGCACAGACGTGCGGCGAAGCGAATTAGAACAGCTTTTTCGGCAATTGCTGGCTGCGGATGCGCTTGTAGTGACGCTTCACAGCAGCGGCGAGCTTGCGCTTACGCTCAGCTGTTGGCTTCTCGTAGAACTCCCGCGCGCGCAATTCGGTCAACAGACCGGTTTTTTCAATGGTGCGCTTGAAGCGACGCATGGCGACTTCGAACGGTTCGTTCTCTTTAAGGCGAATAGTAGTCATGTAAAAATCGAGGCTGTTAGATTAAGGTGGAGTCGGATTATAGCAGCATAAGTTCGAATGGGGAAGTTGCTTAGTTATCTGCTTAGTCATCTTGCTAATTTGAGACCGCCAGACCCGCCGCCATACCGGAGGCCCAGGCCCACTGAAAGTTATAGCCCCCCAGCCAGCCAGTCACATCGACCGCCTCGCCGATAAAATGCAGGCCGGGCACGGTATTGCTCATCATGCTGGCTTGCGAGAGTTCGCGCGTATCGACGCCGCCCAAAGTCACCTCGGCCTTGCGATAGCCTTCTGATCCATTCGGCGTGAGATGCCAGTGATTGAGTAATTCACCCAGGCGGCGCAGCTGTTTGTCCTGCATGTCGGCGGGTTTGGCATCGGCCTTGAAGTCGTGCGCGGCCAGCAGACCATCGACTAGTCGGGCCGGCAGCCACTGGGCCAGATGATTCGACAGATTCTTTTTGGTACGGCCCTTTTCTTCTACCAAACTGTGCGCCATGTCCTGATCCGGCACCAGATTCAGACGTAAGGCGGCGCCCTCCTCCCAGTAGCTGGATATCTGCAGAATCGCCGGTCCGGAAACGCCGCGATGGGTTAGTAGCAAATCTTCACGGAAGCGTCCCAGATTTTTTTTGCTGCCGGTCTCGACTTCGACTTCGATGGAGAGTCCGGACAATTCGGCAAATGGTGCCCAGGCTGCCTCGTCGAAGGTTAGCGGCACCAAGGCTGGGCGCGGGGCAATGAGTTTAAGGCCAAACTGGGTCGCGATACGAAAGGCAAAATCGGTGGCGCCGATCTTGGGGATCGATAGCCCGCCGGTGGCAATGATGACGCGTTCAGCCAGCAGTTCGCCCTGATCGGTATCGATGCGGAATACTTCGCCATTTTTGCCGATCGTCTCGACCTTGCAGGGCATGCGCCAGGTGACGTTACCGGCAGCGCATTCGGCCTTGAGCAGGGCGATGATGTCTTCCGACGAATGGTCACAAAACAGCTGACCTTTGTGTTTTTCAGTGTAGGCAACGCGGTGCTTTTTGAGCAGCGCGAGAAAATCCTGCGGCGTGTAGCGCGACAAGGCACTTTTGGCAAAATGCGGATTCTGCGATAAAAAATTATTGGGCGTGGTGTGCAGATTGGTAAAGTTACAGCGGCCACCGCCGGAGATGCGGATCTTTTCTGCCAGTTTGCTGGCATGGTCGATCAGGACGACTTTTTTACCGCGCTGACCGGCGACGGCAGCGGCCATCATGCCGGCAGCGCCAGCGCCGATGACGGCGACATCAAATTGTTGACTCATGGGGAACGATCGTAAAGGAATTCAGGATTCGGATTCAGAGCGCGATTGTAGCCTGTATGCGCGCACTCACACTGCGGCATTGTTCGACTTGCTGCAAGATCGGCAAGGGAATCGGCTGCTGGCCGGCGAGAGCCTCGGTAATCCATTGGGCGGTCGTGACGGCATCGCGCGCGGCAGGCAGCAGCGGCATCTCGTCCACCGGATCTTGTTTTTCGACCAGCGTACTGCGCTCGCCATGATGAAACCAGTCGATCTGCTGCGCCCGCTTGGGATTGGCGACGGTTTCGCCTTCGGTGCCGCGCATGAGAAAAATATCCCCGCGCGCAGCCGGCGCGAGGGTCATAAAGTAAGTCCCCAACATCTCTAGATACTCCGGATGCGTGTAAGAGTTCAGGCGCAACGCCGGACCGGCAAACGGCTGCAAGATCTTGACCAGTGTATGGGTCGAGCTGCGTACACCGAGAATGCGGCGCAGGGACAATAGATGCGCCATTTGCGGCGCGAGAATTTCGATCGGCAAAAAGGCCGGCTTGCCCTGCGCGAGCTGTACTTCGGCCTGCTGAATCGTTTGACAAGGCGGCAAACCGAGTTCCTGCATGATCTCGGCCGTGGTGACACGCGTGGGATCCTGCAGCACGCCATGCACCAGCACCGGCACGCCTTCGCGCGCGAGCAGAGCGGCTAATAAGGGTGTCAGATTGGGCAGATTACGTGCGCCGTTATAGCTCGGGATCACCACGGGAGCATAGCGTACCGCCGGCGCCGTCAGCTGCGTAAGTGAGGCTTCGGCAGCCATCAAAAAGCCGGCAATTTCATCTGCCGTTTCGCCCTTGATACGCATCGCCATCAAAATAGCGCCCAGCTCCAGATCGGCCACGCGGCCGGCCAGCATGGCAGCATACAATTGCGCGGCATCGGCCTGCGAGAGGCTGCGTGCGCCGTTTTTACCGCGACCGATTTCTTTGATGAAGCGGGCGGTGGGGAAGGTGTCTGTTTCTGTCATAGACGCAGTTTACACTGAAGACTACGCGCCTGGCCGATCCTCAGGCCGGCTGACCTACTTTCTGCGCAATGATTTTCTTTAACTCCGGTACGCAGGAACCGCAGTTCGTGCCGCACTGAAGCGTATTTTGTAAAGCGAGCAGCCTCTCGGCAGGACTGCCATGATTGAGTGTATCTTGCTGTGCGAGCGCCTCGGTGATGGCGTTTTCAGCGACATTAAAGCAATTACAGATGACATTGCCGCGCGCCTTGAAATTCTGCGGTGGCTGCGTCGATGGCATCAGCAGCGCACGGCCCAAAGCAGCGACCGGGATTTCTTCCTGCAGGTATTGGCGCAGCCAGTGTTCGGCCGCCATATCGCCGCACAAAGCGACTGCCTGCAGCTTGCCATCGGCTTGCAGAAGATGGCGCGCATTGCCACGCCGGGGATCATCGTAGCGCAGGACTGCCGGACCGACGATGCCAAATTTAATTTCAATCTCGCGTACCAGCTCAGGCGACAGCGCGACTTCGTCGGCCGCACGAAACAAGACGCCGACCCTGTCGCGCCCAAACAGGGTACAGGAGGCGTAAGCAAATTGGCGTAAATAGGGTCGCAGTCGCAGCTGTAGTGCGAGCGCCTGCTCTTCTTCGATCCAGCCAAATACCAGCAGCCGAGCGGGTAACTCGGCTTTAAGAATTTTGACGGCAGCGTGTTTGAGTTCGGGCTGCTTGGATACCGGATCAATGGCCGGCGAGGTCAAGGCATTCACCCCAGTGCTGCCCTGCCCTGCATGCGCACGACCGGAAATACTCTCCTCGCCCCAATGCATGCCAATAAATACCTGACCGGCGCGCATGTCATCACCAGCTGCTACGGGAAAAATTTGCGAACCACGACGACTCGTTACATGCACCAGATCGCCCGTCGCAAAACCACGCCGCGCCATATCGCCCGCCGCCATCACAATACTGGCCTCGGGCGCATGTGAAAACAGCTGTGCTACGGTACCGGTGCGGCTCATGCCGTGCCACTGATCACGCAGGCGACCGGTATTCAGACGAAAAGGGAAGCGCGCATCGACCGCTTCGGCGACCGGCACATAAGGCGTGAGCACAAAGCGCGCACGGCCGCTGGCGGTGGGGAATAGGCCATCTTCGTACAGGCGCAGTTTGCCGTGCTTGGCACCGCTGACATAGGGCCACTGCTGTGGACCGTCACGCTCGAGAATTGGGTAAGAGAGCCCGGTAATGTCCAGATCGCGACCACGGGTCGATTCGCGGTGCTCGTTCCAGATTTGCTCTGCACGCTCATACGCAAACAAACCGGTGTGCCGGCCCTGACGCGCTTCGAGGCGCTGGGCAAACTGGACCGCGATTTGCCAGTCATGCCGCGCTTCTCCGGGCGCTGGAATGGCTGGCAAGACACGCGTGATGCGGCGTTCGGAATTGGTGACGCTGCCGTCTTTTTCGGCCCAGGTCGAGGCCGGCAACAGCACGTCGGCATAGTCGGCGGTGGCAGTGCTGTGAAAGGCTTCCTGCACAATGACGAGTTCGGCTTTTTCCAGCGCTTCCCGAATCAAGGTCTGGTCCGGCATCGACTGCGCCGGATTAGTACAGACGATCCAGATGATCTTGATTGACCCGCTACGCACGGCCTCAAACATTTCTACTGCCGTTTTACCAGGCACAGCGGGCACGTCTGCCACGCCCCACAGCGAGGCGACTTCGGCCCGATGTTGCGGGTTGCTTAAATCGCGATGCGCCGAGAGCAGATTGGCCATGCCGCCCACTTCCCGCCCGCCCATCGCATTGGGTTGGCCCGTGAGCGAAAAGGGGCCGGCACCCGGCTTGCCGATTTGATGGGTCGCCAGATGCAAATTAATGAGAGCGGCATTTTTTGCCGTGCCGGAGGCGGACTGATTTAAGCCCTGACAATAGAGCGACAGACTCGCCTTCGATTCGCCAAACCAGCGGGCTGCCAATAGCAGATCCGCTTCGGTAATGCCACAAGTTTGGGCCACAAACTGCGGCGTAAAGTCGCGCACCAAACGCTTTAATTCGGTAAAACCTTCGGTATGCGCTTCAATATAGGCGGTGTCGACGAGCTCATCCCATAAACACAAATGCAGCATGCCGTTAAACAGGGCCACATCCGTGCCGGGCAAAATCGGCAGAAATAAATCGGCATCACGCGCGGTGTCGGTACGACGTGGATCAGCGACGATCACTCTTAAGGCGGGATTTTTTAACCGTGCCGCTTCGATTCGGCGATACAAAATGGGGTGGGCGAAGGCGGTGTTAGAACCGACAATAAAGATCAGCTGCGCGGCATCGATATCTTCATAGCAGCAAGGCGGCGCATCAGCACCCAGCGTTTGCTTGTAGGCGGCCACCGCGCTCGACATGCATAGTCGCGAATTGGTATCGATATTGTTGGTGCCGATCAGACCCTTGGCCAGTTTATTAAAGACGTAATAATCTTCCGTGAGCAGTTGACCGGAAATATAAAATCCCACGCTATCGGGGCCGTACAGGCTGATGGTGTCGTCAAACTTTTGCGCCAGAAAATCCAGCGTGGCGTCCCACGTTGCCGGTCCGCGCGGCTGCGCGCGCTGAGTGCGCATTTCCGGTGTCAGTGCGCGTACCTGACGTGCGATGGCCGGCGTGGCCGTTAAATGCAAGGTACTGCCCTTGGTGCACAGCCGGCCAAAATTTGCCGGATGTTCCGGGTCGCCGCGCACATCGAGTACCTGTTGGCCGTCGGTTTTAATCAGTACGCCGCAGCCAACGCCGCAGTAACAGCAGGTCGACTTAATTTCATGCGGCGCTGCGAGGCTCATGCAGACAGGTCCGCTTTGTGCGGCGCATTCAATTCCAGTACATCGAGCGAAACCTGGCCGTGCTCGACTTTGACGCTAAAGCTTTGGGTGCAGCCGACATCGGGCGCCATGGCGCAACCCGAGCCAAGTTCGATGTGCCAGCTATGCATCGGGCAGGCGACCCGCTCACCGAACACGATGCCTTGCGAGAGCGGCCCACCCTTGTGCGGACAGCGGTCGAGCAAGGCAAATATTTTGTCTTCACTGCTGCGGAACAGGGCGACGTCGGTCGGCACTACACCGGCTTGCGGCGCACGCCGTACGACGCGCGAACCGAGCACGGGTATGTCGTTCACGCCGCAAATAACTGTCCATTGATGTGTCATGATTTTTCCTTGAGTCTTAAACGGTCAGCGGCGTGAACTGGCGCAGGTCGAGCATGGCTTTTTCCGGCTCATGCCATGGGTCGGGTTCACCATCGAGCGCAAATAATAATCGCTCATACAGTGCCTGACGATTGGCATGATCTTCCACCACTGCTTGCTTGACCTGTTCGAGTCCGACGCGGGCCAGGTAATGCACCGTCCGCTCGAGGTACCACCCCTGTTCGCGATACAGCTGCAGGAAGGCGCCGGAATATTCCAGCACTTCCTGATGCGTTTTGAGTTTGACAAAAAATTGCGCGACTTCAGTTTTGATGCCGCCGTTACCGCCGACGTAAATTTCCCAACCCGAATCGACGCCAATCACGCCCACGTCTTTGATGCCGGATTCAGCACAATTGCGCGGACAGCCGGATACGGCAATCTTGACTTTGTGGGGTGCGTACATGCGCCACAGTGCGCGCTCGAGCTCCTTACCCATCAAGGTGGAATCCTGGGTACCGAAGCGACACCATTCGGAACCGACGCAAGTTTTGACGGTACGTAGCGCCTTGGCATAGGCATGGCCGGAAGGCATATCGAGTTCTGTCCAGACCTGTTTCAGATCTTCTTTTTTAACGCCTAACAAATCGATACGCTGGCCGCCTGTGACCTTGACGGTTGGGATCTTGAACTTATCGACCACGTCGGCGATACGGCGTAATTCTGAAGAATTGGTCTCACCGGCCCACATACGCGGAATGACCGAGAAGGTGCCGTCTTTCTGGATATTGGCGTGCGCCCGTTCATTGATGTAGCGCGACTGCGGATCGTCCACCGCCTCATGCGGCCAGGTCGACAGCAGGTAGTAATTGATGGCCGGCCGACAGGTCGTGCAGCCATTTGGCGTACGCCAGTTCATGGCTGCCATGGTGGCGGAAATGGTGAGGAATTTTTCTGCCCGAATCGCGTCGCGCACATCCTGATGCGTATGGTCGGTGCAGTGACAAAGTGACTTGGCCTTGCTGGCCGTAGAATAATCGCCACCGGCAGTAGACATGATGATCTGTTCGACCAAGCCAGTACAGGAACCACAGGAAGCCGAGGCTTTGGTATGTTTGCGCACGTCTTCGAGCGTAAATAAACCCTGCTCCTTGATCGCCTTGACGATGGTACCTTTACAGACACCATTGCAGCCGCAGACTTCCGCCGTGTCGGGCATGGTCGCAGCCTTGGTATAACCCTCATGACCGACGTCACCGGGGCGACGCGTATTGGCTTCGCCAAACATGAGTGAATCGCGGATTTCGCCGATGTCTTTACCTTCGCGCAGTAACTGAAAATACCAGCTACCGTCGACGGTATCGCCGTAGAGACAGGCGCCGACCAGTTTATCGCCCTTAAGCACCAGCTTTTTATATACCCCACCGATCGGATCGGACAACACGATTTCATCCATTCCCTCGCCGCCCATAAAATCGCCGGCAGAAAACAGATCGATACCGGTGACCTTGAGTTTGGTCGAAGTGAGTGAACCCTGATAGCGGCCGATACCAAAATTACCCAGATGATTAGCGCAGACCTTGGCCATTTCAAACAGCGGCGCGACCAAGCCATACACCGTACCGCGATGATTGACGCATTCACCCACAGCGTAGACGCGCGGATCAAAGGTCTGCATGGTGTCGTTGACGATGATCCCGCGATCGCAATGAATGCCTGCCGCCTCAGCCAGTGCCGTATTAGGACGAATGCCGACGGCCATGACGACCAGCTGTGCCGGGATTTCACTGCCATCGGTAAAGCGCAGTGCCGCAACCCGGCCATCGGCGCCGGCGACTAATTCTTTGGTATTTTTCGCCAACATGAATTTCAAGCCGCGCTGCTCAAGCGAATTTTGCAGCATCTTGCCGGCGACTTCATCGAGCTGACGTTCCATCAGCGTAGCCGGCAAATGCACCACCGTCACATCCATGCCGCGCAGTTTCAAGCCATTGGCCGCTTCCAGTCCGAGCAGGCCACCGCCGATCACCACCGCATGGGTATGCACCTTGGCCGCGTCGATCATGGCATTGGTGTCATGGATGTCGCGATAGGCGATCACGCCCGGCAAATCCTTGCCTGGCACTGGCAGCATGAAGGGATTCGAACCTGTGGCCAGCAGCAGACGATCATAGTCAACGCTGGTGCCGTCATCGGCGATAACGCAGCGGTTGACGCGATCGATCTGGGTGATTTTTTTACCCAGATGGAGGGTAATATTATTTTCTGCATACCAGTCGACGTCATTGAGCATGATGTCGTCAATGGTTTGTTCGCCGGCCAAGACCGGCGAGAGCAAAATGCGATTGTAGTTAGCGTAAGGCTCAGCACCGAAGACGGTGATGTCGTAGAGGTCCGGGGCTATTTTGCGCAGTTCTTCCAGCGTTCGCACGCCTGCCATGCCGTTGCCGACCATGACCAGTTTGAGTTTTTTCATCGTGTATCCGTGTTTGATTACTGGTGTTTAATAGGCCTGCACGTGATGCAGGCTCAGTGCGCTAAGCGACGCTAAGCGGCCTTGCTCGCCGGATGCGCCTGACGGTGATAAAGAAATTCCAGTACCGCTGTGCGATATTCGATGTACAGCGGATCGTGTGCCAGGGCGACTCGATCACGCGGCCGGCCCAGGCGGACTGACAAAATCTCGCCAATCGTCGCCGCTGGTCCGTTGGTCATCATGACGATGCGGTCCGACAGCAAGACGGCTTCATCCACATCATGCGTGACCATCACGACCGTCGAGCCGGTCTGGGCAACGATCTTGAGCAGTTCATCCTGCAAATGTGCGCGCGTGAGGGCGTCGAGGGCACCGAAAGGTTCATCCATGAGCAGCACTTTAGGTTCCATCGCCAGTGCCCGGGCGATCCCTACGCGCTGTTTCATGCCGCCTGAAATTTCATGCGGACGTTTTTTTTCTGCCGGCAGCAGACCGACCAGATCGAGCGCCGCCAAAGCGCGCTCTTTTAAACGGGCGCGGGTTTCAGTCGGACCAAAAACCCGTTCGATACCCAGATAAATATTTTCGTAGCAGGTCAGCCATGGCAAGAGTGAGTGATTCTGAAACACCACCGCCCGCTCCGGGGAAGGTCCGGCGATCTCGCGATTGGCGCACAACAGATTGCCGCTGGTGGCTGTCGTCAAGCCGGCAATCAAATTAAGCAGCGTTGATTTGCCACAGCCGGAGTGGCCGATCAGGGTGATGAATTCGCCTTTGCTGACGGCCAGATTAATCTCGCGCAGGGCATGGAAGCTGCCTTTTCTGGTCGTGAAAACCATCTCGGCATCTTGCACTTCAATGAATTTTTCCATCATCAGTTTCCAACTTCTTCGTAAGTAAATGTACGCGCAATGGCGACCAAGGCTTGTTCGAGCAGCAGTCCGACCACACCGATGGTGACGATGGCAATGATGATGTGCGGGACATTGAGGCTATTCCATTCATCCCACACCCAAAAGCCGATTCCCACACCACCAGTGAGCATTTCTGCTGCCACGATGACCAGCCAGGCCGTGCCAATGGCCAGCCGCACGCCGGTCAGCATGTACGGCAGCACCGAGGGAAACAGGATACTGGTGAGGATCTTCCATTCCGACAGATTGAGTACCCGCGCGACGTTCATGTAATCCTGCGGCACACGTTGAACACCCACGGCGGTGTTGATAATCATGGGCCAGATCGAGCAGATAAAAATCGCCCAGATGGCAGCCGGATTGGCGGCCTTGAACACCATCAGTCCAATCGGCAGCCATGCCAGCGGCGAGACCGGTTTTAATATACTGATCACTGGGCCGAACATGCCTGACAAAAATTTAAAACGACCAATCATGAAGCCCAAAGGAATGCCGACCGCTGCCGCCAAACCAAAGCCGACCCCAACCCGCTGCAAGGAGGCCAACACGTTCCAGCCGATGCCCTGATCATTCGGTCCCTTGCGGTAGAAGGGATCCGAAAAAATCACGATCGCTTCACGCAAGGTCACGCCAGGGGATGGGAAGGCACTGTCTTTGAGCGACAGAATTTCCCATATCAGCACCAGCAAAGCCAGGCCCAAGATTGGCGGTAAAAGGGTGATGACCAGTGGATGGGTGGCGGCCTTGAAGACCGGTGTATCTGCACCGACTTTGGCGCGTCGCTTGAGTTCCAATGACGCGGCGGGTGGATGACTACCACCTGCCGAGACTGTTTTTTTTGTTACTGCATTCATGCCTACTCCCTGATTAAGTCGCCTGGACTGGCATCACGCTCGAATCTTGAAGGACGCCGCATAGGCCTTGGGATTTTTGCCGTCCCAGACGCTGCCGTCGACCATTTTGCTGCTGCGAAGTGCATCCTTTGGCACATTCACTTTGGCCATGGCCGCAGCGTCTTTGTACAGATCGATCTGGTTAATCGACTTGGCCACCGCCAGATAATCTGGCTCAGCCTTGAGCAGACCCCAACGTTTGTGCTGGGTGAGGAACCACATACCGTCCGACAGGTACGGGAAATTCACCAGACCGTCGTTGTGGAACTTCATGTAATTCGGATCGTCCCAAGTTTTGCCCAGACCATTTTGATAGCGTCCGAGAATGCGCTGGTTGATCACATCGACCGAGGTGTTAACGTAGGATTTATCGGCGATGGTTTCTGCCATCTTGTTTTTGTTCGACAGCGAGGCGTCGATCCATTTACTCGCTTCGAGCACGGCGGCGGTCAGGGCGCGCGCGGTGTTGGGATACTTCTTGACCCATTCAGCGCTGGTACCCAGGACTTTTTCCGGATGATCTTTCCAGATGTCTTGCGTGGTGATGGCGGTGATGCCGATGCCATCGGCGATGGCGCGATGATTCCATGGTTCGCCCACACAGTAGCCATCCATATTCCCCACCCGCATATTGGCTACCATTTGCGGTGGCGGCACGGTGATCACTTTGGCGTCCTTCATCGGATCAATGCCGTGCGCGGCCAGCCAGTAATAGAGCCACATGGCGTGGGTACCGGTGGGGAAGGTTTGCGCAAAGGTGTATTCGCGCTTTTCCGTTTGCATCAGCTTGGCGAGCGACGCGCCATCGACCGCGCCTTTATCGGCCAGCTTTTTCGATAGCGTGATGGCTTGACCGTTATGATTTAAGGTCATGAGGATAGCCATGTCCTTTTTAGGACCCGCTGTTCCCAGATGCACGCCATACACCAGGCCATACAGCACATGGGCAGCATCAAGCTCCCCATTGACCAGTTTGTCACGCACACTGGCCCAGGAAGATTCCTTGGTCGGGACGATTTTGATACCGTATTTTTTATCAAAGCCGAGTACCGATGCCATCACGACCGAGGCACAGTCCGTCAGCGGAATAAAGCCGACCTTGACCTCTTCTTTTTCTGGCTTGTCGGTGCCGGCAGCCCAAACTCCGCCGCTGATTAAGCCAGTGGCCATACCGGTGGCAATGCCAGTACTGGCCTGAAGGAGCTTACGACGGACGGAATTAGTGGGAATATGTTTGGCTGTCATGCTGTCCTCCGCTTGAGATGGTGCTGCGCTGTCGCCGGAATGGCTTTTTAAATCATTAGAGCAATTGGTGTGCCAGCTTCTGGTTCACGCAATCACGCTCGCGCTCGCGTTTTTTGCTTCAGTCATGCCCTTGGGTGGTGCGTCGCACTAAATTAGGGCTGCACTATTTTGGCGCCGACATGAATCATGGCGTGAGGCCTGAATGTTGGACGCTTTCCTTTACAATAGCGCTTTCCCTTTACGGCCGCGGCGCCCCTCACTGCTCTCTTATGATCGTTCTTGGCCTTGAATCTTCGTGCGACGAAACCGGTATTGCGCTCTACGATACCGAGCGTGGATTGCTCGCGCATGCGCTGCATTCACAGGTCGCCATGCATGAAGCCTACGGCGGTGTGGTACCAGAACTGGCCTCGCGCGATCACATTCGGCGCGCGATTCCCCTGCTCGATCAATGCCTGCAAGACGCTTCATTGGTGTGCAGTGATATCGATGCGATCGCTTATACGCAGGGTCCGGGCTTGGCGGGCGCACTATTAGTAGGCGCCTCGGTGGCCTGCTCGCTCGGGCTGGCGCTGGATCTGCCGGTACTGGGTGTGCACCATTTGGAAGGACATTTGCTGTCGCCCTTACTGAGTCCCAATCCACCCGAATTTCCGTTTGTAGCCTTGCTGGTATCGGGCGGCCATACTCAGCTTATGCGGGTCGATGGCGTCGGTCGTTACGCGCTGCTGGGTGAAACGGTGGACGATGCCGCTGGTGAGGCGTTTGATAAGTCGGCCAAATTACTCGGCCTGGGCTATCCAGGCGGGCCGGCTATTTCTGCCTTAGCCAATCTGGGCAATCCGGCGACACATCAGCTGCCACGGCCGATGTTGCATTCAAAAGATTTGAATTTTAGTTTTTCCGGCTTGAAGACTGCGGTGCTGACGGTCGTAAAAAAACATCCGCAGGCTTTGAGCGAACAAGACAAAGCCGATATTGCACGCGGTTTTGTGGACGCCATCGTCGATGTACTGACAGCGAAGTGTCTGGCCGCTTTAAAGCAGACCGGTCTGCAGCGGCTGGTGATCGCCGGCGGCGTTGGTGCGAACCTGCAGCTTCGTGCGTCCTTGAATGCGGCAGCAGCTAAGCGGCGCTTCAAGGTGTTTTATCCGGCGCTCGAATTTTGTACCGATAACGGCGCCATGATCGCCTTCGCCGGCGCTCGCCAGCTGATGGAAAATCCCGCAGCAGCGGTGCGTGACTACGCCTTTAATGTCAAACCACGCTGGCCCCTGAGTGAATGCCGGAGTGGCTTGCTGGCTTAGTTTTTTTATTTTGTCCTTGTTTCGCCCTCTCGCTTAGCAGACTTCTTCGCCGCACATCTGCGCGAAATTATCAACACTTCATCCCACTTTTCAAAATGCGTAAGGCGAGTAAGTCGTCACTCGTTTATTATTCATAAATTAGCTTATTAGTGTCGATTATAGCGGGAGCGACGAATGCAAATTATGCGCAATTTCATCCGGCAATGGACACGCTCATGACAGCCACGCCAGCGCCAAGAACACTACCTTGGTCAACCTATTTACTGACGCTAGCTCAGGCATTGAACCTGACTGCAGCAGTTATCTCAGTCACTATTGCCGCCTTAATCGGCACAAAATTGGCCGCCACAGCTGCACTGAGCACGATACCTTATGGAATTCAATTTGCTGCAGTCATGCTGTTTACCTACCCGGTATCCATGCTGATGCGACGTTATGGTCGGCGCAGTATATTTTCCGTTGGCGCTGTATTTTTAATCTTCGCTGGCGTGACTGGCTATATCGCCGTGTCGAAGGAGAATTTTTTTCTTTTAATTGCCGCGCACGGATTATTGGGCATTTACATAGCTTGCGCGAATTTCTATCGATTCGCTGCCGTTGATTATCTTCCCGTGCAAGTGAAGGCGCGCGCCATCTCCTTAGTGGTAGCCGGAGGCGTCCTGGCGGCAATTATTGGACCCGTCATAGCGAGTTCCTTGCGTCAGGTTAGCGGATTTACAGATTTTTCAGTTTGCTATGCAGCCTTATCAGCGCTGGGAATACTGACCTTATTGCTGATGGCAATCTGGACTCCCCCTAAAACTACGCAAATGCTTGAAGAAAGCACAAATGCAAATCCGACAGTACAGTCCCACAGCTGGAACATCGCTATTGTTACCGCGATTCTCTCATCGGCCGGTGGCTACTTCGTGATGAATTTGATGATGGTACAGGCATCCCTTGTCATGAAAAATATCTGCTCATTTGATGCTTCGTCACGCGCTATTCAAGGCCATGTTCTAGCAATGTTTGCGCCTTCTTTTATCACTGGTTCTTTCATCACTTTCGTTGGTCTGCGACAAGCGATTATTTTTGGATTCGTCCTGTTAATCGGCGCGGCTGGACTTGGCATGATGGATATCCGTTATGACATCGTCTTTCTCAGCTTAATTTTAGTCGGATTAGGTTGGAATCTGGTTTTTGTGGGAGGGGGCACTTTACTCACGCAAACAATCAGCGATCAAGAACGTCATCGCTGGCAAGGAATCAACGATACCTTGATTGCCGCATGTGCCACGCTAGGTGCATTTTTACCTGCACCACTGTTTGCCAGCCTGGGCTGGAATGCTACCAATATGATGGTGTTGCCATTATGTTTTGCTGGAATATTTTTGTGCTGGAAATCGCTCCCAAGCGTCAATGATTGTGTCGAATCAAGCTCCGTTGCGCGGCTTCTTAAATAATGATGCTCAAGCGATCATTTTGATGATGTTGGTAAGCTATTGATGCCTTGCGCAGCCAAGCACTACTACTCGTCTATTTCTTCTTACCGCCAATTTTGCCTTCCTTGCCCGCCAACAGATTAGCGATATTTTTCTGATGCCGAAAAATCAATAAGCCACTCATGACCAATACCGCCAGCAAAATAATATCGGTACCAAACAGCAGTCCGTAATAAAAGGGCGCAAAAATTGCTGCGACCAGTGCCGCGGCGGACGAATAACGGAAGGCGTACGCGATGACTGCCCAGGTGACCAGTGTTGCTAGGCCAAGCCAGGGGTTGAGTCCGAGCAGCACACCCAAGGCGGTGGCGACGCCCTTGCCGCCGACGAAGCGAAAAAATACCGGCCACAGATGGCCCAGAAACACCGCAATGGCGACCAAGGCCAGGCCCGCATCTTCGATGCCCAGTGCCGGACCGTAATGCACCGCCAGCCAAACGGCCAGCCAGCCTTTTGCACCGTCTCCCAACAAGGTCATCACGGCAGCGAGCTTATTGCCGCTTCGGAGTACATTGGTGGCGCCCGGATTTTTGGAGCCATAACTGCGCGGGTCTGCCAGACCAAATAATTTACTCATGACGACGGCAAAGGAAATAGATCCGATGAGATAAGCCGCGATGCCAGCAAGGAGTGTATTCATAGTGTCGATGGATCCGTGTTCGTGATGGTGTAAAAAAAAGTGCTTTGTTAATCTTGCAGCGCACAGTGCACCGGCTTGATCTCCAGGGCCGATGCCAGCAGGCCCGGGGCAATGCCGAGCAAATAACCGCGCCGTCCGCCGTTGATATATATTTTCTCCAGCCCGAGGATACTCTCCTCTACATAGACCGGCAGTTTTTTACGCGACCCAAATGGCGAAGTGCCGCCGACCTGATAGCCGGAATGCCGTTGCGCCACCTCCGGCTTGCAGGGCTCGACCGATTTGCAGCCGATCTGCCGTGCCAGATTTTTCGTCGATACCTTGCAGTCGCCATGCATGAGTACGATCAGCGGGCGCGCTGCTTCATCCTGCATGACCAGGGTTTTGACGACACAATGTTCATCCACCCCCAGTTCACGCGCGGATACCTCGGTACCGCCATGCTCTTCGTAGGCATAGGGATGCTCTGTGAAGGCAATCTGCTGCCGACGCAAAAATTGGGTCGCCGGTGTTTCGGAGATATGTTCTTTTTTAGCCACGAGGGTGATGTTGCGCATGCAACTGTTTGAGCCGTTCGCGCGCCACATGGGTGTAAATCTGCGTGGTTGAAATATCAGCATGCCCCAGGAGCAGCTGCACTACCCGTAAGTCGGCGCCGTGGTTCAGCAGATGCGTTGCAAAGGCATGGCGCAAGGTATGCGGTGAGAGCGGGGCATTGATCGCCGCCCGCAAAGCATGTTTTTTTACCAGAGTCCAAAACATCTGCCGCGTCATGGCTGCGCCGCGCGCGGTCACAAACAAGGCGTCGGCAATCTGGCCGCCCAGGATCTGCCCGCGCGCCTGCTGGAGGTAGCGTTCAATCCAGCCGCGTGCTTCCTCGCCGAAGGGCACCAGACGCGTCTTGTTACCTTTACCGGTGATGCGCAATACGCCTTCGTTCATCCCGACCTCAATCGATTTCAAGGACACCAGTTCAGACACCCGTAATCCACTGGCATACATCAGTTCCAACATCGTCCGGTCGCGCAGACCCAGCGGATGGTCGACTGGCGGCGCGGCCAGCAAGGCTTCGACCTGCGTTTCGGTCAGAGTGCCCGGAAAGCGCTGCGCCTGCTTGGCCGAGCGCAGCTTCAGGCAGGGATCGACCTGAATCTGATTCTGCCGCAATGCCAGCTGATAAAAACGCTTTAATACCGCCAGCCGCCGGTTCGCCGAGCTGGTCTTGGTACTCTCATGGCGCGCGGCAATATAAATATGCAGATCCTCGGTATTGGTCTGCAGCAGACTGCGCCCCTGCTCCTGCGCCAGCCACTGGGCGAACAGGCGCATGTCGCGCCGGTAAGCCTCGATGGTATTTTCTGCCAGACCATCTTCCAACCACAGAGAGGCCGCGAAGGCCTCAATCGATGCCAGACTGGCAATCAATGCTGGCGAGTCGATGGATGCAGGGTTCTCTTTCATGGCAACAATTATAAGTGCCGCAATCAATAAAAAAGGCGCATCTCGCGATGCGCCTTAAATTGTTTCGGTAGGTTTCGATCACTTTTGCAGCGCGACTGGCGCACCATCCCGTGATTTTTTAAAACCCACTATCTCCTTATGCACTATTGGAGTCTACCGCCTGTTTTGTGCACTATCCCCTCTAAATCCGTCCATTTAGGCACCGTCTTGGTGCTGTTTGCAGCAGGCTGCAACTAATTGGTGAGTGATTATAGAGTGGATGCTCTACGGCAATAATAGATTTTTACAAGGGTGTGACATCACTACCACACCCCCTATAAAAATCCTCTTGCAACATTTCTTACATCATGCCCATTGTCTTGGGCAGCCAGGTCGAAAGCCCCGGCCAATACGTCACGATGACCAGGAAAACCAGCATCGTCATCAGCCACGGGAAAACCGCTACCGTCAGTTCAGTAATACTCATTTTCGAAATGCCGGAAGCCACGTACAGATTCAGACCTACCGGTGGATGACACAGACCGACTTCCATATTGGCATCGATCAAAATGCCGAAGTGAACCGAATCAATCCCCAGTCGCATGGCGGTCGGGTGCAGGATCGGCGCCATCACCAGAATGATGGAAGACGGCTCCATCACGTTACCGGCCAGCAGCAAGAGCAGGTTGGTAAACATCAGGAAGGCTGCCTGCCCCAGATCTTTAGACAATATCCAGTCAGCCATCGCCTGCGGAATGTTTTCATGCGCCATCAGGAAAGAGAACAACACCGCATTGGTGATGATATATAACAGCATGGCCGACATGGCCGCTGAATTCACCAACACCTTTGGCGTGCCGGACAGTGGCATATCGCGATACACAAATACCGAGATAAAGAAGGCATACACAGCGCTCATCGCCGCGGCTTCGGTGGCGGTAAAGATACCGCTGTAGATGCCGCCGATGATGATCACTACCAGCATCAGACCCCAGATGCTGTCACGGAAAGCGTTCCAGCGTTGCTTCCAGGTCGAACGACGCATGCGCGGATAGCCATTTTTACGCGCCAGGAACCAGGTGGTGGTACACAACATCACGGTCAACAAAATACCCGGCAGCAGGCCCGCGACAAACAAGGCACCAATCGAGGTATTGGTCGAAATAGCGTAAATCACTTTCGGAATCGACGGCAACATCAGAATACCCAGCGATCCCGCCGTGATGATCACGCCGGCACCGAACGCCTTGGGATAGCCTTGCTTAACCATCGCCGGCAGAATGATCGAACCGATCGCCACCACCGTCGCGACGCTCGAGCCGCACACCAACGCAAACATGGCGCAGGAGATAATTCCCGCTAACGCCAGACCACCATGCCAGTGACCGATCATGCTGGTGGCAAAACTGATCATGCGTTTGGCAACGCCGCCATGGGTGAGGAAGTTACCTGCCAAAATAAAGAACGGGATCGCCATGATCTCGAACTTTTCAATGCCGGTAAACAGCTTGAGAGCGACTGCCTCGACCGGTACTTCGGTGAGCAGGTACATAAACATCAGCACCGTCAAGCCAAGCGCAATCGAGACCGGAATGCCGGTCAACATCAACAGAATCAGCAGTGCAAAAACGGTGCCGACTTTACCGCCAAAAAATCCCACGGCAAACAGCATGGCGGCGATCGCGATCAGCCATTGCGTGCCGCGTTTTTTACTCATCGGTACAATACCGAGTACGTTAGCATCGCTCATCAGACACCTCCTTTGGTAGTAGGAATTGCCTCATAAATCAGATCCTCATCGTCGAGACCGTCGACATGGGCGTGATTATGTTCAGGCAGGGCGCCAGTGCGCAAGAAGTTGTAGCCGACCTGCAGAAAACGGAAGCACATCAGGTAGGAGCCCATCCAGACCGCCGAATACACGACCCAGGTCGGCCACTCCAGATCCGGCGTGGTCGGCCCTTCCGGCAAATCGCCCGTCGGCAGGCCCAGCAAATGAAAGATAAAGTAATGCATGCCGTTTTCCCAGACGAAGGTCAGGCCCAGCGTGCCGATCACGCTGGTAAACAAAACGCCGCAGCCTAATGCGACCAGCACCGTGATGCTGCGCCACTCGGTCGGCAGGCGTGCTACCAGTACGTCAACGCCCACATGGACACCGGCCCGCACACCATAGGCGGCGCCAAATTTGGCCATCCAGACGAACATGATGATGCACAGTTCCTGGGCCCAGCTGAAATGCAGTGACAGCAGCCAGTCCTGCACATAGGGGATATTGAAACCGGATCCATAGCGGTGAATAACCGATAAAAAGATGACGAGCGTAGCGCCTGCCATCAGGAAGGAGATGATCCACTCTTCCAGGTGATCGAGAATTTTCATAAGAAGTATTCCGAAGATGAGGGTATGAAGGTCGACGCAGGAGCGCGTAACCAATTTGGCCACTCGCTGTCGCATCACATTTGTGGTGCATGCAACAGCGGGCTTTGGTGTGGCCTTACAGCGAAGTGCTTGTTACTTATATAAAACGGCAAACCTTTTTACTTGGTGGCTTTGTTGATCGACTCGATCAAGTCCTTACCAATGCGCCCTTCCATTTCTTTTTGCACCGGAACCAGCACTCTTTGCCATTCAGCTTGCTCGGCAGCGCTCAGCTTGTAAATTTTTGTCTTGCCGCTTTTTTCGATAGCAGCCATGGCATCGTCATTTTCTTTCTGAGCGATTTCATTGGCGTACTTGCTTGCTTCTTTCATCGCGCCTTCAAGGATCGTGCGGATATCCGCTGGCAAACCTTCCCAGAATTTTTTGTTCACGACGACGACATAACCCAAATAGCCGTGGTTCGACAAGGTGATGTTGCTTTGTACTTCGTGCATTTTTTGTGAGTAAACATTGGATGGTGGGTTCTCAGTACCATCGACCACGCCAGTCTGCAGCGCCTGATACACCTCAGAGAACGCCATGACCTGTGGATTGGCGCTCAGTGCACGCATTTGCGCGTCCAGTACTTTGGACGACTGAATGCGCATTTTCAGACCCTTGAAATCGGCCGGTGTGTGCAAAGGCTTATTGGCCGACATGACTTTAAAACCGTTATCCCAGAATGCCAGACCGACCAAACCTTTTGGTTCGAGCAATTTGAGCATGCTTTTACCGATCGGGCCTTCTGTTACCTTGGTCAACGCAGCCTTGTTAGGGAAGATGTAAGGCAGATCGAAGACTTCGTATTCCTTGACGCCCAGTGGACCAAATTTGGCCAACGATGGCGCGAGCATTTGCACCGCACCTAATTGCAGGGCTTCCATTTCTTCTTTGTCTTTGTACAACGTACTATTGGCATAGACATCGACCTTAACGCGGCCGTTCGTGCCTTTTTCAGCCAGTTCCTTGAAACGCAGAGCGGCATGGCCCTTGGGTGTGTCCGTAGCGACGACGTGACTAAACTTGATAACGATCGGTGCCGGTGACTGGGCCGATGCGTTGGTGCTGATCAGCGCTGCGGCGGAAACAGCGAACAACAGGGATTTCAATAACATGTCAAATCTCCATTAAAAAGAGGGAACTATTTTTGTTGAATTTTAATTGTCACCGGGTAAGGTGTTTGTAACAATTGTGGATAACCACATTGTTACCGGATTCACCACATTGCCCTTGCCGGCGTTACACTAGCTGTCCATCTCCCATCACCCACCCCCATCCGATGCCCTCTGCCGACAGTCACAGTGCTGCTAGTCCTAAGTTGAGCGCCGGTCGCCGCGCGCCTTGGCGCTGGCTGATCGCGATCTTTCTGGTAGTGTTGTTTTTTCCTGTTTTGCTGTGGCTGCCCTGGCAGGCGCAGCGCGTGGAATCGACCGAGCGCCAGGAACAGCTCATCGCCGATACCCTGTGGGTCGAGCAGACGATCCGTTTCCAACTTGACCGCAACGAAGACAGCCTGCAACTGGTCGCCGATGAAATTGCCAGTGGCAAAATCAAACCTGGACAATTTCGTACGCGCCTAGCACCGCTCTTAAACAATAGCCGGGAAATGGCGCGTATCGACTGGTTTGATGCCCGTGGGCGGCTGCTCGCCAGCACAAACCCGAACGCCTCGCAGGAAACCTCCAGCATACAATTATGGCCATTTGAACAACGCGAACGCCAAAGCGGGACCTATAGTCTATCTGGCGCGCAGCAGGGATCGACTGCAGCCCTGCTCTATCACGCACCCATTCGCGTCGGCCGCGCCACTGCCGGTCAAATCGTCGCCAGTTATACCCCCAGCGTGCTGCTCGATGAAATGGTCCCTTGGTGGTTTGCACAGGATAATGAAATCGTTCTGAGCGATAGCGATGAGCACCTGCTGGCCCGCCGCAGTGCCGCAGGACCGGGACACAATGTTTATTCGCACAGTCGGCAGCTCGATCTGCCTGGCGCCAGCTTAGCGCTGCGCACCAATAGCCTCAAGGATGCGCCGAAACTGGTACCGAACCTGCTGGTCGCTGCGGTCATTACGCTGTCGATCGGTCTGTTATTTAGTCTGTGGGCACTGTGGCGCGACATTAACCGCCGTATCGCTGCCGAACTGGCGCTACGACGGCAAATTGCGTTTCGGACGGCGATGGAAAATTCCCTGCGTACCGGCATGCGCGCGCGCGATCTCGAAGGCCGGGTTACCTATGTCAATCCGGCGTTCTGCCAGATGGTCGGCATTCCCGCCGAAGGCTTAGTGGGCATGGTGCCGCCCATGCCCTACTGGGCACCGGAAGCGATGGAGGATTACCAGCGGCGCTTCTCGCAGGTTTTGTCGGGCAAGGTCGCGCCACAACATGAAACCATTTTTCAACGTGCGAATGGCGAGCGCTTTCCGGTGCTGATTTTCGAATCGCCGTTGGTCGATGAAAGCGGTAAGCAAACCGGCTGGATGGGTTCGCTACTCGATATTTCTGAACGCCGTCACGCCGAAGATTTGAACCGCGCGCAGCAAGAAAAACTACAAGCCAGCGCGCGTTTGGCGACCATCGGTGAAATGGCCTCTGCATTGGCACACGAATTGAATCAGCCACTGGCCGCCATTTCCAGCTACACCACGGGCGCACTTAATCTTCTCGCTGACTGTGACGCTCACCGTGACGCTGCCGGTGGTTCTGTCGGTAGTTCTCTCACTACTAAGCAGCTCGATCACCGCCAGCTGCAGCAAGCATTGGAAAAAGCCAGCGCGCAGGCCCAACGCGCCGGTCAGATCATTCGTAGCGTGCATACCTTTGTGAAAAAACGTGAGGCGCAGCGCGAAGTGCTCGCCGTCGCCGATCTGATCGATGCAGTCGCGCCGCTGATCGATCTGCAAGCACGGCCTTTTTTTGTTTCGCTGCATACCGTGATTGCGCCAGATCTGCCGCCGGTACTGGCCGATCGCGTACTACTGGAACAAGTCCTACTGAATCTAACGCGTAACGGCATTGAAGCCATGCGCAATACACCGCCGGAACGACGTATTTTGCGTATCTTGCTCGCGCTCGATCACGTGAATGGCGCTGAATGTGTGCGTATTTCGGTGATCGATCAAGGTCATGGCATTGCGGCGGATGTCGCCGAGCGTTTATTTTCGCCCTTCTTTTCGACCAAGGCCGAGGGCATGGGTATGGGGCTCAATATCTGCCGTACTGCGATCGAATTTCATGGTGGCAGTTTGCATCACCAAGACAATCCGGGCGGCGGGACGATCTTCCAGTTTTATCTTCCCGCCCTGGCCAAGTCATGAACCCTTCAGAGAGCGCCCATGCTGCACATCGTTGATGACGAAGAAGTGATGCGGGATTCCCTGCTCTGGCTGGCCAGTTCACGGCAGATCCTGGCCAAGACCTATGCCAGCGGACAGGCGCTGCTCGACAGCCTGGAAGATCCGCTGCACTTTGCTGCCGAAGGCGACTGTCTGCTGCTGGACGTGCGCATGCCGGATCTGTCGGGGGTGGCGATGTTTGAAATGCTGTTTCAGCGCCAGCTCACGCAGCGGCTGCCGGTGATCTTTTTAACCGGCCACGGTGATGTGCCCATGGCAGTCGACAGCCTCAAGCGCGGGGCCTTCGATTTTTTTGAAAAACCGTTTAACGATAACGCGCTCATGGATCGGGTGGAACAGGCATTAAGCGCTTCGCGTGAGGCGGGAACAGCCGCCGCCATTCAAGACAGACTCAGCGCCTTGTCAGCGCGCGAGCAGGAAGTGCTGGGGCTGATCCTGGCCGGAAAAATGAACAAAATCATTGCTGACCAAATGCATATCAGCGTGCGTACGGTGGAAGTCCATCGGGCCAATATCTTTGAAAAAATGAACGTCAAGACTGCCGTTGAACTGGCCCGCCTCTTAAAATAAAATTTCTATGTCTGTCCTATGTCTATTATTACGCTGTTGTTTCCCGATTTTTTTCTGATCCTGCTCGGCTTCCTGGTTAAACGCTACGGCGGTCTGGGCGATGCGTTTTGGACCGGTCTGGAAAAAATGGTCTATTACGTATTTTTTCCTGCCCTGCTGTTTTATTCCACCTCGCATACCCAATTCGATCTGGCCGTCACCGGCAAAATGTTGCAGATCACCTTGACAGTGATCTGCTGTGGAATTGCATTGGGCTGGCTGGCCAAACCCCTGTTTCGTCCGGCGCCGATGATTTTTGAATCCGGCGTGCAGACAGCCTTTCGCTTCAATTCGTATATCGCCTTGGCGGCAGCGTCGCGTCTGGGCGGCGAACATGGTACTTCGCTCATGGCGCTGATCGTCGGCTTTGGTGTGCCCATCTGCAATGCCGCAGCAGTGCATGCGCTGGTGCATAAAAATGGCGGATTTCTCATGGCGATGTTGAAAAATCCACTCATCGCCGCCACCGCCTCCGGCATGCTGTGCAGCGTGGCCGGCATAGCCATTCCCGAGATCGTCAATGCCACCATTTCGCGCCTGGGCAATGCTTCAATCGCCTTGGGCTTGATCACCGTGGGCGCCGGACTACGTTGGTCGGGCTTACATGAATCGAAGGGCATCGCGGCCTATTTTTTGGCGGTGAAATTGCTCGCCTTGCCGCTCATTGGTCTGTGCCTTGCGCGCGCTGCCGAACTGCCACCGCTGCAGCTACAAATGGTGGTGATTTTCTGCGCTCTGCCGACCGCTTCCAGTGCCTATGTGCTGGCCGCAAACTTGGGCGGCAATGGACCCTTCGTGGCCTTCCTTATTTCGGCCGGCACGGTATTGTCCGTGACGACTCTGCCTATTTGGCTGGCGTTGGCAAGTTAGCGTTGGCAAGTTAAGTAACTCAGGCCAGTTTTTCAATTGGCATCAAGGCCCATGCAACGTGTTCGCGCACCAGCTCAGACGGATGATCCGCTCTGGCCTTGAGTGCTGCAATAATGCTCACATCATTAGGTAAGGCGCGCAAGGCATTGCCCAGGCCGACGGCAAGATTGCGCAGCCAGCGTTCGTGACCGATACGCCGCAGCGCGCTGCCTTCGGTGTACTGCAGGAATGTCTGCTCGCTCCAGGAAAATAAATTCACCAGCGTGAGCTGATCAAGACCATGCCGCACATCGAAATCCGGCAGACTGGCAAGCTGGGCGAATTTATTCCATGGGCAGACCAGCTGACATTCGTCGCAGCCGACCACCCGGTTACCGATCAACGGACGAAATTCAAGCGGGATGCTGCCCTTTAATTCCAGGGTCAGATAAGAGATGCAGCGGCGCGCATCCAGCTGATACGGTGCAATGATGGCGCGCGTCGG
>CANCDR010000018.1 GCA_947374865.1 Oxalobacteraceae bacterium
GAAAAGAAGCCCGCCGATGCCTTCGCCAATACGGCCGAGCAGACTCAGTGGTAACCAGTGCATGAGCCACATTATCCCCAGTAAGAGCCTCATGGAATGGCCTCAGGTTCAACAACGCCCGCGGGAGTCTTGTAGCGGTTATAGCTCCAGAAATACTGTTCCGGACAGCGCGCGATGAGTGCTTCCATGGCGTGGTTAATGGCGCTGGCCTGGGTCAGCGCGGTGTCACCGAGTGGCGCATCAAAGGGAACGAAGCGCACCAGATAACCAGCGCCGCCGGCTTTGCGTTCGGCGTAGCAGAGCATGAGCTGTGCGCCGCTCATTTGCTGCAGTTTGCCGGGCAAACTCATGCTGTAGGCCGGACGACCAAAAAAATCAGCCCAGACGCCTTCGCCGTTCTGCGGGACCTGATCCGGCAGCAGACCGACTACACCATTTTTTTTGAGCGCCTTGAGTAGCATACGCACGCCCGAGAGATTGGCGGGTGCGAGCAACAGATTATGCCGCTCGCGGGCGCCTTCGATGAGCGGTTTTAAGCTCGCCCGGCGGGGCGGACGATATAAGACCGTAAAAGGAATATGTTGGGCGACGACCTGGGCGATCAGTTCAAAACAGCCCAAATGGGGTGTGAGTAAAATCAGTCCGCGTCCGCTGTCGATGGCGTTTTGTACCAGTGACCAATTTTCGACTTCGGCAGTGGCGAGTACGCGATCAGCCGGCGCACACCAGATAAAGGGTAGTTCGGCCATGCTTTTGCCGGCAGCACGAATGGCTTGGTGGAGCTGCGCACGGTAACCGGCGCGAGTCATATTTTGCCGCAGCCGTTGACGGTAGGTTGCCGATCCCAGGTAGACCAGCCAGCCGAGTCCGTCGCCAAGCCAGTGCAAGGCAAATAAGGGAAGGCGCGAGAGCAGGCGAAAAAGGGTGAGTAGCATGGGGCCGGACAATAAAGTCTTTGGCGGAAATTTTCAAGAAGCGTAAAATAACATATGCAGTAACCGCCGAGTTAAAAGACAACTTGCGAGGCGGTATATAAATTTCGCTAAAGCGTCGCTGGCTCATGTAGTCGCCGCGACTGGTCACTGCAATTTACTGGAGCCTGCCATGTCAAATGAATACCTCTTTACTTCCGAATCGGTCTCGGAAGGTCATCCCGATAAAGTCGCCGATCAGATCTCGGACGCCATCCTGGACGCCATTTTGGCCCAGGATCCGAAAGCACGTGTTGCAGCCGAGACGCTCTGCAACACCGGTCTGGTGGTTCTGGCTGGTGAAATTACGACCCACGCCAATGTGGATTACATTTCAGTCGCGCGCAATGCCATCAAGCGCATTGGCTACGACAATGCCGATTTTGGCATCGACTATAAAAGCTGCGCCGTCATGGTGTGCTATGACAAACAGTCACCCGATATCGCCCAGGGCGTCAACGAAGGCCAGGGCCTCGATCTGGATCAGGGCGCGGGCGACCAGGGTCTGATGTTTGGTTACGCCTGCGATGAAACGCCTGAGCTGATGCCGGCCGCGATTCACTACGCGCACCGGATCGTCGAGCGTCAGTCACAGCTGCGCAAAGATGGTCGCTTACCGTGGCTGCGGCCCGATGCCAAGTCGCAGGTCACGCTGCGCTATGTCGATGGTCAGCCGGTCGGCATTGATACCATCGTCCTGTCGACTCAACATGCGCCAGAAATGGCGCATAAACAAATCGAAGAAGCGGTGATCGAAATGATCATCAAGCCGGTCGTGCCGCAAGAATGGCTTAAGGGTACCCGTTACCTGGTCAACCCGACTGGCCGCTTCGTTATCGGCGGTCCGCAAGGTGACTGTGGTTTAACGGGACGTAAAATTATCGTCGATACCTATGGTGGTGCAGCACCGCATGGCGGAGGGGCTTTTTCGGGTAAGGATCCGTCCAAGGTCGACCGCTCTGCCGCCTATGCTGGTCGCTATGTGGCGAAAAATATTGTCGCTGCAGGACTGGCAAAGCGCTGCCAGATTCAGGTATCGTATGCGATCGGCATCGCCGAGCCGACTTCGGTGATGGTGACGACCTTCGGCACCGGTAAGATCAGCGATGAGCAGCTGGCGATCATGGTGCGAGAGCACTTTGATCTGCGGCCTAAAGGCATCGTGCAAATGCTCGACTTGCTGCGGCCGATTTATCAAAAGACCGCTGCGTACGGACATTTTGGTCGCGAAGAGCCTGAGTTTAGCTGGGAAAATACCGACAAGGCAGCCGCCTTGCGTGCATCGGCAGGTTTGTAATTTGAAGGTTTTTCATGCTGTCTGTAAGTCGTCGTGGTGTTTGATTTGAGCGTGCAAATCAGCGTACGCATGCTGGCTGCGCTATGCCTGGGGATGGCTTGTTTGTCGCCAGCCCTGGGCAATGTTGCCACGCCGGCCCAGCTCGCCGCGCAGCAGGCCGAGTGGTGTAAGCGACTCGCCTTGCGGCTGCCGGTGATCAAAGCGGCGACCTGCGTCGAGAGCCGCCTGCGTCCTTCGGGGGCGACCTCGCGCAATGGCTTTCCGCTCCTGGTGCGGCAAATCGCACCGGCCGATGGCGTCAAGGACAAGACGATCCGCATCCTGCTCCTGGGCGGCATTCATGGTGACGAACTCACCGCGCCAGCGATCGTTTTTCAGTGGCTGCAATTCATGTCCAATGCGCCGGCCAATAATTTTTACTGGACCGTGGTGCCGGTAGTGAATCCGGATGGGCTGCTCGCACCCCGCTCGCGTCGGGTGAATGCCAATGGCGTTGATCTGAATCGTAATTTTCCGACCCCGGACTGGGAGCGCGAAGCGCCCAAGTACTGGGCCCAGCATACCCGCAGCGACCCGCGCCGCTTCCCCGGACGCACCGCTTTGTCGGAACCGGAAAGCCGCTGGGTGAACGCCGAGATGGAACGTTTTCGTCCGCATGTGATTATTTCCGTGCATGCGCCGTTTGGTGTTCTCGACTTCGACGGCCCGGTCGCGCCGCCACAACATTTTGGCCGGCTGGTATTTAATCGCGTTGGTGTTTATCCCGGCTCATTGGGTAATTACAGTGGCATGCATAAAAACGTCCCGGTCATTACGATTGAACTGCCCAATGCCCGCAGCATGCCCTCAGATGCGGAAGTTAAACGTATCTGGCAAGACATGCTGCTCTGGATTGAAAACAACGTCCCGAACGAAATCGCCAGCGAGCCGGGGCGCTTACCCGCCATGAAACATCCGGCCGCCACACTGCCCAACACGCCAACCCGTTAAATTGCTGTTCCAGACAAATTTTTTTTGTTTGGGCTATAATTTGAACCGTTCAAGGAGCGCTGCGCCATCATTTCTGATGCCAGGCTTGAACGCAACATCATCTTCAACCGCGCTCACGTTTCTTTTTTTCTAATCAAAAGGAGTGCGTGATGAACGCCAAAGTTTTAAGTATTACCCCTGCCGCCCCCGACTATCTCGTTGCCGATCTTTCATTGGCCGACTGGGGCAACAAAGAAATCAAAATCGCCGAAACCGAAATGCCTGGCCTGATGGCCATTCGCGACGAATTCGCTGCTGCCCAGCCACTCAAGGGTGCCTTTATTACCGGCTCCCTGCACATGACGATTCAGACCGCGGTCTTGATTCAAACGCTCGAAGCCTTGGGCGCCAAGGTTCGCTGGGCTTCCTGCAATATCTATTCAACCCAGGATCAGGCTGCTGCAGCCATCGCCGTTGGCGGCACGCCGGTCTTTGCCTTCAAGGGTGAATCGCTGGATGAATACTGGGATTTCACCCACCGTATTTTTGAATGGCCAAATGGCGAATTCACCAACATGATTCTCGATGATGGTGGCGATGCGACGCTGTTGCTGCATCTGGGTACGCGCGCAGAAACCGATCTGAGCGTACTCGATCATCCGGATTCAGAAGAGTCCGTCTGCCTGTTCAACGCTATCAAAAAGCGCCTGGCAACGTCACCAAAATGGTACTCCACCCGTCTGGCACATGTGCAGGGCGTGACCGAAGAAACTACGACTGGCGTGCACCGTTTGTATCAGATGCATAAAGAAGGCAAGCTGGCTTTCCCGGCAATCAATGTCAATGACTCCGTCACCAAATCAAAGTTTGATAATTTGTATGGCTGCCGCGAATCCCTGGTCGATGGCATCAAGCGTGCTACCGACGTCATGATCGCTGGTAAGGTCGCCATCGTTGCTGGTTATGGTGACGTGGGCAAGGGTTCGGCGCAGGCATTGCGCGCCTTGTCAGCCCAGGTATGGGTCACGGAAATTGATCCGATCTGCGCGCTGCAGGCAGCCATGGAAGGCTACCGCGTCGTGACGATGGACTACGCCGCTGAGCATGGCGATATCTTCGTCACCGCGACCGGTAACTATCACGTCATCACGCATGCCCACATGCTGAAAATGAAAGACCAGGCCATCGTTTGTAATATCGGTCACTTCGATAATGAAATCGAAGTCGCTGCCTTGCGTGGCTATGTGTGGGACAACGTCAAACCGCAGGTCGATCAGATCGTTTTCCCCGACGGTAAGCGCATCACGCTGCTGGCCGAAGGCCGTTTGGTCAATCTTGGCTGCGGTACCGGTCATCCTTCGTATGTGATGAGTTCTTCATTTGCCAATCAGACGATTGCGCAGATCGAATTATTCACCAATAACAAGGCCTATCCGGTCGGTGTGTATACCTTGCCTAAGCATCTCGATGAAAAAGTCGCGCGCTTGCAACTGCAAAAGCTCAATGCTCAGCTGTCTGAATTGACGGACGAGCAGGCAGCCTACATTGGCGTTGCCAAAACCGGTCCGTACAAGCAGGATCAGTACCGCTACTAAGCAAATCACCTGCCCTCCTGCGCATCCGCATGAGGGCAGGCTTAGCATGTTTGAATTCAATGAAGGAAGACCGCCATGCGTTTATTGCTGGTCTGGCTAGTCAATGCGGCGGCCTTGTTCGCCTTGCCCTATCTCATGGATTCGATTCGGGTCGATAGTTTTCCGGCCGCCTTGTTCGCCGCGCTTTTACTCGGGCTGGTGAACACCTTGATTCGTCCGATTCTGCTCTTGCTCACGCTGCCTGTGACAGTCGTCTCACTAGGATTTTTTATCCTGGTGATTAATGCGCTCTTGTTCTGGATGGTCGGCAGTTTTGTGTAGGGCTTTCATGTGGCAGGCTTTTGGGCGGCCTTTTTTGGCGCCATAGTCTATAGCGTGATCTCCTGGGTTTTGTCTTCGCTACTTTTTGATAAAAATTAAATGTCTCTGTCGAACCACCCCATCAGTATGGAATTTTTTCCGCCCAAAACGGCCGAAGGCGCGCAGAAGTTGCGTCTGGTACGTAGCAAGCTGGCCGTTTTGCAGCCGAAGTATTTTTCCGTCACCTTTGGTGCTGGCGGCTCGACCCAGCAGGGTACGCGCGATACCGTACTGGAAATGCATCAGGAAGGCTTTGAAGCAGCGCCGCATCTTTCCTGCGTTGGCAGTTCGCGCGCGAGCTTGCGCGCCATCCTGGCAGATTATCAGGCGCAGGGCATTCACCGCTTGGTCGCCTTGCGCGGCGATCTGCCCAGCGGTTATGGTGCGACCGGTGCTGCCGGTGACGATTTCCGTTACGCCAGTGAGCTCATCGCCTTCATTCGTGCCGAGACCGGCAGCTGGTTCCACATCGAAGCCGCGGCCTATCCGGAAATGCATCCGCAGGCTAAATCGCCGCAGGACGATGTGCGTCACTTCGCCGACAAGATCAAGGCCGGCGCGAATGCCGGTATTACCCAGTATTTTTATAACGCGGATGCCTACTTCCGTCTGCTCGATGATCTCGCTGCGCTGGGCGTACATGCGCCCATCGTGGCCGGCATCATGCCGATCACGAACTATTCTCAGCTGATGCGTTTTTCCGATATGTGCGGGGCTGAAATTCCGCGCTGGATTCGTCTTAAGCTGGCCAGCTATGGCGACGACAGCGAATCGATCAAAGCCTTCGGTCTGGATGTGGTGAGTTCGCTGTGCGAGCGCTTGCTCAAAGGCGGCGCACCGGGTCTGCATTTTTATACGCTGAATCAGTCGGTGCCGACGCTGGCGATTTGCCAACGGCTTGATACAGTCTTGTAGTTTAGTCCGCCGACTCGGTAATGACGGCGTCGAGCGCCTGGTCGTGCGGCGCATGCTCGAACACACAGCGCGCGCTGGCATAGGCAATGCCGATCGCCAGCGGTCTAGGGATGGCGGCGAGGGTGCGGTCGTAAAATCCGCCGCCGTAGCCAAGCCGGTGCTGCGTGACATTCCATCCGACACAGGGAATCAATAAGGCGTCCGGCTGCACGAAGCTGCCTGAGCCTGGCATCATCGGCACCATCACCCCCATGCGATCCTTTTCCAGCACGCTTTCTGGCGTCCAGAGCAAAAATCGTAAGGGCTGGTCTGCAGCGTTCACCACCGGCAGTGCCAGCTGCACTCCGCTCTTTTGTAAGACTGCATAGGCAGCGCGTAGATCTGGTTCGCCGCGTATGGGCCAGTACACGCCCAGTAGCTTTGGCGGATGGCGCGTAGCCCAGTCCAGTACGCGTGCTACCAAGGCAGCATCCATGCGGGCCCGGTGTTCAGCGGGTAGTGCAGTGCGTGCCGCGAGTAATGTGCGTCGCAGGCTTGATTTATCTGTCATGCTTTCCTTGTTAAGGCGCAAGTGAAGCCATATTGATCGGGTACTTCAGTGGTATTCTAGAGTCAAAGCTGGCGCTACTCCAGCACAGAAAGTAATGCACAAATAAGGTTCGGATATAGTGATGTTTTTGTTGAAACGATTTCCCCGTATTATTTTGTTGTTCGCCTTCAGCGCACTGCTCGCTGCCTCGGCGCATGCCAAGGTACACAAAGCCGCCGCGCAGAGTAAAACACCGTCCAGTTTTATCAATGATGACGATATCTTCATGGCGTTGCGCGAAGCCGCCATGCGCAATGATGCTGCCAATACACGGCAGTTGGCGGCGCGCCTGCATGACTATGCGATTCCCTCGTATGTTGACTACTACCGTCTCAAGACCCGTATCGGCAGCGCTGCGCCGAGCGAGATCCGCGAATTTTTCAGCAAATACGAAGGCACCGCGATCGGTGATCGTTTGCGCAATGACTGGTTACTGGAACTGGGTACGCGGCGCGAATGGACCGTTTTTGACGAACAATATCCGCTGTTCGTTGTCGCTGACGACATGCAGGTGAGATGTTTTCATCTGACCTCACGCGCCGTCAAGGGTGTTCGAGTGGCCGATGAGGCGCGGGCCTTGCTGGTCTCGCCTAAGGATAACGGTAACGCCTGTCAGACGTTGATCGCGGTCCTATATAAAACTGGCCAGTTCAGTAGTCAGGATGTGTGGGCGCAGATTCGTCTGGCGGCCGAAAATGGCAGCACGCCCGCTGCCAAAAAACTCGCCGGCCTGGTCAACGCCGATGAAAAACTGCTCACGAGGGCAATCGAAAAACCGACGCTGGTGCTGACCAAAGGTCTGGGCAAGGGCGATGCGGCGCATGAGATATTTCTCATCGCGCTGGGGCGCGCGGCCAAGACCAATCTTGATTTAGCCGTGCATGCGATCGACAGTGCCGCCGCCAAGCTCAGCGCGCAAGAACTGGCACAAGGCTGGGCGCAGATAGCGCTGCAGGCATCCTTCAAGCTGGTGCCAGAGACTACGGCGCTGTACTGGAGCCATAGCGCCGATGCGCAGCTGTCGGCCGATGGCTATGCATGGCGCGTTCGTATGGCTTTGCGTAATGGTGATTGGAAGTTGGTCAAAAGCGGCATCGAGGCCATGCCAGCGATGATGCGTAGCCAGCCTGCCTGGGTCTATTGGAGCGCCCGCGCACTGCGCGAAGAGGGGCGTAAAGAAGAGGCAGAAAAATTATTTCGCAGCATTGCCGATCAAATCCATTTTTATGGTCAACTGGCGCTTGAAGAATTAGGTCAAAAAATTTCTATCCCGCCGGGTACCGTAGCGCCCACGCCAGCCGAACTGGCGGCGATTGCCAGCCGGCCCGGATTTCAACGGGCGCTGAAATTTTTTGATATGAATCTGCGCTTCGAAGGCGTGCGCGAATGGAACTGGGAGCTGCGCAGAATGAATGAGCGCGAGCATCTGGCCGCAGCCGAATTCGCGCGACAAAATAATTTACTCGACCGTATGGTCAGCACCTCCGACCGCACCCGTTCAGAAGTCGATTTCAATCAACGCTATCCCTCGCCCTTCCGTGATTTCATGGTCGGCGCCACGACCAGCCTGGGGCTTGATATGGCCTGGGTCTATGGACTGATTCGCCAGGAGTCGCGTTTTATCATGAACGCCAAGTCGAGCGTTGGCGCCTCGGGTCTGATGCAGGTTATGCCTGGCACGGCCAATTATGTGGCGCGTAAAATTGGTATGACCGATTTCAAGCAAAAAAAGGTCAACGATACCGATACCAATATTGCGCTCGGCACGAACTATCTGAATATGGTCTTGAAGGATCTGGATGGATCGCAAGCCATGGCAACAGCGGCCTACAATGCCGGACCCGGACGTTCTCGCTCCTGGCGCGCCAGTCTCACCCGCAGTGTAGAAGGGGCTATTTTCGCTGAAACAATTCCCTTCAATGAAACCCGTGGTTATGTGAAGAATGTTTTGTCGAACGCGACCTATTACGCAGCCTTATTTGAAGGCAAGCCACAGTCGCTTAAGCTACGCCTTGGAACCGTTACGCCACGCAGTCTGCTCGACAGCGCGCAGCCATGAAGTGCGCCAGATCGGCTAGACTGTTGTCTTTCTCTCTGTACCACCACCTTTTACGTCTGCCTTCATGATGACTACGCGATTTGTCTTGCTCATTGGCGGCTCCGGATTTATCGGTCGCCATTTAATTTCACAGCTGGCGAAGACAGGCTATCGCGTCGTCGTGCCGACTCGGCGTTTTAAACATGCGCAGGACCTGTCGGTGATTTCCGCCGTCGATGCCGTGATTGAAGCCGATGTCCATGATGACGCGACGCTTGATCGACTGATGATCGGCATGGATGCCGTCATCAATCTGGTCGGCGTGCTGCATTCCCGTCCGGCGCGCAAGGGTCAGGCCTACGGTGAGGATTTCAAGCGCGCACATGTCGATTTGCCGCGTCGGATTGTCGCTGCCTGTGCCAAGCACGGTGTGCCACGTTACCTGCACATGAGCGCTATGGGCGCGGCCGAACAGGCGCCGTCGATGTATCTGCGCTCCAAATTTGCCGGTGAGCGGGAAGCCTTCAGTCAGCATCGCGTCGCCACGACCGCCTTCCGGCCGTCGGTCGTATTTGGTCCGGAAGATCAGTTCCTCAATATGTTCGCCGCCATGCAAAAATTTTTACCGGTCATTCCGCTGGCCGGCGCCGAGGCGAAATTTCAGCCGGTGTATGTGGGTGACGTGGCGCGGGCATTTGTGTGCGCGCTGCAGCAGAATCAGACGATCGGTAATCTGTATGAATTGGGCGGGCCGCGTATTTATACTTTGCGCGAACTGGTGCAGCTGGCCGGCGCCTATGCCGGACATCCGCGTCCGGTGATCGGCCTACCAGATTTGCTGGCGCGATTACAGGCATGGTTTTTTGAGCGCTTGCCCGGCACGCCGCTCATCAGCCGTGATAATCTCGATTCCATGCAGGTTGACAGCGTCGCCTCGGCCGATATGTGGTCCGAGCTCGGATTAAGTCCCACTGAACTGGAAGCGATCGCACCTTATTATCTGGCACCACAAGGCGCCCGCACGACATCTTAAAAAAGAGGCCTCCCATGCAATCCACCGATCTCGATCCTCTGGCAGGGCAATCCGATACGCGCCCGGACGGTCCTCTCCGACAGCTGGTCATTGGCAGCAAAAATTATTCGACCTGGTCGATGCGGCCGTGGGTGGTGCTCAAGGCCTTCCATATTCCTTTCGAAGAGATCCTGATTGTGCTGGATCGTCCCGACACCAGTGCCAAAATTGCCCACTATTCGGCGGCTGGCCGGGTGCCGGTGCTGCTGGATGGTCCGACTGTGGTATGGGATTCACTCGCTATTTGCGAGACGCTGGCCGAACAATTTCCCGAGCGTGGTCTGTGGCCCAAAGACCCGCTCGCCCGTGCAACAGCGCGCGCCGTGACGGCGGAAATGCATTCCGGCTTTGCCGATCTGCGCAAGGCCATGTGGATGAATATCCGTGCTGATTTTTCCGGCAAGGGACGCACACCAGGTGCGCAGGCCGACATTGGTCGCATCTCGGAAATCTGGGAAGACTGCTTTGCCCGCGTTGGCGCGCACAGATTTTTGTTTGGTGATTTTTGTATTGCCGATGCTTTTTTCGCGCCGGTAGTGATGCGTTTCATGACCTATGGTGTGGCACTCGCGCCGGCGTTGGAAGCGTATTGTGAACGTGTGGCTGCCTATCCTGCCGTGGCAGAATGGCGGCGCGATGCGCTGGCAGAAACCTTCACTGCGCCCCGATACGACGTGTATCCCGACTAAACCGCTGATGAAGGTCTATACCGTCGGCGGTGCAGTGCGCGATCAGCTATTGGGTCTGGCGGTGAGCGATCGCGACTACGTCGTCGTGGGCGCGACGCCGGCGCAGATGCTGGCGCTTGGCTACACGCCAGTCGGTAAAGATTTCCCCGTCTTTTTACATCCCGATACCCACGCCGAATACGCGCTCGCGCGCACCGAGCGCAAGACAGCGCCGGGTTATCAGGGTTTTGTGTTTCATACCGCGCCCGACGTCACGCTGGAACAGGATTTGATTCGTCGCGACCTGACCATCAATGCCATGGCGCAGGACGAGGCAGGGCACATCAGTGATCCCTTCGGTGGTCAGCGCGATTTGGCGGAGAAGGTTTTTCGTCATGTGTCGGCAGCCTTCACCGAAGATCCGGTGCGCATTTTGCGCGTGGCGCGTTTTGCCGCGCGCTTTACCGATTTTCATGTGGCGCCCGACACCAATGCGCTCATGCAGCGGATGGTCGATGCCGGCGAGGTCAATGCCCTGGTACCCGAGCGCGTCTGGCAAGAACTCGCGCGCGGCCTGATGGAGCGCCAGCCCTCGCGCATGTTTGCCGTCTTGCGTGACTGCGGCGCTTTGCAGCGCATCCTGCCCGAATTGGCCGCCCTCTGGGGCGTGCCGCAGCCGGTGCACTACCATCCCGAAGTCGACACCGGCGCGCACGTCATGCTGGTGATCGATTACGCCGCGGCGCAAAATTATGCGCTACCGATCCGTATCGCGGCCTTGCTGCATGATCTGGGCAAGGGCAGCACGCCGGCTGCCGAATGGCCGCACCATATTGGCCATGAGGCGCGCTCGAGCGTGCTGGTTGAGCAAGTCTGTGAGCGCCTGAAAATCCCTAATGACTGTCGTGATCTGGCGCGCATGACCGCCCGCGAACACGGCAATGTCGGCCAGGCCTTGCTACTCCGTGCGGCCACGCTGGTGAGTCTGCTGGAGCGTTGCGACGCGTTCCGTAAGCCGCAGCGCTTTCTCGACATGCTCATCAGCGCCGAATGCGATCACTTCGGACGACCTGGATATCAGACCCGACCGTTTGGCCAGCGTGCATACCTGGCTGGAGCCTTACAGGCTGCGCAAAGTGTCAATGCCGGGCAAGTGGCGGCATTACACCCTGCCGCGCCGGCAAAAATCGCCGCGGCGATTCATGCTGCGCGGGTCGCGGCGGTGCAAGCCTATCGGGATCACACTGTCCATAGCGAATAATGATGCATTTGATAAGGTAAAAATACGCATAAGCAAATATTTTTGCCTAATCACTGGCATTCTCCAAAACATCACCTACAATAGAATTGTGCGACGCAGCAGAATGCGCCATGATTAAGGTGATTTACATGAGCAATAACGTAGATTTTCAGAGCAATACTGAGGTAAATGCTGCGGCACGGGATGATGTTTCCCATGCCGAACGCATGCCGATACGCGTCAAGGAGCTCTCCGAGCGCGATCGCCGACGGATTTTGATGCATTTTCTGGCCTTGGGTGCTGCCGATCGACTGCTACGATTTGGCAACGCATTGCCGGACGAGTCGATTACCCGTTACGTGCAACACATGGATTTTGCGCGCGATAAAATCTTTGGCGTCCTTGATCCGCATTTTCAGCTGGTCGGCGTGGGTCACCTGGCTTTTGCGCCGCGCGATACCTTGCCGGCATTTGCCAAGGCAACGCAGAAGGAAAGCGTGGCTGAATTTGGCGTTTCGGTGTCGGCTTGTGCGCGCGGCATCGGGGCAGGCACCAAATTATTTGCGCGGGCAGCGATTCATTGTCGTAATGCCGATATCGATATCCTCACCATGCATTTTTTGGCCAGTAACCAGTGCATGATCCATATTGCGCAGAAATCCGGCATGCGCATCGTGCGCGATCACGGCGAGTCGGACGCCTATCTTCAGCTCGAACCGGCCAGTAGCATCAGCGTATTGAGCGAAGCCTTAGACGAGCAGTTGGCCAGTTTTGATTACAATATCAAGGCCAACGTGCGGGCGGCAAGCAAGTTTTTCAATTTTATCAAGTCAAAGTAAGAACACAATCCAAACACCCACATCCGATGCCAGTTTAAGCTGTCGCATCTGGCTATCCAACGCGGTAGAATACTCTCTACACTATGTGGTGCATGAGGCGACGTACGGTCCCGCTTGATATCGCCACATAGCCAAAGAATGCCTTTTGGCCTGGAGACTGCATGAACGCACCACGACACCCCGGCTCACTGCATCAGGTAGCCCCGGCAGAACCGGTTTCCATCGACGATAAATATACCCGCGAGCATGGGCGTGCCTTCATGACCGGCACCCAGGCGCTGATTCGTCTGAGTCTGCTGCAGGCCCAGCGCGACCGTGCTGCCGGGCTCAATACCGCTGGCTACATTACTGGCTATCGCGGATCACCGCTGGGTTCGCTCGATATGACGGCTGCCAAAGCCAAAACTTATCTCGATGCGCACCGCGTGCACTTTCATCCGGGCGTGAACGAAGATCTGGCCGCTACGGCGGTCTGGGGTACACAGCAAGTCAATATGTTCGCCGGCGCGCAGGTTGATGGCGTGTTCTCCATGTGGTACGGAAAAGGTCCCGGTGTCGATCGCTGTGGTGACGTATTCAAGCATGCCAACATGGCCGGGTCGGCGCAACATGGCGGCGTACTGGTGATCGCCGGTGACGATCACGCGGCCAAATCGTCTACTACCGCACATCAGAGTGAACACATCCTCAAGGCCTGCGGCATTCCCGTGCTGTATCCGGCGACGGTGCAGGAGTATCTCGATTATGGCCAGCACGGCTGGGCGATGAGTCGCTTTACCGGCCTGTGGGTAGCAATGAAATGCGTGACCGATATTGTCGAATCGGGCGCCTCGGTTGATCTGGATTTAGCGCGCCTCGAGATCGTTCTGCCGCAAGAGCTGGCCTTGCCGGCTGATGGTCTCAACATCCGCTGGCCGGATGCCGTGCTGGACCAGGAAGTGCGCATGAATTCGCATAAATGGTATGCCGCTTTGGCTTACGCGCGGGTCAATAAACTCAATCGCATCATTTGGGATAGTCCGCATGCGCGCATCGGCATCGTCACCGCAGGTAAGTCGTATCTCGATACGCGCCAGGCGCTGGCCGATCTGGGCATCGACGAGGCCGTCGCGCAAGAGATCGGTATCAGGCTGTATAAAATCGGCATGACCTGGCCTCTGGAAGCGGAGGGCGTGCGTGAATTTGCGCAGGGGCTCGATGAAATTTTGGTGGTCGAAGAAAAGCGCCAGATTCTCGAATACCAGATCAAGGAAGAACTGTATAACTGGCGTGACGATGTGCGTCCGCGCGTGGTCGGTAAATTTGACGACACCGGTGAATGGGGTCATGTACTGCGTGAAGGTCATGGCGACTGGCTGCTGCCGGCGACCTACGAACTGAACCCGGCGCAGATTGCGCGGGCGATTGCATCGCGCATTTCGCAATATTTTGCCGGTCATCCGGTTGAACAGCGGGTGCGTGAGCGTATCGCCTATCTCGAGGCGAAGGAACATATTCTTCCGGTCGCTGACAAGGCCGATTCGGCGCAGGAGCGGGTGCCGTATTTTTGCTCTGGCTGTCCACACAATACCTCGACCAAGGTGCCTGAAGGTTCGCGCGCGATGGCCGGCATCGGCTGTCATTACATGGTCACCTGGATGGACCGCGAGACCAGCACCTACACCCATATGGGCGCTGAGGGCGCCACCTGGATTGGCCAGGCGCCCTTTACCAGCACCACGCATGTGTTCCAGAATCTGGGCGATGGTACTTACTTTCATTCGGGTTTGCTGGCCTTGCGTGCCGCGGTCTCGGCCAAGGTCAATATCACTTATAAGATTCTGTTCAACGATGCGGTCGCCATGACCGGTGGTCAGGCTTTTGACGGCCCACTGAGTCCGGCCATCATCTCGCGCCAGATCGCCGCCGAGGGCGTGAGCAAGATCATTGTCGTCACGGACGATCCGCTCAAATATCCCAAGACGACTAATTGGGCGCCGGGCGTGACGATTCGTCACCGCAGTGAACTCGACGCGGTGCAACGCGAATTGCGCGAAGTCAGCGGCGTTTCGGCCATGATTTATGACCAGACCTGCGCGGCTGAAAAACGTCGCCGCCGTAAGCGCAAACTTTACCCCGATCCGGCGAAGCGCGCCGTCATCAACGAGGCGGTATGTGAAGCGTGCGGCGACTGTAGCGTGGAATCGAATTGTCTGTCGGTTGAGCCGCTCGAAACCGAACTGGGTCGCAAACGGCAAATTAATCAGTCGTCTTGCAACAAAGATTATTCCTGCGTGAACGGCTTCTGCCCCAGCTTTGTCACCGTCGAAGGCGGTCGTCTCAAGTCGCCCAAAAAACTGGCGCTGGCCCTGCCACCCCTGGATGGTCGCGAACACTTCACCTTACCTTTGCCGGTGCTGCCAGACATCCGGCAAACCTATGGCATTCTCATCACTGGCATCGGTGGTACGGGAGTGGTCACCATTGGTCAGATATTGGCCATGGCAGCGCACATTGAAGGCAAGGGCTGCTCGGTGCTGGACATGGCCGGGCTGGCGCAAAAGGGTGGCGCGGTCGTTTCACACGTCCGCATAGCGAATCATGCCGATGTTATTTTTTCCACCCGCGTTGGCACCGGCGCCGCCGATCTGGTCATCGGCTGCGACGAAGTCGTCACGGCTGCACGCGATGCGCTCAGTCGCATGGGCGAAGGGCGCACAGTCGCGGTCGTCAATTCCAGCCAAACGCCGACGGCGGCTTTTTTGCACGACCCTGACTGGCAGTTTCCTGCCGCGCGGGCTGAGCACGATATCCGTCAGGCCTGCGGCCAGGACAGAGTCGATTTTATTGATGCCGGCAAGTTGGCGCTGTCCCTGATGGGCGACACCATGGCGACCAATATGTTCTTGCTCGGTTATGCCTGGCAAAAAGGTTGGATTCCTCTGAGCGAAGCCGCGATTCATCAGGCCATCGAGCTCAATGATGTAGCGATCATCTTTAATCAGCAGTCCTTTACCTGGGGCCGTAAGGCTGCCTTCGATCTAACTGGCGTTCAAGCGTTGGCTCGCTCGAATGATGTGCCTTTGCAGGTGGTGGAATTCAAGCGCAATCCGACCTTGAAAGACATCCTCAAAAGACGTGTCGAATTATTGACGCAATATCAAAACGCAGCCTACGCCAAGCAGTACAGCGACTTCGTTGAAAAGGTTCGACTCGCCGAAGCACGGGTGGTCGATTCGGCTCTGCCTTTGCGTCTGACCGAAGCAGTGGCAAAGTACCTCTACAAACTCATGGCCTACAAGGATGAATATGAAGTCGCGCGTCTGCATGCCGATCCGGCATTCAGTCAAAAGCTGGCACAGATGTTTGAGGGAGACTACAAAATACACTTCCATCTTGCGCCGCCCTTGATGGCAAAACGGGACGCAAAAGGTCACTTGATCAAGCAGGAATTCGGCCCGTGGATGATGTCGGCATTCCGTCTGCTGGCCAAGTTTAAATCACTGCGCGGCACCCGTTTCGATCCCTTCGGCCACAGCCTGGAGCGCAAGAACGAACGCGCGCTGATTCAGCAGTATCGGGCGACGATCGGCGGATTGTTGTCTAAATTAAGGGCCGAGAATGTCAGTCAGGCCACCGCGATTGCGTCGATCCCGGAAGATATCCGCGGCTTTGGTCATGTGAAAGAGACGCATTTATTGCGCGCGCAAGAAAAAGCAGTCCGCTTGCGTGAGGAATTCGACGCGACGCTATAAGCTCATTTGCCAATAAATTGCTGGTAGCCGCGTGCGCGCAAAGCGCAAGCCGGACAGCTGCCGCAGCCATAACCCCAGTCGTGCAGCGCGCCACGCTGACCCAGATAGCAGGTATGGGTGTCGGTGCGAATCAGATCGACCAGAGAATCGCCGCCCAGCGAACGGGCGAGCGACCAGGTCGCATGTTTGTCGAGCCACATGAGCGGCGTCTCGATCGTGAATGCGCTGGCCATGCCGAGATTGAGAGTCACCTGCAAAGACTTCATGGTGTCATCACGGCAGTCGGGATAGCCGGAAAAATCGGTCTCGCACATCCCGCCCACCAGCACCGAGAGTCCGCGCCGGTAAGCCAGGGTGGCGGCGACCGTCATGAACAGCAGATTACGTCCCGGGACAAAGGTATTGGGCAGACCGTTGGCCTGCATTTCGATGTCGATCTCCTGCGTCATGGCGGTGTGCGAAATGGCGGAAATGAGTGACAGATCGATTACGTGATCTTCTCCCAGTCGTGCATCCCAGTCAGGCGACATGCTGCGCATTTTTTCAATCAGCAGCGGGCGCATCGTCATTTCAATAGCATGCCGCTGACCATAATCGAAGCCGATGGTTTCTACCTGCGCATAGCGTGACAATGCCCAGGCCAGACACGTCGTGGAGTCCTGGCCGCCGGAAAAGAGAACCAATGCGCGCTGGCTTGAGATCATGATGAGCAAATCAAAAAGAATAAAACAGGAGTTTAACGGATCACGAAGCTTTCTTCGTCATTGCGGTCACTGTTTGTTCGATCGTATCACCGTCAGCTTCCACGGTACGCAGACGCACCGGGTACCATTCGAGAGTAGGCGCGAGCCAGATATCGATCTGTTGACCAGGCTGATCCGGTGGCGGCAGCTTGCGAATGCGCACCGTGGCCAGATCACCGAACGGTGAGCGAATCGTCTCTGGTGCACCGATCCGAAAAGTCCAAGGCTGTGCGTCGCGCTGACCAGCGACAAAAAATGTCCACTCGCTACCCTCCACGAATTGACGTGGCTCGGCGCGCGCAAGGGCAATCAGCTGCCACAGAATACTGCTGCGATCCTGTTCGCCGCCGGTGATCGGATACGTCTGGCTGGCAGTGTTGAAACGGATGGTGTTGGTGAGTCGGTCAAAGGTGGTACTGGTCGCGTCGCGTCGCAGGCGTTTTTCATTAAAGCGCAGTGGTGCCAGACCTTGTTCACTCAGACCACCCTGACTGCTAGATTCGAGAATTTTGCCGAACAATGAGGAGCGGGTATCGGTGGTGATCTGATATTTTTCCTGCGCAGCTTGCCACTGCAGGTGAGCTTCGCCACTTAACTGTAAGCCACTCATGCTGACCTGGACCGCGTAACTGAGTTCTACCGAGGGTGGCAGATTGACGCGGCGGATTTTGCTCAGTGCTTCTTCGGCCGGCAGGCGTAATGGTGTCAGAAGGAGCAGTCCCAAACTCAGGAAACGTAAAATAGTATGTGTCATGTGAGATCTCAATTCGATGAAAATCTACTGCGAAGGTAATTTTTTCAGACGCTGCATGCGCATGTCCAGCACCACACCATTGGCCTCAGTCTGACGCAGGCGGACCGGATACCATTCCAGCGCAGGCGCGAGCCAGATATCAATGCGTTGATCGAAGGTGCCGGGTTTGGGTAGGCGTACCAGATGCCAGGTCTGAATTTTTTCTTCACCGAGCAGCTGTTCTTCCTGGCCGGTGACGCTGATCGGCCAGACTTCGCCATCGCGAATGCCGGCAACAAAAATCGGCAGTTCGGCACCTGCCACAATTTTTTCGCTTGACCCACGCGCAATGCCAGTGATCTGCCAAAAGATGCTGGCGCGATCCTGTTCGCCGCCCAAACGCGGATAATTATTTTCGGATGTCGAGAAGCTGATCAGATTGCGTTCGCGATTGAAATGGGTATTGGTTTGCGGTCGGCGGAAGCGCTTTTCACTATACAACTCGGGCGCGATGCCATTGGCATCGAGTTCACCCACACTATGAAAATCGATCAGACTAAAGACGATAAAGTTGGCGTCGCCATCAATGCGGTAACGTTGATCTTCCAGTCGCCAGCTGATACTGCCACTGCCAGACAGCGTGCCTCCATTGACGCCGGTTTGGCGCACGTCGTAGAAGAGCGTGACCGAAGGCGGCAGGTTGATGCGGTAAGCGGATTTTTCTGTCGCAGGCTGACTGTCAATGCGTGGTGTTGAAGCAGGCGCTGGAGCGTCGACTTCCGGCACAGGCGGCGCTGCTTCGGCTGCGACGCTTGCACTAAGGGTTTCAGGCTGCGGTATGGCAGCAGTCAATGCATTGGGGGATGTCGATGCGGCCAAGGGTGGGGCAGGGCGTGGCGCCTTGGCCGCCGGCTTAGGTGCGCCGGCAGGAGGGGTATTACTCACGACGGTTCGAATCGGCTGCAGGTGTGCGCTGATCACGCGCACTTCCGGCTCGGGCGCACCGGCTGTCAGCGTCGTTTGATTCGTCCAGCCGACTACCAAGGCATGTAGCAGCACAGACGCACTCAACATGACGATTGACCGGCGCACTGAAGCGCGCGCTGGGCCGGCAGAGGTGAATAAAATAGGCGCATGCATGCCGCTAGTGTAATCCGAGTCGGCCATTCGGCCCAAGAGCTGGCCTAATTTATCCTTCCGCTTGTGATAGGGTGGCTTTATCTGCTACGCTAGATTCACATTCCCTCAGGAGAACTTCATGATCAAGCCTTCAATGCCCGGTTTCGAATCCATCCCCGGTATGGGAGCGATGACGGAAACGCTCGATTTCGTTAAAAATTTATGGGGTGGCATGAGTAAGCCCGGGGTCGGTCTGCCGGGGATGGTGATGCCCACTTTATCGGTCGATGAAATCGATAAGCAGATCAAGGACTTGAAGGCAGTCGAAGCCTGGCTGAATTTAAATACCAATATGGTGCGCGGCACGATTCAGGCGCTGGAAGTACAGAGCGCAACGATTTCTACTTTGCAGTCGATGGGGCAAAGCTTTAGTGCCGCCATGGCGCCAGCCGCAGCGGCGTCGCCCGAGCAGGCAATGGCCGATGCCGCCGAGGAGCGCGCAGCAGCGCGGCGCAAATCCCGTGAGTCGCTGGCGAAGGAATTTAAGAGCCATAGTGGAGAAGAAAAGCGTGCGGCAGAAAAGCCAGAGCCGAAAGCAGCGCCAAAAGTAGAACCCAAGTCTGCAGAAAAATCCGAACCCAAGACAGGTGCGATGCCCGATCCAAGTCTGTGGTGGAATATGCTGCAGGATCAATTCAAGCAGGCGGTCAGCAGCGCCATGGCGCCAGAGGTCAAGAGCGGCGCAGCTAAAGCTGCCGAAAAAAAACCCGCTGCGAAAAAAACCGCTGTGAAAAAAACTGCCGTGAAAAAACCCACCAAGCCCGCTGCCAAAAAAACAGCAGCAAAAAGGTAGCCAAAAAAGGTAACTGCAAAATGCCCCGCAGGCGGGGCCTAGTCTGCCGAATTAATCGGCGATCGATTTTGCCGCGCGACGTTGTACCGCACGTTTGAGCATGCGCATCAGGCCACCCAGAATCGGTAGCTTTTCATAGAGTTCTTCCGCGGCGTCCCAGTAATCCCGATGCAGACTGATTCTGCCGTCGGCGGCAAACTGCACATGCGTTGCGCCGCGAATGCACTGCTGCTGCATTTCCTTCTTGAAGCGGTAATGCATTTCCCAGGTGATAAAGCCCTCATCGCCTGTCACGCCATGCAGCAGTACGACAAAGCGCGGCACATCGACCTGGTGGAACATCTCTAAAAATATTTTACGCACCGCTAGCAGGCCAGTGACTTCATTAAACGGGTCCTTGAACAAAACCTCCTCGGTGTACACGGTGTGCAGCTGCTCCACGCTGGCGGGGGTCATCGAGGTAAAAAAATCGACAAATTTTTCCATGGTGGTGAGTGTGGTCATAGTCCGGTGCCTTTATGAATGAGCCAGAAATACAGTGAGTAGGGTAAGAGTCGCGCCAAGCGCAGCCAGTTGGTAAATGAACGTGGAAAGTGGATATGGAACTGTCCGCGCTCAAGACCACGGACAATTTCAGCTGCCGCATCGGCCGCCGACATCAGGCCCGGCATGCTGAAATCATTATTGGCTGTGAGAGGTGTATCGACGAAGCCGGGATTGATCAGGCTCACGCCGATCCCGCGTGGTCGCAGATCGAGGTACAGACATTCGGCCAGATTGATCACGGCCGCCTTGGTCGGTCCGTAAATGAGCGCCTTGGGCAAGCCGCGAAAGCCCGCCACCGACGACACCAGACCGATTGCACCGCTACCTTGCGCGAGCAGCGTGGGCAGCACCGCATCCAGACAATTGAAGACCCCCATCACATTCAGGTTGACCAGCGAACGCGCCGCCGCCAGATCAAACTGATCGGCGCGCATTTCATTGTAGGAGCCCGCTACCACCAGCACCAGATCGATGCCACCCCATGCAGCCAGCATCGCATCGCGGGCGGCCAGAACGGTGGCATGTTCGGTCACATCGACGACGCTGGTGAGCGCTTGGCCGGCGGGGTGATCTGTAGTCGCAGACTGCCGAACTGCATCGGTGACCAGCAAAAGTTGTTCGAGACGCCGGGCCGATAACATCACCCGCGCACCTTTTTGCAGTAACAGCCGGGCGGTTTCAGCGCCAATGCCGGACGACGCGCCGATGACCCAAACGCGTTGATTGCGCCAATCCTGAATGCGCGGGTTCATGGACGTTTGGTGAACGACAGCGTGACTTCGCCCAGACCGAAACCATACTTGCTCATGGCGGCCCGATTGAGCATGACCCGGTCATCCATGAGGAACATCCAGTCAGAAAAATCGACATGGTAAATCGTGCCGTCGACCGGTAATGCCAGCACATAGTTCCAATGCAAGGCATTGCCGGAGACCGTGCCGCGCGCCTCGCCCACGACATCTGGTGCGGTGCCGATGAAGACGCCAGGCGCAGTCTTACGCAAGGTCCAGACGCGCTTTTGTTTAGTCCCATCGGCGTAAGTAAAATCTTCATCCAGTGTACCAACATCGCCTTCCCAGTGACATTGCATGACGACGGTAAAGCGTTTGACGACCTTGCCGGAGCGATCCTGAAAAATACCCCAGGCGTCGAGCGTGCCGTTGAAGTAGGTTTGTAAATTGAGCTGCGGTTTTTCATTGGCATACAGTCCCGGGTCGATCTGTGTTGCGCAGCCACCAAGGAGCGTGAGCAGGGTGCAGAGCAAGCCTGCATTGAAGTACGGCATTATCGTTTTCAACATCATCGTTTTCATATTCATCTCCGATTCCATCATTCACTTACAAATGGCGCAAAGGTGCGCGAGCCAGTAATGCCGCTGCAGCCAACTTCAAGCCGCAAGGTAGCAGCGCATAGGCAATGCGCAGTCCCTCAAGACCTGCAGTATTGGCTGCGCCGGGCACATAATCAAGGTACTCAAGCAGGGGCAAGGCAATGCCGGCTGCCAGCGCGAGATTCATTTTTGTGCCCCAATTCCAGACACCAAAATAGGCGCCTTCACGTTGACCGCTATGTCCAGCATTGCCGATCACGCCTGCCAGCAGCGCGCCCGGCAGCGCCAGATCGGCGCCCAAGGACAGACCAGACAAAACGCAAATCGTGCCAAAGCCGACCGCCGCGCCAGGCGCAAGCCAGTAGGCCCAGACAAAAGCCCCTACCGACAGCAGCATGGCTAGTAGCCAGGCGCGGGCTTCGCCCATGGCACGGGCAGCCTTAACCCACAAGGGCATCGATACCGCGGCGGCCAGAAAATACAATAGCAGGAAGGCGGCACTCAGATGGCCCAGCTGTAAACAGTCCTGGGCAAAAAATAGAAACAGCGTGGCAGGAATCGCCGCCGCAATCCCGTTGACCAGAAATACTCCGAACAGCCAACGAAAGCGCGCGTGACGAAACGGTAAAGCCAGGCTGGCGATGACGGATGTTCTTGCCTGTTCCATGGACGTACTCAGGCGGCGCGCTGGCGGCGCCGAGGTCAGCAGCAAGATCGCCGTGAGCGTTAGTGTGACGAGAAAAACACCGGTCAGCCAGCTCAGGTTCAGGGCCTGCTGGATGAAGGCCGCCAGTAAAATACCTGCCAGTCCGCAGGCTTCGCGGGTAGCGGTAATCTTGGTCCGTTCGCCGGGCAGCTGTGTTAAGGAGGCGCCCCAACTTTGGTGTGCGATGCTGGTCAGGCTAAAGCCGCCATACGTTAAAACGAGCGCGGCCATGAACCAGGCAATCGGATTCGCCGCGGCCAAGGATGGCGGTAAAAAAAGCGCAACAAATCCGGCCGCTAACATCGGTAAGCCCAGCACGATGGCCTGCGCGTCGCTGCGTGAACCACGCGCCTGATCGATCCAGCAGCCGATCGCCGGATCGAAGAAGGCATCCGCCATGCGCGCCATTAAAAGGAGTGTGCCGATGACGGACAAGGACAAACCAAAGCGTTGCGCATATAACTGCGGCACATACACATACAGCGGCAATGCCACCAGCGCCAGGGGTAAGCCAAACAGACCGTAGGCCAGCAGCTGGCGTACGCGTAGCGGCGTGACTGGTGTCAATGGCGACACTTGCAAGGCAGGCTCAACCTTCATTTATTCGCATTGCGCAGCAAAGCTTCGCGCAGCGAGGGCGCCGAGGTCGCCGGGTCGAACCAGATGGCAAAAAATGCGTGGGCAAAACGCACATCATTGATCACACCAAGAGCCTTACCGTTGAGGTAAAAACGCACGCCAATCTGTGGTAGCCAGACGCCTGTCAGGTGCTGACCTTCCTGCACGTCGGGGAACAGGCTACGCATGGCCTTTAACCAGCCCGCGCGTTCGGTCGCGCTGCCCTGGCCGAGCTTGCGCATTTGCTCCTCACTGGATTCGGCAATTTTTCCGCCATGGAGTTCACGCGCATACTGCAAATTAAGAGCCAATGGGGCGCTACCCGGCTGATAACCCTGTTCACCGACCCACAGCTGAGCGTCATATATTTTCAGGCCAAACCAGCGGAATGGCGCTTGCCCGAGCAGGCGAGGTTTGCCCAGTTCGGTCTCGATATGCGGCTGTAGGGACGGCTCAGTCTGGGCCATGCTGGCCTGACTGCTGCTGCCGATGAAGAGCCACAGCAGCGCCATTCCTAAGCGCAGATAGCTCACGTAGCTCACATTTTTTCCAGTGTGTAGTGCGCCACATCGATACTGCCGGCGCGAAAACCACCTTCACAATAGGCCAGATAAAAATCCCAGGTACGCATAAAGCGTTCATCAAAACCCTGCGCCTGCACCTGTGCGTGCACCTCATGAAAGCGGGTGCGCCAGGTGGCCAGGGTGCGGGCATAATCGAGACCGAACAGATGCTCGTCGACCACGCGCAGTCCGTTTTGTTCTGCGTGGCGGCGGAACACCGGCGGCGAAGGCAGCATCCCGCCCGGGAAAATATATTGCTGGATGAAGTCGGTGCCAACGCGGTATTCGTCGAACAAGGCATCATCGATCACGATGGTCTGGATACAGGCCCGTCCGCCAGCTTTTAGATTACGGGCGATGCAGTCAAAATAACTCGGCCAGTAAGATTCACCGACGGCTTCGAACATTTCGATCGAGGCAATGGCATCAAACTGACCATGCATGTCGCGATAGTCTTGCAGCCGCAGATCGGCACTCTCCGCCAGACCGGCATCGGCCAGTCGTTGACGGGCATAGACCAGCTGTTCATCGGATAACGTCAAGCCGGTGACATGGGCCTGCGCTGTGCGCGCAGCCAGTTCAGCAAAGCCACCCCAGCCGCAGCCGATTTCCAATACCTTGGCGTTGGGCGGCAGAGCAAGTTGATCCAGAATGCGTTGATACTTGGCGTGTTGTGCCTGCTGCAGCGTTTGCTGCGGATTCGTGTACAGCGCACTCGAATAGGTCATCGAGGGATCGAGCCAGAGCGTATAAAAGGCATTCCCGATATCGTAATGGGCCTGGATATTTTTGCGGCTGCCGGCGCGCGTATTCCGGTTGAGAAGATGTTTGAAACGATAGAGCAGCTTGCCCCACCAGCTGCCATGAATCATCGATACTGCCGTCGCCCGGTTACGCACGAACAGGCTGATCAAGCCGGGCAGATCGTCGGTACTCCAGTCGCCGGCGATGTAGGTTTCGGCAAAGCCGATGTCACCCGAGCGAACCACTGCGGCAGCAATGTTCCAGTTTTTGAGCGTGAGCTGAACGGGCCGGCTGCCATCACCAAATTCGAGCGACTGCTGATCGGGTAAATCAAGACGCAAGGCGCCATGCTGTAATTTTTTAAGCAGCTGCAAAATCAGTTTCATTTGCCGTGGCATTGGCGCGAGTTTGCTATCTTGATTGGCTAGCATGCCATCGACTGTGTCGGAATCCATTGTTGTCATCGGGTGAGCTCCTGGGAGGGCAGGGAGGGTTTTCTAAAAAAAGGCACGCGTTTGCGCCAGAGACGCAGGGCTTGCACGTGGATTCTGATGACGACGCCAAAGCTCATCAGAGGGTAGCTAAAAAAGGCGCGTAAAACCTGGCGGCTGGTCAGCGGCTGTCCCTGGCCGGAGATGCTGGTTTGCAGCAGTACCCCTTGGGCATCATCGTAATCAATGCGCGCCACAGTGCGTTCGCTGGTCGTCATCTTCTGCATTGGGGTCGCATCATGCTCGCTTTGCAGGGACCGCATAAAACGAAAACGATAAGTGCCTTCGACGGCGAAAAACGGCGACACATGAAACACCTTGCGTGCTGCCAGCTCCAGACCATACGCCATGGCCTGGCCCTGATCGAGCAGGTAATAATGTTTTTCGCCGAAGGTATTGCGTACTTCGGCCAACACAGCGCGCAAGGCACCGTCCTGGCGATGACAGAACCAGAAGCTCACCGGATTAAACACAAAACCTAGGACGCGCGGAAATGCCTGTAGCCAGATTTCGCCATCGGCATCGGTGATGCCTTCAGCGTGCAGCAGTGAGTCGATCCACGGCAGCAGTGCGCCATCACCATTGCCATGATCCCGCGCATGAAAAGACAGTAAATTAAAGCGGTTGAAGGAAAAAAATCGCGCAGCCGATGTCAGTTCGGTCCGCAGCGGCAGTCGCAGGTAATACACCCCATAGTTGAACGCATGACGCACCGGACGCAGGCGCGTATGACGGACCTGACCGAAGCAGAGTTGCGCAATGTTGGACATGTCAGACATCTTAGGCATGACGTTTATGCGGCCTGTGCAGAAGAGATATTCAACAGCAGCGATTGGGCGACCTTGAGGCCAGACTTGAGGCCGTCTTCATGGAAGCCGTAACCCGTCCAGGCACCGGCAAACCAAGTTTGGCGGCGACCCTGAATCTGTTCGAGTTTGCCTTGCGCCTGCACTGCTGCGTCGTCAAACACCGGATGCGAATAGGCGTAGTCGCCCAGGATAGAGGCCGGGTCGGGCAGTGTGAGCGGATTGAGCGAAACGATCACCGGCTGCTTGAACGGCAGCGGCTGCAGCAGGTTGAGTAAATAATGCACACAGACCTTTGGTTCGCGGCTGTTCTCGCTTTGATAATTCCATGCCGCCCAGGCTTTTTGATTGGCCGGCAGGCAGCTCACATCGGTATGCAAGATCGCCCGATTGGGTTGGTATTGCACGGCGCCGAGGATGCTACGTTCAGCTGCATCCGCATCGGCCAGCAGGGCAAGACTCTGGTCGCTGTGGCCGGCCATGACGACGTGATCGAAGTACTGCGGCCCGGCGGACGTCGTCAGTTCAACCTGACTGCGGCCATCCTGCTTGACGCGTTTGACGGAGAGCACCGGCGTGGAGAGAAATTTTTCTGGAATCGCCTGCAGCATTTTTTCGACATACTGTCGCGCGCCGCCCTTGACTGTGCGCCATTGCGGCCGATCGCTCACTTGCAAGAGTCCGTGGTTATGGCAAAAGCGCACAAACGTCGAGAGCGGAAATGCCAGCATTTGTTCGGTCGGACAGGACCAGATACAGCCCGCCATCGGCAATAAATACCAGTCGCGAAAAGCACTGCTGTAGGACTGCTTATCGAGGTAGCTACCGAGTGACTCGCGCATTTCTACCGCGCCGGATTGCGCCATCGCGGTAGCTTCGCGGTTAAAGCGCACGATATCAAACAGCATGCGCAAAAACCGTGGATTGAGCAGATTACGTTTTTGTGTAAACACGCTGTCGAGATTGGTGCCAGCCCATTCAAGCGTGCGACTTCCCAGCGGGAGTTTGACCGAAAACGACATGTCGGTGCCGCTGGTGGGGATCGCCAATTCGTCAAATAATTTGGTCAGCAGAGGGTAGGTCTTGTGATTAAAAACCAGAAAGCCGGTATCGACACCATGCGTAATCCCATCGAAGCTCACATCGACCGTGTGGGTATGGCCACCGAAATAATCGTTGGCTTCGAACAGACTGACCTGCATACTCGACTGGGCAAGACGGTAGGCGCACGATAAGCCGGAAATTCCAGCGCCAATGACAGCAATTTTCATGAAACGATCTTCCCTGGAACTTCGTCCCTTTAACTTCTTACATCGCATGCTAGGTGCATCAGCATGCTAACGGATAGTGTGCAGACAGTCGCGCAGGTCGCATCTGTCTAAATGTTTTGATCAGCTTGGCGGGCAAGCCTTGGTGGCGAAGTGCGTACGCGCAGGGCGCAATAATGGTTCAAGCAAAAGGTTCAAGCTCGCCGGTGTAAGAGCCCGTAGGACCCCGCCGATCGCCTTTTATGGTTTCCATAAAAAAACCTTTAGCTATCCTGCGTGAGGGCGCTTGTTCTGTCAATACGTGCAGGCCCATATCGACTGGATTTTCAGAGAATATTTGCGACTCGCCGAATAGCCTGACTAAGCACATGGTCTTTGCGCGATCGGGGAATGTCTGTGCGGATCAGTGACGCCGCATTAGCAGCAGTAAAAACGACAGTGCGGCAAACAGGGCGCCACTGTAAAACGTCATGGCAGCGCCATAGTGATCCCACAGCAGGCCGGCCAGAACGCTGGCGATCAGCATCGCCCCGCCACTGGCCAGACTGTACAGACCAAAGGCGGTGCCGCGCAGATGTTCCGGTGCGCTGGCCGCTACCATCGCCGCCAGCAGTCCCTGGGTCGCCGCCATGTGCAGACCCCATAAAATAACCCCGCCCGCCAGCCAAGGCAGTGCAGCGCTGTGGGCCAGTAGTAAATCGGCGCCGATGAGCGGCACAATACCGGCCGCCAGCAAGGCCGGCCGGCTAAGGCGGTCGGCCAGGATGCCGAGCGGGTAGGCGCAGGCGGCATACACCACATTCATGGCCACCAGTACCAGAGGAATCCAGGCCAGCCCGAGCCCGCTCTGATGGGCGCGCAGGATCAGGAATGCCTCAGAAAATCGTGCCAGCGTCAAAGCCGCGCCCACGCTAACGACCCACCAATAATACGCAGGTAGTGCGCGCAGACCAGCGCGCGAAATGGGGAAAGGTCGTACGACGGAGGAGGCGGGACGCACCGGCTCGCGGACCCCCACAATGAGGAGCGCAAGTGCCAAAAACGCAGGAATAACAGCGACCCAAAACACCGCCCGAAAATCGTTTTGCCACAGGAGCATGAGGGCGATCGCCAGCAGCGGTCCTAAAAACGCACCGATCGAATCGAGCGACTGGCGCAAGCCGAAGGCCGCGCCTTGCAGATGCTTGGGCGTGACGTCAGCAATGAGCGCGTCGCGCGGCGCACCACGGATACCTTTGCCAATGCGATCAATAAACCGCGCCGTAAAAATCCAGCCAGTTCCTGAGGCCAGCGCAAACAGCGGCTTGGTCAGGGCCGCCATGCCATAGCCGCAGACTGCCAGCGGCTTGCGTTTGCCGACATAATCGCTCAGTACGCCGGAGAAGATCTTGACGATCAGGGCGGTCGCTTCGGCCACGCCTTCGATCAGACCCACCGTGGTCGCGCTGGCGGCCAGTACTGTGACCATGAACAGCGGTAGCAGGGCATGCACCATTTCTGATGAGATATCCATGAGCAAACTGACGCAGCCAAGCATCCAGACAGTGGAAGGAATGCGTATCTTTTTAGTAAGAGAATCGGACATGGGGGAGAGAATTCTTGAGCGCAATCGTGTGCAATGAGACACTCTAACAAACTTAAGTCATAACGCGGTCATGAAACTTTGACAGCCTTGCGGATTGATCTGCGCTGAAATGGCCTTATATTGGTAGAATTGGCCCGTACGCTGTAAGTTTATCCACATTTGAAAGATCGTATGTTGTATCCAGAGTTATTTAAGTCCTTAGAACAAGTCCGTTGGAACATGGACACCGACATCGCCTGGGACAGCTTCGATGCGTCGCAGCTCACCGATGAACAGGCCCTGACCATCAAGATGAACGCCATCACTGAGTGGTCAGCCTTGCCGGCGACCGAAATGTTCTTGCGCGATAATCGTGACGACAGTGATTTTTCTGCCTTCATGTCCGTATGGTTTTTTGAAGAGCAAAAACATTCGCTGGTATTGATGGAATATCTACGCCGTTTTCGTCCTGACATGGTGCCGACCGAAGAGGAGCTGCACAATGTGCGCTTTGAATTCGACCCTGCGCCGCGCCTGGAAACCCTGATGCTGCATTTTTGTGGCGAGATTCGTCTCAATCACTGGTACCGTTGCGCTGCCGACTGGCATTCCGAGCCGGTCATCAAGCAAATCTACAAAATCATCAGCCAGGACGAAGCGCGGCATGGCGGCGCCTATCTGCGCTACATGAAAAAAGCCCTCAATGCGACCGGCGACAATGCGCGCGCAGCGTTTTCCAAGATCGGTGTACTGATGGCCTCGGCACGCCGTACCGAAAAGCCACTGCATCCGACCAATTTGCATGTTAACGAATCGCTGTTCCCCAACGATACGGTGCAATCCAGGTTGCCGGATCCGGGCTGGCTGGAAAAATGGCTCGACCATCAGATCAAGTTTGACGGCGAATGGGAAAAGAAGGTCGTCGACCGTATCCTGCACAATATGTCGCTGCTGTTTGAGCGTACCTTTGTGACGGTACAAGACCTGAACCGCTACCGCAAGGAAGCCAATGCGCGTCTGGCGCCAGCAGCGCTCTGATTTTCCGTGACTTCTTCCCGCATCGCGCACGCCCTGCCAGCCTTTGAAACCAAGCTCACCACGCGCGCCAGCTTAGCCGAGCGCGTGGCGGCGCTGCCCAAGCCGGTGGTGCTGACGAACGGCGTCTTCGACATCCTACATCGTGGTCATGTGACGTATCTGGCACAGGCGCGCGCGCTGGGCGCATCGCTGGTAGTGGCGGTCAATACGGATGCCTCTGTTAAGCGATTGGGCAAGGGCGACGATCGTCCCATCAATAGTGCTGATGACCGCATGGCGGTACTCGCTGCGCTGGAGTCGGTGAGTCTGGTGGTGGCATTCGACGAAGATACCGCGCTCGAAGCGGTGTTACAGGCGCGGCCGGAGATTTACGCCAAGGGCGGTGACTATCAAATGGACGCCATCCCCGAAGGCCGCGCCGTATTGGCCTATGGCGGTCAGGCCGTGGCGATCGACTTTACGCATGATCGCTCGACTTCCCGTTTGCTCAGCAAGGTGCGCGATCAGGCGCCGTTGAAATAAACCGAGCAGCAAACCGAGCAGCAAGTCGAGCGCTTAGTTTTGCGTTACCACATGCATGCTCAATGCATGTGCTCATGTTCCGATGATGACTTCTTCGCTGCCATACCTTCGACCTGGACCATCACCTTCACTGTGCCGGCTTTTTCGAAGGTCAACGTGAGCGGAAATTGTTCGCCCGCTTTGAGCGGATGGTCCAGCCCGATCAGCATGATGTGATAGCCATCGCCCGGCTTCATGGTGACGATGGCGCCGGCAGGCAGGGTGATGTCACTCACCTCGCGCATGCGCATGACGTTACCGTCCATCGACATGGTGTGAATTTCGACCGACTTGGCGATCGTTGTCGCGCCACCTTTGAGTTTATCCGCAGTGCTACCGGTATTATTGATGCGCAGGTAAGCCGCCGCCGAGGGCTGACCCATGACGCTGGCGCGTGCCTGCGCTTGGTCAATGTGGATTGGTCCTTGCACGAATTCTGCCGCCTGAACAGTCAGGGACAGCAGGCAAGTCAGAGGGAGAATACTAAGCAGACGAGCGAACATTTTTTTCCTTTTGATGAGTCAGTCAGCGATGGATCGATTATAGCGAATGCATCGCGGATAACCTAGTCGCTTACACCCCGCCCGCAAAGGCATTCTGGCGCCAGGCTTCATAGACCACGATCGCCACTGTATTGGATAAATTCAGACTGCGATTATCCGGCTGCATCGGCAGGCGAATTCGCTGCGCCGGTGCGAAGGATTCACGCAAGGCCGCATCGAGTCCTTTGGTTTCTGAGCCAAACACAAACACATCACCGGCCTGAAATTGGCATTGCGCAAAGCTGCCCGATCCCTTAGTGGTCAGGGCAAACATCCGCGCCGGATCGGGCTGATGGGCCGTCAAGAATGCCTGCCAGTCAGCGTGCACCTGCATGCGCGCAAATTCGTGATAGTCCAGACCGGCCCGTTTCATCCTGCTGTCATCCAGAGGAAAACCCAGCGGCTCAATCAAATGCAGCTGCGCACCCGTATTGGCGCACAGGCGAATGATGTTGCCGGTGTTGGGGGGGATTTCGGGTTCGACGAGGACGACGTGAAACACAGGCTCTCCCTAAATTTATACGAGTAATTTCTTTTATGCGACAAGAGACAAAAGTCGTTGCCAATGGGCTAGATTTCATTGCGTGTTGATGTAGCGAGCCAATAGTATCAAATCAACTGCTCTCCCTCTGCAAAATCTTGATTGGCGTGTCAGGACCGGTCAGACAGATTCCTGCAAAGAGAGGTTCGCTTTACACGATATCTGGATGTCAATCGGGTTCAAAATAAAGGAATAACGACGATGCAGGCCATCCTGTTTCCCGGTCAAGGTTCGCAGTTTAAGGGGATGGGAAAAGCGCTTTTCCCCCAGAACAAGAGCTTGACTAAAAGTGCCTCGGCTATTCTTGGCTATTCGATTGAAGAGCTGTGTTTGAGCGACCCGCACAATCAGTTGGGACAAACAGACTTTACGCAGCCAGCACTTTTTGTCGTGAATGCCATGTCATTCATGGCAAAGCAAAGCCAGCACGAAGCGATCGATTCTTTTGCAGGGCACAGTTTGGGCGAATACAACGCCTTGTTTGCTGCCGGTGCATTCGACTTCGAGACCGGCATGAAGCTGGTGCAAAAACGTGGTCAACTGATGGCGCAGGCCAAGGGTGGTGGCATGCTCGCGGTGCTGCAAACCAGCGTGGAAGCGATCCATATCTTTCTACGCGAGCATCATTTGACTGCACTCGATATCGCCAACTACAACACGCCGACACAGACGATTCTTTCGGGGCCGAAAGAGGCAATCGCCAAGGCTGTGCACCTCATGGGCGAGCAAAATATTCGCTGTATGCCGCTCAATGTGAGCGCCCCCTTTCATTCCCGTTACATGATGGACGCAATGGCCGAGTTTGAAACCTTCGTTGCGCAGTTTCAGTTCGCGCCCTTAAAAGTGCCGGTGATCGCCAACGTCACCGCACGGCCTTACACCAATACCACCATCGCCAGTCTGTTGACGCGTCAGATTGCCAGTTCTGTACGATGGACGGAAAGCGTGCGCTATCTGATGGGGCAGGCTGCCTTACGTAATCAGCCATTAACAATCCAGGAAATGGGCGATCACTCTGTGTTGTCAAAGATGGTCGTAGAGATCCAGAAATCGCAGTCATCTTTGCTGGTGCCGACTGAGTCCTCCGCAGATATAGCGCCTGTGTCTCTTGCCGCATCGGACATGCCGCAGTTCGATGCCGCGCCTGCCGTCCGTCCTGTCACCGATTCATCGATGAATGGGAATCAGGCGTCGAAAATAGAGATTACACCGGAGTCACTGGGGAGTGCCGAATTCAGAAAGGATTACGGGATCAAATACGCCTACCTGAGCGGCGCCATGTATCGCGGCATTGCCTCGAAAGAGTTGGTAGTCGCTATGGGTAAAGCGGGGCTATTGGGGTTTCTCGGAACGGGCGGCATGAGCGTGGCGGAAATTCAACAGGATCTCGCCTTTATTCAAAGCCAGCTCACCTCTGGGCAGTCGTATGGCATGAACCTCCTGTGCAATCTTGAACGCCCCGAAATGGAGATGGCCACTGTCGAGCTATTTTTACAGCAGGGCGTGCGCTGTGTGGAAGCCTCTGCGTTCATGCAAATGACGCCAGCATTAGTGCTCTATCGACTGCGTGGCCTGAGCAAAAACGCGGCTGGAAAAGTCGACTGCACCAATCGCATTATCGGCAAGATTTCGCGTCCGGAAGTCGCCGAACATTTTATGAGCCCTGCACCAGAACGCATCGTCTCCCGCCTGAGAGAAGAAGGACGCATCACGGTCGAGCAGGCAGCGTTAGCAAAGTGCGTTCCGATGAGTGACGACATTTGTGTGGAAGCCGATTCGGGTGGCCATACCGACCAGGGCGTGAGTACTGTTCTGCTGCCTGCTATGCAAAATTTGCGGTCCGTCGTCGTAGCGCGCCACGCTTATGAAAAGTCCCCGCGCATTGGCCTGGCCGGTGGTATCGGCACGCCATCCGCTGTCGCTGCAGCCTTTATTATGGGCGCCGACTTTGTGCTGACTGGCTCGATTAATCAATGTACGGTGGAGTCGGGTGCCAGTTCGGTGATGAAAGATATTTTGCAGGATATGAATGTACAAGACACCGATTACGCGCCAGCGGGTGACATGTTTGAAATCGGCGCGCGGGTGCAAGTGCTTAAAAAAGGCGTTTTTTTTCCAGCCCGTGCCAACAAGCTTTACGCGCTGTACACCCAGTACAACGGGCTCGACGACATTCCCGAAAAAATAAAAGCCCAGATCGAAGACAAATATTTCAAGCGCAGCTTTGCCAGCATTTGGGACGAGACCCGACAATATTGGGCCAGCAAAGGTCGGCAACATGAAATTGATCAGACCGAAGCCAATCCAAAGCGAAAAATGGCGTGGGTCTTTCGCTGGTATTTCCGCCACAGCGCCATGGTGGCGCGCAAGGGCGACGAAAGCCAGCGGGTGGATTTTCAAATCCATACCGGACCGGCACTGGGTGCATTTAATCAGTTGGTCAAGGGTACGGCGCTGGAAAGCTGGAAGAACCGTCATGTCGATCAGATAGCGCTTATGCTCATGCACGAGGCGGCAGTGCTGCTTACGCAGCGATTGAGTGCCTGGGGACAGAAGTCATCCTGAGTGGATAGCGCGGCACGCTCTTTCTTTCTGGGTATGCTCATGCAAGGAGAACGCTGCGAATTCAATCGATCATCCCAAAGTGATTATGCCCAATAAAACCCTTTTTCTTTTTTCCGGTCAGGGATCACAATTTTTTCAGATGGGCTACGATTTGTATGCCACTGAACCTGAATTTCGACGTCAGATGGACTGGTTCGACACGCTGTATCACACGCAAACGGGGCGCTCCATGGTAGCCAGTTTGTATGGCGCGCAAACACAAGAATTTCCCCTCGACGAATTGTCGCTCAGTCATCCTGCCATCGTGATGGTGGAGTGTGCCCTGGCGATGACCTTGATCCGTGACGGGATAAGGCCAGACCTGACGCTGGGTTGTAGTCTTGGCGCGTTTTCCGCCGCCGCCATTGCGGGACAGATCAGTGTTGAGGATGCGTTGTTTCTGGCCATTTTGCAGGCCGAGGCCGTTGAGAAAAAATGTAATCAGGGCAGCATGATCGCTGTTTTGGCTTCGCCGGAGCTTTATGAAGAAGCGATCATCGCCATGGAAGGCGTGATCGCAGCAAGGAATTTTTCATCGCACTTCGTCGTGACGACGCCGTATCCAAACACTGAGCATGTAAAGAAATTTTTTCGTCAAAAGAATGTCAGTGTCCAGCCGCTGCCCGTGCGCTATCCCTTTCATTCACCCTGGCTGGAACCGGCCAGAGCCGCATTTTTGGCGAATGTCCCATCTGGCATTGAACGTAAAATTCATCGCCCGCTGTGGTGTTGTGCCAGCTGCGATCAGCTGGAAATTCTCACTGAAGATTATTTTTGGCGTGTGGTGCGCGAGCCGATTTTATTTGCCCGCTCTATTGCACAATGTGAGCAGCAGGGGCCCTGGAATTATATTGACCTGGGTCCTTCCGGTACGCTGGCGACCTTCCTCAAATACCTTCTGCCGGCGGACTCACCATCAGTCGTCATGCCGACGATCACCCGCTTTGGTCGCGATCAAAAAAACCTGCTGGCTCTCAGGGCGGTCTATGGACGTTAATGTGGGGTGCGGCATAGCGGAAGGTGGCCCATGCGGCATGATGATCTGGTCTTGAAATCCCTGTCCTTGTCGCGCAAGGAAACTGAAATGACAGCCTCTCTGTGTCTTGCGCGCCTATCATTGGACGATCTGCTGGCCCAGACATTGGCACAGCCATTTTTGCATCCTGATGAACGCGATTACTACGACAGCCTGCCGCAATCGCCGCGCCGGGAAAGCTATCTGATCGGCCGCTATTGCGCCAAACGTGCCTTGGTCGGGCGCCTGCCGAATACCGCTATGGATGCGATGCCAGTATATCCGGGAGTATTCGGTCAGCCGGTGCTTGGCAGCGCACAGTGTGCCGGAGTACAGATCAGTCTGACGCATTGCAACGGTGTGGGCGCGGCTATCGCGTTTGATGAACGGCAGCCGATGGCGATTGACATGGAGAGGGTCTCACCTCTGGCATCGCCGCGTCAAACCGAGGCAATTAAGGCGCAGCTGACCAACGCCGAAATCGCCATGCTCGATTATTTCGGTCGCGACAGTCAAGACTGCTCAGGAACCTGGATATGGACTTGGATCTGGACCGCAAAGGAAGCCCTATCTAAGGTCTTGCGAACCGGATTGATGATTCCGATGCCCCTGCTGGAAATCAGCAGAGCCTGGCATGAAGGCCCCTACCTGCTGGCGGAATATGTCCATTTCCCACAGTACAAAGTGATGTCATTTCTTTGGCGGGGCACGGTCGTCTCCATTGTGCTGCCCAAGAGAACGACGTTGCGGATGGACTTTGACGGCTTGATGGCTTTGCCATGAGTGGACAATCGGCGCCTGGCTGGACAGACCTGATCCGTATCTGCTATATTTACGGCTCAAATATTGAGCCGTAAATAGTATGCGATCATCTCAACACTACATCTGGCAACGTCCCGAGTGGCCCAAGCTACAATTTAGCCAAAGCGCGCTCACCGCTCCGCTGGCTGCCGCTCGCCAAGCCCAAGGCATTGCGCTAGGTCAGGCAAGGGCGATCGGCTTACATGAACTCGCCGGCATCTTGGATGATATCTGGATCGGCGAAGTGATTGCGACAGCGGCCATTGAGGGTGAAATGCTCGATGAAAACGCCGTGCGCTCGTCCATTAAGCGGATGTTGGGCTATCCCCATACAGGTCCCGTATCTCGCCACGTGGATGGCTTAGTCGCTGTGATGCAGGATGCCAGTGAAAACTTTAGGGCCCCGCTTGATCTCGACCGCCTCTGCCGTTGGCAGGCAGCGCTTTTTCCCAGTGGGCAGTCCGGCATTCAACGAATCCAAATTGGTCAGCTACGAACTTTTAATGAGCCCATGCAAATTATTGGTGGCCGAGTCGGGAAAGAGGAAGTCCATTATCAGGCGCCCCCTTCGAGCGTCGTTCCACAGGAAATGATGGTATTGATTGACTGGTTCAATGCTGAACATGCAGGACTAGACGGCTTAGTTCGCGCCGCCCTGGCACATTTGTGGTTCGAGACCATACACCCGTTTGAAGATGGTAACGGTCGGTTAGGGCGAGCCCTCATTGACCTCGCTGTGGCCCAAGATCTGGGCGCCTCTGGACGACTGTTTAGCATGTCCCAGCAGATTGAACGCCATCGAAAAGACTATTACGATGCATTAAAAGAGGCGCAATCAGGGAGTCTTGATGTCACCTCCTGGGTAACATGGTTCCTCGCACAATTTACTGGTGCCTGCCAAAAGACCTCCCATATCATCAACGATGCCTTATCTAAACAACGCTTCTGGGCGCGCTATGCGGCGGTGCCCTTCAATGAGCGTCAGCGCAAAGTCATCAAAAAAGTCCTTGATGCAGGTAAAGATGGTTTTGTCGGCGGCCTATCGGCTGAAAAATATGGCGTCATTGCACAAACATCAAAACCCACTGCGACTCGAGACCTGGCCGCACTGCTCCAATTCAATGTTTTAATCTCTACCGGTCAGGGAAAAAGCACGCGCTATCATTTGATGCCGATCGACTAACGCTGGTTGGCGGCTCACCTTCACTTTGATCGGACTGCAGGCTTTGCTGCACTTCGAGGCAGTCTCTTCTTATATCTTTAAATCGACTTGCACTCCATACCCGGAAGCGCGTTTTGCCATAACGTCGCTTTAGCGCATAGTTAATGCGCCACTTCCTCGTCGCCGTTACACAACACCTCCATTCAGTCCTTGCCAAGCATCGTCCATTCATTGCTTGCGATCAGTTGATTTACATACACTTTATCTCAATAAATGTTTTCTCAAAATGAACTGTTTGACGCAGTTCATTTTTTGATTTCCCCACCATCGAAACAACTTCTCCTGCCTCAAAAATGGCACAGAAAGTCAGTCCATGTTTGCACTGTTAAACCGCTATTCCAATGCCTATGTCCTGGTTGCCGTCGTGGATTCTTTTCAGCGGGCCGGCTTGTTTGAGTCGTTCAGACAGTACCCGTCACGATCTCTGGAGCAACTACAAGCAGCCCATCACGCCAACCCCGGCTATCTGGCGATCGCGCTGCATTGTCTGGCGTCAGCCGGCTGGCTTCAGCTGGACCAGGGTGGTGGCTATGCGCTCACTGATCTTGCTGAGCCGGACGCGATATCGCCAGACATCAGAGCCTTGTATGCGAAGCCTATCGACACCTTGCTCACAGACGCCGCTGCACAAACTTTGTTGATAGCCCATTTGCAGGCATTGATGTCTTCGCACGCCATTCCCGAGAGCGATGCCTTGCTCGCCGACTGGCTGCGTCATGGACCCGTCGCCCTACCCGTGCTCATGGCGCTGCACCACATGGCTAGTACGGATTCGGTGACCCGGCTGCTGTCACAAGGTAGTTTGCTCAACGATACCCTGCGTACCTGTCTGTGTGATTACCTGGTTCAGCAAGCCTGGATCCGGCCCAGTAAGGAGGGCCGAAGAACGGTTCTGCTCACCGACATGGGCGAGCAACTTTTTGCGCATACGCAGGTGATGGGTATTGCGGCATCCTATCGACCCATGCTCGCGCAGATGGATGCGCTGCTGTTTGGGGATGCGGGCAGCGTTTTTATGCGCAGTCCTGACGGCCACGTCGATCGCTTACTCAATGTGCGCGCCAGCAGCTACCAGAACGAACGCTACTTCGCTGACGCAGAGTGGCAAATCCTTGCGCTCTTTAATACCCATGACTTTGCTTCCCAGCCGCGGTATATCGCCGCTATGGGCTGTGGCGATGGCAGCATTTTAAAGCAGCTATACGACACGATTCACCTGCGCAGTTTACGCGGACGCGAATTGGATGCGTTTCCGCTGACCCTCATCGGCATTGATACCAATCAGACCGCGCTCGACGACACCGCTCATACCTTGGCTAATTTGCCGCATGTGCTGCTGCACGGTGATGTCAATGATCCGGCGCAGATGCAGAGCGATCTGCGCGCAATGGGCATTGACCCGTCTGCTGTGCTGCATATTCGCGCCTTCCTGGATCACAATTTCCATGCCTGTGACGAAAACGGTGTGGCCGACGATGTGGATGACGATGGTGCCGCATTTCCACTCACGCCGGGCAGCGTATATGTGGATGCCAGCGGACAGCCCTTGGCACCTCAGAGGCTGGTATCGCAGTGGCGTGCCCATCTGCAGTGCTGGTCTGATGTTCTCAACGACCATGGCTTGATGGTCGCTGAAGTGCATTGCCTGAACGCGGCCTTAACGCGGGAGTATCCGCACAGCGAGAACCTGTATTTTGATCATCTGCATGCCTTTTCCGGACAGTACCTCATCGAGGCAGAGCTGTTCCTGATCCTCGCTGCCAACGTAGGCCTGTTTGCAGCCAGCCAGCCGCTGCGCACACCGAAGACCTTACCGTTTTGCCGGATCACCTTAAGCCACTTTCATCGGCGGGCTTATCAGATTCGGCATGCCCGAACTACAGACCATGCGGCATTGATTGAACTCGAACAGCGCTGCTGGCCGGACGCACTGCGGGCAGCGGATGACCTGCTCCTTGAACGCGTAGCGACCTACCCGCAAGGGCAGTTTGTGCTCGAACTGGAAGGACGAGTGGTCGGGGTGATCTACTCCCAGCGCATCGACAGTATGGCGTGCATGCAGTCGCAAACCAGTGATTCGGCATTTAGCCAGCATCGCCCTGATGGGACATTGGTTCAGCTGCTGGCGGTGAACATCCTGCCGGAACTGCATGAACGAAATCTGAGCGACGAGCTGCTTGAATTTATGCTGCAGCGTTGCAGTGTGATGAGCGGAATAAGTTCGGTCGTAGCAATCACCTTGTGTAAACACTTTCACCGGCAGAATGCGCATGATTTGGTCAGCTATATTCGGCAGGTCGATGCGCAGGGCCATGCGGTCGATCCGGTGTTACGTTTCCATGAACAGCATGGCGCACGGATTCTTGACCTGGCGGCCAATTACCGCCCGCGCGACAGTAAAAATCAGGGACATGGGGTGTGGGTGCAGTACGACCTGTTTCGGCGCCGACGAGTGGAATTGCGGGTCGAGGTGCCGCTTATAAAAAAGGCTGTGACTGCTGCTAACGTTATTCCGGTGCATGGTCAATCAACGACGCATGCTGTCGAGGCCATAGCTCAAGGTATCGACCAATTCCTGGAATATTTGATCAAAGCTTGTCTGCCGGACGTTGGTGTCACCGGTGCTTCACCTGTTCGACGCTACGATAAGGAGCGGCCCTTAATGGAGATAGGTCTGGATTCGGTAGATCTACTCCTGCTCGCGGAAAAAATTCAAATTCGCTATCGCATCCGTATCGCACCAAATTTTTTTATACAAAATAATACCCCTGCACGCATCACAGCCAGACTGCTTTCGCTGATCAATGCGGAAAGTAGTGTCGTGCGGATCAAGGCAGTCGAAAAACTGCCGCCTGAAGACGAATCAAATACGGAAAACGACATTGCGATTATTGGCATTCCATGCCGGCTTCCATCACATATTAAAACACCGCAGCAGTTAGTTAATTTTCTTAGAAATGAACGAACTCTCAACAATGTTCTGCTGGATGGTCGTCAACAGTGGTCTGACGGCTCAATCGTAGAGCTCGTGAAGGTGGACATGACGCAGGCACAAACCGATGAAAATGTCGAAGCAAACGCGGGCAACGAATTGCTCGCGCTAATTATGAAGTATTGCAGCGCGATGAAAGAAGATTCATCCGTTGTTGGCGTCACTTTTTGCAAAGACTTTAATCGTAAAAATTCATTGAAAAAATGGCAAAGTCGCTAAGAGTCGCATCAAAAAAACCGGGGCGGTAAGTTTGGTGACTACTCCAAAAAATGGTAAGTGTCCTAGAAGTTCATCATTTTAAGTGTGTGTATCGAATCCATATAAATTGAGGGGTTAACAATGCTTTCATTACTTAATAATTATTCGCATGGCTACGTTGTCACGGCTGTCGTTGATTCATTAAAGCGCGCCGGTGTATTTCATACGTTGGAAGAGAATCCTTGGATATCCAGTAAGGATTTAGTGACGAAACACGCCGCGAACGAGGGCTATTTTTACATTGCCTTACACCTGCTGGAATCGCTCGGCTGGCTGGAGCGCTCTGCAGAGGGTGAATATCAACTTAGTTTAGAAGCGGAGCCGGATCAGGTCCCGACGGGGATTGCTGAACTCTATCGTATACCCATTGAGACCCTGCTTAAAAAGAGTGAACACCAGGCAGTACTGAACCGTTATTTGGAAGGCTTGATTCATCCTCAGCTAAGAGGTCAGGAAAGTCATATCACGCAGGTGAACAATTTTGCTTGGCTGCGAAATGGTCCCATCATCTTGCCCTTATGCGCGGCCTTACATCGACAGGATCATGCTGAAATTTTGTCAGAAATTTTTTCAGAAAACTCACAGATCGATGAAGCACTGCACAGTAATTTAATACGATTTTTTATTCAGCAGGCTTGGGCGACCAGAACTTTGGATAACCCGAGGGAAATCTGTTGGACGCAATTTGGCATACAAATAATCGACAGTGCAGACGTGATGGGTATTCCGGCGTCCTACCGGCCGATGCTGGCCAATATGGATGCCTTGCTGTTTGGTGATGCGCACTCTGTATTTAGTCGCAATGCGGAAGGTCAGGAGCTGCACGTGGATCGTGCGCTGAATGTGCGTGTCAGCGGCTTTCAACACGAGCGTTACTTCGTCGACGCTGAAACACAAATTCTTGCATTATTTAATCACAAGGATTTTTCATCTCAACCGCGCTATATCGCCGATATGGGCTGTGGTGACGGAAGCTTTCTCAAGCAAATTTACGAAACAATTCAAACACGGAGTCAGCGCGGCCAGGTGCTCGATGCCTATCCACTCACCCTCATCGGTGCCGACTACAATCAAGAAGCACTCATTGAGACCCAGCGGATGCTGGAAAATCTGCCGCATATCTTACTGAAGGCGGATATTAACGATCCGACGCAAATGCAAGCGGACCTGCAAGCGCAAGGCGTTCAGCCAGAACAAATTTTGCATGTGCGTTCCTTCCTTGATCATAATTTCAATGTTAGTCCAAGCAGGTCGAAGTCGAAGGACGATCCATTTTTTCCGCTTACGCCAGGCGGCGTGTATGTCGATGCACAAGGTAATCCGGTCGCGCCGTCCTCCTTGACGCATGACTGGCGGGCGCATTTGCAGCGCTGGGCCGGTGTACTCAATGGACATGGATTGATCGTCGCTGAGGCGCATTGTTTGGATGCGGATCTCACGCGCTTGCATTTGCAAAGTGAAAATTTATATTTCGATCATCTACATGCGTTCTCTGGGCAGTATTTGATTGATGCGGAAATCTTCCTCATCCTCGCCGCCAATGTCGGATTGTTCGCTGCAACGCAGCCAGTCCGTACGCCGAAAACGCTGGCATTTTGTCGCGTGACATTGAGCCATTTTCACAAGCGCGCCTATCAAGTACGGCATGCCTGCCTTGCTGATCTGCCGGCCTTGATTGAACTGGAGCGTCGCAGCTTTGCCGAAAACTTACGGGCATCGGATGATCACCTGAAGGATCGGCTAACGCACTATCCACAGGGTCAGTTTGTCCTTGAGCTCGATGGAAAAGTGGTCGGCGCGACCTACTCACAGCGCATCGATCGTAAAGAGGCGCTGCAAAATGCGAATAGTGAAACCTTACTTTCGTTTCATCAGCCAAAAGGCAGGCTGGTACAGATCATTGGCTTGAATATTTTGCCTGAACATCAGGAAAAGCATCTCGGCGATGAACTGCTGGAGTTTATGCTCCAGCGCTGCAGCGTGATGAACGGGATAGAAGGCGTGGTAGGGATCACCATGTGCAAGAATTTTTCAGGTCAGAGTAATGACGACTTTGCTGCGTATATTTTGCGAAGGGATGATTTAGGGCGCGTGATGGATCCCATCCTGCGTTTTCATGAAATGCACGGCGCGCGCATTACGGGCGTTAAGCCCAATTACCGCCTACGCGATGATAAAAATTGTCAAAATGGCGTGTGGGTCGAATACGACCTGGTTCGACGTCAACGCACCGCACTAGGTGCCGGACCAGAAGATACGAAGCCGGATGACGCCAACACGGACGTGCAGGTCAATGTGCCTGCCGAAGCAGGTCCAAGCACTTCCTTAAAAGGGATTGAACGATTTTTGGAAAGCCTGATCTGCGCTTGCCTGCGTGATGCCCAGCATTCTGAAAATATACAAGAAAGTCGCTATGACAAAGAGCGCCCAGTGATGGAGATTGGACTCGATTCGGCAGATTTATTGGAACTGAGCCAGCATCTCGAGAAGCGCTATGGCGCCAAGATCGAGCCGACATTTTTCTTTGTTCATAATACGCCGGCCCGCATGGCGACAGCGTTGCAGGAAAGAGTGGCATTAGCGGCTGCGATGGCTGGGAGGGCATAGGGCATGCATGCGCCGACCATGCAAACATTCGCAGCCGATGCCAGCACGCTGAAAGAATCCCCAGTACCGGGTTCACATCCACAGACTGATATCGCCGTCATCGGTGTGGCGTGTAGATTGCCCGGTGATATTGACACCCCTGAACAACTCTGGGATTTGCTGGCGCGGGGAGGTAATGTCGTCAGTGATCGGCCAAAGGATCGTTGGCGATGGCCTTCTGAGATTGATAGTGAGGCGATGCCGGGAATTGACCGGGGTGGTTTTTTAGGCGATATCAAACGTTTTGATCCGGCTTTTTTTCGCATCTCACCGCGCGAAGCAGAATTGATGGATCCGCAGCAGCGGATTTTGCTGGAGCTGAGCTGGCAAGCGCTGGAAGACGCCGGATATCCGCCAAAGCAGTGGGCGAATACTGACACGGGTGTATTCATTGGCGCCAGCGGGTCGGACTATTACGCACTGCTTGAACGAGAAAAAAATCACGCACATGCTTATTCCGGCGTAGGGAACTCCCTGGCAGTGCTGGCTAATCGACTTTCCTATTTTTATAATTGGCAGGGCCCTAGTCTAAGTATCGATACAGCGTGCTCCAGCTCGCTGGTCGCCTTATACGAAGCTGTAGAGTCACTACGGCACGGGAAGTGTACGCAAGCTTTGGTGGGTGGTCTGAATATTATGTGCCATCCATCCAATAGCCTGGCCTACTATCGCGCAGGGATGCTCTCGCCTGATGGACAGTGCAAGACTTTCGATCAGCGTGCTAATGGTTATGTTCGCGCTGAAGGCGGTATCGTCGTACTTCTCAAACCCTTGCAGGCTGCCATGCGTGACAACGATCGCATCGCTGGCATTATCAAGGGCGTGGCCTGTAATCATGGTGGGCAAGCTGGTGGGCTGACAGTGCCTAATCCTTTGCTGCATTCTAAATTACTGCTGCAGGCATGGGCTGACGCTGGTGTCAGACCAGAGTCGATCAGCTATATCGAAGCGCATGGTACCGGAACTGCGCTGGGTGACCCAATTGAAGTCCTCGGCATTAGTGATGCGCATCGTCAGGCGGGCTGCGCTGAGCACCATCGATGTGGCCTGGGCTCGGTTAAAACGAACCTTGGGCATCTGGAAGCTGCGTCTGGATTGGCTGGCTTACTTAAAGTTTTGCAGAGTCTGCAGCATCAGCAATTACCTAGTTCCCTCCATTACGAAACGCGTAATCCGCATATTGTGCGGGATGAAAAATTCACAGTCATCGATCGCCTTCAGGCATGGGATGTTCCGGCGGGAGAAGTTCGTCGGGCCGGGATCAGTAGTTTTGGATCCGGTGGCACCAATGCACACATTATTGTCGAAGAATTTATAGCTCCGGCGCGTGATGACTTCGACAATAAAGCAGCGCCGATCATCATCGTTTTATCGGCTAAGAATAGTGAACGCCTGGACGCCTATGCCAGGAAGCTGCTGCATTTTATCGACATCGATAGCAAGAACTCCTCGCCAAATTTTCTGCGCGATCTGGCCTATACATTACAGACTGGCCGCGAGACGATGGAAGATCGTCTTGGCATGATCGTGACTTCCACGGCAGAACTGCGACGTATGTTAAACGGCTATTTACAAAGAACGGAGGGCGGTGCTGACGACTTCGATCAACTCTATAGTGGGCAAGTAAAACGCCATCAAGAAATGATGGCGACATTTGCCGGCGATGCCGATATGGACAACACGATCCTGGCGTGGGTCGCGAAGGGCAAGCTCGGTAAAGTGCTTGAATTGTGGGTTCAGGGTCTGTCGTTTGACTGGAATAAAATCTATGGCAATAGCAAGCCGCATAAAATGGCTGCGCCGAGCTATCCCTTCTCGACAGTCGCGTATTGGATCGATGGCGACGTCAAAGAGGATGCGGTGCGGACTACCTTGGCTGGCATGTCAGGCCAGTCGCCGCTGCATCCCTTGGTACAGCAGAACACCTCAACGCTGGATGAGCAGCGCTTTACCAGCACCTTCACGGGATCTGAATTCTTCCTCAAGGATCACGTCGTCAAAGGCCTGCCTGTACTACCCGGGGTGGCTACTCTGGAGATGGCGCGTGCGGCAGCGGCAATGGCGAACGAAATGGATGCGCGTTCGCCTTTTATATTAAAAAATATTATGTGGGCACGTCCGATCATCGCTGATGGGGTGCCGCAGACGGTTCAGATTGGATTGTATCCAGAGTCTGATGGCGTCAGCTACGAGGTCAGAAGTGGTGCCGACCTTGTGCATAGCCAAGGTAAGATTATGTTCGCTGCGCCCTTGATTACGCCTGCGCCGATTAATATTGCCGAGATTCGGCAGCGCTGCTATCGCAGCATAAACAAGGATACGCTTTACCTTTACGCGGCGTCACAAGGGATTTCGTATGGCCCCGCGTTCCAGTGTATTGAGGCACTGCGTTACAGTGACGAGGAAGTGCTGGCGGACTTGCAGCTGCGTGAACCACAGACTGGCTTTGTACTGAATCCACGACTATTGGATAGTGCGCTGCAGGCCAGTATTGCGCTCGGCTTATCTGAACCTGCGTTACATAATACGCGCGATCAGATCAGTGATCACGACAGCACGCAAACTGTTACTTCCCCTTATGTGCCGTTCGCCCTCAAGGAACTGCGCATCTACGGTCCTTTGGACGGCGTCAAGTACAGCTACGTCAAAGCGTGCACGCCTTTGCCGGAGCATCCTGCGGAGAATAAAAAATCGCACACAAGTATTCGGCAATGTGACGTCTTTCTGCTTGATGGGGATGGCCGCGTACTCTTGGCATTCGAGGGACTCACCGCACGGCAAATGAAGGCTGATCTGACGATTGCTCATCCTGCGATTTCAGCGATAGCGGTCAAGGATGCTGTGCTGTATGCGCGCAGCACATGGCAAGATGCAGGATTGGCGGATTTGATAGAGGAGCATGCGTCTCTTGGCTCAGAAGCAGCGGTACATCGACTCACCTGCACGGTTACCGATTCGGTATCGTCGCAAGACGTCATCGCACAATTCAAGCAAGCCTTTAACAGCATCAAATCCTTCATGGCAGCCAAGCCAAAAGATAAAGCGATGTTCGTATTAACGGTACGGGATTCAGTGCCGGAATATGCCATTGCTCCGATGGTCGGCTTACTCAAGACGGCATCGCTGGAAAACCCCAAAGTGTCAGGCAAGATTATCTGGGTGCCGGCCGAATATTCAACTGCGCAGGTTGAAGCATTGGAAGCGCAGGAAGTGCGCGCGGCTCACTCGAACGTGATAACGCATCCAAGCCATTTAAATGACGCCATCGAAGTGCGTTATCTGTCCAACGGCCAGCGTCAGATCCACTGCCTGGTCGAAGTTAATCCCGAAGTTGATTCACCGGTAGCCCAACGTGCGCAAGTTATCCGAGAAGGCGGCGTCTATCTGATCACAGGCGGTTCTGGTGGACTAGGCAGACTCTTTGCTCGTCGCTTAAGCGAGGTCAAGGATGTCAGGGTAATTCTGATGGGGCGTACCCAGCCTGAACAGCACCCTGACGGGTGCACGTATCTTTGCGGTGATGTTACGCAATTGGCCGATGTGCAATCGGTACTGCAAACGATCGACGAACGCTACGGTCGACTCGACGGCATCATCCATTCAGCAGGGTTGATCCGCGATGATTTCATACTCAATAAGACCGAAGAACAAATCGACGCGGTGATGGGTGCCAAGATCACCGGTACCTGGAACTTACATCGGGCAGTGCAGGAGCATCTAGTGCAGCACCCTGAAACGCAGTCGCTTGACTGGATGGTCTTCTTCTCATCGATCACTGGTGTGATGGGGAATCTGGGCCAGGCTGACTATGCTGGTGCCAATGCATTTTTGGACAGCTTTGCAGCAGCGCATGGCTATCAATCGATTGCTTGGCCGCTGTGGAAAGACGGCGGTATGCACATCGATGCGGCAGCCGAGGCGTGGTTATTCAAGCAGACTGGTATGCGCGCCATGCAAACACACCATGGTGAGGCAGCCCTGATGGCGATACTCGCCAGTCGTGAAGCGAACCTGCTGGTCTGCGAGGGCGATCTGGACCAGTTGAGACATTATTTTTTGGGTATACCGCAAGCTTCTGCTGCGCTGATACAGTCTGAGCAGAGTTCATTGAAGCCGCAGTTATCCCGATTAGTCGGCAAAATAAATTCAGTACCCTCTGCAAATACGGTAGCGGATGACCAGGCAAGCATCGCCGGCCAGACTGACCTGCAGCAGAAGGTGGAGGCAACGCTCATCGACTTGTGCGCCAAGCTCTTAAAGGTCAGGGCAGAAGACTTTGATGTCGAGGTCGAGTTGATGGAATACGGCGTCGACTCGATTCTGATGATGAGCCTGCTCAATGCGATGGAAGAATTTTTTGCACAGGCGATTTCGCCGAGCGCCATTGTTGAACAGCGCACGATTCAAGGTTTGGCCGCTTATTTGATCAGGGAGGGGATTGCCACCCCGACGCTGACGCATGTGGCGCAACAGCGCACACAAAACAACGTACCCGCATTTGCTGCAGCATCGACATCGACATCGATATCTAAATCTATCTACGCCACCCTGACGAGCAAACGTCATCAGCGCTATAGCAGCGTCAGCAGTAAGGTTAACAGTAAGGGCAGTCAAACTGGCAGCCCACGCAAAATCGCCATCATCGGCGCTGCCTGCCGCCTGCCACAGTCCGATAGTCTGGAAACCTTCTGGGCACATCTAAAGGCGGGCGACGATTTAATCAGTACGACCAATGGCGGTCGCTGGGATGAGGGCATCTTCACCAGTACAGACAAAGCCAATCCGGAGACCACCTACACCAGCCATGGCGGTTACCTCAACGATGTGGCCGGCTTTGATGCGGCTTATTTCGGTATCAAGGACGATGAAGCGATCGCCATGGATCCGCAGCACCGCATTGCACTGGAGCTCACGCAGGAACTGTTTGATCGTGCGGGCTACAGCAAGGCAGAACTGTCTGGCACAAGAACCGGTGTCTACCTTGGCGCTAAAGAAAACGCCTACAGCCGTAGCGGCTACAGCGACATTCCGCAATCCGCTCTGCAGCATACGATGGTCAACAGCATCGGCAACATGATCTCAGCACGCTTATCGGATAATTTTAATTTAACAGGTCCATCTAAAACGATCGACACCGCGTGTTCGAGCTCCTTGGTCGCTGTGCACGACGCCTGTCAGGCGATCCAGCTCGGCGAAGTCAGCATGGCCGTCGCCGGTGGCATCTACATCATGGTCGATCCCTTCGCCCATGTGAGCTTTAGTCGTGCCAAGGTGTTATCTGAGGACGGTAAAAGTTACGTCTTTGATGAACGCGCCCAAGGTTTTGTGATGGGCGAAGGCGCTGGTCTGGTGCTACTCAAAGACTACGACAAGGCAGTTGAAGAGGGTGACCAGATCCTCGGCATCATTCTGGGCTCGGCCGTCAATAACGACGGCAAGACTATGGGCTTGACGGTACCTAGCCAGGATGGGCAGAAGGATGTGATTGAGACGGCATTGCGCCGTAGTGGCATCAGTCCCGCATCGATCACCTACCTGGAAGCCCACGGCACTGGCACCTTGCTCGGTGACCCCATCGAGATCAAGGCTGCTACCGAAGTCTATCGGGGCTACACAGATAGGCTTGGTTACTGTGCGACCGGTTCGGTTAAAACCAATTTGGGCCATACCATGTTGGCCGCTGGTGTAACGGGTTTAATCAAGGTACTGCTGTCGCTGCAGCACAGCCAGATTCCGGCCAGCCTGCATTGCGAACGGCCGCATCCACGCTTTGGTTTTGATCGCTCACCGTTTTATCCGAACACGCAATTACAGGACTGGAATCCGGAAGGCGGCATCAAGCGCGCGGCGATTTCCTCATTCGGCTTTGGCGGGACGAATGCCCATCTCATCTTGGAGCAGGGACCGAACGATGATCAGCCGCGCAGGGTCGCCTTACCGATCACGGTATTTAAGCGTCAGCGTTATTGGTTGGGTGAGGAGATCATAAGATCAGAGGCCAAGCCGGACGCCAGCTATGCAGATGCGCGTCATACAAACAATATGCAGTCGAGCGCCACTCAAGCGAATATTGTTCATGTCGAAGACTTGCGCGAACTATCGAAGAAAAATTTCGCAGCTGATTCGGCCATCGAAAATATCGAATTATTTCTACGCCGCGCGCTAGCAGCCAAGCTAGGCGTCGCATTTGAAGACGTCGGCGAGGATGATAATTTTATGGACTTAGGGCTGGACTCAACCCAGCTCATCGAATTTAGCAAAGAGCTCGAAGACCAGCTGCAGCTTGAACTGTATCCGACGCTGTTCTTTGAATACCAAAATAGCCGGGCCTTGGCGCAGTATTTTGCAGCAGAGCATAAGGCGAAGTGGCAGCACTACTTGGCAGGTCAAGCTTCGGGAACGTTCTCTGCTGAAAGCAATGGCACGAGCGCGATCACGAGTTCGATCAATACATCCATCCAAATATCTACCCAAGTAGAAAGCCAAGTCTTAAGCGAAGTATCAAGCGAAGTCTCAACCCCAATATCCACGAAGGCAGATAAGCAGTCTGTTCGTATAAAACAGGTCGCAGCAAGTAGTCGCGCAATACACCACAAGACTTCGCCGCATTATGGCTTCTTGAAGTCTCGCCCTGCTGCCAATGACAATGAACCCATCGCTATCATCGGCATGAGCGCGCGCTTCCCCCAGGCTGAAAACGTCGAAGCTTTCTGGCGCAATTTGGAAGCTGGTCACGACTGCATTACCGAAATTCCTAAAGACCGGTGGGACTGGCAAGCCTACTGGGGTGATCCAACCACAGAAGAAAATAAAACCAACATCAAATGGGGCGGCTTTATCGATGGAGTCGAGTCATTCGATCCGCTGTTCTTCGGTATCTCCCCGCGCGAAGCCCAGTTGATGGACCCGCAGCAGCGCCTACTGATGCAAACCGTCTGGCTCACCATTGAAGATGCCGGTTATTCCGCGCAAAGTCTATCGGGTAGTCGCACGGCCTTATTCATTGGCACCGGTAGCAGCGGCTACAGCAGCTTGATCGAGCAGGCAGGCATGGCGATCGAGGGTTATAGTGCGACCGGCATGGTGCCCTCTGTGGGGCCGAACCGGATGAGTTATTTTATGAATTTTCACGGGCCAAGTGAGCCGGTGGAAACAGCCTGTTCGTCGTCACTGGTGGCGATCCATCGCGCCGTGCAAAGCATCCACGCCAACGAATGTACTCAGGCCATCGTCGGCGGCGTCAATACCCTCGTGACACCCGATGCGCACATCAGTTTTAACAAGGCCGGCATGTTGTGCGAGGACGGGCGCTGCAAAACCTTTGACCAGTCAGCCAATGGCTATGTGCGTGGCGAAGGCGTGGGCATGCTCATGCTCAAACGCTTAAGC
>CANCDR010000019.1 GCA_947374865.1 Oxalobacteraceae bacterium
GGAGATTAAGAGTTCTTGCAGATTGACGCCCAGCTTTTGCGCGTAAATGACATCGAGCGCATGTTCGGCGTCGATAAAGGCGCAGACACCGCCCAGCTTTTGCATTTCAGCGATGACTTGTAATGTCATGGTGGTCTTGCCTGACGACTCGGGGCCGTAGATTTCGACCACCCGGCCGCGCGGCAAGCCGCCTACGCCAAGGGCAATGTCGAGCCCAAGGGAGCCGGTCGAGACGACCTGGATCTCTTCAGCGACGGCGCCATCGGCCATGCGCATGATGGAGCCTTTGCCGAATTGCTTTTCAATTTGGGCCAGCGCCGCGACTAAGGCTTTCGCTTTGTCGGGGTTGGGTGCAGTTTTTTTATCGTCCATGGATTCGTCTTTCGGCAAAAAAAAGGAAGGAGCGGTACATCATTTTGCAGCAATTTCTGGGTACAGGACGTACTGTATAAAAAAACAGTGCTTTTTGCAAGCACCAATTTTATGTTCGCGCAAAATGGCGACATTGATATGTCAAAATGACAATGGTAGGCATTCACCAATGCGACCTGCCTTGGCAGTACTTGTGAAAAGCAATAGACTAGGCCCATCCATTCCCTTTGATAAGCCACCCATGCGCATACTGCTCGCCGAAGATGATAGTGTTTTGGCTGATGGCTTGACCCGTTCCTTGCGCCAGTCTGGCTATGCGATCGATTGCGTCAAAAACGGGCAGGATGCCGATCTGGCATTGTCGACCCAGGATTTTGATCTGCTCATTCTCGATCTTGGTCTGCCCAAGTTATCCGGGCTGGAGGTCTTGCGTCGCTTACGGGCGCGCAATTCGCATCTGCCGGTATTAATTCTGACGGCTGGCGATTCGGTGGAGCAGCGTGTTAAGGGGCTCGATCTCGGTGCCGACGATTTCATGGCCAAACCCTTTGCCCTGTCCGAACTGGAAGCGCGGGTGCGCGCCCTGACGCGCCGTGGTGCCGGTGGCGGACCAACAGTGATCAAGCACGGCCCCCTGAGCTACGATCAGGTCGGTCGTATTGCTTACCTCAAGGAGCAGATGCTGGATTTGTCAGCGCGCGAATTGGGCTTGCTAGAGGTACTGCTGCAACGTACCGGCCGGCTGGTATCGAAGGAACAGCTAGTCGATCATTTGTGCGAATGGGGCGAGGAAGTCAGCAATAACGCCATTGAAGTCTATGTGCACCGCCTGCGCAAAAAAATTGAATCCGAAGGCGTGCGTATTGTGACTGTACGTGGCCTGGGCTACTGCCTGGAAAAAATTACCGAAGCCGTCCAGATCAGCGCCCCGCAATGAGCAACACAGATCCTGCCAAAGTAATACCGCGCGGGATGCCGGATACCGTGTCTGCGGTACAGACGCCAATGTCTGATCATCAAGATGATTTTGATGCTGAATTTTTAGATGAATTCATGGTCACGCAGGCGCCAGAAAAAGTACAGCGCTCGCTGTTTGGTGAAATTCTCGACTGGATGCTGGTGCCGCTCTTGCTGCTGTGGCCGATGAGTATTGCCGTCACCTATCTAGTGGCAAAATCGATCGCCAATGTGCCCTTCGACCGTGCTCTGGATGACCGCGTGACTGTCCTCGCGCAGCAGGTCAAGGAAGTCAACGGCAAGCTGGTCGGCCGATTGCCCGTTGCCGCGCGTGATATTTTGCGCGCGGATGATGTCGATAGCGTGTTCTATCAGGTGATTGGTCCGGATAATGCGTTTATCGATGGCGACCGCGATATGCCGCCACCGTCGGAAGAAGAAAAGCCGCAGACCTGGACCATCTATTTTCGTGATGACCACATGCGCAGCACCGAAATTCGGGTCGCTTATACGTATGTCGATTTACGCTCGAACTCAGTGGTACCGGGCGAAGCCAATACACCGCAGCTGGCCTTGGTGCAGGTCGGCGAATCGCTCGATAAACGCGCGCAATTGGCGAACCAGATTATCAAGGGCGTGATCCTGCCCGAATTCATTATTCTGCCGATTGCCTTAGCGCTGGTGTGGTTTGCCTTAACGCGCGGTCTGTCACCCCTGTCGGAATTACAAAAACGCATTCGTGAACGGCGACCGGATGATTTAAGTCCGATCGAAACAGGTTTGATACCGGAAGAAATTTCACCGCTGGTACGCTCGATGAACGAGATGCTGGCCCGCTTATCGCAAACGATCCAGATGCAAAAACGCTTCATCGCTGACGCCGCCCATCAGATGAAAACGCCGCTGGCCGGCATGCGTATGCAATCCGAACTAGCGCTGCGTCAGACCAACTCGGATGAAGTGCACCGTTCACTTGAGCAGCTGGCGAAAAGTTCGCAGTCGGCGACCCATCTGGTGAATCAGCTGCTGTCTTTGGCGCGCGCAGAAAATCAGACGCCACTGATGCGCCCGTTTGTGTTGTTGGAGCTGGCTGAACTGGCGCGCAATGTGGTGCAAGACTTATTCCCGAGTGCCATTGCACGCGATATTGACATCGGCTTCGAGCAGCCCGGCCACCCTGTCATGGTGATCGGTAATCCCACCACGCTGCGCGAAATGTTGAGTAATCTGGTCGATAACGCGATTCGGTACACCCCGCCAGCGGGCACGGTGACGGTGCGGGTGCGGGCCGACCTGGAGGATGGCTATGCTTATCTGGAAGTCGAAGATACCGGTCCGGGTATCGTCGCAGCAGAACGGCAGCATGTGTTTGAACGTTTTTATCGCATCCTTGGCAGTCATGTTGAAGGTAGCGGACTCGGGCTGGCCATCGTGCGCGAGATCGCCTTGCAGCATGATGCGGTGGTCGATATTTTCGATAATCCGCGTAGTAAGGATCCGCGCTTTTCCGGCTGTTTGCTGCGTGTGACCTTGACGATGCAATCACGTACCGCCTTCATTGAGGATATTGGCTGAGATGCCTGACACAACATCCTCCTCTGCTGAACAGATACGTGCACAGCATTTAAGAATTGTGCAGTTAAAAGCTGATTACTGGTATCAGGTACGCCGCCTGACTTGGCACTGTCTGCTGGCATGGTTTTGCCCCACCTTCCTGCTGATTTTTTTCGCCCGCGAATTATCGACGCTGCGCTTATTCGGCTGGCCGCTGTCGTTTTATATGGCGGCACAGGGACTGATCATCATGTATGTGCTGATCGTCGCTTATTACGTCATCGCCATGCGCGAATACGACAAAATACTCAAGGGAGTGCATGCCGATGGCACATAAGTCCTTTGCCGACCGGCTCACGCGTTACTACATCTGGTATACCGCCGGGTTTTTCCTATTCCTGGTCGCGCTCGCCATCCTTGAAGAAGAGGGGGTGCCGCGTGGCTGGATCGGTTACCTGTTCATGTTTGCCACCATCGTTCTGTACGCCGGCATTGGCGTTATCAGTCGCACTTCCGATGTGTCGGAATACTATGTTGCTGGTCGCCGTGTGCCGGCGTTTTTTAATGGTATGGCGACCGCCGCCGACTGGATGTCAGCGGCCAGTTTTCTCAGCTTGGCTGGCGGGATGTACCTCATGGGCTTTGATGGACTGGCCTACATCGTCGGCTGGACAGGGGGCTTTTGCCTGGTGGCGCTGTTGGTCGCACCCTATCTGCGCAAATTCGGTCAGTACACGATTCCGGATTTTTTAGCGGCCCGCTACCAGGGACGCAATAAAGGGGAAGTGATACGCGTGTTTGCCGTCATCGCCACCGTCATTGTGTCGTTCACGTATGTGGTGGCACAAATTTATGGCGTTGGTCTGATCACCTCGCGCTTTACCGGCGTCGATTTTTCGGTCGGGATTTTTCTCGGACTCGCCAGTATTTTAGTCTGTTCTTTTTTGGGCGGCATGCGCGCCATTACCTGGACCCAGGTCGCGCAATACATCATTTTGCTGATCGCTTACATGATTCCGGTGATGTGGCTGTCGGTCAAACATACCAATGTGCCGGTGCCGCAAATTGCCTATGGATCTGCGCTGGCCAAAGTCGGTGAACGCGAAAAAGAACTGATGCAGGATCCGCGTGAGCAGCAAGTTCGCGCTGTCTTCGCCCAGCGCGCCGCGCAAGACCAGGCGCGCATCGACGCCCTGCCTGCCAGCTGGGAAAAAGGTCGCTTGGAAGCCCTGCGCCTGGTCGAAAAACGCAAGTCAGGGAATGCCTCTCTGCTCGATATCAAGGCCGCTTCACGCGCGCTGGCGGCGTATCCCAAAAACGTTGATGAAGCGCGACAAAAATGGCTCGAATCCAAAACCGCCAATCTGGCGCGCGCCGCACCCGTGACGCCGCATGCCCAGCCCTTCCCCGGCAAGGACAAAGAGAGCGCCGACAATAAGCGCAATAACTTTATCGCCCTGATGTTTTGTCTGATGATGGGCACGGCCGCCCTGCCGCATATTTTGGTGCGCTACTACACCACCCCTTCGGTGCAGGAGACGCGCAGCTCGGTTTTCTGGACCCTGTTTTTTGTCATGCTGCTGTATGTGACGATCCCTGCGCTGGCGGTACTGGTGAAGTACGATATTTTTACTACCTTGGTCGGCAGCGATTTTTCGCATCTGCCATCCTGGGTGTCTTACTGGGCCAGTATCGACAAGGAAAATCCGCTGGTGAGCATCACCGACATCAATCATGATGGCGTGGTGCAGTTAGCCGAGATCGTACTCGATGGCGATATCGTTATGCTGGCCACGCCCGAGATCGCCGGCCTGCCCTACGTCGTCTCGGGCTTGGTGGCCGCTGGCGGACTGGCGGCGGCCTTATCTACAGCGGACGGATTACTGCTGACGATTTCCAACGCCTTCTCACATGATATTTATTACAAGATCATTAATCCGCAGGCCTCGACCCAAAAACGGGTAACGATCTCGAAACTTCTGCTGCTGGTGGTGGCGATGGTGGCGGCCTATGCGGCCTCACTGAAACCCGGTGATATTTTATCGATGGTGGCGGCGACGTTTTCGCTGGCGGCTTCGGCGCTTTTTCCCGCACTATTTTTGGGCATATTCTGGAAAAGAGCGAACCAAAAAGGTGCGCTAGCTGGCATGTTCACCGGGTTTGCCGTCTGTATTTACTACATGTTGCATGCCAATCCGCAGCTGGGCGGGGCGGTCGCCAATCAATGGTTCAATATTGCGCCGATCTCGGCCGGCGTCTTTGGTGTACCAGCAGGTATTTTTGCCATCGTCCTGGTCAGTCTGCTCACGCAGGCGCCCGATGCCCGAAACGATGCACGGGTTGACCACTGGCGTGCACCCTGATTGCGCACCTCAGTGACCATCCGCCTGACCGGGCATGTTTCTTGATAGGGTCTATTTGAACCTACTTCAAAAAAACCAGAAAAGCTGCCTATGCCCTCCTTTTTCGACGAGATGCACACCAACGATCCGGCTGTGGTGCGGCCGCATTACCGTAAATTTGCAGCCTGGTTAGAGAGCCAGTCGGCCGATACGATCACCCGCAAACGGGTGGAAGCCGATCTGATTTTTCGCCGAGTCGGGATTACCTTTGCGGTCTACGGCAACGACGCTGGTACCGAACGCCTGATTCCCTTTGATCTGATTCCGCGCATTATCCCGGCCCAGGAATGGCAAAAACTCGAACTCGGCTTAGCCCAGCGCGTGAAGGCGCTGAATATGTTTTTGCACGATATCTATCACGAACAAAACATCATTCAGGCCGGCGTTATTCCCGCCGAACAGATTTTTAATAATGCCCAGTTCCGTCCTGAGATGGTAGGCGTGAGCGTGGCGTCCGACATTTATGCACACATTGCCGGTGTCGATATTGTGCGGGCCGGCAAAGGCGAATTCTACGTACTCGAAGATAATCTGCGCGTGCCTTCCGGTGTCTCGTATATGCTGGAAAACCGCAAGATGATGATGCGACTTTTTCCCGAGCTTTTTTCGCGCAACAAGGTCGCGCCGGTGGCCCATTATCCCGACCTGCTGCTGGAAAATTTACGCTCGGTCGCGCCGCAAGGCGTGGACGATCCGACCGTCGTCGTCATGACGCCGGGGATGTATAACTCAGCCTATTTTGAGCATGCCTTTCTGGCCCAGCAAATGGGCATTGAATTAGTCGAAGGCAAGGACTTGTTCGTCAACGACAAACTGGTCTACATGCGCACCACGCGCGGACCGAAACGGGTCGATGTGATCTACCGCCGCATCGATGACGACTTCCTCGATCCGCGCGCCTTCCGCGCCGATTCTTCACTGGGCGTGCCGGGACTGCTGGAAGCCTACCGCGCTGGTCGCGTCACTTTGGCCAATGCCATCGGCACCGGTGTGGCGGACGATAAATCGATTTATCCGTTTGTGCCGGAGATGGTGCGTTTCTATTTATCCGAAGAGCCGATCCTCAATAATGTGCCCACCTACCAGTGCCGCAAACCGGCCGATCTGGCCTATACGCTGGAGCATCTGGCCGAGCTGGTGGTCAAGGAAGTGCACGGCGCCGGCGGCTACGGCATGCTGGTCGGACCTGCCGCCAGCAAGGCGGAAATCGAAGACTTCCGCCAACGCCTGATCGCTCGACCAGACGGCTATATTTCGCAGCCCACGCTGGCCTTGTCGGCCTGCCCGACCTATGTCGAGTCCGGCATCGCGCCGCGCCATATCGACCTGCGGCCGTTTGTCTTGTCCGGTAAGTCGGTAACGATGGTGCCGGGCGGGCTCACACGAGTCGCCCTCAAGGAGGGCTCCCTGGTGGTGAATTCCTCTCAGGGCGGCGGCACGAAAGATACTTGGATACTGGAGAAATAATATGCTGAGCCGCACCGCTGATCATTTATTCTGGATGGCCCGCTACACCGAGCGCGCCGAAAATCTGGCCCGTATGCTGGACGTAACGGTACAAACCGCCCTGCTGCCGCAATCCGTGGCCAGCGCCAAGGAAAGCTGGCGTGCCGTCCTAGGTATTTCTGAACTTGAAAAACTCTTCGATACCAAACACGCTGCCGTCACCCCCGAGTCGGTGCTCGACTTCATGGTGCGCGATCCGGACAATCCTTCGTCGATCGTGGCCTGTCTGACAGCGGCGCGTGAAAACGCCCGTGCCGTGCGCGGCGCACTGACTACGGAAGTATGGGAAACCAATAATACGACCTGGCTGGAGATGGCGCATCAGCTCAAGGACGGCATGCTGGAAAACGATCCAAGCGCTTTTTTTGAATGGGTCAAGCACCGCTCACATTTATCGCGCGGCGTGACGATTGGCACCATGCTCAAGGACGAGGCGTTTTACTTTATCCGCCTGGGTACCTTTCTTGAACGGGCTGACAATACGGCGCGTATTTTGGACGTCAAATTCCATACACCGCAGGATGCGACGGGTGACAAACGCGCGCTGCGCAAAATCGATCAGGACGCGCAGCTCGATTTTTATTATTGGGCGGCGGTGCTGCGTTCAGTCTCCGGCTTTGAGATCTATCGCAAGGTGTACCGCGACGTGATCACCCCCGACCGGGTAGCCGAACTGCTCATGCTGCGCGCCGACATGCCGCGTTCGCTGCTGGCCTGTATGGAAGAAGTGGTCATGATTCTGGGGAAAGTGCGCAATGATATGTCAGACCAGACCGAACGCTTAGCCGGCAAACTGCACGCCGATTTACGCTTCGTACGCATCGACGAAGTACTCAGCGCCGGCTTGCACGACTATCTGAGTACTTTCCTCGAACGGGTCTACGAAATCGGCAACAGTGTGAGCCATGATTTTCTGTTGCCTTCGGCGGCGTGAGATTTAATTAAACAACGATCGTCTGCGCTTCACCTTCAGCACGCGCGCGGATTTCGCCGATTTGGGTGACTGTTTCACCTGCGGCGGTGAGCATGGCGATCGCGGCGGCGGCGTTTTCGGGAGCGAGGATGACGGTCATGCCGATGCCGCAGTTAAAGACGCGGTGCATCTCGGCGTCGGCGACACCACCGTGTTCTTGCAGCCAGACGAAGAGTGGCGGCATGGTCCAGGCGTCGCTGTGTAGCACGGCAGTCAGCTCGGGCTGCAGAACGCGCGGGACATTTTCGACTAAACCACCGCCGGTGATGTGGACCATGCCCTTGACTTCCATTGCCGCCATCAAGGCCAGCAGTGGTTTGACGTAAATGCGCGTGGGTGCCATCAATACATCTTGTAAGGGGCGGCCATGGAAATCGGCGTTCAGGTCAGGCTGGGCGACTTCAATGATCTTGCGCACCAGCGAAAAGCCATTCGAATGAATGCCTGATGAGGCCAGTCCCAGCACCACATCGCCCGGTCTGATTTTCGTGCCGTCAATGATATTGCATTTGTCGACTGCGCCGACCGCAAAGCCGGCCAGATCGTATTCACCGGCCGGGTACATGCTCGGCATCTCGGCCGTTTCGCCGCCGATCAGCGCGCAGCCGGCCTGCTCACAGCCTTGCGCAATGCCCTTGATGACGTCGGTGGCGATCGCTACATCAAGTTTGCCGCAGGCGAAATAATCGAGAAAAAACAGCGGTTCGGCGCCTTGTACCAGAATGTCGTTGACGCTCATGGCGACCAGATCGATGCCGACCGTGTCATGCCGATTGAGATGAAACGCGAGCTTGAGTTTGGTGCCGACACCATCGGTACCGGAGACTAAGACCGGTTCCTTGAACTTTTTGCTGACTTCAAACAGGGCACCAAAACCGCCGATGCCACCCATGACGCCTTCGCGCATGGTACGTTTGGCAAACGGCTTGATGGCTTCAACGAGCGCATCACCGGCATCGATATCGACACCGGCATCGCGGTAAGAAAGGGAAACTTTGGGAGAGATGCTCATGGGGTTTTTGGCTGCGGAGGCGGTAAAATGGGTGTGAACACACAAACTGTGCGGTCTTGAACATCCGCATTTTATCAAATTGGACCCCCGGACTCCTAATTCATGGCATTTTCTTTCACTCCTGAGCAAAAACAATCCTGGCTTTGGCTGTGCGTGGCACTGCTTTTGCTCGGCTTACTCGTTATGCTGGGTCCGGTGCTGACGCCCTTTGTCAGCGCGGCGATCCTGGCCTATGCCCTCAATCCGCTGGTCGACTGGCTGGCCCGACGCCATATTGGGCGCTGGATGCTGCCGCGTGCGCTGGCGGTCTGTATCGTGCTGCTACTGCTGATTGCGCTGCTGCTCGGGCTGGTATTGGTGGTCTTTCCGGTGATGCAGAAAGAATTCATCTCCATGCGCGAACAAATTCCCGGGCTGCTCAGGAATCTGGACGCCCTACTCTCACCACGCCTGCACGCGCTGGGTATCAAAATCCGCCTCGACGGCGCCGGCTTGCAAAAAATATTAAGCGAACAACTCGGGGCAAGCAGTGAACAGATCTGGTCCACTGCACTGACCTCGGCACGTATTGGAGGAGTGGCGGTGCTGGGCTGGCTGGCTACCTTCATACTGATTCCCGTGGTCTTGTTTTATTTGCTGCTCGACTGGCATACCCTGTTGGCGCGAATGGCCAATAATGTGCCGCGCCGCTGGCTGGCTAAGGTGCGTTCGTTGGCCAAGGAAACCGATGCACTGTTAGCCCAATATCTGCGCGGTCAGTTGGCTGTGATGCTGTCGCTGGCACTGTTTTATTCCATTACTTTGACTTTGGTCGGACTGGATGTCGCCTTGCCGATCGGGATCATCACCGGTCTGCTGAGCTTTATTCCCTACCTGGGTTTCGGGCTTGGGCTGGTGCTGGCGATGTTGGCGGGGATACTGCAGTTTTCCAGCTTGCAGGGCATCGTATTGGTCGGGGCGGTGTATGGGATCGGGCAGATTCTGGAGAGTTTTGTGCTCACGCCGCGACTGGTGGGGGAACGGATTGGCCTCTCGCCGCTGATCGTCATCTTTGCCTTGCTGGCGTTTGGTGAACTGTTCGGCTTCGTCGGCGTTTTAGTGGCACTGCCGGCGAGCGCCATTTTGTCGGTCGCTTACAAACATGTGCGGCGCGCTTATTTGCATAGCAGCTTTTATAATCAAGCATGAACTTACGTAAGATGAATTGTTTCATATGAGGCAAATGTTATTTGACTGGGGCATGCTCTTGCCGCAGACCCTGGAGACCTTCGTGGTCGGCCAGCATGCAGAATTAATGCAGCGTTGTCAGCGCCTGAGCGCCGGCCATGCCTTCGCTACCGCCGAACGTTTTGTGTATTTGTGGGGTACTGCCGGTGCCGGTAAAACGCATCTACTCAAGGCCATGGCGGGCGCCCTGCCAGAGGCCACTGGGGCGCGTTATTTACCCGCCGATGCCAGCCCGCCGGACTTTCTCTATGATCCGGCGATCCATCTCTATCTGCTCGATGACTGCGACAAACTCGCACCCGACGCGCAAATTGCCGCCTTCAATCTGTTTAACGACTGTCGCGAACATGGCGCATGCCTCGTGACCACTGGCCCTCAACCACCGATTGGCTTGGTGGTGCGGGAAGATTTGCGCACCCGTTTGGGTTGGGGCCTGATTTATCAAGTGCATGGCCTGAGCGATGCCGAAAAAATCGATGCTCTCACGCGCACCGCGCAGGCCAGAGGCTTCTCGCTTGCCCCTGACGTGTTACCCTACCTGATTACGCATTTTCACCGCGATATGCGCTCGCTGACCGCAATGCTGGATGCGCTGGATAAGTATTCGCTCGAAACCAAGCGGCCCATCACCTTGCCGCTGCTGCGTAATTTACTGCAGCTCGATAGCGAAACATGACAAAAGACTCACCATGAACCTGGCTTTATTCGATCTCGACCATACACTGCTGCCACTCGACTCCGATAACCAATGGGGCCAATTCCTGGTGCGTACCGGCGCCATTGATACCGCGTTATTCAGTCGTCGCAACGAACAGTTTTTTGACGACTACAAGGCCGGTGTACTAGATGCGCGGGCCTATCTTGAATTCGCGTTGGGGACCTTGGCGCCGTTTTCACGCGACCAGCTCGATGCCTGGCATGCGCAGTTCATGCGCGATGTGGTGCAGCCGGCGATTTTGCCGCAGGCGCTTGCTCTGGTAAAGCATCACCAGAACAGGGGTGACCTGGTGGCCATCGTGACGGCGACGAATCGTTTTGTCACGGCCCCGATTGCCGCCGCCTTTGGTGTCTCCCATCTGATTGCCGCCGAACCTGAATTGCACGCTGATGGCAGGCTCACCGGTGGCCTGATCGGCACCCCGACTTATGCCGAAGGCAAGGTCGAACATACCCTGGCCTGGCTGGCCGGGATGAACAAAACCCTGGCTGACTTTGAGCGCAGTTATTTTTACAGTGACTCGCAAAACGATATCCCGCTCATGACGCTGGTTAGCAATCCCGTCGCCACTAATCCCAATGCCTTGCTGACTGCGCACGCCAACGCGCAGGGCTGGCCACTCCTGACACTATTCAATGATTAAAAAGTTTATCCGCCGCCTGCTCGGTAGCAAAAACAAGCCTGCCGCTGGCGACCTGCTGACGCTCGGCCCGAAGGAACACAAGATCAATCCGGCGCTGGTATCCCCCAACGCCGTGCGCGTGACGCAGACTTTGCAGCAGGCTGGCTTTAAGGCCTTTGTGGTCGGCGGTGCGGTGCGCGATCTGCTGCTGGGCCATAAGCCGAAAGATTTCGATATCGCCACCAACGCCACGCCCGAGCAGATCAAACGGCTGTTTCGGCGCGCCTTCATCATCGGCCGTCGCTTTCAGATCGTGCATGTGATGATGGGACAGGAACAGATCGAAGTCACCACCTTTCGCGGTGCTTCATCGGAGGCCGCGCCCAAGGACGAACATGGCCGCGTCCTGCGCGACAATACCTTCGGCGAACAGCACGAAGATGCCGTGCGACGCGATTTCACCATCAATGCCATGTACTACGATCCAGCCAACCAGATCGTGCTCGATTATCACGGCGGCATCGCTGATATTCGCAGCAAGACCCTGCGCATCATTGGCGTGCCGGAAGCCCGCTATCGGGAAGATCCCGTGCGTCTTTTGCGGGTAGTACGTTTTGCCGCCAAACTCGGCTTTAGCATTGCTGCCGAATCACGCGAGCCGATCAAGATCATGGCGCCGCTGATTAATAATGTACCGACCGCGCGCGTGTTCGATGAAATGCTCAAGCTGCTCATGAGCGGTCATGCGCTGGCCTGTTTGCAGCAGCTGCGCAAGGAAGGTCTGCATCATGGTTTGCTACCTTTGCTCGACGTGGTTCTCGAGCAGCCACTGGGTGAAAAATTTGTCACCCTCGCGCTCGACAGCACCGACCAGCGCATCCGCGCCGGCAAGACGGTGTCACCCGGCTTTCTGTTCGCCTCACTGCTGTGGCATCAGGTAGTAGAAAAATGGACAGCTTACCAGGCCGCCGGTGAATATCCGATTCCGGCCCTGCATCTGGCAGCCGACGATGTGTTGCATGCGCAGACCGACAAACTGGCCCTGCAACGCAAGATCGCCACCGACATGCGCGATATCTGGTCGATGCAGCCGCGCTTTGAACGTCGCACCGGAAAAATGCCGTTCAAGCTGCTTGAGCATCCGCGTCTGCGCGCCGGTTACGACTTTTTGCTGTTGCGTTGCGCTTCCGGTGAAATCGACAGCGAGTTAGGCGAGTGGTGGACCGACTTTATGGCCGGCGATAATAACGAGCGTGAGTTACTCCTGGTGCGCAATACCAAAACCGCCGACAAGGCTGGTCCACCGGCGAAAAAACGCGCCCGTCGCCGTGGGGGACGCGGTAAAAATCCGGATGGCGCGGCTCCGGCCGTTGCTGAATAATGTCGCTGCTGGTGCGTGCCACGATCGGCATTGGTGCCAATCTGGGCGAGCCTGGCGCGCAAGTACGCGCAGCCATGCTGGCGCTGGACCAGCTGGACGTGACAGGCTGTGCGGTCCGATCCAGTTTGTATGACAGCGCGCCGGTCGATGCCGACGGCGATCATTATGTGAATGCTGTTGTGCGCATCGTGACCACCCTTCCAGCCTTGGATTTATTGCGCCAGTGCCAGCGGATTGAAAACGAAGCTGGCCGCCTGCGTCCCTACCCCAATGCACCGCGTTCACTTGATCTGGATCTGCTGCTCTATGGCGATGATCAAATAACGCACACCGATTTGATCGTCCCGCATCCGCGCATGACGCAACGGGCGTTTGTGCTGTTGCCTTTGCTGGAAATCGATCCCTTGGCGCAGATTCCCGGTGCGGGTCCTGCGCAGCAGTGGGTGGCGGCACTGTCCGGGCAAATGATTCACAAGATTTCTGACTGAACTTCAGCATGTGTATTCCCGTCTGGCTGCAGCGCTTTTGCACCGCTCGGAAAGACTGCTTGACCAATGCTACAATCGCCGCTCATACCAACTCACGGGAGTCATCATGGCAGGCTATCTTCAAGAAACTGAACGCACCCGTGCAGTGACCGGCCCGACACTGCTCTCGCTGCGTCAAGCAGGTGAAAAAATCACCATGCTGACCTGTTACGACGCCAGTTTTGCGGCGCTGATGGATCGTGTTGGAGTCGAGGTTTTGCTAGTCGGTGATTCGCTCGGCATGGTGTGCCAGGGTCATCATTCGACGCTGCCGGTGAGTCTGGCTGATATGGTTTATCACACGGCCTGTGTCGCGCGCGGAAACAAGACTGCGCTGCTGGTGGCGGATATGCCCTTCGGTACTTATGCTACACCGCAGGCGGCGTTTGATCATGCCGTCAAACTGATTCAGGCTGGCGCACAGATGGTGAAGATCGAGGGCGGTGAATGGCTCATCGATACCGTCAAATTTCTGACCGAGCGCGCCGTGCCGGTTTGTGCGCACCTCGGCCTGACGCCGCAGTCGGTGCATCAATTAGGTGGCTACAAGGTCCAAGGCAAGACGGCGGCGGGTGTCGAACAGCTCAAAGCGGATGCCCTCGCTCTGCAGGCCGCCGGCGCATCGCTGTTAGTGCTCGAAGCGATTCCTTCTGCCATTGGTAAAGAAGTCACTGCGCTATTGGCAATACCAACCATCGGCATCGGCGCCGGACCGGATTGCTCGGGTCAGGTGCTGGTCATGCATGACATGCTGGGCGCCTTCCCAGGTCGCAAAGCCCGCTTCGTTAAAAATTTCATGGAAGGCCAAAACAGTATCGAAGCTGCGATTCGGGCTTATATTGTCGCGGTGAAGGATCAGTCCTTTCCTGCTCCAGAACACTGCTTCTAAAATCCCCAATAGTGTAGACACTGCTTCTGTGTCCACCTATTCAACTTAGCTGGCGTTTTGCCAGCGCGGCAAAGGCGCCGTCTTGCGCCATTAATTCGGCATAACTGCCACACTCGATTATTTTTCCCGATTCAAGATAAAAAATCTGATCGGCCTGTATCACGCTTGACAGGCGATGTGCGATCACAATGCGGGTTGCACTGAGCTGGGCGATGCTGTGCGCGACGATAGATTGGGTTTGATTATCGAGCGCGCTGGTCGCTTCATCTAACAACACGATACGAGGCTTACGGGCGATGGCGCGGGCGATCAGAAGTCGCTGCTTCTGCCCGCCGGAGAGCGTGCCGCCATTGTCGGTCACCACGCTATGCATCCCCATCGGCATGGCGGCAATGTCGCTAGCCAGGCCGGCCATACGGGCTGCTTCCCAGGCGTCGTCCAAGCTGAGTTTGGCGGCGCCAATGATATTACTAAAAATAGTGCCAGGCATGAGTTTGCCACGTTGAAGTACCACGCCCAATTGCCTTCGTACCGCCAGCACATCCAGTCCGGCTAAATTTTGATCATCGTAATACACCGCGCCAGAAAAAGCCTGATCAAACCCGAGAAGACAGCGCAGCAAGGTCGATTTACCTGCTCCGGAGGGACCAACAAGAGCGATGAACTGACCTGGCAAAACGCGGATCGACACATCATCGAGAATCAGCGGGCCATCGATATGATAGCGAAAGCGCAGATGACTGATCTCGATCGCACCACTGAGCTCACCAGAATCAGCCTGCGCACCGTACTGCTCCGGCAGGGCTTGCAAAATTGGCCGCGCCCGTTCATAAAGCGGGATCATGGCGGCGACATTGCTGATCGCGTTGGCCATCGCCAGACTGCTGGCAAAAAATTGCAGGAACGCGGCATGGAAGATCAGGAAGCTGCCCGTCGACATTTTAGGCGTATATATTTCAAGCGCGCCAAATAAGATCAACAAACAAACCACACCATACGCCGCATCGAACACCGTGAGGATATTCCCGATCCGGCGACTCAAGAAGTGCCATTGCTTTTGCTGCGCAAAATCGCTGGCCCATAAGGCAAATGCCCGCTTCTCGGCACCGGCTGTACGGATCTTATTGATGCCATTTAAAAGTTGAAACACCCTGCTCGCCATACTGCCCTCGAACTGCGAAATCTGCCGCGCCTGTCTGAGTCGCCAGATGTTGAGCGCCGTGCTCAAGATGAAGGAGACGAACACCAGCCCACTCGCCAGCAAGGCCAGCGGCAGGCTGATCCAGAACAGCAGGGCATAACTGAATAAACCAAACAGCCAACCCAACAAAGCCGTCTGTACCACAGAGGCGAGCGCTCGCATGAGCCGGGCCATGCCTAACAAACGCTGGGCTAAATCGGCCGCGGCATATTGGCGGAAAAAAGTCGTTGGCAAATGCAGCAGGCGCTCCATCAGCGCGCTCTGCAAAGCATGACTGGCGCGCGTACTGATGCGAATGAAGGCCAGTGCCCTGACATAACCCAGCGCACTGATAGTCAGTACGGCAGTCAAGATAAAGAGCGCCAGCTGCGACAGCATGTCAGTCTGTGCAGTGGGTAGAATGTCATCGACCAAAAAGCCGATGGACAGTGGCATGGCAAGCGCCAGTAATCCGCCCAGCACACCGGTTATCGTGAGCCAAAAAAAATCGCGCGCACAGCCGAGCAGGCCAAAGCGCAGTACATCGCGTAAAGACAGTGCATGAGGTGGTAGACGCTTTATCATGTCGGCACGCTACGCCATCGCAATTAGCCGGCAATACGCGCCGTGCAGAGCCATTAATTGGGCATGCGTTCCGCGTTCAGCGATCACACCACGCTCGAGCACGATGATTTCATCGCAATCACGGATTGTGGACAGCCGATGGGCGACGATCAGGCAGGCGCAGCCTCGGCGGCGGATCTGCTCGTCGATCATTTTTTCAGTGATCGGGTCCAGTGCTGCGCTCGCTTCATCGAGTACCAGAATACGCGGATTACCTGCCAATGCGCGGGCTATTTCTAGTCGCTGCGCTTGCCCGCCTGAGAAATTGCGACCGCGTTCCTCGACCTGTGCTGCATACGCGCCGGGCAGGCTGAGGATGGTGCTGTGGATGCAGGCATCACGTGCAGCCTGCAGCATGTCGGTCTCTGGCAGCTCGCTGTCCCACAGACACAGGTTATCGCGCACACTCCCTTCGAAGAGCATCATTTCCTGCTCTACCCCAGCCAGGCTAGCGTGCAGATCGACCCGCGCATGCGCTTCGCGCGGCACACCGTCGAACAGGATTTGTCCCGACCATGGCTGATATAGGCCAAGCACCAGGCGGGCGATGGTCGACTTGCCGCTGCCCGAACTACCGACCAAGGCAATCCGCTGACCTGGCGCGAGCGTCAAACTAAAGTTCGTGATCAGTGGCGCAGCAAGACGGCTGTAACCGAAACACACATCACGCAATGCAAGATGGCCCTGCAATTTCTTTGGCCGGACACACGCGGAACGAGTATCCTCTGCCACAAAAGCGGCATCCAGCGGATGATGCAGAACGTCGTCGAGCCGCGCCAAATCCGCGCCGGCCGCCTGCTGTCGTCCCGCCAATGACATCAACTGATGAATAGGCTGATGAAAGCTGCTCATCAGGCTCTGGAACGCGACCAGCATACCGATGCTCATTTCCCCTGCCATCACGCGCGTACCGCCAATGAGCAGGATGGCGATCAGTAGTAGACCATTCAACAATCCGGGTGCCTGACTCAGCAGGCGGACCTGCACAGTCAGATGCTGTTCGATGTTATTTACACTGGCAAAGATGCCTGACCAGCGCGAAAAAAATTCACTCTCTCCGCCGCTTGCCTTGAGGCTCTCGATATTGTCGATGCCGCCCAAAGTCGTCGCCATGAGTTTGCTGCGCTCTTGCTGCAGGCGCTGACTCGGCTCTTTTTGTAAGCCTGCCAGACACCGCAGTAGCAGCAGATTAAGCACCGAGAGCGCGATGCCGATCACGCTCAGCAGCACGTCAATCTGCAGCATGATCAGCGCAAAAAAAATCAGCGTCAGCATATTGGCTAGCGTGCTTGCCAGTTCGCCCGATAGCAGCTGTGCGAGTCGATCATTGGCATGCAATCGCTCACTAATTTCACCGGCATACCGTTGCTGAAAAAATGAAATCGGCAATCGCAGTACATGCCAAAAAAATTGACGCGTTGTGTTCCGTGTCAAATGCATTTCCAAACGCAGTAACTGCTGTTGCTGCAGCCATGTGAGGCCAACTCGTAGGAGCGCCATCATCAATAGTCCCAGCAGCAGCGCACCCAGCCAGTCATGCAGGCCGGCGAGCAGATAGTGATCGACAAAAATCTGTAATATCACCGGCACCACCAGACCGGGAATCACCAGACCCAGGCTGGCTAAGCTTATGAAACCTAGCGACGGTATGACGCCTCGCAGGCGCGCCATTAACGAGGTCCATAATGACGCCGGCTGACCAGCATGAACAAAATTTTCAGTCGGTAAAAACGATAAGGCCACACCGGTATAGGAAAGATCAAATTCTGCGTAACCGACTGTGCGCCGACCGCAGGCCGGATCATTCAGATAGACCCGCCGCTGACCGAAACCCTCCAGCACCAGAAAATGCTGAAAATTCCAATGCAATATCAGCGGTAAGGCATGCGCTCTGAGCGCCGCTGTATCCAGTCGTTTTCCCTCAGCCTTCAAACCATAAGTGCGGGCTGCCTTGAGGAGTTGACTGGCGTTGCTGCCATCGCGCGAAATGCCGCAGGCTGTGCGTAATTCGTCGAGCGCGACAGTGTGGCCAAAATAGCCGAGGATGATACCCAGGGCAGCTGCACCACATTCGACCGCCTCCATTTGCAGTACCGTCGGTGTGCGTTTGCGCGCCGAACCTGCTGGCCACAAGACTGCGCCCCAGCCACGAAAGACCGCGCCCAGCATCAGTGGCTACCCTCCTTAAGCCAGGGGATTAAAAATTCAATCGGACGTTGTCGCTCGAGGATAAAGGTGGCACTGGCCAGCGAGCCACTGCTCAAGGTATGTGTCGCGCCAGACGCAGCGGACCAGCGGTAGCCGCCAGCAGCAGATGCGTCCGGCTGCAAGGCCACCAAGACAGAAAAGGGTGGTCCGTTACGTGATAATTCACGCACCAGATCGGCGTTGTGCAGAATCGCCATCATGCCCTGCTCGGTGGCCGGATAGGGCGCGACCGAGATGACTTTGCCGAGCACAAAACCATCGCGCTCTTTTTTAGTATTCGCCGGTGCGACCTGCACGTCCATCCCCGGCCTAATATTTTTTGCCGCACTTTGCGGCGGTAAGAAAAAAAGTGCTTCGAGCCGACGCTCTTTTTTCTCCCAACTCAGAAGCGGCTGACCGGCAGTCACCTTATCACCGCGGGCAGCCATCAACTCGATGATATGTCCATCGCCTTCGCTGATGATCTCTGACTGAAATTGCCATTGCTTTTGCAGCCCGCGATAACTGCCTGCCGCCTGCGTTAGTCTGGAGCGGAGTGCGCGCAATCGTTCAGCGCCGGTGATGTTGTTTTGCTCTTGTTGCATGCGCAGCTGCCAGAGCCGGCTGCGCGCCGTATCGATGGCACTTTGGGCGGCAAACAGGCGTTCGCGCGAGAGCGGTGCATCGTTCTTTTGCAAATTACTGCGCGCAGCGAGTTGCGCCTCATTGGTCTGAATAATCGTTTCCTGAAAATGCGTCTCGAGTTGTACGCTCTTATCCTGCATCGCGCGTTCATTCTTGATGGCTCGCTCGAGCGATTTTTCTTCCTCCTGTAATGCCTGTAGTTCGATCTGCGCCAATTCAAGCTGGACCACCAGACCCGGCTGTGCGATCCGTCCCAGCAGCTGCCCCCGGTGGATTAGATCGCCCACCCGCAGCATGGGCATATCTGCGATCACGCCACTGCCACTGGCAAGCTGTAGAAATGTTCCGCCCTGATGCACCAGGATCCCGGGCCCTGTCAGGCTAATCGGCAAGCTTCCCAAAATAGCCCACAGCAGCAGTACCAGCAACAGCAGACCAAGCCCGCCCAGAGCGATCCAGCTGCGTAAGCTGGTGATGTGCAGCGGCTGCTCGTGCGGTTCTGGCGACGTCAGCGCAGCCAGGGCCGCGGCCCTGAAAATTTCTCTGCCCTCTCTGCTCATAGTGTTGCGCCTCTCCCCTTGAAGAAATTGGTCAGCATGTCTAGTAACATGCAAAGCCTGCTCTGGAAGCTTGACCTAGGCGCAGACGATGGGCGAGGAAGAAGTTCTATCTAGCAACTAAGGGGAAAAGGGTGTCGGGATACAGCGACAAAAAATACGTGCTGTGATGCCGATAAGGCGGGCTGAAAAGCAGCCGCGCCATGTCCGGGGAAAGGAAGATGCAGGAAGGAATACAGTAAGGCACCAGCGCAAAAATTTGACTAGCCTTCGTACCTTGCAAAGCAGGTTTTCATCGCGCCTTGTAATTGATCCGCCGCGCTGACAGTCATCCCCTGATCACGCAGCAGACCATCTTTCAGGCTATATACCCAGCCATGCACTGTCAATTCCTGACCACGTTCCCAGGCGTCTTGTACGATGGTGGTCTGGCAGACATTGACGACTTGTTCGATCACATTCAGTTCGCACATCCGGTCATGCCGTTCGTGCGGCTCGAGCACCTGGCCGAGATAGGCACCATGTTTATTGCTCACGTCCTGCACGTGACGCAGCCAGTTATCGGCCAGGCCCACACGCCGCCCTGATAGCGCCGCATGGACACCGGAACAGCCATAGTGGCCGACCACCATCACATGCTTGACGTTCAATACTTCGGTCGCAAACTGCAGGACTGACAGTAAATTCAAGTCGGTATGCACCACCACATTGGCCACATTACGGTGGACGAATAATTCACCCGGTGCGAGCTTGACAATTTCATTAGCCGGAACGCGGCTATCCGAGCAGCCGATCCACAAATATTGCGGCGACTGCTGCGACTCGAGTTGCTTGAAGAAAGTGGGATTTTTATCCAGCATCGACTGCGCCCACTGGCGGTTATTTTGAAACAAATGTTGGAGGGGATCAGGTAATGATGCAGTCATAGATGTTCTCTCAGGTCTACATGATGAAATACAGCCGAGGCTGAAGTCGCCGCCAACATTGCCACTTCAGCCCCATACGCAAGATGATAGCGTATCAGGATCTTATTCGAAAAAACCCTTGACCTTGTCCTTCCAGGATTTACTTTGCGGGCTATGCTTGGCACCGCCCTCCACTGTCAGGAGTTCAAAATCACGCAGCAATTCCTTCTGTTTTTCCGTCAGCTTGACTGGCGTTTCGACGACCACATGGGCGAATAAATCTCCGGCAAAGCCCGAGCGCACGCCCTTGATTCCCTTACTGCGCAGTCGGAAAGTTTTGCCCGACTGGGTACCTTCCGGGAGAGTAAAGGAAGCCTTGCCGCTCAGTGTAGGGACTTCGACTTCGCCGCCTAAAGCTGCCTTGGCATAGGAAATCGGAATTTCGCAATGCAGATCATCGCCGTCGCGCTGGAACACGGCATGCGGCTTGATATGCACTTCCACATACAGGTCGCCTGGTGGCCCGCCATTCATGCCGGGTTCACCGTTGCCGGAAGAACGGATGCGCATGCCATCATCGATCCCGCTTGGGATTTTGACTTCCAGGGTTTTATTGCGCTTGATGCGACCAGCGCCAGCACAGGTCGGACATGGGGTCGGAATGATCTTGCCGGTACCATGGCATTTCGGGCAAGCCTGCTGGATACTGAAAAATCCCTGCTGCATGCGTACCTGGCCCTGACCATTACAAGTCGGACAAGTCGCCGCCGACGTACCGGCCTTGGCGCCCGATCCATGGCAGCTGTCGCAGCTATCCCAGGACGGCACGCGGATCGTGGTGTCGTAACCCTGCGCTGCCTGCTCGAGTGAAATCTCGAGGTTATAGCGCAAGTCGGCCCCACGGAATACCTGCGGTCCGGCGCCACGACCAGCACCGCGCGCTGCACCACCAAAAATATCACCAAAAATATCGCCGAAGGCATCGGCAAACCCAGCTGAACCAGCGCCCCCGCCACCGCCGCCACCCATATTGGGATCGACACCTGCGTGACCATAGCGGTCATAGGCTTCGCGTTTTTGCGGGTCGGACAACATCTCGTAGGCTTCTTTAGCCTCCTTGAATTTATCTTCCGCGCCCTTGCTGTCCGGATTACGATCCGGATGGTGTTTCATCGCCAGCTTGCGATAGGACTTCTTGATTTCTTCATCAGAAGCGTTTTTGGCCAAGCCCAGAATCTCGTAAAAATCGCGTTTTGCCATGGTGAGGCCGTCCTGTTTTATATAAACGAAAACGCCGAGAAGAATCTTGCACGGCAAGAATTCGACTCGGCGGCGTTATCGCGACACACGTCGCGATAACCACACATATTATTTATCTTTGACTTCTTTGAAGTCTGCGTCCATCACATCATCATGCTTGGGTTTGCCTTCGGCTGCACCGGCAGCACCTTCGGTTGCGCCCGCTGCACCGGCCGCACCAGCAGCCTGCTGCGCTTGCATATCAGCGTACATTTTCTCACCCAGCTTTTGCGCTGCGGTCGACAATGCCATGGTCTTGACGTCGATCTCGGCTTTGTCGCCACCTTTAAGGGCAGCTTCCAGCTCCTTGATGGCGGCTTCGATTTTCTCTTTTTCGCCGGCTTCGAGCTTGTCACCGTATTCTGTGACGGCCTTCTTGGTCGAGTGCACCAGAGCGTCGCCCTGGTTATGCGCTTCGGCCATTTCACGCAGGCGCTTATCTTCCTCGGCATTCGCCTCGGCATCCTGCACCATTTTTTGAATCTCGTCTTCCGTCAGACCAGAATTGGCCTTGATGGTGATCTTGTTTTCTTTGCCGGTCGCTTTGTCTTTGGCACCAACATGCAAGATGCCGTTCGCGTCAATATCAAAGGTCACTTCAATTTGTGGCGTACCGCGCGCTGATGGCGGGATGCCTTCGAGGTTGAATTCGCCCAGGCCCTTGTTACCGACGGCCATCTCGCGCTCACCCTGATAGACCTTGATCGTCACCGCCGGCTGGTTATCGTCGGCCGTTGAAAACACCTGACTAAACTTGGTCGGGATGGTGGTATTTTTCTTGATCATCTTGGTCATCACGCCACCCATGGTCTCGATACCGAGCGACAGTGGTGTCACGTCGAGCAGCAGCAGATCCTTGCGCTCGCCTGACAGAACCGAACCCTGAATCGCTGCACCAACGGCGACGGCTTCATCAGGATTGACGTCTTTGCGCGGCTCTTTGCCGAAGAATTCTTTGACCTTCTCCTGCACCTTTGGCATACGCGTCATACCACCGACGAGGATGATGTCGTCGATATCACCGACAGCAACACCAGCGTCCTTGATCGCGATACGGCACGGATCGATGGTCTTGACGATCAAGTCTTCGACCAGCGCTTCGAGCTTGGCGCGATTCATCTTCAGGTTCAGGTGGACCGGCGCGCCGTTCGCCATGGCGATGTAGGGCTCATTAATTTCGGTCTGCTGTGAAGATGACAGTTCGATCTTGGCGCGCTCGGCCGAGGCCTTGATACGCTGCAGGGCGATGGCGTCTTTGCCCAGATCGATACCGTTGATTTTTTTGAATTCTTCGATGATGTAGTCGATCATGCGTTGATCGAAATCTTCACCGCCGAGGAAGGTGTCACCGTTGGTCGACAAGACTTCGAACTGCATCTCACCATCGACGTCGGCGATCTCAATGATCGACACGTCGAAGGTACCGCCACCAAGGTCATAGACGGCAATCTTGCGGTCGCCCTTGCCGACTTTGTCCAGACCGAAGGCCAGAGCAGCTGCGGTCGGTTCATTGATGATGCGCTTGACGTCCAGACCGGCGATACGGCCGGCGTCTTTGGTCGCCTGACGTTGTGCGTCGTTAAAGTAAGCCGGCACCGTGATCACGGCCTCGGTCACTTCTTCGCCGAGATAATCTTCAGCGGTTTTTTTCATCTTGCGCAGAACTTCCGCCGAAATTTGCGGCGGTGCGAGTTTTTTGTCGCGCACGGAAATCCAGGCATCGCCGTTATCTGCCTTGGAAATTTCATACGGCATCAGGGAGATGTCTTTTTGTACTTCTTTTTCGTCAAATTTACGGCCGATGAGGCGTTTGACGGCGTACAAGGTATTTTTAGGATTCGTGACTGCCTGACGCTTGGCCGGCGCGCCGATCAGAATTTCACCATCTTCCTGATACGCGATGATCGACGGCGTGGTGCGCGCGCCTTCAGAGTTTTCGATCACTTTAGGTTGACCACCCTCCATGACGGAGACACAAGAGTTCGTGGTTCCGAGGTCAATGCCAATAATTTTACCCATGATTTTTTTCCTTTATAGCGAATGTCGAGAATGTGGTTGACTCTGTATGAATCTTTCTTGAGTCCTATATGTGGTAAAAAACATCGCTTTCAAGCACTTTTTGCGTGTTTTTTAACAATTAACTGTTTTTTTACTGCGCCACCGTGACCAATGCCGGGCGTAACAGCCGGTCGGAGATCATGTAGCCTTTCTGCAGGACGCTGACGATGGTATTGGCAGCCTGTTCGGCAGCGACCATCGAAATTGCCTGATGCCGCATCGGGTCCAACTTATCGCCCGGCAGCGGGCTAATTTCCACCAGCTTGCCCTTCTCAAAGGCGGCGCTTAGCTGCCTGAGTGTCATTTCGACACCTTCTTTGAGGGATTCAACGGTCGGTATTTCCAGCTTCAGGGCCATTTCAAGGCTATCTTTGACCGGCACCAAAGATTCGGCAAAATTTTCGATCGCAAATTTATGCGCTTTGGCGATATCTTCCTGGGCGCGGCGGCGCAGATTTTCGGTATCGGCCTTGGCCCGCAGGAAGGCATCCTGCATCTCTGCCACCTTGGCTTCCGTGGCGGCCAATTGTTCGGCCAGGCTCAAGGACGCCTCGGGCGCGCCATTGGCGGGAGCCTCGGACAGGTTAATGGTTTCGGATAATGGATCCGGCACGTCTTTTTTTTGCTCTTCTTGCATGTAAATCCCCACGATAATCAGTATTCAATGTGTGATTCATGAACTTAATACATGAACTCGCCGGCATAGATTGGGCTAAGCCCCGCCTTTTCAAGAGGGGATGCGGGTTCAGAATCAAACTTTATTCGGGCTATTGCGGAGCGCCCAGGCGCTTGGCCTGGGTATGGGTGATCTCGGCTTGGGCTTTCTGCTCTTCGAGCATGGCCGGGGTACGGATGGTATGCCAGCCGATCAGGTGCTGTTCGACGATGTCGGTGAGTGCTGACTGCCAGACCGGCGACTCATTCAGGCAGGGGATGTAATGAAAGGTCTGACCGCCGTTGTCGGCAAAGGCCTGGCGCACTTCCATGTCGATTTCTTCCAGCGTTTCCAGACAGTCGCTGGTAAAGCCGGGGCAGATCATATCGATCCGGCGAATCCCGTCTCGGCCTAACTGCTCGACGGTGGGCTGTGTATAGGGCTGCAGCCATTCGGCCTTGCCAAACCGCGACTGGAAAGTGACGCGGTAGGCTTCTGGCGCCAAACCCAGCCGCTCGGCCAGCAGGCGCGCCGTTTTGTGGCACTCACAAAAATACGGATCACCCAGCAGTAGCGTGCGCTTGGGCGTGCCATGGAAACTCATGACCAGCACCTCTGGCTTGCCATGCATTTCCCAGTACGACTCGACAGCGTGTGCCAGGGCGCCCAGATAGGATTCGTTATCGTGGTAGTGCTTGATCAGGCGCAGTTCGGGAATATTGCGCTCCTTCTGATAATGCGCAAATACGGCGTCATAGATGGAAGCGGTCGTGGCGGCAGAATATTGCGGATAGGCGGGCAGCACCAGTATCCGGTCACAGCCAGCCAGTTTGAGATCCTGCAGCACCGAGGCGACCGATGGCTGACCGTAGCGCATGGCGTACACGACCTTGACCGCATGACCACGTTCCGTCATCGCCTCTTGCAGCATCGCCGCCTGCCGTTCCGTATGCACACGCAGCGGTGAACCATCACGGGTCCAGATGGCGGCATATTTATGCGCCGATTTACCGGAACGAAATGGCACGATAATGCCGTTCAAAATAAACCACCAGATCGCGCGCGGAATTTCTACTACCCGCTGATCGGCCAGAAACTGCCGCAAATACGGACGCACAGCCGCTGCGGTGGGCGCAGCAGGCGTACCCAGATTAACTAGTACGATGGCCGCTTGCGTCAGCGTGCCGTGAGTATGAGATGGTTCAGGACGAAAGGACATGGCGGTTCCGACAGTGAGGACGAGCGCCATTATAGTGTAATGGCGCGGGCGCGAGGGTGTGCCCAATCTAGACTGCCCCTCTTGGACAAAAGGGTGAGCCAGCTCCTACAAAGCGAGCAATTCCCGGGCGTGCTTTCTGGTCGTCGCGGTGATTTCCAGACCACCCAGCATACGGGCGATTTCTTCGATACGGGAGGCGGCGCTCAGCGGGGTGATGTGCGAGAGCGTCTGGCCGCCGGTGCTGGTTTTACTGACTTCAAAATGCTGATTGGCCTGGCTGGCGACCTGCGGTAAATGTGTCACACACAGTACCTGCCGATCCTGACCCAGCCGGCGTAACAGACGCCCTACAACTTCGGCGACGGCACCGCCAATGCCGCTATCGACTTCATCAAAGATCAGTGTCGGAGTGGCCGTTGCGCTGGAAGTGATGACGGAAATGGCCAAGGCAATGCGCGCTAACTCACCGCCAGAAGCCACCTTGGCCAGCGGACGCGGCGCCGTGCCGGCATGGCCGGCAACTAAAAATTCGATCTGCTCAATACCGGCAGCGCTGGGCTCGCAGGGCGCGAGCGCGATCTCGAATCGGCCGCCCGTCATCGATAAATCCTGCATCGCCGCCGTCACCGCCACGCCGAGCGCAAGGGCCGCCTTGGCGCGCGACTTGCCCAGCTTTTGCGCCTGCGTCATGTAGACCGCCTGCAGTTTTTCTTCCTGGGCGCGCAGCGCATCCAGATCACTGGCATCGGCTAACTGCTGCAATTGGCCGGACAGCTCAATGAGCTTATGTGGCAATACGTCGGGTTCGACATGGAATTTGCGCGCCGTCGAATGAATCGCATCCAGCCGGGCTTCAACCTTGTGTAGGCGCGCCGGGTCGAGTTCGAGTCGGTCCAGATAATCGTTGAGCGCATAGACCGCTTCCTGCAGCTGGATGCGGGCCGGCTCGAGCACCTCGAGCACCGGCTGCAAGCCTTCATCGACATCGGCCAGCTTACCCAGTTTGGTGGTCAGACTGGTCAGGCGGGAAAGCATCGGACTATCGGATTCGGAAATCAGCGTCAGGGCTTCCTGCGCGCCTTCGATCAGGCTGGCGGCATGTGCCAGGCGGCTGTGTTCGTTGCTGATGTCGCTCCATTCGCCGGGCTTGACGGCGAGTTTATCGAGCTCGGCGACTTGCCATTCCAGGCGTTCGCGTTCTTGCAGCACGTTTTTGGCATTGGTTTCAAATTCTGTGCGCTGTTTGGCCACTGCGCGCCAGACCTTAAAGGACTGCGCCAGCGCCTTGGTTTGCTCTTGCAAACCAGCCTGCGTATCGAGCAAGGCACGCTGCGCATCGGCTTTGAGTAGCGACTGATGTGCATGCTGGCCGTGAATATCGACCAGCAGTTCACCCAGCGCGCGCAATTGACCTGCACTGGCAGCCACACCGTTGATGAACGCCTTCGAGCGGCCAGCGTTGTCGATCACTCGGCGCAGCAATACGCCGCCTTCATCAGCCTGATATTCATTGGCTGCGAGCCAGGCATTGGCTGCCTCATGGGTGGCAAATTCGGCTGTGATGTCGGCCTTGGAAGCGCCTTCGCGCACTACGCTGGCATCGCCGCGTTCACCCAGGGCGAGCGCCAAGGCATCAATGAGGATCGATTTACCCGCGCCGGTTTCGCCGGTAAAAACCGAGAAACCAGCAGCGAATTCAAGTTCGATCTGGTCGACGATGACAAAATCACGGATGGACAGGGTGCGCAGCATAGGCAATCAAAAAAGAAATGGTGCAGTGATTTATTTTAACTGACCTTCGACCGAAGGATATTCGTTCCAGTGCAGCTTCTCGCGCAGCGTCGCAAAATAACTCCAGCCGGCCGGATGTAAAAAGGTAATCGTATGCTGTGAGCGACGCACCATGATGCGGTCACGCAGCTGCAGGCTGGCCAGGGACTGCATGTCGAAATTGACGCTGGTTTCACGGCCGTTGATCACTTCGATCAGGATATCGCTCGAATCAGGCAGCACGATCGGCCGGTTCGACAGCGCATGCGGCGCGATCGGCACCATCACCACCCCACCCAGACTGGGGTGCAAGAGCGGCCCACCAGCCGACAAGGCGTAGGCGGTTGAACCCGTCGGCGTGGCCACGATCAGGCCATCCGAGCGCTGGTTATACATGAAGCGGCAATCGACTTCGACGCGCAGTTCGAGCATGCCGGCACCAGCACCGCGCGACACCACGACATCATTAAATGCCAGCGCCTGAAAGATTACCTGACCATCGCGCACGACTTCGCCCTGCAGCAGGCTGCGTTGTTCGGATTCGACTTTGCCATTCAACATATCGGTCAGCACCGGCATGACACGGTCGAGCGGAATGTCGGTCATGAAACCGAGCCGGCCCTGATTAATACCGATCAGTGGCACCGCATACGGTGCGAGCTGACGCGCCAAACCGAGCATGGTGCCATCGCCGCCGACCAGAATGGCGGCATCGGCCTGTTGACCAATTTGTTCGATCGAGACGGTCGTGTAGGCATCCAGTCCGCCGAGCAAGGCCGTCTGGGTCTCGATCAGTACCGTGCGTCCGCTCTGCTGCAGAAAGGCAGCGATTTCCGCCAGCCAGGGCGCATTGCCGACAGTCGGGTATTTACCGACCAAGGCAATGCTGCGGAACGCCTTGGCGAACGGCGCACTGGGCTTTGCATGAGCGCTTGGATTAGAGGTTGGATGAGAGGAATTAGGCAACATCTCAGGATTAGACCATAATTTGCCCTTCGAACACCAAGGGTAGCGATGCACACGACGATTAAATTCACCCAAGCCGGCGCGATCAAGGCGGTATTGTTTGATCTTGACGACACACTCTGGCCCATCTTGCCAGTGATCCGCCATGCAGAAAATACCTTGCACGGCTGGCTGCTTGAGCACGCGCCAGTGGTGGCTGGCGAATTTTCCAGTGCCCGTTTGCGCGCCATGCGCGAAGCCTTGTTACTGGCTGAACCTCGTTATCACATCGACTTATGGAAGCTGCGGCATACGGTGCTCAGTGAGGCCTTCCGTCACTGCCGCACCGACCTCGCCCTGGTCGATCGAGCCATGGACGTATTCAGCCATGCACGCAATGCGGTCACGCCGTTTGACGATGTCGTGCCTGGCCTGCTGCGTCTGGCCAAGCGCCACCGACTGGGCTCGATCTCGAACGGTCAGGCTGATTTAGCGCAGATCGGTCTGGCCCATCATTTTTCGTATTCGATCGCGGCCCACCAGTCTGGCTGCGCCAAACCCGATCCGGCGATTTTTCTTGGTGCCTGTGAGGCGATGGGCGTGCTGCCGGCTGAAACGGTGTACGTGGGCGACGATCTGCGGCTCGACGTGGAAGGCGCGCAAAAGGCGGGTCTGCGCGGCGTCTGGATGAAGCGCGATGGCTTGGCCGATAACACGCAGGTGCCAGACCACATCGTGCCGGATGCCGTCTGTGGTTCGCTCATTGAGCTCGAGATCTGGTTACAATCAGCCACGTAGTCACTGGCGATGGCACAGCCGATTGCACAGACAAGGCGAATATATTGCACTCAGGCTCTTTCATCCCTCGCAAGCCTCGCATAGAATAAGACTATGCAACTTGATGCCCGTGCCCAAACCCTACTCAAAGCGCTTGTCGAACGTTATATCGTTGACGGCCAGCCGGTGGGTTCGCGCGCGCTCTCCAAGATTTCTGGTCTCGAACTGTCGCCGGCGACGATCCGCAATATCATGTCCGATCTGGAAGAGATGGGCTTCGTCGCCAGTCCGCATACCTCGGCCGGTCGGGTGCCCACCCCGCGCGGCTACCGGGTATTTGTCGATACCCTGCTGACGGTGCAAACGCTGGATGAAACGCTGCTGGAAAATCGCCTCGAATACCGCCTGCATTCGCCGACACAAAATACTTCGCCCAACAAGATTATCGCCAACGCCGCACAGGTCTTGTCGTCACTGTCGCATTTTGCCGGCGTGGTGCTGTCGCCACGGCATGAGTCGGTATTTCAGCATATCGAATTTTTACGCCTGTCTGAAAAACGCATCCTGCTGGTGATCGTTGCCCCGGGTGGCGACGTGCAAAACCGGCTCCTGCTGACTGAGGCCGATTACACGCCAGCGCAGCTGATCCAGGCTGCCAACTATATTAACCAGCATTTTGGTGGCTTGTCGTTTGAGGATGTACGGCTGCGTTTGCAGGGCGAATTGCGTGAGTTACGCGACACCATGACGGCGCTCATGCAGGCCGCCGTTGAGGCTGGCAGTGACGCCATGAACGAAGGGGATGGGGTGGTGATTTCCGGTGAGCGTAATTTACTCAGCGTCTCTGATCTCTCATCGAACATGACATCGCTGCGCCGCATGTTCGACATGTTCGAACAGAAAACCGATCTCATGCAATTGCTCGATGTGTCGAGCAAGGCGTCTGGCGTACAAATCTTTATCGGCGGCGAATCACAGTTAGTTCCCATGGATGACATGAGCATCGTCACCGCTCCCTACGCAGTGCACGGCAAGATCGTCGGCACCCTGGGCGTCATCGGCCCCACCCGCATGGCCTACGAACGAGTCATCCCGATCGTCGACATCACCGCCAAGCTGCTGTCGAATGCATTGAGTCAGCAAGCGCAATAAGACTTTCCGCTCATTTGCAGCGCTATCCCGTTAATTATTTTCTACGCAAACAGGTGTTTTCAAGCCGTATGATCGCGCCGTCCCAAGCCCTCGGCGATGAAAGCCATCACAAGTGTATTGAGCGAGACGCCCTCATATTTTGCCCGCAATGCAAGCTGTGCATGAATCGTTTTGGGCACACGAGCGACGAATTTACCAGAAGCGACCCCGCCACTGTTGGGCGAAGGAATAGGAAACCCTTTTGCGCTCAGTGCTGCAATCGTCGCCTTCAAAGCATCTTGACCGCTGGCGATAGCCTCCTCAACTGTTTCACCGTCGGCGATGCAATCAGAAAAATCAGGATAGGAAATCAGGAATCCTCCCCCTTCACTCGCCGACAATGGACGAATTTCAAACGGATAGTCATTTGGCTTTTTCATGACTTATGTTCCTTTAACCAATGCGAGAAACTTTTTGATGTAAATGGGCTTAATCGGGCGGTGCGCCGGTACCGGCAGCGTTTTCCCGTCATTACGAACAAATACGCAATGACTTGTACCTTCTTGGCGCCAGTCGATACCGTGCTGTCGGGCCACTGTTTGCAGCTGCTCAATACGCCAATCGAGCGGATTATTCCGCATCGAATGAAGCATTTTGATGGCCGTATTCATCAGCTAAATAGTATTACCCGTAACATCATATGTCAATCAAAGCTTGGCTTGGAATCGACGGCAGTCCAAAGATACCAACATCACCCCAAATCAGCCTATTTCGCCTTGTTTTGCGCGGCCCACTTTTTTACTGCGGCCATGGTTTTGCTGACGTGTTCGGCGGGATCCATGTTGGTGTATTCGTAAATCACCTGACCGGCGGGGGAAATCACGTAGGAGGTACGGTTAGCATAATTGGTCTTGAAGAGCAGGACCGAATCGTAGGCTTTCATGATTTTTTGGTCGGTGTCGGCGGCGACGGCAAATTTACTACTGCACTCGCTGACCGAAAATTTATTCAGGGTGTCGATGGTGTCGTTCGATACGCCGACCACCGTGGCGCCATAGGTTTTGTATTCGTCGACCGCTTCGGCAAAGGTATGCGCCTCAATCGTGCAGCCTTGGGTGAAGGCAGCAGGATAAAAGTACAACACGACCGGGCCTTTTTTGAGGGTGTCAGCGAGTGAGAAGGTAAATTCCTTACCGGCGAACGAGGCTTGGGTCGTGATCGCCGGGGCTTTATCACCGGTTTTGAGGGCGGCGCAGGCTGGCAGGGCAAAGCCGAGGGCAAGGACGGCGCAGGCAAAAAGTTTTTTCATGGTGTCTCCCGAATAAAAAAATGTCATTTTTGATACTACCATCGATTATTCTTGCTTGCTGAGAAGGCAGTGCCAGGCAGTGCGAGGCATTGGCGTACAGATATGCCCGACGTGCTGCCTCACCGCCGGTGTGCACAGGCTTTTTTAGTACAGTGACCGTACAGCGCCAGCGCATGGTCAGCGATCTCAAAGCCGCGTGCACGGGCGATTTCCTGCTGTCGGTGCTCGATATCGGCATCAAAAAATTCTTCTACCAGACCGCAGTCGAGACAGACCAGATGGTCGTGATGCGAACCCTGATTGAGCTCAAAGACCGCCTTACCGCTTTCAAAATGATGGCGATGCAGCAGGCCAGCTTGCTCAAACTGGGTCAGCACACGGTAGATCGTTGCAAGTCCGACATCCATTTGATCGGCCAGCAGAATGTTGTAAATGTCTTCGGCGCTCAGGTGACGCACCGTGCTGGTTTGGAAAAGATCCAGAATTTTCAGACGCGGCAAGGTCGCTTTGAGCCCGCTGGCTTTCAGTTCGGAGGGATTGTTCGGCATGTTATTGGTCGAAGGTGGATGACTTGCTTTATCATATAGCGTTTTAGCACTCCTGCTCAATTTTTGAGACCTCTACTTATGCGTATGCTGTCCGCCCGCCTCGCCGCTGTCCTCCTGTCCCTGACCGTTTCCATCGGATTGAATGGCTGTTCGACCCTCAGTTCCTGGACGCCCAATGTGTTCGACACCAAAACCACCGCTGTCGACGATGGCAAAAACGGATTGCAGACCTCCAAGGAACGGCGCTTCCTCGGTGTTTTGTCGCCTTACCGGGTCAATATTCAGCAAGGTAATTTCGTCTCGCGTGAAATGGTGGCCCAGGTCAAAGAGAACATGAAGAGCAAGGAAGGCATGACCATGGAGCAGGTGCGCTTCGTCATGGGCACGCCGCTGATTAACGATATTTTCCACGAAGACCGCTGGGATTATGTGTTTCGCCTTGAGAGCAGCAGCGGCGATATTATCCTCAGCCGCGTGACAGCCTACTTTGCCGGTAACCGCCTGATTTCTCTGGATGGCGGCGATATGCCAAACGAAAAGAACTACCTGGCCCTGATCGCTGGCACCGAGCCGGCGCCACCGCCACCGCCAGAAACCGATGGCTTGAACAGCCCGAAAAAAGACAAGAACGGTAAATAATCTTCGGGGCACAAGATGACGCACATGAAAATCGCAGTCGCCGGCGCTTCCGGCCGTATGGGCCGCATGTTGATCGAAACCATCCTCGCTGCCGACGACGCTAGTCTGGTCGGCGCGCTCGATATCGCCGGCGCACCCGGACTCGGCAGCGATGCCGCAGCCTTTTTGGGAACGCCGTGTGGCGTGACCATCACTGCCGATTTTTCACAAGCTTTGGCACAGGCGGATTTCCTGATTGACTTCACCCGCCCGGAAGGCACGCTGCAGCACCTGGCGTATTGCGCTGCGCATGGCGTAAAAATGATTATTGGAACCACCGGCTTTGACGCCGCCGGCAAGGCCGCCCTCAAAGCCGCCGGCGAAAAAGTTGCTGTGATGTGCGCGCCCAATATGAGCGTGGGCGTCAACGTCACCATGAAACTATTGGAGATGGCGGCCAAGAATTTTTCGCAAGGCTATGACATCGAAATCATCGAAGCGCATCACCGGCACAAGGTCGACGCACCCTCGGGCACCGCCTTGCAGATGGGCGAAGTGATTGCCAGCGCCTTGGGACGCGATCTCAAAAAAGTCGGCGTGTTTGCCCGCGAAGGCGTGACCGGCGAGCGTGATCCTTCATCGATCGGCTTTGCCAATATTCGCGGTGGCGATATCGTCGGCGACCATACGGTCCTGTTTGCCGGCATCGGCGAACGCATCGAAATCACCCATAAGTCTTCTTCCCGCGTCACCTATGCTCATGGCAGTTTGCGTGCAGCGCGCTTCCTGGTCAATCAGTCGACCGGCTTGTTCGACATGCAGGACGTGCTGGGCCTGCGCAGCTAATCCAAGCGCCGAGAAAGCCACATCATGAACCAAGAAAGCGTCTTGCTGCACTACTGGGCCCAGGGCGATACGGTGTCGCGCCTGGTGATGGCGGCGCTCCTGCTCATGTCGCTAATGAGTTGGTACTTCATTCTGGCGAAAAGCTGGAGCACCCAACGCGCGCGTGGCAGCAGTGCTGCCGTCAATGCATTCTGGGACGCGCCAAGTTATGCCGATGGACTCGCGCTGCTACGCGCTGCTGATACTGAAAAGCTGTATGCTCCTCTGGCGCAGCAGGCGGCAAAATTGGCGCAAATGCAGGACAGGGATGCGGCCGGGTATTCATCACTCACTACCCGCACCCTGCGAAGAGAAATCGATCAAGTCGTCACCCGCCTTGAGGCCGGCCTGACTGTCCTGGCCTCCATCGGTGCCACCGCGCCTTTTGTGGGCCTGCTCGGCACCGTGTGGGGGATTTACCATGCCCTCACGGCGGTATCTCTGGCAGGCACCATGCAGCTCGATAAAGTCGCCGGACCAGTAGGCGAAGCGCTGATCATGACGGCTCTAGGCCTGACGGTCGCGATCCCCGCTGTGTTGGCCTATAACGCCTTCAATCGTACGAACCGGCTATGCATGGCGACGCTGGACGCCTTTGCCCACGATCTGCAGGCCTATCTGCAGGCCGGTGTCTGGCAAACCGTACCCGCCGGGAGCGAAACTTAATATGCGCTTTGGCAGCTTTGGACGCCAGAACGACGCGCCACCGATGGCCGACATTAACGTCACGCCGATGGTCGACGTGATGCTGGTGTTGCTGGTGATTTTTATTATTTCAGCGCCGCTGTTAAGTAACAGCATTCGCCTTGAATTACCCCAGGCCGCAGTCAAGGCTGCACCCCAGCCGGCGGCGGCAGTCACGGTCGCTATTCTTGCCTCCGGTGCACTGTATTGGGACACCGAACTAGTCACGGCGAACGAACTGACCAGCCGCATGAATGCGGCAGCGCGCGAGGCTAGTCCACCTGAATTGCAGCTGCGCGCCGACAAAGCCACGCGTTATGAATGGATTGCTCAGGTCATGGCGGCGGCGCAAAACGCTGGTCTGGAAAAAATTGGCTTCATTACCCTGCCCGAAGCACAAAAAGGATCCCCCTGATGGCCACCGTTACACTGGATGGCGAGCGGATTGACGATGCCGCCGCATTTCACGCCGCCTCACAAGCCGCCTTTGGATTTCCGGATTTCTATGGCCACACCATGGACGCCTGGGTCGACTGCCTGAGCTACCTGCGCGACGACGACGCCATGTCTTCCATCCGGCTGGGCGAACAGGAAGTTCTGACGATTGAACTGCTGCACGCCGACGCGCTGCGCCAAAAAGCGCCCGAGCTGCTCGAAGAAATCGGCTTCCTGGTCGAGGCGATCAATGAGCGCTATGACGACTATGGTGAACAGCCGGCCCTCAAATTGGTTCTGCGCTAAGCGAAACGGCTTCAAATCGCCTGCTGTCGGGGGCCGTGGGCCGGTATAATGTTCAGTTCCTTGAAACTATCGGCACCATCACTCGTCATGCAAGAAAAATACAATCCGACCGAGGTCGAACACGCCGCCCGCCAACACTGGCAGGCCACCCAGGCTTACAAGACTGTCGAACACGCCAAAGACAAGGCCGGGCGCGACAAGAAAAAATTCTACGCCTGCTCCATGCTGCCCTACCCATCCGGCAAGCTGCACATGGGTCATGTGCGTAATTACACCATCAATGATGTGATGTACCGCTATTTGCGCATGAATGGCTACAACGTCCTCATGCCGATGGGCTGGGACGCCTTTGGTATGCCGGCGGAAAATGCCGCCATCGCCAACAAAGTGCCGCCTGCGCAATGGACCTACGCCAATATCGAACACATGAAATCGCAGATGCAGTCGATGGGTCTGGCGATCGACTGGTCGCGCGAAATGGCGGCCTGCAAGCCGGAATACTATAAGTGGAACCAGTGGATGTTCCTCAAGATGCTGGAAAAAGGCATCATCTACAAAAAAACCGGTACCGTGAACTGGGACCCGGTGGATCTGACCGTGCTGGCCAATGAGCAGGTGGTCGACGGACGCGGCTGGCGCTCGGGCGCGGTGATCGAAAAACGCGAAATCCCGATGTATTACGCACGCATTACCGACTATGCCGAAGAACTGCTCGAGCATGTTGAGCACAAACTGCCCGGCTGGCCCGAGCGTGTGCGTCTGATGCAGGCTAACTGGATCGGTAAATCGACTGGCGTGCGTTTCGCTTTTTCGCACTCCATCCGTAATGCCGCCGGTGAGCTCATCAACGAAGGCAAGCTGTGGGTCTTCACTACCCGCGCCGACACCATCATGGGTGTGAGCTTTTGCGCCGTCGCACCGGAACATCCGCTGGCTACTCTGGCGGCACAATCGGATCCGGCATTAGCGCGCTTCATCGCTGAATGCAAACTCGGCAGCGTCATCGAAGCCGACATGGCGACGATGGAAAAGAAAGGTCTGCCGACCGGTCAGTTCGTGACCCATCCACTGACGGGCGCGCAGGTCGCCGTCTGGGTTGGTAATTACGTCCTCATGACGTATGGCGATGGGGCCGTGATGGGCGTGCCGGCGCATGATGAACGCGACTTCCTGTTTGCGCAAAAATATTCCCTGCCGATCAAGCAGGTCGTCGCCGTCGAGGGCAAGATCTATTCCGACGAGGCGTGGCAAGAGTGGTACGGTGATAAGGAAAACGGTCGTCTGATCGATTCCGGCAAATACGACGGGCTCACCACCCCTGCGGCAGTGGACGCGATCGCAGCCGATCTGTCGGCCGGCGCGATCGGCGAAAAAAAAATCACTTACCGTCTGCGCGACTGGGGCATTTCACGCCAGCGTTACTGGGGCACGCCGATCCCGATCATCCACTGCGCCGACTGCGGCGATGTGCCGGTGCCAGAAAAAGATTTACCGGTCGTGCTGCCAGAAGACTGCGTGCCGGATGGCACAGGTAACCCGCTCAACAAACACGAAAAATTCCTCCATGTCGATTGTCCGCAATGCGGCAAGGCTGCGCGCCGCGAGACCGACACCATGGATACCTTCGTCGATTCGTCCTGGTACTACATGCGATACTGCTCGCCGGGCAATAACGAATCCATGGTCGACGAGCGCAATGATTACTGGATGCCGATGGATCAGTACATCGGCGGCATCGAACACGCCGTGCTGCATCTGCTGTATGCGCGTTTCTGGACCAAGGTCATGCGCGACTTCGGTCTAGTCAAGTTTGACGAGCCATTTACCAATCTGCTCACGCAGGGCATGGTGCTCAACGAAACCTATTACCGCGAAGACGCCAGTGGCAAGAAGACCTGGTTCAATCCGGATGACGTAGAACTGAGCTTCGATGATAAAGGTCGCCCGGCATTGGCGATCCTGAAAACGGATGGTGCTGCGGTGCAGATCGGCGGCATCGAAAAAATGTCGAAGTCGAAAAATAATGGGATTGATCCGCAGGCCCAGATCGACCAGTACGGCGCCGATACGGCCCGACTGTTTACCATGTTTGCCGCCCCCCCCGAGCAGTCGCTCGAATGGTCGGGCACCGGGGTAGAAGGTGCGAATCGCTTCTTGCGCCGCGTATGGGCTTTTTCACATGCCAATGCTGCGCGACTCACCGATACCAGTCCGCTGAAGTCTGCCGATTTGAACGACGCACAAAAAACACTGCGGCGCGAAGTGCATAAAGTGCTGCAGCAGGCTGACCACGATTTCAAACGTATTCAATACAACACCGTAGTATCGGCCTGCATGAAAATGCTCAATACGCTTGAAGCGGCCAAGCTCGACACCTCGGCGGCATCGAATGCCGTGATCGCGGAAGGCTTGTCGATTTTCCTGCGTATTTTAAATCCGGTGGCACCGCATATTACCCATGCGCTGTGGGTCGATCTCGGTCTGGCGCAGCTGCAGGGCGATATTCTTGATGCCGCCTGGCCGGTGGTCGATACGGCTGCGCTCGAGCAAGCCGAAATTGCGTATATGATCCAGGTGAACGGCAAACTGCGTGGCAGTATTACTGTCGACAAGAATGCCGACAAGGCCAGCATTGAAGCGGCCGCGCTGGCCAGTGAATGCGTGCAGAAGTTCCTTGAAGGCGCGCCAAAGAAGGTGATCGTGGTGCCAGGTAAGCTGGTCAATATCGTCGTATAGTTTTTTTTAACGCGCAACGGATCTCACATGTCACGACCAGACGGATGCTTGGTAACGTTCAGGCGCACTGGAATCCTCGGTGCGCTGTTGGCTATGGCGCTGCTACTGAGCGCCTGTGGCTTTGCGCTGCGCGGCAGCACACCGCAGTCGGCGCTGCCGTTCAAGGATGTGTATCTGGCGTTTCCGGCTAACTCGCCGCTGGGTACCGAGCTGCGGCGCTATTTACGCGCCGATACGCGTCTCAATCTGGTGAGCGCACAGACACTGGCCGAGGCCAGCGTCGAACCCCTCAGCGAGACGCGTAGTAAAGCGGTACTTAGTCTGAATACCCAGGGTCGTGTGCGGGAGTTCTCCCTGTTCTATCGCTTCAGCTTCCAGGTCAAGGACAACGCAAACAAACTACTTTTGCCACCGACCGAAATCGTCTTGCGACGGGATATCAGCTTTAATGAAACCCAGGCCATCGCCAAGGAAAAAGAAGAAGAGATGCTCTACCGTGACATGCAAAGCGATCTGGTGCAGCAAATTCTGCGCCGCCTTGCAGCCATCAAGCCCCTCTGAGGAATCGCCATGCAGCTGCGGATTGATGCCCTCGATACTCACCTGACCAAGCCGCTCGCGCAGCTCTACGTCATCAGTAGCGACGAGCATTTGCTGGCCCAGGAAGCGGCCGACAAAATTCGCAAGGCCGCCCGCATGCAAGGCTTCAGCGAACGCGAAGTGCTGTCCGTAGAACGCAGTTTCAAATGGGGCGCCTTGCTGGCCGCGAACCAGTCGCAGTCGCTGTTTGGCGATAAAAAACTGATCGAACTGCGCATGCCGACCGGTAAGCCGGGTAAGGATGGCGGTCAGGCGCTGCAGTCCTACGCCGCTGATTTAAGTCCGGATAACGTGACGCTCATCAGTCTGCCCAAGCTGGACTGGCAAACTGCCAAGGCGAGCTGGGTAGGTAGTCTGCAAAAGGCGGCGGTATATATCGAGATTGCCAATATCGAGCGCGCGCAGCTGCCGCAATGGCTTGGCCAGCGATTGGCCGCACAAGGACAAAGCGCAGAAAAAGCCGGATTGGATTTTATCGCCGAGCGGGTCGAAGGTAATTTACTGGCCGCGCATCAGGAAATCCAGAAACTCGGCCTGCTTCATCCAGCCGGCAAACTGAGCATGGAACAGATTCACGACGCCGTGCTCAATGTGGCGCGCTATGATGTTTTCAAGCTCAATGAAGCCATGCTGCAAGGCGACGTGGCGCGATTAGTGCGCATGCTCGAAGGCCTGCGTGGCGAAGGCGAAGCGCTGCCGCTGGTGCTGTGGGCCGTGGCGGAAGAAGTACGGACGCTGTTAAAACTCAAGCTGGGTATGAGCCAGGGCAAACCACTGGGCATGCTGCTCAAGGAATACCGTATCTGGGGTCCGCGCGAACGGTTAATGGAACCTGCGCTGCACAGAGTATCCCTGGCCACGCTAGAAACCGCACTGCAGGAAGCGGCGCAAGTCGACAAGATGATCAAGGGATTACGCGCGCCGCATTTTCTGGGGGATGCATGGGACGGCATGCTGCAAGTGGCGCTTAAAATTGCCCGTGACGAGCGACCAGCCAGGGCTGGCAAATCACCGGCACGTAGCAGTATCGGCAGCAGCAACACCAGTAAAACATATTCACAATGACAGGCGAGTACGACACGATGGACATTAACCACACCATGACTGCACTCGGTCAACGCGCCCGCGTCGCATCGCGCGCCATGGCCCGCGCCGACACGGCAGCAAAAAACCAAGCACTGCGCCTGATCGCCGTCGCGATCCGGCGTGACGCGCCAGAACTGCGCGCCGCTAATCAGCGCGATATGGATGCCGCGCGTGCTGCTGGCCTTGCTCCGGCGATGCTGGAGCGACTGGCCTTGTCCGACAAGACCATCGCCAGCATGGCCGAAGGGCTCGAACAGATCGCTGCCCTGCCCGATCCGATCGGTGAAATCTCCAACATGAAATACCGCCCGAGCGGCATTCAAGTCGGCCAGATGCGCGTCCCTTTAGGCGTGATCGGCATCATCTACGAAGCGCGGCCTAACGTCACCGTCGATGCTGCCGGTCTGTGCATCAAGAGCGGCAATGCGACCATCCTGCGCGGCGGCTCGGAAGCCATTCAATGCAATCAGGCGCTCGCGCTGTTGGTCAAGGAAGGTTTGGCCGGCGCCGGTTTGCCAGCCGATGCAGTGCAGATCGTCGAGACCACGGATCGCGCTGCCGTGGGCGCCATGATCACCATGCCGCAATATATCGACGTCATCGTACCGCGGGGTGGCAAAGGACTCATCGAGCGCCTGATGCAAGATTCGCGGGTGCCGATGATCAAACATCTCGATGGTATCTGCCATGTCTACATCGACGACAAGGCCGATATCGACAAGGCGCTGCAGGTGGCTTTTAACGCCAAATGTCACCGCTACGGCACCTGCAACACCATGGAAACGCTATTAGTGGCACGATCGATTGCGCCACAGGTTTTACCGCGCCTGGCGGCCCTGTACCAAACCGAGCAGGTCGAATTGCGCGCTGATCCAGAAGCGACTGCACTGTTGGCTGGCTACCCGCATCTGGTACCGGCGACCGAGGCCGACTGGGCGACAGAATATCTGGCACCAATCTTGGCCATCAAGATCGTCGCCGACATCGACGAGGCCATCGAGCATATTAATACCTGGTCATCACAGCATACCGATGCCATCATGACCGAAGATCACACACGCGCCATGCGCTTTGTGCGCGAAGTCGATTCGGCCTCGGTGATGATCAACGCCTCGACCCGCTTTGCCGATGGCTTTGAATATGGTTTGGGCGCCGAGATCGGCATCTCAAACGACAAATTGCATGCCCGTGGCCCGGTCGGACTGGAAGGTCTGACCTCACTCAAGTATGTGGTGTTCGGTCATGGCGAAGTGCGCCAATAAGTCAGATCAAACGCAACAGAACACCCTTAAGGAATCAACATGCTGTGGATTAAATCGCTGCACCTGGTCTTTGTTATTTCGTGGTTTGCCGGGCTGTTTTATTTGCCGCGCATCCTGGTTAATCTGGCGCTCGAAACAGATGCCACCAGCACCACGCGTTTGCTACTGATGGCGCGCAAGCTGTATCGCTTCATGAGTATTCTGGCGGTGCCGGCGATCGCGTTCGGTGTGTGGCTGTGGCTGGTGGTCGGCATTGGTCGCGGGCCGGGTAATGGCTGGATGCATGCGAAGTTATTGCTGGTCGTGCTGCTGCTGGGTTACCACCATGCCTGCGGCGCGCTGCTGAAAAAATTTGAACGTGGTGTGAATAAGCGAAGTCATATCTGGTTTCGCTGGTTTAATGAGATTCCGGTATTGGTGTTACTGGCCATCGTCATTCTCGTGATCGTCAAACCGTTTTAAGTAACACCGTCCGCGAGGACAAATAATGTATGTTGTTGAACAAGCCTTGGTGCATGGTGTACCAGGGCGACACGGATAAAGGGTACTCCCATGGCTTATTCATTTTTTTCTCCCTGCCCGCGTGGTCTGGAAATTGCGCTGGCTGAAGAGCTCAACGAAATCGCTCAGCGCAGCAGCACCCTCAAGGTGCATAATCAGGTGCCGGGTGGCGTGCATAGTTCCGGCACGATGGATGACGCGTATCGTATCAATCTGCATTCGCGGATTGCCTCACGCGTTCTGCTGCGCATTGCGCATGGCGGCTACGTCAATGAAAACGATATTTATGATCTGACCTTATCGCAAACCTGGGAAGACTGGTTTGCGGTCCACCACACGATTCGGATCGATGTCACGGCCATCAAGTCGCCGGTGAAAAGTCTTGAATTCGTCACCCTCAAAATCAAGGATGCGATCTGTGACCGCTTCCGCGAACAGTTTGACGAGCGGCCCTCGGTCGATACCAAAAATCCGGATATGCGCATTGTTGGCTTTCTCGATGCGCGCCAGTTCACGCTCTACCTCGACACCTCTGGTGAAGCGCTGTTCAAGCGTGGCTGGCGGCTCGACACGGGCGACGCGCCACTGCGTGAAAATCTGGCCGCCGGTCTGCTGCGTACCAGCGGCTGGAAACCGGGCATGGTGTTGTTTGATCCCATGTGCGGCTCGGGCACTATTCTCGCTGAAGCAGCGCAGATGCTGGCCGGGATTCCTTCCGGTTACCGACGCAATTTCGCCTTTGAAAAATTTCATGACTTCGACGCTGCGCACTGGCAGGCCATGAAGGATGCGATCAAGCTCAATCCATCGCCATCAACACCGACCATTTTCGGCAGCGATATTTCTGGCGATATGCTGGTCATGACGCGACAAAATCTGCAACAGGCGGGTATCGAATTTGAAGTGCCGCTCAAGCAGATCGAAGCGCAAGAAATCAAGCCCCCCAGCGACGAGCCTGGCATCCTGCTCACCAATCCGCCGTATGGTGAACGGATCGCCGTGCGCGGCGACAGCACTATCGAAGAAGACGATCTGGCGAAAACATTTTTTGCCGCCTTCAGCACCACGCTCAAGCAGCGCTTCGCTGGCTGGAAAGTCTTTTTATTCACCGCCGATCTGGGCGTGCCCAAATTATTGCGCCTGAAAGAATCGCGCAAGACGCCGTTTTTTAACGGCGCGCTGGAATGCCGACTGTTTCGCTTTGATATGGTGGCCGGCTTTAACCGCCGCGAAGAAGCCAAACCCAGAGCGGACGTCTGAAATAATATGGCAAGCATTAATTCCTGACCATGGCCCAATGGTTGACAGCTCAATGGTCGATCGCTTTATGGAGATGCGCATGAAACTGACCCTGAATGATCCGACTCTGCTCCGCAGCCAAGCCTATATCAATGGCGCCTGGATCAATGGCAGCAGCAGTTTTAGCGTCACCAATCCTGCCAATGGCGCAACTGTCGGCAGTGCACCCAAACTGGGCGCGCAAGAGACGCAGGATGCTATCGCTGCTGCTGCTGCCGCCTTCCCGCTCTGGGCCGCCAAGACCGGCAAGGAACGCGCGACCATCATGCGCAAATGGTTCGATCTGATGATCGCTAATACTGACGACCTGGCAGCCATCATGACCGCCGAACAGGGCAAACCGCTGGCCGAAGCGCGCGGCGAAGTGGCCTATGGCGCAAGCTTCATTGAATGGTTTGCCGAAGAAGCCAAGCGCATCTCCGGCGATGTGCTGGCGTCGACCTGGAGCGACAAACGCATGCTGGTTCTGCGTCAGCCAATCGGCGTCTGTGCCGCCATCACGCCATGGAATTTTCCGATCGCAATGATCACCCGCAAAGTCGCACCGGCCATTGCTGCCGGCTGCGCGATCGTCATCAAGCCAGCTGAACAAACACCACTCTCGGCGCTAGCGTTAGCCGAACTGGCGCATCGGGCGGGCTTACCGGCTGGCGTGATCAATATCATCACCGCTGATGCAGCGCGTTCGATTGAAGTCGGCAAGATCTTGTGCGACAGTCCGGTAGTGCGGCATCTATCCTTTACCGGTTCCACACCGGTCGGGCGCATCCTTATGCAGCAATCTGCACCGACGATCAAAAAACTCGCGCTCGAGTTGGGTGGCCATGCACCTTTTATTGTGTTCGACGATGCCGATATCGATGCGGCTGTGGAGGGCGCACTGCAGTCAAAATATCGCAACGCCGGACAAACCTGCGTCTGCACCAATCGGTTCTATGCGCATGCCTCGATCTACGACAGCTTCGTTGAAAAACTGGCAGCTGGTGCGGCAAAAATGACGGTCGGTGACGGCTTTGTCAAAGGCACACATATCGGTCCGCTAATCGATGCCGATGCCATCGCCAAAGTCGAAGACCATGTCGCCGATGCGATCAGCAAAGGTGCGCGCGTGATCACTGGCGGCAAGGCACATGCGCTGGGCGGCACGTTTTATCCGCCGACCGTGCTGGCCAATGTCAGCAGCGACATGAAAATCATGCGCGAAGAAACCTTCGGACCGGTCGCTGCGGTGATGAAATTTACCGTCGAAACAGACGTCATCGTCGCCGCCAATGACAGCGAATTCGGTCTAGCCAGCTATTTTTATACGCGCGATATTGGTCGCATCTGGCGCGTCGCCGAACAGCTCGACTACGGCATGGTCGGCATCAATACCGGCACGATTTCCAATGAAGTCGCGCCCTTTGGCGGCGTCAAGCAATCCGGTTTGGGGCGCGAAGGATCCAAATACGGCATCGACGAATATCTCGAGATGAAGTATCTGTGTATGGGCGGGATCTGAGTTTTTCAGTTACGACGCTGACCCCAAGCGCTCACCCATCGAAATATCGACCATCATTTCGCTGGCCAGACTGCCGAGTTCTTCCCCCAGGTGATCGAGCGACAAAGCCGCCGGCACCAGCAGGTCCGCCTCGATCTTGAAAGTCTGTTTGTCGGTCGTGCCGGCATGGACAATTTCAGTGTGAATATTGGCGATGCTGATACTGCGCTCGGCCAGCATTTTTGTCAGCCGGCTGACAATACCGACCCGGTCTTCGCCAACTAACTTGAGTTCCACCAGATGATGCGAGGAGGAAGATGGCGCATCATCGCTACGTGCGATCACGACCTGCAGACCATTCGATTCCAGGGAGCGCAGCGCGGTCGTGAGTGCATCGGCGTTTTGGCGCGGCACTTCAAAATGCACCATGCCGGCAAACTGTCCGGCCAGTCTGGTCATGCGACTAGCAGCCCAGTTCGCGCTGAAATGCTGCGCACGATCGGCCAGCAAATTAACGATGCCAGGGCGGTCCGGCCCCATGATCGATACCACCATCGACACCGCTTCCGAGGACACCGCTTCTTTTAATGCGAGCGAGCTGCGGATCATCGGCGCCTTGGTGGCAAAGCGGGGATCTTGTTCTACGGCGGGAATCACGCCATGGATGCGCGCGCTGTGGACAACCTTGCTCAATAAGCTCAAACCCATCGGCGCCAAAGCACGCTCCCACAATTCACGTGCGCTCTCGCCTTTGCCAACGAAGCACCAGTCCTGCGCGGCGATAAAGCCGGCATCCCAGCCATCGGCCAAGTGATACACCGAACCACCGGCGATCGGATCGCCTTCCAAAATCGTCCACTCCACCGCCGCGATACCGCGATGCCTAGGCAGCAGCGAAGGGTGATAACCGATACCCCCCAAACGGGCGCGCGCGAGCGCTTCATTACTGACTCGCGCATGCGTATGCGCGGCAATGATGATGTCGGTCCCCTCAGCAATCGCATCACCTGGCACGATCTTCGGGTTATCCAGAATATGTGGCGTGATACCCGCCAACCGAGCCGCGATGGCCAGCCTGTCATCGGCCGCAGGTGCGACGATGCTGGTGAATTCAATGCCCTCTTCCTTACGCAAGGCTTCAAACACGGAGGCGGCAAAAAAACGGGATCCTACCAAGGCACATTTCATGAAAACATCCTTCCAAAAAAGCCCGCAGGCCTGGTTCAGCATTATCGTTTATTTACAGCATTCAATTGCATAATACCAATAATGCCGCAGGAAAAAATGCTTATATTTTTCTCTTAAATCACGCATTAAGTCTTTAATGAGTGATTTATCGAACAATGGCTGTGACATGGATATTGTGGCAACACAGGTCGACTAACATCCTGCTAATCAAAATGGAGGGTCATCTTCAAAGCTAAATCGCACCAGGCTTACAAACGGATGAGGTGTGGCACGTTTGCCAATGCTTCCCAAAGCCACGTACAATGATCGCCATGCGGGTGTAGCTCAATGGTAGAGCAGAAGCTTCCCAAGCTTACGACGAGGGTTCGATTCCCTTCACCCGCTCCAGCCATTGAGGCACCGTCAAGCAAGGGTGCCTTTTTTATTGTTCCGACTCTTTTACAAAAATTGCGCATGTCAGAAAATAGCCCGACCGATTCCCTCAACCGACCCATGTTCTACGATCCAAGCGAACATCGCATTCGAAGTTTTGTCACCCGCGCCGGACGCCTCTCGACGGCACAATCGCGCGCGATCGATGAACTTGGACCGGCGTTTTGTCTGCCCTATGCCAAACAGACGCTGGATGTGGCACAGACCTTCGGTCGCACCGCGCCGGTAATTTTTGAAATTGGTTTTGGCATGGGCGAGACGACGGCTCGGATCGCGGCGAGTATGCCGGAGAAGGATTTTATCGCGGTGGAAGTACATACCCCGGGCGTGGGCAGTTTGCTCAAACAGATCGGTGAACAGGGTTTAACGAATCTGCGCTTGATGCAGCACGATGCTTTTGAAATCCTTACTCACATGATCGCGCCATCGTCATTGGATGGGATCCATGTGTTCTTTCCTGATCCGTGGCATAAGGCGCGCCATAATAAACGGCGGCTGATCCAGGGGCCGATGGTGGATTTGCTGGCTTCGCGCTTGAAGCCTGGCGGGTATCTGCATTGTGCGACGGATTGGCAGGAGTATGCGGAGCAGATGTTGACGGTGTTGGGGGAGGCGGCTTTGTTACGCAATACGGCTGATGGGTTTGCGGTTCGGCCTGCTTATCGGCCGGTGACGAAGTTTGAGAACCGGGGGGTGAAGTTAGGGCATGGGGTGTGGGATTTGGTGTTTGCTAAACGGTAGAAATTTTTTTGGTGAAATTAGTTTTTTTCTTCGGTGAGGCGGATGTGGTTTTTTTGATTTATTTTTTTTCTTCGATGAAGTGAGGTTTATTTTTTAAGTTAGTTTTTTTTCTTCGGTGAAGCGGTGGGGTTTCCACTCCGTGGAGAGTAGCCGGGAGCGGCCCGGCAGCCGCTCACTTTTCTTGCTTCGCCAAGAAAAGTAAGCAAAAGAAGGCGACCGCAAAATCGCTGCCCTTCGGGTCCCCAAAAAAATAGCGGTGAAAACGGGAAGCGGGGCCAACTCGCTGCGCTCAAACAAGCCCCACTTCTGATCCGTTTTCCCCGCCATTTTTTTGGCAGCGCTACATGCGGACTTCAACTTCAACATCAAAGTCAAGGTCAAGGTCAAGGTCAAGGTCAAGGTCAACTACCACTGCCTCGCTTCGCATCGAAAAACAAAGGCCGCGCTGCGCGTCGAACGTCAAGAACCACAGCCGCGCTGCGCGTCGAGCTTCAAAAACCACAGCCGCGCTGCGCGTCGAGCTTCAAAAACCACAGCCTCGCTGCGCGTCGAACTTCAAAAACCACTGACTCTCTGCGCGTCAAACGTCAAGAACCACAGCCTCGCTGCGCGTCGAACTTCAAAACCGCTGACTCGCTGCGCGTCGAACTTCAAAAATCTAACCATTGCTTCTCTTCGTCATATTTTAGTCAGAAAACTGATTCTCGGATCACGAACCCGCTACATGAAAAACCTAAATTAGCGCAGAATGTCGCAAATTTTTCAATGTGCGTAAGCTGACGATTCCTCGCCTTATCAATCTACGCTGATGGTGTTTTTACTTTCCGATGCGAAACAAGTCTGTTGATTTTTAAGTGACCGTTGATCTGCACGTCC
>CANCDR010000020.1 GCA_947374865.1 Oxalobacteraceae bacterium
TCCGGCTCCTGGCGATACTGTTCGGCGATCATGAAGCAAAACACGGCCGGCGGCAGCGCGGCAAACAGATACATCTGGCCGCGTTGAACCGCTGACAGCTGCAGCGCGTTATCGAGCAGCCAAGCCACCAGAAGGCCGCCAACAGGGCACACGATCGCGCCCGCCAATCCGATGTGCCAGCTCTTGAAACTCACGTCCAGCATGCGCACGCCCAGCGCAAACAGCATCAACGGAATGCTGGCATCTCCGGCCATTTTGAGGGCTATAAACAAGGCCGGCGGCAGACTGATATGCAAGGCTGAAAAACCAAGACCAATCATCATGGCCAGCATCATTGGGCTGGCCAGTAGCTTGAACGAGGTGCGCGGGCTCGCCTCACGACCGTGCGCGATGATCTTGATCCCGAGCGTAAAGTAGACCAGGTTCGCCGCCATAAAGAGCGCCACCGCCGCCGGCAAGGCCTCACGGCCAAATGCCAGTACAGCCAGTGGCAGTCCCATATTGCCGCAATTGTTATACATTATCGGCGGCACAAAACTGCGCACATCGTAACCGCATAAACGCGCGACCGGCCAGGCCAGCAAACCCGAGCCAAGGCAAATCAACATGCCGGCGCCGATCAATAGTCCGTTATGCGCAACATCAAAATCTTTGCCCGCTAATGCCGTAAAGACCAGCAGCGGACAGAGGATCTCCATGCTGATCCGATTAACGGCACTAATATCGGTGCGCGCTGCGTTACCGCGCACGCGTGCATAGACATAGCCTAAGCCGATAATAATAAATACCGGCAGAATAATATCGAGAATACGTTCGATGAGATGCATGAGATTTTTCTACTTATGCCGCGGGTTTGAGGAGCCGCTTTTCTGCCCGCGCCACCGCTTCAGATGCGCCGCGCAAGACCACGGTATCGCCCTCTGCCAACAGCGTTGCCGGATCAAGTTCGAGGAAATTACCTGCACGCCGAAGGGCCGAGACTTCTGCATGAATATCGGCCAGCCGCAGTGCGCCCAACGGTTTGCCGATCACGCCAGCACCCGGCTCAAGCGTGACAGAATGCAGACGCAGATGCAGATGTTCCTCATCGTCCTGCGCATCGCCGACGCCGTGAAAATAGCCGCGCAGAGACGCATAGCGTTCATCGCGCGCCGCCTGCACACGGTGCACCACGCGGCGCAGCGGCACACCGAGTAACACCAGCGCATGCGAAGCTAGCATCAGACTGCCTTCGATCACTTCAGGCACCACCTCAGCGGCGCCAGCAGCGCGCAATTTATCCAGATCGGCATCGTCATGACTACGCACGATGACAGGTAGTTTCGGTGCCAGTTCACGCACAAAATGCAAGACCTTGAGCGCCGATGCCGTGTCGGCATAACTGATCACCACCGCCGCAGCACGATGAATGCCGGCGGCGACCAGACTTTCGCGGCGTGCTGCATCACCATATGAAACGTTGGCGCCACCGGCCTGTGCTTCGCGCACCCGGTCCGGATCCAGATCGAGGGCGTGGTAGGCGATTTTTTCTTCGGTCAAAAGATTGGCCAGATTTTGGCCGCTACGACCAAAGCCGGCGATGATCACATGCTGCTGCGTCTTCATGCTGCGGGCGGCGATTTTTGTCAGGGCCAAAGACTGCAGCATCCATTCATTGCGCGACAATTTCATGACGATGGCATCGCTGCGCGCCAGAATCAGCGGCGCGGCCAGCATCGATAACACCATCGCTGCCAGAATCAATTGTTCGAACAGCGGATCGATCATGCGCAGCCCGCCCGCCTGATTGAGTAATACGAAGCCAAATTCACCCGCCTGCGCGAGCGCCAACCCGGTACGCAGCGCCACACCGGTAGAGGTGCCAAAGGCTTTGGCCAGTCCGGTAATCAGACCAAACTTGAGCAGCATCGGTCCGATTAATAACAGCAGTACCAGCCACCAGTTCTGCAGCACCAGCGGCACATTGAGCAGCATGCCGACGGTAATAAAAAACAGCCCGAGCAGCACATCGCGGAAAGGCTTGATGTCTTCTTCGACCTGGTGTTTGAATTCGGTTTCCGAGATCAGCATGCCGGCGACGAAAGCGCCCAGCGCGAGCGACAGACCGGCGCGCTCTGTTATCCAGGCCGCGCCCAGCGTAATGAGCAGCAGGTTGAGCATGAACAGCTCCTGCGAACGACGCTTGACGACGATACGAAACCAGCGCCGGATCAGTTTTTGACCAAACACCAGCAGCAGCACCAGTACACACAAGGCCTTGAGCGCAGCCCAGGCCAGTGCCGCGACAACGTCGCCTTGCGGGTCGGCCAAAGAGGGCACCATGATCAGCAGGGGAACCAGGGCCAAGTCCTGAAACAGCAGAATGCCGATAATGCGCCGGCCATGCTCGCTCTCTAACTCCAGTCGCTCGTTGAGCATCTTCGACACGATGGCGGTGGACGACATCGCCAGCGCCCCGCCGAGCGCCACCGCAGCTTGCCAGCTGATTTGAAACAATGGCGGCAGCATCCAGCGCATGAGCAGACCGAACAATACCGTCGCCGCAATCGTCAGTAAGACCTGCGCCAGCCCGAGTCCGAACACGGTCTTGCGCATGGCCGATAATTTCGGCAGGGAGAATTCCAGTCCGATGGAAAACATCAGGAAAACAACGCCAAACTCGGCTAGCTGATGGGTGCTCGCATCGTCCTGCGCCCAGCCCAGTGCATGGGGGCCGAGGATCGCCCCGACCACCAAATAACCCAGCATGGGCGGCAAATGCAGCATGCGAAAGGCGACCACGCCCAACACGGCGGCGCCCAGCAAGAGCAAGGTAAGTTCAAGAGCAGAGAACATGCAGGTCCATAAAATAAAAGCGTCCGCCAGCAGGAAACATCAACGCACAGCAAGGCAAAGTCGCTTCTGGCAAGTTTTTTGCTTAAGGATTTCGTTTATACTTGAGTCATGAGTGTACCCCATCAAAATTCCACGCCCGCAGCTTTCGATGCGAAAAAGTCCCAACGTGCACGCGAACTGGCCTGTGCCACGCTGCAAATTGAGGCCGATGCCATCTTGGCTTTGCGCGATCGCCTCTCGACCACGGATCAGGATCAATTCGCCCAGGCCTTAGCGCTGATGCTCCATTGCAGCGGACGCGTCGTGGTGTCCGGCATGGGCAAATCCGGTCATATCGGCCGTAAAATTGCCGCCACCCTGTCCTCGACTGGCACGCCGGCCCTGTTCTTGCATCCGGGCGAAGCCGCGCACGGCGATCTGGGTATGGTCACCGCGCAGGATGTTTTCCTGGCGATTTCCTACTCGGGCGAAGCGGGCGAACTGGCCGCCATCGTGCCGACCATTAAGCGCATGGATGTGCCAATGATCGCCATGACCGGCAATCCAGCCTCCAGCCTGGCGCAGTTAGCGCAGGTGCATTTGAATATTCAGGTCGACAAGGAAGCCTGTCCGCTTAATCTCGCGCCGACCACCAGCACCACCGTCACGCTGGCGCTGGGTGACGCCCTGGCGCTGGCATTGCTGGATGCGCGCGGCTTTCGCGAAGAAGATTTTGCCCGCTCCCACCCCGGCGGCGCGCTCGGCCGGCGCCTGCTGACCCATGTACGCGACGTCATGCGCAGCGGTGACGCCATACCGGCTGTCAAAGCTAACGCCACGCTGTCGACCACGCTGATGGAAATCACCCGCAAGGGCATGGCCATGACGGCCATCGTGGATGACCAGTTTCGCGTCATCGGCGTCTTCACCGACGGCGACTTGCGCCGTATGATCGAGTCGCAGCAGGATTTCCGCAGTGTGTCGATGGACCAGATCATGCATCGCCAGCCGCACACGATCGGGCCCGATCAGCTGGCCGTCGATGCGGTCCATTTGATGGAACAATTCCGTATTAATCAGGTACTGGTCGCCGATGCGCAGGGTGTGCTGGTCGGCGCTCTGCATATCCATGATCTGACGCGCGCCAAGGTGATCTGATGACGACCCTCGATCTGACCGACGTACTCGCGCGCGCAGCCGCCATCAAGCTGATGATCTTCGACGTTGACGGCGTACTCACCGATGGCAGTCTGCACTTTGGCGCCGAAGGCGAAGCACTCAAGACCTTCAATGTTCTGGATGGTCACGGCATCAAACAGTTACAACATGCGGGCGTCGCTACGGCCATCATCAGCGCTCGCCGCTCACCCATCGTCGCCCGCCGCGCAGCCGATCTGGGTATCGCCCATGTTCAACAAGGCGTGCACGATAAGCTGGCCGGCTTTGAACAGCTCCTGCAGGCGACTGGCATGCAGGCCGCCGACTGCGGCTTCGTCGGTGACGACGTGATCGATTTGCCGATTTTACTGCGCGTTGGTTTTGCCGCCAGCGTGCCGAACGGCCATGCCGAGGTACGAAGCCGGGTACATTACGTGACCCAGACGCGCGGCGGCCAAGGTGCTGCGCGCGAATTATGCGACCTGATCCTGCGCGCCCAGGGACATTACGAGGCGGCGTTGGCGCCTTATTTGCAATGAGTCTTCAAGCCAGCCGGGAGCGCATTCGTCTCGCACTCCTGATTGTCCTGGTCGCCGGCCTGGCCTTGGGCAGCTTCTGGATTCTGGCCCTGCTGCGCCAGAGCGGCGAAAGCGCCCTGCCGATCGCCAAGGATGAAATCGACTTCACAGTAGAAAAGTTCAACTTCGTGCGCATGTCCAAATCAGGCGAGGCACGCTACAACATTTCGGGCCACAGAATGCGCCATTTTCCGCACAACGACAGCTTCGAGATAGATCAACCACTATTGCATAACCTGGCGCCGGGTCAGGCACCGATGAACATGAAGGCCATGCGGGCCGTGATTGAAAAAGGTAATAAGCGCATTCACCTGCACGACAAGGTAGAAGTCGACCGACCGGCCTCAGAACAAAATCCTGTTTTTCAGTTACGCACCGATTATCTGCTGGTCCTACCCGATGACGACCTCATACGGACCACTCAGTTAGTCCATATCCAGTCTGGTCGCGCCGACATCACTGCTACCGGCATGGAAGCGAATAATGCAACGCGGCAGATTTTTTTAAGCAGTAAAGTGAGTGGCTCGTTTCTGCCACCGCCTTAATTTTTATCTTGTGCAGATAGATGCACGAAGTGCGGGCCGGCGCCCTTTATTCCGGAAGGATTGGCAATGAATAAATTAGCGAAACTTTTTTTGTTGGCGCTCAACATGGGACTGTGTGCGGCCGTGCATGCTGAGAAAGCAGACACTGGCAAGCCGGTCAATTTCGAAGCCGAGCAAATGGCTGTCGACGATGTCAAGCAGATCCGCACCCTGAGCGGCAATGTCATCGTCACGCGTGGCTCTATGATTTTAAAAGCCGACAAAATGATCCTCACGGTCACGCCCGAGGGCTACCAGTCGGCAGTCTTGTTCGCCGATCCAGGCAAGCTCGCCACCTTCCGCCAGAAGCGCGATGGCGGCGCCGATTTATGGATGGACGGGCATGCCGAACGTATCGAATATGACGAAAAGACCGAATTGGTTAAACTGATTTCCAAAGCGCAGATGCGTCGGCTCGACGGCACCAAGCCGTCCGATAATGTCGAGGCTGAATTCATTTCCTATGACAGTCGGGCTGAATTTTTAAGCGTCAACAACACCGCCAAAGGTGAAAGCAAACCTGGTGCCGGACGTATCAAGGGCAGCTTCCAGACCACGCCTGAAGTGAAGGCGCCATGATGACCAGTACCTTGCAAGTCATGGGCCTGAAAAAAAGTTATGGCGCGCGCAAGGTGGTGGCAGATTTTTCACTCCATATCGCCAGCGGTGAAGTGGTCGGCTTACTGGGCCCGAATGGCGCCGGTAAAACGACCTCGTTTTATATGATCGTCGGATTAGTGCCCTCCGATGCCGGCGAAATTCGACTCGATGGCGTAGATATTTCCCGCCTGCCGATTCACCGTCGTGCCACGCTCGGCTTATCTTACCTGCCACAGGAAGCCTCGGTGTTTCGTAAATTGAGCGTGGAAGATAATATTCGCGCCGTGCTCGAATTGCAGCGTGACGCGCAGGGCAAACCCCTCGACCGGATCGCCATCGATGGCCGCCTGGATGCCTTGCTGGCAGATTTGCAAATTGAAAAACTGCGCGAGAGTCAGGCACTGTCGCTGTCCGGCGGGGAGCGGCGGCGCGTCGAAATCGCCCGCGCCCTGGCGACGAATCCACGCTTCGTTTTACTCGACGAGCCCTTCGCTGGCGTCGATCCGATCGCCGTGATCGAAATCCAGCGCATCGTGCGTTTTCTTAAAGAGCGCGGTATCGGCGTGCTCATCACTGATCATAATGTACGCGAAACGCTGGGCATCTGTGACCGTGCCTATATTATTAACCAAGGTGAAGTACTGGCCAACGGCAGTCCTGATGACATCATTGCCAATGAATCCGTGCGCCGGGTCTATCTGGGAGAACACTTCCGCATGTAGGGACGTGAATGGCCTGGAAATGAAGTCACTATGAAACAATCGCTGCAACTTCGCGTTTCTCAGCATCTGGCATTGACGCCACAGCTGCAGCAGTCGATCCGGCTATTGCAGCTGTCAACGCTTGAGCTGCATCAGGAACTCGAGCAAATCCTGACCGACAATCCGATGCTCGAGCGCGTCGACAATCCGCTCGATCACTCGGTGCGCTTACTGGCCGATGGCGCCCTATCACCTGCCCCCAGCGCAGACGGCGCAGCGGGCAGCAGCGACATCGCCAACGCGTCGAGCAACACCCCCGCCAGTGACGCCGACATTCCTGCCGCTGACAGCAGCGAAGCATCCGACACACCGGCCACCAGCGAATCCGACTGGAGCTTCGATGATGTTGCGCGAACCGCCAAAGCGCCGGATGACGAGGATGCACGGCCGCAGTTAGGCGCCTATCAGATCACCCTGCGCGAACATCTGCTCGAACAAATGCGCGTGAGTGTGCGCGATCTGCGTGACCGCGCTCTGGTCGAATGCGTGATCGATGCATTAAATGAAGACGGCTACCTGGAAGAGTCGCTCGAAGATATCCACCAGCGTCTGCCTGCCGAGTGTGACATTGATCTCGACGAACTCACGATAGCACTCAAGATGGTGCAAAGCTTTGACCCCTCTGGTGTCGCTGCGCGCACGCCGAGCGAATGTCTGGCCTTACAAATTCGTCAGATGCCGCATATTGCGCTGGTCACGCGGCGGCGTGCGATCGTGATCGTCGAGGCGCATCTGCTGCTGTTTGCCCAGCGCGATTTCAATAAATTAAAAAAGGCCCTCGACTGCGACGACGAAGATTTACGCGAAGCGCAAACGGTGATCCGCCAGTGTAATCCGCATCCCGGCGCCAGTTTTGCGCGTGATGCTTCTGACTACGTTGTGCCGGACGTCATTGTCAAAAAGACTAAATCCGGCTGGACCGTTTTGCTCAACCATGACGTTATGCCAAGACTGCGCGTGAATGCGCTGTACGCCAACATACTCAAGCAAAACAAGGGGGAAGGATCGCTGGCGCCACAGCTGCAGGAAGCGAAATGGCTGATCAAAAATATGCGCCAACGCTTCGATACCATCCTGCGCGTTTCCGAGGCGATCGTTGAAAGACAAAGGAATTTTTTCTCTCACGGTGCCGTTGCCATGCGCCCCCTTGTGTTGCGTGAAATAGCTGATACACTGGGTCTACACGAGAGCACCATTTCTCGCGTTACCACCCAAAAGTACATGCTGACGCCGCATGGCATGTTCGAACTTAAATACTTCTTTGGCAGCCACGTCGCCACGGAAGCAGGGGGGGAAGCATCATCGACGGCCATACGGGCTTTGATTAAACAATTGATAGGAGCTGAAGACGCTAAAACCCCATTTTCTGACAGTAAAATTGCAGATATGCTGAGCGAGCAGGGCATGGTCGTAGCGCGTCGTACGGTCGCTAAATACCGCGAAGCCCTGAAGATTCCCCCAGTAAATCTGCGCAAATCGTTGTAGTTATTATTATGTTTTTGTTGTCGTGTTCGGGCTGTATTGCCGACGCAAAATGCGCCAGTAATGCATGTTTAATGAACCTCCGGCAGCGTAATTACAGGAGTGCTGTATGAATCTCACCATCAGTGGACATCACCTCGATTTGACCCCCGCCATTCGCGAACATGTAGAAAGCAAATTGGTGCGCATCCGACGCCATTTCGATCATGTTATTGATATTGCGGTCATCCTGACCGTCGATAAACTGCCAGAAAAAGAGAAGCGCCAAAAAGCCGAAATTAATTTGCGCCTACGTGGCAAAGACATTCACGTTGAAAGCATCGCAGAAGATCTGTACGCCGCTATCGACACCCTGATCGACAAGCTCGATCGGCAGGTCATCAAATACAAAAACAAACTGCAGGATCATCATCATGCGGCGATCAAACATTTGCCCGAGCAGGAATCGCTCTCGGCGAGTTAATCGCACAGCAGACTGATACAAAAGTGGGCGCGATGTTGGCGCCCTTTTTTATGTCTGCAAGGTGATAGCACTAGCCTGATCGTACAGCGCTGATATCGCGTCAGATTTCGTCGACTTGAAACAAGCGCCGATGCTCACGCATGGCATAGCGGTCGGTCATGCCGGCGATATAATCGGCGACCTTACGTGCATGCTTGACTGCCTGACGCTGCGGATCAGGATCAGGTTTAGTTACCCGGTGATCGGGCGCGAGCAGCGTGGGTTCCTGCATGAAAGTATCGAACAGTGCGGTGACAATGCGTTGTGCCTTGCTGGTCATGCGATTAACGCGGTAATGACGATACAGATTTTCGCGCAGGAAGCGCTTGAGAATGGTCGCCTCGGCAAACATACTGTCAGAAAAAGCGATCAGCGGACCACGATGACGCACGTCATCCAGGGTCTGGATACCCGCATCGGCAATCCGCGCCGCCGAGGTCTGAATCAGATCCATGATGAGCGCATTGATCATGCGGCGAATCGTCTCGTGAATCGCGCGGCGACCACTTATACCGGGATACAGACGCTCGACTTCGTGCCAGTGACGGGCGAACAAATCGACTTCTTCCATCTGTTTTGGCGTGAGCAGTCCGGAGCGCAGACCGTCGTCGATATCGTGATTGTTATAAGCAATTTCATCGGCCAGATTCGCCAGCTGGGCTTCCAGCGAAGGCTGTTGATGCGTAAGAAAACGGCGCCCGATCGTACCGAGTTCGGCCGCATGCAAGGCCGAACAATGTTTGAGAATGCCCTCACGCGTTTCAAACATCAGATTAAGGCCATCGAAATTACCGTAATGCTCTTCGAGCTTGTCGACCACCCGCAGGCTCTGCATATTGTGCTCGAACCCGCCATAGTTTTTCATGCAGGCGTTGAGAGCATCTTGTCCGGCGTGACCGAAGGGTGTGTGACCGAGATCATGGGCCAGCGAAATGGCTTCGACCAGATCTTCATTCAACATTAAATTACGCGCGATTGAACGAGCAATCTGCGCGACTTCGATACTGTGCGTTAAACGGGTACGAAACAAATCGCCTTCATGATTGACGAATACCTGGGTCTTGTATTCAAGCCGGCGAAACGCGGTGGAATGAATAATCCGGTCACGGTCGCGCTGAAACTCGGTGCGCGAATCAGGCGCCGCCTCGGCATGACTGCGACCGGGAGAGGTGGCGGAACGGGCCGCATACGGTGCCAGATGTGCTTCGAAGTTCATATCAATTCCAGTTGAAGGCCGGCAGGCTCATTGTCTATCTGATGGTCTATCTGATGCGCTATCTGAGGACCGATACTCGCTGATGCATCAGGCCTTGTCGCAACAAGCAGCCAGCGTCTGCAATAATAGTTCTTGTGGCACTGGCGTGATCAAGGGCGAACCCAGCGGGCGCATCAGAATAAAGCGAATTTCTCCGCCCTCGTTCTTTTTATCGACCGCCATCAGACTGTGCCAACGCGCTTGACCCAAGTCCGGCGCCCTGACTGGCAGACCGGCCGCCTGCACCAGCGCAGTCAGCCGATCGCGCGCAGCGGCATCAATATACCCCAGACGGCAGGATAAATCCGCCGCCATCACCATGCCACAGCCGACCGCTTCACCGTGCAGCCAGACACCATAACCCATGCCGGCTTCGATTGCGTGACCGAAGGTATGACCAAAATTAAGAATCGCCCGCAGACCACCTTCGCGCTCGTCCTGGCGTACCACGTCGGCCTTGATTTCACACGAGCGGCGAATCGCATAGGCCAGCGCCAGGGGATCACGCGCCATCAGTGCGCTGATATTTTGTTCGATCCATTCAAAGAATGGCGCATCGATAATCGCGCCATGCTTGATCACCTCCGCCAGACCGGCCGATAATTCGCGCGCTGGCAGCGTGTTCAGACTGCCGGTATCGGCGATCACCGCCTGCGGCTGATAGAACGCGCCGATCATGTTTTTACCCAACGGATGATTGATCCCCGTCTTGCCACCGACCGATGAATCCACCTGCGCGAGCAAGGTCGTGGGTATCTGAATGAAAGGCACGCCGCGCATATAGGTGGCCGCGGCAAAGCCAGTCATGTCGCCGATGACACCGCCGCCCAGGGCAATCATGGTGGTGGTGCGATCGCATTTCTCTGCCAGCAGCACATCAAAAATTTTCGTCAGGCTGGCGAAGTTTTTTTCTTCTTCACCATCCGGCAAAATGATCGAGGTGACTTGCTTGCCGGCCGCCTTGAGTACCTGCACAACACGCTCCAGATACAAGGGCGCGACGATGGTGTTGGTGACGATCGCCACGCGCGCACCTTTGATATGCGGCAGCAGCAAATCGCCACGATCGAGCAATTGCGGGCCAATCGTAATCGGATAACTGCGCTCGCCCAGATCGACATTCACGACATGGGAAGCGGCGGTATCGGTACGACGGATAAACGGATCGGGCATGGTAGGGTTGGGCATGGTAGGCGTCGACATCAAAGAAGTCGGTTTGGAAAAGCGTTCGAGTTGGCCCAGAATTGTCGCCAGCATGGCCTGTACGTTCGGCCGACCTGTCTCGATGACGATATCGGCCACGTCGGCATAGAAAGGTTCGCGCTGACGCGACATGTCTTCCAGGCGAGCGCGCGGGTCGGCTGTTTGCAGCAAGGGCCGATTCTTGTCGTGGCTGGTGCGTTGCATGATGCTATTGATACTGGCACGCAGAAAAATCACCGTGCCACGTTGCTTTAGATAGCTGCGATTCTGCTCCAGCAAAACGGCGCCGCCGCCAGTGGCGATCACAACATCTTCCAGTGCCGTCAGGTCCCGGATCACCTCCGCCTCACGCTGACGAAACTGTTCTTCGCCCTCGAGCTCGAAAATCACCGGAATCGATACCCCTGTGCGCGCCTCGATTTCATGGTCGGTGTCGATGAAGCGTTTATTGAGCCTGCGGGCAAGCGCACGACCAAGCGTCGTTTTACCCGCGCCCATCAAACCAACAAGAAAGATATTTTTCGACAAAGAGTAGCTCGCACGGCATTGTTAGTCAGGAGGTGGCAGACCATTTTTCATGTCCGGTTTGCCAACCCCCTATTTTATTGCCTAACGGCGGTGCAGCGGAACTTCTATTTTCAGGTCTGGCGGCGCTTTATTGCCGGCTTTGGGTCAAAAAACAGGAAATTTCAAGCTAAAAGGAAACGCCACAGCAAGTCCAAGCGGCGAGGTGATCAAGATACTGAAGGCGCCGACGCCAATATTCGGGGCGCCCGGTTTGCAGGTCGCTTCATCTGGCTTGAGCGGAATCAGATGAGAAGAAAACTGCCGGTCGGTCTGCGGTGCGACTTTTTGCGGGTCGTAGAAAAAATCCTTGCGCGGGGGAATGTTCATGACGGTCGCTGGAAAAATCTGCCCTACCGTGACTTTATCGGTATTGACCACCGCCACCGTGGTCCCAATGGGCATGGGATTACCGTTTGTATCAGTTATTTCTACGGTCAAAGGGAAATATCCGCAATTCATCGTGCTCAGTGGCCCGGCAGGGTTGACGTTGATTCGCGCCGTTGAACCACTAAGAAAGACCGCGATCTGCTGCGACAGACTAAACGAGGCCGAGGTACTCGACACCGTAACCGTCGCCACGCCGGGTCGCTTACCTTGCGGATTATTGAGACCGAAGCGTGGCGCCTGGCTACGAAAATCCACACTGCAGCCACCATTCACCGTCAGGCAGCCGCCAATCGCCGAACTGCCGACTGCCCCGCTATCGGTCTGAAACACCACCGGCGTACCGTCGGCGACCGGATTACCGGCACTATCTGCCAGCAAGGCGTTCAGTTTTGTTTTTACATTATCGACATCCCAGCCTTCAATATTGAAACTTTCAGCACTGATCGAAAAGGCGGTCTGTACCGGCTGGCCCGTAGTCACCGTCACCGTATCAGAAATCGTCGTTTGACCTGAGGCCAGGGTGGCGCTGACGCGGAAGGTGGTCGGCGTGCTGGCAGAATTGACGGCCACGATCACCTTGCCGTCAGCGCCGGTGGTGGCAGAATTGGCTTGCAGGACGACGACATTGGCGGGGTTGACCGAGAAATTCACCGTCTGGTTCGGCAAAGGATTGCCGAAAGTATCAAATGCCTGGAAGGTCAGCACCGCCGTTTCTGTGCGGCCATTACCACCAGCACCCTTGATGACGATCGCCTTATCACTTGGCGTGGCCGAAACGAAGCCAATCGAGGCGGCTACCGGCGCGGCAATCATCAGATTGGCGTTTACCGCCGGTGCGCCCGGCACCGAGGCCGTCACCGTATCGTTGGCACTACAGCCTTTATCCCGATACACCACCTGCGCCCGGCCATTGATGGTACTGGCGCTGGCCGGCAAATCAGCCTTGCCATTCGCGCAAGCTGAACTGAAATTCACCGTCACTGGCTGGGCGGTATAGAGCACACCATCGGTGAATACATCGACCTTGATCGGCGTCGTGTCGTAGGCATTCAGCGCGATCGCAGCAGGATTGGGTTCTACCAGACGCAAAGTGATGGCAGTCGAACCGAGTGAATAATTGCTCGTGGCGGTCAATACTTGGCCACCGATCGTCACCGCAGCCGAAATCGTATCCGCAGCACCCGCCATGGCCTGGGCGACTTCCAGACTTTTAACCGCCATCGTGACACTCGCTTCGCCAGCGGCATTGGTCAGTGCAGAACCATCCTGCGGGGCCAGAGTACTCAAGTTCGGGCCAACGGCAAATTTGACGATGGTGTCGGCAATTGGCTTACCGGCAGCATCTTTAACACTGGCGCGTGCAGTGAGCGGTCTGGCTGTGGTCAGCGCCGTCTTGGCTGTGCCTGTGCTATCAACAAGCATCAAAGTGATCGTTGGCGCTGGTGTGATCGCCGGCGTGGTCGTGGTAGTCGACGAGCTGCTAATCGTCGTGCTGCCCGGCGAACCGCCGCCGCCACCACAGGCGGACAGTAACAGCGCAAACAGACTCACCAGCGCCAGCTTGAACAGCGGCAAGGGCAATTTTATATTCGTCAGCATCTTGAATATTCCTAAATAAAAGAGGCGATCAATGGGCCTGACTCACTCACACCATGATGAAAAAATGACGTCGTCGCTAGCGTCCCACCACCCGATCCGTAACGATCTTGGGCGTGATGAAAATGAGCAGTTCTGTTTTCGTGCTGGTGCGTCCAGTGGTTTTAAACAGATAACCCAGCACGGGAACATCGCCAAAAAACGGCACCTTGCTTACCTCGTCCCGTTCGACCTGCTGGAAAATCCCACCCAGCACAACGGTGCCGCCATTCTCGACTAGCACCTGAGTCTTGACATGCTTGGTATCGATCGCAAAACCAGCTCGGGTTTCCTGCCCAACGCTGTCTTTATTAACATCAACTTCAAGAATTACATTTCCATCCGGGGTAATTTGCGGCGTAACCTCAAGCCGTAAGTTGGCCTTGCGAAAAGCGACCGACGTTGCCCCGCTCGACGTCGCTTGCTGGTATGGTAATTCCGTTCCCTGTTCGATCAAGGCCTTGAGCTGATCCGCAGTCACGACACGCGGGCTGGAGATGATCTTGCCCTTGCCATCGGCTTCCAGCGCAGACAATTCGAGGTTAAGAAAGCGATTCGCTGCCGCAGAAAAAAGGCTGATGGCGAGACTGCCGGGATTGAGTCCGTTAATGCCGGCTGCCGGCAGGTTGACGAATTGCGTATTGGGTATGTAACTTTGGTCGCTGATCTTTACTTGTCCCGTTTGTTCCCCAACGCCGAGTAAATTACCGGTGGCCGCGATCCGGGTATTACTGTTTTGCGAAATCTGATATCCGGCGTCTCCGCCGCGAATATTGCGCATATCGGCAAACCCAAGTTTAGCGCCCAGGTTACGGCTGAACTTATCATCGGCTTCGACGATCCGCGCTTCGATCAAGACCTGCCGCGATGGGATGTCGACCTTTTGCACCAGCTTACGAATTTCTTCCAGGCGGCTGGCGATATCGGTGACAAACATTTGATTCGTACGCGGGTCCATGACGGCACTGCCGCGTTTAGACAGAATACGATTTTTACCATCAGCGACTGGGGCAGCGCCTGCGGCCGCACCGCTATCGAGACCAAATATCAACTTGAAGGATTCCGCCTTCTGATAATTGAGCTGGAAAGTCTCCGTCCGCAAGGGCTCAAGATCGGCGATCTGCGCGCGCTGTTCGAGTTCCAGTTTTTCTTTGGTCAGGAGTTCATCCTTTGGCGCGATCCAGATCACCGAACCGTTCTTGCGCATGTCGAGTCCCTTCGACTGCAAGACGATATCGAGCGCCTGATCCCATGGAACGTCCTTTAAGCGCAGGGTCAGATTGCCATTCACGGTATCGCTGGTGATGATGTTCAAACTGGTGAAATCGGCGATCACCTGCAACACAGCACGCACCTCAACATTCTGAAAATTGAGCGACAGTTTTTCACCGCGATAATTACGCGTACCCTGGCCGAGCTTATTCGGATCTTCCTTGAGCGGTCGCACCTCCACCACCAGCTGCGATTCATTCTGATACGCGCTATGCTCCCAGGCTCCCTTGGCCTCGATCTGCATACGCACATTTTCGCCTTGTGTGGTGGTGGTGATCAGACTCACCGGCGTGCCAAAGTCGGTCACATCAAGGCGCCGACGCAAGCTTTCCGGCAGACTGGTCTTGAAAAAATCGACCACCACACCCTGCCCCTGCCCACGCACATCAATACCGGCCTGATTCGGTGGCAAATCAATGACGACCCGTCCCTCGCCACCACTGCCGCGACGAAAATCCACTTCCCGCAACGCTTGTGCTGGCGTGACAAGGCTTGGCTTTGTTGCCAATGGCGGCGCATGCGCTGCTACCTCGTTGAATCCGGCGCCGTCATCAATACGAATGACGACCGTTTGCCCCTCGACCGTGCTGACATAATTTTTATTGCGCAATAAATTAAAGATTAGCCGCGAACGTTCACCAGCCTGCACGATATTGACCGACCTCACGTCCCCCAAGGCGATCTCCTGCAGCGTATTACCCGTGGCATTACTGGTTGCAGCAAAGTCGAGCGCGATGCGCGACGGATTGGAAATAGAGAAGCCAATCGGCGGCTTGGCAGGGGGATTTTTGAGCGTCACGCGTACGACCACGCCGCCATCCTGCTGGCTCGCGGCGAGCGCCAGAATCGCATTTTCCTGCGCCTTGGCAGACACGCTAAGCAATAAGCCAAACAGCAGCAGTCCCGGCATAGCGACTTGCGCAGCCTTTCGAAAAAACTTTAGTCGATTGTGAAGACGCGTCAGGTTTGATTGAAGCAGTTTCATTTTTTTATCTCCTGCAACGCTAACTTTGCTCGACGTTCCACCCAATCACCGGTTGCATCCTGTACCACTTCCTTGACCTCGACCTCCGCGTCAGAAATGCCGATCACCATGCCCAGATTCTGACCAACATAGTTACCCATCTTGACCTGATAAATCATCTTGTCGATCTGCAGCAAGGCCGTACTGAGTCCGGGCCTTTGCAAGGTGCCGACCATCTTCATCACATCCAGCGGATAGGCTTCGAGCGGCTCACGACGCCGGTCCAGATCCGGCTTGAGGGCGTTACCCGCATTGCCTTTGAGCTTGGCAAACGCCGCGGCCAATTTTTTAGGATCGAAAGGGTCCAGCACATCTTTGCTCTCGTAGGCAAAGGGCGAAAACTGTTTAGGCCGCTCGACCTTGCGCACGGACTCATGCGTTTCTTGACGCACCTGTGTCATCCATTGGCGTAATTCCGGCACACCGTTATCGCTACACGCATTTAAGAAAGGGGCCAGCACGGCGACCGGCAAGAGCAGGATTGTGCGCTTCTTCATTTTCTTTCCCCTTTAGACTCTGCTGCCTTTTTCGCTGCAGCCGCCTTGCGTTGTGCGGCCACTTCTTCCGGATCTAGATAACGGAAGGTTTTGGCGATCGCTTCCAGTGTCAGGTTGCCATCCTTACTCGCCAAGCTCATGTTATTAAGCGTGACGATGCGCGGCAGATTGGCGATGTCGCTGGCGAAGGCCCCCACATCGTGATACGAGCCGGTGATGCGGATATCGATCGGCAGCTCGGCGTAGTAATCCTTGACCAGTACCTGACCGGGTTTAAATAATTCAAACTGCAGGCCGCGCCCTAGTCCGGCCTGATTAATTTCTGAGAGCAGCGCATCCATTTCGGCTTTGCTGGGCAGCTGTTTCTCGAGCTTGGATACATAACCGTCGACCTCTTCTTTCTGCTTACGCAGCGCTGGCAGATTCACTGCCTGAAACAGCTTGCTGCGATACGCTTCTTTTAGTTTTTGTTCTTCCTGCTCACCCACGCTGAGGTGTTCAATCTGATCGCTCCAGTAAAAAAACCAGCCCAGAAAAATCACCGCGATCGTCACGGCCAACGCACAGGCCATACGTGGCACCACAGGCCACTGCCCAGGGTGGCGCCCGTTCAAACCGCGAAACTGGCTGCGGATCGATTCATCCAGACGTTGAAAATCCATCATTGTTTTTCTTTCGTCTCAGGGCTCTTGAGTGCCGCTACGGGTGCCGGGCTGACTGTCGCAGATTCCTTATCGCGTGGCCGTCGAATACCAACGTTGACGATAAAATCAAACACCTTGCGCGCATCACGTCCCTGCCCCAGTCCGGTCGAACGAATTTCAATCAGGTCGGGACGTTCCAGCCAGGGAGAATGATTGGAAAAATGTCGCAACAGCTCAGACACCCGTTCATTCGACTGCGCATAGCCGTTGAGAACAATTCGCTGACCATCCTGCTTAAAGGCGCGCAAATAAACCCCTTCTGGGACCTGCTTGGCCAGCTCATCGAGCAGGAACACCGGCTGATTCCGGTCGCCCTGTAAATCTTCCACCGCCTGCTGGCGCGCCTTGAGGCCATCAATTTCTTGTCTGAGCTGAGCGATTTCCTTGATCTGTTCATCGAGTTTGCTGTTCTCTGCCTTAAGAAAATGATGCCGCTGCTCCTGCGCTGAAATCAGCCCGGAAAAAATACCGGCGCCACCCATAATGACGACCACCCCGATACAAGCAGCCAAGGTCAGCAACGCGACAAAAGCTTGACGCCGCATCTTGCGACGCATCTCGCGGTGTGGCAGTAAGTTAATGCGGATCATTGATCGAACCTGCGCATGGCCAGTCCACAGGCCACCAAATATGCCGGCGCTTCTGCGGCCAGCTGTTTTTCACGGACGGACGACGCTACCTGCATTCCCTCAAACGGATTCATGACAGCGCAAGCGCAACGCGTATGCAAGGCGACTCGTTCACGCAGACCTGGTATTACCGCACAGCCGCCGGCCAGATAAATTTGGTCGACCCGCGTATAAGGTGTGGAGGTAAAGAAGAATTGAATAGCGCGGGCAATTTCAGCGGCCGCGCTTTCGATAAAGGGCGCGCGATATTCGCGCTCATAATTGGTAGACAGTTCGGCAGAGAGTTCGTTACTGCGTTTTTTGCTTTCGGCCTCTTCGAACGACAAGCCGTAAGCGCGCGCAATATCTTGCGTGAGATGACTACCGCCAAACGGCTGCTCACGCTCATACAAAACCTGACCGTCAAGCTGCATCGACACATGCGTCACATTCGCGCCGATCTGAAACAAGGCGATGATCTTGCCTTCGCTTCCGCCGTCTAGGCCGCTACCGATATGTTCCGTCACAGCGCGCGCGGCATAGGATTCAATATCCATCACCCTGGGCTGTAAGCCAACCGCTTCTGCGACGGCAATCCGGTCCTCGACTTTTTCCTTGCGCGTCGCGGCCAATAAAATCTCGATGTCATCCGGCGCATTCGGTGCGATGCCGAGCACATCAAAATCCAGACTGACTTCGTCGAGCGTGAAAGGAATATATTGGCCAGCTTCATTTTCGACCTGGATTTCCAATTCATCGTCGCTCATGCCACCCGGAAGAATAATTTTTTTGGTAATCACGACCGCTGGCGGCATCCCCAGAGCGACCAGTCTGGCTTTACTACCGCTCTTGATCAACACACGATGAATGGCATCGGTGACCTGTGCAATATTTTCGATATTGCCATCCACCACAGCACCATGCGGCAAGGCTTCGCTGGCGCAGTGTTCAAGGCGAAAAATATTTTTTAGCGGCGCAGATAATTCCACCAGGCGGATCGCGGAGCTACCAATATCCAGACCGATCAGGGGCGGGTTTTTCTGGCCGAACAAGGATCCGAAATGAAAAGCCAAGGACCTGACTCCCGAATACAGTGCTGATGTGAACGAACCCGCTCCTGAGAACTCTAATGCTGTCCAAAGCGGCGGTCCAAAGCGGCAGTCCAACGGCGGACAGCCAAAAATTGTGTTTTAAAAAGTTGTTTATAAACTGGCAGTTGCAGATGGTGTTTCTGAAACTACTTTAAAGCCCGACATTCAATAAAAGAATGTTTAAAGTATTTAAACATGGCGATTTTAAAAATTCGTTGCCAAAATCCGACGAGTGGCAAGCTAAGACATTTATTTTTTTCGCAAGCAAGCTCGGCACTAAGTTGCTTTAGTCGCGTGCAAGTTGAAGTCCGCCCGTTATAATGAAATGACTTTCTTTCTTCCATTCAAAGTTGCGCATGACATCTCCGCACTCCCCAACCGAAAGTCCCGCACAATTGCCTAGTCGATGGTCCTGGCGCGATTGGTCGCTGTCAAAACGTCTGTTGATTGCCTGCACAGGATTTTTTATCAGCCTGGCCTTGATTGGCGCCCTGTTACTGGTCTTCATGCTGACGCTGGCCTACCCCAATTTGCCGGCACTCGATACGCTGACCGACTACCGGCCAAAAATTCCGATGCGCATCATGTCCGCAGACAATGTCTTATTGGGTGAATTCGGTGAGGAGCGCCGCAATGTCGCGCATATCAAAGACATTCCAGAGTTGATGAAGCAAGCGGTACTGACCGCAGAAGATGACCGTTTTTATAGTCATGGCGGACTCGACTATCAAGGCATCCTGCGCGCGGCCTTGCATAATTTTTTGGGTGGCCAAAAGCACGGCGCGTCGACCATCACCCAACAGGTGGCGCGTAACTTTTTTCTTTCCAGCGAACAAACCTATACCCGCAAGATTTATGAAGCTTTACTGGCCTGGAAGATCGAATCCAGTCTGAGCAAGGATCAGATTCTTGAGGTGTACATGAACCAGATTTATCTGGGCCAGCGGGCGTTTGGCTTCGCCTCTGCTGCACAAATTTATTTTGGCAAAACATTGAGTCAGTTAAGCGTTGCCGAAGCCGCCATGCTCGCCGGTCTGCCCAAAGCACCCTCAGCCTATAATCCGGTCGTCAATCCTAAGCGTGCCAAAGTGCGTCAGCAATACATTCTTCAGCGCATGGAACTTCTGGGCTTCATCACCCCCGCACAATTGAAGCAAGCCATGCAGGAAGAATTACGCATCAAGACCAATAGCAGCGAATTTAGCGTGCACGCTGAATACGTGGCCGAAATGGCGCGCCAGATGGTAGTCGATCAGTTCAAGGAAGAGTCCTACACACGTGGCCTGATCGTCACCACTACCGTCACCAAAGCCGATCAGGAAGCCGCCTATATCGCGCTGCGGCGTGGTGTGATTGATTATGAGCGTGCGCACGGTTATCGTGGCCCTGAAGCCTTCATCACGATCCCGGCCGGCAAAGAAGAAGCCGACGATGCCATCGAATCAGAGCTAGCCGAACACGACGACAGTGACGACATCGTCGCCGCCGTGGTGCTCGAGGTCAGTCCCAAATCGGTCAAGGCGGTGCTCACCTCTGGTGAAGAAATCAACATCAGCGGAACCGGTCTGAGCTTTGTGGCCAGTGCTTTAACCGAGAAGGCCGCACCCAATCGCAAGATCCGCCGTGGCGCGGTGATTCGCGTGATCCGCGAAAACAATCTCTGGTCGATTACCCAGATGCCCGAAGTAGCCTCAGCGTTTGTTGCCGCCAGTTCGCACGATGGCGCTATTCGCGCCTTAGTCGGCGGCTTTGATTACAATCGCAATAAATTCAATCATGTTACCCAGGCCTGGCGTCAGCCCGGCTCCTCTTTCAAGCCCTTCATTTATTCCGCCTCACTGGAAAAAGGCTTGTCGCCATCGACCATGATTAACGATGCGCCAATCAGCTTTGATGCCGGCCAAACCGGTGGCCAGGCATGGGATCCAAAAAATTATGACGGCACCTATGATGGACCGATAAGTATGCGGCGCGGATTAACCAAGTCGAAGAACATGGTCTCGATCCGTATCCTCAATAAAATCGGCGCCAAATACGGTCAGGAATACACCACCCGTTTCGGCTTTGATCCGGAAAAAAATCCGCCCTATCTCACCCTCGCCTTGGGTGCCGGTGCCGTCACGCCTTTGCAAATGGCCGGTGCCTACGCAGTCTTTGCCAATGGTGGCTATAAAGTCAGCCCCTACCTGATCGCTAAAATTACCGACAATAACGGCAAAGTGCTTTCCCAAGCCAAGCCCGATTTGGCCGGCGATGAAAATAATCGCGTCATCGATGGGCGCAATGCCTTCCTCGTCGATAGCATGCTCAAAGACGTGGTGCGCTTCGGTACCGCAACGCGCGCTTTAAGCCTCAAGCGCACCGACCTGGCCGGCAAGACCGGCACCACCAACGATTCGATCGATGCCTGGTTCGCCGGCTATCAGCCGAATCTGGTCGGGATCGCCTGGATCGGCTTCGATCAGCCCAAGAGTCTGGGCAGCCGAGAAACCGGCGGCGGTATCGCCCTGCCGATCTGGATTAACTTCATGCAAAAAGCCCTCAAAGATGTCCCGAATGAGGAGCGGGCCGTGCCGGAGGGCGTAGTCCAAAGTAATGGCGATTATCATTACGCTGAGAATCCTCCGGGTAGCGGCGTCATGAGTATCGGTCTTGGCGACGAAAAATAGCGCACCCCAGCTAATTGGAATTACCCTTGTAAGTTCACAGCGGAATTGCCTTGACCACTAACGAGCTGCGAGAGTGCGCTAAACAGTTCACTGCCGTCGCGCGTATTAATCCAGGCGCCATCCCGGCAGGCATAGTGGAATCCGCCGGCGCGCGCAGCGACCCACAGCTCTTGCATCGGCGCCTGACTGTTGATGATGATCTTCGAGCCGTTATCGATGAATTCGATCTCCAGCACATTACCGCTGCGGCTACACTCGACATCGGTTTCGCCGTCGTCGGTGGCCTGTTCAAGCTGGTGTTCGATACGGTTCATGGTCACATCGACCAGATTCAGGAATTCGGTTTCGGTCATGCTACACTCCAGTGAAATTCTTTAAAGTGTGATTCTAATCCTGATCATGAAATCCGTTCTATCCCGCCTTGTTATTTTGCTGCTGCTGTCTGGCTTGCTCAGTGCATGCGGACAAAAAGGTCCCTTATTCTTGCCCGGCAAAGTCGAACCCCTCGGCACACCCCTTTCCAAATAATTCGTCTCCCATGTCGCCTTTTTCCTATATTAACGGTGTGTTGTGCGCCGAACAAACGCCGCTCAATCAGATCGCCCGCCAATTTGGCTCGCCCACCTATGTCTACTCCAAGGCTGCGCTGACTGCCAATTATTCTGCCTATGCCAACGCCTGCCGGGCCGGTGGTCGTGATGCTGCCAACGCGCTGGTGTGCTTCTCGGTCAAATCAAATTCTAATCTGGGCGTACTCAGTGTATTAAAACAGCTGGGGTCGGGTTTTGATATTGTTTCGGGTGGCGAGTTATTGCGCGTTCTGGCGGCTGGCGGTGATCCGCATAAGGTGATCTTTTCCGGTGTGGGTAAAACTCGTGACGACATGCGCCTGGCTTTATCGCATGACATCTTGTGCTTTAACGTTGAATCGATTCCTGAGCTGCACCGCCTCAACGAAGTCGCCGGTCAAATGGGTAAGCGAGCCGCCATTTCCTTGCGCGTCAATCCGAACGTGGATGCTAAGACTCACCCCTACATCTCTACCGGTCTGAAAGATAACAAATTCGGCGTCGCCTACGAAGACGCGCTCGCGACCTACCGCGCGGCAGCTGCCTTATCGCACATTGAGGTGGTCGGTATCGACTGCCACATCGGTTCACAGTTACTGGATGACGCACCACTGCTCGAGGCGCTCGACAAGCTCATCGAACTCATCGATACGCTGGATGCAGAAGGCATCTGCCTGCACCATCTCGACATTGGTGGCGGTATCGGCATTGCCTATGACGCCGATCAGCCGGTCGCGATTGGTGATTATCTCGGCCGTCTGTTTGCGCGTATTGATGTCTGGCGCGCTAGCCGTTATCAGGGACGTCCGATCAAGGTCATGTTTGAACCCGGTCGCTCGATCGTTGGCAATGCCGGCGTATTGCTCACCGAGGTACTCTACCTGAAACACGGCGAAAGTAAAAATTTCGCCATCGTTGACGCTGCCATGAATGATCTGATGCGCCCCGCCATGTACGATGCCTGGCATGGTGTGCAGGCAGTCGTGCAACGTGACGGCGCGGGTAGCCTGTACGACGTGGTCGGTCCGGTGTGTGAATCCGGCGACTGGCTCGCGCGTGCCCGCATGCTGCCGCTTGAGCAAGGTGATCTGCTGGCCATCATGTCGGCTGGCGCCTATGGCATGACGATGGCATCGAACTACAATACCCGTGGCCGGGCGGCCGAAGTCATGGTCGATGGTGAAAAACTTTTCCTGGTACGTGATCGCGAAAATCCGGCGGATCTGTTCAATCTTGAGCGCACACTCGATTAAGTCTGCAGCTTTTCTTTTTCTGCGATGTCGCCAAACACAATAGGCGCCGCCTGCGCAGGATGAAAGGCCACACAGCCGGCGAATACTGCTTCTATCATGGCTGTATCGCGCTCGATTTCCCCTGTGAGTTCGAGCATATCCACAAAGCGCACCTGTTTGACCCGGTAATCAATCCTGACCAGCCCCAAAGGTACCTTGGCGCCAAGCGCTATATGATAAAACCCGCTGCGCCACGTTGGCTTGAATTTGCGCGTGCCTTCCGGCGCTAAGGCCAGCCAATAAAAGTCTGATTGCTCAATACGCTCAACAATACGCGCAATCGCTCCCTGCGCACTCCCACGTTCAATTGGCTCGCCACCGACCGCGCGCATAAAGGTACCGAGCCCATACCGAAACAAGCTCGCTTTGCCGAGGAAGCGAAACGGCAAGCCAATCGCCCATTTGGCCAATAAGCCATACAGAAAATCCCAATTCGAGGTATGCGGATACACAATGATGACGCCACGCGGTCCTGGCAAGGGCTTGAAAGCGACCGTCCAGCCCAGAAGAGCCAAGGCCCGAATCGACCAGCGTTGCAGCCAGCGCGGACTGTCAGCGGCCGTAAGAATGTGCGCGCGGGGATCTGGTGCGGCCACAGGAGTCGTCGTCATTATGTCCTTTGTTTCTGGCGCCACCAGAAAAGTCTCAATAACAACAATAATGCCATTATTAAACCAAATAGCAAAGGCTGCGAAAAATCGTGTTTGCCGGCCTTCATCCACCAGAAATGCAGGATAGCCAGCGGCCCGATCACATAAATCAGGCGATGCAGTCGCTGCCAACGCTGACCTCCCAGGCGCCGTACCATGGCCTGACTGCTGGTGAGCGCCAAGGGAAGCAAGAGCAAAAAGGCGCTCAGTCCGATGGCAATAAACGGGCGCTTGAGAATATCCTTGCTCATCGCCGGCAGATCAAAGAAATGATCGAACCAGATAAAAGTGAGCAAGTGCAGGCTGGCATAAAAAAATGTGAACAGCCCCAGCATGCGGCGCAATTTCAGCAGCCAGGGCCATTTTAACCATCGCCGCAGCGGCGTCACACACAAAGTCAGGCAGAGAAAATACAGCGTCCAGTCGCCGGTATTGCGTTCGATGAATTCGAGCGGATTGGCACCGAGACGGTCATTGAGCGTATCAATGAGCGCAAACATCACCAGACGCACGAATGGCAATAAGGCACACAAAAAAATCGCCCCCCGGATCACGCCAGTTTGGCGCGACGATGGGCTACTGAGTGTCGGCATCGGCCCGCCCCGTTCAATAATATTTTTTCAGATCCATGCCACTATAGAGCGAAGCGACTTCACTGTAACCGTTAAACATGAGGGTCTTGCGTTTGCGGGTCAGGAAACCATCTTCGCCGATGCGCCGCTCGGTGGCCTGTGACCAGCGCGGATGATCGACTTCCGGATTCACGTTGGAATAAAAACCGTACTCGCTGGGCGCAGCCCTGTTCCAGGCAGTCTGCGGCTGGTCTTTGGTAAAGCGAATCTTGACGATCGACTTGGCCGACTTGAAGCCATACTTCCATGGCAAGACCATGCGCACCGGCGCACCATTTTGATTCGGCAGCACTTCACCGTACATACCCAAGGCAAGCAAAGCCAAGGGATGATTGGCTTCGTCCAGACGCAGGCCTTCAACATACGGCCAGTCGAGCACCGGGCTGCGCACGCCGGGCATTTGTTTTTTGTCCGCCAGCGAGATGAACTCAACATATTTGGCGTTTCCATTCGGTTCAACTTTTTTAATCAGTTCCGACAGCGAAAAGCCGATCCACGGAATCACCATCGACCAACCCTCGACGCAGCGCAGCCGGTAAATGCGCTCTTCGAGCGGCGCCAGTTTGAGCAGGCTATCCAGGTCGAGCGTAAGCGGCTTTTTGATTTCGCCCTCGATGCTGATAGTCCAGGGACGCGGACGCAAAGTGCCGGCATATTGCGCAGGATCGGCCTTGTCGGTACCGAACTCATAAAAATTATTATAGGTCGTCGCATCCTTGTAGGACGTCTGCTTGTCCATGACGACAAACGATGGGTTCGGCTTGGCGGACAGTTTTTGCGCCTGCGCGTTTTGTGCGAAGGCTTCGCGCGACAGCATTTCCAGCATCGACGCGCTGGCAATCGAGCCGAGCGATAATTGTTTGATGAAGCTGCGGCGTGACTCGAAGACCTCGCGCGGCGTAATCTCCGAGCCAAAAGGACGGTCGATTCCATTCGGTGCGTGCTTGATTAACATGAGGACTCCTTGGCGCTATAGCTGCAGTTAAATTTACTTTATAGCTGGCCGTAAGAGTGCAGGCCAGACAAAAACATATTCACGCCCAGAAAAGCAAAGGTCGTGACCAATAAACCAATCACCGCCCACCAGGCAGCAAACTGACCACGCAGACCTTTCATCAGCCGCATGTGCAGCCAGGCCGCGTAATTAAGCCACACGATCAGTGCCCAGGTCTCCTTCGGGTCCCACGACCAGTAGCCTCCCCAGGCATCGGCAGCCCACAGCGCACCGAGGATGGTGGCGACGGTAAAAAAGGCGAAGCCGACGGCGATCGACTTGTACATCATGTCATCCAGGACTTCTAAGGCAGGCAGGCGATCAGCCAGTATTCCCTTGGCCTTGCATAGATAGGCAACACCGACCATGGCCGCTAATGCAAACGTGCCATAGCCAATAAAGTTAGCCGGCACATGGATCTTCATCCACCAGCTTTGCAAGGCTGGCACCAGCGGTTGAATGTCGGCCGCGTCGCGCGTGACGGTGTACCAGAACAGAAAGCCGACAGCCGCAGAAATCACCAGCAGAACAAAGCCGCCCAGCTGACGGGTCTTGTAATGATGTTCGTAATAGAGATAAAACAGCGCCGTGATCATGGCAAACAGAATGAAAACTTCGTATAAATTGGAGACCGGGATATGACCAATATCCGCTCCGATCAGATACGACTCATACCAGCGCACCAGCATGCCGGTAAAGCCCATCACCACCGCCGCCCAGCACAGCAGGTTACCGATAGAATTACCCAGGTTCGAGCGCAAGAGCAAGCCACCCCAGTAAAATCCGGTGGAAAGGAAAAACAAGGTCCCCATCCATAAAATAGCTGACTGGCTTGAGAGCAGATATTTGAGGAAAAACTTTTGACTGCCCATCTCGAGCGCGCCGCCATAAAGCCCGATCGCGGCCATACTCAACAGGCCCAGTAGCAGCATCAATGTCCGCAGCGGTTTCCAGTTCCAGCCCAACAGCGAAAAAGTCGGTACGGCGAGAATCAGAATCGCCTGCTCGTAATAATCCATGAAGGCGCCAAAGCGCACTAAAGCGAACAATGCCGCCGCACAGAGGCTCGCAGCAAATAGGCCATCAAGAATACCCAAGCGCTTGAAAAACGACTGCCGCCCAAACTGCTCAGCGCCTTGCTGCATTTTCATTTCCAATTCCAATTTCAGCTCCTTGATTTCTTCTCTCGGCGACCACCCTAAGCCGTCGCCCACAACATTCTATGCCGGCTGGCTAATCTATGCTTGCGCCAGCTGTTTTGCCAGCACGGTAAATTCCTTTTCAAAGTCGAGCGTTTTACGCTGCGAACTCATCGCCATCAAGGCTTCCGACTGACCATCAGGCGTCGATTTAATCCAGATCCACAGACGCCGTTCGCGAATATAAAACATCGAGAAAACACCGAGAATGAGTAGTAAGCAGCCAAAATAAACGATGTTTTTTCCCGGCGAGCGGGTCAGCTGCAATACTGAAGCCTTAACCTCCTCAAACTCACGCAGCTGCAAATAGACCGGCGCGCCATAAAACGACGTGTCCGACAGAGCATTCGTCGCCAGCTGTAAAAAGCGGCCCTGCTTTTCATTCATTTCAACTGCCGGCAAACCATCTTTTTCGCGTGCGACCTGCCATAAATCCCACAGACTGCCATTCAGGATTTTCATGAAAATATCGGCCGCTTTTTCTTGCTCTGCCACCGGAATCCGCTCCAAGAAAGTGGAGATCGCCATAAAGCCAGCTTGCTCGCCGTTCCCGGCAAACAGCGTCAGTCCGCGATAGGCGGAGGCCTCAATCTGCGCACGTAACTGCGGTGCATTCGCCATGCTTGTGGCGACTCCGCGCATGGCATATCGCTGCGCAGCTAGTTTTCGGTACTCGGGCTGCATGAGCGCTGCGCGTAACCGCATCCACTCATCGATCTGATTATCGTCATCGGCTGGAATACGCAAATAGCGGAAGGGTTCGGCGGGGGATTCCCGCATACCCGTCAAAAATACATAGCTACCATCCACCAGTACCGGGACCATGTAATTATTGTATTCACGTGCCTGACCGGTCTTGTCGCGCAACTTGTATTGCACGCTGGGGCCGACGTTTTTCAGCTCTTTGTTATTGGCGTTTTTAGCAGCGGAACCCAAGCGCTTTTCCAGGCTGGCCGAAAAACTTTTACTCTGATTGACAGCCCGAACGTCTTGTCCGTTCTGACTCATGTTCTCCACATTAAATGGACGAAAGCCAGTCCACTCGACGTTGTACTGCTCATCTGCAGAATTGACCAGCGGACTGGATCCACCTACTTCGCCCTGCATGGAGAATTGCGCATTTTTACCACCGGTCATTGAATAACCTGCCAGCTTTAACTTGCTGCCACCATCGTCAAAGCTCGACTGGTAAATTGCGATGCCTTTATAAACCAAAGGTTCATTGACTTTGATCGTGGCCTCAAAAGATTTTCCTGTTTCCGCATCAATGACTTCCACCTGACTGGCAAATAATTTCGGCATTCCGGTCGAGTAGTGTTCGATAACGAATTTTTTCAGGCGAATAGTGAAGGGCAGATCTTGAATAAACGCGCCCTCCTGTTGCTGCACGATGGCGGTATTGCTGCTGCCACCTTCAGGAATTTGTGTATTCGCGCGAAAACTCGGATTGCCAATCCCCAGCCGGTGCTTGGCAGGGATTTCGGCGATCACGCCATTGCCGGCAAATGGTGTTTTATCGTAGAGCCATTGCTGCAGCTTGATCGGCAGTTCAGAGTCGAGCGTGCCACCAATACAAATAATCACGATCGCGCTGTGCGCAAAAATATATCCCCACTTATTGGCCGCACCCTGTTTAGCGGCGATCAGGGTGGCATTTTCGCGCGCGAAGGATTTGCTTTTGTAGCCGTTTTGCGCAAGACGCTCGCTGAGATCCGCTGTCAGGTTATTACGCGTTGCCGGGCTTTGCCAGTGCATTTTGTGATGAAAATTTTGCAGCGATTGCTCGCGCACTGTTTCACGCCAGCTTCGCATATCCTTGAGCATTTTGGGCGCATTACGCGAAATGCATAGCGACGTCGACAGTACCAGCACCACGATGAACAATAAAAACCACCAGGCTGAATAGAGCGAGTAGAGCCCAAACTTACCAAACACATCGAACCAGAACGGGCCAAATTGATTGACGTAATTTGGCAGCGGTTCATTCTGTTTGCAAATCGTGCCAATGACGGAGGCAATCGCGATCATCGCCAGCAGGCTGATCGAAAAGCGCATCGAAGAAATCAGCTCGACCGTTTCAGCCAGCCAGCGGCGCCGCGTTTGCAGCTGTATTCCGGAGGTACTTGATATCATGATGTCTTAATAAAAAAAGGGTGGCCGCAGCCACCCCTGTTTGTAATTTCGCGGACCGGTGGGATTATTTTAAACCGGCGATGTAATCGGCAACTGCCGCCATCTCATCATCAGAAAGCCGTTTAGCAATCGTCATCATCTGCGCGCTGTTTTTACGCACACCGCCACGGAATCCGGTCAGCTGCGAAACAGTATAGTCCTGATGCTGTCCGCCGATACGGGCAAACTGCGCCGGGATACCCGCGCCATTGGGACCATGACAGCCGGCACAGGCAGGAACATTTTTCTCGGCGATACCGGCGCGGTAAATTTTCTTACCGATTTCAACGGTATCTTTGTTTTTGGCAGCGCCTGGCTTTTGCGCCTGCGATTCGACGTAGGCAGCCAGATTTTTCATCTCTTCGTCCGTCAGGACTTTGGCATACATGCTCATGACGGCATTAACACGCGTCGGGCCTTTGAACTCGACGAGCTGTTTATAGATGTACGCTTCGTGCTGCGCTGCCAGCTTTGGATTTTGACTGATCGTCGAATTGCCGCCAGCACCGTGACAGGAAATACATGCCGGAATATTGCGACTCGCATCGCCATTCGTGTACAGCGTCTCGCCCTTGGCGGGGTCCGCTTTAACGACTTTTTTCTCTTCATTGGCATAGGCGACGCTGGCTAAGGCCAGTGCTGCGACCAACATGGTTTTCAATAAGGATGACAAAACACGATTCATTCAAACACCTTGAGGCTCGTAATTAATATAGGGGCAAAAATAGCGCAGCAGGACATGTATTTTACTGGCGATCGACTAAACTAGTAGCGATGCATTTCACGACTCCGCAACCCCTTATTGTACAATAGCTTTCTGGCATTTTGCCCCTCTCTTTGTATTTTACACAAACTTATGTCCCTACTTTGGCAAGCCCGTTTTTTCACCACGGTCAACCACCTCCGTGATTTGCCAAATACGCAAGTTCCGGAAATCGCATTTGCAGGCCGTTCCAACGCCGGCAAGTCAACTGCCGTCAATCTTTTGTGCAACCAAAAGAAGCTCGCCTTTGCCTCCAAGACGCCCGGCCGCACACAACATATCAATTTCTTTTCCATCGGTGGCGCGCTGGTCGGTCAGCATCGTAAAGACTTAACCATCGTCGAGGAAATTCGTGCCCTGATGGTCGATCTTCCCGGTTATGGCTACGCCGAAGTCTCTGGTTCGGCCAAAGATCACTGGCAGAATTTATTGGGCGACTATGTCCAACGCCGCGAACAGCTCGCCGCGCTAGTCCTGATGATGGATGCGCGCCGCCCATTTACCGAACTCGACCTGCAAATGCTCGACTGGTTTGCCCCGACAGGAAAGCCGATTCATTGTTTATTGACCAAGGCCGATAAACTCAATCGTAATGATGCTACGAATGCGCTGCGTCAGGCCCGCACGGTGCTGTCGAGTTACGTGAATGGTGAGGGCCAGCCGCTTCCTTTTACGGTACAGCTCTTTTCTGCCTTAAAGCGGACTGGTCTCGAAGAGGCAAATGATAAAGTTTTGTCTTTGTTCGGCCTGACGCAAACGCCCGAACCGTCAGAGGATACACTTCCATGACCTTCCCCCTTATTCAAAACGGTGAATTTCCGGCGGTTCGCATGCGTCGAATGCGCAAGGATGCTTTCTCACGTGATTTGATGCGTGAAAATCATATTGCTGTGCACGATCTGATTTATCCCGTCTTTATTCTTGATGGCAGCCAGCGTACCGAAGCCGTGACCTCAATGCCGGGCGTATCGCGTGTATCGCTCGATTTGCTCATGCCTGTGGCACAGGAGTGCGTCGATCTGGGTATTCCGGTTCTGGCACTCTTTCCTGTCATTGAGACCAGTCTTAAATCGCCCGACGGCCACGAGTCACTCAACGCGCAAGGCCTGGTTCCCAGAGCTATCCGTCAACTGAAAGCGCGATTCCCTCAGCTTGGTATTCTCACAGACATCGCCCTTGATCCCTATACCAGTCATGGTCAGGACGGCCTACTGGATGCTGACGGCTACGTTCTCAATGATGAAACGACTCAGATGCTCGTCAAGCAGGCGTTGGTGCACGCCCAAGCCGGCGCGGACATCGTCGCACCCTCTGACATGATGGATGGTCGTATCGGCGCCATCCGCTCGAGTCTTGAAGCGCAGGGGTTTATTCATACCCGCATCATGGCCTATTCGGCCAAGTATGCATCGGCCTTTTACGGCCCTTTTCGGGATGCGGTGGGTTCTGCTGCCAATCTGGGCAAGAGCAATAAATCCAGTTATCAGATGGACCCGGCGAATGCCAACGAGGCTTTACGCGAGGTCGCACTAGACATCGCCGAAGGTGCCGATATGGTCATGGTTAAGCCCGGCATGCCCTACCTGGATGTGGTGCGGATGGTGAAGGATACCTTCAAGGTGCCGACCTTCGCATATCAGGTCAGCGGCGAATATGCGATGTTAAAAGCAGCGGCGCAAAATGGCTGGCTGGATCACGATAAGGTGATGATGGAATCGATGATGGCATTTAAGCGCGCCGGTGCAGATGGTGTGCTAACTTATTTTGCATTGGACATCGCACGGCTGCTCAAAAATCACGGCGCTGCTTGATCGACTCCCGATGCGGCTAACTCGCCACATCGGCTTTCATCGTCGCTAATGCATCAGGCAACAAAAAAGCCAGGCATGCCTGGCTTTTTTTAAATTGAAAGCGCTGATTTATTCTTCAGCGATTTCTACCGCTTCAGTGATTTCTGGGCGGTCAAGCAGTTCAACAAACGCCATAGGCGCGTTGTCGCCTACACGAAAGCCCATTTTCAAAATGCGCAAATAACCGCCATTACGCGTAGCGTAACGAGGACCCAACTCACTGAACAATTTGCCGACGATTTCGCGGTCACGCAAACGCGCAAAGGCCAAACGCTTATTGGCCAGACTATCCGTTTTACCCAATGTAAGCATTGGCTCAACAACGCGACGCAGCTCTTTTGCTTTTGGCAGAGTCGTCTTGATGGCTTCATGACGAAGCAGAGAGACCATCATATTGCGAAGCATCGCTAAGCGATGGGAAGAAGTACGATTAAGCTTACGTAGACCGTGACGATGACGCATTATAATTCCTTTAAGTTATGAACAAGAGCCCAACATCAGCTCATTGGTCCAGCTCTTCTATCGCTACCCTTGAGGCAGCGCGGGCCGGTAAATATGGATCAATAAATCTTACTTTTCGAGGCCAGCAGGTGGCCAGTTTTCCAGCTTCATACCCAATGTCAAACCACGCGAGGCCAAAACTTCTTTGATCTCATTAAGTGATTTACGACCCAGATTTGGCGTCTTGAGCAATTCATTTTCGCTGCGCTGAATTAAATCACCGATATAGTAAATATTTTCAGCTTTGAGGCAATTAGCCGAACGCACAGTCAATTCAAGATCATCGACCGGACGCAAGAGAATCGGATCAACCGACGGTGCACGGGAAGGCGCTTCAGCAGCTGCTTCGGTACCTTCAAGGGCTGCAAACACATTCAACTGATCGACCAGCACGCGTGCTGATTGACGGATCGCTTCTTCTGGCGAAATAACACCATTCGTTTCGATATTGATGACCAGCTTGTCCAGATCGGTACGCTGTTCAACGCGCGCGGATTCAACAAAATAGGAAACCCGACGAACTGGTGAAAAAGACGCATCTAGAATGATACGGCCGATGGTTTTGTTCGCATCTTCAGACAGACGACGCACATTACCAGGAACGTAACCGCGACCTTTTTCTACTTTGATCGTCATGTCCAGCTTGCCACCGGCAGTCAGATTTGCGATCACGTGGGAAGGGTTAATCAGCTCTACGTCATGCGGCAATTCGATATCGGAAGCCAGCACGGGACCTTCGCCGTCCTTCTTCAAAATCAGAGTGACATCATCACGGTTATGCAGCTTGAAGACAACGCCCTTCAAGTTCAACAACATGTCGACGACGTCTTCCTGCACGCCATCCAGTGATGAATACTCATGTACGACACCAGCGATCGTGACTTCAGTCGGCGCGTAGCCAATCATCGAAGACAACAAAACGCGACGTAAGGCATTACCCAGCGTATGGCCATAACCACGCTCAAACGGTTCCATCACGACTTTCGCGTGGCTCGGTCCGAGCGTCTCGACTTCAATGATACGGGGCTTTAATAAACTATTTTGCATACAATGTCCTTTTCAATACCCTCGACTCGTTACGTCGATAAGGCTGATGGCATTCGATGGGAAGGTGCACACGGTCTGTGTGCACCAGTTTGATAATTAACGTGAGTACAGTTCGACGATCAGCGATTCATTAACGTCTTGTGCAATATCAGAACGGTCTGGAGCGGACTTGAATGTACCTTCCATCTTCTTAGGATCAACCGTGACCCATGAAGGCATGCCAATTTGCTCAGCCAAAGAAAGCGCTTCAACGATACGCACTTGCTTTTTCGATTTTTCACGAACGGCAACGACGTCGCCAGCTTTAACTTGATACGAAGCGATATTGACGACATTACCATTGACCGTAAAAGCCTTATGGCTGACTAACTGACGACCTTCAGCACGGGTAGAACCAAAGCCCATACGATATACGACATTATCCAGACGTGCTTCGAGAAGCTTGAGCAGTGTTTCGCCGGTGTTACCCTTGCGACGATCAGCTTCAGCGAAATAACGGCGGAACTGACGCTCCAAAATGCCGTACATACGTTTTACTTTTTGCTTTTCACGTAACTGATTACCGTAATCGGAAGTACGCGCACCAGAAGTACGGCCATGTTGACCAGGCTTTGAATCAAGTTTGCACTTGGAATCCAGCGAGCGACGAGCGCTCTTAAGGAACAGGTCCGTGCCTTCACGGCGTGAGAGTTTTGCTTTAGGTCCAATATAACGAGCCACAATAAATCCTTTAATTAAATGACGCTTGCACCAAATTATTCAGGCGAACAATTTGACAAACGCTAGTCTGCTTTGCCATCAAACAGACAGTGGGCTTAATAACAAAGCCCGCCAAAACTTTGGCGGGCGAGCAAGACAAATTCCAACAACAGAAGGACGATATGAAATCGTCCCACTGCTTACATCAAATACGACGACGCTTTGGCGGACGGCAGCCGTTGTGCGGTACTGGCGTCACGTCCTGGATCTGGGTAATCTTGATGCCAAGATTATTCAGAGCACGAACAGCAGACTCGCGACCAGGACCTGGGCCCTTGATACGCACTTCTAGATTTTTTACGCCACATTCAACAGCGACTTTACCAGCGGCTTCTGCTGCAACCTGGGCTGCAAACGGGGTCGATTTACGCGAACCCTTAAAGCCGGCACCACCAGAGGTTGCCCATGACAGCGCATTTCCCTGACGATCCGTAATCGTGATGATGGTGTTATTGAAGGACGCATGGATATGCGCGATGCCTTCAGCAACATTCTTTTTTACCTTTTTACGCACGCGTGCTGCGGCGGCGTTATTTGGAGATTTTGCCATAATAGTTTCCTTGAAACGGACTGGTCAAACTAAACGCTTAAATTACTTCTTCAGCGATTGTGCGGCCTTGCGAGGACCCTTACGAGTACGCGCGTTGGTTCTTGTGCGTTGACCACGTACAGGCAGACCTTTACGGTGACGCATTCCACGGTAGCAACCAAGATCCATCAGGCGCTTGATATTCATCGAGAGTTCACGACGCAAGTCGCCCTCAACGATAAACTTGCCGATCTCTTCGCGGAGCTTTTCGAGCTCGTTGTCGTCTAGATCTTTGACCTTTTTATTGGTCGGAACACCTGACTTAACGCAAATATCTTGCGCACGTGGGCGGCCAACACCATAAATAGCAGTTAAGCCAATGACGGTGTGTTGATGATTTGGGATATTAACCCCTGCGATACGTGCCATTCGTTATTCCTCGATCAATAACGTTAATTAACCTTGGCGCTGTTTATGGCGCGGTTCTGTGCAAATTACACGAACTACGCCTTTGCGCTTGATGATCTTACAGTTGCGGCAGATCCGCTTAACTGATGCGAGCACTTTCATTTTTGCCCTCTTTCTTTCAAAAACTTATGTTATGCGGAACTACTAATTGCGTAGTGCTAAAAATTACTTAGTTCTAAATACAATACGTGCACGACTTAAATCATAAGGCGTTAGTTCTACTGTGACCTTATCTCCAGGAAGAATGCGAATGTAGTTCATACGCATTTTTCCAGAAATGTGACCTAAAACTACGTGCCCATTTTCCAGTTTTACCCGGAAGGTTGCATTTGGGAGATTTTCAAGAATCTCACCCTGCATTTGAATTACGTCATCTTTTGCCATGCGTTATGCTCATCTCCTGGCGCTTATCGTGTTTGAATTCCACCCTTGAAATTCGCTTTACGAAGTAGCGATTCATACTGTTGAGACATGACGTAATTTTGAACTTGTGCCATGAAATCCATAGTCACTACAACAATGATCAAGAGTGACGTCCCGCCGAAATAAAATGGAACTTTCCAACGTGCAATCAAAAATTCTGGCAACAAGCAAACTAAAGTAATGTACACAGCGCCAGCTAAAGTCAATCGCGTCAGAATCTTATCGATATAGCGTGCAGTCTGATCGCCTGGGCGAATACCAGGAACAAATGCACCGCTCTTCTTTAAATTATCCGCTGTTTCTTTACTGTTAAAAACCAAGGCAGTATAAAAAAAGCAAAAGAATACAATCGCGACAGCGTACAACAAAGCATGAATCGGTTCACCAGGTGCCATCGACGCAGCCAAATCCTTAAGGAACAATACAAACGGATTGCTCGAATCGCCTGAAGTAAACCAACTGGTAATCGTTGCAGGGAACAAAATAATGGAAGAAGCGAAGATCGGCGGAATTACACCAGCCATATTTAGCTTCAGTGGCAAATGACTACTTTGACCACCATAAATTTTGTTACCTACTTGCCGCTTGGCGTAATTGACCAGAATTTTACGTTGGCCTCGTTCAATAAACACGACAACGAAAGTAACCGCAGCAACGATCAAACAAATCAGAATTGCCGACAGCGCGTTCATTGATCCGCTTCTTACTAATTCAAATAAACCACCGAGTGCATTTGGCAGACCTGCAGCAATACCGGCGAAAATAATGATCGAAATACCATTTCCCAAACCACGCTCAGTGATTTGTTCACCCAGCCACATCAGGAACATCGTACCAGTCACCAGTGTTACCACAGTGGTAAAGCGAAAGGCCATGCCGGGATCAATCACCAAACCAGACTGCGACTCCAAAGCCACTGCAATCCCTAACGCCTGGAACGTTGCCAATAACAAGGTGCCATAACGGGTATACTGCGTAATCTTGCGGCGACCAGACTCCCCTTCTTTTTTTAGGGACTCTAACTGCTTTGATACAATCGACATCAACTGCATGATGATCGAGGCAGAGATATACGGCATGATACCAAGAGCGAATATGGTAAACCGGGAGAGCGCTCCGCCGGAGAACATATTAAACATCCCAAGGATACCGCCTTGATTCTCTTTGAAAAGTTGCGTCAATTGCGTTGGATCGATACCCGGAACCGGGATATGGGCACCAACGCGATAAACAATTAATGCACCAAGCAGGAACCACAAGCGACCCCAAGGAAAGCCGTTTGCAGCACCTTTTGCCAACTGAGGAGTTGTTACCACTTTACACTCCCAATGACAGTAATATTAAGCAACAGAACCACCAGCAGCTTCAATCGCGCTTTTGGCGCCCTTGGTTGCAATCAAACCCTTGAGCACGACCTTTTTGGAAATACTTCCAGACAGAATCACGCGCACAACGCGGGCTAATTCTCCAACCAGGCCAGCTTGCTTTAAAGCGATCACGTCGATTTCGGCGACTGGCAATTTCTCCAGATCCGACAAACGAACTTCTGCTTTGTAAGGTGTTGCCAATGATTTAAAACCGCGCTTAGGCAGACGGCGCTGGAGCGGCATCTGACCACCCTCGAAACCGACTTTATGAAAACCGCCTGAACGCGACTTTTGTCCCTTGTGACCACGGCCAGAAGTCTTACCGAGGCCAGAACCAATACCGCGGCCTACACGGCGCTTGTAATGTTTTGCGCCATCGGCTGGCTGAATGCTATTAAGTTCCATAATTAACTCCGACCGAAAGCTTGCGCTTACGATACAACTTTCACAAGATACGAGACTTTGTTGATCATTCCACGAACCGCTGGCGTGTCTTCAAGGACAGAGACCGAGTTGATCCGGCGAAGGCCAAGACCACGTACAGTCGCACGGTGAGATTCACGTGTACCAATGAGTCCCATGACTAATTTTACTTTGACGGTTTGTGTCATCACAATCACCTTAACCCAAGATTTCTTCAATAGACTTGCCGCGCTTAGCAGCAATCTCTGAAGCAGTATTCATTTTTGCTAAGCCGTCAAGCGTAGCGCGGACCATGTTGTATGGGTTTGTTGAACCAATGGACTTGGCAACAACGTTCGTTACACCCATGACTTCAAAGATCGCCCGCATTGGTCCACCAGCAATAACGCCAGCACCATCTTTGGCTGGCGACATCATCACAGATGAGGCACCGTGCTTACCAAATACGGTATGTTGCAAAGTCCCGTTTTTCAACGTGACTTTAATCATTTTACGACGCGCTTCTTCCATCGCTTTTTGTACAGCAACTGGCACTTCTTTTGACTTGCCTTTGCCCATACCAATACGACCGTCGCCATCACCAACAACAGCCAGTGCAGCAAAACCCATGATCCGGCCACCCTTAACTACCTTGGTGACGCGATTAACAGCGATCATTTTTTCGCGCATGCCATCATCAGGCTTGTCGCTTTGCATCTTTGATTGCATCTTTGCCATGACAAATCTTCCTTAGAACTTCAGACCGGCTTCGCGAGCAGCTTCAGCAACAGCTTTCACACGACCGTGATAACGGAATCCAGAGCGATCGAAAGCAACCTCGACAATCCCTGCCTTCAATGCTTTCTCAGCAACGCGCTTACCAACCAAGGCTGCAGCAGCAACATTGCCACCCAGACCTGATTGACCCGCAAGGGCCAAACGCACTTCGGCTTCAAGAGTCGAGGCTGAAGCAAGAACTTTAGCATCCGGACTAATGATGCTTGCATAAATATGCAAATTAGTACGATGCACTGCCAGGCGATTGACCTTCAGCTCAGCAATCTTAGCCCGAGTCTGACGTCCGCGGCGCAAACGTGATTGTTTCTTATCCATCGTCAACCCCTATTACTTCTTCTTGGTTTCTTTAAGCGTTACCACTTCGTCCGAGTAGCGGACGCCCTTGCCTTTATATGGCTCAGGAGCGCGATAAGCACGAACTTCAGCAGCGACTTGACCAACCTGTTGACGACTAATACCTTTGATCAGGATTTCAGTCGCTGTTGGTGTTTCACACTTCACGCCAGCAGGCATTTGGTGAACGACAGGATGAGAAAAACCCAAAGAAAGATTCAGTTTGTCGCCTTGAGCTTGCGCTTTATAGCCAACACCAACTAAGTTCAGTTTCTTTTCAAAGCCCTTGGTAACACCCTGCACCATGTTATTGACCAGAGCGCGCAATGTACCAGACATTGCATTCGCTTCACGGCTATCATTAGCAGCAGCAAATTTGAGAACACCGCTGGTGTTTTCAATGGTGACCAAACCTGTTAGGGCCTGCGATAGGGAACCCAAAGGTCCTTTGACTACAATCTGCTCAGGGCTGATAGTGACATCGGCACCTGTTGGCAGTGAAATCGGCATTTTACCTACACGTGACATCTTGAACTCCTTAGGCGACGTAGCAAATAACTTCGCCACCGAGACCGGTTGCGCGCGCTTTACGATCTGTCATTACACCTTTTGGTGTAGAGACAATCGCAACGCCCAAGCCATTCATCACGGTTGGAATCGCGTCTTTGCCTTTGTAAATACGTAACCCTGGACGGGAAACGCGTTCTAGGCGCTCAATAACAGGACGGCCAGCATAATACTTCAAACCGATTTTCAATTCCGGCTTACCCGAATTTTCGGATACGGCGAAATCTTCAATGTAACCCTCGTCTTTTAAGACATTGGCAATTGCAATTTTTACTTTGGACGACGGCATTGCTACCATGGTCTTTTGCACACATTGCGCGTTGCGGATACGGGTCAGCATATCGGCGATAGGATCGCTCATACTCATTGCATCTTCTCCTATTACCAGCTAGCTTTTGTCATGCCCGGAATCTCACCACGCATGGCGATTTCACGGAGCTTAATACGGCCCAGACCGAACTTACGGAATGTGCCACGCGGACGACCTGTCAATGAACAACGGTTACGTTGTCGAGTCGGAGCCGAGTTACGCGGAAGTGCTTGTAACTTCAAGCGCGCCTCGTAACGCTCCTCTTCTGACTTCGATTGATCATCAATGATTGCCTTGTACTCAGCACGCTTTGGGGCGAATTTCTTCACCAAGTCAGCACGCTTTTGTTCACGGTTAATCAGTGCCAATTTTGCCATGGCAACCTCAGTTTCTGAACGGAAATTTAAATGCGGCGAGGAGTGCTTTAGCCTCATCGTCGGTCTTTGCGGTCGTCGTGATACTGATATTCAATCCACGCAACACGTCAATCTTGTCATACTCAATCTCAGGGAAAATAATCTGTTCCTTGACACCGATGTTGTAGTTACCACGGCCGTCGAACGCGCGACCTGAAACACCGCGGAAGTCACGAACGCGTGGCAGTGCCACTGTAATGAATCTATCAAGGAACTCGTACATATGCGCACCGCGCAGAGTTACCATACATCCGATAGGGTAGCCTTCGCGAATTTTAAATCCGGCGATTGCTTTACGTGCTTTCGTGACGACTGGCTTTTGGCCAGCGATTTTAGTTAGATCACCAACAGCGTGCTCGATGATTTTTTTGTCTGCAATCGCTTCGGACAAACCCATGTTCAACGTAATTTTCAGAATACGCGGCACTTCCATCGATGACTTATAGCCAAACTTGGCTGTCAAATCAGAGACCACTTTACTCTTATAAAATTCTTGTAGACGGACCATAATATTAAGCCTTCACAACTTCGCCGCTCGACTTATAAACACGGACCTTCTTACCATCCACGTCTTTAAATCCAGCACGATCTGCCTTGCCAGTAGCTGCATTGAACAATGCAACATTTGACACATCAATTGGCATCAGCTTATCAACTATGCCACCAGTTACGCCAGTCATTGGATTCGGCTTAGTCGCTTTTTTCGCAACATTAACACCCTCAACAACAACGTGGTTTGCATCTATACGCTGCTTAACGATGCCGCGCTTGCCCTTGTCTTTACCAGACAAAACAATCACTTCATCATTTGTACGAATCTTATCCATGGCTACCCTTACAAAACTTCAGGAGCGAGTGACACGATTTTCATGAAACGCTCAGTACGCAATTCGCGTGTGACCGGTCCAAAAATACGTGTACCAATTGGCTCAAGCTTAGCGTTCAAAAGAACCGCTGCATTGCCATCGAACTTCACCAAAGAGCCATCTGGACGACGGACACCTTTTGCAGTACGGACAACGACAGCATTGTAGATCTCGCCTTTTTTCACGCGGCCACGTGGTGCTGCTGACTTCACAGTCACTTTAATTACGTCACCGATGCTGGCATAACGACGCTTTGAACCACCAAGCACCTTAATGCACATCACTTCGCGAGCACCAGTGTTGTCGGCTACTTCTAGCCGGCTTTCAGTTTGAATCATAATATTTTCTTTCCCAACTTTACCCGTCGGAATCGCACAATGCGAACAAACGGTTAGTCTTGGTCCCGTCAAGTTTTCCGGGAGCCGGAAAACTTATGGGGCGGAGTGACGCCAAAACCTACTAAAAATACAAATTCGGAACTTGTTTAACTTCACTGCAAAGCCTTACCAGCAGAGAAGCCAAACATTATTACACCGAAACCATCAAACTGCAACAACTATTATGCAATTTGCGATACTTGTACAACGCGCGTCACAGTCCAAGCTTTGGTCTTTGAAATTGGGCGACCCTCTTGGATCTCCACAACATCACCATCTTTGACTTGATTGGTTTCATCATGAGCATGATATTTATTCGAGCGCATGATAATTTTTCCGTACAAAGGATGCTTGACATGGCGCTCAATCAACACGGTGACAGTTTTATCCATTTTATCGGATACGACTTTACCGATCAGCGTGCGCTTTAAAGGTACCTTTTTCACTGATTCATTCATAATTAGGCACCCTTCTGTGTCATGACGGTCTTAACGCGAGCAATGTCGCGTCGCACGTTTTTGAGCTGCGCAGTGTTAGACAACTGCTGCGTCGCCATTTGCATGCGCAAACCAAACTGTGCCTTCAACAAATCATTCAGTTCTTTAGTAAGTCCTGCTTGATCTTTGGTGAGGAGTTCAGATGTTTTCATAATTCGCTCCGATTATTGGCCGACTTGACGCACGACGAACGTTGTCAAAAGCGGAAGTTTAGCTGCGGCCAGACGGAAAGCTTCACGAGCCAACGCTTCGTCAACACCGTCCATCTCATACAATACTTTACCTGGTTGGATCTCGGCAACGTAGTACTCCGGATTACCCTTACCATTACCCATACGAACTTCAGCAGGCTTCTGTGAAATTGGCTTGTCCGGGAAAATACGGATCCAGATACGTCCACCGCGCTTAATATGACGAGTCATGGCGCGACGAGCCGCTTCAATTTGACGGGCAGTAATGCGACCACGTCCAATTGCCTTCAGACCAAATTCACCAAAAGAAACGGCAGTCCCACGTTCGTGAGAAATACCTTTGTTCCGACCTTTTTGCTCTTTACGATATTTTCTGCGTGCTGGTTGCAGCATAATTATTCTCCTGCTTTCTCAGCCGGCGCCGCGACGGCATCAGGCTTCTTGGCGCGAACGCGTTTTACGCCAGGAGCAGCTGCCCCAGGTGCACTTGATGGCGCAGCAGCATCAGCACGCGGTGTCCGTGGACGAGCAGCTGCAGGCTTGGCATCATCACGACGCGGACCACGACGTTTTTTATCATCGTCATTTGAGGTATCGAGCGTTGGTGCTTCGCCACTTGCCAGACGATCGCCTTTGTAGACCCATACCTTAATGCCGATAATGCCGTACGTTGTTTCAGCTTCGCCGAAACCGTAGTCAATATCTGCTCGCAGAGTATGGAGTGGAACGCGACCTTCGCGATACCATTCTTTACGTGCAATCTCGATGCCGTTCAAGCGACCCGACGACATGATCTTGATACCGAGAGCACCCAAACGCATGGCGTTTTGCATTGCCCGCTTCATGGCGCGACGGAACATGATCCGCTTTTCGAGCTGCTGTGCAATCGAGTCAGCGATTAATTGCGCGTCAGTCTCTGGCTTGCGAATCTCTTCAATATTGACATGCACAGGCACGTTCATCAATTTTGCGAGCGCTGCTTTCAACACTTCAATATCTTCGCCTTTTTTACCAATCACAACACCCGGACGGGAGCTGTAAATAGTGATACGGGCATTTTTAGCTGGACGCTCAATAACGACGCGGCCTACTGAAGCGTTCTTCAGTTTAGTCTTGAGATAAGCACGAACTTTCAGATCTTCGTTAAGCATGGTGGCAAAGTTACCATTGCCTGCATACCAGCGAGATGCCCAGTTACGTGTTACTGAAAGGCGAAAACCGGTTGGATGAATCTTCTGTCCCATCGTGACCCCTTAGTTGCCGATAGTCACGTAAATGTGACAGGATTGCTTAGAAATACGATCACCACGGCCTTTTGCGCGCGCTGTAAAGCGCTTCAAAACCGAACCTTTTTCGACATAAATCGTCGTTACTTTCAACTCATCAATATCTGCACCATCATTATGTTCAGCGTTCGCAATTGCGGACTCGAGAACCTTCTTGATAATTACAGCACCCTTTTTAGGGCTGAACTGCAGAATATTGAGTGCCTGATCAATTTTTTTACCGCGGATTAGATCTGCAACTAAACGACCCTTTTGGGCCGAAAGGCGAACACCACGTAGATTAGCTTTAGTTTCCATCATAAGACCTTATTTCTTAGCCTTCTTATCTGCCGCATGACCCTTGAACGTACGAGTCAGTGCGAATTCACCGAGCTTATGGCCAACCATGTTTTCCGATACGTACACCGGAATATGTTGTTTGCCATTGTGAACAGCGATGGTCAAGCCTATGAAGTCAGGCATGATGGTCGAACGACGCGACCAGGTTTTGATTGGCTTCTTGTCTTTGATTGCTTGCGCAGTCTCGACTTTCTTCACCAGATGGGCGTCGCAGAACGGCCCTTTTTTCAATGAACGTGTCATGTCTTATTCCTTATTTCTTGCCGCGGCGAGAAACGATCATGGAAGTAGTGCGCTTATTGCGGCGCGTCTTCTTACCCTTCGTCTGTTGACCCCAAGGTGATACTGGATGACGACCTGCGGCCGTTTTACCTTCACCACCACCGTGCGGATGATCTACTGGATTCATGACAACACCACGAACCGTAGGACGAACGCCACGCCAACGCATTGCACCGGCTTTACCGATTTTGCGCAGGTTATGCTCACCGTTACCAACCTCACCTACAGTTGCACGGCACTCAACGTGAACGCGACGCACTTCGCCTGAGCGCAAACGCACTTGAGCATAGGTACCTTCACGCGCCATGAGCACAACACCAGCACCGGCAGTACGCGCCATTTGCGCACCCTTGCCTGGCAACATTTCGACGCAATGCATCGTTGTACCGACTGGGATATTGCGAATTGGTAAGCAGTTACCAGACTTGATCGGCGCTTCCGAACCATTCATCAACAAATCACCGACTGCCATACCTTTGGCAGCAATGATGTAATGACGCTCGCCATCTGCATAACAAAGCAAGGCGATATTAGCTGTACGGTTTGGATCGTATTCGATCCGTTCCACTTTCGCAGAAATACCGTCCTTGTTACGACGGAAATCGATCAGACGGTAGTGTTGCTTATGTCCGCCGCCGATGTGACGCGTCGTAATGTGACCATTATTATTACGGCCAGCAGTTTTGGATTTCTTTTCAATCAGACTTGCCAACGGACGGCCCTTGAACAGGTCCGGGTTGACCACCTTGACCATGCCACGACGGCCTGGTGAGGTTGGTTTGACTTTAACGAGTGCCATTATTTAGCCTCCTCGGTGAAGTTGATTTCCTGGCCAGGCTTCAAGCATACGAAAGCACGGCGAGTATGGTTACGGCGGCCATTAAAACGACCACTACGCTTTTGCTTACCTTGACGATTCGCAACCTGAACGGACTCGACTTCAACCTTAAACAGCATTTCAACCGCTGCTTTGATTTCCAGCTTGTTCGCATCAGGTACGACCAAGAAAACGACTTGTTCACTTTTCTCAGCCAGCATGGTCGCTTTTTCTGAAATCACTGGAGCAAGCAAGACTTTTAACAAGCGTTCTTCGCTATATTTTACATTCGTGCTCATGCCAGCATCTCCTCAATCTTCGCCAGGGCTAACTTGGTGATCAAGATTTTCTTGAAGAACACCAAAGAAACTGGATCAGCGTGACGCGGTTCGCAAATCAGCACATGCGGCAAATTACGCGATGCCAATAACAGATTTTCATCCAGGTTATCGGTAATCACCAGAACAGAATCACAGCCCAAATCTTTCAGCTTTTGCGACAAAAGCTTTGTCTTCGGCGCATCAACTGTCAGATTCTCGATAACCGACAAACGACCTTCACGAGCCAGCTGCGATAAAATCGAGCACAGGCCAGCGCGGTACATTTTTTTGTTAACTTTGTGTGAAAAATTCTCATCAGGAGAATTCGGGAAGATACGACCACCGCCACGCCACAAAGGGGAAGACGACATACCGGCACGAGCGCGACCCGTACCTTTTTGACGCCATGGCTTTTTGGTTGTGTGGTGAACTTCTTCACGGTCTTTTTGCTTACGGTTACCGCTACGAGCGTTAGCCTGGTAAGCAACAACGACTTGATGAATCAGAGCTTCGTTATAGTCGCGGCCAAAAATAGTGTCTGGCGCAGCAACATTCGAAGCAGCTTGACCTTGGTCATTCAGGAGCTTGAGTTCCATAATTAAGCGCCCTTCTTAGCTTTGACTTTAACTGCTGGAGAAACGATCACTTGACCGTTTTTTGCACCAGGAATAGCACCCTTTACCAACAAGAGTGAACGTTCCTGATCTACCCGAGCAATTTCAAGATTTTGTACAGTACGCGTTACATCACCGAGGTGACCAGTCATGCGCTTACCAGGGAAAACGCGACCTGGATCTTGCGCCATACCGATCGAACCTGGAACGTTATGGGAGCGTGAGTTACCGTGACTTGCACGGCCTGAGGCGAAATGATGACGCTTGATGGTGCCGGCGAAGCCTTTACCAATCGTTACGCCTTGCACGTCGACCTTTTGACCCGCTTCGAAAAGCGTGGCAGCAACGATATCGCCCATCTTCATACCTGAAGCTTGCGCGGCGTCGATGCGGAATTCTTTAAGGACTGTGCCTGCTTCAACACCCGCCTTAGCGTGATGTCCTGCAGCTGCTTTGACCACGCGGGAAGCGCGGCGATGACCGAACGCGACTTGAACAGAGCTATATCCGTCAATATCGGGCGTTTTAATTTGCGTCACACGGTTGTTTGATACGTCTAAAACAGTAACAGGAATCGAATCCCCATCATCCGTAAAGATGCGCATCATACCAACCTTGCGACCAACAAGGCCTAGGCTCATTGTTTTCTCCATTCCCACCTACGATTGGGCGGGGCTGATGTTAGTACCACTAAATATAATAGGGTCGCCTGAGGCAAACCTCTATCGAAGCCGAACATTATAGCTGGGTTAAACCCACCCCGCAAGAATTTAATTGCTGGAATGGGACCCTAAACTACATTATTTATTGCAGTTTGATTTCCACATCGACGCCAGCTGGCAAATCGAGCTTCATTAATGCGTCAACAGTTTTATCTGTTGGATCAACGATGTCCATCAAACGCTGGTGAGTACGAATCTCAAACTGATCGCGTGATGTCTTGTTCACGTGCGGGGAACGCAAAACGTCGAAACGCTGAATACGTGTTGGCAGCGGAACGGGTCCTTTGACAACAGCGCCGGTACGCTTGGCTGTTTCAACGATTTCGAGGGCTGACTGATCGATTAACTTGTAATCGAAAGCCTTGAGCCGGATGCGAATTTTTTGGTTTGACATTTTATTTCCTTAAAGAGCGAACTGCGGGTGAGCTTTCACCCGCAGCTATGTTGAATGATGCGGTTTTTTTAGGTCCGACTTACTCAATAATTTTAGCAACAACACCGGCGCCGACAGTACGGCCACCTTCGCGAATCGCGAAACGCAGGCCTTCTTCCATCGCAATCGGGTTGATCAACATCACGGTGATCGACACGTTATCGCCAGGCATGACCATTTCTTTGTC
>CANCDR010000021.1 GCA_947374865.1 Oxalobacteraceae bacterium
GACCTCATCGACAGCACCCAAAAAGGCCCCCAAACCCTCATCGAATCCCCCAGCATCCGCTGGAATGCCACCCAAGCCATGGGCAGCGCCGTCACGATCACCTACAGTTTTACCAATACCATTCCGACGTATGGCGCGGGCGTGAGCAGCACCGTTGCCCAAGCCTGGAGCGCGACCCAACAAGCCGCCGTGCGCGCTGCATTGACGACGCTGGCCAGCCAAACCCTGATCACGTTTTCGGAAGTGAGTGACACTGCGTCCAGCTTTGGCCAGCTCCGTTTCGGCATCAATACGCAGAGCAGTAAAGACTATGCCTATTCGCCTGACCCAATCGCCGGCAATCTCGCCGGCGATGTTTGGCTGAGCAGCACGACCGCCGCCAATCTTGGCACTGGCAGCAGCGGCACGATTGCCCTACTGAGCGATATCGGCCGTGCGCTGGGTTTGAAAACACCGCTCACCGAATCCTACACGGGAGCACTGACGGTCCTGATCAACACCGAAAACGATACCCGCTTTACCGTCATGTCGCCGGTGGATGTGATGAACGGCGCACCGCGCGACAGTTTTGGCATCTATGATCTCACCGCTTTGCGCAGCCTGTACGGCACGCGCAGCACTGGCAGTGGCGATAACACGACGGTCTTCACCGACAAGGCCGGCCTGACGCAAACCACCATCGTCGACGATAGCGGGGTGAATACTCTCGATGCTTCTAGCGTAAGCGCCAGCGTGCGGCTCGATCTGCGAGCAGGAAAACTCAGTTCGGTCGGCCGTGACGGACAAGACCTGGCCGTGGTTGACAATATCGGCATCGCCTACGGCACCGTGATCACGACCGCGATTGGCAGTAATTTTGATGATGTCCTCATCGGCAACGATGGCAATAATTTTCTCAAGGGCCTCGATGGCAATGACGCGATTGATGGCGGCGCCGGCATCGACAGTGCGCTCTATGTCGGCAAACGCGCCGACTATGCTTTGTCGACCTCCGCATTTTCAGGCAAGCTGATCGTCGCTGCAAGCGATGGAGCGGAGGGTTCCGATACCTTACAAAACATCGAACGATTGGTGTTTAGCGATATGTCGGTCAATCTGGGCATCGCACAAAAAGCAGCGACGATCCCTTTAGCCACCCTGCACACATTAGAAGAACTGTATGTCGGATTTTTTAACCGCGTACCCGACGCCGATGGTCTGAGCTACTGGATCGATCAGATTGTCGGCGGCAAAACCATCAATCAGGTCGGCGATGCGTTTTACGGCGTGGCCGCGCAATACGCCAGCCTGACCGGCTATAGCACGACGATGAGTAATGCCGACTTTATCAAGGTGGTCTATAAAAATGTATTGGGTCGGACCAGCGTGGATCAGGGCGGCCTGGATTACTGGAGCAAGGCCTTAGACAGCGGTACCTCCACCCGCGGGGCGCTGGTGGCGAGCATCCTATCGTCCGCTCATAGCTTTAAGGGTGACAAAGACTTCGGCTATGTGGCCGACCTGCTCGACAATAAACTCACCGTGGCCACGGCCTTTGCGATTGAGCAGGGCTTAAGTGACAACACGGCCGAAACAGCCATCGTGCATGGCATGGCGATCGCTGCCGCGGTGACCCCGACCGATATCCTCTCTGCCCTCAAGCTGATCGGCGTGGCGGATTCAGGATTCATGCCGACTTGAAGCATGGTTTAGAATGACGGTATAAAAATGGGCCTGGCAGAACGCCCAGTTCTTTCACCGATCAGGATTCCACGTGAGCGATTCAACAGCTTCTTCTAGTTCGACTGCACCAAAACGTCTCATCGTCGGCATTAGCGGCGCCTCCGGCGTCATTTATGGCGTGCGGATTTTGCAGGCCTTGCGTGGATCCGACATCGAAACGCATCTGGTCATGACCGAATCCGCACGCATTACCCTGCATGCCGAGACCGCACTGTCGGTGAGCGAGGTAGAAGCTTTAGCCAGCCATACGCATCAGGTGCGTAATATTGGCGCGTCGATCGCGTCCGGCTCATTTAAAAGCATGGGCATGATTATCGCGCCATGTTCGATTCGCTCGCTGTCGGAAATCGCCTTCGGTAACACGACCAGCCTCCTGACCCGTGCCGCTGACGTGATGCTTAAAGAACGTCGGCGTTTAGTGTTGATGGTGCGTGAAACGCCGCTGCATGCGGGGCATTTGCGTACCATGTTACAGGCGACAGAAAATGGCGCGATTATTCTGCCGCCGGTGCCGGCTTTTTATGCCAAACCACAGACACTCGATGAGATGGTCGATCATACGGTCGGCCGCTGCCTGGATCTGTTCGATATCGATAACGGGCTGGTCAAGCGCTGGCAGGGCCTGGGAAAAGAAAAGGATTAACGCACATGTACTCGGTCACGGAAAAAAATAGTCAGGTTAATGGCATCACTGTGAGTTATGAAGTCGCCGGCAGTGGGCCGTGGCTGCTCTTTAGTCATTCACTGGCCTGCAGTAAAGCCATGTGGCAGCCGCAGTTTGAGGCGCTGGCCAAATCGTTTCGGGTAGTGCGTTACGATACCCGCGGACATGGTCATTCCGGTGCGCCGGATGGACCCTACACGATGGATTTGCTGGCCGATGATGTGAAGGGTTTATGTGATGCGCTGGGTATCGAACAATGCCACTTTGTCGGGCTCTCGATGGGCGGGATGGTCGGGCAGACCGTGGCGCTGAAATATCCGGATCTGTTATTAAGCCTCACCCTGGCGGATACCAGCAGCAGTTACGGCCCCGGAGCGTTAGCATTCTGGTCGGCGCGCAGCCAGGCGGCATTGAAGGATGGATTAAGCGCGTTGATACCCGCGACGCTTGAGCGTTGGTTCACCGCCGCTTACCGCGCCACGCAGCCAGAAAAAATGGCCGAGGTCACGCAATGGATAATCGATACGCCCGTTGCCGGTTATGCCGCCTGCTGTATGGCGATCGCCGGGATTGAAACGACTGCCCGTCTGTCGCAGATTAAAGTACCGGTCCTGGTCATCGTCGGCGCCGATGATGTCGCAACGCCGCCGGCGACCGCAGAAATCATGCATGCCCAGATAGCTGGCGCAAAGTTAGTCGTGCTGCCGTCTGCGGCCCACATTGCCAGTGTTGAGCAGCCGGTTTTGTTTACAGCAGCGCTGTCATCCTTCTTATACGATTGTGCCGCCCCGTGAGCGATCACGCTCAGGGTCGCGCAGTATTCGTCTATTACAAAATCGACGCGCAAAACAGTGCGCAGTTACTGCCCTTAGCGCTGCATTTTCAGCAACAGGTCAAGCTGGTCTGGCCAGATTTGTCGTGCGAACTCTTGCAACGTCCCTCCGCGTCGGTGCAAGGGCAGCGCACCTGGATGGAAGTGTATCGCCATGCAGAAGGGGTCAGCGATGAGATGATCGCTGCAATTTCCGCACTGGCGGAGGTATTGCAAATGCCCACGCCCCGCCTGACGGAGATTTTTGTTCCGCTTGCGTGAGATGTCTGCCGATGCATCCTGCCTGTCTGAACCCCTAGAAGTGTTGCCCAGCCTGCATCAGAAGGCTTTATTGGCCCGTGATTAGAGAATGTATTCAAGCGGGGCAACATGTCTCTGGTGTAACATTGCATCCTTATAAATTCGGCCTTTTAGACCATCGATCTGGATAGCTCGAATTCTCACGGGTCAAACACAATCTGACCCTCTATCGCGGAGAATTATTCATGTTTTTGCGCCACCCTCTGAGCCTGCTCGCATTTGCCTTATTAACTACCGCCTGCAGCAAGCCGCCCGAATCGGCCGCCGCTTCAGCGCCCCTGATGATCGCGCCGGAAGATCTGATCCTTATCAGCAGCAAGACCCTGGGTTCAGGCCCGATCATTACTGGCACGATCCAGCCAGAGCGGCGCGCCGATATGCGCGCCGAAGTCTCGGCAGTGGTGTTGCAGGTCTTGAAGGAAAACGGTGATCAGGTCAAGCGTGGCGATTTACTGGTGCGACTTGACGATACTTCGATCCGCGATGCGCTTAATTCAGCGGAAGAGTCGGCCCGCGCATCCGCGCAGTCCTTCGACCAGTCGCAGCGCCAATTCGAGCGACAAAAAACCCTGCGCGCCTCCGGCATGACTGCGGCAACAGCGCTGGAAGATGCGGAAGTTCGACGTAACAATGCACAAAGCGATCTGGTCGCGGCCAAAGCCCGGGCCGTCACGGCGCGTCAGCAGCTCGCGCGCACGGAAGTCAGGGCGCCGTTCGAAGGCATCGTCTCGGAGCGTAAAGTATCAGCAGGCGACACAGCTGCCATCGGTAAAGAACTGATCAAGGTCATCGACCCGACCAGTATGCGACTCGAGGGGCTGGTTTCAGCGGACAAGATTGGCGATGTCAAACCAGGTCAGCAAGTCAGCTTTCAAGTTAACGGCCAGGCGCAGACTAATTATCAGGGTGTGGTGCGACGGGTCGACCCCTCCGCCAATCCGGTCACGCGTCAGGTGGCGGTCTTGGTCAGCTTTGTTAATGGCACCCAGCCCAACGTGGCGGGTCTGTACGCGGAAGGAAGTGTTGAAACCACGCAGGCGCCAGCCCTGACGATACCCGATGCATCCCTGGTGCGAGCCGGCGATAAATCCTATGCATGGCGGGTAAAAGATGGCGTGCTGAATAAAGTGCCGCTGGTGATCGGCGCCCGTAATGCGCGGCGTGGTGATTTTGTGGTTTTGAGCGGATTAGCCGACGGTGACCAGATCATGCGCAATCCCGTCGCGACTCTCAAAGATGGACAGAAGACGCAGTTCGTCAAATCGGCAGGAACTTCGCCGACGGGAGCTTAATCATGTTCCTCTCGGACTTCAGCATCAAGCGTCCTATCGCGATGATCGTCATTATCATTGCTCTCATGAGTATGGGTCTGCTGGCCTTGAAAAAGCTCAAGGTCAATCAAATGCCGGACGTCGAACAGCCGGTGCTGGTGATTACAGTGCCCTACCCCGGCGCTTCACCGGAGACCGTCGAACGCGAAGTGATCAATCGGATTGAAAAATCCCTGCAGAGTATTTCGGGCGTCTATCAGCTGCGCAGCACCGCCAGCGAAAGCCAGGCCCAGTTCGTGATCATTTTTAACTTCAATAAAAACATGATTGAAGCCTCGGACGAGGTGCGCAATGCGATCGCCGGTGTACGCTACAAGCTACCGACCGAAATGCGCGAGCCGATCATGGTTCGCTACGATCCCGCGACGCAGCCGATCATGCAGATGGCGCTGTCGTCGACAAAACTCAGTCACGCGGAAATTTCCCGCATTGCTGAAGACGTGTTGGCAGATAAATTTCGTGGTATCCCCGGCGTAGCAACGGTCAATGTTGGCGGCAGCCTCAAACGTGAACTCAGTGTCTTGCTGCACGCCGAACGACTGCGCGAATATAATGTGTCGGTCACCGAGGTCGTGGCCGCATTAAGAAATCAGAACACGACGGCACCAGTCGGAAAAATTCGCGGCAGTATGGATGAGCAAAGCATCCGTCTGGTGGGTCGCATCGAAAGACCGGAAGAATTCAACGGCATCGTCATCAAGCGACGCGGTAATGAAATTGTCCGCCTCGAACAAGTCGCGACGATTCAGGATGGCTTTGCTGAACTGGGCAGTTTCTCGGTGCGCAATGGAAATCCGAACGTCGGTATTTCTGTGACCCGTTCGCGCGATGCCAGTACCGTCAGCGTGGCGAAAAATATTCGCGAGATGGCCAAGGAAATCAATACCACCCTGGTCGACGGCACCAAAATCGAGGTCACCCAAGACGGTGGCGAAGATGCTGAATCGAACCTGAAAAATGTGACCGATTCACTTTTGATCGGCGCGGTGCTGACGATTTTTGTGGTCTTCGTATTTCTTAATTCCTGGCGCTCGACCCTGATCACCGCGCTGAGTTTGCCGACCTCCGTGATCGCCGCCTTTATCGCTATTTGGCTGTGCGGATTTACGCTGAACTTTATGACCCTGCTCGGGCTGTCGCTGGCGATCGGTGTGCTGATCGATGACGCCATCGTGGTGCGGGAAAATATCGTGCGTCACATGGAGATGGGCTCGGATCGCCGTACCGCCGCCTCCGAAGGCACCAAAGAAATTGGCATGGCCGTCGCCGCCACAACGTTTTCTATCATTGCTGTCTTTGTGCCTGTGGCTTTCATGCCTGGCGTTTCGGGCGAATGGTTCCGACCATTTGCCATGACGGTCGCCAGCTCGGTGATGGTGAGCCTGTTTATTTCGTTTACGCTCGACCCGATGTTGTCAGCTTATTGGGGCGATCCGGTCGGTCATCATCAGGCAGCAAAAACGGGCCTGTCCTTAGTGCTGGCGAAATTTAATACCTGGTTTGATCGGCAGTCTGACCGCTACGGAAACGTGATCGCCTGGGCCCTGCATCACCGCACCAAGATGGCGATCCTGGCGGGCCTGACGATGGTGCTGGCGATTGGTTTGCATGCAAAATTTGGTGGCTCAAGCTTCATGCCTTCGACGGATAGTGGAACGCTGGCCATTGAAATACGCATCCCCAGTTCCGCTAGCCTCGACTATGCCCGTTTGAAGGTGGAAAAAGCCGCCGAACTCGCGCGCGGCATCAAGGAAACCATCGCCACCAACAGCAACGTCAATGCGACGGGTGGACGCATTTATGTCGATATCGGTCCGAGCACCAAACGCAAACGTTCTGCAATAGAGATCGGTGTCGAATTGCGCCAGCGGATGGCGCAGCTCGTTGGCGCTGAATATGTGGTGTTTGATGACCTCAATATGGGTGGTACCAGCAAGCCGGTACAGATCCAGTTTTCCGGACCGGATGCGCGGCGTCTGACAAGTATTGCCAGCGCCTACATGGAGCAGTTGAAAAAAGTGAAGGGCGCGGTCGATGTCGGTCTGTCGGAACAAGAGCCTAAAGACGAACTGCAAATTGAACTCAATCGTGGTCTCGCCAATTCGCTCGGTATTGGTGTGGGCGATGCGGCGCAGGCCTTACGCGTGGCGTTCGCCGGCGTAGAAGTCGGTGACTGGGTTGACCCTACTGGCGAGACGCGCGACGTGGCACTCCGATTACATCCTGATGATCGCGTTAAGGCGGAAAATATTGAGCGCCTCCCAATCGCCGTTAATGGCAGTAACATGATGGTGCCGCTCGACCAGATCGCCACGATCAGCATGGGCAAGGGTCCGGCAAAAATTCAGCACGTCGACAGTAAGCGCATGATATCGGTGTCGGCCAACGTGCAGGATCGCTCACCGGGCGAAGTCACAGCCGACGCGCTCAAGCTGGCCAAGACGATCGATTTCCCGCCGGGCTATGGCATCGAGCTGGGCGGCGCTTCGCGCAATCAGACGGAAGTATTTACCGAAATGATTATCGCGCTCGTGTCGGGTATCGGCTTAATGTATTTGATTCTGGTGATGCAGTTCGGCTCCTTTACGGCGCCGCTGGCGGTGATGCTGTCTTTGCCGCTGTCCTTGATTGGTGTCGTGGTCGCACTACTCATCACCAAGTGTACGTTGAACATGATGAGTCTGATCGGCGTCATCATGTTGATGGGTCTCGTGGCCAAGAATGCGATTTTGCTGTTGGATGCGGCACGCAAACGCGAAGCTGAAGGTTTCGACCGGGAAGAGGCCTTGATGCATGCAGGACGCAAACGCCTGCGCCCCATTCTGATGACGACCTTTGCGCTCATCGCCGGCATGCTGCCGGTCGCGATTGGTTTGGGCGAGGGCGGTGAATTTTACCGGCCACTGGCAGTCGCCATTATCGGTGGCACCATCACCTCGACCCTACTGACCTTGCTGGTGGTGCCGACCTTCTACGACAGCATTGAGATCTCACGCGATCGTATGCGCGCCAAATTTGCCCGCCGGCAGAGCAGCATGAATGTCATGCTGGCCTTTGCGTTGACGTTCGGCGAAGCGCTGCTCACGCTCCTTATGCTGCGCTTTGTTTTCCGGATGATCAAACAAGGCGTGGACCGGATAACATCCCGGCCCCGCATGCGACCTTTAAACTAGTGCGTGTTAGATCAGTCGGGCTCGATGACTGATTTGACGTGTACTGGCTGCGCAGAACGTTTGCGCAGTCGCAGATTGAGCATCTCTACCACGACCGAAAACGCCATGGCGCTATACACATAGCCTTTAGGTACGTGATGGCCCATGCCTTCGGCGATCAGCACGATGCCGATCGCTACCAAAAATGCCAGAGCCAGCATTTTGATCGTTGGATGGCGTGAGACAAACCGGCCGATCGGTCCGGCAAACAGCATCATCAGTCCTACCGAGGCGATGACGGCGGCGATCATCACGGCAATTTCTTCCACCATGCCGACGGCGGTAATGATGGAGTCGAGTGAAAACACCATGTCGATTAACATGATCTGCACCAGCGTTCCGGCCAGCGTTGCCGGAGCGGCGTTGACGTCGGCAGCGTGGTCAGCGCCCTCCATGGTTTGATGGATTTCACTCACGCTTTTCCATAGCAGGAAAAGGCCGCCCGACAGCAAGATTAAGTCACGTCCCGACAAGCCCTGCCCCAAAATAAAAAGCAAGGGCTTGGTCAGCCCGACCAGCCAGGCCAGAACCAGCAGTAATCCAATGCGCATGAACATGGCGATGAATAGCCCCAGTCTGCGGGCAAATTCACGCTGTGCGACGGGCAGTTTGTCGACCAGGATAGAAATGAAAATGATGTTGTCGATACCTAGCACCAGTTCCAGCGCGGTGAGGGTGGTAAAAGCGATCCAGGCAGCAGGATTCGTTAGTAGTTCGGACATGGGCATCTTTCAAAAAAGGGATGGCTCAGCGTGCTCATGATAAACGTGATTGCCATTTTCAGCATTTTTTATCCCAAGCGTGTGGGATAAAGTGGTGTCTGCTGTCCTGTTACAATGCAAAAATTCAGACACAGCAGCAGGCCGGGAGGCAAAATGTTTAAATTTGATTTTTCCATTCGCAATCGTGAAGGCCAGAAAATCGACGGCATCATGATTATGGGGCGTGATCAGGAAGAGGCTGAGCGCAAACTCAAGCAGATGTACCGTGATTGCGAGGTGCTCGGCTGTGCGCAGCGGCAAACCGGAGATAAGCAGTGGCAGGCGACCTCGGTTGAAGACATCATGACGCTCATTTCGAAAGAGCATTGATTCAGCAGTGTCTGAAGCTGCGTGCTAGCCGGCTCAGTCAATAAAGCCGCATTCAATTAACTCATCAAGTAAGCTCTTATAATCCTGCGCGCCACGACTGCTGGGAGCGTGTTCGAAAACAGTTTTGTTTGACGCCGGACTTTCTGCCAGGCTGACGTTTTCGGCAATGCGCGTCGTACATACATCCGCACCAAAATTTTCTTCAATCATGCGCTGAATTTCATGCGCCATTCCCCGCCGCTGATCAAATCGCGTGAGCAGATAACGCCGCTTGACGCGCCGCTTGAGCACCGGCTCGAGTGCCTTGAGGGTTTTTTCAATATGAAAAGCGCCCTTGGCCGAGAGGAAGTCCGCCGAGATCGGCACGATCAGACAATCGCAGGCAAAAATGGCATTTAGTGACAGCACGCCGATCAGCGGGCTGCAGTCAATCACGACCGGCCGCTGCGCATCGCCAAATTTTTCTGCTAGCAAACTGGTATTGAGGCGATTGACAACGTTGTAGCCCTTGCCGAACAGCGTATCAACCTTAGCCAGTTCGATATGCGAAGGGATGACCTTGAACCCGTTGGCAGAATCGCGTGCCAGTTCACGCAAGGGGCGATTGCGCTGGAACAGGCTTAACACCGTATCGTCGCCCGAACTGGCAGTTACACCTGAAATAGCGCTTAAATGCGCTTGCGGATCAAGGTCAATGCCATACACCTCACGACCACGCATTGCCAGCGCTGCAGCAAGGTTTAAGGCGGTCGTCGTTTTGCCGACGCCGCCCTTCTGATTGAAGACGGTAATAATGGTCATGACGTCTATTTTAAAGCATCCAGTCAGAAAATTGATGATCGGTAATTATTCTCACTTTCATTACCTTTGTAACGTTTTGCGCCTATCTGCGCACACCACCTTAGATTCTGCACAACACCCGTCCGGCAATCGATCAGAAATTTTTCTCGGACTTGCTGAAACGAGTATTGATTAGCAGAAATCACCTGCCTAAAATGGCCGCTTCCTTGCCGGAAGTGCCGCATGCCTGTTCCCTTTTTGCGTTTAATGACTGCTGTATGCGCGGTGCTGGTGAGCCTGGCATCTTGCGCAGCTTCCCTCACGGTCCTGCCCTTGAATGCGGCGCTCAATGAACAGGTGCAGATGATTCCGGTGGAGCAGGACGGTGCGTTGACGCTTTTGCAAACCACGCTCTTCAAACCGCCGGGAGACGGCCCGTTTCCTCTGCTGCTCATGAATCACGGTAAATCCCTGGGGGATCCGCACCAACAGTCGCGCGACCGTTTTGTTGCCATTAGCCGTGAATTTGTCCGTCGAGGCTATGCAGTCGCCATTCCCATGCGCACAGGGTTTGCCGGATCAGGCGGCCAGTATCGCGAAGCGGCCTGCGATATGGCGCGCAATGGGCAGATTCAGGCCAGCGATGTGCGGGCTACGCTAGACTACCTGCGGCGTCAGCCGTGGGTCGACGCCACGCGTATTTTAATTGGCGGCCAATCGTATGGCGGACTAGCGACTCTGGCCATCGGCACTCAGTCCAGTTCAGGCGTGCGTGGATTGCTGAATTTTGCCGGTGGCCTGCGCATGCATGGCGGACAGTGCGATTGGCAGCGTTCACTGGTTCAAGCCTTTGCGCAGTTTGGTCGTCATACCAACGTGCCTAGTCTCTGGTTTTATGGCGCGAATGATCGCCACTTTGCCCCACCATTGGTGCAGCGCCTGGTCGATGCCTACCGTGGTGCTGGCGGGCCGGCCCAGGTAGTGCGCTATGGAAACTTCAGGACGGATGCGCACGGCATGAGCGCGACGAGCGAAGGGGTGGCAATCTGGTGGCCTGCAACTGAAAAATTTCTCCAGCAGATTAACATGCCAACGGACGTAACCTGGACGCTGCCGGATGACGTTGCGCCAGCGGCCAGCGGCTATGCGACGCTGGCGGATGTAGCGGCGGTGCCCTTCCTGAATGGCGGTGGACGCGAAGCCTATCGACAGTTTCTGGGCAATCCAAGTCCGCGGGCCTTTGCCTTGGCACCCTCGGGCGATTGGAGCTGGGCCGCTGAGGGGGAAGAGCCGATGGCGCAAGCCTTGCTCAACTGTGGGCAGCGGGCGCATCAGCGCTGTGTTCTGTATGCGGTCAATGAGGCCGTTGTCTGGCCAGAGCCCATGCAGAAAAAAACCCTGCGCACAGACGGATCGGTCGGAAAATAGCCAGAAAGGTCGGGATGTTCGCGTAAAATCATCCCTTCGCAAATTTGGCAGCACCTCCCCGAACGCAAAGTAGACTTATGGCAAACGCATGTGGCGTCGATTTTGGTACGTCGAATTCAACCGTCGGCTGGTACCGGCCGGGTCAGCCCACCATGCTGGCGCTGGAAGACGGCAAGCTCACCTTACCCTCGGTGGTGTTTTTTAATGCTGATGAAGAGCGGGTTTATTACGGCCGTGCCGGACTGGAAAATTACCTGACCGGTGACGAGGGCCGGCTAATGCGCTCGCTGAAAAGTTTGCTCGGCACCAGCCTGATCGAAGGACAGACCGAAGTCCAGGGCCGCGCACTGCCTTTCCGACTTTTACTCAATTACTTTATTACTGAACTCAAGCGCCGCGCCGAACTCGCCGCAGGGCGCGATTTTTCCAGCGTCGTATTGGGACGACCGGTGCAGTTTGTCGATGGCGACAGCAAAGCCGATCAGCAGGCGCAGCAGACCTTGGCCGAGATTGCCACGGCAGCCGGTTTCAAAGACATCGCCTTTCAATACGAGCCGATCGCCGCGGCCTTTGATTACGAATCGCAAATCGATGCCGAACAACTGGTGCTGATCGTCGATATTGGCGGCGGCACCTCTGACTTTTCACTGGTGCGCTTGGGGCCAGAACGCGCCCGACGAGCGGACCGGCGGGACGATATTCTGGCCAACGGCGGCGTACATATCGGCGGCACCGATTTTGATAAATACCTTAGCTTAACGAGCGTGATGCCGCTGCTGGGATTGGGTAGTCGCTTAAAAAGTCAGGTCGAAGTACCGTCGAGTACCTATTACAATCTGGCGACCTGGCATACCATTAATCTGGCCTACACAAAAAAATCGGCGCTGGAATGTAAAGAGCTGCAGCGCGACGCGCAGGAGCCCGACAAACTAGCGCACTTAATCGAACTCGTTGATGAGCGCAGCGGGCACTGGCTGGCACTCAAGGTGGAAGCGGGGAAAATTGCCTTGTCCGATGCAGAAAGCGCGCACCTGCATTTAGAGCGCTTTAGCAGGCCGATCGATCTGGTCTTGCAGCGCGCCGATTTTACGGCCGCGATCGCCCATCTTCTGCGGCGCATTGAAGGCACGGTGGCAGATTTATTACAGACTGCGGGCGTTACGCCAGACCAAATCGATACCCTGTTTTTTACCGGCGGATCGAGCGGCGTGCCGCATCTGCGGGAATCGATTGCCGCTCTGGTGCCTGGCGCCCGATGCGTCGAGGGCGATCTGTTTGGTAGCATCGGCGCCGGTCTGGCGCTCGACGCTGCGCGGAAGTTTGGCTAATACGTTTGGCTAATTAAGCCGACTTGGCCAGCAGACTGAAATGTTCGACATTCGGCGGGCCGGCAAAAAAGGGGCCGACGATGGCGCGCCAGGCCGTAAAGGCCGGTGATTCGCGAAAATCGATAGTGTGATTTTCCAGCGTCTCCCAAAAAATCATCAGTACATAACGCTCGGGCGATTCAATCCCCTTATTGACCTTGTAGCCATGGAAGCCCTTGGCGTGGCTGATGACCTCAGCAATCCCGCGCTGAATGGCGAGATCGAATTCGGCCTGTTGGCCGGGGTGGATACGGATGTCTGCCAGTTCGAGAATCATGTTGTCTGCCTCCTTGGTAGTGGATTATTGCTGCTGTATTTGTTCTTGCTGCGCTGGCCCGGTTTGCTGCGCCATGAGCCACGCTAATGCACCCAGACCAGCGGCACGACCTGTGGCAAAACAGGCGGTGAGCAAATAACCCCCGGTCGGGGCCTCCCAGTCTAGCATTTCGCCGGCGCAAAATACGCCGGGTAGTGCCTTGAGCATCAGCTGCGCGTCGAGCGCTGAAAAGCGCACCCCACCGGCGCTGCTGATCGCTTCATCGATCGGCCGGGTGGCGCGCAAGGTGAGCGGCAAGGCCTTGATGGCAGCCGCCAGGCGAGCAGGATGATGAAAGTCCGCCGCGGGAACAATTTCACGCAATAGTCCGGCCTTCACCCCAGTGATCCCGGCGCGGCTTTGTAAATGACTACCCATGGAGCGAGCGCCCCGCGGATGATCGATTTCGCGTATCAGGCGTGCCAGATCGCGTCCGGGCGCCAGATCAAGCGTCAGCGTCGCGTATCCCTGAGCCTCGATCTGTTCGCGCAAGCTGCGCGAGAGGGCATACACCAAGCTGCCCTCGATGCCGTGCTCGGTGATCATGAGTTCGCCCGGACGATGGTCAAGCGCACCCTGCGCATCGGTGACGATCGCACTCACCGACTTGAGCGGTTCCCCCGCAAAGCGCGCGCGAAAGTGCTCGCTCCAGTCGACCTCGAAGCCACAGTTTGCCGCACGCAGCGGGGCCACATCGATGCCCTTTGCTTTAAGGTGCGCCACCCATCGGCCATCCGAACCCAGACGGGCCCAACTGGCGCCACCGAGTGCGAATACAACAGCGTCTGGCTTGATGCTACGCAGGCCCTCGGGCGTATCGAATTGCAGTGCCCCATCCTGCCAGCCCAGCCAGCGGTGACGCATTGCAAAGTGCACGCCGGCTGCGCGCAGACGCTGCAGCCAGGTGCGCAAAAGTGGCGCAGCTTTCATCCCCGTCGGAAAAACGCGTCCGGTCGATCCGACAAAGGTCTCGATACCAAGCGCGTGAATCCATGCACGCAGAGCCTCGGCATCGAAGTCCTGTAACAGCTGCGCCAAATGCGCGGCGTGATCGCCATAGCGGCTCAGAAACGCAGGCGCGGGTTCGGCATGGGTGATGTTCATGCCACCGATACCCGCCAATAAAAATTTGCGCCCTACCGTCGGCATGCTGTCGTAGACGGTGACGACAATCCCTTCGCGCTGCAGCTGCTCAGCAGCCATCAAGCCGGCTGGGCCGCCGCCAATGATGGCGACGTGACGTTGCAAGGATGGGAAGGAAGGCATGTTCAGTTCGGCGCAGAAGGACAGGCCACATTCTAAGCCCGCCAGCATGCTGGACTGCGGTATGCTGCGCAATAATTCTTCAACATTGATGGCAAAGCTATGAACCGACCTCGCTGCAACTGGGCTAATCCGGCCAATCCGCTGTATATTCGCTATCACGATGAAGAATGGGGCGTGCCTTGCGAAGATGAAAACCAGCTCTTCGAAATGCTCAATCTGGAGGGCATACAGGCCGGGCTGTCATGGGAAACCGTTCTCAATAAACGGGCCAATTACCGTCTAGCCTTCGATGACTGGGACGCGCACAAGATCGCCGCGTATGACGCGCAGCGGGTGGCGGTACTGCTGGCCAATCCGGGCATTATCCGTAATCGGCTCAAAATACAGGCCACCATCAACAATGCGCAAGCCTACCTGCGGCTCTGTGAGGAGATGGGCGGTCTGCTGCCTTACTTATGGGGATGGGTTGGCGGGCGGCCGATTCAGAATAGCCCGGCGACTGCCAAAGATTGTCCGGTCACGACGCCGCTATCGGACGCCTTGTCACACGATCTGCGCGAGCGCGGCTTCAAGTTCGTCGGCTCCACCATCATCTATGCCTACATGCAGGCAACCGGCATCGTCAATGACCATTGCCAGGCCTGTTTTTTGCATCATCGTTGAGCGCAATGTTGAATCAGGATTTGCGCCGTTTGAGCGCCAACATGGTGTGTCGGCAGTCGCTCGCGCCGCAACGGCAAGCGTAAGATTTTTTTAATTTGGCGGTGTAACGCGCTTCAATCACCAGGCCGTAGTCGTAATTGAGTTCTTCACCTGCTGCGATGTCGCGCAGCGCGAAGACGTAAATACGTTCCTCTTCTTCGCGAGTTTCGCAGTTGGGCGCACAGGAATGATTGATCCAGCGCGCATCATTGCCATCCACATGCCCGTCAATCATCAGACCACTTTCCATGCTGAAGAAAAAAGTGTGAAACGGATTCTCCGGATCATGGCTGCCGCGCTCGTTGGCGGTTTCTTCATCGATCCGTTCGCCACAATATTCAATGATGCGTGTTTCAGCAGCAATCGCGCGCAATGCAAAAACACCTCTGCCATGAATCGGCGATTCTTTGACGATGTGAAAAGGTGATTCGGTCTCAGCGCTGGAAGTTGAGGAGGCGGAAGGTAAGGATGTGGCAGGCAGCATAGTCATTTAGTCTTGTCATACAAACATAAGCGATTGTACCTTGTTCAGCACGCTGCACGCATGTGTTCGTCAGCACGTTCGACGCGTAAAAAAATCTTCTGCAGATTCTTTCCTCGATAGCGTAATAAATTCTTTGTTGTCGGCAACTTGTTGCGCTGAAGCTTGTCCTAAATGGACGCACATTGCGTGAAATTACTCCCACCACAAGCAGCACCCAGCGTTATGATTAATTCGAAGCAGGGTGGTGGATGGTGAAGAAAATGATCTCGATCGGTCGCGTTCTCTCAAAGGAAATGCCATGAAAATCAGTGACAACTACGCAGCGCGCTACGAACGGACTCGTGAAGAGGAATACTCACTGCAGGAATATCTCACGCTCTGTAAAAATGACCGACTAGCTTACGCCAGCGCCGCAGAACGGATGCTGGCCGCCATCGGTGAACCGGAGCTGGTTGATACGCGTCATGATTCCCGGCTTTCGCGGATTTTTGCCAATAAAGTCATCAAAATTTATCCCGCTTTTCGCGAGTTTTATGGCACGGAGGAAGTGATCGAGCAGGTAGTGTCGTACTTTCGCCACGCCGCCCAGGGTTTGGAAGAGCGCAAACAAATCCTCTACTTGCTGGGGCCAGTTGGCGGCGGAAAATCTTCGGTGGCAGAAAAATTAAAGCAGCTGATGGAAAAAGTGCCCTTCTATTGCATCAAGGGTTCGCCGGTCAATGAATCCCCGCTTGGCTTGTTCAGTGCCGAAGAAGATGGCCTGATTCTCGAAGAGGATTACGGTATACCGCGGCGTTATCTGCGCAATATTCCCAGCCCTTGGGCCGTCAAACGTCTGCATGAATTTAATGGCGACATCACACAATTTCGCATCGTCAAACGCTATCCCTCGGTGTTAAAGCAGGTCGCCATCTCCAAGACCGAGCCGGGCGATGAAAATAATCAGGATATTTCTTCGCTGGTCGGCAAGGTCGATATTCGTAAGCTGGAAGATTATTCGCAAGACGATCCGGATGCCTACAGCTACTCGGGTGGACTATGTCTGGCCAATCAGGGCCTGATGGAATTCGTCGAAATGTTCAAGGCGCCGATCAAGGTGCTGCATCCCCTGCTGACTGCCACCCAGGAAGCGAACTATAAGGGTACCGAGGGCTTCGGCGCGATTCCCTTTGACGGCGTCGTGCTGGCGCATTCGAACGAATCGGAATGGAAGGCCTTTAAAAATAATCGTAACAACGAAGCTTTCCTGGATCGTATCTACATCGTCAAGGTGCCGTACTGTCTGCGCGTATCTGACGAAATCAACATTTACGAAAAACTGGTACGTACTTCGTCACTCACGCAAGCACCTTGCGCGCCAGGCACGCTCAAGATGATGGCGCAGTTTGCGGTGCTATCACGCTTGAAAGAGCCGGAAAATTCCAGCATCTACAGCAAGATGCTGGTGTATGACGGCGACAATCTCAAGGACACCGATCCGAAAGCCAAGTCACGTCAGGAGTATGCCGATTATGCGGGTGTTGACGAAGGCATGAATGGCCTGTCGACCCGCTTTGCCTTCAAAATTTTATCCAAGGTCTTCAATTTTGATACCACCGAGGTGGCAGCTAATCCGGTGCACCTGCTGTATGTGCTTGAGCAGCAGATCGAGCGGGAACAGTTCGCGCCTGAGACCGAGCAAAAATATCTGTCATACCTGAAGGAATATCTGGCGCAGCGCTATGTCGCTTTTATTGGTAAAGAAATTCAGACAGCCTACCTGGAAAGTTATTCGGAGTACGGACAAAATATTTTTGATCGCTACGTCAGCTTCGCCGATTTCTGGATCCAGGATCAGGAGTTCCGCGATCCCGATACCGGTGAAAGTTTCGATCGCGATGCGCTGAATAATGAATTGGAAAAAATTGAAAAGCCAGCCGGCATCTCGAATCCCAAAGATTTCCGTAACGAGATCGTCAATTTTGTCTTGCGCGCCCGGGCCCAGAACGCCGGCGTCAATCCTGCGTGGACCAGCTATGAAAAACTGCGCACGGTGATCGAGAAGAAGATGTTCTCGAATACCGAGGAACTGCTGCCGGTCATTTCATTCAATGCTAAAGCCAGCGCCGATGACGCTAATAAGCATCAGGAATTCGTCTCGCGCATGGTGGCAAAGGGCTATACCGCCAAGCAGGTACGCTTACTGTGCGAATGGTATCTGCGGGTGCGTAAATCGTCTTAAGGAGACCGGATGACTTACTTGATTGATCGGCGAGTTCAGGGCAAGAATAAATCGGCCGTCAACCGCGACCGTTTCCTGCGCCGTTATCGCGGCCAGGTCAAGGCGGCGGTTGAACGCGCCGTCAAGGGACGTTCGATTACCAATATCGAGAGCGGCGAGAAGGTCTCGATCCCGGTCAAAGATATTGGCGAGCCAGGTTTTGGGCACGCCCACGGCGGTGTGTGGGAAACAGTCAGTCCGGGCAATGAGCATTTTCAGAAGGGTGATCGGGTCGCCCGGCCAAAGAGTGGCGGCGGGCCAGGCAAGGGGCAGGCGGGCAATAGTGAAGAAACCTCGCAGGATGATTTCATGTTTGAACTCACGCGGGAAGAGTTCATGAATTATTTTTTCGAAGATCTGGAACTGCCCAACATGGTCAAGACCCAGCTGGCTTCGACGACGGATTTCAAAACGCAGCGGGCTGGCTATAAAACTTCAGGCACCACCTCGACCATCCATGTGCTTCGCTCATTACGGGGTGCCTTGGGACGGCGTATCGCCGTCGGTGGTTCCGCGCGTCGGCGGCTACGGGAGGCGCAGGCAGAACTGGCAGATCTGCGCGACAAGCTGCCGGACGACGATAGCCAAATCCTCCTGCTGGAAAAAGAAATTCAGCATCTGCGCTTGCGCTTGCATGCGATTCCCTTTATCGATCCCTTCGATCTGCGTTACAGCAATCGGATCAAGGTGCCCAAGCCGACCAGTCAGGCGGTCATGTTTTGTCTGCTGGACGTTTCCGGATCCATGGATCAGGGAAAAAAAGACATGGCCAAGCGGTTTTTTATTCTGCTCTATTTGTTTCTCACGCGCGCTTACGACAAGATCGAAGTCGTCTTCATCCGCCACCATACGCAGGCCGCCGAAGTCGATGAAGAAGAATTTTTTCATTCGCGCGAATCGGGCGGCACGGTGGTCTCATCGGCGCTCAATTTGCTCATCAAGATCATGCACGAGCGCTATGCCAGCAGCGACTGGAATGTCTATGTTGCGCAAGCCTCCGATGGCGATAACTGGGACAACGATTCAGCCGCCTGCCGCGCACTGATGAGTAGCGCCATTTTGCCGGCGGTGCAATATTATGCGTACATTGAAGTGACGGAAGGTCCGCCGCAAAACTTGTGGCAGGAATACACACAGCTGGCCGAGCAGTGCCGGCATTTCGCCATGCAAAAGATTGAAACACCGGCGGATATTTACCCGGTATTTCGTGCACTGTTTAAAAAGCAGCGGGTGTCAGAATGACCCGCCAGCTTAAGCCTGTCGCCACAGGTACCAGCCCGGCCGAACCATTGGACTGTTTGCCAGAGCAGTCTGAATGGACCTTCGACCTGATCGAACAAATCCACTGCCATATTGCGCGGGTAGCGCAGGGGTTTGGATTGGAAACCTATCCTAATCAGCTCGAAATTATCACCGCCGAACAGATGATGGATGCCTATGCCTCAGTCGGTATGCCGGTATCGTATAACCACTGGTCGTTCGGCAAACATTTTCTATCGACCGAAAAAAGTTATAAGCGCGGACAGATGGGGTTGGCCTACGAAATCGTTATCAATTCCAATCCCTGCATCGCCTATCTGATGGAAGAAAATAGTCTGACCATGCAGGCGCTGGTGATTGCCCACGCAGCATACGGGCACAATTCTTTTTTTAAGGGGAATTACTTATTCCGTACCTGGACGGATGCTTCGGCCATCATCGACTACATGGTGTTTGCCAAAAATTATCTGAGCCAATGCGAAGAGCGACATGGCGTAGAAGCGGTCGAGCTCTTACTCGATTCCTGTCATGCCTTGCAAAGCTATGGTGTGGATCGTTACAAAAGACCGGCCAAATTATCGCTCGCAAAGGAACGCGAAAGGCAGAAGGAAAGAGAAATCTATTTGCAGTCGCAAGTCAATGATCTGTGGCGCACGGTGCCACGCAAGGAAGCCGAAGCCGCCGACGATGTAGCGCGCCGCTTCCCCGCCGAGCCGCAAGAAAATCTGCTGTATTTCATTGAAAAATATGCGCCCCTGCTCGAACCATGGCAACGCGAAGTGGTGCGCATCGTGCGCAAAATTTCGCAGTATTTTTATCCGCAGCGCCAAACGCAGGTGATGAATGAGGGTTGGGCCACCTTCTGGCATTACACCATCCTCAACCAGCTGTTCGACGAAGGCGTCGTCGGTCATGGTTTTATGATCGAGTTTTTGCAAAGCCATACCAATGTGGTGTACCAGCCGGCTGCGGGCAGCCCACATTACAGCGGCATTAATCCCTACGCACTGGGATTTGCCATGATGCGCGACCTGCGACGCATCTGCGAGGCACCGACAGAAGAAGACCGCCAGTGGTTTCCCGACATTGCCGGTACGGACTGGCATACGACGCTCGATTTTGCGATGCGTAATTTTAAGGATGAAAGCTTCATCGCACAGTATCTCTCGCCGAAGTTGATTCGTGATTTTCACTTCTTTAGCGTGCTTGATGACGACGCCGATGACAAATTATCGATCTCGGCAATTCATGACGATAGCGGCTATCGCTTCGTGCGCCAGAAACTGGCCGACCAATATAATCTCGGTAATCGCGAGCCGAATATTCAGGTCTGGTCGGTCGATACGCGCGGTAATCGCGCACTCACATTACGTCACAGCCAGTTCCAGCGCCGGCCGCTCAATCCGCAGGCCGAAGAAGTGCTCAAGCATGTGGCGCGCCTGTGGGGATTTGATGTGCATTTGCAGACCGTGGATCCACAGGGCGAGCGCATTTCCAGCTTGATGGTCAAGGCCGATGGTCGGCATCCGGATTGATGACCGACTGCGCGCTCGGGCGAAGCGCATCTATTCCATCGATGTTGCCAATAATACTGCCAACAATGCCGGCAGCGTGCTGGAGTAAAATGAGGGCCTGTCGCGGTCCGGTTTGCTGACCGGTCGCCCCTTATTTGCTGGAATGTGCATGCTTCGATTAACCGATATTTCCCTCCCCCTGGATCATCCCGAGAGCGCCTTGCAGGACGCCATACTGGCGCGCCTAGGCATTGGCGCGGAGGAGCTGGACAGTTTTACCGTCTTTCGCCGTGCCTATGATGCGCGCAAAAAGTCGGCGATCGTGTTTGTGTACACGATTGATGTGGTGCTGCAAAACGAGCCAGCGATCGCCCGCCGTCTGCAGGGAAACCGGCAGGTCGCTGCCACGCCAGACATGCGTTATCAATTCGTCGCCCATGCGCCGGCCGGCCTGCGCGAGCGACCGATCGTGATCGGCACCGGGCCCTGCGGACTCTTTGCCGGCCTGCTGTTGGCGCAGATGGGCTTTAATCCGATCATTCTTGAACGTGGCAAAAGCGTGCGCGAAAGGACCAAGGATACCTTTGGTTTGTGGCGACAGCGAAAGCTCGAACCCGAATCGAATGTACAGTTCGGCGAAGGCGGTGCGGGTACTTTTTCAGACGGCAAACTATGGAGTCAGGTGAAAGACCCCAAACATTATGGCCGCAAGGTGCTAGAGGAATTTGTGAAGGCCGATGCGCCGGAAGAAATCCTCTACGTCAGCAAGCCGCATATTGGGACCTTCCGGCTGGTGAAAATGGTCGAGCTCATGCGCGCCGACATCATCGCGCTGGGTGGCGAGTTCCGTTTTCAGACCAAGGTCGCCGATGTCCACATTGAAGCGGGCCGGATCAGTGCGGTCGTGCTCGATAACGGCGAGACCCTTCATTCAAAGCATGTGGTGCTGGCCATCGGCCACAGTGCGCGCGACACGTTTGAGATGCTGCATGCACGCGGCGTCTATGTCGAAGCCAAACCTTTTTCGCTTGGCTTTCGGATTGAGCATCCGCAGTCGCTGATTGACGTGGCGCGCTTCGGTAAATTTGCCGGCCACAAGGCGCTGGGTGCGGCCGATTACAAGTTGGTTCATCACGCAGCCAATGGTCGTTCGGTGTACAGTTTTTGCATGTGCCCTGGCGGCACCGTGGTGGCGGCAACGTCCGAGCCGGGACGCGTCGTCACCAACGGCATGAGCCAATATTCGCGCAATGAACGCAATGCCAACAGCGGGATTGTGGTCGGGATCACGCCGGCCGATTATCCCGGTCATCCCTTGGCCGGCATTGCCTTTCAGCGGATGTGGGAATCGCGCGCCTATGAAGTGGGCGGCGGCACCTACGATGCGCCGGGCCAGCTGGTGGGCGACTTCATCGCCGATCGGGCCTCGACAGAATTCGGCGCTGTCATGCCGTCGTATAAGCCGGGCGTGACTCTGGGCAGCCTGAACACGGTCTTGCCAGACTATGCAATTGACGCCATTCGCGAAGCCCTGCCTGCCTTTGAGAAGCAGATACGCGGCTTTGCCATGCACGACGCGGTACTGACAGGTGTCGAGACGCGCACCTCCTCACCGATTCGCATCAAGCGCCATGAGCACAGCCTGCAAAGTATCAACACCCGCGGACTGTATCCGGCCGGTGAAGGCGCGGGTTATGCCGGCGGCATCATGTCGGCCGCCATCGATGGTATCCGGGTAGCCGAAGCGCTGGCGCTGAGCATGCTGGAAGACGGCGTAAATTAAACCACGCCGAGCAGGCCGGCTGCAGCGCCTATGGCGATCAGAATCAGCGGATTCAGATTGGTGCGCAAGACCACCAGAATCGTCAGCAGGGCCAGGATACCGCCTTTCCAGTCCACGCCCGAAGCGATTGCCAGTACCCAGGCAGCTGCGATCAGCAGACCGATCGACAAGGGCACAAAGCCACGCCGAAAGGCGATCCCTAGCCGACTGCCGCTCCTGCCCGCAGTCAGTCGCATAATATACAGATTGAGCACCGACGATGGGCCGATTACGGCGAAGGTCGTCAACAAGGCGCCGCCCAAGCCACCGATTTGCCAGCCAATTAATGTGACAAATAACAGGTTTGGTCCAGGTGCTGCCTGCGCCATCGTGTAGGCCGCTGAAAATTGTTCACTGGTGATGAGGTGGTGGACGTCCACCACATAACGGTGAATGTCGGGCGTGAGCATGACCACGCCGCCACCGACCGCCATAATTGAGCCGATCGCCAAATAGAGTGACAGCGCGAGGATAGGCATGCCGTCATCGATCATGATTTTTTCCAGTAAAAAAAGCCGATCCCGATCGGCGCGAGGATGGCGACTACGGCGATCATCGGTAACTGCAGCAGCCCCAGCCCGACAAACGCCAGCACGGTCAGCACCAGATTGACCTTGCGTCCGCTGCGCTCTTTGATCATCGGCAGCGCCATCTTCATGGCGGTGCCGGCAATCAGGCCAGCGGCGACGGCTGACATACCCAGCAGTGCCGCACGAAACGGCCCCAGGCTGCCATAGCGCTCGTAAATCATGCCAAGAAAAATCAGGATCACAAACGGACCAGCCAGTATGCCGGTGAGCGCTGCGATGGCACCGCGCAGACCCGCATAACGCAAACCCAGCATCATGGCCAAATTGCAAATCGATGGACCAGGCAAAACCTGGCTCATGCCGAGCAGTTCTGCAAACTCTTGCGCTGTGAGCCAGCCCCGTTTTTCTACCAGACCACGATAGGCAAAGGGCAGCACACCGCCAAAGCCGCTCATGGTGATTTGGGTAAATCCAATAAACAGCGCAAGGGCGTCGGGCGGTGTGAAGGGTTTATTTGCTGCGCTGTGCGCGCTGCCTGAAGCAGGATTTTGCATGGGGGTGAGGCGTTTCATCGGGCTATCAAGTACAGCAGTATACCGTGCGCACCAATCCGCCGTTCAATCGCTGCACGATGGGCGCGATCCGGCATCCTTCCATGTTCCTTGATGCGTTCTTGAGGTGATATAAAAACCTTATTTAAACAACACTGATCGAATTTATGGCGACGTGCGGTGTAGACTAATTGTCAATATTCTTCTACTCGAAGCGTTAAACAAAATACGTGAAACAAAATACGTTCAGGTGAATATCTTGCACTGAATTCCGCTGAATAAATGAAAATTTTTTGACTGTAAATTCAGATCACCTGGATCAAAAGCGCAAACATGGACAAAAAAAACCACGTCAGTCCGACTCATGAAGGAGTTTCGCCTAGTGTCTGATGATGCATTTACTACAGCGTCGGTACAAACCGCACTGCAAACGCAGATCGATCCCATCGTCAGCTTTCGCAATTCGCAGGGGCAGGCGGTACGCGGCACGATCTTGTCTTTGCAGCGCAAATCACTGGTCATGGAAATTTACAATCCGTATTCCATCGTCCAGGTCAGCGAAGTGCTCGGGGCATTAACGATTCGTCAAAATGCCAAAAATGTTTATTTTGGAAATGCTGTCATCACTAATATTGTCAATACCGGCCTGACCATCATCGTCTCGGTAACCCTGACGGATGTATGGCGGGTACTCAGTGACGAGATCAGCAACCCCATCACGATCGGACTACAGGCGCGCGTTTTTGTCGATGAATGGGAGCGGCGGTTTGGCATTCGCAGCAGCTACCAAACGGCAGTCAATGAACTGCGCACCTTTCTGGCAGAAATATCGCGCTGGGTAGAGCAGCTGGACCTGTCAACCACGATTCCCAAAGAGAATGAGCAACTCCGCCGGGATTACTTTGACGAGCTCGCAGAGCCCTTGATTGAAAAATCAGGGGAGTATGTGCGGGCGCTAGAAGCAGAAGCCGCCTTAGTCGAGCCAGAACATGCACCAGTGCACCGCGCTTTTTGTCAGGCCTCATTACATCCACTGATGTTACGCGCTCCCTTCGTCTTTCGTACCTATACCAAGCCGCTCGGCTATGCGGGCGACTATCAAATGGTCAATCAGATCATTGATGACCCGCGCCAGGGACCGAACACCTACTTCAAAATCGTCAATACGCTTTTTTTACGCGCCTCGGTCGCCAGCGCGCACCGTAACCGGATCGATATCCTGTTTAATTTTCTGGTTCAGCTGGCAGATCGCGCGCAAGCAGAGGGACGGCCATTTCGACTATTAAACGTTGGCTGTGGTCCGGCGATTGAGATCCAGCGCTTCCTACAAGAATACGAGCAGCCGCAGTGGCTGCAATTTACCCTACTCGATTTTAGTACGGAAACCTTAGACTGGACGCGCGCCAAACTTGAGATGATCTGTGCCCGTCGACACAGCCAATTACAGTGCCAGTTTGTGCACGAATCCGTTCACAATCTCCTGCGAAGAAGGATCCAGGCGATGCCGGACAGTGCGCAGGAATTTGATGCCGTCTACTGCGCCGGTTTATTCGATTACTTACCAGATAAAGTTTGCGCTCGTCTGATGCAACATTTTGCGGGACGGATTCGTCACGGGGGAAAATTATTGGTGACAAACGTACATTCGGACTGTCCTGAAAAATTTTCGATGGAACATATTCTTGAGTGGTATCTGATTTATCGTGATCAGAAGCGTTTGGCCTCACTCCTGCCAAACAATTGTAGAGACAGTCAGTTATCGGTCGACGCGACAGGTGTCAATGTGTTTGCCGTTACCACTATTTGGCAAGCATGAATAAAAAATATGATCAGGCCTATCAGGTAGAACTACAAAGCTTCTACGTTGAAATTTCCCGTGGCGGGGCGATGACCTGTGTAGCGCTTGTTTTGCTCGGCATTGGGCTTGATCTCGCTATTTATCCAGAAAAAATCGGCATTTTTGTGAGCGCTCGTGTGCTGGTTTCACTTCTGGTCGTTAGCATCATCCTGCTCTTAAAAACTCGGCTAGGGGTAAGACATGTCAGCACCCTTACCTTCACTTGGTTATTGCTGCCACAAATAATGATCTGTTGGATGATCGCGCTCACCGAAGGGACGCATTCGATCTACTTTGTTGGTTTAAATTTAGCCATTTTTGCGTCCGGCATTGCGCTCGGAATCGGCCTATGGCAAACCCTGATGCTGGGCTTAATGACCTTACTGTTTTATATCGTGTCCTGCTATGTTAAAGACAGTGGGTTTGCACCAGTGAGTGTATTTATAGTGAACAGCTTATTCCTGATATTCGCCACGATTGCCAGTGTTGTTTATACCTATTTTAACGAACGCGCCCGGCTGATGTTGTACTGCCTAAAAGCGGAGCTGGCAGAAAAAAATATCGAACAAGAAAAGATCAACAAAAAATTAGCCGAAATCAAAGGGCAAATGCTGCAACAAGAGAAAATGGCTGCCATCGGTACGCTGGCGGCGGGCCTGCTGCATGAAGTTAATAACCCTGTCAATTTTTGCCTGATGGCGATAGAGGTAGCGATCGAGGAGCCGGTGACAAAGCAAAGTGCGATGCTGCAAGAATGTCTGACGGACGCCAGAGATGGCATGAAACGCGTGCAGTATATTGTCTCCGACCTCAAGACATTCGCTTACCGAAAACCAGGCATGGAGACTGAAAATGCCGTGTATTTTTTTGATAAGGCGCTTGACACAGCGATTCGTTTAACCGGCCACGAAATCAAGGGTATTCAAATCCATCGCACTATCGCCGCCGATACCCTGGTCAAGGGTGATGAGGCGGCCATCATCGGTGTACTAATTAATCTCTTGAGCAATGCTGCGCATGCCTTTCGTAAAGCCAATCACACTAAGCTGACCATTGATATCAGCGCCGAATGGAAAAGTGATCGGCTCAGTGTGCGGGTGCGCGATAACGGACCAGGGATCCACCCGGAAAATCTGCCGCGCGTATTCGAACCCTTCTTTACGACCCGCGATGTTGGTCAGGGTTTGGGGCTTGGGCTGGCCATCAGCTATCGCGTGATCGAACAGCATGGCGGAATCTTGCAAGTTGATAGCGTGCTCGGCGAATGGACTGAAATGTCCTTCGATTTGCCGCGTGCCGATTAAGGAGCGACCATGATGAACCACAGCGAAGAGCAGAAGGACTGCATTCTGTATGTCGATGATGAAGAACTGGCGTGTAAATATTTTCAGCGCAGCGCTGGAAATGATTACCAGGTAATGACGGTGACGAACGCGAATGACGCGATCAAATTACTGGAGCAAAAAAATAACAGGATCGGCGTCATTGTGACGGACTTTCGCATGCCCGGTCGGGATGGCGGTGATCTGCTACGGCAGATCGAGCGCGAGTATCCGATTCTGGTCCGCATTCTCGTGACGGCGTATGCTGATAAAGCCTTATTACTGGCCACTGTGAATTCGAGTGAGGTGTTTCGCATTCTCGAAAAGCCGGTCGACATGACCGCAGTCAGACAAACCTTACGTCTGGCAGTCGGGATGGCGCGTGAGCGTTTGGCGAATCGCCAGCGCTTAGCCGCCATTAATGAAACACTGGCCTTTTTAGCGCACGAACTCAATACGCCGCTGGCAACGATCATTAATTATGCACGTGGTATCGAGCAGCGCGCACATGTCAGCCACCCCGACAGCCAGATACTTCAGAGACAGAGCGGGCCCGCCATACGCCAGGCCGTGCAAGCCATGCATGACAATGCGCGCTATTGCTTAGCGACCTTGGCGGCATTTATCGATTCGGTCCGCAACGCAGGAATGAGTTTTAGTGGTAATGGTAGCCTGGCCAGCCAATTACTCGGCACACTGCTCGACACCTATCCGATGAGCGTCGATCAACGCGATGCGATCATTCTTGAGACCCAACAGGATTTCCGCATTAGCGCGCTGCCTAACTGCGTTGCACTGGTGTTGTCATCGCTGATTACGAATGCCTTACGGGCACTGCAAACGCGGCCGGCGCCGCAGTTAAAGATCAGCATTCGTGTCAGTGAGCAGGGCGATCAGGAAATTGAACTGGTCGATAACGGCCCAGGAATTCCGCCGCATGTGCTGGAACACCTGCTCGTCGATCCGATTACCACCCATGCAGAAGCCGGCGGCAGTGGCCGCGGGATGATATTTTGCAATCGCATCATGCAGGCGTTCGGCGGCGGCATGAAAATTGAATCGCAACACGGCAGCAGCACGATCGTGACCCTGCGTTTTCCCAATGCTAAAAATGCCATTTTGAGGAGTGCCTGATGACTGAATTCACCGCAGCGAGTGACATTGGCATGTCGGCCATGTCGGGCCCTGCATCCATCGACAACGCAGAAGACGTGATGCCTACGATCTTATTTGTCGACGACGAGCCAACGGCTGTCAAATATTTTCAGCGCGCCATCGCCTCGCTCGCGCCCGTGATTACTGCGGGCTCTGTCGAGGACGGCATACGACTACTTGATACCCATGCCGCCTCATTGGCCGTGTTGGTATCTGATCAGCGTATGCCCGGACGCTTCGGTAACGAATTGCTGCGTTATGCGCGGGAAAATTATCCGCATATGGTGCGCATTCTGACGACCGCGTACTCTGAAATCGAATACACCGTCGATGCGATCAATGAGGGGCAGATACATCGCTACATTAAAAAACCATGGGAAATTTCCACCCTCCGCATGGAATTAAAACTCGCGCTGGAGTTCGCCGATCTACGTCGTGAGCGCGATCAGCTTCTGCATGAAAAAATTCTGGTGCGTAAAAATCAAACCGTCTCGCATCGCATCGGCAGCTTGTATTTACTCTGTCAATCCATGTACGGCGAGACTGGATTCGCTACGCTGGAAGCGTATTTATCCGGCGCTATGCGCGTTGGCGTTGAAGCGCCGGAAAACGATTGGTTATTGATGGATTACGCCGATCTGGTCGGCGCAGAAGCGCAGCGTAGTTCAGCATTCGCACAAAACATGCGCAATGCACATGCCAACGGCCACGCCTTGGCTGCCAATGGACTGCCATTGCCGCAGTTATTGGCTGACTCTATCAAGGCCGTAGACGATGGGTTCCTTATAGCCGATCCGCTGTGTTTAAAAGAATATCTTGTGACATCGTGCGCTACGCCGGTTTCACATGAACATGCCGTCTGGCTCAATTACCTGGCCTCGCTGAGCGCAGCCGGCCAGTGCGCGAGGTTTAGCGCAGACTCTTCCGGGATTCGTTATCATATCGTTCCAAGCGATGCGCAAAAACGACCGCCTTCCCTGGCTGACTGGATTGCACAGTTTTAGCGTGAATAGCGATGGCCGACTCAGGCACGCCAGTTTGGAAACGGCGCTGTGTCGTATGAGGGTCACAATAGTTTGCTAGCTTAAGTGCTGTCGTAGTTATATCCCACGTGTAAAATTAATGGAACCTAGATAATCGCCGCAGAAAGTCGATGGTATCGAATGCGAAACGCCGTGACACAACTTTATTATTTCATCCTCAAACAGCGTGCACGAAGCAGCCAGCTGCGTATCACGCTTTTAGCCGGATTACTCCTGCTAGCAGGCCTGCCTGTGGGCAGCGTTCAGGCAGAGCAGGCACCAGCCGGATCGTTGGTGATCGTTGGTGGTGGTTTGCGACCAGACAATGCAGTGGTATGGCAGCGGATGGTTGAGCTGGCCGGCGGCAAAGGAGCAAGGATTGCCATCTTCCCTTCTGCCGCCAACTTGCCGGAGTTAGCCGCAGATAGCGTCCTGACGAATTTGAATCGTTACGGTGCCCAGGCCTTCGTCGTGCCGGTATCCATTCGACTGGAAAATGTCGATTACCGGCAGGCAGTCAAAGATCCCGAACTGGTGCACCGGGTACGCAATGCCGGCGGTGTATTTTTTGTGGGCGGCGATCAGGGGCGCATCACCAAGGCCTTGCTGCAGGACGATGGCAATCCAACGCCGATGTTGGATGCCATATGGGAGATGTACCGTCGTGGCGGCATGATCGGCGGTACTAGTGCTGGGGCGGCGATCATGAGCACGACCATGTTCGATAATGCGCAGGCTGTCTTGCCCACCCTAAAGCTGGGCGTGAATGAAGGAAAAGAAATTGCCCCCGGCTTGGGTTTCATCGGCCCGGATGTCTTCATCGATCAGCATCTGCTGGTGCGCGGTCGTTTTGCCCGCATGCTGCCGGCGATGCTGAAAAAGAAATACAAGATGGGTCTCGGTGTCGATGAAAATACCGCCGTGCTGATTACCAAGGGCAGCGATGTGGAAGTGATCGGTTATAAGGGGGCGCTGGTGCTCAATCTCGAGCAAGCCAGCAATACACCGGAGCTGGACGGATTTAATATTAGCAACGTCCGCATTAGCTATCTGGATCAGGGCGATCGCTTTAACCTCGTCAGCCAAGTCTTTACGCCCTCAAAAGAAAAAGAAAACGGACGGGTGCGTCCTTCGGCGGCCTACAACACCGATGCGCGTTTTTATCCTGATATTCTCGGCAATACCACCGTGGTCGATTTGATGCAGCATCTGATCGACAGTCGTCAGGACAGCACGATTGGACTTTCCTTCGGCAGCCAGGACAGCATCATGCCCAGCCTGGGTTTTGAGTTCAGGTTCAGCAAGGTCGATGACAGCGTGGGGTACTTTTCCAGCGCTAATGGTGGTGAAGCCTACTCAGTGTTGAACCTGCGATTAGACATCCGGCCCATTGAAATGCATTTGCCGCTGTATCACTACCGCTAAGCTGGGCGTTGGTAGCTAGGGTATGGTGACGTATGGGTAAGGTATCGGCGCAGGATAGTGCGACGGGCGCACTTTAGCCGCCCAACTGACGCAAGGTGCGGGCCTCGTAATCGGCGATGAACTGATCGAAGTCGCCAGAGGGATTTTCTTCCATCTGCGCCTGCTCTTTGAGTGAGGCCTGTGCTAGCTGATCAAAGTAGGCCAGTTCCTCTGTGCTCAGCGGACGAGCAAGAAACGCTGCCGCATGCACCTGACTTTGTTCCAGCGCAAAATTAGCCAGCGATCCGCCGTGTGCCTTCACCGCCGCCAGCACCTGGGCCGAAGGCGTGAGCTCGGCATCCATAAGCCGTGCGCGCAACAGGGTCAGTGAGTCTGAATGCGGTTGGGTGCTTTCGTCACGCACAGCACATGCAACAGATTGATCGGCCAGTGCGGCATAATTTTCATCCAATAAGCTCGCTGCGGCAGCAATCGAATCGAGCAATTCGAGCCCCCATTCTTGCAGGCCAATGGCGCTACCGCGGCGTTGCAATTGCAAGCCGGGACGCCGCCCCTGTTTAACCGTGCGAGAAAAGTTGAAGATATTTTCCTGTCCCTCTGCATCACTAGTCGGCGGGCTGTCTTCCAGCGCACAAAAGAGCAGGAAGGCGTCCAGAAAGCGTGTCGTGGCAAGATGAATGCCGAGCGGCTCGAACGGGTCGATATCCATACAGCGTACTTCGATGTATTCCACGCCACGCGCGTGCAGGGCCTCGAGCGCACGTTCGCCGCTATGGATCACCCGTTTGGGGCGGATGGTGGCGTAAAACTCATTTTCAATCTGCAAGACATTGGTATTGATCTGAATCCATTCGCCATCCCGCTTGGTGCCCATCTCAGCATACGGCGCATACGGCTGCTGCACGGCGCGTGAGAGGCTGCGCATATAGTCACCCAGCGTGTTGTAGGGCGGGACGAGTCCGGCTTGCGCATTGTTTTGGTAACCTAAATCACTCATTCGCAGGCTGGTGGCATAGGGCAGGAACAGCGTATCGTCGGACAAGGTGTTGAGCTGATGTGGTCGGCCCTGCAAAAATTCGGTCGATAAGGTAGGCGATGCGCCAAACAAATACATCAACAGCCAGCTATAACGATGAAAATTACGAATCAGTGCGACGTAGGCCTCGGACTGAAAATCCTGCTTCGATTCACTCGCATTCTCGGCTTCGCGCAAGGCATTCCAGGTCGCCTGCGGCAAAGAAAAATTGTAGTGAATCCCCGAGATGCATTGCATCGCCTTCCCATAACGTAAAGCCAGGCCGCGCCGGTAAACATGCTTGAGCATGCCGATGTGCGACTGACCATACCAGGCGATCGGGATCTGCGCCTCGTCTGGTAAGTGGCAAGGCATGGACTGACTAGAAATTAGCTCGCCACCCAAACGCGCGTAAGTGAATCGATGAATCTGGTCCAGCTTATCCAGCACGGTGGTTGCATCGTGCTCGGCCGGGGTAATAAATTCCAGCAAGGATTCCGAATAGTCGGTCGTGATTTGCGAATTAGTCAGTGCCGAACCCAGCGCAGCAGGGTGCGGTGTGAGCGCGAGCTCACCATGAGCATCGATGCGTAAAGCTTCACGCTCAATCCCGCGCAAGCCTTGCGACAGCAGCGTGCCAGGGGCTTGGGTTGCCAGCAAAGCAAGCCGACGATTTAACTGATTGCTCAAAGCTTATCCTTGTTGAAACATGCTGCGTGACGACGCATTAACGCATAAATTTGTTGCAAGAATAGCCGAAAAATGAAAAGGGGATATGAAGCCGGCTTGGTTCGCCTTATTTACTTGGGTGCAATTGCAATACGCAGCACCGGATAAAGCTGAAAACGCTCGTCCCATGAAGAATGACGGCGGGCGAAAAATTCCAGGCGTTCCGCGGGGTTTTTTGCAAAAGCCGGTTCGTCGGTTAGCTTTTTGCGAAAGCGTTCCGCCAGACTCGGGTCGGCCGCCAGCTGGGCTCGTGCGACTTCCTCGGCGACATAGTCTTCCATGGATTCCTTCTTTTCGAAGGCGTTATTGAAAAAGCCCCAGGCCAGCAAGGAATCCGGCGCCTGCGGCTCGAGCATGGCCATCACCAGTCGCGCCTTGGCCTGATTAATCGGCACAAAAAGACTGCCGTTGCGAATCTCGCGCGCCTCAGGGCGCCATTCACCTTCCAGCGCCAGCCGCTGATGACTCTCAAATGGCAGGGCTTCAAAGTTAGCCTTTGCTGCGCGAAACGTTTCTACCTTGGCCTCGGCCGTGGTGGTCCAGAGCGTGCGAAAGCTCACGCCGTGCAGAGCCAGTTTCTGGCCAACCATCGCCGCATAGGCAGGTGGCACGATGTAACCTGCCAGAGGTGCGACAACGCTTTGGGCAACGAGCACCTCATCGCGCAGTGGCAGCTGCCAGATTTGCGGCTTGGATTCATCGTAACTCGTCATCAGCGCGCCCGAGATGTCCGACGCTGTGCGGGTGTAAGTGTAGCCACGAAAATCGATCGTGCGCACCTTGGCTGAGGCAGCGTAGCTCAGCGGCACCGGCTGTCCGGCCATTTGTGCGGCCAGGATATCGGCCGCCAGCGCCGTCTTGCGCCACTCTGCACCGTGCAGGGCAATCTGCGCCAGTATCGAATCAATTGTGGTGCGGGTGATCTGTACCCGGCGTGGATAATCTTTCCAGGAATGCGTTTCAATCAACATACTTAGCCGATTACGCAGCTGAAAATAACCGGTCGAAAAACGCGGCAGAAAAACATCATCGATAAAGCCAGAGCTTGGGTCGTCTTCTGTCACAAAAGAGGGATAAAAAGGTAGCGGCAGTGAACCGGCCTGCGCCAAGTCAGCCATCACCGCGCTGCGAAACGCCAGACCGGCGCGGCGCAAACTAGCGTCACCGGCATTCACCGGTTCCACCTGCACCGAGACGTCGTGTTCAAACTTGGCGCCGTCGGTTACATGCAAGTCGATGGTGGCGACCGGATCCCAGGTCTGCACCAGGCGCAGCATGGCCTGCATTTCCGGCGCATCGGCCTTGACGTAGTCGCGGTTGAGATTAAAATTTTGTGCCGTGGTACGCCAGCCCATTTCTTCCGGGCCGCGCTGATTGGGCCGGTTCCAGCGTCCAAAGCGCTCATGACCATCCACATTAAACACCGGCACGAACAGAATCACCTGCTTACTCAGCACATCCGGCAAGGCGTGGCTGTCGAGGGCTTCGCGCAGGGCCAAAAAGCCAGCATCCTTGCCATCGATTTCCCCGGCATGAATACCGCCCTGAATTAATACCACTGGCAAATTACGCAGGTGGGCCATTTCGGGCTGCAGAACACCGGTGCGCGAGACGACCAGTGCTAACATTGGCCGGCCTTCCGGCGTACGGCCAAATTCCAGACAGCGCACAAATTTTGGATAGGCGCGTTGAAACTGGCCGCACAGAGCGATCACCTCATCATAGCGGCCTGTCTTTTGAAAGCCAGACCGTTCCGCGACGGTACTCAAGGCATCATTGGCGGCCTGCGCACTCGAGATAGAAAGCAGGGCCAGCAGCAGGCTCAATGCGATACGGTGCAACATAGATCAGACTCCGGTGATGTCGATGGATGCGATGCAAAATAATGACGCATCGTAATTAAATATGATGGACCTGGCAAGACATGGCCGGGCGCCCTGCCGCTGCCTTGCCTAGATCGCGACTTGTCCTTCGATACAAATGGCGACCTCGCCGCCGACCCAAATGTCATCGCCTTCCTGGTCGATATAGACTCGCCCCGCGCGTCGTAGTGCCGTGCCTTGCGCCGCGACATAATGCGGCTTGGACAGGCCGGCGCCGATGAGCCACTGGGCGATGCCGGCATTCAGGCTGCCCGTGACGGGATCTTCCGTGACGCCATACGGCAGCACAAATGCTCGCACTTCATAGTCCACGTCGCTGTCTTCCATGCAGGGACCAATCACGCCCAGTTTGAACTGCGCAAGGTAGGTGGTATTGGGCTGTATGGCGCGCACTTTTTCTGCCGATTCGAGCATCACCACGCACCAGCCAGGGCCGTTATCGACCCATTGATGCAAGAGGATATCTTGTCGGCGCAGCCCAAGTCCCGCGGCAATTTGCACCAGCATCGCTTCATCGAGCTCGCCCGTTTTTAATAGGGCAGGCGCTGCAAAGGCCAGCTTGCTGCCGGCCTGGCGAATTTTCACCAGACCAATGCCGCACTCTTGGAAAATGAAATCCGGATTTTTGGGCTTGCCGCCATTTGCCAGCCAGGCGTAACAGCTGCCCAGAGTCGGGTGGCCAGCGAAGGGGAGCTCTTTGCCGGGCGTAAAAATCCTGACTTTGTAATCGGCTTGCGGGTGTTCAGGTTGGAGCAGAAAGGTGGTCTCGGACAGATTCGTCCAACTGGCAAAGTCGGCCATGGTTGACGTTGCCAACCCATCGGCATGATGGACCACAGCTAAGGGATTCCCTTTAAGTGTCTGTTTAGAAAATACGTCGAGCTGGTGAAATTTGTATTGGGTCATAGGGATTACTCCACGGTCACGGACTTGGCTAAATTACGCGGTTTATCGACATCCGTACCCCGCGCTAAGGCCGTGTGATAAGCCAGTAATTGCAGCGGCACGACATGTAAAATTGGCGACAGCTGACCGTAATGTTCTGGCAGGCGAATCACATCGATCCCCTCGCTGGGCGCAATATGCGAATCGGCATCGGCAAACACATACAGATGACCGCCACGGGCGCGCACTTCTTGCATGTTGGATTTGAGTTTTTCGATCAGCGCATCATTGGGTGCGATGGTCACCACAGGCATTTGGTCGGTCACCAGCGCCAGCGGTCCGTGTTTGAGCTCTCCGGCGGGATAGGCTTCAGCGTGGATGTAAGAAATTTCCTTAAGCTTGAGCGCGCCCTCAAGAGCGATCGGGTAGTGCAGGCCACGACCAAGGAAAAGCGCATTTTCCTTGCGCGCAAATTCCTCCGACCAGGCAATGATTTGCGGCTCCAGGGCCAACACGGCACTGATCGCCACCGGCAAATGACGCAATTGCTTGAGAAAGCTGGCCTCCTGTTCTTGCGTCAGTCGTGCTTTAACTTTCGCCAGCGACAGCGTCAATAAAAACAGTCCGGTTAGCTGGGTCGTAAACGCCTTGGTCGACGCCACGCCCACCTCGATGCCGGCGCGGGTAATGTAGGCCAGCGCACATTCGCGCACCATGGCACTGGTATCGACATTGCAAATGGTGAGTGTATGCAGCATGCCTTGTGCACGGGCATGTTTTAAAGCGGCCAGGGTATCGGCGGTTTCACCACTTTGTGTGATGGTGACGACTAAGGCCTTAGGATTGGGGACGCTGTCGCGATAGCGATATTCACTGGCGATCTCTACATTTACCGGCACGCCGGCGATGGCCTCGATCCAGTATTTGGCGGTCAGGCCAGCGTAGTAGCTGGTGCCGCAGGCCAGAATCAGCACCGTATCAATTTGCTTGAAAATAGCTTCTGCCGAATCGCCAAACAAAGCCGGCACGATCGCAGTGACTCCCTCGAGCGTATCGGCGATGGCGCGCGGCTGTTCGAAAATTTCCTTTTGCATATAATGGCGATACGGCCCCAGTTCGGCGGCGCCGGAATGGGCATGCACGGTACGCACCGGTCGTTCCACCGGCTTACCCTGCGCATCGACGATCCAGATGCGATGCATCTGCAGGTCAACCACATCGCCTTCCTCCAGATAGACAATCTGATCGGTCGTGCCGGCCAAGGCCATGGCATCGGACGCGAGAAAATTTTCACCTTTACCGACACCGACAATGAGCGGGGAACCCTGACGCGCACCGACCACTCGATGCGGTTCATCGCGGGCAAAGACGGCGATCGCGAAGGCACCGGTCAGACGCTTGATCGTCAGCTGTACGGTCTCGAACAGATCGCCGGTGTACAGGTGATCAACCAGATGGGCGATCACTTCGGTATCGGTCTGGCTTTCAAATACATAACCCGCTGCGCGCAATTCAGTACGTAGCGCCTCGTAATTTTCGATGATGCCGTTATGGACCAGTGCGATCCGGCCGCGCGAAAAATGTGGATGCGCGTTATGCGAGGCCGGCGCCCCATGTGTGGCCCAGCGGGTATGCGCAATACCGGTAAAGCCGCTGAGCGCACCGTCCTGCATCTGCCGTTCCAGATCCGCCACGCGCGAGGTGCTGCGCGAACGCTGCAGCTGGCCGTCCACATGCAGGGCGATGCCACAAGAATCGTAGCCACGATATTCGAGGCGTTTTAAGCCTTCCAGCAAGACAGGGGTAATATTGCGTTGCGCGACAGCGCCGACAATTCCGCACATGGGCGACCTCAGCTTCAATAAGAAAAGAAAGGTTCTATCGTAGACAAGTGGGGCTGAAATTAGGCGACTTTATATAAGCTATTTTGAAATTAAATTTCATTTTTCATTCGGCGTGAAATAAAATATCATTTAACGACTACTTTTGTTCAAAACAGTGAGCTGCGCCATGATTCCTCTTGATGAACTTGATCGACGTCTGTTAAATATTCTGCAAACGGACGCCGCAATCAACAATAACGCCTTAGCGGCAATGGTCCATGTCTCGCCACCGACCTGTTTGCGGCGTATCAAACGATTACGAGATGCTGGCGTGATTGAGCGCCAGATCGCCATCCTCGCACCGCAGGCCAGTGGGGCAAATCTGACTGGCATTGTCGAGATTGCCCTCGACCATCAAGCCGCCGAGCGGATGGCGGAATTTGAAGCGCGGGTCGCCGGTGAAGCGGCGGTTCTGCAGTGCTACCGCGTCTCCCCCGGACCCGATTTCATCATGGTGCTGCAGGTGGCCGATATGCCGGCCTACCACGCCTTGGCGCACCGTCTGTTCGCTGCAGAGGCGAACGTGCGTAATGTACGGACCTTCTTTTCAACCCACCGCAGTAAATTTGAAACCCGCATTGCCTTGCCCGAGCGGGCATAAAAAAACGGACCCGCAGGTCCGTTTTAATAACAGCGTCAGTGATTAGTGGTCGATTACTTCGCGGCCGGATCCTTGAACTTGGCACCAGACTGATTGGCCATATAGGCCACGGCACTGGCGACTTCGATATCGTCGAGGTCGGCATTGCCGCCTTTGGCTGGCATGGCACGGATGCCCATAACGGCATGTGATACCAGCGTATCGTATCCTTGGGCGATACGCTTAGACCAGCCCGCGACGTCACCAAGCTTGGGCGCACCCACCGCACCGGTCGCATGGCAGGCAGCACAGACTGCTTTATAGACTTCCGCACCGGCCTGGAATACCTTGGGCCCATTCGCATCCTTGAGCGTAAAGCCCTGGTCGGCCACAGGCTGAATACGCGCGGCAATGGCTTCTGCCGTTAATGCATCTGAACCAGCGCCGACCTGGTGATCACTCGATACGTACTTCACCAGCAGAACAATAGCGATAATTGGGATTAAAAAACCCGCCGTGATGGCAGCAATGAGCTGCTTTGGTGTGCGGATTACGGATTCGTGTTCGTCATGTGCGTCGCTCATTTTTTCCCTCTTCACTCATTTTTCGAAATTGGTGTGGATGCATGCTATCGGCACTTCGCGCGGGCGCGGCAGAACTACAGCATTACAAAACCGCCGATTATAGCCGTTCTCAGTGCGATATGGAATGAAAAACACACGATAGGCATGGACGGGAAACCTGAAAAACGGTATCCTGCAGGTCGCTTTTATGTCCCTCCAAAGCGGCTGTAGCTCAGTGGATAGAGTATTGGCCTCCGAAGCCAAGGGTCGCTGGTTCGATTCCAGCCAGCCGCACCAACCAATCGTTTTTTTAACGTGTCACAACATCTTAAAACCCGCATGTTCACTGGCTGCGGGTTATTCAAGCATGGGCGATAGCAAGGCAACACTTACTGCTCAATAGACAAGGAGTGAGGTAACTTATGATCAAATCCGACATACAAAAAAACTCGGAGCTAATTGATCAACAACTTGCGAAGTCCGGTTGGAATGTCATGGACCCCAAGCAAGCCACAGCAAATTCTGGCATTCTGGCGTTGAGGGGTAGAAATCCCTATAGCCCTCGGCCAGAGGTGCGTGCGCCGGCACAGATTTTTGTTCGTGCAAATTAAGATTGCCGTAGCCTTTGTCTCAAGTCACTACGGCTGCTATCAAACAGGGTAATCATCGAAATAAAGGGGTAATACGTGCTTGCGGGGTCAGGTCTTGACATAACAGTTTTAAAAAAATGTATATCCTGACCGTAGCGCCAGATTTGAAGTAGTATCGATTGACAGGGGTATCGACTAGCGATGGCATAAGAAATGTCCATTGAATCATTCCGCTGCCGTGATACTGAATCACTCTTTGAGGGGCTTCGGGTGGCGCGCTTTCGACATATTGAGACTGTCGCGATGAGAAAACTTGCGATGCTTAATCGGGTAATGCGCGTTGAGGAGATGCGGATTCCACCCAATAATCGGCTTGAGTCGCTTAAGGGAAATCGAAAGGGCCAATGGAGTATTTGTATTAACGACCAATGGCGAATTTGTTTCCGCTTTTTAAAAGGCAGGGCGTTAGATGTTGAAATTGCTGATTATCACTGAGGGGCAATAGCTATGCGAAAAATTCCTTATGCCAAACCGGGCGAAATTTTGCTTGAAGAGTTTCTCCAGCCCATGGGGATTTCGGCCTACCGTTTAGCCAAAGACATCAACGTACAACAAATGCGCATCAGTGAAATTATTTCGGGAAAACGAGCGATCACTGTCGATACTGGCCTACGATTATCACGTTATTTTGGGATGAATGATAATTTTTGGACCGGGTTACAGCTTGATCACGATGCTGCCTGTGCCAAGGATGCTTTAGCTAAAGTACTTGCCGCCATCAAACCTTTAGAAACAGCATGAAACTTGTGGGCTCAGGTCCTGCTACCGGCTGCTTTACTTTTTAATGCTGGTGCCGCTTAGTTAGGGCTTGGTATTGAGCGAAGCACGCAGCAAAACAGCCGGCAATAAAAAAGCCCGCCTACAACAAAGTAAGCGGGCTTTTCAAAGCAAGGTCATTTACGCCTTCAGCATAGCCTGCAATTCACCCGACTCATGCATTTCGCCGATGATGTCCGAGCCGCCGACAAATTCACCTTTGATATATAGCTGTGGCACGGTCGGCCAGTTGGAATATGTTTTGATGCCCTGGCGAATAGCGTCGTCTTCCAGTACGTTGACTGTAACGATGTTTTCAACACCGCTGGACTTAAGCAGCGCAATCGCGCGACCGGAAAATCCGCATTGTGGGAACTGGGCAGTCCCCTTCATAAACAGGACGACCGGATTGTTCGTCACGGTTTCCTTGATCCAGACTTGTACGTCGCTCATGATGACCCCTCACTAAAATTGATTGCCTATTATATTAAAAAAGCGCACTGTCCGATGCCGCGCTGCTAAAAAGCCCGCTGGGCTCTGGTTTAGCCCTTGAGTTTGGCAAATGCGGCTGCCATGGCGTTGCCTTCTGTGGCGACCGGTCGCGCTTGATGCTGGCTGAGGCGTTGCGCATCCCGCCGGACTTCATTGCGTTCCGGGCGCTGATCGGTCCGACTGCCGGGCGCCGGCGCGGTGTCCGAGAGGCGCATGGTGAGGGCGATGCGCTTACGCTTTTCGTCGACTTCCAGCACCTTCACCTTGACCACCTGACCCACCTTCACCACCGTATGCGGATCTTTGACAAAGGTCGAAGAGAGCGCTGAAATATGCACCAGACCATCCTGGTGGACACCAATATCGACGAAGGCGCCAAACGCGGCCACGTTCGTGACGACGCCTTCCAATATCATGTCAGGGCGCAGATCGCGCAGCGCTTCTACACCTTCCTTGAAGGTCGCGCTGGCAAATTCAGGCCGCGGATCGCGGCCGGGTTTCTCGAGTTCCTTGAGAATGTCGGTGATGGTCGGGATACCGAATTTGGCGTCGGCATAGGTGGCCGGAACAATCCGCTTTAACAGCGCGACGTCGCCGATGAGTCCTTTGACGTCTTTTTTGATGTCGGCCAGGATACGCTCGACTAGCGGATACGATTCCGGATGCACCGCCGATGCATCGAGCGGATTATCACCGCCCATCACGCGTAAAAATCCTGCCGCCAGCTCAAACGTTTTATCACCCAGACGCGGTACCTCGCGCAGTGCGGCGCGGGAGGTGAACATTCCCATCATATCGCGATGACTGACAATACTTTGCGCAACGCTACTGCTCAATCCGGATACCCGAGCCAGCAAGGGCGCTGACGCCGTATTCACATCCACACCGACCGCATTCACGCAATCCTCAACGACGGCATCGAGCGCGCGTGCAAGCTGACTTTGTCCAACATCGTGCTGATACTGACCGACGCCGATCGATTTCGGATCAATCTTGACTAACTCGGCCAGCGGATCTTGTAAGCGACGGGCAATCGATACCGCACCACGCAGCGATACATCCATGTCGGGCAATTCACGCGACGCAAATTCTGATGCGGAATACACCGAAGCGCCGGCTTCAGAAACGACGATCTTGTTCAGCCGTTGATCGGGCAATAGCTTGATCAGGTCTTGCGCGAGTTTGTCGGTTTCGCGCGAAGCCGTGCCGTTACCAATCGAGATCAGCGCGACCTGATGTTTTTGTGCCAGACGTGCCAGGCTGTGCAAGGCGCCATCCCAGTCGTTGCGTGGCTGATGCGGATAGATGGTGTCGGTGTCGACGACCTTGCCGGTCGCATCGACGATCGCGACTTTGACGCCGGTGCGCAAACCAGGATCGAGACCCATGGTCGCGCGCGGTCCGGCAGGTGCGGCCAGAAGCAAGGCTTTGAGATTGCGCGCAAAGACGTTGATCGCTTCCGCTTCCGCGGCTTCGCGCAGCTTACCCATCAGATCCGTTTCGAGGTGCATAAAAATCTTGACGCGCCAGGACCAGCGAACGGTATCGACCAGCCATTTATCCGCTGGCCGTCCCAGCGAGGCGATGCCAAATCGGGCCGAGATACGGCTTTCGCATAAATTGGGTGCGGCGTCCCATTTTGGTTTTTCTTCCTCGCTGTCTAAACGGAGTACGACGTTGAGAATTTCTTCGCGGCGTCCACGAAACAGCGCTAATGCACGATGCGATGGAATGCTGCCGAGCGTTTCAGAGTAGTCAAAGTAATCGGCAAATTTTTCACCGGCGTCCTGTTTGCCTTCGACCACTTTTGAATCAACGACCGCGTGCTCATTTAAATATTCACGCAAAGTCGCCAGCAGTGCGGCATCTTCGGCAAAGCGCTCCATCAGAATCTGCCGTGCGCCATCCAAGGCGGCCTTGGCATCCGCCACGCCGGGATTATCACCAGCGGCGGTGGTAAAAGGCGGCTTGAGAAAGTCGAGTGCCAGTACTTCCGGGTTTAACAGCGGATCCGCTAAAAGCGCATCGGCCAGCACCGTCAAGCCCGCTTCAGCAGCGATCTGCGCCTTGGTGCGACGCTTGATCTTATAGGGCAAATAAAGATCTTCCAGACTGGTCTTGTCGAGTGCATGGGTGACGGCATCGAGCAGCGCTGGCGTCATCTTGCCTTGTTCTTCGATCGAGGCAATGATGGCCGTACGGCGGTCTTCAAGTTCGCGCAAATAGCGCAAACGTTCTTCCAGAAGACGCAGCTGAATATCATCCAGCCCACCGGTGGCTTCTTTGCGATAGCGGGCAATGAAGGGAACGGTCGCGCCTTCATCGAGCAGGGCAACCGCGGCGGCGACCTGAATGGGTTTGGCGGCGAGTTCGAGGGCAAGACGTTGTTCAATGGAAGGCAGCATCAGGGTGGTGTCAAAGAGGAGAATGAAAAGTGCAATTTTACGCACCTGAGACAAATGCGCCAGTCTTGACAAGAGCGAGGAACTGACAATTTATTTGACTGCGATATGGCGGGCGCCGCTCACCCGTTCAATGCCAGCTAAATCGCGCCAGCTTTGCGGATCAGACATTCCCTGTTGATGTAGCAGCTGACGAACGGCGTCTGCCTGATCGTAGCCATGTTCGAGCAATAGCCAGCCATCCGCATGCAAAAAAGCACCCGCGCCGCGAATAATATGACGCAACGCGTCCAGGCCATCTGCATGATCGGTCAACGCATCAAGCGGTTCATGGCGCAGATCGCCCTGACTTAAATGGACATCCGCAGCGTGAATATACGGCGGATTGGCGACGATCAGATCAAAGATATCAGACCCGGAGCTAGCCGATA
>CANCDR010000022.1 GCA_947374865.1 Oxalobacteraceae bacterium
TGGCATTGATCTCACTTTGTTGATCGAGAATGAAGCCGACATCCTGTGCTTCCTTGATCACATACTCGACCGGCAGATAACCCGAACTGAATACTTCCTTGAGTGCCTTGCCGGCAGGAGCACGATGGTCGACCACGCCAAATACGCCGCCCGGTTTTAACACCGCAAATGCCGCCTCAAACATCCCTTTGACACGACCAGCTTCGATCCAGTTATGCACATTACGGAAGGTGAGTACCGCATCTGCGCTGTTGTTCGGCCCAAAATTCGGTGCCTTGAGATCGAAACCGCGCGCCTGGGCTTTACCGAAGAGCTCGGGGTGGGCAGCAAACTTCGCCTGCTGTGCATCAATCGTGCGGCGCTGATTAGCGGCCTGTTTCGGGTCGCTGCTTTTGTCGGGATCAAAATTGGCCGCGACATATTGACCGCGTTCATTGAGGAGCGGCGCAAGGATTTCGGCATACCAGGCGTTGGCACCACCTGGCAAAATTTCAATCACCGTCTGCTGAGGGCGGATACCAAAAAATTCCAGCGTCTGCGCAGGATGGCGATAAACATCACGCGCCTTGTTGGATTCGGCGCGCCAGCTGCCGGCCAAGATGGAAGTGATGTCCTTTGTCTGCGCGAGTGCTTGGCCCATCAACAGGAAGGGAAGTAACAGGATGACAATGCGGCTGCGTTGCAAAGTAGTAGACATCATGGTCGCTTTAGTGAGGGTAAAAAGTGATGATACCCAAGTATGGCCAAAGATGCATTCACTCTGTGTTTCGGCCATCTTGGCGAACTGTGGCGCGCGTTTGCGGTCCAACAGTCTTCTTATCTATTGTCATGGCGCTAAACGCCTGGCGCATTTGATTGGTCATGAAAATACTGGAGAGGGCTGGTGAGCAGCCTTTTGTTTCACCACAGGAGGCAGCCAGGATCGGCGCGCTGGAAGCGGCCCAGATCGGCGACTGGGAACTTGATCTTGCAACGAACATCATGCGCCGATCAGCTTTGCATGACCGCTGCTTTGGCTACCGTAGTTCACCCGCTATCTGGGGCTATCAGGAATTCATTGACCATCTTCATCCCGATGACAGAGACGCCGTCGAGGCCAGCTACGCCACTGGCAAGGCGCTGGTGACGCAGATGGAAATTGAATGTCGGGTCATCTGGCCTGACAAATCAGTCCATTGGATCTGGTGGAAGGGACGCTTCTACCCGGACGAACAGGGTCATTCGGTCCGCGTGGCGGGTATTGTCGGTGAAATTACGGCGCGCAAATTACATGAAGATCAAATCGCGCTGTATTCCCTGATCACGCAAAAAATCACCACGCCGGTCATACTGACCGACCTGCTAGGCAAAATCACCTGGGTCAATGCGCCATTTGAAACCCTCAGCGGCTATGCTCTGGTCGAAGTACTCGGCCGCAAACCCGGCGATGTTTTGCAGGGCCCCGAGACCGATAAAAACACCATCCGCCTGATGCATGAAGCGCTGGCCAAGGCGCAGGGATTTGCGGTTGAAGTACTCAATTATCGTAAAGACGGGCAAATATACTGGCAACATTTGAAGGTTGATCCGGTTCTCGATCACCAGGGGGTGATCACCGGATTCCTCGCTTTACAAACTGACGTAACAGAACGCAAACGCTTTGAGGCCCTGCTATGGCGGAATGCCAATTACGACACGCTGACCGAGCTGCCGAACCGGCGCCTGTTCTGGGACCGGCTTGAGCAGGAAGTACGGCATGCGCAGCGTACCGGCAAACTGGTCGCGCTGTTTTATCTGGATATTGACCGCTTCAAGGAAATCAATGACTTGTTCGGTCATGAAATCGGTGATCAGTTATTGATTGAAGTCGCCAAACGCATCAATGCCTGCGTACGCGGATCCGATACCGTTGCCCGTCTGGGGGGCGATGAATTCACCATTATCTTGCCGCAGCTCGAAGCACTCAACGACGGCGAGCGTATCGCGCAGAAAATCCTCGCCTCGCTGACCCAGCCATTTTATTTTGATCAGCTGCGTGTTGAGGTATCGGCCAGTATCGGCATCGCGCTCTACCCGAACGATTCGCCAACTACCCAGCAGCTGGTCAATAATGCCGATCAGGCGATGTATATGGCCAAGACCCATGGGCGGAATCAGTTTTGCTATTTCACGCCGTCGATGCAGATCCGCGCACAGGAAAGGCTGCATATGGGCGTCGATCTGCGTCAGGCACTCAAACCAGATCAACTGCGGGTATTTTTTCAGCCGATTATCTGTATGGCCTCAGGAAAAATCGTCAAGGCGGAAGCGCTGTTACGCTGGCAGCATCCGGTGCAGGGCCTCATTGAACCAGCGATTTTTATTCCGCTGGCAGAAGAACTCGGCTTGATCGGCGATATCGGCGAATGGGTATTTCGTGAAGCGGCCACCTGGGCAGCTGAATTTTCGCGTCAGGGTCAGCCAAATTTTCAGGTCAGTGTCAACATGTCGCCGCTGCAGTTTGCCCGCCAGATGGGCGAGCGCAGCTGGCCCAGGCAGCTACAGGAGATGGGTTTGCCCTGTAAGCAGATTTCTGTGGAAATTACCGAAAGCGCCTTGCTACAGGATTCGCGGCTGGTCATCGATACCTTGCGTGAATACCGCGACGCTGGCATGGAAATCGCGCTCGATGATTTTGGCACCGGCTATTCGTCGATGTCTTACCTGGTTAAGTTTGGTATCGACTATCTTAAAATCGATCAATCCTTTGTGCGTGATATGGCGCATAAAAACAGCCGCACGATCGCCGAAACGATTATCGTTATGGGCCATAAACTGGGCCTTAAAGTGATCGCCGAAGGGGTTGAAACAGCCGAGCAGATGCATATTCTGATGCAGGCCGGCTGTGATTATGTGCAGGGATATTTATTTTCAGCCGCTTTGCCACCGGAGGAGTTTGGCCGCATGCTCGTCGCGGATCGGTGTGCGGGATGAGGCAGAGGAGACTAGCGCAAAACCTGACGCACCAGCGATTGGTCAAACATCAGACTGCGGGTTTGGACTTGGTTTTGGAATTTATTACGCAGGTTCACCGTATTGCGCTGATCGGGTAAAAAATCACTCAGAATCGCATTCCGGATAGCGTGCCGCGGGCCGAGCTGGGTGGCGGGTAACTCCTGATACACCGTCACGTTTTGCGTATCGGCCTGGATGCCGATCCATTGCAGGGCAAGAGGGCGTTTGCTCGCGTCTTCGATGGCAAAGCGCGCTTCGAGGTAGCTGCGCAGAAGGCGTTCGCCTTCCGGCTTGCTCAGATCGACGGGGTGTTTGGCGATGGTGGTCAACAGCGCATCGATGTCGTGCATCATGAGGGTATGCACGACTTCGGTGCTGCCGGTGCGCTCGTTGTAGGCAATGTCGGTAATTCCGCCATGAAAATCATGTGCCCCGGCTGCTGCCGCGCTCAAAAAGAGCAGGGCAAACAGCCATTTTTTCCAACCCACTGCCAGCATTACTTGGCGTCTTTCGATCCGCTGGATGATTCTGCTGCCTTGGCCTTGGCATCCTTGAGCGGCGTCGCATAGTCGCGCATCAGGTTATCCTTGTAGCGATCCGTCTTGAACAATTCCAGACGCGACTGGCTGATCTTGCGCGGCCAGGCGTTGTTGCTGTTATCGATATCGGCGGTCTCGAGGAAGGGATCCTGCACCAGACTGACCATTGGCTCGTCGGTGATGATGAGCTTGGTGAGTTTCTTCGGCGAATAGCGCCAGACTTCGGCTGGAATACGCTGGATGATTTTTTTGCCGCTCTTGAGTTCAATTTCCAAAATCAACGGCATTACTAGCCCACCTAAATTGGAGAAGTCGACCAGATACAGATGCTTGCCTTCGGCGAGCAGGGCTTTTTCCCAGTCGTCTAAACTCTCCAGCGTTTCGTTGTACTTATTACGATCCTTGTTAGTGACGGTGTACTCGTCATGCTCGTTATAGAAATCCTTGAGTTCCGGATGCTTATCGAGGCGTTTGGTGTCGTTGCGATCACGTTGTTCGGCCAGACCGACTGGCGTTTCATCTTCGCGCGCTTTTTTGAAAGCTTTTTCAATCGCCGGATTTTTCGTACTGACCGAATATTCGCTGATGCCATCAATGCTGATGTCAACCGCATCGGTGGTGTAAAACCAGCCGCGCCAGAACCAGTCCAGATCAATGCCGGACGCATCTTCCATGGTGCGGAAAAAATCGGCTGGCATCGGACGCTTGAATTTCCAGCGTTGGGCGTATTCACGGAAAGCGAAGTCGAATAGCTCGCGACCCATAATGGTTTCGCGCAGAATCGTCAGTGCTGCCGCCGGCTTGGCGTAGGCGTTATTACCAAACTGGAGCAGAGACTCCGAATTGGTCATGATCGGTACCTGATTCTTGCTACGCATGTAGTCAACGATCTTGCGCGGATCACCGCGACGGCCTGGGTAATTGGCTTCCCATGCGCGTTCGGCGAGCGTTTGCACGAAGCTGTTGAGGCCCTCATCCATCCAGGTCCACTGACGCTCGTCGGTGTTGATAATCATCGGGTAATAGTTATGACCGACTTCGTGAATGATGACCGAAATCAGGCCATATTTGGATTGACGCGAGTAGGTCAGTTCACCGGTTTTTTTGTCTTTCACTGGCCGTTGGCCGTTGAAAGAAATCATCGGATATTCCATTCCGCCCTGTGGGCCATTGACGGAAATCGCCACCGGATACGGATAATCGAGGCTGTAACGATTGTACTGATCGATGGTGTGGATCACAGCCTGAGTCGAATACTGACCCCACAGCGGATTGGCTTCTTTCGGGTAGAAAGACATGGCCATCACATTGGTGGAATCCTTTTTGAAACCCTGCGCATCCCAGATAAATTTACGGCTTGTGGCAAAGGCAAAATCACGCACATTGTTGGCCTTGAAATGCCAGGTACGGGTTTTGTCACTGCGGATTTTTTCTGCCGCTTCGGCTTCGGCCTGCGTCACGATCAACACCGGTTTATTCGAGGTACGTGCTGCCTTCAGACGTGCCTGCTGCACCGCGGAGAGAACATCGTTGGGATTTTGCAGTTCACCAGTGGCGGCAAGGACATGGTCGGCCGGCAGCGTGAGCTGGACGTCATAGTCGCCAAATTCCAGCGTAAATTCACCGGAACCGAGAAATTGCTTATGCTGCCAACCGACGACATCATAATAAGCCGCCATACGCGGAAACCATTGCGCTATTTCATAGATCGCGTTTTTATCTTCTTCAAAAAACTCATAGCCGGAACGGCCACCAGTGATTTTTTGTGCATTGATGTTATACGACCATTCAACGTCAAAGCGCAGCTTCTCGCCCGACTTTAAAGGCGTTGGCAGATCGACGCGCATCATGGTCTGGCTGATCGTTGTTTTGAGCGGTTTGCCATTCAGGCTCACGCTCTTGATGACAAAGCCGCCATCAAAAGTCCGGCTCTCGAGCATGGTGCGCATGGCGTCAAACCTGATGCCATCTTCATCGCCGCGTGGCTTGATCCAGGCATCCTTGTTCATCACGGTCGCCGTCGTGTTGGCGTCCGAATTCGGCTTGTAAATATTCTGGTCCAGCTGCAGCCAAAGATAACGCAAGATATCGGGCGATTGATTATGGTAGGTGATCTGTTCGCTGCCAGTGATGCGATTGCGCGGCTCGTCGAGGGTGGCTCGGATCACGTAGTCGGCGCGCTGCTGCCAGTACTGGTGACCTGGAGCGCCGGAGGCGGCGCGGTAGGTATTTGGCGTGGGCAGGATTTCTTCGAGCTGGCGGAATTTATCTTCCGTCAGATCGGCAGCAAACACGGAAGCAGTCAGGCAAAGCACGGCAAGGCCGGGGAATAGACGCATGGCAGGTCCTGGAAAAGTTCAGAAAAACGGAGGTTTAAGGAAAAATTTATTTCTTAATCACAACTATAAACCAGATTACCAGGCCGCGCATGCGACCTGGGTCTGCTCAAATCAGTGTTTGCGCATGAGTCGTTCAAGTTCAGGGATGGCTCTTGGCAGGGAACAGCTCAGACATTCCACGTTCTTGGCATTGACCAGATAATCGTCTTCGATGCGGATGCCGATATTCCACCACTTCGGATCGACATCCTTGGCATCGGCGGGAATATAGATCCCAGGCTCAATGGTGAAGGCCATCCCGGCGCGCAGCTGTGCCTGGGCGGGCGCGTAATTACGTAAATGCGGTGCCGCATCCACGGGCACCCGCGCGACTTCATAGCTGCCGGCGTCGTGCACATCCAGACCGATCCAGTGCGAGCTGCCATGTGGGTAAAAGCTGCGGTAACGACGTTCGGCGATGATCTCGGCTTTGTTGCCTTTGAGGATACCTAGTTTGAGCAGGCCATCGACGATGACGTCGACCGTCGCGTCAAAAATTTCATGCATGCGCGCGCCTGGGACCGCTTTGGCATAGCCGGCATTTTGTGCGGCCAGGACGATGTCGTAAATGGCTTTCTGTTCGGCGCTGAATTTGCCGCCCACTGGATAGCTGCGCGTCACATCAGCGGCATACATGCCGTATTCGCAGGCGGTGTCATTAACGATCATGGCGCCTGGCTGCAGCACCTGATTGGCCGCGTCGTAATGCAGTACGACTGAATTGACCCCCGAGCCTACGATCGGCGAATAGGCCATTCTTGCCGAAGCACCGGCCAGACAGGTTCCTATCATGGCCGCCCGCATGCCCCATTCACCGGCACCGGCTTGCGCCAGCGGCAGGGCGGCATAATGCGCCTTGAGTGACAGGTCGACGGCATGGCGCAGGAGAGCGATTTCGGTCGGATCTTTAATCAGGCGCATTTCGGCGATAGTCGGCGCGAGGTTATAGACCGGCAGGGACGTGATGGAATTGGACGCGCGTTTATTCCAGTTCGCCAGAACTTGCTCACGGAACTTGGCATCGCCGCCGTCATACAGCCACAGTGAGCTGGCATCGCGCATGTGTTCCAGCATTTGCTTGGAAAATTCGTCGTTGACAAGGGCAATATCGGCGCCGTAACGGGTTTTGGCTTGCGTTTGTCCAATCCGGTAACCGGTCCACTGTTCTTTTTCCCAGTTTTTGGCTTGCGTGAAGAGGGTATAACGCTGGCCGACAGGCACGTCTGGCAAGAGCAGGGCAACGGTCTGCGCTTCTGGCATGCCGGTCAGGTACCAGAAGCTGGAGTCGGGACGGTAGATGCTGTTACTGTCGATTTCCGGGCCGGCATTGAGTACCGCCATGGCGCCCTTGGGTAGCATGGCCATAAGCTTGGCGCGCCGTGCAGCATAGACTTCAGTGCCCGGTTCCGGACTGGGCGCGGCGGCCAGACTGGCTGACAGATTAAAAAGACATAGCAGTCCGAGCAGGAGGGAACGTGGGTGCATAGAATTAAAAGGGCGGTGAATGATCAAGCCACAGTTTTACAGCCAAATGATTCTTTTATGCAAGAAAAAAATGCGCAAAGTCGCCGCCAGGTAAGAATTCGGCTTATTTTTTTGGCATTTTATAATGCTGTACAGCGCGCCATTAACGCCGCGGCGGCGATAGCACCGTCGGCAGGGCTTTGGGCAAGGTATCCGGATAATCGCGACTGAAATGCAGGCCGCGGCTCTCGCGACGTGATAGCGCACTGTTGACGATCATGGAGGCGACTTCCACCAGATTGCGCAGTTCAAGCAAATCGCGCGTGATACGGAAGTTGGTGTAGTACTCATGGATTTCTTCCTTGAGCAAACCGATGCGATGCTGGGCCCGTTCGAGGCGCTTGGTGGTCCGCACGATGCCGACGTAATTCCACATGAAGCGGCGCAGCTCATCCCAGTTATTGGCGATGATGACTTCTTCATCTGCATCGGTAACCCGGCTCTCGTCCCAGGCCGGCAGAGCGATGGCTTTGAGCTTTGGCTGCTGTTCGATATGGTGTGCTGCGGCGCGGCCAATGACCAGGCATTCCAGCAGCGAGTTACTGGCTAAGCGATTTGCGCCATGCAGCCCGGTGTAAGAGGTTTCGCCGACGGCGTATAGTCCCGCCAGATCGGTGCGGCCACAAAAGTCAGTCACGATGCCACCGCAGGTATAGTGCGCCGCCGGTACCACTGGAATCGGCTGGGTCGTGATATCGATTCCCAGCTCAAGGCAGCGGGCGTAAATGGTCGGGAAGTGCTCTTGTAAAAATTCGGGTGTCTGATGGCTGATGTCGAGGTCGACATAATCAAGACCGCGTTTTTTCATCTCTGCATCGATGGCACGGGCGACCACGTCGCGCGGCGCCAGTTCGGCGCGCTCGTCATGCGCTAACATGAAGCGGGTACCAGCCGCCGCGCCAGCTTCCTGCGGCAATTTTAACAGCCCACCTTCGCCGCGCACCGCCTCGGTAATGAGGAAGGATTTGGCATACGGGTGATACAGGCAGGTAGGGTGAAACTGGATAAATTCCATATTCGCTACCCGACATCCCGCGCGCCAGGCCATGGCGATGCCGTCGCCAGTGGCGGTATCCGGATTGGTGGTGTAAAGGTAGACCTTGCCCGCGCCACCCGTGGCCAGAACGGTATGATCCGCGGCCAGTGTGAGGACCTTGCCAGTCTTGACATCCTGCGCGTACAGACCCAGACAGCGCGGCGCGGCGGGATGTTTGGCACCGGCTTTGGTGATTTTATCGCTGGCGATTTTATCGCTGGTAATGAGATCGATGGCGCAGTGGTGTTCGAGCAGGGTGATATTCGGATGCGAACGAACCTTCTGTTCGAGCGTGACTTGGACCGCATGCCCCGTCGCATCCGCAGCATGGATGATGCGCCGATGACTGTGGCCACCTTCACGCGTGAGGTGATAGCCCAGCTCGGCGGAGTCGTCGCGCGTGAAGGGCACGCCTTGTGCGATTAACCATTCGATCGCTTCGCGGCCATGCTCGATGATAAAGCGGGTCGCGGAATCATCACACAGGCCGGCACCGGCGACTAAGGTATCTTCGATGTGCTGATCATAGCTGTCGCCGGAATCGAGCACGGCGGCGATCCCCCCTTGGGCCCAGTTACTGGCGCCATCGAGCAGGGAGCGTTTGGAAATAATGGCGACTTTTTTTGTTTCAGCTAAATGCAGGGCGACCGACAGACCGGCTAAACCACTACCAATAATGAGGACATCAAATTTCATAAATTTTTCATGGGTTTCCGGTCGCTGCAATCGCCACCGGATGGAGCCTATTCTTGATTGAATGAGTAAGGATTATGCAATTGAATACTGCCGCGCGCTATATCAAACTTCGTCATCAATGCGCTGACGCGACTCGGATGACCGAACCTGTTCGTCAATTCAGTTGTGATAATCTTTGGCATGATTGTAGCGGTGAAATCTGCAATGTGCCTGTGCGGGATTGAAAGGCTTGAAATAATGTTGAATTTTTATAATGGAAAAATAATGAAAACAGTCGCCTCCATGTTGACCGCCACCGCATTGGGTTTGATCACTTTGCCGGCATTGGCGCAATTATCGGCCCCTGAACAGCAGCTGGTCACGGCGGTGCAGGGGCGATCGGCAGAGGCCATCAAGCTGCTTGAACGCAGTGTCAACATCAACAGCGGCACCATGAATCACGAGGGCGTACGCGAAGTGGGGCGACTGTTTGCTGCCGAACTGGCGGCGCTGGGCTTTCAGACCCGCTGGATCGATATGCCGCCGGCCATGCAAAGAGCCGGCCATCTGATCGCCGAGCGGGTCGGCAAACAGGGGCAGCGCGTGCTGATGATCGGTCATCTCGATACCGTGTTTGAAAAAGACAGTCCGGTACAGATGTGGAATCGTCAGGGTGACAAAGTGCGCGGACAGGGCGTATCCGACATGAAGGGTGGTGATGTGATCATGATCGAGGCGCTGCGCGCCATGCAATCTATCGGTGCGCTTGAAAACACCACGATCCGACTGATTTTTAGCGGTGACGAGGAGCGTGCGGGTTCACCAATCGCCTTAGCCCGTGCCGACATGATCGCCGCCGCCAAACAGAGCGATGTGGCGCTGGCCTTCGAAGGCACCGTGCTCGATAAAAACGGCAAGGCTACCGGCACCATTGGTCGTCGCGCTTCGGGTGGATTTACTTTAGAGGTCAAGGGCAAACAAGGCCATTCGGCCGGCGTCTTCGGGCACGACGGTTACGGTGCCATTTATGAGGCTGCGCGGATCGTCAACAGCTTTCGCGAACAGCTCATCGAACCCGACCTGACCTTCAACCCCGGCGTGATCCTGGGTGGTACTGAAGTCGTTTACGATGATCCGGCCACCAAAGGCAGCGCCTTCGGCAAAACCAATGTCATTTCACGCACGGCGTTGGTGAAGGGTGATTTACGTTATCTGACCGCAGAACAGCGCGAAAAAACCTATACCCTCATGCGCGAGATCGTCGGTAAAAATTTGCCGGGCACGAGTGCCACCATCCGTTTCGTCGAGAGTTATCCGCCGATGTCGCCCACCCCTGGCAATTTGAATCTGTTACAAAAATATTCGCAGGCCAGTAGTGATGCAGGCTTGGGTACGATCGATCCTTTGCCAGCGGGTCTGCGTGGTGCCGGCGACATTCAATTCGTCTCGCCCATCATCGATAGCCTGGACGGTCTGGGCGCCACCGGCAGAGGTTCGCATTCCCCTGAAGAGGACCTCCACATTCCTTCCATCGAGCGTGCCACTATTCGCACAGCGGTCCTGCTTTATCGCCTGACTCGTTAAAGCGCGACGACCTCTGCCTACGTGGGCACAAAGCCTGTGCCCACACGATTCTAAGGCTAGCTGTTCGCATCCCTGTGCTGCTGCGCCTGCATTGAAATCGCCAGTCTGTCCTCGGCAGAGAGCCGATTGAGATTTTTGAGCTGCATGAGCATGCGCGGATTTTTGGCCAAGCTGTCTGCGTGTTTGTTTAGGTAGTCCCAATACATCGTCGTAAATGGACAGGCGTCTTCGCCAACGGATAAGGCCGGGTTGAAGCGGCATCCCTTGCAATGATTACTCATCCGGTCAATGTACTTGCCACTGGCGATGTAAGGCTTACTGGCCATTAGGCCGCCGTCGGCAAATTGACTCATGCCGATCGTGTTGGGTAACTCCACCCATTCCACGGCGTCTACATACACCCCTAAGTACCAGGCATGGACTTCTTGCGGACGCACGCCAAACAATAAGGCATATAAGCCCGTGACCATCAGCCGCTGAATATGATGTGCGTAACCGTGTTCCAAGGTTTGCGTAATCGCATCACGCAGACAGGCCATCTCGGTCTTGGCTGTCCAGAAAAATCCCGGCAATGCTTGCGTGGCTTGCATGGCATTGCGCTCGGCATACTCCGGCATGTTAGTCCAGTAAATGCCGCGCACATATTCACGCCAGCCGAGAATTTGGCGGATAAAACCCTCCACAGCCTCCAGCGGCGCATGCCCGCGGGTATAGGCATCTTCGGCTGCGGCGACCAGCTCTCTGGGGTTGAGGAGTTTCAAATTTAGGACGCACGAAAGGTGCGAATGATAGAGCCACAGTTCACCCTCCCACATGGCGTCCTGATACAGGCCATAACTGGGTAAGCGATGTTCGATGAAGTCGCTTAATACCTGCAGACCTTGGGCGCGCGTGATCGGCCAGCCGAATGTGGCGATGCAACCCGGATGATCGCTGAAGCGTTTTTCAACCAGCGTCATCACCGACTGGGTTATCGCATCCGGCGCAAAGCGGGTCGGTTTAGGCAGCATGCCGGGGCCTTTTTTGCCAAAGCTGCCGCGGTTTTCTGCATCAAAGTTCCACTGCCCGCCGACCGGCTTTTTTCCGTCCATGAGAACGCCGGTTTTCTGCCGCATCTCGCGATAGAAAAATTCCTGACGCAGCTGCTTACGGCCTTCGGCGTGTTGCGCAAATTCTCGTACCGTGCTGAAGAAATGGCGATCGTCGCGCACGTCGAGCGTTAAGGCATGCTTGCTCGCCACTGCGCGCAGACTTTGCAGCACCCGCCATTCGCCGGGCGCGGTCATGATCAGCTGCTTGGGGCTGGTGGCAGCGATGGCTTTTTCTAATTCTCCGGCCAGGGTGCCGGTGTTATCGGCGGCGTCGAGTTCGCTGTAAATGACCGGCCATCCTTTATCGCGCAGGCTGGCGGCGAAGTGGCGCATGGCGCTTAAAAAGAGCGTCGTTCTTTGTTTGGATGAGGTGACGTGGGTAGATTCTTCTGCCACTTCGGCCATCCAGATAGTGTCGAGCTGGGGGGCAAAGTCTGTCAGGGCTGAGGCTGCTTCATCGAGCTGGTCGCCCAGAATAAGGACGAGATGTCGTCGTGCTGTAGTCATCATTTATTTAAAATTCGAATCCAAGTTGTTGATCTTGATTGGCATTGTTAGATGCGGTGCTACTTCGTCTGCTTGTTTTCTTGCGTGAGGCATGTTTTTGGACGACGGCACTTTTGCCAGCTTTGACCGCATCTTGCTGCCGTCTGGCGTGCAATTTTTGTTTGGCTTCGCGGGTAGCTTGGGCCAGTTCGACGATGGGCTGTGTGAGTGTTGGTCTACCTTTATTGTTCGCCTCAAGACCTGCCTGCGCTGGCATTAGCCAGGGTTCGAAGAGCCAGGTATCGGGAACGCTGCGCATGGCGGGCAGCCAGCGGCGTACAAATTTTCCGTAGGGGTCGTGATCTTGCGCCTGTTTGATGGGATTGTAGACGCGCGTCGTATTGATGCCTGTAGTACCCGACTGCATCTGCAATTGACTCCAGTGAATGCCCGGCTCGTAATCGAGAAACTGCGTCGCCAGCCATTCCCCTACCGGACGCCAATGTAACCATAGCGGATAGGCGGCGACCGAGACCAGCATGGCGCGCATACGAAAGTTCAGCCAGCCTGTTTCACGGAGCATGGTCACGCAGGCATCCACCATGGGCCAGCCTGTGCGGGCAGATTTCAAGGCTTCAAAATAGGCCTGATTAAAATCCTCTTCGCGCAGCCCGTCGTAGCCGCGATGCATATTGCACCATTCGATCTCCGGTTCACTTTCAAGCTTCTGGATGAAATGACAGTGCCAGTACAAACGGCTGACAAAGCCGTTCAGTCCCGCACGGTGTCGTGTGGCTTGCGGCGGCAGCCTGGCAATCTGCGCGCGGGTTTGCTGCACCACTTCACGCATGCTGATGCATCCCCAGGCCAAATAAGCCGACAGCCGGGAGCAGGCATCGGGTGCCGATAGGGGTGATGAAATACCACCCCGATAACCCAGACTGCGGGCATGTAAAAAACTGTGTAATGTGGCGAGCGCTAAGGGGCGTCCCCCCCGTTGGCGCAGGGGTGGATTGTGTTGTAAGTGGGCGGGCGCCTGCATGACAAACGTGGCGCGCGGATCAAACTGCCAAAATTCCCAGTTCTCCACCGTGTGCACTGGCGCCGCCATATGCTTTTCCCACCCGGCCTGCCAGAGATTGCGATTTTTTAAAGCCCGCACGACACCAAATTGCGCATACTCATGCCATGCGATAGTGTGTGCCTTGCACCATGCGGCGACCTGCAGATCGCGCGCGTAGGTAAAGGCGTTACCGGTTTCCTGATGCGAGTGCAGGCGACGAAAGGGCGCTTCCTGCCAGATTGTGCTCAGCACATCGGTCAACTCACCCGTGTGTATTTCGATGCCGCCGCCGTACTGGCGCAGTGCGTGATCCAGGGCATCCAGAGATTCGCGAACAAACTCGAAGTGCTGTAGCGCGACATCGGGCTGCAGCCACAGCGTTGGCTCGATCACATAGAGACAACGTAGCGGTCCGCGGCGTGAGGCTTCGGCTAAGGCTTGATGATCCTGCCAGCGCAAATCACGTTTAAACCAAACCAGTTCATAGCTCATGCGCGGTTTTGGCTGGCAGTTTTATTCATGCGGCAGGCATCGGAACAGTATAAAACCTGCTCCCAATTTTTTGCCCAGGCTTTACGCCACGTCATCTCGCGTCCGCACACTTTACATGGTTTGCTGGGCAAGCTTTGCTTATTGCCTTTAAATGACTGTTTCGGTGTCACGAGATTTTATTTAACCAGCCCGCGGCTGAAATCTATGATCATCCGGGTTGCCAGGTACAGACGTGGTTCGATCGAGTCGATCAAAATATATTCGTCATCGTTAGAATGTGCGCCAAACCCGAGCAGGCCGAATCGTTCGATCACCGCGTTCTTGGTCGCCAAAGAGGCAAAGGCAGCATCTGTTCCGCCACCGCTGATGCCGCTACTCACGCCGAGCGTGCGGCCGATCTCGGTATAGATTTGTTTGGCGTAGTTCGCCGCTGTCAAACCGGCGGGTGACGATTCCATCGGCGGACGCCGGCGCTCGAAGCTCATGGCGACTTTGGTCTCAGGGATTAGCTGATTTTTGATCGCGGCACGGACCTTCTGTTCCACACCATCGTAGTCCGAAATACGTTCAACGCGCACGTCCGCTGCCGCAGTGGCTTCGGCAGGAATCACATTGCGATTGGTGCCGCCGCTGACCATGGTCCAGTTCATTTTGATACCTTTGGCCGGATCAGAAAAGTCGCGGGTCTGCAGCATTTGATGGGCAATTTCGTACACGGCATTTAATCCGCGCTCTGGCGCAGCGCCGGCATGTGAAGCGCGTCCCGTGACCTTGAGCGTGACGGCGGCAATGCCGGCGGTCGCCAGGGACAGGTGATCTGACGTCGACGATGAACTTTCGTGCGATAAGGTCAGATCATGCTGTGCACCCAGACGCGTAAAGACGCTGCGCGAAGCGGGTGAGCTGATTTCTTCATCGCCGTTGATTAGTACAGTAATCTTGCCGTACTCGCGAAAATTCATCGCTTTTAACATTGTCAGCGTATGGAGGATGGTGGCGATACCCGCCTTGTCATCCGAAATGCCGAGCCCGTAAGCGCGATTGCCCTCCACACGGAACGGCTGTTTGGCCAGCATCCCTTTTAAGTAGACGGTATCCATATGCGCGATCAGCAGGATCGATTTGCTGCCCGTGCCTTCGAAAGTCGCTTGCACCATACGTCCGATGCGGGCCGGCGTATCGTGCATCCGATAGCTGTCTGCGCCCGGCTCGATGAATTCCACCTTACCGCCCAAGGCCTTAAAACGATCGGCGATGTAGGCGGAAATTTTATCCAGCCCCTCGCGGTCGCCACTGCCGGATTCGATCGACACCAGATCGTTGAGTGTATCGAGTAGTTTGGATTTTTGTTGCTGCGCATTGGCGAGAACGACGGAATCGACTGTGGCTGCTGCATGCAAGGGGGCGGACATGGCTATCGCGGTAAATACGAGCGCTGCGCTGATTTTATGGTGAAATATCACGATTGCTGATCCTCAGTTTGATGATTCATGGATGAATTAAGCTAGCATGCGCTGCGATCAGCATCAAACTAAGACCGCCGTTCCGAACTTCAAGGAATTCATGTGCTTATTGAAACGGAATGCTACTTATATTGTAACAACTAATTTAAGGGGGGATTGAAGGCGCAATGCGTTATCAATGTGTCGACACATGTGGCCTCACCTAGCCTACTTATTTTTGGGTTTGCAGACCTTAGGTTTCATGGTTTTTTTATTGTGTCCGTGACAAATTTAGGGATGTTTGCCTCGAATTCTTTAATATTATTACGCTTTACAGAATATTAATTGATGAAATGTTTCAAGGCTGCGTTCAATATTATTGACTCCAATAAACATGAAGGGAATACTAAGCGCAGTTCGTACAACAGCTACACTTACCTGATTGACACCCCAAATGAAAAAAATACTCATTGCCTTGTCCCTTATCGCCAATGCCGTCCAAGCTGATGAGGGTATGTGGATGCCGCAACAATTGCCGCAAGTAGCGGCGCAGCTCAAAGCCGGCGGGCTCAAGCTGGACCCGGCTTCGCTGACCAAGCTCACGGAATTTCCGATGGGCGCCATTGTCAGTCTGGGCGGATGTTCGGCCTCTTTTGTGTCACCACAGGGACTCATCGTCACCAATCATCATTGCGTTTATGGCAGCGTGGCGTTTAATGCCAAGCCGGGTAACGACATACTGGAAAAGGGTTTTTTAGCCAAGACGCTGGCCGAGGAGCTGCCAGCCGCACCGGGCTCGCGGGTTTTTGTGACGAAGGATGTGCGTAATGTCAGCACGACCGTCATCAGCCCGGCCGTGGCCAAGTTGGCCGGCAAGGCCCGTATCGATGCGATCGAAAAAAATGAAAAAGCGATCGTGGCGGCCTGCGAAAAAGATCCCGGCCATCGCTGTACTGTTTCAAGCTTTTACGGTGGTCTGGAGTTTTACCTGATTAAACAATTGGAAATCCGTGACGTACGGCTGGTGCACGCACCAGCGGCGGGCATCGGCAAATTTGGCGGCGATACCGATAACTGGATGTGGCCACGCCATACCGGCGACTATGGTTTCTACCGCGCCTATGTCAGCCCAGAGGGCAAGGCGGCTGATTTCTCGAAGGACAACGTGCCCTATGTGCCGAAGTTTTCGCTCAAGCTGGCCAAAGAGGGTGCCAAGGAAGGGGATTTTGTGATGGCGCTGGGCTATCCCGGCCGCACAAATCGCCATCGCTTACCCTCAGAAGTGGCGTTTACCTTTGACTGGAACTATCCGGCCTTCGTCAAATCCTCGGCCGAATCGCTGGCGATTATTGAACGTGAAACGCGTAATGATCCGGATGCTAAGCTCAAGTACGCAAGCCAGGTAGCCGGTATCAATAACTACTACAAAAACCGTCAGGGTATGCTCGACAGCTATGCCGGCAGTGACTTTTTAAGCCGCAAGACGACGGAACATGCAGCGCTTAAAAATTGGGTCAACTCAACGCCAGCGCGCAAGAAGGAATATGCCGCCGATATCGAGCAGATCGAAAAACTGGTCGCCGAGCGCGACGCGCAGATCCAGCGCGACTTCTATCTGTTTAATTCGGCGCCGCGTCTTTTGAGCAGTGCACGTGCAGCTTACCGCCTGGCGATCGAAACAAGTAAGCCAGATGCAGAACGTAAGGCCGGCTATCAGGAACGCGACCGTCCTCGCTTCGTATCGTCCGCCGCGGCGATCGAGCGTAACTATGACGAGAAGGTCGATAAGGCCCTGGTCATGAATAATCTGCTCAAGTACATGGCACAGCCGGCGGCCACGCGCCGTGCATCGTTCGACGCTGCGCTGGGCCTGAAGGATGGAATGAGTTCGGCTGAACTGAACGCCGCTATCGACACGCTTTACGCTGGTTCGCAGTTACAAAAGAAAGAGGAACGTGCCGCCTGGCTGGTTCGCAAGCCGGAAGAATTCAAAGCCAGCAGTGACAGCTTCATCAAGGCCAGTGTCAGACTGTATGAAGACATGATGGCGCGTGAAGCCGTGGAAGAAGAATTAGCCGGCAAAATCCAGCAGGCCTACGCCAATTACATGAAGGCCAAGATCGCTTACATGACGAGCCTTGGTAAGGCCGTCTACCCGGATGCCAACAGCACCTTGCGCGTCACCTTCGGCCAAATCACCGGCCGTGATCACGGCGCTGACGGCACGACCTGGACCGCCTTCACTACCGTCAACGGTGTGGCAGCCAAGGCCACCGGCAAGGGCGAATTCAATGCGCCGGCCAATCAGTTAGCGGCGATCAAGGCCAAAGATTTTGGCAGCTATGTCGATCCGATTCTGAAAACAGTACCAGTCAATTTTATGGCGACGCTGGACATCACCGGTGGCAATTCCGGTTCAGCCGCCTTGAATGGCAAAGGCGAACTGATCGGCCTGGCCTTCGACGGCACCCTCGACTCCATCATTTCCGACTGGGATTTCAATAAAGCCAATACCCGTTCGATCCAAGTCGATGTGCGCTACATGCTGTGGAATATGCAGCACGTCGATCACGCAGAAAAGCTACTCCAGGAGATGGGCGTCAAATAAACCCCTGGGGTCAGGTCTTGACATGCCACTTTTTTAGCGATTTTTTTCAGCACGACTTGCACTTTCTTCGACTCGCTTGAATGCGATGAGGGAGTGGGTAAGTCGTGTTTTAATTTGCTTAAATAATTGTCAAAGTATTACTCCAAAATCCCAAATAGAGGAACTTCCGTTGTATAATTTACTCAAAGAAACTTCTCCTCTCAAGTGAACAATGCCATGAATGACAAGCTGCCCTACATCGTTGACGATCACGAGCGGAAGGTATTTATGCTCAATCGTGAAGTCCATGTGTCTGAGCAGATTTTGCAGGACGAGATGCGGTTGATCTTTGAACGCTGCTGGATTTATGTCGGCCATGGTTCAGAACTCAAAAAGCCCGGTGATTTCGTCACCCGTCGCGTGGCCGGTCGTCCGCTGATCTTTGTGCGCGATGCAGGCGGCACCGTGCGCTGTCACTTCAACACCTGCCGCCATCGGGGGGCCACGGTATGCACCCAGGCCAAGGGCAACGCGCGACGATTTTTTTGCGTCTATCACGGCTGGAGTTATAAAAATGACGGCAGCCTCGGCGGTGTGCCCGGTGACGACGCTTATCCTGAGAGCTTCGATAAAACCCATCTGGGTTTGAAGGGCCCGGCGCGCTTCGAGTCCTACCGCGATTTTTGGTTCATGAGTCTGAATCCGACGATTGAACCGCTGACGGATTACCTGGGCCGCGCCACCGAATACCTCGACTTGGTGATCGATCAGTCACCCTCCAATTCGATGGAAGTCATCGAGGGGACGCAGGAATACGATGTCGAAGCAAACTGGAAGCTGATGGTCGAAAACAGCGTCGACGATTACCACCTGCCCACCACGCATTCGACCTGGCTGAATTTCATGAAAAATTCCGGCGTGGTCGTCGAGCCGTCGGCCGATACCGATCTGGTGCTGCCGACCCGTGGTGTGGCGATTGATCTGGGCAATGGCCACTTCACGACCGATAACATCAACTTTCGTGGCCGGCCGGTAGCGAAATGGATTCCACTTTTTGGTGAAGATGCCAAAGAAGAGATCGCCGCCATCCGCGCTGAATTAGTCGAGCGCCTGGGCGCCGCGCGGGCTACCCGGGTCGCCGATACGAATCGCAATCTGGTGATTTTCCCGAATCTGGTGATTAACGACGGCTCCTCCGTCACCATCCGCACCTTTTTCCCCGATGGGGCAGGACGCATGCATGTCACGGCCTGGGCCTTGGGGCCCATCGAAGAAAGCGAATCAGCGCGCGCCCGTCGTCTGGATGCCTTCCTGACCTTTTATGGCCCGGGCGGCTTTGCCACCCCGGACGATGTCGAAGCGCTCGAACTGGTGCAGCAAGGTCTGGCAAATTGGCGTGACGATCCCTGGTCGGAAATGTCGCGCGGTCTGGCCAAGGATGGCGATCAACTCAATAGTGACGAACACCACCTGCGCACCTTCTGGCGGCACTGGAATAAACTGATGACGCAGGAGAAGGCATGAGTTCCATCCCATCCCAGCCAGCGGCACGAATCACCCGCGCCGAGGTCGAAGATTTTTTGTACATGGAAGCCGACCTGCTCGACGAATGGCAGCTCGATGCATGGCTCTTGCTCCTGACCGAGAACGCCGAATACTTTGTGCCCTCCAACGATGCCTTGCATGGCGATCACCGCACAAGTTTATTTACCATTGCTGATAACGCCGAGCGCATCCGTCAGCGGGTGATCCGACTGAATGATCCGAACTGTCATGCCGAATTTCCGCAGTCGCGAACCCGGCGCTTGATTACCAATGTTCGCATCATCGAACAAACCGATTCCGGCGTGACCATCACGGCCAATTTTGTCTGTTATCGCTATCGTCGCCACGAACGGATTCGCGAGTACGTCGGCAAATATCGTTATGTGCTGCTGCAGACCGAAAACGGGCTGCGGATTCGCGAACGGCGGGTGTTTATGGATGCGCACGAACTGGCCTCTCTGGGTTCGGTGAGCTTTATCCTTTAAGTAAAAATTCAGGCTGATTTACCCGGCCTGTTCATGATTGTATTTTTAGCTGAAGAATTTTATGAGCGAATCCTGTCACCGCATCTGCCCCCTGCAAGAGCTGGCCGCCAATAGCGTCCGCAAATTTGAGGTCGATGGCAAGGCCGTGGCGATCTATCACATCGATGGCGTCGTGTATGCCACCGATGATACCTGCACCCATGGTTTATCGAGCTTATCAAAGGGTGAACTGGATGGCGATGTCATCGAGTGCAGTTTGCACTTCGGCGCCTTCCATGTCCCGACCGGCAAACCCGTCGGCGCACCCTGTTCGATCGCCTTACAAACCTATCGCACCGAAGTGCGTGAAGGTGTCGTCCATCTTTATCGACCAGAATAAATTAACCATCCAAGCTTACTAAGAACGGGAATAAAAATGATTTCACCGCATCCGGATTACCTGCGCATCGCGACTGAAGAGGCGTTTGCGCCTAAAGAAATGTTCGATATTTATCGCAAGATTTTGGCCGGCCCCGACCCCGACCCTGGTTTCGTGAGCCTGTTGGGTTTTTACATGACCAGCAAGAGTGACCGGGCCCAGCACATCATGCGGTGCCTGTCTGATCTGGATACCTTGCGTCTGCAGCACATGGACGATACCGGCATCGACCGCCAAATTATTGCCCTGACTTCCCCCGGTGTGCAGATCATGGATACCGATACGGCCGTGTCCTTCGCCAAGATCGCTAATGACGAACTGGCCGCAGCTGTGCGGCGGCATCCGACGCGGTTTTCCGGCATGGTCGCGATCGCGCCGCAAAATCCGCATGAAGCGGCCAAGGAAATCGAACGTGGCGTGCAGCAGCTCGGCCTGACCGGCGTGATCATCAATTCCCATACCCATGGCGAGTATTTGTCTGATCCAAAATTCTGGGAAATTTTCGAAGCCGCTGAGGCTAATGACACGCCAATCTATCTGCATCCGAACACCCCGCCGCGCAATATGATCCAACCCTTCCTCGACTGTGGCCTGGATGGTGCGATCTTTGGCTTTGGTGTCGAGACCGGCCTGCATGCCCTGCGCATCATTACGGCGGGTGTGTTTGATCGCTTCCCCAAGCTGCAGATGGTGATTGGTCATATGGGCGAGGCGCTGCCGTTCTGGTCATATCGCCTCGATTACATGCATCAGGCGACCGTCAAATCAGATCGCTACCCAACGATTCGCGCGCTGAAAAAGAAGCCTAGCGACTACCTGCGGGAGAATTTCTACATCACCAATAGCGGCATGGCATGGGAGCCAGCGATTCGCTTTACCCAAGAAACCCTCGGTGCTGAGCGGGTGCTGTATGCCATGGACTACCCTTACCAATATTCGGCAGATGAAGTGGTGGCACTGGATGGTATGCCGATGAGCGCAGAAAATAAAAAACGTTTTTTCCAGACCAATGCAGAAAAGGTATTCAAACTGAAGTAATCGCTTAAGGCATCCCAGTACCCACAAAATAAGACGCCTCGTTCAAGTAAGGCGGATTGACTTTGCGGCGAATGCTGGAAAAAAAACTATAACGGAGACACATCAAATGAACTTCACACGCTTATTTACCGCAGCGAGTATGGCCTGCGCGCTGATCATGTCAGCTCAGGCACAGACTTATCCCACTAAGCCGATTCAGTTTGTCGTCCCTTACACACCGGGTACGACCGCCGATGTGTTGGCACGGCTCTTAAGCGCAAAGATTTCGCAGCGCTGGAATGTGCCGGTACTGGTTGAAAACAAGACCGGTGCCAGCGGCATCATTGGAACAGCGGCAGTGGCCAAGGCGGCGCCGGACGGCTACACCTTCCTGTTTGCGGCGACCTCTTACAGCACTGTGGCTGCCATCAATCCCAAGCTGCCCTATGATTCAGTAAAAAGCTTCGCGCCCGTATCACTGCTGGGAACAAGCTCGATGACGCTGGTGGTGACGAATGAATTTCCGGCTAAAACGGTGAAGGAATTTGTCGCGTACGTTAAAAAAAATCCAGGTCAGATTGACTATGCGTCGCCAGGCGCTGGCAGTTCACAGCACCTGAGCATGGAATTATTCAAGCAGGAATCCAAGACCGACATGCAGCATGTGCCCTACAAAGGTACCTCGGGCGTCATGAACGACATCATGGCCGGCCATGTGAAAGCCAGTGTGGTGGCATTGCAGAGCGCTACGCCATTTGTACAGAGTGGGTCGGTACGTATGCTGGCCATCATGAGCCGCAAGCGCGCGCCGACTTTCCCTGATGTGCCCACGATGCTGGAGTTGGGCTATCCGACCATGTTGGTCGATACTTGGTATGGCGTGATGGCGCCCGCCGGCACACCACCGGCTTTGATCGATAAGCTCAATGCAGAAATCAATAGCCTGCTTCAGCTACCCGAGATTAAGGAAGCGATGGCCAAGCAGGGCGTCGAGCCGGCCGGTGGCAGCCCCAAGGTACTCGATACGCTGGTGAAGTTCCAACATAAGCTATGGACGCAAGTCGTCGCGCGCGGAAAAATCGTCGCCGAATAATCATTGCCGAATCATTGCCGAATCATTGCCGAATCATTAGCGAATCATTGCCGCTTTATTTTCGAATCATCACAGATTTATTTCAGGAGTTTTGAATGAGCCTTTTTCAAGATCTGGTCATCGCTTATCGTATTCTTGCCGAGCACGGCATCATTGACGCCTACGGTCACATCAGTGTGCGTTCGCCGACCAATCCTGCGCACTTTTGGATGGCCCGTTCAGTCGCGCCGGAATTAGTGACCGAAGCCGACATGATGGAATTTAATATGGACAGCGAAGCGCTCGATCCACAAGGCCGCAGTCCGGTGATTGAGCGTTTTATTCACAGCGAAGTCTATAAATCGCGGCCTGAAGTGATGGCGGTGGTGCATAACCATTCGCCTTCAGTGATCCCATTTTGCTGTACCAATACGCCTTTGCGGCCGATTTTTCATATGTCGGCCTTCATTGGGCTGGGTGTGCCAAATTGGGAAATCCGTGAGGCGCAGGAAGACAGCGATATGTTGGTGCGTAGTGCCTACCTCGGCGAGTCGCTGGCCAAAAAACTCAGTCATCATCCCGCAGCGCTGATGCGCGGGCATGGCGCTGTTGTCGTGGGCGAAAGTCTGGCCGTGGCAGTCGGACGTAGTGTCTATCTGGAGCAGAATGCGCGCATGCAGTTTCAGGCTGAAATGTTGGCCGGTCCGTCGGGCAGCATCACCTTCATGGATGACAAGGAAGTCGCCGCCAACGTGGTGTGGCAGGAATACGGTCGCTTCTGGAATTTGGTGCGCAATAAAATGTTGAAAAAACTCGAGGCTGAAAAAGCTGCCTGAGTCGCTGCGGTCCTGCGCTGATCAAGGCGGACAATCTAAAGACGGACAAAATAAAACACCGGAGTCATGATGAATCACCTTCGCAGAACGCTCTTAAATAGTTTCGCCGCAGGCGGACTCGCCGCGACTTTCGGCGCCGTTCAGGCACAGCAAAAACTCATCCGCATGATCGTGCCTCTGACGCCTGGCACAACACCAGACACCATCGCTCGTGCAATCAGTGTGGTGATGCAGTCATCGCTCGAAGCAAGCTACATCGTTGAAAATAAGCCAGGGGCATCTGGCATGATCGGCATGGGCTATGTGGCTAAATCGAAGGACCCGGGCACCTTGATGATTGTTCCAGCGACCACGCTGACACTGCCAATGTTTTATAAAAAGGTCGACTTTGATGTCATTACAGGATTCACGCCCATCACACAGGTCTCATCGACTTCGTTTGTTCTGGTCGTGCACAAGGACGTCCCGGCTAGTAACTTGAAGGAATTCATCGTCTGGGCAAAGTCGACGACCAATAATTTTTACGCCTCGCCAGGGAATGGTACCCACCATCATTTGTGCATGGAATTGCTCAAGCAGTCGATGGGGATCTCCCTCGAACACGTTCCTTACAAGGGCTCTTCTCAGGCCTTTAGTGACTTGCAAGGCGGTCAAATTCCCACGATGTTTATGCCGATTCAGGTAGCCGAACCCTTGCAGCGTGCTGGTCAATTAAAAATTCTCGGCGGATCGCTGCGTTATCGCCATCCCGGTTTTCCCGAGATCGCGAGCTTGCAGGAGCAGGGCGCAAAGAATTTCCATGTTGATCCCTGGTACGCCGTCTGGGGGCCGCCGCATTTGTCAGCCGCCTTGGTCAAGCAGTATGCGAAGGCCATTACGGACGCGCTGAATGATCCGCAGGTAAAAGAAAATCTGACGAAGCAGGGCCTGATTTTAAAGACTGGCACGCCAGCAGAATTATTGGCATTGGCAAAAACTGAATCTGCACTCTGGCGACGTGTGGTGAGTGCCGCAAAAATCAGCCCTGAATAGTGGCTCGGCGTGTCTTGTGCATTGTTGCTCAAGCAGGGTATTTTGACACGCTGCAGCAAAGTTGACGTTAGTCAAGTTTTTCAAAAATGCATTCACAATGCATCTTCTTATGGCGTGCATTGGTGCTACGCTAATCCCAGTTAGTAAGAAACATCAAAGATTGCAAAATTCAAGCGCCACAATTGGCGTAATTTTTTTCCAAAAATTGTTTCACTATTTATGAACAAAATGAAGCTGTTGCAAATGCTGTTTGTCACCTTACTGCCTTTCATTCTCGGTGGCTGCGATCAATTAGGTTTGCAAACTGATTACGGCTGCGCAGGGAAGGGCTATGTCTACCATTACAAGGACGGTATCAGAGTCGAGCCAGCCAATATCGAGCAGATCAAATTTAAGCTGTCGACCTATGCCTACAAGAAGACATTTGCGCTCGGTCAGAATGACATTCTGACGGCCCATCAGCAGCAGGATATCGCGCTCGATAAGTCGCGCAGCACGGAGGCTGAAGTCACTTATTTGACCGATCTCACCGACCCGAGCAGCAAGATACGTACGGTCAGTTCCCTGGTGCTGAATCTGGTGAGCGGCGATTTCAGGGTGTATCACCACAAATGGATTCCCCCGGTTGAATGGAAAGATTCGGATCAGTATTTTTACACTGGTAATTGTATGAAGTTGAAAAGCTAAGTTGGTTCTGCAGCAAACGTAGTCCTTAAAAATAATTGGCCCGGCGCAGCAAGGTGCTTTGACACCCTCAGTGACACAGGCCGTACATAAAGGAGATCAATGATGGTGAAGCATCGTTCTAAAATTGCTTATATTGGAAGTCTGATTACCCTGGCAGCAGTCGTTTTGACACTTGAGGGCTGTGGCAGTAGTTCCAATGACGTTGCGATGGTCGCCCCAACGCCGACACCAACGCCAACGCCAACGCCAACGCCAACGCCGACGCCTACCCCAACGCCGTTGAACACAAATGGCATTACCAAGATCGTCATCAATACAGCCGCCGGACAGGCTGCCACTTTTGGTGGTACAGCATTTGGTGCGGTAGGGACCTACGACCGCGTTGTAGGAACCGCATACGGCACACTGGATCCGAATGATCCCAAAAATCAGGTGATCGCCGATATTACCTTAGCGCAAAAAAACAAGACCACCGGACTGGTGGAGTATGCGCTGGATTTCTATATTCTTAAGCCGACCAATCTGGCGAATGGTTCGCACAAGGTTTTTTATGAACCGCCAAATCGTGGCGGCAAACAGTACGGCAGTTTTAATGGCACCGGCGGTGGTAACACGCCTGGTGGCGGTGGTGCAGCAGACGCCACGATTGCCGGCGCCGCTTATCCTGCCTTTTTGATGAACCGGGGCTATACCTTAATCTGGTCGGGTTGGGATCAGGAGCCGATGGGTGCTGCACCGTTAATCAAAGCTGTTTTGCCTTTAGCGGTGAATCCGGATGGCTCGCCCATCAATGGCCCGGTGTATGAATATATGGTAGCGGATAATTCGACAACGGCCTGTCAATTGACGTACTACAGCCCAGCCGGCAACGGTAGCGCCACACTGACAAAACGTGCTCATATGACGGATGCGCCGATCGTGGTTCCCGCCACCGACTGGTCCTGGGGCGGACAACATAGCTGCGGGACATCGGCCGCCGGCGTTGGTGTGACGACAACATCGACTGCCAATTCAATCAATTTGAATGGCGCAAACTTTCAACAAAGTTGGATCTATGAGCTGACCTACACAGCGACTAATCCGTATGTCGTCAGCGTAGGTTATGCCGCGATGCGTGATTTCGTTTCCTTTATTCGCAATGCCAAGACAGATTCACTGGGTACAGCCAATCCCATGGCGGGTGATGTGCAAAGCGTGGTGGCGTGGACCTTGTCTCAACCAGCGCGCCTGATGAATGATTTTGTCTGGCTCGGCTTTAATCAAGATCTCAACGGTAAGTCGGTATTTGACGGTATTTTTAACTGGATTGGTGGCGGTAATGGCATGGGGATGAATTCCCGCTTCGCGCAGGCTGGCCGCACGGAACGTAATCGGCAACATCATATTGCCCAGCTAGAAGGCATCTTTCCTTTTTCCTATACTACTACCACTGATAGCCTGACCGGAAAGACAGATGGTCGTAACGTCCGCTGCACAGCCAGTTCAACTTGTCCGAAGATCATGAACGTTTTTTCTGCGAATGAAATGTGGGTAAAAACCGGATCACTTTTGACGACGCACCCTAATACGGGCGCTGATCTGGTGGAGCCGGCGAATGTCCGTAACTACTTCCTTGCCAGTACAAAGCACGGTGGCGCTGGCGCTACTACGGCCGCACCATCGACGTGCGCACAATTCGATACGCAAGTTGAACCGGGCCCTGTATTACGCGGTTTATGGACGGCTCTCGATGCTTGGGTTGTGAGCGGTACAGCACCACCGCCTAGTGCAGTGACGAGTGTTGCTGCAGGTACAGGTGTCTTTATTCCGACCAATACGCCTAACACGGCACTCGGCATTGGCGCTGTACCGCAAGCGCTGGTCGGCTATCCTGCCATCCCAAATACTCTCATGCAATATTCGGGACTGGTCACGGTACGTAATTACTGGAATTTTGGGCCACGCTATAACCAAGGCATCATGGACACGATTCCGCCAAGCCCTACCGGTTCTTTCTATGCCGCGGCAGTCCCTAAAGTGGACCAGTATGGCAATGATTTGGGCGGTATCAGATTGCCTGAAGTAACAGTCCCGACCGGCACCAATTCAGGCTGGGGATTACGCTCGGCTGCCTTTGGTGGCAGTGCCAGCGGTACCGATGGCTGCGAAGCGAATGGACAATTCATTCCGTTTGCTGCGACGGATGCGACCAAGGTAGCGGGCGATCCACGTCCTTCTTTGACGGCACTGTATAAGGATAAGGCGGGTTATGTGACAGCCAGAACAGCGGCGGCGAATGCACTGTTGGCCAATAAGCTGATCCTGCAAAACGATGCCACGGCATATGCTACGAATGCGGCGAAAACGATTACCATCGTCGCCAACCCGAACTTCCCGTCTGCTTATGTGTATGCATGGTAAGAATTCGGGGCGGCTAATGAGTATTGCGTTCTTATATTGTGATAAATCATGATAAGTGACTTTTCATACCCTTCAATGCCGTTTTAGCATCATCATTGGCACTCTTCGGAGTGCCAATTTTTTCATGTACTTGCATTGCGTGCAAAAAAAAACTTCCAGAACCGAAGTCGTGGAAGTTTTAAGATGTTGGTTGCGGGGACAGGATTTGAACCTGTGACCTTCGGGTTATGAGCCCGACGAGCTGCCAGACTGCTCCACCCCGCGGCGCGAAGTATAGCACAGGCTTGCCGCTTTTCATTGATTCATTTTTGATCGAGCGTAAAGGCAGGCGTGTTACTGAATTTTTTCGGAACGATTGCGCCGGCGCAAGATTGATGGGGCGCAGAATAGGGATGATCTTCATCACAGTGTTGGCGCTTGTTGCTTATAATAATAATTATGTTTTTTAGCATCTTTTCGACTGTGATGATGCTATAGTTAAACTTAGTTGCAATTTGGACACGCATCCCCGCTATGGTGCACTGGGCTTGGATGTCCATCGAAGTGGAAGCACTTTGAAACTTAACCGTAGTCAAGGTGTCATCTCAACTCTACCGGCACGTCGCCACCATTTTTGCTGAGGAAAATTATGATCGATCACGCATTAGCAAGCCAAGATTCGTATGACCCAAATCGACTTTTGGATACCTTGCTGGAAAAGATGAATCTGAAGAACGATGCTGCCTTATCCCGTGCGCTGGAAGTGGCGCCACCGGTCATCAGCAAGATTCGCCATCGTCGTCTGCCAGTGGGTGCCTCCCTGTTGATTCGCATGCATGAAGTCTCGAACATGAGTATTCGTGATCTGCGCGACCTGATGGGCGACCGCCGTACCAAATATCGTTTGTCGGATGCGCAGGGCAAGCCTAAAGAGGCGAGTAATCTGGGCGAGTAATCGTGGCAAATAAGCTTGGCCAATAAGTTTGGCCAATAAGCTGACACAATCGTCGGCAATGAAGCCAGTTTGACATTCTAGATAAGTAAGCCGGTTCGCCGACGCGGTCGACAGTATTGCGTCAGGCGCTCAATGTGGCTTGCAATGCTGATATGCAGGGGCATTCAAGCAGCTGCTGAACTGCAGTTCAGCGCTGTGTTCTGCTTTGACCAGCCTTACCAGACTGCGCAAGGTTTCCCGATACAAGTGGCGCGCCTGCGCAGAGGAGGCTTCGCCGCATGTCACGATCACCATGGCTTCGATCAAGTCTTCAGACTTATGTAAATTCAACATGAAAACTCCTTTGCCTTCCTCATGGTGTTCGTCGGTAAAGACATCTGTGACTTGATGAAGTATTCCCGCGATCTTGCTGGGCTTGCTGAGCTTGTTTTCATATCTTAAAAACTCGCTGGACAGATGGTTTGATATTGCGCAATCCTTGATAGCGCAGCGTCGCGCAAGCGATGTCGTCGTTTCTAATCTGCGACAATTATGGCGCCCACTTTCTGCATGATGCATGGTCGAATTCACCACCGAATCGGCGCTTCAAAAAAATAATCGACTAATCAGGTAATCTAACGGCACTCCGTTCTTCAAAGGCGTCTATGTTTTTGCAGTCTACCCGTATGAGCTTGCGTGATTGGCGTGCTGGAGAGTTGCGGTTTTTGCTGATCGCGCTCATCGTTGCCGTTGCCGCCTTGTCATCAGTCGGATTTTTTATCGACCGCATGCGCACTAGTCTGAACCGCGATGCACATCAGTTACTGGGTGCCGATCTGATCATTGGCGCTGACCAGCCTATGCCAGCCGCATGGCGTGCGCAAGCTGAGCAACTTGGGCTGCGACTGGCTGATACGGTCGTGTTTCCGAGTATGGCGATTGCCGGCGAGGGCGATCAGACGCGATCCTTGCTTACATCGGTCAAGGCGGTCAGCCAATCCTATCCTTTGCGCGGCAAGCTGCATGTCAGCACTGCCGTTGTCGGGCCAGACGAGACGACCGATGCCGTGCCGGCAGCAGGCACCGTGTGGGTCGATGCCGCGGTGATAAGTAGTTTGGGGCTGGGAACGGATCTGGCTGCCGGACAGTATTTGAAGCTGGGAGAAAAGCGCTTCCAAATTGCGCGCATCATCGCACTGGAACCGGATCGCGGCGCAGCGTTCATGAATTTTTCACCGCGCGTCATGCTGGCGATCGACGATCTGCCGGCTACGCGCTTAGTGCAGCTTGGTTCGCGCGTCACCTACCGGCTTCTGGTAGCCGATGAGAAGGGGATCAGCGCGCAGTTTCAGACTTGGGTCAAGGCGCAGATTGCGTCCGCCAATATCAAGGGTGTGCGGCTTGAATCGCTCGAATCCGGCCGGCCAGAAATGCGCGCCACGCTCGACCGTGCTGAGCAATTTTTATCCTTAGTGGGCCTGTTATCGGCCATGCTGGCAGCGGTGGCAGTGGCGATGGCTGGACGACGCTTCATGCTGCGTCATCTGGATGCCTGCGCCATGATGCGCTGTTTGGGTCTGACGCAGTCGCAGGTCACTCGACTGTACCTGATTGAGTTTCTGCTGATCGGGCTGGTCGGCAGCCTGATCGGTGTAGCCCTGGGTTTTGCCGCGCATTTCGTGTTGTTGGAATGGCTGGGAAAACTGCTCACCAGTGATTTGCCGCCTGCCAGTTGGCTGCCAGCGCTGCAGGGAATTGCGACCGGCATGCTGCTTTTGGTCGGCTTTGCATTACCGCCCGTTTTGCAACTCGCCGATGTACCGCACAATCGGGTGATCCGGCGTGAACAAACACCGCCGCATCCGCGCACATTGATGACCTATGGTCTTGGCCTGGTAAGCTTTTTGGCATTGCTCATTTGGCAGGCGGGGAATCTGTTGCTGGGTGCTTTGACGGCGGCTGGTTTTTTAGGTGCACTGATTTTATTTGCCGCACTGGCTTGGGCGGGCCTGCGCGCATGTCGCTCAATGCGTAATTTTTTTATCAGTCCCAGCTGGCGTTTTGCCATCACCGCTTTACAGCGTCGACCGTCGGCCACGGTGGTGCAAATCGTCGCTTTGTCCCTGGGGCTCATGGCGCTGCTGCTTCTGACGGTCGTGCGCGGGGACCTGATCGCCGCCTGGCGACAGTCCACCCCCGCCGATGCGCCGAATCGTTTTGTGATCAATATTCAGCCCGACCAAAAGGCACCACTGAGCGCGCTGCTGGCGGCCAATGGCGTGCCAACGGCACAGTTGTATCCGATGATTCGTGGGCGTCTGATCAATATTAATAGCGTACCGATTACCTCGACCACGTATGCCGATGAACAGGCCAAGCGCTTAGTCGAGCGTGAATTCAATCTCTCGACCATGCGTGCGCTGCCGGCACAAAATCAGATTGCCAGCGGACGCTGGTTTGACGATTCGCGACCTGAAGCTTCCGTTGAGTTAGGCTTGGCCAAAACACTCAACATCAAGCTGGGGGATGAACTGGCCTTTGATATTGCCGGACAAATCGTCCGCGCGCCGGTGACCAGTTTACGTAAGCTCGATTGGGGATCGATGAAAGTGAATTTTTTTGTGATCCTCAATCCGGCCATCATGCAAGACACGCCGCAGACCTTTATCAGCGCCTTTCATTTACCGCAGGGACGCGAAATTTTTTCTGCGAAATTGGCGCGGTTCTATCCTAATCTGACCGTCGTGGATGTGAGCAGTGTTTTATTGCAGCTGCAAACGGTGATCGATCAGGTCGTCACTGCGGTGGAATTTTTGTTTTTGTTTACCCTCATTTCAGGCGTGCTGGTGTTGTACTCGGCATTGGCGGCATCACAGGACGAACGAACACGGGAAGCAGCACTTCTGCGTGCGCTGGGCGCGACCCGCAGACAGCTCTCCCGTGCACAGTGGATTGAATTTTGTCTGATCGGTGGTTTATCTGGCCTGCTGGCCGCCACCGGTGCGGCGGCCACTGGCTGGGCGCTGGCAAATTTTATTTTTAATTTTGCCTGGTCATTCGAACCGCTGGTCTGGGTGGCGGGGCTTATGATTGGCATTGCCTGTGCCTTTATCGGCGGCTGGCTGAGTCTGCGCGGCGTGCTCAATTCGCCTCCCTTGCAGACGCTGCGCGAAGCCTGATCTGATGATCTGACACTGCTGCTCCTGCTGACAAATTTTTGCGCAGCAGGTATGCCGCAGGCGACTCATCTGCCAATGATCGATCGCAGCCTTGCATGATCGGCATCAAAACGACTCCCCCCACATTCACGTAAAGTTTCGTCAATCCTTGGCGCGGCTGGTGTCTGTCCGCTCGTATGTAAAAACAGGGACATTGACTGGGAGCTGTGCATGATGTCGTATCGACTGTTGAGCTATTTGTGCCCGCCTTGTGTGCGGCGATCTGTTTGTTTTTTTGGGCTATGTGTACTGATGTTGCTAGTGTCGGCCTGTAATTCGGTCGCACCTGGCATGCACTTTGATCGACAGTCATTTGCGCCCAGCGACAGCTCAGCGTCCAACGATGTAGCCGGCCTAAGGATCCAGACGATCACGCCGGCGCTGGTGCTGGAGCAACAGCAGCAGCGCGATCAGCAGGCAGGGCAGGACATCCAAGAGCTCATCAGTAGTCCGCCTGCGTACGTGATACAGAACGGGGATATTTTATCGATCGTGGTATGGGATCATCCAGAATTGGCGGGGGCAGCACCAGTAGCGCCCGCCAATCTGGGCGGTGATCCGCTCACGCCTGCTTTCAACATCACGCCGAGCGCTGGTTTTTCAGTCGATCACGAGGGCATGATTCAGTTTCCGTTTGCCGGCAAACTCAAAATCGCCGGCCTGACAGAGCAGCAGGCGCGCACCTTGTTAGCCGAGCGAATCGCCCGCTACATCAATAAACCTGACATCACGCTCAGAGTTCAGTCTTATCGCAGCAAGCGTATTTACGTGGAGGGCGAAGTCAAGACGCCCGGCGTGCAGGCGATCAACGATATTCCGATGACGCTGGTGGAAGCGATACATCGGGCGGGTGGCTTTCTGCCGACTGCCGATCAGAGTCAGATCGTGATTACCCGTGATCGTCAGAACTTCAATATCGATTTGCAGAAAATGCTTTTTCAGGGTCTTAATCCGGCCAGCATCATGCTCGGGAATGGTGACGTGGTGCGCGTGAAGTCGCGTGAACAAAATAAGGTGTTTGTGTCAGGTGAAGTCATGACGCCCAAATCATTGCTCATGCATGACGGCCGGCTCACATTAAATGAAGCGCTGGGTGAAGCAGGCGGGATCAATCCGCAGACGGGAGATGGTCGACAGGTATATGTCATTCGTAATGCGAGCGACAAACAACCGCAAGTTTTTCATCTGGATACCCGTTCACCAGCCGGTTTATCGTTGGCTGAAGAATTTCCCTTGCGCGCCAAGGATGTGGTGTATGTCGATGCCGCGCCACTGGCGACCTGGCATCGGGTGATAAGCCTGATCTTCCCCAGCGCCTTATCGCAGGTAGTACAGGCAAATAACACTAATGGAAAGTAAGGTCTGAATTGAACGCTCACTTATCTCAAGCCATGATGAATCCAAGTCCCCAGTACGTTTTGCCTATGCACCCTTCGCAGGATGAAGAGGTCAGTATCTCGAGCTATCTCACCACATTGATCGATCACCGTCGATTGATCATTGGTGTGGCCTTGTTCGTGGCACTTCTGGCCACCATTGTGGCCTATATGATCAAGCCGGTTTATGAAAGCAATCTGTTAATTCATGTCGAAGAAGGAAGCCAGAAGGAGTCAAAAAATATCCTGGGTGATCTTAATTCCCTGTTTGAATCCAAGCCCGCCGCCTCTGCCGAAATGGAGCTGCTCCGGTCGCGTCTGGTTATTTCGCGGGCGATCGATAATCTGCGGCTATATATTCAGGCCGAGCCGAAATATTTCCCTCTCGTTGGGCGCTGGATTGCGAGTTACAGACACACGCTGGCGGCGCCAGGCATAATCGGCCTTGGCGGCTATGCCTGGGGTGCGGAAAAAATCAATGTGTCCAGATTTAATGTTCCTGAAGCCTTGCAAAATCTGCGCTTTACACTAAGCGCTGAAAAGGACGGCCAGTATCGCCTGCAGCAGTCGGATAAAAAAATCGATCTCCATGGTCGGGTTGGTATGCTGCTCGATGTCGTCACCAACGAAGGTCCGTTGGATTTAATGGTTGATCAAATCGAAGCAAATACGGGTACGCAGTTCAAGTTGGTACGTAGTTCACGATTATCGGTTATTGAAACAATTCAGACCGGACTGCAAGTCACCGAACAAGGTAAGCAATCAGGCATCATCAGCGCCACTTTGCAGGGGGATGATGCAAAAACGGTAGGCAGTGTGCTCAATGAGATCGGCCGCGAGTACATGTTGCAAAATAGCTTTCGTAAAACCGAAGAATCGCAAAAATCCCTCGCTTTATTAGAAAAGCAAATGCCGGAGCTGAAATTACAGCTTGAGCAGTCCGAAGCGCAGCTGAATCAATTTCGACATCAACATGGCACGGTCGATTTAGGGGAAGAGGCGCGACTGTCATTGCAGCAGTCGGCAGCGACCAAATTGCGAAAAATAGATTTGGAGCAGAAGAGGGCAGAACTGTTGAATCGATTTACGATCGATCATCCGGCAGTCATTGGTATTCAAAGTCAAATTCATGAAATTAATAGTGAGATAAAAAGCATCACGGATCACATTCGTACCCTGCCTTCGCTGGAGCAGGAAGTCTTGCGCCTGAACCGGGATGTCAAGGTCAATACCGATTTGTACACGGCACTTTTGAACACGGCGCAGCAGCTGCGTTTGATCAGCTTGGGTAAGAACAGTACTGTCCGGCTAGTCGATAACGCGATGGTGGCAGAAAAACCGGTCTCGCCAAATCATCCCAAGATCATCTCGCTTGGTTTCATACTGGGCTTAATGGGTGGTGTGATCGCCGCGTTTACCCGTAAGGCACTGCGCGACAAAATAGAGGATCCAAGCGAAATTGAAAAACTGATCGGCATGCCGGTATATGCGACGATTCCGCATAGCCAAATGCAGTCAGATCTATTGGATGAAGGACGCAATAAATCAAAACGATTGCCGTTGCTGGCCTGTGCCGCCTCGACCGATGTGGCGATTGAAAGCCTGCGTCACTTCCATACTGCGCTGGATTATTCCATGCGCCACGCGAACAGCAATAGTGTGTTGATCGCCGGACCGACCTCTGGCATGGGAAAAACCTTCGTCTCGGTGAATCTGGCTGCCGTATTGGCGGCTTCCGGCAAGCGGGTCTTGCTGATCGATGCCGATTTTCGCAATGGTCATCTGCACCGCTATTTTGAACTCGGCCGGCAGTCCGGGCTGGCGGATTATTTGACGGGAAGTGTTGAGCCTGAACACATGATCCATCGCGGTGTGATTGAAAACCTTGATTTTATTCCGACGGGAAGCCTGCCGCCCAATCCTGCTGAGCTCCTCATGCGTCCTGCGCTGGGAATCTTATTACATAATTTGAGCCATCAGTACGACGTGGTCTTGATCGATGCAACACCGATTTTACCGGTAGCGGATACGCTCATCATCGGCGCGCATGTGGGGTCGATCTACATCATGACGCGGGCTGGCATGACGACGCCGGGTGAAGTGTCAGAATCTATCAAACGCCTGGTGCAGGCCGGACTATCCCCTAAGGGTGTACTGTTTAATGATCTGAAGCTTCGTCCCGGGCGATATGGCTATGGCTACAAATACGGTCAGTACCGACCAAGCCCCGCTCGTGCCAGCGTGCCGCCGATGATTGAAACGCGGCCGGCTTGAGCCGTATCGCTATCAGAATAAAGAACCTATGTCTCAATTAGTCACGCAGGAAGATGGCGTCAAAATACGATGCTACGAACGGGCGATGCCGGAATTTGTCGACGCCGAATTAGAACGGCTGTATGCCAGCAGTTACGCCTCGCTTTCGCAAATGCGCATTTATCATCGCGGTGCGCCGCCGATGACCTATGTGGCGAGTCAGGCAGGACGACCTATTGCCGTTTTGATGTTCCGGATCGAGCAAAATCAGATCCATGTTTTAAATGAGGTCATTCTCATCAGCGCCATCGAAATTGAACGCTTCGTGGCCTATGTTTTTGCCCACTGGCGGCAGGCGCAGGCGGTATTGTTTCGTGCTATTCGAACTCAGCTTACTTCGTTCTCGTATATTTTTCAGAGGATCAATCATCTCGAAGATATTATCCTGACTTTGCCTGTGACCGAGCAGGCGTATCTGGCGCGCCTGGGGAAAAATACGCGCAGAAATTTACGTCGTTATGGCGATCGTCTGCGCGAAAAATTCCCGCACTATGTCTTTACGATGATGCACGCAGAAGCGATTACGGCAGCGTGTTTTAATCAAGTGATCGAATTAAACCGTCTGCGTATGGTGGAAAAAAATAAGCATTCCGCCTACGATGCGCAGTCGTCCGATGCCCTTTTCCGCCACGTCCGGCAGTGCGGACTGGTCGCGATGATTGTAATTGACGGGCGTATTTGTGCCGGTGCAATTGGTGTTCGATCGGGGCACAATTTCTTCCTGAAAGTGATTGCGCATGATCCGGCATTTGATGCTTACTCGCTCGGCATGCTATGTTGTTACCAAACGATTGTGTCCTGTATTGCACAGGGCGATCGTGAATTTCATTTTCTTTGGGGGGAATACCATTACAAATATTCCCTGGGTGGTGAGCATCATCCCTTGGATAATTTGATTTTTTATCGTTCCCCATATCATTTTATTCGTCAGGCTACTTTGGCGCTGGATATTGCACGTCGAGGGATTGCGCGGCGTTTGCATCTCTGGCTAAAGAGTCAGCAAAGGCAAAGGGGAAAATTATTCCATCTTTTTGAAACGATGAAAAATTTACGCATCATTTTCGCTAATTTATTCTGATCGAACAGTGTGGATATTGACGCGCATTCGGAGCCAGCAGTCGTGATTAGTTGGCATGAGAATACCATCCCTGACTTTGCTGAAGCAGAACTTGAGCGACTCTATCAAAGCATCTTTTCATCGATGGCCATGTTGCGGATCTATGATTCAAGCGCTCAAATTAGTACCTATGTCGCGCGTAAGGGACCACGGGTGATTGCTCTTTTATTATGTCGCCGCGATCACGGCAGGCTCAGTGTATGCAATGAAGTGGTACAGCTTGCACCGCAAGAAATCAGTCGCTTTAGTCAATATATTTTTCAGCGCTTTCCCGCTACCTCGGCGATTACCTTTCGGGCTTTGGAATGCGCGCCGCTTTCACTGCCTTTTCCAAGCCAGCGCTTTAATGCGCTCGAAGATATTGTTTTACGATTACCTGGGAGCGTTGAGGACTACTTGTCCCGACTGGGAAAATCTACCCGCGCTACGATTCGTGGCTACATGAATCGCTTACTGCGTGCTTTTCCATCCTACAGGTGTGAGATAAGCGAAGCGCAGGCGATTTGCGAACAGGATGTGCGCAGCATTATCGGATTACATCTGCAAAGGATGGCGCAAAAAAATCGCGTGACGACTCTGGATGCGGATGAAATCAATCGGATTATTCAGCTCAGCCAGGACTGCGGCTTGGTCGGCACCATTGTTTTAGACGACAAAATTTGTGCAGGTTTCATCAGCTATCGTATGGGCGCACATTATTTTATGAATATTTGTGCGCACGATCCACACTATGAACAATATCGTCTGGGTACCTTGTCGGGCTTTATCAATATTAGCGAATGCATTCGTCGCGGAGGGCAGGAATGCCATTTATTATGGGGGCAGCATGACTATAAGTACCGCTTCCTTGGTGAGCAGCGGGATCTGGATAATCTGACCATTTACCGCTCAGTTATCGCCATGCTTAAAAATTTTGGTCTTGTAGCGCGCATGAGTCGGGAGGGATGCTGGCGATTCGTGCACGTTCAGTTACGGAAGCTACGCCATCGTTCAGGCACTCTGTGGCAGACCATGCATCGGCAGGGAACAAAAAATATGCAGCAGCTTAAGCGTTTTTTTCACCATGCTGATTGACGCGCGAAGCCTGCCGCAGGCTACAGTGATTAATGCCGCAGTATGTATTATTGGCGGTGGTGTGGCCGGTATTACGCTTGCAAGAGAATTAGAACGCTCGGGAATCGACACGGTCTTGCTTGAAAGTGGCGGCGTCGAAGCCGATGATGTCACGCGCGATTTATATCGCGGTGATTCAACGGGCTTGCCATATCTGTTCGCTGATGGCTGTCGGAGCCGTTATCTTGGCGGGAGTAGTAACTGCTGGGGCGGCTGGTGCAGACCGCTTGATCCGTGGGATTTTGAAGCACGAAAATGGATCCCGCATAGCGGCTGGCCATTCGGCTACCAGGAGCTGGCACCTTATTATGTGCGGACCCATGCGGTGCTGCGATTGGGTCCGGACAATTATGATCCGCACTTTTGGGAACAGTCGATCGGACGGCGCGATGTGCGGCGCATTCCGCTCGTAAGCGGCAAGGTCCGCGACACCATTTCGCAGTTCAGCCCGCCGGCGCGCTTTGGCAAACTGTATCGCAAGGAATTGAAGAATGCACGGCATGTGCGGGTGCTGTTACATGCTAACGTCGTTAATATTGACTGCCATCGCGATGGCACCAGGGCGACACAGGTCGCTGTCCGCACACTTTCAGGCCGGGCGATCAATGTTCAGGCACAACAGTTTGTGCTGGCCGCTGGCGGGATTGAAAATCCACGTTTGTTATTGAGCTCCAATCAGGTACACAAGCAAGGCTTGGGCAATACGAATGATCTGGTGGGGCGCTATTTTATGGATCATCCCCGCATCATGACGGGGTGTATTCGCTTCGCGACAGCCTGGTCGCGCAATAAACTGTATGACATTAAATACCACTACCATAACTCGGCCGTATCGGCGCATGGCACACGGATCGCCTCGCAATTAGCCTTGCAGCCGGAAGTATTGCAAAAAGAAGGCCTGCTCAATGCGCGGGTCTGGTTTTGTTCGATGTTTCATGGTGAGGGCAGTGAAGGAGCGATGGCACTCTATCGCTGTAAGCAGGCGCTGCTGAAAAAAGAGCAGCCGGGCTGGCATCTGGGACGCGATATGGCGACCATGCTGTCGCAGCCGGTGAATACATTTTTATATGGTTTCACCCGCTTGGCGCAGCCACGCGCTTTGATTCGTCAGGTACGTTTTCAGTGCATCGTCGAACCGGCGCCCGATCCAGAAAGTCGGGTGCAGCTCTCGCGCAGTAAATTTGATCAGCTGGGCATGCCGCGCGTTGAGGTTCACTGGCAGCTAGGCGAGAACGTCAAGCGCAGCTTTGACCGCAGCCTGACCCACATCGCCAATGATCTGCGTCAGAGCGGTGTGGCTGAGATTGCGCTGGATACACCCCTTGAGGGCCGAGACTGGCCGGCAGATTTGGCGCCGGAAGGTACCTGGCATCATATGGGAACGACCCGCATGCATGATTCGCCTAAACAGGGTGTGGTCGATCGGCATGGCTGTGTGCACGGGATGTCGAACTTGTATGTGGCGGGTAGTTCCGTTTTTCCGACGGCGGGGGCGAATTTTCCGACCATCACGATCGTGGCGCTGGCGCTGCGTCTGGCCGACCACCTGCGAGAAAAACTTCGCGTGCCTCGTGCCAACGAATATGCTTCCAAGGGGGCGACTTCGGCCTTAAGTTAGTCACTATTTCTTGCCAAATTCGTCTCATCCCTCAGCCCCCTGAGCCTTTCATTGAGCTACCTTTTCATTTGGACGCGCATGCCAAACCTTGCGTTTCTTTTCTCACACATTTCCACATTTTAAAATTCCACTCGGAACCTTTTCCCGCAAAGTAAGGTCTGTATCTTCGGTGCACATCTTTTCCCTTGCGTAAGTCGGCTATCGCCAGCCACCTCATCGCGTAATTCAACCGGAATCAAAAAAATCATCACTCACTGATGATGGATGGGCACCGCTTTTTCAACTTTGCGGGAGCTTCTCTTGAATCGAATGACTTATTCACTTCTTACTGCATTCACGCTGTCCCTGGCGGGCTGTGGTGGTAGTGGCCAAAATATGGCTGCGCTGGATGCGGCCTCGGGTCCGGTGGCATTGGGCGCGCCAACGCAGCTCGATTTTACTGCTGTGGTGGGAGACGCATCGACGCCAGTCAACAACGGCACTCCAGCGACAGTGGCGATGGACAGCACGAGCGCTAGCGATGGCGCAACCTTAGTACCTCAGCTGGCAGCAAGCGTGACGGTCGTTGACGGCCCGAGTGGTCAGCTCGCCAGCGACTATGTGCTGAAGTTTTCAGAAGACTTTAATGCCCCATTGGATGCGGCGCGCTGGAATAAACACATCTGGTATGAGGCCGATAATCCGACGACAAACTATAAGGTGGAAAACGGTGCTTTGAAAATGTGGCCGCAAACGGACGCGAGCGGGAAGTTCTTTAATCGCACCTTTGATACCGATGGCCATTACACCCAGACCTATGGCTTTTTTGAAATCGAAGCCCGGCTACCGAAGGGCAAGGGAACCCAACCGGCTTTCTGGCTCTTGAATCATGACACCGCCAAACGGCCTGAAATCGACATCCTGAAAGCCATGCCCGGAGCTTCCGGATGGGGCAGTCTGGGTAGCGATAATGTCTGGCGTCCGACGGCGTATGGTCCTGGATCGTGGATTGATGGGAATCAGCAGGCAGGATTTTCGCTCATCAAAACAACGGATTTATCCGCCTCATTTCACAAATATGGCCTACGTTGGGAAAAGAACAAACAGACTTTTTACCTGGATGGTAAAGACGTCTATTCAGTCAACGTGACACAGGCGACCCCGATGTATATTCTGCTCGATCTCTGGTTTGGCGGCGCTGCCGGAACGCCGGATGCCAGCCTGAGTAAAGGTGTTGGGAATGCGTTCGAAGTCAATTATGTCAAGACCTGGCAATTTAAGTCGGGGACCGGGATGGCGCCGGTGCCTGCGCCAACGCCGGTGCCGACGCCGACGCCAGTGCCAACGCCAGCGCCAGCGCCTGCACCTGCACCTGCACCATCAACCGAAGTCATGGCACCATTTGGTCAGGATGCTTCGCGCTTTACATTGTCGTTTAGCGAGGAATTCAATGCGCCATTAAACAGCGCTCGTTGGAATGACAAAATCTGGTACGAGGACGCGCCAGCGACCAAGAACTATACGGTAGAAAATGGCAGTCTGAAAATTTGGCCGGAGCGTGACGCGAATGGTAAATTCTTTAACCGTACCATTGATACCGACGGTAAGTACTATCAAACCTATGGCTATTTTGAAATTCAGGCCAAACTACCAAAGGGGAAAGGGACCTGGCCGGCATTTTGGCTCTTTAATCATATCGGTAACCGACGTCCTGAAATCGATGTGATGGAGGCTTATGCAGGTGGTCCGACACCGTGGGGAAAAATCGTCAATGGCGTGAGTGTGCCTACCATGTACGCTTCAACGATCTGGCAGGATGCCACGGTGCAGGCGGGGATGGTGAAGGTGCCGACTGACGATTTGTCTGCCGACTTTCATCGCTACGGCTTGAAGTGGGAGCCGAGTAAGCTGACTTTCTACTTCGATGGCAAACAGGTCTATGAACTCGCGGTGACTTTCAACGATCCGATGTACCTCATGCTCGATCTGTGGTTCGGCAGTGCCAGTGGCACAGCCGATAACAGCACCCCGACGGGTAAAGGCAATTCGTATGAAGTCAATTACTTACGCGCTTGGAAGCTGAAATAAGGGTATCCAAAAGCGTAACAATGAACGCCTAAAAAATACATAAGCGCATGCGCAAATTGGGGCCGGCAATCATCTTGCCGGCCCTTTTTTTCAGGTCTCGCGCTGATATCGCCATTCTTTCAATATCTGCCGCATAAAGCCAAGCACGAACAAGGTATTGGTCGTTGCATACCGTTTTAATAAGCGGCGCGGTTCTGCCAACAGGCGGTAGAGCCATTCAAGTCCATGCGCCTGCCACCACAGCGGTGCCCGACGCAGCACGCCGGCATGATAATCAAAGGCGGCACCAACACCGACCATGACGGCATTGATACGGCCGCGGTGACTGGCCATCCATTCTTCCTGCTTAGGGCAGCCGAGACTGACCAAGACCACCTGTGCGCCGCTTCGATTGATAAAGTCGACTTCCGCCGCATCTTCTGCTGCCGTGAGCGAACGATA
>CANCDR010000023.1 GCA_947374865.1 Oxalobacteraceae bacterium
ACTACACCGCTTCGCCAATCCGGTACAATCCGTCCCATGATCGCCTCCCCGCAAAACCTGTTTGACACCCCGTCCAAAGCGCCGCGCAAATCTGCGCCCGCGCCTTTTCTGCCTATGTCGAGGGCCGAGATGGATGTGCTCGGCTGGGACAGCTGCGACGTCATCCTGATTACCGGCGATGCCTACATCGACCACCCGAGCTTCGGCATGGCCTTGATCGGTCGTCTGCTTGAGGCGCAAGGCTATAAGGTCGGCATTATCAGTCAGCCGGACTGGCTCTCCGCCGATGGCTTTCGCACGCTGGGCAAACCCAATCTTTATTTTGGTATCACTTCGGGCAATATGGACTCGATGGTCAATCGCTACACGGCCGACCGCAAGATCCGTTCCGACGATGCATACACCGCCAATGGCGAACCCAACAAACGCCCCGACCGCGCCGTCACGGTGTATTCCCAGCGTGCGCGTGAAGCTTTCCCGGGAGTGAATATCGTCATCGGCAGTATCGAAGCCAGCCTGCGGCGGATTGCGCATTACGATTACTGGTCCGATACCGTCAAGCGTTCGGTGCTGATGGATTCCAAGGCTGACATTCTCTTGTACGGCAATGCCGAGCGGGCATTAGTCGGGCTCACGCACCGACTGGCAGCTGGCGAGCCGATCAAGGAAATTCGCGACTTACGCGGCACCTCCTTCATGGTCTCGCGCGGCTGGAAGCCGGCCGAAGACTGGAGTGAAGTCAACTCGACCCGGGTCGATACGCCAGGCAAGGTCGAAGCGCATCCCGATCCGTATGAAATGAAATCCAAGGACACGCAAAGCTGCGCCACGGATGCCGCCGCCGATGCCACCGCGGATGCCGCGACTGCCGTCAAGCCGATCAAGATTCTGTCGCGTGAAGAGCGGCAGCTGCAAATGCGCGAGATCCGCGAAAAGAGCGTGGTCCGCCTGCCTTCCTACGAACAGGTGAAGGCCGATCCGGTCATGTATGCGCATGCCTCGCGGGTATTTCACCTTGAATCGAATCCTGGCAATGCGCGCGCCTTGGTGCAGGCACATGGTGAACGCGATGTCTGGCTGACGCCGCCGCCGATTCCGCTCGAAATGGATGAGATGGATGGCGTCTACGATATGGCTTACGCGCGGGCGCCACATCCCTCGTATGGCAAAGCCAAGATACCGGCCTGGGACATGATCCGTTTTTCGGTCAACATCATGCGCGGCTGTTTTGGTGGCTGCACCTTCTGCTCGATTACCGAACATGAAGGACGCATCATCCAGAGTCGTTCAGAGCCGTCCATCCTGCGCGAAATCGAACTCATCCGCGACAAGACCAAGGGCTTTACAGGCACCATTTCCGATCTGGGCGGCCCGACGGCCAACATGTACCGGCTGGCCTGCAAAGACAAAAAAATCGAAGAATCCTGTCGCCGGCTGTCGTGCGTGTATCCGAGCATCTGCAGCAATCTGGGTACCGATCACAGCAAGCTGATTTCGCTCTATCGCAAGGCGCGGGCCATTCCCGGGGTGAAGAAAATTCTCATTGGTTCTGGGGTGCGTTACGATCTGGCGGTGCGCTCACCCGAGTACGTCAAGGAACTCGTCACGCATCATGTGTCAGGCCTGCTGAAAATCGCGCCGGAGCATTCCGAAGAAGGCACGCTGTCGAAGATGATGAAGCCCGGCATGGGCAGCTACGATCGCTTCAAGGAATTGTTTGATAAGTACTCGCGTGAAGCCGGCAAGGAGCAATACCTGATCCCTTACTTCATTGCCGCCCATCCCGGCTGCACGGATGAAGACATGCTCAATCTGGCGATCTGGCTCAAGAAAAGCGGCTTCAATCTGGATCAGGTGCAGACCTTCACGCCTACACCCATGGCGATGGCCACTACCATGTACCACACGCGTAAAAATCCGCTGCATAAAGTGACGGAAGATTCGGAAGTCGTCGAGACGGCGCGCAGCGGCAAGGTGCGGACTTTGCACAAAGCCTTCCTGCGTTTTCACGATCCCGAAAACTGGCCGATCCTGCGCGACGCCTTGGTACGCATGGGTCGATCGGACTTAATCGGCAGCGGCGACAAATGCCTGGTCCCGCGCTGGGAAGGCTCAGTCGCCGGACAACGTAAAAAACCCGGCGAAGTCGGCCCCGGTATCGGCAGTCTGCGCAAACCCGCCGGCGGCATCATTGCCCGCCGCAGCGGCCAATCAACAAAACGTAAGTAGCCAGTCAACCAAACGACAGACGAACGCGTGTGCACAAACTACCGTGCACACGGGCTGACTCAACGGTCAAAGTAACCCGACTCAATAAATCGCAGCCACAGATTACCGACGACCTTGATACTCTCCTGTCGATACAGGTAGTGCTGAAAATTCTCCACCCGTCCGACCCGATACTGCCTTACATACGACTCCATCGCCTCGCGATGCGCATCGACGATTTTCGGACCAATGGCTTCGTCTTTGGTGCCATTGAGATCGAGTACCGCCAGATCCTTGAGTTCGGCAGGCGGAAAGCTGGGCTCAATCATATTGCGAATGAATTGGGCTAATCCGACCTTGCGTTCTTCAGCCGGCAGGAAGTCCGACAGCCATAGCCGCAACGCGACCTCGGTGAGCGAAGCGACATTGAACTGCATCGGCGCATCTTCACCACTCTTAAAGCGCGGCTCGCGCAGGGCGGCCTGCCACCATTTCTGACGCGTGGCGTCATCGAGCTCCTTGGTGTAATAGCCAAAATCGTCGAACCCCCGCTCACGCAAACGCAGCGCAGTCTGAGTATAGGGCGTAGAAAAATCACCCTGTTTGGCCTTGCGATAGACGTAGGCTAAACCGGTGCTGCTGGTGCCCCAGCCCAGGTAGCCATCCGGCTTATACTGCTTGGCCAGCGGGTAGAGAAAAGCACCGCCGGTCGACATGCCCCAAAACAGAACAAAGGCGCGCTCGCGCTGATTTGCCGGAATCGCTTTTTCGAGTGCCAGCTGGTAGCCCTTGAGATAAGTGATCGGCGTTGTGGCCAACATCTGGCGGTACAGTACGGTGCCAGTTTTGGGCATGCGATAAACGCTGCTGTCGCCCGAGGTGGCTTCCTTTTGCAGCGTGACCTTGCTGTCAAAATCTGCCGGTGTCCAAGGTGCCGTCTGCGCGCGATTAAAAATCGGCATGCGCTGATCGAGCGGAATATCGGCCCAGGAGCCGGAACCATCTTTTGCAAAAAAATTCCAGCGTCCGACCCGTGTCAGCGCGACGAAGGTCACGCCGCGTTTGGCCAGCCAGATGCCAGGACCTTCACCCCCGTCGGGCGTGGCCAGGAAATCGCCGGCCCATTCACTGCCCGGCTCACCGCCGACTACCACCAGTTTTTTTCCATGATGCAGTCGTGGCACATCGGGCGTGAGGGTCACCACGACCTGGGTAAATTGCTGACCGTGAGAAGTAAAATCAATGAAGGCGACGTCACGTTTAAAGCGACTGGTTTCAGGCGCGCCAGGGCTGTCGATAATTTCGCGCACCGCTTCCTTGCTGAGCGTCGCCTTATCGAGGGGCAGATCCCATGCAAAAGCCTGCGCTGAAAGCAGCAGAATGAGGAACAGCAAGGGTGAATATCGGCGCATATTTTTCTCTCGAAGGATTCAATAGCCACTTTTATACGATGGGATGCGCGCCCTGTCCAGAGAATATTACAAGCTGACGAAGCTGGCTTAACCGACTAAGTGACGCGCCTGACGTTGCGGCAGTGTTTCGTTCCGCGATGCTGCGGGCTTTTCTACTGCGGCGCCTTTGGCATGCATATTATGATTCTGCCCGGCGTAATCGGTGCGCATCACTTCGCGCACCTGCTGTGCATCGACGCCGCGCTCGGTGAGCCAGGCGGCGACCAGGCCGGCCAGACGGTCCATCGCGATGCGATGGGTGGCATCGGTCTTTTGATACAGCCAGTCCGACAGCGCCATGAAATTAGCAAACGGGGACGTGGACAAAATCAATTCGAGGGTGTGCTGAAAACGGCCCGAATTGGCCACCAGATCCCAGTAGCGCGCAAAGCGAACCAGTCGCTGCATATCGCTAAAATGAATACGATCCGTGGCCAAAATTGTATAGGGCGGCGCCGGATCAAATATCAGACCGAATGCCTCGGTATGACGAATGATGGGCGTGCCGCGCAGACGCTTTAAGATTCCGAACTGGATCTCGTGCGGACGCAGCGCCACCAAACGATCGAAGCCGGCCGCAAAGCTGGCCATGTCTTCTCCCGGCAGTCCGGCGATCAGATCGACGTGCAAATGGGCCTGCGAATGACTGACCAGCCAGCGAATATTCTCCGCGGCTTTGTCGTTATCTTGTTTGCGGCTGACCAGCGCCTGCACTTCTGGATTGAAGCTTTGAATGCCGATCTCAAACTGCAGCGCGCCTGCTGGAAATTGCTGGATCGAGGCCTTGAGCGCATCGGGCAAATGGTCCGGCACGACTTCAAAATGGGCATACACAGGATCATCTGGATAAGCGGCCAGTTTATCGAGAAAGAATTGCATGATCTTTAAGCTGGTCTTGATATTCAGATTAAAGGTGCGGTCGACAAACTTGAACAGCCGCGCACCCCGTACATGCAAGGCTTCCATCTCGGCCAGAAAAAGATCAATCTCAAAAGGCCAGGCGGTTTTATCCAGCGCCGAAAGACAAAATTCACATTTGAAGGGACAGCCGCGCGAGGCTTCTACATACAGCGTGCGGTGGCGGATATCTGGGTCGGAATAAAATTCGTAAGGCAGCGCGAGATCCTTGAGCGGCGCCTGCACGCCGACATGGATTTTCATGAGCGGTTTTGGGCCGTGCAGGATTTGCCGGCACAGCGCGACGAAACTGACATCGCCCCAGCCGGTGATCAGATAATCGGCCAGCTGCACGATGGGCTGCTCGGCGGATTCATACGATACTTCCGGCCCGCCCAACACGATCGCCACCTGCGGCGCGAGCCGTTTAAGCAGCGCCACGATCTTGGTCGTTTCCTCGATATTCCAGATATAGACCCCAAAGCCGATCACGCGCGGATTGGCCGCCAGCAGCTTTTCAACGACCTCGGTAGTTTTGGCACCGATGACGAATTCCTGCACCACAGTCTGCGACTGCAGTTCGGCCATATTGGCATACAGGTAGCGTAGCCCCAGCGAGGCGTGGGCGTAACGCGCATTCAGGGTCGACAAAAGAATGGTCATGGCGGATCAAATCACGGTGAAGGCGTCATTCTACGCTGCTCGCAGGAAGTCATCCCGAAGCGCTGCTTATTGGACTGAGCGACAGAGCAAATTCAAAAGCATTTCTGCTCACGTCCTGATCCGCTTCAAAAACTTAACAAAGAAACCCCGCTATGCTCGGACGGAGAAGTTCCGTAATCCACGCCGAGAACCCGCAGCCGTAATCCACCCGCTTTCACGATTGAATCGCATGACCATTCCTCACAAACACAAAGCTAATCGCCGCAGTCATCGGATTGCCATGGTGCTGCAGGGCGGTGGCGCATTGGGCGCTTACCAAGCCGGGGTGTATCAGGCGTTGCAGGAAAATGATCTATGCCCGGACTGGATCGTTGGCACCTCGATTGGCGCCATTAATGCCGCCATCATCGCCGGCAATCATCGCAGTGACCGCCTGGACCGCTTACATGAATTTTGGGACCGGATCGCCTTCGAAGATCAGTTTGATCTGCATCAGGTACCCGACTCGATACGGCAGTTTAATTCCTGGCTCAGCACCATGCATGCGATTACCACCGGCGTGAATGGCTTTTTTACGCCGCGAACAGCGTCCTTGTTTGGCCTGGGCGTACCGGTCACGCCCGAACTGGCGAGCTTTTATAATACCCGCGACCTGGGTACCAGCCTGCGTCAGCTGGTCGATCTGGATTACCTCAACACACCGGGCGGCATTCGTCTGACAGTCAATGCACTCAAAGTCACGACCGGCGAACTTACGAGCTTTGATACACAACATCAGCAGGTACGGATCGAACATATTATGGCCAGCGGCGCCCTGCCCCCCGGCTTTCCGCCTGTGCGCATCAATGGCGACCTGTACTGGGATGGCGGCATGTTCTCCAATACGCCGCTCGAAACCGTGCTGGAAGACGAACCGCGGGAAGACACCATCTGCTTCATGGTCGATCTATGGAGCGCGGCAGGACCAGAGCCTTGCACCATTGACGAAGTGCAGACCCGCCAAAAGGATGTTCTTTACGCCTCGCGCTCCAAAATGCACATCGATGACTATTTGCGTTTGCATGTATTGCGCAGTCTGGTCCGCGTGATGTACGAACAGATCCCGCCCGAACTTCGCACCCCCGAAGAAAGCCAGGCGCTCACCAAAGTCGGGGCCGACACCATCATGCACATCGTGCGGCTGGTGTATGCCGGACGCGACTGGCATATGGCCTCCAAGGATATCAATTTCTCGCGCGGCTCGATTAAATGGCGCTGGCAACAAGGCTATCAGGATGGGCTACAGGCAGTGAAAAACGCCGCCTGGTTATGCGTCGTGCCGGCCGAGACGGGTGTCGTTGTACATGAGCTCAATCCGGGGGTTTGATAGCGGGATTGTTTATGTATTTTTTTTATGTTTTTCGCGATCGGCTTTTCTCTTAATCCGCATCAGCGCTGGGCTGGCATCGCCCTCAGTCAAACTGCGACATTCCTTCGGTCGATGCCACCCCATCACTGACGCTCTCTTTCTTTTCGATTTTCATTTAGCGCTACCTATCCCTTTCTTCCAATTTGACCTCAGCTACCGGCACGACCTGCTAGCAATGAACCCGCACATGACGCGCGAATATTTCCCTCGGAAGCATTCGACCTAAGAAAATATTCGCCCGCCATGCGCTGGCACCGCCTGATCGCTATGGCGCCATTTTTTTCACTTCTTAATGCCACAGATAAACTACCGCCGGAATAGAGGCCTTACTAGCCCATTATGGATATGGGTTAAGAGACGTCGCGAGCGCTAAAAAATAAACCAAAAATGCAAATGACAAAGCCATTTCCCCCAAGGCATCCGTACAAAAAGAGCGTCCGTGAGACAATGGCTCCTGATAACTTTATGATGTTGGTCGTTCAAAATGCAAACTGGCATGCTACTCGCCCTCGGCGCCTATATTATCTGGGGCCTGTTACCGATCTATCTCAAAGCACTCCAGGCAATCGATTCGGTAGAAGTCATGCTGCACCGGATTATCTGGTCACTGCTGGTATTGTTAGCGATACTGGCTTGGCGCAAACAATGGTCGTGGATCGCCGCCGCTATCCGCCAGCCTCGTCTCCTGCTCGGCTTTGCTGCCAGCGCCCTACTACTCTCGGCAAATTGGTATATCTATATTTGGGCCATCAACAATAACCGTGTCATCGACGCCAGCTTGGGATACTTCATCAACCCGCTGCTGAATGTCTTGTTAGGTTACGTCATGCTGGGCGAACGACTCCGTCCCGGCCAATGGCTAGCCGTTAGCATCGCCGCTAGCGGGGTGGCGTGGCTGAGCTGGCAAGGCGGTCATCCACCATGGATCGGCGTCTCGCTCGCGCTCACCTTTGGCATTTATGGACTGCTGCGTAAAACCGCCAAGCTGGGCCCGCTGGAAGGACTGTCCCTCGAAACGATGTTGTTATTTCCTTTCGCCTTTGGCTATTTACTGTATATCAGCCAGCAGCATCACAATAGCTTTGCCACCGCCTCCAGCTTCACACAAAGTCTGCTCGTGTTTGCCGGGCCTTTGACCGCCGTGCCATTGCTCCTGTTTGCCGCCGCGGCCCGCCGCTTACCGCTGTCGGTGCTCGGGCTGATGCAATATATCGGGCCATCGATGCAGCTTGGACTGGGCGTATGGCTTTATCATGAACCTTTTACCCCCGCCCGCATGCTGGGCTTTGTGATTATCTGGAGCGCGTTGGCAGTCTATTCACTTGAAGGCCTGTGGCGCGTCTGGCGCAATAAGGCGCACTAAAGCCCAGTAGCGACAGACACGGGTTTTGTCGTATGCTCTCTGCATTCACCTTTTTTTATCCGGAAACCTGATGGCCAATTACGTATATACGATGAACCGCGTGGGCAAAATTGTCCCGCCCAAGCGACAAATTTTAAAAGACATCTCCCTGTCGTTTTTTCCCGGCGCCAAAATCGGTGTGCTGGGCCTGAATGGCTCAGGCAAATCCACGCTGCTCAAAATTATGGCTGGTATCGATACCGATATTCAGGGCGAAGCCGTACCCATGCCGGGCTTAAATATCGGCTACCTGCCGCAAGAACCGGTCCTCGATCCGGAACAGACCGTGCGTCAAGTCGTCGAAGGCGGATTAGGCGAAGTGTTTGAAGCGCGCGCCAAACTCGATGCCGTGTATGCCGCCTACGCGGAAGAAGACGCCGATTTCGATGCGCTGGCGGCCGAGCAGGCACGACTGGAAGCGATCATCTCCACCTCCGACGGTAATAACCTCGACCTGCAGCTGGAAATGGCTGCCGATGCTTTGCGCCTGCCGCCCTGGGACGCCAAAATTGGCGTGCTCTCAGGCGGTGAAAAGCGCCGTGTGGCCCTATGCCGCCTGCTGCTCTCCAAACCCGACATGCTGCTGCTCGACGAACCGACCAATCACCTCGACGCCGAATCGGTCGACTGGCTCGAACAATTCCTGCTGCGCTTTCCCGGCACTGTGGTCGGCATCACCCATGACCGCTACTTTCTCGACAACGCCGCCGAATGGATTCTTGAGCTCGACCGCGGTCACGGTATTCCATGGAAGGGTAATTACAGCTCATGGCTGGAGCAAAAAGGGAATCGCCTCAAGCAGGAAGAATCGAGCGAATCATCACGACAAAAAACTATCGCTAAGGAACTCGAATGGGTGCGGCAAAATCCCAAGGGCCGGCAAGCCAAGAGCAAGGCTCGACTGGCGCGCTTTAACGAACTGTCGGAACACGAATACCAGAAGCGCAACGAAACCCAGGAGATCTTCATTCCGGTCGCCGAGCGGCTTGGTAATGAAGTCATCGAATTCAAGAATGTCTCGAAATCCTTTGGCGATCGCCTGCTGATCGATGATCTGAGTTTTCGCATTCCGGCCGGCGCCATCGTTGGCATCATTGGCCCGAACGGCGCGGGTAAGTCGACCTTATTTAAGATGATCACCGGTGTCGAACAGCCTGACAGCGGCGAAGTCGTGATCGGTACGACGGCGCGGATTTCGATCGTCGATCAGACCCGCGAATCGCTGGAAAATAACAAGACCGTCTTTGAAGACGTAACCGGTGGCGCCGATATCCTGACAGTCGGCCGCTTCGAAATGGCCTCACGCGCTTATCTGGGCCGCTTCAACTTCAAGGGCGGCGATCAGCAAAAGATCGTCGGCAATTTATCCGGCGGCGAACGCGGCCGGCTCCATCTGGCCAAGACCCTGCTCATGGGCGGCAACGTCTTGTTGCTCGATGAACCATCGAATGATCTGGACGTCGAAACACTGCGCGCGCTGGAAGATGCCTTACTCGAATTTGCTGGCAGCGTGCTGGTGATTTCCCATGATCGCTGGTTCCTCGACCGTATCGCGACGCATATCCTGGCCTTCGAAGGTAATTCGCAGGTGAGTTTCTTTGATGGGAATTATCAGGAATACGAAGCGGACAAGAAAAAGCGTCTGGGTGAAGAAGGTGCAAAACCAAAACGCATTCGTTACAAGCCACTGACGACCTAAGTGATGGATGCGGGACTGAATACATCCGTCCCGCATCTGTCCTATTATTTTGCTGACGGCGTGGACTGTCGCCAACTGCGTGGCGGTACTTCGCCATGCCGCTCGAATAGCCAGATATCGCCTTGGCGAACGAAGACATAGTGATCGAGATAATGCGCGCGCGGCAGCGCCGGGTCGGCGTATTCGATGGCGAAACCGAGCCGGTCTGGCCCTATTTTTTTCCAACTATAAATGGCGATCGCCGTGTAGTGACGTTGTTGACCGGCGCGACTCAATGGCGGTGCGCGTAGTTTTCCGCGCGCCTCCGGCAGTACATGGGTCAGTTGGGTAGTGGATACAGCAGTGGCTACGTCATAGTGCAGATTATTTTGTTCCACCACAAACGCCGCAATCGAGTTACTGGCTGAATTAATCGAATCGATCAGCAGACTGTCGGCTTCGGTAACGCGAAAAATCTGTTTTGTGTAAAGGTTGGGCGGGGCCAGAATAAAGCCATTATTTTTTGCCCCCGTCTGGCCATGGGCCAGACTGATGAATACAGAGAGTGCTATTCCGAGAAAAAAAGAACTCATCGCGTCACGCCTCCCCATACAAAAAATCGACTGTATCTCATGGTAAGCCCCCTGCGTTCGTCGCGCCAGGGTTATAGGCAGAACCACCAAACAAGGTGGCCGACCACTGATACAACATGCCAACCCCGACGCACACCACATAAGGATAATCCACCGACTGACAGGCTGACTGAATATCATCACCAAGCCGGGCGTCGCACACACCGCGCGGCACCGTCGTGCCGGTGTCGTAACACTGGTCATGCGCAATGCAGGCTGGCAGAAAGTCCATCCTGCCAATTCGATCCGGAATCAAGCCATCCAAGCTGGCGGTGCCGCATCCATAGCCCAGCGGATGGCCATCGCTACGCAGACCGGCCGCATTGAGCCCGCTCTCCGAATAGCCCCCAAACGAGAGCGTCCCTTCTCCCGCTAGATTGGTTGCATCCGGCGAGGCATCCGTGCCCTCTATTGCCACGTTCGTATTGCGGAATGTCGTTTCCATCGACGTCCTCCGATGAGCTTGCGATCACATGACGTGCGGAATAGCGCGTCTGACACCAGGGCGATTTTTCTGCACTGGTTTAGTTTGACTGTGAACCAAATTCTTACGCGTGTCTGCTGACAGGAATGACAGGTTTTGTAAAATAAATACACGCCTCACTACGGGCACCGACAGCCGTGCGCCACCGACGATGCAGCCAATCGGCGACACCTCAATAAATCTTCACGGGGAGGATGGGGAAACGATACGGACCGCAGTGCGCGGTCCGTTCAGATACCAAGGCAAATGCGCCTTAGTAAAAATGCTTAATAATTGAGCAGACCGACCGCAGTACCGATCATCAGACTGATCGTACCCAGCATGGTGACGCCAAAGCCAGCACCGCGTTTGGCCGGGTCTTTGTAGTAAGCCAGTGCAAACATGATGCGCCCCACACACCAGATAGCGCCGCCCAAAGCCGCCCAGCGATCGTTGAGAAACAGCGCGCACATCCACAGCGCCGGCAGGAACATCACCATCTGCTCGACCGTATTGGCCTGTACCCGCACGACACATTGAAACGCTGGCGGTCCGTCCATCGACGGCGCTTGAATGCCGAATTTTCCGCGCGCGCGACCCACGTTGAGCGTAATCCAGAAATACACCGCAAGAGCGGCCAGGGTAGTCCAGGCAGTTAATAGCATCTTCGTCTCCAAAATGAAATGCGCCGCACGTCTGCGCAGCGCTGCAAAATCATACCCGAAAAACGCTGCCAGACTGTCATGATCGTTCAGCAAATTCGCACGGCTGGCAGTCATGCGCTTTTGAGCCGATAATAGTGGAATCGCAACGCAGAGCAGACATCCTCATGATTTTAGATTCAGCGCAGTGCGCACAGTTCAAGCAGGACGGGTATCTGATCCTGCGGCAGATGGTCTCGTCAAAAAGCTGTGCCGACATGCTGGCGCAGTCACAAGCTCAACTGCAAGCTCAACTGCAAGCCACGCCCGATATCGGTCCCGTGGAATATGAAACCGACCTCGCCTACCCTGGTGCGCCGGCCTCGTTCGAGGCGGCTGGTGGCCATACCGTGCGCCGCCTTCGCCAGGCTTATGCACGCGCCGACTGCTGGCGCGACTGGGCCACGGATCCGGCGCTGGCGAGCGTATTGCAGCAGCTGCTCGATGAACCTGTCATCCTCAGTCTGGCGCACCATAATTGTGTCATGACCAAACATCCTAACTATGGCACGGCGACTGGCTGGCATCGCGACATACGTTACTGGTCGTTTGCGCGCAATGATCTGATTTCGGTGTGGCTGGCCTTAGGCGAGGAACACGCGGCCAATGGCGGACTGCGTGTCTTGCCCGGCTCGCAGCGCTGGGCTATCGCGCCTGAACAGCTTGATGCGCTGGACTTTTTACGTCCCGACGTGGCGCAAAATCAGCCGCTGTTTCAGCAAGGCGTGGCGCTCGACCTGGCGGCCGGTGACGTGGTGCTGTTTCATAGCGGGCTGTTTCACGCAGCCGGCCAGAACACCAGTACACAGGTCAAGCATTCGCTCGTTTTTGCCTATCGCGGCGCGAGTAATCCGCCCCGCGCAGGCAGCAAATCGGCCATGGCGGGCGAAGTGAAACTGAATCCGAAACTGAGCTCGTGATCAGATCGGCGTTGTACGCAAATGCAGCCAGGCCAAGGCATCGCCACTGACATGTGGTGTCAGCCGTGCGCGCACCGTTGCATGGTAATCATTGAGCCAGGTAATTTCATCCGCACGTAACAGATCACGGTCGATACAGCGCGTATCGATCGGACACAATGTCAGCGTTTCAAAGCGCAGGAACTCACCAAACTCGGTCATTTCGGGCGCCGTATTCATGACCAGATTTTCGATCCGCACGCCCCATTTTCCGGGCCGGTAAATACCCGGCTCGATCGAGGTGATCATGCCCGGCTCCATCGCCGTGTGCGCTTCCGGCATCGCGGTAGCTGAAATCACTTGCGGGCCTTCGTGCACATTCAAAAAGTAACCTACGCCGTGGCCTGTGCCGTGACCATAGTCGACCCCAGCCTGCCAAATCGGTGCGCGAGCAATCGCATCGAGCATCGGTGATTTGGTCCCGCGCGGAAAACGCGTGGCCGACAAGCCCATCGTGCCCTTCAAGACCAGCGTGAAGTCGCGCTTATGTTCTGCGTGCAGCTCACCAATAGGCACCACACGGGTGATGTCGGTCGTACCGCCGAGGTATTGGCCGCCTGAATCGATGAGCAGCAAACCATTGCCGCTGATAGTGGCATGCGCCGCAGCAGTGGCGTGGTAGTGCGGAATGGCGCCGTTGGCGTTATAGCCGGCGATGGTGCCAAAGCTGGGTGAAATAAAACCGGGACGCCGCGCCCGTGCAGCGCAAATGTGTGTATCGATATCGAGCTCGGTGATGACGTCAGCGCGTGCCAGCGCAGCTTCGAGCCAGGTAAAAAATTCACACAGCGCCGCGCCATCCTGTTCCATGGCTTGGCGCACAAAAACCGCCTCAGCCTCGAGCTTGCGCGACTTGGTAAAGGTGGTCGGATTAAAGGCTTCGATGATCCGCACACCCGGTGCTATGGCTTGATGCAGGCCGTAGGTCATGCGGCGCGGATCGAGCAGCAGGGTCGACTCAGCCGGCAGTGCCGCCATGGCACTGGCCGCCTGCGCATAGGGCGCCAGATCAACCCCGTCAGCGGCTAAGGTCGCGCGCAGCGCCGGCGATACTTTGCCCTCCGGGACAAACAGCGTTGCGCGCTGCATGCCGATGAGTGCATGGGCCAAAAATACCGGATTGTAGTTAACATCTGCGCCACGTAAATTAAACAGGTACGCCAGATCGTCGAGCGTCGAAATGCAGTGCCAGTGCGCGCCCTGCGCTTGCATCGCGGCGCGTAAGGCCGCCAGTTTTTCTGCTCGGGGTGTGACCGCATACGGCGCCTGGTGTTCGTAGATGGGCGCCTCTGGCAAAGCCGGACGCTCGGGCCAGATATCGTTCAGCAGATCGACATCGGTACGCAAAACCGCCTTCGCGCACTCGACCGACTGCGCCAACAGACGGGCGGTCGACAAACCCAGCACCGCACCATCCACGCCCAACGTTTGCCCGGGCTTTAAGTTCGCCGCTAGCCAGTCCAGATGCAACAGACTCGCACCGGTAGGAATCTTCATCAAGACAATCCCGCTGCCAGCCAGCTCGGCTTCGGCCTGCACCCAATAGCGCGAGTCGGTCCATACGCCGGCAAAATCGGCCGTGACGATCAGCGTGCCGACCGAGCCGGTAAAACCCGACAGATACTCCCGCCCCTTCCAGCGCGGCGGCAGGTATTCCGACAGATGCGGGTCCGACGATGGCACCAGCAGCGCATCGAGCCGCGCATTGACAAGGGCCGTACGCAGCTGGGCAATGCGGCTGCGGATGACGGCTTTGGAGGCGAGAAGAGTATCCATGCGACGCTTTCAGGGCGGATGTTAATCGAATGAATAATCATACAGTAGCTCAGGGGATGGAGGGTTTTTCCCTAATAACTGACCGTGATGGTATGCGAACGGGAGGCATTACAAACGCCACCGGTACAGCGGCCAGCCTGCCCGGGCGCAATGGTTCCCGTGATCGTAAAGGGATTACTGGTGCCCGACCCCGTCTGTTGACCGGTGGGACTAATCGCCAGACTGTACTGCAATTCCATCAGCGAGCCCACCGTCGTATCTAGTGCCACGTTGTAAGGCAGATTTTGATTACACATCACCCCAAAGCCGACGCTGCCTTTGATGCTGGATTGAGAAAAGGAGGTGTAATTGAGCGTGAGCGTTGATGGCGGCGTCGTGATCGAACATTCGGCCGGCACCAGCGCGCTGGGCTGCAATTTTCCCTGCGACTGTGCGGGCCCCAAGCTTGAAAGACGTAAGTTGATATCGATCGGCGCACTCTGATACTTATACGGTAGCGCCGATGCCGGCTGGCCAAGATTGGTGCGCGGGATACGCAAATAATAGTAATGGGTGACACTGCTCGATAGCGAATCGCCAAGGAAGCTGATCTGTCCGCTCAGCTCAGCGCCACTATTAGCATTACCCCATGGCTGCGAATACCCCGCATCGGTATAAATCATGTAATTCAAACTATAGCCCGCTAGCGTCATGCTTGGATTGCTCGTATCGATACCAATCCAATAGGTCTGCGTCGTCGGATCCGACGCACTGCGGTCGCAGCGTAGTGTCATCGTGCCGACGTTATTGCTATCGATATTCGCCCCCGGGCGATAAACGGCCTGCACATCCGTGAAGGCCGGCAAACTACAGCTAATTATCGCCCGCGCGTCACGCATGAATAGCCACGATAGGCAAGCCAGTGCTCTCAATAGGTGCTTCCAATGCCGACGCATACACCCTCCATTTTTCTGATCACCGCAGATATCACTGCGCATCACGGCTTATCCCTCACACAGGTCAAGGGGCCTACCCGCGCAATGCTATCGAGCTTATCCGGTGGCAGATGGACCTCTATCCGACAGCCCATCATCTTGTTTCCAGCGGCGCTAATGAGTTGCAGCACATTGTGGTCTTGCAAGCCGGTGACGAAGGCTTCGCCGCGCCGCGCCACAAAAAAGAATTTGCTATCACCTTGGATCTGCAATTGCGCACCGGCCGGTGCGACTTCGCCATTTTCCAGCACGATCTTGATTAAAGCACCGCGTCCAGAACGCACCGGAAAATGCACTTTCACCGCCCGCCGTCTGGCCGGCACGACTACCTGCTCGATGTTGTCGATTTCGGCATTGATCGGCAGCTCAGAAGGGTCTAGCCGAATCACATTCCCGTAATACGCCTGTAGCCCCGTGAGCATGGCATTGCCCTTGCTGTTGGTGCGCGTGAGCGTGCTGCCCGAAAAACCGACCCCCACATCGCCATAGCCCGCCACGTCAATAATGGCAATGCTGCCATCTATTTGCCGGCCAAGAGTGAGCTGCCCGTCAGCCACCACCAAGGCGCCCTGCGCCCCCAAACGCAAGGCATTTTGCGAGGATGAGAGACTGACATTACTACTCACCGAACCCAGCGCACCCTGGTAATGCCATCCACCCTCAGCATAACTAGTCTGTCCGGCACGGCCGGCTTGCATCGACCAGTCAGCACCAATCTGACCGGTCGATCCGGAGTTAGCGGCCACCTTAGCGTCCATCTGCCCAGAACGCTTATTCACACTACTGGTGAGACTGCCCCTAGACTCCATCGGCATCCAGAGCTGCACCCCGAAGGCATTGCCGGACTGCGCCCCGCTCACGCGCGTGGCATTCAGCGCCAGCGTACCGCGACCAAATAAGGGTAACGAATAGCTCGCGCTCAATGCGGTCGAGCTGGCCGCGGTATAACTGGCACTTCTGGCTAAGGAGACACCAATGGCACCAAAATTATCGCTGCGAAATGCGTAACTGGTCGACAGATCGGCCCGCTGGGGTAAGCTGTCGGGCGCCATACCCAGTGTGCGGTAAGTACGAGTGGCCATCTGAGCACGTAAAAAAAAGTCATGCGCGCCTAGGCGACGTTGCACCCCAAGCGCCATCAATAATCCGGGTGGGCTTGGCTCACTGCGCCCTGCGGCCAGCGTCAACAGACCCAGCACATCCATGGGCAGACCAAGGCTGGCGCTGGCGCCAACATCTTGCACCGAGCGGCTCAATTGTCCCTGCACCTCTGCAGTAACGGTCTTGCTCAGGCCATGGCGCCAGACCCCTGAGGCAAACAGATCGCCATAGTTTAGGCTCCCGGTGCTAGTACTCCGGCGCAGTTTTCCTGCTTCGGCGCTCCAGTCGCTCAAGCCTTCTTCCAACAATACTGGGTCGGTAAATAAACGCTGCACGATGACAGTTTCGCGGCCCAATACATCGCGCAAGACGATGCGTGCTTCGCCCGCGCGCAGAAGTTCAGGCGAATTTTCAATCGAAAAAGGGCCGGCTGGCACATTGCTAGTCTGGCGTAACACATCGTTAATATAAAGTGACATGGTGCTCGCCGCGCTCGATGCGCCGGTAATCATCGGCATCGGCTGGCGCACAAATCCGGGCGTGAGCGCAAAATTTTTCGCTAGCTGGACGCCACCAAAAGATACCGAAGCGCCGCTTTGGCTGCTGCGGCTTTGCGAATCCCCCAAGCGTAGCGTCAGATTGTCGAGCGGATAATCACGCGTATAAGAGGTCTCCAGTCGCCGTAAGTAAGTGCCAGCGATCTCGCTCTTTGCGTAGCGAACGACCTGAGTCGAGGACAAAATCCCCAGATCGCTGCTCAAGCCTAATTCGGTTAGGGCGCCGAAGTCGGCGCTGCTCGGTGATCCTCGGCTGCGAATACTGGTGGTACTCAAGTCATAGTTTAAAAACAGCGCCGGAATCGCCGCGCTAACAGGTAAGCGCGTGGCCGCAGCACCGACGAGCTGGGTGGCGGGAAAGGCGCTGGCAGCAAAGTTCAAATCGACTGTCTGCGTTGCTGCATCACGCTGCACTTGAAAGCCCGCCACACTGGCCAAGGCGTACCAAGTTTGGCGGCGAAATAAAATGCCCTGCGCTGTGGGCGCTAGTGTTAAACGCCAAGCGGCAAAGGCGTCTGCGCTGGCATACAGAGCATCTTGTCGATCCAGTAGTAGCCAATAGCCGTTTGGACTGCCATTGATACGGACATTAAAGGGTAGCAAACGATCTTCGACAAATGCCGGAAGCGCTGCCTGCAGCTCGCTGTTTTCCAGCTCAAAAGCCAAGATTAATTTTTTGTCATCGATGGTGCTGCGGTAATTCATCGGCTCCGCCAAGGTAAAAACCACCTGCGCACGATTGCCTGCCATCACGACCCGTGCCGAACGCATTGCACCCATATCAATTGACTGGGTGGCCGTGCCGCTGAAGTTTCGCATCACACCAAAGTCGAGTACCACGCGTGGTGGCTCACGCAGCGCGAGCGCGTTCGGCATGGTCGTCAAGGTCTCTTGGAAGTGGATACTCACGATAACCTGCGACTTATCCTGAGTGGCCATAATCGACAGGATGGTATTTTCCTCGGACCGTGCGGTGCTGCAGATCAGACACAGACTTAAAAAGACCAAGCGCCAAGGATCCGCGCGTATTCGCCACCAATGCGTCAGGTGCGCACGGCATGTCATGGAATGGTCAGCAACATATCCTCGCTTTTGCCGGCGTCATACACGATACGTAAGGTCGCGGCGCCGGCAGGGATGGCTTTTTCGCTCTTGAGCAAATAGGGCTTCTTCGCTCCTGGCAAGAGATAACTAGAGGTCTTTAAGTTCGACTGGGTCTCGTCATTGACTAACAGTGACATTTCACGGATCTGCGCATAGGCGGTTCCGCTATTGTCGCACTGCGCTGTGACCAGCATTTCTTCATTACGCTGTAGTGAACAGTTAAGGCTGCGCTCGGAAAGAGGGGGAGTAACAAAAATGGGAATCGACATTGCCAAACCTATTGGAATTTCGAAATTCGCGGATGACGTCGCGCTTTCTTGCGGCACAGTATTAACGATGAGCCTGTAGGTCAACTGACGAGTGAGGTCGATCGGCATAAGCAAAGCCATGCGTACGGTCTGACTCGTATTCGGCGCCAACTTGAAAATCGGTGGCGCGAGGATCAGATCATCGCTCAAGTTCAGAACATCTTTTCCCTCACCGCTCTGGCTCCAAGTATAAATATCAGCCTGTAAGATGATTTCTGAATCGCCCTCGTTAGACAAGGTTACTGCGATGACGCGATTTTTGGGTCCCATGAAAATGCGTACCGGTGACACGCCAAAACTCGCTGCCAAGACAGGCGCGACATCACCAAAAATAAAAAAAAATACACAAAGTAGTAATCGAACTTGACAGAAGCGCTTAGATGTAAGGGCCATGATCACCGTGTGCAAATATTGCGGAAGGAAAGCATGCCTCAACACCAGATACATCAACATCAAGGCATGAACATCGAGCAGAATCAATAGGATAATGTAACTGTCCTTGTTTTATTGGTGCTCGTAGTATTGGTACACGTAGTAACGCCAACAGTTTTAGATGAAGCACCACCACAAGTACCGAACTGGTCTTCTTTAATTTTGCCCGTTAAAGTAAAGCTAAAATCATTACTAGTAACTGGAACAGACGCGTAGGAAACAACATCACCAGGAAATAACAATTTATAAACGAGCCCTGTAAATTGATCAGTGACAGAATTATCAGAGGCATCATCCACATTCACATCAGCCGCCACCGTCACCCCACCAGTGCATTTGCCCGCGATAGTGGTAGTACCCGTTGCATAAGTTGCCGCAGTTTTACTTACTGGGGTGTAATTTATTGCCAATGCGCCTATGGTGTCAATGACGCATTTCGGCGTCAATGTTATGTCGACGGTAAAGGTAGCTATGTCGCTCGCCCCTGCTACAGTTGTACCTGCAGTGCGCGCAGCAGCATTCGCATTTTCCACCCCCGCTAACAACCCCCCCGCCAACCCAATGGCAAACAAAATCTTTTTCATGATTGAACTCCTCATCGTTTCATAAAATAAAAATCCCTAGTCGGCCTGTTCGCCATGTACTACGGGATGACTTTGTCCCCCACATCCACTCAGTCCACCATGTGCAGCAATTTTTATCCGAATCATCCGCTTATCGCATAGCCGTGGAGCACGAATTAATCATGAAACAAAGTACTAGATTGCTGCAATAAAATTTTTTCGTTCGGCAATCAATATAAGTGAAGTGTTGCTGACTTTATGTCGCAGTGTTGCCAACGTATGCACTGTGCATCCGCTACGACACCCCCTCATCGTCGCAGCCAATCCGGTTGGCAGATTCTCGCTTTTTCTAAGCTAGCGAACTATCGTCATTTTGAAGCCTCTTGCATCTGAAAGAGAGAGTAAAAATGACACCTTGGCGCAACGTTTCAACCCTGTTTGCAGCGATCGCCTGCTTACCTCTTCTGCTATCCGGCAGCACCGTCGCGCAGGCTGTCGACGAGGCGATCGTGATCGTGCCGGAGTCCATGCGTAGTCAAGGAGAGGAGGCCTTCGTCACCGTGCGGGATGATCTGCTTGGCAGTCGCCATTTTCAGTTGGAACAGATAAAACTCGGGCAAAAAAATACCGCCTCGGTCGCGGTCACTGCGGCTTCAGGGCGGGTATTTACCTTGCAGGCGAAGGGCTCAGGTCTGGCACTCATGCGCCTGACCGATGTGCGCAACAGACACGCACGATATTTTAAAATTTATGTGGAACATCCGGATGTCGAGCAATTCAAACGCAAGCCGACGTCGCAACGCAAGGGCCAGCGCTATGAGCTCCATTTTGGCACACCGCCCTACCAGGCCCGTCTAGAAAATGATCATCGTCCGACGGTCGATCCGCGTACCTACACTGTCCGGATTCCCCAATGTAGCGCGCCCGAACAATGCCCGCGCTATTTGCGTGTGCAGGATGCACTGGGTATCGTGATCTATAAAAGTCTGCTGCCGGATCTGCCGCTAGTCAGCGATCTGCACCAACGCCGCCTCGACTGCGAAGATGCGTGGGCACGCAATAAACTGCGACACAAAAAACGCGCGCTACGTCACTGCATGGAGGACGCCTCGTTCGCATCGGCTAATTAGGCTTCGCTAATGCGGGACACCACTGAGGGACGTAACTAATGGACGTAACTAAGGCAGCCGCCACATCTGTCACATCCGCGCAGAACGGCATGTGACAGACGCGTTTAAGGCTTGTTCTCTAGCGCGCGACGACCGCGCCGTTTTTCATCACCCACTGTACACGCTCAAGCTGCGTCACATCTTTCAGCGGATCGCCTTTAACAGCAATCAGGTCGGCATATTTGCCCACTTCAATCGCGCCGATCCGGTCTTCCATCCCCAGTAATTGCGCCGCATTGAGCGTGGCGGATTGAATCGCCTGCAGCGGTGTCATGCCGAGCTTGACGTAGACTGCAAATTCGCGCCCGTTCAAACCATGTGGATAGACGCCGGAATCGGTACCAAAAGCGACCGGTACACCGGCACTAAAAGCGCGGGCAATATTTTTACGTGCCAGTGGCAAAACGACCTTTGCTTTTTCGAGCAGCGCAGCCGGCAGGCGGATCGCTTCGGCGTTATCGATGAGCCAGTCGCCCAGGTATAAGGTTGGCACCAGCCATGTCTTATGCGCCTTCATGATCGCAATGCCTTCGTCGTCGATGTAGGAGCCATGATCGATGGAATCTACGCCGGCCAATACCGCCATGCGGATGCCATCGCCGCCGTGCGCATGCGCCGCGACTTTACGACCCAGACGATGCGCTTCGCCGACAATGGCCTTCATTTCATCGAAGGTATATTGCGATGCGCGTGGATCATCACCAAACGACAGCACGCCGCCGGTAGCGCAAATCTTGATCACGCCAGCGCCGTACTTGATCACTTCGCGTGTTTTACGCATCACCGCATCGACACCATCGGCCACGCCATCACCGACGATCCGATATTGCGGCGCATGCATGGTGTCGTCACAATGACCGCCCGTGATACCGAGCGCATTGCCGGAAGCGATGATGCGCGGACCAGGTACATCACCGGCATCGATCGCGTCACGCAGACCCACATCGGTGTAACCCTCAGAACCTACATCGCGCACGGTGGTAAAGCCCGCCTTGAGCGTCTTGAGCGCGTTTTTTGCGCCGATCAGCGTCTGCCTTGGAATCGATAAGGCCACGCTGGCGTAGCCAACATTTTCCGGGTCGCTGGTCAGATGGGTATGACTGTCAATCAGGCCTGGCACCAGCGTCTGTTCGCCCAGATCAATGACCTGCGCACCGGCGGGAATGGCGAGCTTGCTGCCGACTGCTGTGATGCGATCGTTTTGGATCAGCACCACCGCATCGCGCACGGTGAGTCCGGTGCGAACGTCGAGCAGATGGGCGGCCTTGAGCGCGAGCACCTTCGGTGCAGGCGCGGCGGCCAGCGCCAGTAAGGGACATGCCAGAGCGGCGAAAAAATAAACACGAAAGCGCATCGTAATCTCCTGGTGGTTTTATGGTCTTGGGCACGCATGGAGCGCGCCAGTAGGCCGTACGATACTAGCAGAAAAATTCATGGCAGATTGAATGGCACATTGAACGTCACATTGAACGTCATGCGGTCGAACCGGGCGCTCGGCACTTTTACCTAGACTGCGGATCCATGACGGGCGACGATAGCCCGCCAGATCAGCCGTCGGTCCGCTTCGCTGGCGTCGCCCCAGACGGCGATTTCATCGAGCGTACGCAGACAGCCTAGGCATAGTCCCTTCGCATCGATTTGGCAGATGTTGATGCAAGGCGAAGGTAAGGGGCCCGTGTGCAGATCGGGATTAAAGGTGGAAAAATTCATCGGCATCTCGTCCGACGCCAGAACCATGCAAGGGCCGGTTCAAACACGTTTGGCCGCCAGCGCATTACCGGCCCGGCTGGCTGCTTTGCGTCCCAGATGGCGGGCCATAAACTGTCCGGCATCAACGACCGCATCCAGATCAATGCCGGTGTCGATATCCAGCCCGCGCAGCATATACAGCACATCTTCCGAGGCTACGTTTCCCGTCGCACCCTTGGCGTACGGGCAGCCACCCAGGCCGGCAACGGAAGAATGAAAAATCGAGATGCCCACTTCCAGACTGGCGAAAATATTGGCCAGCGCCTGACCATAGGTATCGTGAAAATGGCCGGATAAAGCACTGATCGGAAATTCCTCCGCCGCCGCCTGCATGACCTGCTTGACCTGCCCTGCCGTGGCCACGCCGATGGTGTCGGCGATATCGATTTCATCGCAGCCTAGTGCGCGCAGTCCGCGCAGAACGTCTTGCACATTACCGATCGTGACCTGGCCCTGATACGGACAGCCAAAGGCACAGCTGATGCTGCCACGTAGCCGCAGATTGGCAGCCTTGGCCGCATAGGCGATCGGCGCGAAACGCGCGATCGATTCGGCGATGGAGCAGTTAATATTTTTTTGCGAAAAGGCTTCGGAAGCGGAGCCGAAAATCACCACCTCATCTGCGCCTGCAGCGAGCGCTGCCTCAAAGCCCTGCATATTGGGCGTCAGTGCAGAATAAATCACGCCCGGTTTGCGCACGATCCCGGCCATCACCTCGGTAGAAGTCGCCATTTGCGGCACCCACTTGGGCGACACGAAGGCGGCGGCCTCGATGTTGGCAAAGCCCGCCGCGCTGAGACGGTTGATGAGTTCGATCTTGACGGCGGCAGGAATTGTTTCCTGCTCATTTTGCAAGCCGTCACGCGGGCCGACTTCGACCAGCTTGACCTGAGTGGGCATTGTCATTGTGCGCTCCGTATTTGAAACCTCTGCATTTGAAGCATCCGCATTGAAAGCATCAATATTGACGCGCCAGATCGACCACGCCAGCGACCGCTTCGCCACGCTCGATGGCGGCGATTTTATTGCTAATCTGCCGCACGCTGTCTGCGCGCAGCGTCATGGCCGACATGTGCGGCGTGATGACGATGCGGGGCTCGTTCCAGAACGGATGGTCGGCCGGTAGCGGCTCCTGACGAAATACATCCAATGTCGCCCCCTTGATGTGACCACTTTGCACCAGCGCGAGCAAGTCTTCCTCCACCAGATGCGCACCGCGCGCTACGTTAATCAGATAGGATTCCGGCGCCAGTGCCGACAGCGTCTGCCGATTGAGAATGTCTTGCGTGTGTGGGGTGAGCGGCAATACGCAAATCAGCAGTCGGGTCCCCTTGAGAAACTCAGCCAGCTGCGATTCACCCGCAAAGCTCTCGACACCCGGCAGCTGCTTAGCCGTGCGGCTCCAGCCACGCAAGGGAAAATCAAACTGCGCCAGTGCGCTGGCAATACGACTCCCCAACACGCCCAGCCCCATGATGCCGATGCTGAAATCCTGCTTCTGATTCGGCTTGATGTAACGCCATTCACGCTGGCGGATATTGGCGGCATGCTCGTCGAGCCGACGGTAGTAGCCAAGTACCGCATGCGTAACGTATTCAGCCATTTGATCAGCCATGCCGGCATCATCAATTCGTACCAGTGGCACAGTCGGTGGCAGTGCATCGCCAAGCTGCAAAATCGCATCCACGCCAGCGCCCAGATTAAAAATCGCCTTCAGGCCGACCCGACCGCGTAACATGGCTGCTGGCGGTTTCCAGACCACGGCATAGTCGGCTGCTGCGTCGTCACCTTCCCGCCATTCGCGCAGCTGCGCTTGGGGCAGCGTTGACTTGAAGGACTGGATCCACGGTGCCGGATCGATACCGCCGGCATGAAAAAGAATCTGCATGGTGATACTCTCCGATCAGCTATTCCGCAATGGTGCGGACATGGATAATAAAGGGGCAGCTTCGGCGACCTGATCGCCGACCGCGTAAAACAGCGCGTCGACCACGCCGGCCGCCGGCGCATAAATCGTGTGTTCCATCTTCATGGCTTCCATGATCAGCAGCGCCGCACCTTGCTCCACCAGCGCGCCCGGCGTCACCATAATGGCAATGATCTTACCCGGCATTGGTGCGCTCAGTCGGCCAACTTCGACTTCCGCTGCGCCTGCATGGGCGAGCGGATCAAGAATCTGCAGCACATGCTGTACACCGCCGCAAAATACATGCAGTGCGGCGTCTTCGCGCAGTACCACACCGCGCACGACTTCCTCGCTCGATGCATCTCTCAATGTACCGCTTGATGTGTCGCTCAGTGGGTCACTCAGTTTGCGACTCAGCCTATCTGTCAATGTGACACACAGATCATGTCCACTGGCAGAATAACGCAAATCGGTGCTAAGTCCCGCATGCTGCAGTCGCCAGCCGGTGGCAAGATAATCGAGCGTGATTGCGTAGGTCTGGGGGTTGGTCTGTGGGTTGGCTTGTGCGCCATCAGCCAGCGTCATCGTGCGCTGCAAAATCGTATTCATGCGCCAGCCACTAGTGTGTGCCCACGGGTCCTGCGTCGCATTGTGTTCTGCTTCTAACAAGGCGCACAGTGCCAGTGCTAACACTGCGAACGGCGCTGCAGTCGGTGCTGGAAATAAAGCAGCCTGTTCGCGTTCAATCAAACTGGTGTCGAGATCGGCCGTCGAAAAAGCACGGCTCGTTAGCAGTCTTTGTAAAAAAATGATGTTGGTCGACACGCCTACGATCTGCACTTTTGCCAGCGCGCTGCGCATGCGTTCAAGCGCTTGCGCGCGATCGTGACCCCAGACGATTAACTTGGCCAGCATCGGATCGTAATAAGGCGAAATGACATCGCCTTCACGCACACCGGAATCGATCCGCACTGCGGCGGGTTCTGATTGCGCGTCACTACCCTCAGCGCCGACGGCAAACATCACCGCCTGCGGCATGCGAAGATGATGCAGCGTGCCCAGTGAGGGAAGAAATCCGCTGGCCGGATTTTCTGCATACAGGCGCGCTTCAATCGCATGACCGTGAATGCGTAATTCGTGCTGCGCCTTGGGCAACGCTTCGCCACAGGCCACACGCAGCTGCCATTCGACCAGGTCAAAGCCGGTGATCATTTCCGTCACCGGATGCTCCACCTGCAGTCGCGTATTCATCTCCATGAAATAAAATGTACCGTCCTGATCGACGATGAACTCGACCGTGCCGGCGCCAACGTAATCCACCGCGCGCGCAGCGGCCACGGCAGCTTCGCCCATGGCATTGCGGCGCGCCTCTGTCATGCCGGGCGCCGGTGCTTCTTCCAGTACTTTTTGATGCCGTCGCTGCACGGAACAGTCGCGCTCGAACAGCCAGACGCAACGACCGTGGGTATCGGCGAAGACCTGAATTTCAATATGACGTGGCGCGATCAAATATTTTTCTAGCAGTATCTGCTCGTCGCCGAAGCTATTGGCTGCTTCGCGCTTGCAGGACGCCAGTGCAGCGGCAAAGTCGCTCTCTTGCGTTACGATGCGCATGCCTTTACCACCGCCGCCGGCCGAGGCCTTGAGTAATACCGGATAGCCGATCAGTGCTGCCTGCTGCTGCAAAAATAAGGCATCCTGAAGCGCACCATGGTAGCCCGGCACGAGTGGCACACCGGCTTTTTCCATCAGCGCTTTGGCCGCCGACTTCGAGCCCATGGCGCGCATGGCGCTGGCAGGCGGGCCAATGAAAATCAGGCCGGCCGCTGCGCAGTCATCGGCAAATCCGGCATTTTCGGATAAAAACCCATAGCCCGGATGAATCGCTTGCGCGCCAGAGGCAATGGCCGCCGCAATGATCTTGTCCCCACGCAGATAGCTTTCGCTCGCTTCAGCGGGGCCGATTGACAGCGCCTGATCGCAGGCCGCCACGTGGCGCGACTGCGCATCAACGCTCGAATACACCGCGACCGTTTGCACACCCAGACGATGCGCCGTGGCCGCAATACGGCAGGCGATTTCACCACGATTTGCGATCAGGATTTTATGGAACATCTTGTTTTTTCCTTCACCTCGCCTGCACTTTTTCACCCGCACTTTTTTACCCGCATGCTTTCGACTACAAACTTGGCGCTGACAAATGCATGAAAAAATTTAAGGCGTAAGCTCGCAGCGTGCATCCGTCGTGGTCTGGCGTGTGCGCAGGCCCAGCTTACTGAGCAGCTGACGATCGGCTTCGACATCCGGATTGCCGGTGGTGAGTAATTTATCGCCGTAGAAAATCGAATTCGCGCCGGCTAAAAAACACATCGCCTGAATCGCCTCACCCATTTCACGCCGACCAGCGGACAAACGTACCCGTGCCGTCGGCATGGTGATGCGCGCGACGGCTACCGTTCGGACAAATTCCAGCAGGTCAAGTGGTTCGGTACCAAACAGCGGCGTACCTTTAACCTGCACCAGATTATTCACCGGCACGGAATCCGGATAGGGATCGAGATTGGCCAGCTGCGCGATCAGACCAGCGCGCTGTTCGCGTGACTCGCCCATGCCAACGATACCGCCGCTGCAGACCTTGATGCCGGCATTGCGTACCCGACCCAGCGTATCGAGACGGTTTTCATAATCGCGGGTGGTGATGATGTCGCCATACAGCTCCGGCGCGGTATCGAGATTATGATTGTAGTAATCGAGACCGGCGACTTTTAAGCGCTCGGCCTGACCGGCGCCCAGCATGCCCAGCGTGGCACAAGTTTCCAGGCCAAGGGCTTTGACTTCGCGGACCATTTCTTCGACCTGCTCGAGGTCACGGTCTTTTGGCTCACGCCAGGCAGCGCCCATGCAGAATCGTGTCGCGCCCTGATCGCGTGCCGCTTTGGCTGCGTTAAGCACTTCATCGAGCGGCAGCATTTTTTGCGCTTTCACGCCGGTGTCGTAGCGCGCCGCCTGCGGGCAATAGCCACAGTCTTCTGCGCAGCCGCCGGTCTTGATCGAAATCAGCGTGGCCAGCTCGACTTCGGCTTCTGGAAAATGTTCACGGTGTACCTGCTGCGCGCGAAACAGCAGTTCATTGAATGGCAGATTGAACAGATCCACGATCTGCGCTAAGGGCCAAGTCAGCGCAGCTGCCGGCATCACGGTGCTGGATCGTGGGGGATGAAAGGCGAGCGTTTGTGCACTACCATTTTGCGTTGTCATACTGTTTCCTTTTCCTTATTCTTAAACGTTTTTTTAATTCGATAATTCCGACTACGGCGCTCAACCAGGCCAGCCTGGCAAACGCGAAAAATCCAGATGCGCGACTGCCAGCGCAGCCAATGACGACGTCGATGTTGGCAAACCCAGTCGCGGCACATAGCCCAACAAGGGCGCCGGCAGTCGCTGGGCCAAGGCCTCGATATTGGCGGCGCCATGCGCCATGCCCGGCTCGAGCGAATTGGCGACCCAGCCTGCCAGCCTGAGTCCGCGCGCAGTGATCGCCTCGGCCGTCAGCAAGGCCATACTAATACACCCCAGACGCAACCCCACCACCAGAATCACCGGCAGCCCGAGCAGCCCGGCCAGATCTGCCGTATCAGCGCTGTCGTTGAGCGGCACACGAAATCCTCCCACACCCTCCACCACGACGACTTGCGACTGTGCCGCCACCTGCCGGTAACAGTCGACGATATGCGACACATCAATCTGCACCCCCTCCATCGCCGCGGCGATATGCGGTGCTGCCGCCTCCTGCAATAAGTAGGGCGTAGTCAAGGCCTGCGGCAGCGGCACATTGGCAGCCTCGGCCAGCTGGGCGCAATCTTCATTCGTCATCTGCCCATTCATCAGCGACACCCCCGCGGCGACTGGCTTCATACCCGCCGCCTGCACCCCTTGAGCGACCAGCGCATGCAGCAAGGCCGAGGCAACCAGGGTCTTGCCGATCTCGGTATCGGTGCCAGTAACAAAATAACCGCTCATGCCGGTCCCGGATGCAGATTATGTTCCAACGCATTGACGGCGTTTGCCAATTGCGTGATCTGCGCCCCATTATGCGCTGCCGACAAAGTGATCCGCAGTCGCGCCGTACCAGCCGGCACAGTCGGTGGCCGTATTCCCGGCACCCACAATCCGCCGGCTTGCAAATCAGCGGCCGCCTGCATGACCTGCACATTATCGCCCACAATCACCGGCTGGATCGCGGTTTCCGATGGCAGATGGCGCCAGTGACGCAATGTCAGCTGGCGCTTGAACTGCTGGATCAGATCCTGCAGATGCGCTCGCCGGATCGCGCCTTCGGGGCCGCTAATCATCTCCAGACTGGTCAGCAGCGCGTGCGCCAAGGCTGGCGGCGCAGCAGTCGTGTAAATATAGGGCCGGGCGCGCTGGACCATGAATTCGATCACCGTGTCATGTGCGGCAATGAATGCGCCCGACACACCGGCCGCTTTGCCGAGCGTGCCGACATAAATCAGCTGCGGTGAACGCAAAGAAAAATGCTCCAGCGCCCCGCGTCCGTGAGCACCGAGCACACCGAAGCCATGCGCATCATCGACCACCAGCCAGGCGCCATACTGTTCGCACACCGCGAGAATAGCTGGCAAGGGCGCGAGGTCACCGTCCATACTGAAAACACTGTCGGTGACGACAATCTTGTTGCTCGCCTGGCTCGCTGCCAGCTGGCGCGCAAGCGTCTCCACATCACCATGCGGATAGACCTGCACTTTCGCGCGCGATAAACGCGCACCATCGATGAGTGAGGCGTGATTGAGCGCTTCCGAAAATACCTCGGCATCCGGCCCGCCGAGCGCCGTCAGCACCGCCAGATTGGCCATATAGCCAGTCGAAAAATACAGCGCGCGCGGCGACGCCAGATGCGGCGCTAGAAAATCAGCCAGACCTTCTTCGAGCAAGGCGTGCGCGCGCGAATGCCCGCTGATCATGTGTGATGAACCGCTGCCGGCGCCGTACAAAGCCACCCCTTCCCTCAAGGCGCCCGAGACGCGGTGATGCGAGGCCAGCCCCAGATAATCATTGCTGCAAAATGCCAGGATATTGCGCCCATCGACGCTCATGCGCGCATTGGCCGGCGTTTCAGTGATACGTCGACGTCGTCGTAATCCATGTGAATCAATCTGCGCCAGCTGTGCTTCAAGACGCGCAAAGAGGGGATGTGTCATGCTGCCATTACCTTTTCAAATACGGTGTGAGTACGCTCGGCGAGGAGCGCGATTTCGGCCTCGTCGAGAATATAGGGCGGCATCAGATACACCGTGCGGCCGATCGGACGCAGCAGGAGTTCGTGCTCGAGCGCGGTGGCAAAAAACCGCCGCGAAAAAGTCGCGTCGGTGGTGTGCGCATCAAATGCGAAGATCGTACCGCACTGACGGAAATGACTGACCAGAGCATGCTGCGCCAAGGGTGCGAGAGCCGTCCTTAATGCGGCGGCTTTGACGCGATTGGCATTGAGCACATCGTCTTCGGCAAAAATATCGAGCGTGGCCAGCGCGGCGCGGCAGGCGAGTGGATTGCCGGTATAGGAATGCGAATGCAAAAACCCGCGCGCCATATCGCGGTCATAAAACGCCTGATAGATCGACGCGCGCGTCATCACCAGCGAGAGCGGCAAATAACCACCGCTGATGCCCTTGGATAAACACAGAAAATCGGGCCAGATGGCGGCCTGTTCGCAGGCGAAAAAGCTGCCGCTGCGACCGCAGCCAACGGCGATTTCATCAGCGATCAGATGGACCTGAAAACGATCGCATAATTCTCTGGCTAGCTGCAGATAAAGTGGATCATGCATGGCCATGCCAGTCGCGCACTGCACCAGCGGCTCGACGATCAGGGCCGCAATATTCCCTGCGCGTTCTTCGAACAACCGCTCAAGCGAACGGGCCGCTGCGCGCGCGGCAGATTCCGCATCGTCTCCCAGCCTGGCATCGGGCGAAGCGACCACGTGCACTGACTGCAGCATGGGCCCATACGCATCGCGAAAAATCGCCACATCGGTGACGGCCAGCGCACCGATGGTTTCGCCATGATAGCTACCTTTGAGGCAGACCAGCTCACGCTTTTCGGTGCGCCCACTATTGCGCCAATAGTGCACGCTCATCTTGAGCGCGATTTCGACTGCCGATGCGCCGTCGGAAGCATAAAAACAATGCCCCAGCGCGTGACCGGTAAGGGCAGCGAGCCGCTCAGAAAGGGCAATGACCGGTTCGTGGGTAAAGCCGGCCAACATCGCATGTTCGAGCGTATCGAGCTGGTCTTTTAAGGCCGCATTGATGCGTGGATTAGCATGCCCGAACAGATTGACCCACCAGGAGCTGATGCCATCAAGGTAGCGTTTGTCATTGGCGTCGACCAGCCAGGCACCACGGCCGTATTTCACCGGTATGAGCGGTACGGTTTCGTGATGCTGCATCTGGGTACAGGGATGCCAGACACTGCGCAGGCTTCGCGTGACCCAATCGGCTTGCGGACTTAATTCCAAAACATCTCCCATCAATAGTGATCAAGCCACACTTCACATGCGGAAAATACCAAATTTTGTTTCTGTAATCGGCGCATTCAAGGCGGCGCTCAAGCCAAGCCCCAAGACCATACGTGTATCGGCCGGATCGATCACGCCATCGTCCCACAGACGCGCACTGGCATAGTAAGGATGACCCTGCGTTTCGTACTGTTCCCTGATCGGCGCAGTGAAAGCCGCCTCTTCTTGTTCGCTCCAGCTGCCGCCCTTGGCTTCGATCGCGTCGCGCTTGACAGTGGCCAGCACCGACGCCGCCTGCTCGCCCCCCATGACGGAGATGCGCGCGTTCGGCCACATCCATAAAAAACGCGGCGAAAACGCCCGCCCGCACATGCCGTAATTACCCGCGCCGAAACTACCGCCGATGATCACTGTCAGCTTGGGCACTGCGCTCGTGGCGACCGCGGCCACCATCTTGGCGCCGTTGCGCGCAATGCCCTCATTTTCAACTTTGCGACCCACCATGAAACCGGTAATATTTTGCAAAAATATCAGCGGAATTTTACGCTGGCTGCATAGCTCGATGAAGTGCGTACCCTTCAATGCGGACTCGGAAAACAGGATACCGTTATTAGCGACCAGTCCGACTGGCATGCCAAAAATATGCGCAAATCCACACACCAGCGTCGTGCCATAGCGGGCCTTGAATTCATCAAACTGACTGCCATCGACGATACGCGCGATGACTTCTCTGATATCAAACGGCTTACGGGTATCGACCGGAATCACGCCATAAAGTTCCTTTGCAGAAAATTTAGGCTCGACCACTTCCCGCATCGTTATTTGTTGCGGTTTTTGCCGGTTCAAATTGGCGACCAGCGAGCGCGTCAAGGCCAGTGCGTGCAGATCGTCCTGCGCCAGATGATCGGCGACACCTGACAAGCGGGTATGCACATCACTGCCGCCGAGCTCATCGGCGCTGACCACTTCACCGGTGGCAGCCTTCACCAGGGGTGGACCGGCTAAAAAAATGGTGCCCTGATTTTTAACGATGATCGATTCATCACTCATGGCCGGCACGTAGGCGCCACCGGCCGTGCACGAACCCATCACGACGGCGATTTGCGCAATGCCCTTGGCCGACATGGTGGCCTGATTAAAAAAGATGCGCCCGAAGTGATCGCGATCGGGGAAGACCTCATCCTGATTCGGCAAATTAGCCCCGCCGCTATCGACCAGATAAATACAGGGCAAATGATTCTGCTCAGCGATTTCCTGTGCCCGCAGATGTTTTTTAACGGTCATCGGAAAATAAGTGCCGCCCTTGACGGTGGCATCATTACACACGATCACGCATTCTAGGCCGGAGACGCGACCAATGCCGGTGATGATGCCGGCCGATGGCGCGGCATTGTCATACATCTGATACGCGGCTAACTGCGAAAATTCGAGAAATGGCGTGCCCGGATCGAGCAGCATCTGCACCCGTTCGCGGGGTAATAATTTGCCCCGCGCCAGATGTTTTTGACGTGCCGCTTCATCGCCGCCCAGCGTAATGCGCGCCACCTTGGCGCGCAGATCATCCACCAAAGTCTGCATGGCGGCGACATTGACTTGAAAGTCGGGCGCATGGCTGTTCAATTTGGTGTCAAGAATTGTCATACATGCTCTTTCAATCGTGCTGTCATCGACTTTGATGCAGTCTGCTCGGGAAAACGGCCATCCAGGTAGTACCAACATTCGTCTTCACGCACAAAGCGGCTGATTTCATGCAGCCGGTATGCGCGCCCATCGATCTTGTAACGGGCGACAAATTCAACGCTGGCCTCGTTCCCCTCTTCCACATGGCGGCGCACGTCCAGCCCCAGCCACTGCACACCGGCCTCACTGATCGTCGGCGTCGCAGGGCGCGTTTGTGCCGCCCAGCTAGCGCGTAAATAGGCATCATCGGCCAGGGTATAAGCCGTGTAGCGCGAACGCATGAGTTCCTCTGCACTGGCAGCCTGCCGCGCACCGCTCAGCAGCGGCGCACAGCAGGTGGCATACGCTTTGCCACCGCACGGACAGCCTGTCTCTCTGAGTTGTTTTTTTAGTTTCATCTGACCTTGGTCGGCAGAACAGCGCTGTCCTGCCATCCTCTTACATCAGCTCGATGGCCATCGCAGTGCCTTCGCCGCCGCCAATACACAAGGCCGCAATGCCGCGCTTGCCACCGGTTTTTTTCAAAGCACCGATCAGCGTAACAATAATGCGCGCACCGGAAGCACCGATCGGATGGCCCAGCGCACAGGCGCCGCCATGAATATTGACTTTGCTATGCGGGATATCGTGTTCCTTCATGGCGGCCATCGGCACGGCGGCAAAGGCTTCATTGATTTCGAACAGATCGACATCGGCGATTTTCCAGTCCAGCTTGTCGCACAGTTTGCCAATCGCGCCCACCGGAGCCGTAGTGAACCAGGCCGGCTCATGCGAATTACGCGCGTGGCCCATGATTTTTGCCAAGGGTGTGCAGCCGAGTTTTTTGGCGGTCGATTCACGCATCAATACCAGCGCTGCGGCGCCGTCGTTGATCGAGGATGACGAAGCGGCAGTGATGGTGCCGTCTTTTTTAAAGGCTGGTTTGAGGCCAGGAATTTTATCCAGCTTGGCCTTGAGCGGACCTTCATCTTTTTCGACCACCACATCGCCACCGCGACCGGGAACCGTCACTGGCGCGATCTCCCATGTGAAGGAGCCATCGGCAGTCGCGGCCTGAGCACGCTGGACAGAGGCAATCGCAAACGCATCCTGGGCTTCACGAGTGAACTGGTATTTACTGGCGCAGTCTTCGGCAAAGGTGCCCATTGAACGGCCTTTGTCATACGCGTCTTCCAGACCATCGAGCATCAGGTGATCAAAAATCTGACCATGGCCGATACGGTAGCCGCCGCGCGCTTTCGGGATCAGGTAAGGCGCGTTCGTCATCGATTCCATACCGCCTGAGACGACCACATCATTGGTACCTGCCACGATCGAATCATAGGCATACATGGTGGCCTGCATGGCTGAACCGCACATCTTCGACATCGTCACCGCGCCGGCAGTCACAGGAATGCCGGCCTTGATCGCTGCCTGACGCGCTGGCGCCTGACCCAGACCGGCCATGAGGCAATTACCAAACAAGACATCTTGTACCTGCTTTGGGTCCAGACCGGCGCGTTCAACGGCCGCCTTGATGGCGGTCGCACCGAGATCAATCGCGGTGATAGATGAAAAGTCGCCTTGAAATGCGCCCATAGGGGTACGGGCAGCGCCGACGATAACGATAGGATCTTGCATGGTGTTCTCCAGGTGTGGTTATTTATTAGTGTGATGCTGATGTTGAAGGAAGGCCTGAGCCGGCATGTTGGTATTGCAAAAATCGGACTTCCTGCGGATAAGGAAAGACGTCGTCGATCTGTCCGTCGCGGATGCGCTGCTGGGCTTGCTGCCAGTACTGCGCTGTCAGTAAATCCGCGTGATAGTGCATGAAATATTTTCTCACCCTTGGGTTACCCAGTAAAAAAACGCCGAACTGCTCGGGAAAGACATCGTTACGCGCCACCGCATACCAGGGCTCAGAAGCCATTTCGTCTTCTTCATTGCGCGGCGCAGGAATCTGCCGGAACTTACAATCGGTGATGTATTCGATTTCATCGTAATCGTAAAACACCACCCTATCTTGTCGCGTGACGCCGAAATTTTTATACAGCATATCGCCGGGGAAGATGTTGGCGCCCACTAGCTCCTTGATGGCATTGCCATACTCGCGGATGGCATGTTCGGTCGCAGCTTCATCGTCGCGCTCGTCCGCTTTCATGAGCCAGATATTCAAGGGTGTCATACGCCGTTCAATATATAAATGTTTGATGATGATTTCATCACCCTCTTCCTCCACCATCGACGGCGCGACCTGCTTGAGATCGTTCAACAGTTCCTCAGAAAAGCGCGCACGCGGAAAGGCGACACTGGAATACTCCAACGTATCGGCCATGCGCCCGACCCGATCATGATGTTTGACTAGCTGATATTTTTCTTTGACCAGCGCGCGCGTGGTTTCCTTTGGCGCCGGAAAAAAATCCTTGATCACCTTGAACACATACGGATAAGACGGCAGGGCAAAGACGATCATCACCAGCCCACGAATGCCGGGCGCCGATTCGATGCGGTCCGATGAGTGACGCAGATGGCGCAGAAAATCGCGATAAAACAGTGCCTTGCCAATTTTTTGCAAACCAATGATGGTGTAAATTTCACTGCGCGGTTTGGCCGGCATGAGACTGCGCAGGAACTGGACATACGCCGATGGCACTTCCATGTCGACCATGAAATAGGCCCGCGTATAAGAAAACAGCAGCATGATGTGGTTCACATCAAACAGCACCGTGTCAAGATAAAGCTGACCTCCGGCGTTATGCAGGATCGGCACAACGAAGGGAAACTCGCGCCCACCATTAATGCCTTTGCCGATAATATAGGCGCCCTTATTCCGAAAAAATAAGCTCGCCAATACCTGAATCTGGTGATTCGCTTCCATCACATCGCCACCAAACTGCGCACGCAAACGCGCTTCGATCATGCCGACGTCGCGCGTCAGATCATCGAACGAGCAGTCGAGCTGAAAGTTGGTCACGATACGCCAGAGCGTGAAGGCCATGCCGTCTTTGGCCGGATAGTAGACGCGGTAGGTAGGGGCGGCTTCTTCGGTGTCGATATATTCGGTCGACACCGCCGGGCGCACGAAAATGAAATCGTTATGAAAATACGTCCGGTGCAGGATTTTGCAGCAGACCGAATTAAAAAATATCTCGGCCAGTTCAGGCTGTTTGTGATCGATCAGCAAACCAATGTAATGCAGCTTGACCTCGCGCCATACCTCATCGCTGAGATCGGCTTCTACGTAGTCATCTTCTAAAATCTTGACGCATTCATCAACCCGCGTATCGTAATAGTCGATCCGGGCCCGCGCAGCTTGCTGCGCTTTGTGCCATTGGCTTTGCTCAAAATACGTTTGTGCCAGTTTGCTGGTTTGCCGAAATAGGCGGTAGTGTTTATCGAAGCCGTCAAGAATCGTGCGCGCCGTATCAAATGCGATCTGCGAGGACAATAATTTAGGGAAAGCGATGGGCGAGGTCATGCAAACTGCTTTCGCCAGCCGTCGAGCTTGGCCAAATCAGTACCAATGCCGCCGCAGACAATAATTAAGGGCCGCACGAAAGCTGACAATACCGGCAAGCCATCATAGCCGACTGCTAATGCCGCGCCGCAGGCAGGCTCGACTAACATGCGCATGTCGTCGGCAAAGTGCAGACAGGCCGCGACTGCCTGTGCATCGCTGACGGTAGCAATGCGCACATCATGCTGAAGGGTCCAGTCAAACGCTGCCTGGGCAACACGCTTGGCGCCTAGGGTGCTGGCGATGGAGGTAATGGCATCGAGTGTGACCAGTTGACCGGCCGCGACTGCCGCTGCCAGCGATGCTGCGCCAGCCGTTTCCACAGCAATGACAGGCGTCGCGCTGCGGCCATTGCGATGCAATCCTTCCAGCACACCGCACAGCAAACCACCGCCGCCGACCGAACACACGACCACATCAAAGTCAGCCTGCATTGCTGCTGCTTGGGCGCAGGCTTCATCGATCAGCGTGGCATTGCCATCCCAGATGGCAGCGTGATCAAATGGCGGCACATACACTGCCCGCCCCGCCGGCTGCGCGGCACACAAGGCGACGGCAAAGGCATGTGCATCATCCCAGACGTCGCCTTGCACTTCGACCTGCGCGCCCAGCCGACGAATCTGTTCTGCCACCGATGCCGGCGTGGTGCGCGGTACGACGATCGTTGTCGGCACGCCCAGCGCCACACCGGCAACGGCCGCAGCAAACCCGGCATTGCCTCCAGAAGGACAGATCAAATGCTGTGCACCCTGCTCGACTGCCTGCTGACAAAATGCGCCGATGCCGCGCATCTTGAATGAACCGGATGGCTGCAGATTTTCCAGCTTGAGCAATGCCTCAAGCCCGGAAGGCAGACGATGGCGTAACAGTGGAGTGGCGATGTGGAGAGCGTTCATATGCAGCGATCAGGCCTAACGGGTAGCAGAAAATAATTCACGGCCGATTAACATACGGCGGATCTCGCTCGTTCCGGCGCCGATCTCATACAGCTTCGCATCGCGCCACAAACGCCCGACGGGGTAATCATTGATATAGCCGTTGCCGCCCAGCGCCTGCACCGCCTCACCGGCCATCCAGGTAGCCTTTTCCGCGGCATACAAGATGGCGCCCGCGGCGTCCTTACGCAAGGCGCGGATCGCTTCAGGCGATGCGGCGCGGTCGCAGGCCTGACCAACCGCATACACATACGCTTTACACGCCATCATGGTCGAATACATGTCGGCTAGCTTGCCCTGCATGAGTTGAAATTCGCCGATCGGCTGACCAAATTGTGAGCGCTCATGCACGTAAGGCAGCACCACATCCAGACATGCCTGCATGATGCCCAGCGGCCCGCCAGACAATACGGCACGCTCAAAGTCAAGACCCGACATCAGTACATTGACGCCCTGACCGACGCCACCTAATACATTTTCTGCCGGGACTTCGCAATCCTCAAACACCAGCTCGCCGGTATGCGAGCCGCGCATGCCGAGTTTGTCGAGCTTTTGTGCGACCTTGAAACCCTTGAAATTTTTTTCAATCAGAAAAGCGCTAATCCCGCGCGCGCCGGCTTGCGGATCGGTCTTGGCATACACCACCAGCACATCTGCATCCGGCCCGTTGGTAATCCACATTTTATTGCCGTTCAAAACCCAGCGATCGCCTTGCAAGTCCGCGAGCAGTTTCATGCTCACCACGTCGGATCCGGCATTGGGTTCTGACATCGCCAGCGCACCAATATGTTCGCCGCTGAGCAGCTTGGGCAAATACTGCGCGCGCTGGGCGACGCTGCCATTGCGATGAATTTGATTCACGCACAGATTGGAATGTGCGCCATAGGAAAGCCCCACCGATGCAGAAGCGCGGGAGATTTCTTCCATCGCGATGATGTGCGCCAGATAGCCCATACCGGCACCGCCCTGCTCTGGCGCGACCGTGACGCCCAAAAGTCCCAGCTGACCCATCTTGCGCCACAGGTCCATGGGGAACTGATCAGTGCGATCGATTTCGGCAGCACGCGGGGCGATTTCTGCGGCGGCAAACTGCGCGACAGTGTGACGCAAGGCGTCGATCTCTTCACCGTGCTCAAAGCGTAATCCGGGCAATTCGAACATGGCTTCCTCAGAAGATGAATGGAATAATTTGCTTGCGTCGCGCGGCTTGCATCAGGCGCAAGCCTTGGTCGATTTTTTAGTGACTGGCTTGGCCAGCGTGCGCCGGCATTCTTTTTCGTGCAGGGCGATCTCGCCCAAGGTTTCTTCAATATCGGCGCGCTGCTGTTCCAGTGTTTCGCGGTGCGCTGCCAGCAGTTCAAGAAAATAAGCCAGCTGTGCTGCCGTATCCTTGGGCGATTCGTACATGTCGACCAAGTCCTTGATTTCCGACAGGGTCAAGCCGAGTCGCTTACCGCGCAATGTGAGCTTGAGACGCGTTCTTTCGCGCGCGGCATAGACGCGAATACGGCCACCTGCGCCCAGACGTTGCGGGCTGAGCAGACCGCGATCCTCGTAGAAGCGAATCGCCCGCGGGGTGATGTCAAATTCACGCGCGAGTTCGGTAATGGTAAAAGTGGCCATAAGTGTTTATCAGCGCGGCGTATAAGCTTGTTATAAAATGCAGCATCATTGACGTTAACGTAAAGTAGTATTGTAATCGTACCCGTCACAAAAGTGAACACCCCGCCATAGCCCTTGGCGGCACAGGAGAAGCAATGAAATCTGTCATGAATGCACTTGAACGCGAGCTCGATTATCCCCTCGGTGAGGCGCTGCCTGATCTGGGCACAGTGATTGAACTCGCGCCCGGCGTATTGTGGCTGCGCATGGGGCTCCCGTTTGCGCTCAATCACATTAATTTGTGGCTGCTGGAGGATCACTTCGAGACCGACGCCGGCGTGGTGCATGGCTGGACTGCAGTGGACTGCGGCATTGCCAACGATGCCACGCGCGAGGCATGGGAGCAGATTTTCGCCAGCCATCTGCGCGGCCTGCCCGTCGTGCGCGTAATAGCCACCCACTGCCACCCCGACCACGTTGGCTTATCGGGCTGGCTCTGTCAGCGCTGGCAGGCGCCACTATGGATGACGACTGGCGAATACACGTTTGCACGCATGATGCATGCCGGGCTGCCGGGCGTCGATGGCACAGCTTCAGGGCCACATTTCGCCCGTCACGGTTTGCTTGACGCCGGCCAGACAGCAAAGGTCGCCGAACGCAAAAATTATTACACCTCGCTCGTGCCGCAGGTACCGCATGCGTATTGCCGGCTGCAGGATGGCCAGACGATCGACATCGGCGGACATGGCTGGCGCATTATCACCGGCTTTGGTCACTCGCCGGAACACGCCTCGCTGTATTGCGCTCAGCTCGGCCTGCTGATTTCTGGCGACATGGTCTTGCCGCGTATTTCAACCAATGTGTCGGTGTTTGCCATCGAACCGGAAGCTAATCCGGTGCAGCTTTTTCTTGACTCTCTGGGTAAATATGCCGACCTGCCGGCGACCACCCTGGTACTGCCATCGCATGGTAAACCATTTCGCGGACTGCACATTCGCATCGCTCAGCTCCACACACATCACGCTGCGCGTTTGGCAGAAGTGATGGAGGCCTGCATCCAGCCGCAATCTGCGCTCGATATTGTGCCCGTGATGTTCCCGCGTGAGCTGGATGCGCACCAGCTGCATTTCGCCATCGGCGAAGCACTGGCGCATTTACATCTGCTGTGGTTTGCCAAAAAACTGCGGCGGTCACTTGACGCAGACGGCATCGTGCGCTTTTTACAGCGCTAAGTTTCTACGCTTGCATTGCAATTTCACTCACGGTGAATAAACTGAAGTCGGTCGGTCGGTCGGTCGGTCGGTCGGTCGGTCGGTCGGTCGGTCGGTCGGTCGGTCGGTCGGTCGGTCGGTCGGTCGGTCGGTCGGTCGGTCGGTCGGTCGGTC
>CANCDR010000024.1 GCA_947374865.1 Oxalobacteraceae bacterium
TAGAAGCCAAGCCATCAACATCAGTGCCTGAAAAAGTATTCACAGCAGCAATCATCTCAACAACAACAGCACCAACAGTCGCGCCTGAAGCATTCAACTTAGCAGTCCAAAATGCCAGACCACCAGCATCAGCAGTACGACCCAACACATTGGTGTAAAACTTACCAATGATTTGCTCATTAGTCAGAAATGAAGGATAGATAACGCGAGCAGCAGCGACACCATACATTTCGTTAGCGATTTTAGTGACTGAGTCGCCATTGCCCAAACGTGCAACCCAGTATCCCAGTCCATCAGACTCAGGCGCACGTCCAAACAGCGACGTGTACAGTTCTGTTACTTGTCCAACCATTGCGCTAGTAATAGCCATTGTGTAACTCCATATAGATAGTAATAATTAAACTGCCACCGCCAGCAACTCCGAGGTCACTTAATAAGCAGCATCAGCATCGGTAAAACAGTACTGCCCTTGAAACATTGAAACTTACTCAGCAAAGAACAAGCATCAATGCATCAAGGGCAGTACTGTTTCTCCAGAAATTCTCAAAATTGCACTAGTAGTAAGCAGACTAGTAGACAACTTATTGAGATATATACAAATCAATCAGTTACAAATTTCTAAGCAAGTAGAAAAGTCAAATTCCTTCCATCTGCCCACCAAGTAAAGATCGAAGTATTTGATATTTAAAAATTGTTTATTTATTATCAGCAACTTAAAAGCTGCATTAAATACATGCCAACAGTACAGACCAAATTTTCCGCCTTCCATCTACCCACCAAGTAACCGAATACAGCACCAACGACTATGCCTACCGCCCTCATCAGTGAATCCTTCATCGCCAATCTTGATCAACTAGAACCCGGCAAACGTATTGACACCTTCGATGCTGAAATCAAAGGCTTTATTCTTGAATATCGCCATCCCCGCAAACTGAGTTTTTACTTTCGCTATCGCGATACGCTGCGCAGGGTGCGGCAAATTCAACTCGGCAAGCATCCCGCACTGAGCGTCAGTGATGCCCGTGCCAAGGCGCATCAGTGCAAAGCCGTCGTCAAGATCGGCGGGGATCCGCAACACGTGGCTGCGCGCTTACAGCCTGCGGCCTTGTTTGGCGATTTCATCCGCGAAAAATATCTGCCCCACGCGCAGGCGACGAAGCGCAGTTGGTCAACGGATGAATGCTTATTGCGAAATCATTTATTGCCGCGGTTTTCTGCTGTGCGCCTAAATTGCATCAGCCTCGCGATGGTTCAAGCGATGATGCTGGAGGGTAGGAAGGCCGGTTATACCGCCGGGACCTGTAATCGTTGGCTGGTGCTATTGCGCTATATTTTTAATCTGGCGATTCGGTGGGAGTTGATGCCGGAGGGGTCTAACCCGACACGCAATGTCGATCTTCTGCAAGACAATGGCGCGCGCGAACGTTATTTGACGAGCGAGGAAGTACGCAGCTTATTCGAGGAAATTGAGCGTAACCGTAATACGCAGGTGGGCCAGGTGGTGAAGCTGCTTTTGTTGACGGGCGCCCGCAAGCGCGAAGTGCTCGATTTGCGGTGGGAGCATATTGATTATGAACGGCAGTTATTTACAGTGCCGATTTCTAAATCTGGCAAACCACGGCATATTCCACTCTCGTATGCGGCGATCGCTCTGCTTCAAAGCTTGCCGCGTGATGAGAATGTTCCCTGGGTTTTTTATACCAAACGTACCGGCAAACCGCCGGTGAGTATTTTTTTTGCATGGGACACGATGCGGCGACGGTTGGGCATCAAGGATGTGCGCTTACATGATCTGCGCCATAGTTACGCGTCGTTTTTGGTGAATCAGGGACGTTCCTTGTACGAGGTGCAGCGCTTGCTTGGCCATGCGGATGCCAAAACTACTCAACGTTATGCGCATTTGTCGCCGGGGGCGCTGTTGGCGGCGGTGAATGTGGTGGCGGATGTGGTGGCGCAGTCACAGTACAAAGATCCATTAGCGCCTGCTGAGGTACTTTCTGGTTCGCTTTAAGTAAAATGTACTTTTATATGAGTAAACGAATTCTCAACGTTAAAGTTGGTGAGCCTCTTGAATCAGCTTTGACTCGTGCTGCGCAAACGATGGAGATGCTGGATCGGGGCGAGACTCCACCGCCCTATTTTGGTATAGGTTTTCCCAGCGTAGGACATCTTTTTTCAGTATTTACCCCTCGGCGGTGGGATTTGCTTGCTGTTTTGAGGGAGTGCGGGCCGATGTCGATTGCTGAGCTTGCACGTCGCGTTAAACGTGATTACAAAAATGTACACGGTGATATTGAAAAACTCACAGAGTGGCAGGCTGTTGAGAAGAACGAAAAGGGCCAAATTTTTGCGCCCTATACAGAAATCATCGTCGATGTTCTTTTGCCGCGAGGTCGGGCGGCATGACATCCGGTGAAATAGACTAAGAGATTCTTCCATAGCAAAAAAATACCCCGACTAAGCGCCGGGGCATATGGTCTTGCTGCAGCGTTTTTTTCATCGCTGCCCGCGCAATCTATTCTTTATTTAACATCACCAAACTTAATCGTTTCACCCATTGGCTGCGGCAAGGCGGCTTTCAAGGCATTGGCATAGGCCATGCGCGCTGTTTGCAGGGCTGCGCCGGTGGCTTGCAGACGTTGTAGCTCGTTATCTACGAACTGCAGGCTGAGTAATTGCGCTTTTGCGTCGTCAGACAGGGTGTCTGATTCATATTCTTGTCCGTCAATGGTAATTTTCATGGGGTATCCCTTGGGGTTAATAAGAATGACTTGTGACTGAGAATAATATTTTATAGCAGAATAAAATTATTTTCTAGGAAACTTATTGTCCGTATTTTTTAATTCCTCATTGCGTGATTTAAGTCATTTACCCCAGAACGCAAAAAGCCCCGCCTTGTGAGCGGGGCTTTTCTATAGTGCTTTAGAACTTATCTTATTGCCTGAATGCTGCAAAAAGAGTTGGATGTCCCAAATCTTACTGCAAAAAGAGTTGGATGTCCCAAATCTTATCCCAATTCTTAGAACCCGATTGTAGGACCACTGCCAGTATTGATCGACGCCACGCTCAAGTCGATCAGGCCAGTCAGTTTCACGACCAGATCTGTTGCTGCTGTGTAGGTCGCACCTGCGGTCATGTCCTCAACAACATAAGTGTTTCCGCCGAACTGGAACCAAGAAATAACACCGTTTGTCGAGCCATCACCAGCAGCTGCCAAGTTCAAGAAATCGAGGAACGTTGCAGTGTCTGCCAATGCCAGTTTAGTTGTGGTGAAAGTTTCAGTACCCATGTTCGCCAATTTCAAACGGTCACCGGCGCTGAAGTCAGTGATCGTTGTGTAGATGCCGACGTTCGCAGTGTTTGTAGCAACAACGAATGTGTCATTGCCGAGTCCACCTGTCAAAACGGTCAAGCCAGCATTGGATGTCAGAATATCTGCACCGCCATTACCGTTCAACACGTCAGCATTTGTTCCTGTTGTTGCCGTGAATTGGTCAGCACCTGAACCACCGTTCATGGTGATCGCTGCTGTACTCACGCCAGTGGCAGTCACTGGGCCAGTTGATGCAGTGGCATCGAGGGTGGCGAGCAAAACGCTGCCTGTCAATGTCAACGCAACACCTGCATTGCCCGATACATTCAAGGTGGTCGCTTTATTGGCTGTCACGATCAACGTGTGCGCTGTTGGAGTCGTAAGCGTGTCAGTTGCTGTCAGATTTACCGTTTCAACATTGGCTGCAGTAACAGTACCACCGTCAAAACCAGCAGTTGCCGTCATGACGACATTGATGGAATCAGTAGTTGGCGTTGCAAATGCAGTGTTGCTAATTGTTACGCCATCACCAGCACGATCACCTGTCAATGTCAGTTTGCCGGCATTGGCAAAATCTGTCAGTGTCGTTGTACCGCTACCTGTTGCAACCGTGATGTCGCTTGTCAATCCAAGATTGGACAAGACAACAGCTTGAGCACCAGTACTACCTGTCAGTGTCAACTTTTCAAAGCCTGTAACCAATGCAGAGAAGGCCAGATCGTTATCTGCAACGGCAGCATCAGCGACAACCATTGACAAGGTATCGATTCCATTGCCGCCAGTGATAGCTGCTGTTACGGAAGTAGTTCCTGATGCCAGCGTCAAGCTGTCGTCACCGTCGCCCAGGCTGATTACCTTGGTGGGTGCAACAGCAGATGTTGTGACTGCATCAACGCCTGCGCCACCGGTGTAGCTTGCTGCTGTCGCATCAAATGTAACCGTTGCTTTACCTGTTGTGCCGCTGGTATCGATGTTTGTCATCGTTGTCGCCGCAAACGTTGCTGTCAGTCCGGCTGAACCTGTCACCTTGACAGTCGCCAGAGCACTAGCACCCACTGTCGATGTCAACACCAACACTTTATCGCCCGACACATTAAGAGCTGTCAACGCACCAAAAGTAACGTTAGCCAAAGTAGACGTTGTGGTCGTTGATGTGCCAGTGTACTTGGTAGTGACATTCAAGGTTGTGTAGATGTCAGCATCATCAAGCGTGCCGCCAGTCAAGCCGTCAACAGTCAGATTCAAGGTTTTGTTGGTTGGCGTTGTCAGGCCGCTGTTGTCGATAATGATGTTGCTTGAACCGTTCTTCAGGTTCAGTGTCGACAGCGCGCTACCGTTTAGAGTGAACGCTGTATAGCTTTCTGCTGTGGCGGTTGTGATCGTGCCAGCACTGGTCGTACCGTAATTGACGTCCGTAATGGTGACAGTATTGGCAGTTACACCGACTTTGCCTGTAGCATCAACTGCGGTAACACCATCAGTCGTTACAACGACCGTTGGGTCTGTACCTGTACCAGTATCAGCCAGATCCGTCTTGGCCGCTGCAGTTGTGCCAGTGAATACAACTTTAGTCGTATCAGTCACTGCACCGCTTGTCCAGCCAGCGGTAAATGTGCCTGAATACGTACCCTTTGTTGAATTACCTTGCACAGAACCACTCGTTAAATTGGCGAAGGCAGCGGCTGTTTGTGCAGCAGTCGTACCCGCGGCACCGGCGGTGAATGTTAAGCCATTCAGAATCTGCGTTTGGCCAGCTGTCAAAGCAGCAAAAGTCAGTGTTTCAACTTCTGTTACTGCAGCAACTGCAAGCACAGTGTTCACTGCTGTGACTGCTGCCGTACCTTTGACGCTGACAGATGTCGTTGCGGCACTGCCTGAGACTACAACTGGTGCCAGGGTAATCGTACCGTTGGCAGCTGCTGTGGTCTGCAATGCTTTTGTTGCTGTCTGAGTAATATCAATCACGGTACCGCCAGACACTGTAATTGTGCCAGCTGTCGTGTTTGTAGTTCCCTTAGCTTCTGAAATAGTATCAGCAATGGTGATGCTGCCTGTTGGTTTGGTCACGCCGCCAACAGTGATCGCTCCAGTTGTACCACCAGCATTGGAAGCTGTTGATGTGATGCTGACGGATGTTCCGCCGTTCACGGTCGATGCGACAGCTGCTTGAGCTGAGTCAACTACAACGATAGAGCCCTTACCGCCACTAACGGTGTAACCACCCGCTGCACTGACTTTTTGTGTCAAACCACCATTTAAGGTCACGCCACCGGATGTCGTTGTTACATCCGCATTAGCCGTTGCAGACACTTTCATGTTGACAGCGCCAGCAGCTGTTGCTGTCACGTCAGTTACTGAAGAAAAGCCAGAAAGATCGTAGGCAGTTGCAGTAACACCTGTTACTGCGGCAACAGCAGCGGCGTTGGCGATGGAATCAACCTTGGCTGAAACTGCGGCTGTAGCACTCTCATTGTTATTGAGGACTGTGTAGGTTGGCAATGCAGTTCCACCAACGGCTGCTTGCACAATGATGTTGGCATTTACAGCAGTGGCAATTGTTGCACCTGCTGCAGCGTTGATCAGCGCAGCAATTGCAGTAGCACCAGCATTTGCGTCTGCAACAGCGGCACTAGTGAGTGCGATGCCGTTGTACGTGACGGTAAAGGTATCAGTAGCACCGGCAGCGATAGTCCATGTATCGACTTCTTTTACAGCGGCCGTACCATTTACAGCAGTTACTGCAGCAACACCAACTGCGCCAGTAGTGGCGATTGTTACTTTTTCAACGCTTGTTAAGGTTGCAGAAGGAACAGCGATATTCAGGGCAGCGACGTTATCCGTGATGGCCAAAGTATCGATGCCATTACCACCGTCAAGACTGTCGCCGGCACTAAACGATGTGGCAGTTGCTGTGAATGTATCGTTGGCTGCACCGAGAGTTTTAGTGTCTGCGCTTGCAGTCAGGGCATAAGTCTGCGATGGAACGACAACAGGTGGCGTGACAATCGCATCTATTGCCGCATGTACTGAAGCGGTAGTCGATGTTGTCGTCACGTTAGACAGCACGGTATTTGTTGAGCTATTGCCACCGAGGTTAACAGCGTAGTACAAACCAGCATCGACTTTGTTATTAAACAAAGTTTGTGAAGTCAGTGCGTCTGTATCTGTACCAGAATACGTTTTAACAGCTTGGATCAGGTCAAGAACAACGCTACCGACCGTTGCGCCTTTAACACCCATTCTAGCAGTCCAGAATGCCAGACCTGGAGCGTCAGCAGTGCGACCCAGTACGTTGGTGTAAAAACGACCAACGATTTCTTCGTTTGTCAGGAAAGAAGGGTAGTAAGTACGGGCAGCTGCGGTATTAAACATCTCTTGCGCGATCGCGGCTGGGGCTTCGCCATTGCCAAGACGGGTTACCCAATAACCCAGTCCATCGGACTCAGGGGCACGACCAAACAGTGAGGTATACAGCTCTGTTACCTGTGTACGCATTGCGCTAGTAATAGCCATTTATAAACTCCTAATAATTAGAAAAATTGTGCGTTTATCGCTGGCGACCTTTACGTCACCGGTTTAGATCGACATCAGCGTTAGTAAAACAGTACTGCCTTTGAAACATTGATTCCGTTTGATGTTCAATGCGTCAAAGGCAAAACAGTCATCATGAAAACATGGTTAATTAAATAAGTTGTTGCGAATTTGTTATGGCTTTTTGAGTTTTTTAATAGCACTAGTTGTGCGCAAACAGATAGACAAAGAACGAGTCTCTTTAAAAATCAATTACTTACATTAAAAATAACTTTCTGCAGCGCACTTTGCCCATTCCCTGCCCACCAAATCTCAAAAAATATTATTTACATGGGAATAATTTTGATTAAGATCAGTAACTTACAGACGGATAAATAGTTTTTCCGTTTGTTGGTACATGCAAGCACACACCATTTGCCCATCAACCTGCAAAAAGTGCGATGGGAACAAAATGCGAAAAAATCTACCGGAGAAGCGCGTGCCCATTGCTCTCATTAGTGAAGCCTTTATCGCCAGCCTTAAGCCCAGCGCAGACAACAAGCGGGTTGATTACTTTGACGCCGAAATCAAGGGATTCATCCTGGAAGTGCGACCGGCCAGCCTGACTTACTACTTTCGCTACCGCGATGCGCAGCGCAAGGTCCGGCAAATGCAAGTCGGTAAGCATCCCGAATTAAAGGTGAGTGATGCGCGCGCAAAGGCGTATGCACTTAAGCAGCTGTTAAAAGAGGGAGGCGATCCGGCCAAGGAGGGGGTACGCAATACCCAGGCGCCGCTGTTCGTTGAATTTATCCGGCAAAAATATCTGCCTTACGCCAAGGTGAGTAAGCGCAGCTGGCGTACCGATGAGTGCGTGCTGCGTAACCATCTGGTGCCGCGCTTTGGTGATATGCGTTTGAATCGGATTACCCAGGCGACGGTGCAGGAGATGCTGTTTGAGGGGAAGCAGGAGGGTTACGCCGTGGGGACGTGTAATCGCTGGTTGGTATTAATGCGCTCGATACTGAATCTTGCCATTCGCTGGGATCTGCTGTCAGAAGGGGCGAACCCGACCCGGCATGTGGATTGTTTTGAAGACAACGGCGCGCGTGAGCGTTATTTGACGGAGGACGAGGTAGGGCGCCTGTTCGCCGAAATTGAACGTAACCGTAATACGCAGGTGGGGCAGGTGGTAAAGCTCTTACTGCTCACCGGCGCGCGCAAACGCGAGGTGCTGGATGCGCGCTGGGAGAACATCGATTTTGAGCGCAAGCTATTGACGGTGCCGATATCCAAATCGGGCAAGCCGCGCCATATTCCCTTGTCGGATGGGGCGATCGATTTGCTGAAAAGTTTGCCGCGGGTGGACGATATAGCGTGGGTGTTTTTTAACCCCAAAACGCGCAAACCGCCGGTGAGTATTTTTTATGCGTGGGATACGATGCGGCACCGGGTGGGGATTCGCGATGTGCGCCTGCATGATTTGCGGCATAGCTATGCATCGTTTCTGGTGAATCAGGGGTGTTCGTTGTATGAGGTACAGCGTTTGTTGGGGCATGCAGATGCCAAGACGACCCAGCGCTATGCGCATTTGTCGCCAGGGGCATTGTTGGTGGCGGCGAATGTGGTGGGGGAGGTGGTGCGGCGGTCTACGGTGGAGTGTGGGGTGGGTTACTGAACACATCCGTAAGCTGGTGCGCATCGATTGCGCTATCGATCCATGCTTCGATCTGCTCTACAGATGCGGTAGCAATTTGGTCGGTGATAATGGATGGAATGACACCAAAACGTTTTGATAACAGCCGCTGTAGAGCGAGGGCTTCACCCTTCTGAAGGCCCTCCTGACGTCCCTTGTCCGTATATTCATCAAACCAACTCTTGATATTTTCGCTGAGCATAGAGCGTACCTCGTGTAACTCGTTTATACCATCGATGTCTGCATCAGGCAGCTGTGTGCGTAGCAAACGTTTGATCCAGATCGCAAATGCACGCCTTAATGAACGCTGGTCTTCCTCTTTGAGCCATTCTATCAAAGCATCGACAACATTGCGTACATCATTCAACCCGCGTTGCGTTTCAAGCCGGAACAAGGCAGCGACCACATTGCGCAAAGGGTTCAGCACATCGGCACCGTACTGTCCTTCATCGAGCAACAAATAGCGGCAACGCGGAACGTAAGATTCCAGCCGCTGGCCTGCGATGGCTGACAATTTATGATCAAAATGTCAGCAAAATGCAACCGTACTTAATGGCAACGCGGATCAGCAAAGCCTGATATTTTTACTTTACTAAATGGTGTTGCTGAAAATTTTAAGTGGTGGATGTCACAGTTCTTTCGTATGAGGTACAGCGTTTGTTGGGGCATGCTGACGCCAAGACGACCCAGCGCTATGCGCATTTGTCGCCAGGGGCATTGTTGGTGGCGGCGAATGTGGTGGGGGAGGTGGTGCGGCGGTCTACGGCAGGGGAGTTTGTTTAAGTGAGATTGGATCCCAAGGATCAATAACGTTCAATCCTGTGATGTGGCTAAAATCCTTCGTATTGCGTGTTGCGATAGCAAGGGCATTGCTTCTTGCTATCGCGGCAATCTGCGCGTCTTCCACGCTGATTGGCCGACCAATAGACCTTCGTTCAGTGACGATATCTGCATAATGCGTCGCAGCATGGGAATCGAAGGGAAGGCAACGATGGTTAAAATCCTCTTGAAACATGGCTTCTGCAGCATCGCGCAAACCTGATTTACGTTTTCCGTCCGGTAATAATGAAAAGCCGAGTCGAATTTCTGCTTGAGTAATTGCGCTCACCCAGATCTGATCTTTGGTAAGTTGATCTAGCCAAAAAATCAGTCCAGGGTCTGGCTTGATACGCATCAGTTCTGACAGAATATTGGTATCTAAAAGAATCATGATGTTTTAATCAAAATTGGGTGGCGTGCGAGGCAATGAGCGCGTAACGTGGATATCCTCAAGGTCGGTAAGCCCACCAAGTTCAGCAAAACGTTCCGATAATCGGGTCCCTAGTCCTAATTGTTCTACCTTGCCAGAAAGCGCTCGACGTAAAATTTGTCTTACCTCTTCTTCCATGGAATGGCCATGTTGGGCTGATTGGATGCGCAGACGGGCTTTGAGTGAATCGTCCAAATCGCGAACAGTTATGCTAGCCATGAGACATCTCCTTAAAGTGATTGCAATGATTGCATTGTAATCAAAATTAGACTGCATTTCAATGGAACTTACGGATAAAACGCATCATGATTAAGTACAAAGTATTGGGAATTAGAAATGCGTAAAAAGATAGCAATCACTTGTCATTATTTGCCTCTTTGTTACCATTTTGAAAATTGAACACACTCGCTTCAAAACTTACCAATAGCCGCCATGGTAAAGTAACCAGCAAATAGCAATATCAAAATGATTGATCTAACAACCAACAACTAACAAGTAAGCCCATCACCCACATGTCCCAAACACCCCCCACCGCCGTCATCTATTACCACCCCGACGGCTACACCACCGCCGGCCCCAAACTTATGGGGCGAAACGCAGCAGGTGAATCTTTTTTACGAGGGTTTTTTGCTTATGGTCGGGGGGATGACTCTTGGGCTTATGTGACGCAGGCTGCGCATGGACAGCATTTTGCGGATGCGGCGAAAGGCGCCGGGAAAACGGGGCGGGTGCATGCGGTTGATAAAAATAATTTGCCGGCTTTAGGGCAGATCGGGGTGGTGTATTACCCGGGGCCGGGTCTTGGCGAACATGCCTGGCAGCGCGCGGCCTATGGTCATGCATCATGGAGCTTATGCGGGATTACTCACACAACGTCGAGCGCGGGCGCGATGGATGCGATTACCGATCTGTTGACCGCACCAGTGCAGCCTTGGGATGCCCTGATCTGTACCTCCACGGCGGTAAAAAATAACGTTGAAAAATTATTACAGGCGCAGGCCGATTACCTGCGTGCGCGTTTGGGCGTCACAAAATTAGTGCTGCCGATGTTGCCGGTGATTCCGCTCGGGATCCATACAGCCGATTTTATTTACACGCCTGAACAAAAAGCGGCCGCCCGCGCGCAATTGGGTGCGGATGCATCGACTCTCGTGGTGTTGTACACCGGTCGTTTATCTTTCCACGCCAAGGCGCATCCGCTGGCGATGTACCAAGCGCTGGAATTGGCCGCGCAGGGTCTGGCAGAGGGACAAAAAATCGTGCTGGTGGAATGTGGCTGGCATGCGAACGAACATATTCGTCAAGCCTTTGCCGATGCGGCAGCGCTGGCTTGCCCGAGCGTGCGGGTGGTCACGCTGGATGGCCGGCTGGCTGATGAGCGGCAAACAGCTTGGGCAGGCGCGGATGTATTTTGTTCATTGTCCGATAATATTCAGGAAACCTTCGGCATCGTTCCGATCGAGGCCATGGCCGCAGGTTTGCCGGTGGTGGTGTCGGATTGGGATGGTTACAAAGATACCGTGCGCGACGGCGTGGATGGCTTGCGGATTCCTACCCTGCAGCCGCAGGGCGGATTAGGGTCCGATCTGGCCTTGCGGCATGCGCTTGAAATCGATACCTACGATATGTATTGCGGGCATAGCTGCTCACTCGTGGCGGTGGATGTGGCGGCGTGCGCGCAGGCCTTTGGCCGGCTGTTTGCATCGGCCGAATTACGCCAGACCATGGGGCAGGCAGGGCAGCAGCGTGCGCAGACTGTGTATGACTGGTCGGTCATTATTCCGCAATACGAAGCACTGTGGGCGTCGCAAACAGCGCAGCGCTTAGCACAGGGCGCAGATCTGGCAGCATTGCCGCATCCCTGGCCAGCACGCATGGATCCCATGCAGGCGTTTGCTGCTTATCCAACCCTAAGCTTAACGCCGCAAACGATGCTGGCTTTGGTGGACGATTCTGCCGCCATCGCGCATCAACGCTTGAAGGCGTATCAGGCACTGGCGATGGTTAATTATGCCAAACTAGTGGTGCCGGATGATGCGGAGCTTGCGCTCGTTATTGCTAGTGCTGCCAAGGGACCGCAGGCGGCGTTGGCCTTAGTCGAAGGCATTGCTGCTGATCGTCAGGCCTTTGTGTTTCGTGCGCTGGCGTGGCTGGTTAAGTTACATATCCTTCGCATTATTCAAGACTCACGCACTTCTGATACCGCATCCGTTGCGCACTAACTCCTCATCATGCAAATACTCTTCATTCACCAAAATTTCCCCGGCCAGTTTAAATTTTTAGCGCCGGCACTGGCGGCGGATTCTGCCAATACTGTGCTGGCCATGACGATGCAAAAAACCAGCGTCACAGCCTGGCAGGGCATTCGTTTGGTGCCTTACACCGCGCAGCGCGGTAGTACCCCCGGGGTGCATCCGTGGGTGAGTGATTTTGAAACCAAGACGATTCGCGGTGAGGCATGCTTTCGGGCGGCGCTACTGTTAAAGGAAGAGGGCTTTACGCCGGATGTGATTATTGCCCACCCGGGCTGGGGCGAAAGCCTGTTTTTGAAGGACGTCTGGCCGGATGCCAAGCTGGGTATATATAGTGAATTTTTCTATCATCCGCAGGGTGCGGATGTGGGCTTTGATCCGGAGTTTCCGGCCAAGGACGCTGGCGAGGTGTGCCGGCTGCGTCTGAAAAATCTCAATAATCTGCTGCATTTTGAACGCGCCGATGCCGGCATCTCTCCCACACATTGGCAGGCCAGTACCTTCCCCGAACCCTTTCGCAGCAAGATCAGCGTGATTCATGATGGCATTGATACCCAGGCGGTGCGGCCCAATGACCAGATCACCATGAACTTGAATAATCATCTGCAGTTAAGCCGGCAGGATGAAGTGATCACCTTCGTGAATCGGAATCTGGAACCGTATCGCGGCTATCATATTTTTATGCGCGCCTTGCCGGATCTGCTACGACGTCGCCCCAATGCACGGGTGCTGATCGTCGGTGCTGACGATGTGAGTTACGGCGCCCGGCCACCGGATGGGCAAAAGTGGAAAGACATCTTTGCCAATGAAGTGCGCGATCAGATCAGCCCGGCTGACTGGGCACGGGTGCACTTTTTGGGGCATGTACCGTATCAGCATTTTATTCCGCTGCTGCAGTTATCGACCGTGCATGTGTATCTGACTTATCCGTTTGTGCTGAGCTGGAGTCTGCTCGAAGCCATGAGCGCGGGATGTGCCATCGTCGCCAGTGATACCCAGCCACTGCGAGAAGCGATCGTGCACGATGAAACCGGCCGGCTGGTGAATTTTTTCGATCACGCAGCACTCGTCGACAGTGTGTGCGATTTACTCGCCGATGCACCGGCGCGCGCCCGGCTGGGTGCCAATGCGCGTACGTTTGCGCAGCAAAATTACGACTTACAGTCAGTTTGCCTGCCGCGCCAGCTGGCGTGGGTGAGTGACTTGGCGCGTCTCTGACGACAAAGCGGTCAATACCAAGACTTGGTTAAAGTGCATTATAAATAGTGCAATGAAACTGTTTCGCCATTTTATTTGCCAATAATCACTGCTATCGTGGTAATATTCGAAAAAATGTGACGAATATCACATTTTAGATCGAGGATTCACTGCAGTATGACCCCTCTCAACTTATATGGATCACCCCTGCCTATGGCGTGGTGAGATAGAGAAAATGATACCTAGAATAGCCATCCCGCAAATCCCGCAAAACGAGATCACGATTGCGCTCATGAGTTTCAAGAGTGCCTTTCGTACCGTGGGTATTTTTAGCGCGATTATCAATTTGCTGCTGCTGGTGCCATCGCTGTACATGATGCAGGTGTACGACCGCGTGCTGGGCAGTCGTAACGAAATCACCTTGCTGATGCTCACATTAATGATGCTCGGCGCTTACCTCTTCATGAGCGCGCTCGAATTTGTACGTAGTTTTGTGCTGGTGCGCGTGGGTGCCAAGCTTGATATGCAGCTGAATAAGCGGGTCTACACCGCAGCTTTTGAGCAGAACCTGAAAAAGGGTGGCGGCAATCCTGGCCAGGCTTTGAATGATTTGACCAATCTGCGCCAGTTCGTGACCGGCAATGCCTTGTTCGCGTTGTTTGATGCGCCGTGGTTTCCGATTAACCTGGCAGTGATTTTTATGTTCTCGTTTCCGCTCGGTGTGTTTTCCTTGTGCGGTGTGGCGATCTTGATTGGTCTGGCCATTGCCAATGAGATGGTGTCGAAAAAGCCGCTTAAGGAAGCCAACACACTGGCCATTCAAGCCTCAAATCTGGCCAGTAATAATTTACGCAATGCCGAAGTGATCGAGGCCATGGGCATGCTGCCGAATTTAATGGCGCGCTGGTTTGCCTTGCACGGTAAATTTTTAAATCTGCAGGCCGAAGCCAGCGAAAAAGCCGGTACCGTGGCGGCCGTCACAAAATTTGTGCAGGGTTCGATGCAGTCTTTGGTGCTGGGGTTTGGTGCACTGCTGGCGATTGAAGGCAGTATGTCGCCGGGCATGATGATCGCCGCGTCGATTCTGGTAGGTCGGGCATTGGGGCCGGTACAAATGGTGATCGGCGTGTGGAAGAACTGGGCCAATACCCGTAGCGCTTACGAGCGTCTGAATGAATTATTGACCGCCAATCCGCCGCGTCGCGCAGGGATGGAATTGCCTAAACCTTTGGGCGCGATCTCGCTGGAAAGCGTCACCGCTGCGCCACCAGGTGTGCCGGTGGCAGTGATTAAAAATCTGAGCTTGGCGATCGCGCCGGGCGATGTGCTGGGGATTATCGGGCCTAGCGGTTCTGGTAAATCGACCCTGGCGCGTTTGCTGGTGGGTGTCTGGCCGGCGGCGATGGGTAAGGTGCGTTTGGATGGCGCCGACATCTATCAGTGGAATAAAGATGAGTTAGGCCCGAACATCGGTTATCTGCCGCAGGATATCGAACTCTTTGGCGGTACCGTGAGTGAAAACATTGCGCGCTTTGGTGAGATCAATCCCGAGAAGGTGATCGCAGCGGCTAAACGCGCCAGTATTCACGACATGATTTTGCATTTGCCTAAGGGCTACGATACCGTGCTCGGTGACGGCGGTGGCGGTTTGTCGGGCGGTCAGAAGCAGCGGCTTGGTTTGGCGCGCGCCATGTATGGTGATCCGTCATTGATCGTGCTCGATGAGCCGAATTCGAATCTGGATGATGTGGGCGAACATGCTTTGTTAGTCGCGGTGAACGAGCTGCGCTCACACGGCAAGACGATCATTTTGATTACGCATCGTACCAACGCGATCGGCATCACTAATAAACTTTTGCTGCTGCGTGACGGTGCTGCACAAATGTTTGGACCGACGAATCAGGTGCTGGCCGCCTTGCAGGACCAGCAAAAGCAGGCACAGCAGGCACATGCTGATGCGCAAGCCAAGCTGGCCAATGGAACGAATGCGACCACCGTCGCAGCACAGGGGTAATCATGCGTAACTTATTAAGTGCTAAGAAGGCTGACGCCGCTGAAGTGATGTCGAAAGATGTGTCGGCGTTGCCGGTGAATGTTGATTCGACCGTCCATACGCGTCTGGGTTGGATCATTGTATTGGTCGGTGTGTGTGGCTCTTTGTTATGGGCTTTGTTTGCGCCGCTGGATAAAGGTGTGCCGGTATCGGGTTCGGTGACGGTGTCGTCCAACCGCAAGGCGATTCAACATCTGACCGGCGGTATCGTCGAGGATATTCTGGTCAAGGAAGGCGAGACCGTTAAAGCAGGGCAGCCACTGGTCAAGATGAATGATGTGCAGGCGCGGGCATCGGTCGACATGACGCGTGGCCAGTACTTTACCGCGCGCGCTGCAGAAGCCCGTTTGACAGCCGAGCGCGATTCACTTGGTGGGATTAATTTTCCGGCGGAGCTGGCAAAAAACATGACCGACCCGCGTGTATCGGCGGTCGTGAATTTGCAAAGACAGCTGTTTTCAGCGCGTCAGAGTGCACTGAAAAACGAATTGGGCGCCGCGGAAGAAAGCGTTGCCGGTTCAGAGTCACAATTGCGCGGTTTAAGTGAATCGCTCGAAAGCCAAAAGCAGCAGCAAAAGTTTTTGAAAGAACAGCTTGATGGGATTCGCGAACTGGCCAAGGATGGTTATGTGGCGCGTAATCGCCTGCTCGATGTTGAGCGGACTTATGCCCAGGTGAATGGCTCGATCTCGGAGACGATTGGTAACGTTGGTCGTACCCAGCGGCAGATTGCTGAACTGGGCCTGCGTATTAATCAGCGCAAGCAAGAGTATCAAAAAGAAGTCCGCACGCAGTTATCGGATACGCAAAAAGAAGCTGAAGCGCTCGAGGCACGCCTCAAAGCACTCGACTTCGATATGGCCAACGTGATTGTGCGTGCACCAGTCGACGGAACCGTCGTGGGGATGAATATTTTTACCCGCGGTGGCGTGATCGGGCAGGGCTTTCGCATGATGGATATTGTGCCGAGTGATGATCCTTTGGTGGTTGAAGGTATGGTACCGGTCAACCTGATCGATAAGGTGCACAGCGGTCTGAAAGTGGAATTGATTTTCTCCGCGTTTAACCAAAATCAAACGCCGCATATTCCGGGCATCGTCACGCAAGTATCGGCCGATCGGATGACCGATGAAAGAACTGGTCAGCCGTATTACAAGCTCAAGGCACAGGTCGCACCAGAGGGCGTGAAATTGATCGCGCATCTGGCGGTTCGCCCTGGTATGCCAGTCGAAATTTTCGTCAAGACGGGTGAGCGCACGATGATGAATTACCTGTTGAAGCCGGTGTTTGATCGCGCTAAAACTTCCATGACGGAGGAATAAGCAATGCGTCCATCGAAAAAACGCCTGCTGAGTCTGGCGCTGGCTAGTGCTTTCGTCAGCCTGACGTCCTTGACCGGCAGTGCGTCGGCAATGGGTTTGGTGCAGGCCTATACGGAAGCGCTAAAAAACGATCCGACTTTTCGTTCGGCGATTTACGAGCACCAGGCGGGTCAAGAAAATAAAGCCTTGGCGCGCGCTGGTTTGCTGCCAAATCTGGCGGCGAGTTATTCGACCAGTTTAAATCGTACCGACATTACCAGCCCCGGCTTAACCGGGTTGCAGACCACGCATCCGGCTTACACGAGTAAATCGGCTAACCTGCAGTTACGCCAGACGATTTTAAATCTGGAAGGCGTGGCACGTTACATTCAGGCGGGCGCACAGGTAAGTTATGCCGATGCACAGTTTTCAGCCCGTCAGCAGGATCTGGTGATTCGCTTGGTGAGTACCTATGTTGATGCCCAGTTCGCTGAAGAGCAGCTGGCCCTGGTTCGGGCACAGCGTGACGCCTATGCTGAGCAGCAGAGCGTGAATCAGCGCATGTTTGAGCAGGGTGAGGGTACGCGCACCGATGTACTCGAAGCGCAGTCGAAATCCGATGCTGCACGCGCCCAAGTCATCGAAGCAGAAGATAACCTGACCAATTCACGGAATGCTTTGGCGTCGATCGTTGGCATGGAAATCGAGAGTCTGGATCCCTTATCGGAAAGTTTTAAGATTCGCACACTGGAGCCGTCTACCCTGGCCGAATGGAAGGATCTGGCCTTAGCGCATAATGCAGAAATCGACGCCTTACGTTATGCGGTAGATATTCAGCAGATGGAAATTAATAAAAACCGCGCTGCGCATGCGCCAAGAGTGGATTTTGTGTCGACGCTTTCGCGCGGTGATTCAGAATCGATTAATACCTTGTATCAGTCCTCGGTAGTGCGCAGTGTGGGTGTGCAAGTCAGTATTCCGATTTATTCTGGTGGTTCGGTCAGCGCTTCGACGCGACAGTCGGTAGCGAATGCGGAAAAAGCGCGTGCTGATCTGGAAGCTAAAATTAATCAGGTGATGGTTGAGGTGCGCAAACAATATAGTTTGGCCTTAAGTAGTGTGGGTAAGATTGACGCCTTGGTTAAGTCGGTTGAATCTTCTACATTACTGGTCGAAGCGACGCGTCAGAGTATTAAAGGCGGCGTGCGGATCAATCTCGATTTACTCAATGCGCAGCAGCAGCTGTTTGCGGCGCGGCGCGATTTGGCGCAGGGACGTTATGGCTATCTGTTGAGTTATCTGCGTTTGCGGAATGCGGCCGGGGTATTGAATGGCAGCGATTTGCAGACGGTGGCAGGATATTTTGCGATGCGTTAAATGATGAAGCAGTCGTACTTTTTAAATTGCGCGCCGACTTTATGCCGGCGCGTTTTTTTTTGCTTTAGGCGATGGCTTTGCTTGGCACGTTGGAAGTTTCTGAATGTGATGTTGCTTCTGCTTTTTTGCAGTGCGGGCAGGATTTACCAGGTATGTAATAGGGCGACAGCTGTTCGCGCGGGGTGACAACGGCGCGGCAGGCGAAGCATTGTTCGGTGGCGGTTTCTTGCAGCTGCGGGTTGACGGCGGTGCGGTAATCAAACACGAAGCAGTCACCGGTGTAATGCGCGCCGCCGACTTCTTCAAAATACTTGAGGATGCCGCCTTCGAGTTGATACACGCTGTCGTAGCCGACGTTTTGCATGTGGATAGCCGCTTTTTCGCAGCGGATACCGCCGGTACAGAAAGTGACGACAGTTTTTCCTTGGAGTTCGTCTTTGTGCGCGGCGACGACGGCGGGAAATTCGCTAAATTTTTCGATGCGGTAGTCAAGCGTTTGGTCGAAGGTACCGACGTCGACTTCAAAGGCGTTGCGGGTATCCATCATGATGACGGGTTTGCCGTGATCGTCGTGGCCTTGGTCTAGCCAGCGCTGGAGGGTTTTGGCGGGTACTGCGGGGGCACGACCTTCTTCGGGCTTAATAAGCGGCATGTTCATGGTGATGATTTCACGCTTGAGCTTGACGAGCATTTTGGTGAAGGGCTGCTTGGCAGAGAAGCTTTCTTTGGGCGCGATGTCGGTAAAGCGTGGGTCGCTGTGCAGCAGGGCGACGAAGCTGTCTATTTGCGAACGAAGACCGGCCAGAAATAAATTGATGCCTTCAGGGCTGATGAGGATGGTACCTTTTAGCTGCTGTTCTGCGCAGCGTTGTTGATACATGGTGCGCAGGGATTCGCCGTCTTGAATAGTGACAAATTTGTACGCCGAGATGTTGACGTAGGGTGTTGCGGTGGTCATGGTGTGTTGGACGTGAATTTGAACATGAAGAACTGATTATAAGCGGTGATGTGGGCGTTTAGGACATATGTGGGCACAAAAGCTGTGTCCACGCTACTTCGGTGTGCACGCATCATCGTCAAAAGTAGCGATATCAATTCCGTCATATTTATTGAAATTAAAATAACAAACATCACCCGCTAAGACACATTAAATCCAAAACCACCGCCCACCCGCAAAAGGTAAAATAGGCGCATGAATCAACCCCAATTTACCCACCTGCGCCTGCACTCCGAATACTCCATCGTCGACGGCTTGCTGCGCATCGATGATATCGCGGACGCTGCCGCCAAGGATCATCAAGCTGCACTGGCCATCACCGACCTGGCCAATCTGTTTGGCATGGTGAAGTTTTACAAAGCTACCCGCGCCAAAGGGATCAAACCGATCGTTGGCTGTGATGTCTGGATCACCAACGAAGAAGAACGTTCACAGCCAAGCCGTTTGCTGCTACTGGTAAAAAATCAAAGCGGTTACCTCCAGCTGTGCGAATTGCTTACCCGCGCTTTTCTGGAAAACCTCCACCGCGGTCGCGCTGAACTCCGTATTGAATGGCTGGCCGCTCTTGCGCCGGGCGGTCTGATCGCTCTCTCGGGTGCACAAAGCGGTGATATCGGTATCGCGCTCGATAACGCCAACGAGGCGCTGGCCGAACGTTGCGCGCAACGCTGGTCGCAGATTTTTCCGAATCACTTTTATATCGAAGTCCAACGCTACGGCCAGGCCAACATGGAGCCGCAGCTGCGCTTAGCCGTCAAGCTGGCCGCCAAACTCGCTTTGCCCGTCGTGGCGACGCACCCTATGCAGTTTCTGACGGGCGAAGAGTTCGTTGCCCACGAAGCGCGGACCTGTATCGCCGAGAGTGAAATTCTGGCCAACGCCAAACGTGTGCGACGCTTTAACGCGCAGCAGCGCTTCATGACGCAGGCAGAAATGGGCGTGCTGTTTGCCGATCTGCCGGCAGCGCTGCAAAATTCGGTGGAAATTGCCCGCCGTTGTAATCTCACGCTGGTGTTGGGCAAACCGCAGCTACCTGATTTCCCGACGCCTGATGGCATGTCGATCGGTGATTTTCTCAATGCCTTGTCTCACGAAGGCCTCGAAAAACGTCTGCTGCAGCTCTACCCCGACGCCACTGAGCGCGCGCAGCAAAGGCCGCGCTATCAGGAACGTCTGACATTTGAGACCAACACCATTATCAAGATGGGTTTTCCGGGTTACTTTTTGATCGTTGCCGATTTTATTCAGTGGGCGAAAAATAACGGTGTGCCGGTCGGCCCGGGTCGCGGTTCAGGTGCTGGTTCGCTGGTGGCGTATTCCTTATCGATTACCGATCTGGATCCGCTGGCTTATAACTTACTGTTCGAACGTTTCCTCAATCCGGAACGGGTATCCATGCCCGACTTTGATATCGACTTTTGTCAGGAAGGCCGCGATCGGGTGATTCAGTATGTGAAGGATCGCTACGGTAAGGATGCCGTATCGCAGATCGCGACCTTCGGCACCATGGCCGCCAAGGGCGCCGTGCGTGACGTGGGTCGGGTACTCGATTTTGGCTATAACTTTTGTGATGGCATCTCAAAACTGATTCCTTTCAAGCCGGGCAAACTGGTGACTCTGGCCGACGCCTTGAAAGAGGAACCCTTGCTGGCTGAACGCTTCGAAAACGAAGACGAAGTGCGTCAGCTACTCGACCTCGCACAGCAGGTCGAAGGCATTGCGCGCAATATTGGTATGCATGCCGGTGGTGTGCTGATCGCGCCGGGTAAGCTGACCGATTTTTGCCCGCTCTATACCCAGGGCGGTGAATCCGGCGTGGTATCGCAGTACGATAAGGATGACGTGGAGGCTGTTGGGCTGGTGAAGTTCGACTTTTTGGGACTGACCACGCTGACGATTCTGGATCGTGCCGTGCGCTACATCAAGCAGCTTGATCCGGCGCTGGCCGACTTTAGTCTGGAAAAACTGCCCCTCGACGATGCGCCGACCTTCGACTTACTGACCAAGGCCAAAACCGTCGCCGTCTTCCAGCTGGAAAGCCGCGGCATGCAGGGCATGCTGAAAGATGCGCGTCCGGATCGCTTTGAAGACATTATTGCCCTGGTGGCTTTGTATCGTCCGGGTCCGATGGATTTGATTCCGGATTTTTGCAAACGCAAACACGGTGAACGTTTCGACTATCCTGATCCGCGTACCGAAGGTATTTTGTCTGAGACCTACGGCATCATGGTGTATCAGGAGCAGGTGATGCAGATGGCGCAGGTGGTCGGTGGCTACTCACTGGGTGGCGCCGATTTGCTGCGTCGCGCGATGGGTAAAAAGAAGGCCGAAGAAATGGCCGAGCATCGGGAAATTTTCCGTACCGGCGCGGCCAAAGATGGCCTGCCGACCGAGAAGGCGGATGAGATTTTCGATTTGATGGAAAAGTTTGCCGGCTACGGATTTAATAAATCGCATGCGGCGGCTTATGCTTTATTGTCCTATCAAACGGCGTATCTGAAGACGCATTTTGCCGCGGCGTTTATGGCGGCTAACTTGTCGCTGGCGATGGATGATACCGATAAAATTAAAATTCTCGTCGAAGATGCGATCAGCATTTGCGGGCTGACCTTACTGCCGCCGGATGTGAATCAATCGGTGTACCACTTTATGCCAGAAGCCTTGCCCGGCCAGCGCGCAACGCAGATTCGCTATGGTCTGGGCGCTATCAAAGGCTCGGGTCAGTCGGCGATTGAGGCGATCGTTGCTGCGCGCATCGAAGGTGGGCCATTTTTAAGTCTGTTCGATTTTGCCAAGCGGGTCGATAAGCGCCATCTGAATCGACGTACCATCGAGTCCTTGGTGCGCGCTGGGGCTTTCGATTGCCTGCAGGTTAATCGCGCCAATTTGCTCGCCTCCGTCAGTCTGGCCATGGGTGGCGCAGAACAGGCGCAGGCGTCGATTCATCAGGTCAGTTTGTTTGGCGGTGATGACAGCGATCTTGAACCGGCGCCCGAATATGTCAAGGCCGAGCCCTGGAGTGAAAAACAAAAGCTCACCGAAGAAAAACTCGCGCTGGGCTTTTATTTGTCGGGCCATCTGTTTGATATTTATGCCGGCGAAGTACGTAAATTTGCGCGCGCTAAATTGGCCGGACTCGAACCTTCACGCGAACCGCGCCTCATCGTCGGTGTGATTGCCGGTATTCGTAGTCAGATGACGCAGCGTGGACGGATCTTGATCGTTACGCTCGATGATAATACCGCGACGGTGGATGTGACGGTGTATAGCGAACTGGTGGAGGCGAACAAAGCCCTGTTCAAGGAAGATGAATTTCTCGCTGTGCAGGGCAAGGTATCGGAAGACCGCTTCTCGGGTGGTCTGCGCATCACCGCTGAAAAGGTCATGGATTTGGGCGCCGCGCGAATGCAATATGGTCGCGAATTGTTTTGTCATTTGTCGGCTAGCGCGGACGCCATGCTGATCAAAAAACTCCTCACGCCTTATCGCGCCGAACAGGGTTTGCCGGTGACGATGCGTTATAGCGGGCAGGCTGCCAGTGGCGAACTACGTCTGGGGCAGGAATGGCGGGTTACGCCGACGGATGCGTTGACGCAGGATTTGCGTGCCCGTTTTGGCGCCCAGAGTGTGGGGATTGAATACTGACGGACAGTTTCTCAGCACGCCACAGCAGCGCGCCAACGTAGTACGACTTCTTCCACCCGCCCGGGAGTAATTTGCCGCATGCATTCGCACTGTGTGGCGTCAGCGCAGCCTTTACATTGTGTGGCTTGGCACAGATATTCGGCGCGCGGACCAAGCGGTGCCCAGCGCGTCGGATGAATCGGTGGCAGGGGCGGGAACAGCCCTAACGTATTTTGTCCCAACCCTGCTGACAGATGTAAGGGCCCGGTGCCGCAGGCGATCAGACCGTCGCTCGCGGCAATGAAAGCACTAAGCTGGGCGAGTGATAAGTGGCCGCAGATATTTTTTACTTGCGGCAGTCCTAGTAAAACGCTGGCGTTCTGTGCCAGCCAGCGACCTTCATCAACACTTCCGGTTAGCCAGATGCGGATATCGGGATGTTCACCAAGTAGTCTGGCGAGCGCCGTAAAATGGCTGATCGGCCATTCGCGCCCGTTGCCATTTGATTTGGTATGAAAAATCAGATTGAACTGCCCTGCCGGTGGTGCGAGCGCAGCCGCTAACGGGGGTGTAGCGAGCAAAGCTAGAGCAGCTAACTGCGACAGATCCGGCATCATCGCAATACCGAGGGGTCGCAGTAGTGCAAAATTGTGCTGCGCTTCATGCAGCGATGAGCGCGCCCGGCTGAAGTGCGCCAAGCGATTACAGTATAGCCAGTGAAATAAGCGATGGCTGGTGCCAACACGCTGGGCAATGCCGGCGCGCCAGGCGGCCATGGCAAGGCGTCGGTCGGGCTTGGCGAAGATGATGGTGTCGGCGCCGCTGTTTGCCAGGGCCGCGACCGGATCGTCAAGCTGTTCGACTTCCAGCACATCATCGACGGCGTCACACAGGCGCACGACTCCGGCTGCATATCCGCGGCAAATGAAGCCAATGCGCAGCTGTGGGTCGCGGGATTTCAGCATGTGCGCCAACGGCAAGGTCAGGGTCACATCGCCGATATTATCCGTTCGGCAGATTAGGACATGCTTTGGACTCATTGCTGGCGCGTCGATGGAAGCATTTCTGCTTTGGCGGCTTCGCTTAAAAGCATCAGTTTAAAATATTTATGATAAGTGCTCTCGGCGGTGGAGATGGCGACCATTAAACCGGCGCGACCATCCAGAAATCCACGTTTAAAAAAGAAGGAGCGCAGAAAGGCGCTGATAGCATGCAAAATCGCCTTACCCAGGCCGCTGCGCTTACCGGCATCGTAGGCTTGACGGGCGCCGAGGCTGGAATACTGACTCAGCTTGCGCAGGTAGACTTCGTCATCCGGGTAGCTGTAATTGATGATGGGGTGGCGCAGTTTTCCGCTTGGCGCGGTGACGACCACGCGTTCATGGACCAGATCGGGAGAAAAACGTCCCTCGGCGCGCAAGAAAAGCCGCACAATATAATCCGGGTACCAGCCCGAATGGCGAATGAAATAGCCGCAGTAGTTGGATAAGCGCGGTATGGCGTAACTCTGGTGCTTGGGTGCGGCGATGACCGCCATGATTTCGGTCGCCAGCGCAGGTGAAATACGCTCATCGGCATCGACCGAAAGTACCCATTCTCCTTGTGCGGCAGCCAGGGCGCGGCTTTTTTGCGGGCCAAAGCCGGGCCAGTCGGGGGGCGCGATGACGGTCGCGCCGAGGGAGCGGGCAATCTCAACAGTGCCGTCAGTGCTACCTGAATCCACTATAATCCACTCATTGGCAAACGCGACGCACTCCAGGCAAGCCTGAATATTGCTGGCTTCGTTTTTGGTAATGATAATAACGGATAGTTTCATGGTCGCGCGTCGGTTGAGTTTGGCTCAAGGATTGCGCTCAATTGTAATCGACCTCACGCCGCATGGTCGGCATGCTTCGCAAATAATCGAATGTAATGATCACTTTATCGCCCTATTTGATTCGCTTGAGCAAGATGGTATTGCCCTACAAATTTCGCCTTGCGCTGGCGTTCTTGGGAATGATTTTGACGGCGGCGACCGAGCCGCTTTTTCCTGCGGTCTTGCAGGAAGTCATCGATAGCGGCTTTGGCAAGAAACCGGACTTTCGCATCTGGATGGTGCCGGTGACGGTGATCGGTATTTTTATCTTGCGCGGCTTGTCGACTTACCTGACCAATTACATGATGACCTGGGTCTCGTCGCGCCTGCTGGTCGATTTGCGGCGCGCAGCGTTTGCCCGTGTACTGCAGGTGCCGATGGGCTTTTATGCCAACAATGCGCTGGGTCGGGTGATTAATTCCATGATGTTCGAGGCGCAGCAGATCGTTGAGATGATCACCAAGGTGATTACCTCGATCATCCGCGATAGCGTGACCTTTATTGGCTTGCTGGGTTATTTGTTCTACCTGAATTGGCGCCTGACTTTTATCGCATTATTGCTGCTGCCACTCACTGCCGGCGTGATCCGACTGACCGCCAAACGCCTGCGTCGTCTCACGCGCAACTTTCTGGATGTGAATGCGGAACTCACGCAGGTACTGGAAGAATCAACCCGCGCACATCAGGTGATTAAGATTTTTGGTGGTCAGGATTACGAACGCCAGCGCTTCGAGGCGCGGGTCGACAAATTGCGCGGCTATACGATGCGCCTGACGGCCACCTTTGCTGCGACGGTGCCTGTCACGCAGCTCATGGCATCGTGCGCGGTGGCGACGGTGATGGTGATCGCGCTACTGCAAGCCAGCCAGGGACAAACCACGGTCGGCGCTTTCGTCTCGTTCATGACCGCCATGCTGATGCTGTTGGCGCCCTTGAAGCATCTGGCCGAAGTCAACGGGCCACTGCAGCGCGGCATGGCAGCGGCTGAAGCAGTGTTTGCACTGATCGACACACCGACCGAGCGCAATGATGGGCAGATGCTAAGCGCTCGCGCAAATGGCCGGCTGAGCTTGACGAATGTGTGCTTTACCTACCCTGAGCAGACCCGGCCGGCTTTATCCGATATTTGCCTCGACATTGCGGCGGGTGAAACGATCGCCTTTGTTGGCATGTCGGGCGGCGGTAAGTCAACGCTGGTGAGTCTGGTGCCGGGATTTTATGCCCTCGATGCCGGACATATCGCGCTCGACGGCGTTGATATCGCGGCCATTTCGCTACCGAGTCTGCGCGCGCAGATTGCTATGGTCAGTCAACAGGTAATTTTGTTCGACGATACGGTGGCCGCCAATATCGCCTATGGCGACACCACGCCCGATGCTGCGCGTATTGCTGCGGCGGCGACAGCGGCGCATCTGGATGACGTGATCGCCCATTTGCCAGACGGTTTGCAGTCCATGATCGGCGATAACGGATCACGTTTGTCGGGTGGTCAGCGTCAGCGTCTGGCGATTGCGCGGGCGATTTACAAGGACGCACCGATCCTGATTCTCGATGAAGCCACATCAGCACTGGATTCAGAATCCGAACGCGCGGTGCAGACGGCACTCGATGCGCTGATGCGTGGACGAACCACGCTCGTCATCGCACATCGCCTGTCGACGATTGAACGCGCTAGCCGGATTGTGGTGCTCGACCATGGCCGCATTGTGGAAGTCGGCAGCCATACCGAACTGTTGGCGCGTAATGACGTTTACGCCAATCTTTATCACCTGCAGTTCGAGCAGGATGCAGCATGAGTTATACATGATGCCGCCTATACGTATCCTGGTGATTTCACCCAACTGGATTGGCGACGCCGTCATGGCGCAGCCACTGCTCAATCTACTGCAAGACCAGCAGCCAGAAGCGGTGATCGAGGTATTGGCGAGTCCGTGGGTGGCGCCGGTTTGGCGTGCCATGCCGCAGGTAGCGCTGGTGATCGAAGCGCCGTTTCGACATGGTGCCTTGCAGCTGCGCGAGCGGCGCGCCTTTGCCCGGTCGCTGCGCGAACGCGCATACACGGCGGCCTATGTGCTGCCCAATACGCTCAAGTTTGCGCTGATTCCTTGGCTGGCGGGTATTCCACGGCGCGTCGGTTATCGGGGTGAAATGCGCTATGGCTTGATCAATGTGATGCATCGCGATGATGCGCCGGTGGCGCGACCGATGGTGCCGTTTTATGCAGCGCTGGCGCAGTCACCAAGCTTACCGGCACGGCCGCGTTCTGCTTTGCCGCGACCGACTTTGCAGGTAAGGCCTGCAGAAATTAGCCAAACGCTCGCAGAAACGGACCTGGTGGACGATGGCGCGCTGATCGTCTTTGCCCCGGGGGCAGAATTCGGTCCGGCCAAACGCTGGCCGGCGCGTCATTTTGCAGCCTTGGCATTACAGATTCGTGCAGCGCATCCGGCCGCCAGGCTTGTGCTGCTCGGATCGGCCAAAGATCGTGAAGTCGGTGAGGAGATCGTCGCGCAGGCGGACTTTGTCAACAATCTGGCCGGTGTGACGTCGCTCACGCAGGCGATTGCCCTGATTGCGCGTGCCGATGCGGTGGTGAGTAATGATTCAGGTTTGCTGCACATTGCGTCGGCACTGAATCGTCCGGTGGTGGCTTTGTATGGCTCGACGGACGCGCAACATGCGCCACCGTTTTCTGATCAGGCGGCGGCACTGAGTTTGCCAATGGATTGCGCGCCTTGCCGTCAGCGGATTTGTCCGCTGGGTCATCATCGCTGCATGGAAGATTTGCTGCCGGCGATGGTCTGGCAGTCCTTGCAAACGATGTTATGCATTAAATCAGGATGATGTCGTACTGTTCCTGATGATAGGTCGTCTCTACCTGCAGCGAAATCGGCTTGCCGACAAAATCTCCCAGCATGGCCAGATGTTGCGACTCTTCTTCGAGGAACATATCCACCACCAGCTGCGAGGCCAGAATGCGAAACTCGCGCGGATTAAATTGTTTGGCTTCGCGTAGCAGTTCACGCAAAATTTCATAGCACACTGTGCGCGCGGTTTTGACTTCGCCTTTGCCGCTACAAGCCGGGCAGGGTTCACACAGAATATGCGCCAGCGATTCGCGCGTGCGTTTGCGCGTGAGCTCCACGAGTCCGAGCGCAGAAAATGTCGAAATAGAGATCTTGGTCCGGTCGCGTGCCAGCGCTTTGCCGAGTTCATTTAACACCGCCGTCTTGTGATCGGCGTTTTCCATGTCAATAAAGTCGAGGATGATCATGCCGCCCAGATTGCGTAATCGCAGCTGACGCGCGATGGCTTGCGAGGCTTCCAGATTGGTTTTGAAAATGGTGTCGTCAAAATTGCGGCCGTTGACGTAGCTGCCGGTATTGACGTCGATCGTGGTCATGGCCTCGGTCTGATCGATAATCAGATAGCCACCCGATTTGAGATCAACGCGGCGCCCCAAAGCGCGCTGAATTTCTTCTTCCACGCTATATAAATCAAACAGCGGCCGCTCGCCAGTGTAGTGCACCAGCTTGGATAAGACCGAGGGCGTATAAGCGGCACCGAACTGCTCGAGTTTGAGAAAATTTTCGCGCGAGTCAACCTGCAGGCTGGTAGTGTCATCATTGACGAAATCACGCAGAACACGCTGTGCCAAGCTCAGGTCCTGATACAAGAGCACCGGCGCCGGCTTGGCTTTGGCCAGCAGGGCAATCGAGGCCCAGGTCTTGTGCAGATATTCGACGTCGGCTTCCAGATCGGCATCGGATGCATCTTCGGCCATGGTGCGGATAATGAAGCCGCCTTGTTCTTCCGGCTTCATGAGACGCTGAACTTTTTCGCGCAGGGCTTCGCGCTCGGCTTCGTTTTCGATGCGCTGCGAAATGCCGATGTGTGAATCCTGCGGCAGATAGACCAGCATCCGGCCGGCGATCGAAATTTGCGTCGACAGGCGTGCGCCCTTGGTGCCGATCGGATCTTTGACGACTTGCACCATCACCGACTGGCCATCATGCATCAGACGTTCGATCGGCGTCGGCGTAGTGCTCGCGCCGCGCGCTTCCCAGATATCGGCCACGTGCAAAAACGCTGCCCGTTCGAGTCCGATATCAATGAAGGCCGACTGCATGCCAGGTAAAACCCGTACTACCTTGCCCAGATAAATATTGCCGGCCATGCCGCGCGAACTACTGCGCTCAATGTGGAGTTCTTGCACCGCGCCTTGAAATACCAGGGCGACCCGGGTTTCCTGCGGCGTGATATTGATCAGAATGTTGGTGCTCATAAAATGCGGATGCCTGCCTGTTGTAATAACTGTGCCGTTTCAAACAGCGGTAAGCCCATGATGCCCGAATAACTGCCGACGATTTCGCGTATAAAAAGGGCCGCTGTGCCCTGAATACCATAGCCGCCTGCTTTATCGTAAGGCTCGTTGCCGGCGCAGTAGGCGTGGATGGATTCTTTCGTCAAGGTTTCAAACGTGACGCTCGAGGTCTGGGTCGTTTGCCAGACCTGATCATGCAGGGCGACGGCGACGCTGGTCATGACTTGATGAGTGCGTCCCGATAACAGGCTGAGCATGGCGCGCGCGTGATCCTGATCATCCGGTTTGCCTAAAATTTGTGCATCGACGACGACGCAGGTATCGGCCGCCAAAATCGGCCTTGAAGGCAGCTTGCGCATGATCATGATGCGTTGGGCGCAGGCTAGTTTATCGAGCGTGACACGGTTGACATACACATCCGCTACTTCGCCCGGGAAGACTGACTCATCCACCTCAGGTCCACGTGGCAGACTATCGCGCAAGAGGAGCAATTCAAAGTCCACCCCAATCTGGCGTAAAAGATCGCGTCGGCGCTGACTTTTGGAACCGAGATAGATTTTTTGATCGTGGCGTTTCATCGCGACTCTCGCAAACGGTGTTTATATCCGGTGGTATGGATGGTTTTGGGTAATTGTCCAGGCGCGATAAATCTGTTCGGCCAGTATCACCCGCACCATACCATGCGGCAGCGTCAAACTGGAGATCCGCAGCATTAAATCCGCTTTGGCTTTGAGGCCGGCATCGAGCCCATCTGCACCGCCAATGACGAAGATCACATCCCGGCCATCCTGCTGCCATTGGGTGAACTGCTGCGATAGCTGTACCGTTGTCAGGTCTTTGCCGTGCTCATCGAGCACAATGAGCCGTGCGCCCTTGGGGATGATGGCTTCAATCCGGCTGCGTTCTTGTGCCATGACGACGTCGGCAGTGCGGCTGCTGGAGCGATCGACCGGTTTGATTTCGCGCAGGGTGATACGACAGTCAGGCGGCATGCGTTTGGCATATTCGCCAAACGCGTCGCTGATCCATGCCGGCATTTTGTGCCCGACCGCGGCAATAATGAGCTGCATGGACGCGCTTTGACAGGCTTACTTCGCGCTGCGTGAAGCGGCGGATTTCGCTGAGGCAGAGGCTTTTTTGGCCGTCGCGGCAGACTTGGTCGCGGCGACCTTGACGGTTTTGCCGACTGGCGTTTTGGCAGCGGTCTTTTTAGCCGCGGTTTTTCTGGCGACAGGTTTTTTAACGGGTGCATCGACACTGGTCTGGCTGGCGGCCAAATGACGCGATACCTTTTTCGGCTCCGCTTCCGCTTCGGCTTTGCTGGCGCTGGACGTAGCGATGCGCTTTGCGGCGCCTAACTTGACTTCTTTTTCGCCCCAGATTTCTTCCAGACGGTAGTAGGCGCGAATCGCCGGCTGCATGATGTGAACCACCATGTCACCCAGGTCGACCAGTACCCATTCGCCGGTGCCTTCGCCTTCGATGCCGACAATGTGACCGCCGTTTTCCTTGACCTTGTCACGCACGGATGCGGCGAGCGACTTGGTTTGACGGTTCGAGGTGCCGGAGGCGATCGCGATGCGGTCAAATAAGCTGGTCAGGTGGGTTGTGTCGAAGACCTTGATATCTTGTGCTTTGACGTCTTCCAGAGCGTCGACGACGAGTGCTTGTAATTTTTTAATGTCCATTAGTCTTGATATAAATGATGTTGTTGAATGTAATCCAGTACTGCGGGTGGCAGCAGCGTTTCAGGCTGACCACCGGTTTGCAGTGCGGCGCGTATCTCGGTCGCGGAAATATCGACTGCCAGGCCGTTTCCGATCAAGCTGTGGCCAAACGGGGTACGACGAATTTGCTCGACACTGCCGGCGCGCTGCATAAACTGCGCCGCCACCTGCGCGTCCATGTGGGCTGCATCGAGCGCAAAACCAGGGCGCGACGCGGCACACACATGCGCCATGTCAAACAGCTGCTGCCAGTCACGCCAGGTATGCAATTTCTGCAATTGGTCGGCACCTATGAGTAAAGCGATCGAGGTCTGGGGACCCAACTCGGCGCGCAAGGCGCGTAAGGTATCGATCGAATAACTCGCAGTGTGGCGCTGTATCTCTTGCTGGTCAATCTTTAAGCGCCCATTGTGCGCGCCAAAGGCACATTCGAGCATGGCCACCCGATCAGCTGGACTGGCTTGCAGCGGATCTTTTTGCCATGGATTCCCGGCCGGGATGATGCGTAGTTCGTCCGGCTCGAGCAAATCAAGAAAATACCCCGCCAGTGCCACATGGCCCCGGTGTACCGGGTCAAAACTGCCGCCCAGTACAGCCACGCAACGCGCGGTCAATTAAAGCCACTCCTTGTGCACCAAAAAGTCGGTATAGAGGGCAGCTTCGGACGAACCCGGTTCCGGGTTCCAGTTATAGCGCCATTTGACGACCGGTGGCAGCGACATCAGGATCGATTCGGTCCGTCCACCCGATTGCAGGCCAAACAGGGTACCACGATCGAAGACCAGATTGAATTCGACGTAGCGTCCGCGACGGTAAGCCTGAAAATCGCGTTCGCGTTCGCCAAACGGCTGATCTTGACGCTGCTGCACAATCGGCGCATAGGCGCCAATAAAACTATCGCCGACACTTTGCAGCATGGCGAAACTGTCTACAAAGCCGGGCGCATGAAAATCATCAAAGAAAATACCGCCGACGCCGCGCGGTTCTTTGCGGTGTTTTAAATAAAAATAGTCATCGCACCAGGTCTTGAAGCGTGCATGCAAGTCAGTGCCAAAGGGCGCCAAGGCCATGTGGCAGGACTGATGAAAATGCCGCACATCGTCCGCATTGCCATAGTAGGGCGTTAAATCCATGCCGCCGCCAAACCACCAGATGTCTTCCTTACCTTCTGCCGTAGCGCTGAAAAAACGCACATTCATATGCACCGTGGGCACATATGGATTACGCGGATGCAGCACCAGCGAGACGCCCATGGCTTGCCAGCGTCGGCCGGCGATTTCGGGTCGGTTAGCGGCTGCGCTGGGAGGGAGATTCTCACCCATGACATGCGAAAAGCCGACCCCGCCGCGTTCGAACACATTGCCTTCTTCGATGATGCGCGAAATCCCGCCGCCGCCTTCCGGGCGCTGCCAGGCATCACGTCCAAAAGGCTGACCATCGAGCGCTTCGAGCGCACTGACGATACGGTCCTGTAGGTCGAGCAGGTAAGCTTTTACGGCGCCGGTATCAGGCGCAGTGGGGGAGGGCGATGGCATCACGATGGCATGGACAAAGGGTATACAAGTGCGGATTGTACCTCAATGCCACCAAGCGACGGTGTGCGTTCGGTCAGATCAGCCGTGGCGCTTTAAGGCGCGCCAGCCAATATCACGGCGGAACTGCATGCCGTCGAAGCGGATTTTGTCGAGCGCCAGGTAGGCTTCTTTTTGCGCGACCCGCACGCTATCGCCCAGCCCCACGACACATAAAATACGTCCGCCTGAGCTCACCAGTGTCTTGCCTTGGTGGCTAGTGCCAGCATGAAAAACGATCTGGCTGTCGGTTTCGAGCGGCAAGCCGCTAATGGCGTCACCCTGACGCGGACTGTCCGGATAACCTTGCGCGGCCATCACGACGCCCAGCGCTGTACGCCGATCCCATTCGAGTTCGACTTCGTTGAGCGTGCCGGCGATGGCGTGTTCGAGAACCCCGACCAGGTCGGTTTTTAGGCGCGCCATGATGGGCTGGGTTTCCGGATCGCCCATGCGGCAGTTGAATTCCAGCGTTTTGGGATTGCCCTTGGCATCGATCATCAGCCCGGCATACAGAAAACCGGTGTAGGGAATGCCGTCCTTGGCCATGCCCTGCACGGCTGGCGTAATAATTTCACGCATCACGCGCGCATGCAGCGCTGGCGTAACGATGGGGGCTGGCGAATAGGCGCCCATGCCGCCGGTGTTCGGTCCGCAGTCGTCGTCGAGCAGTCGCTTATGATCCTGGCTGGTGGCCAGTGGCAGAATATGGGTACCATCGACCATGACGATGAAGCTGGCTTCTTCGCCTTCGAGAAATTCTTCAATGACGACCCGTGCACCGGCGTCACCCAGACGATTATCCGACAGCATCATGTCGACCGCCGCATGCGCCTCGGCGAGCGACAGGGCGACTACGACGCCTTTGCCCGCGGCCAGGCCATCTGCCTTGATGACGATCGGCGCGCCTTGTTGGTCAATGTAGGCATGCGCGGCATCGGCCGTGGAGAAGGTTTCGTATTCAGCGGTAGGAATGCCGTGACGCTGCATGAAGGACTTGGCGAAATCTTTTGAGCTCTCGAGCTGCGCGGCTTCTTTGGTCGGGCCGAAGATTTTCAGCCCTTTGTCGCGGAACAGATTCACGATACCGGCAGCGAGCGGGGTTTCAGGTCCAACCACGGTGAGGGCGATATCTTCACTGAGCGCAAACGCCAGCAGTGCTGCCGGATCACTGAGCGGGACGTTTTCCAGACGACCGTCGAGGGCAGTGCCGCCGTTGCCCGGCGCGACATACACTACCTGCAGGCGCTCAGACTGCGCCAGTTTCCAGGCCAGAGCATGTTCGCGTCCGCCTGCACCTACTACGAGAATCTTCATGGCTGTATCCGCTTACTCTTCAATGATGGCGTTGGTAAAGACTTCCTGCACATCGTCCAGGTTTTCCAGGGCGTCCAGCAGTTTTTGCATTTTGATGCCTTCTTCGCCGGCAAACACGGTTTCAGTGGCAGGCTTCATGATGATGTCGGCCACGTCGGCCTTGAAGCCGGCCTTTTCCAGTGCTTCTTTAATATTGGCAAAATCGTGCGGCGGGCAGGTCACTTCGAAGCCGCCTTCTTCATCGGCGACGACATCATCGGCGCCCGCTTCGAGCGCGGCTTCCATGAGCGCGTCTTCATTGGTGCCGGGAGAAAACAGCAATTGGCCGCAATGCGTGAACAAGAAGCCGACCGAGCCTTCGGTGCCCATATTGCCGCCGTACTTGGTAAAGGCATGGCGAACCTCGGCCACGGTGCGTACTTTATTGTCGGTCATGCAATCAACTAGAATGGCCGCACCGCCAATGCCATAGCCTTCGTAGCGGATTTCTTCGTAATTTGCGCCGTCGAGACCGCCGGTACCGCGCTGAATGGCGCGCGTGACGTTATCTTTCGGCATGTTGGCATCGGCCGCCTTGTCGACGGCCAGCCGCAGACGCGGATTGGTTTGAATATCCCCGCCGCCCATGCGCGCGGCGACGGTAATTTCTTTGATCAGCCGAGTCCATACCTTGCCGCGTTTAGCGTCCGTAGCCGCTTTTTTGTGCTTGATGTTGGCCCATTTACTGTGTCCTGCCATGGCGACTCTCTTTTCAATCTGGTATTGAATATATGCGGAAGATTTTACCATGCCAGAGGGTGAATAATGGACGTATTCACTCCCGCTAAGCCTTGCAATCCCCGGATGTCGGCCCAAATCGTTCCGTATCTATTCTCATGCAAGGCAGGATGATTGGTAAAATGTGGGGATAATTTTTTCATCCCCATACCGATACCACCCCATGCATATAGAAACATCCCCGCTTATCCTGCGCAAAAATTATTCTGCGCCTAACTATGCGGTACTCACGGTTGAGATGGGTTTCGATCTTGACCCGCTGTCCACCCGTCTGGCGACGCGTCTGCAGATGCAGCGCTCGCCCGGCGCAAAAGACCATACCGTTGTTTTGCTCGGTGAAGCATTGCAGCTCATTGCGCTGCGCATGAACGGCAAACAGCTCGGCAAGCGTGATTATGTGCTGGCTGATGGGCAGTTACATATTCCGAATGCGCCCGCCAAACTCACGCTAGAGATCGAAACTTTACTCGCGCCGCAGTTCAATACATCGCTCAGCGGTTTGTACGTCTCGAACGGTAATTTCTTTACCCAGTGTGAAGCCGAAGGCTTTCGCAAGATGACGTATTTCCCTGATCGTCCCGACGTCATGGCCAAATACAAGGTCATGCTGCGCGCAGATAAACAGCGTTATCCAGTCTTGCTATCGAACGGTAATCTGATCGAAGAGGGTGATCTGGGCGATGGCCGTCATTACGCCCTGTGGGAAGATCCCTTCAATAAACCGTCGTATTTATTTGCCCTGGTGGCGGGACAGCTGGTCTGCCAGGAAGAACGCATTGCGCTGCGTTCTGGTCGTGAGGCGCTGCTGCAGATCTGGGTCGAAGAAGGTAATCTCGACAAGACGCAGCATGCGATGGATTCACTCATCAATAGTATTCGCTGGGATGAGCAGCGTTATGGCCTAGAGCTGGATCTGGAACGCTTCATGATCGTCGCGGTCGGCGATTTTAATATGGGGGCGATGGAAAACAAGGGTTTGAACATCTTCAATACCAAGTTTGTCCTCGCCAATCCACGCGTGGCGACGGATATCGACTACGCCAACATCGAAGCCGTGGTCGGTCATGAATATTTTCATAACTGGACCGGTAACCGGGTCACCTGCCGTGATTGGTTCCAGTTATCCCTGAAAGAAGGCCTCACGGTGTTCCGCGATCAGGAATTTTCCGCCGATATGGTCGGCACCGATAGCGGCCGGGCAGTCAAGCGTATCGACGATGTGCGGGTGCTGCGGCAGGCGCAGTTCCCGGAGGATGCGGGTCCGATGGCGCATCCGGTGCGGCCTGATTCGTATGTCGAGATCAATAATTTTTATACGGTGACGATTTACGAAAAAGGCGCCGAAGTCGTGCGCATGATGCAAACGCTCATCGGTCGCGAGCAATTCCGTAAAGGGATGGATCTGTATTTCGCGCGCCACGATGGTCAGGCTGTCACCTGCGATGATTTCCGGCTTGCGATGGCCCACGCGAGCGGGCGCGACCTCAGCCAATTCGAACGCTGGTATAGCCAATCCGGCACGCCGCGCCTGCAGGCCCAGATCGAGCATGATCCAGTTAGCCAGACCTGTTCACTGACGCTGACACAGTCGTGCCCGGCCACGCCCGGTCAGCCTAATAAGCTGGCGTTTCATATTCCGGTGACGGTCGGCCTGCTTGGCGCGGACGGGCGCGATCTGCCGCTGGTACTGGAAGGCGAGAGTGCTGATCCACACCGTGCGCCGACTTCCATGGTGCTTGAGCTGCGTGAAATGCAGCAGACTTTCCGCTTTACCGGCATCACGACCAGGCCAGTGCCTTCCCTGCTGCGCAATTTCTCGGCACCCGTGATACTGGATATACCCTACAGCGATGATGAATTGGCATTCTTGATGGCCAATGACAGCGATCCATTTAATCGCTGGGAAGCCGGCCAGCGACTGGCCACGCGCAAACTGATCGCCTTGGCCGGGCAGTTCGCTGCCGATGGCAAAGGACAAGCCGCGGCCGATACCGCACTGATGCATGCACTCGAAGCGACCCTGCGCGATGGCCGCCTGGATGCGGCATTTCTCGAGCAGGCATTGAGCCTGCCCTCTGAGGGCTTAGTGGCAGAACAGATGGCCGTGATTGATCCGCAGGCAATCCACCGGGCGCGCCGTCATTTGCGCGTTGCGGTGGCCGAGACTTTGGGCGACGCATGGATGCGCAGCTATCTGACCCACGCATCCCCCGGCCCTTTCAGCCCCGACGCGGTCTCTGCCGGCAAACGCGGCATGAAAAATCTGGCGCTGTCTTATTTGGCTGAACTCGATACGCCGGCGATCCACAGCTTGCTGCAAAAGCAGCTCGATCAAGCCGATAACATGACTGACCGGCTCGCTGCCTTAGAAGCGCTAATTAATAGCAGCGCACCGTCCAAGGCTGCAGCACTGGCGCAGTTTTATCGCGACTTTGAGGATGATCCACTCGTTATCGATAAATGGTTCACGCTGCAGGCCATGGCGCGCAGCACTGATGTGGCGGCCGTGCGCAAGCTGATGCAGCATCCGGCCTTTACGCTGACGAATCCGAACCGGGCGCGTAGTCTGATCTTTAGTTTTTGTAATGGCAATCCGGCACATTTTCATGCTGCCGACGGCAGCGGTGTGGCCTTCTGGGCCGAACAGGTCATCGCGCTCAATGCCATCAATCCGCAAGTCGCCGCGAGATTATCGCGTTCGCTTGACCGCTGGCGTAAATTTACGCCGGCCCTGCAGGTTAATATGAAGGCAGCGCTCGAACGCGTTGCCGCCACGCCCAAGCTGTCACGCGACGTACAGGAAGTCGTCATGAAAGCGCTCGCAAACTAACGCACTAACGCATCAATACACAGATTCATCGACAAGGAAAGCCATGAAACGTATCAGCCTCACACAGTATCTGGTGGAAGAACAGCGATCACATGATTCGATCCCCGCCGAATTGCGGCTCTTGATTGAAGTCGTCGCCCGGGCCTGTAAAACCATCTCGCATGCCGTCGGCAAAGGTGCGCTGGGCGAAGTGCTCGGCAGCGCGCATAGCGAAAACGTCCAGGGTGAAGTACAAAAGAAGCTCGATATCCTGTCGAATGAAATTTTATTAGAAGCCAACGAGTGGGGCGGCCACCTGGCAGCGATGGCATCGGAAGAGATGGAAACCATCCATCAGATACCGCATCGCTATCCGAAGGGCGAATACATGCTGCTGTTTGATCCGCTGGATGGCTCAAGCAATATCGATGTGAACGTCTCGATCGGGACGATTTTTTCTGTGCTCAAGGCGCCCGACGGCATGGCAACGCCGACGGAAGCCGATTTTCTGCAGCCCGGCAGCAAACAGGTCGCAGCAGGTTACGCCGTGTACGGTCCGCAGACTGTCTTGGTACTCACGACTGGAAATGGCGTTAATTGTTTTACGCTAGATCGCGAAATGGGTTCCTGGGTATTGACGCAGCAGCAGATGCAAATACCGACCGAAACTGCTGAATATGCGATCAATGCCTCCAATGCGCGGCACTGGTATCCGCCGGTGCAGCGCTATATCAGCGAATTAGAGGCCGGTAAAACGGGCCCGCGCGGTAAAGACTTTAATATGCGCTGGATCGCTTCGATGGTCGCCGATGTGCATCGCATTCTCAATCGCGGCGGGGTTTTTATGTATCCGGCCGATGCGCGCGATCCGTCCAAGCCAGGACGTTTGCGACTTATGTATGAGGCCAATCCGATCGCCTTCATCGTTGAGCAGGCTGGCGGTGCAGCGACGACAGGAACTGAGCGCATCATGGATTTGCAGCCGACCCAATTACATCAGCGGGTACCGGTATTCCTCGGATCGAAGAATGAAGTCGAGCTGGTCACGCGTTACCACCAGCAGGCTTGAGCGTTCTAAACTTTGGTGTAGTAGGGTGAAGTGCTCAATGTAAGGACTTAAGATAATAGACCTGCATTAAGCTGGCGAATGTCACTGTAGATAGTGGGCACCTCACCCAGCCGACCTCAGTGAGGCAAAAAAATAGCCTCCTAAATCAAGTCTGTAAAAATGATTTTCGAAATAGCTTGCATCAGTTGAGTAAGCTTTGCTATAGTTCGCCTCCCGTTGAGAAACACTGTTTTTGAAGTCTAAAAATAGCGAACTGAATGGGGGCGAATAAGCCAAGCTGCAGACGAGATTTTTTAGAAAGAATTAAAAAATTAACGTTGACGCAAAGTTGAAACCGCTGCATAATCTCATCTCTCTGCTGCTGACAAACAAAACGCTTTGTCAGTGACGCGAAAGACCCAGGTAACTAGGTTGGACGCGACAGAGTAAAAAAGTTCTTTAAAAATTAACAGCCGATAAGTGTGGACGCTTGATGGAAGTGCAGCAGTTGGTCTTCGGACTAGCTGATAACTTTACAACTATGAAGTGTTCACAAAAAAGAAATATAGGATCTTTCGCAAGAAAGAGCCTGTCAGTATTTTGAGTGAGCGAGAGCAGAGATGCTCGGCAGAGATGCCACAAAACAGAGATTAAACTGAAGAGTTTGATCCTGGCTCAGATTGAACGCTGGCGGCATGCCTTACACATGCAAGTCGAACGGCAGCACGGGGG
>CANCDR010000025.1 GCA_947374865.1 Oxalobacteraceae bacterium
CCACTCTGATGCGACAAAAAACTAAGGACTCAAGAAGCTCATGCTACTTTAAAGGCAAAATCAAGGCATTCAATTGCCCAGGATATTGCTTGAGCAGCCAACGCGCCTTCTCTTCAAATATTGGCTCATCGGGGTACGCCCGAGCAGCAGTGAGCATCGTTTGGAATGCACGCTGATTGATGGCATCCGGCGTAGCTTCCTTGGCATCGATTTCTTTGTACGGCCATGTATCACCGTTCACATATTGGGCGACGAATAACAGGGCCTTCTTGATACTGCGGCCATCGATACCACTATCCCAAAACGGCATACCCAGCAGCTCGCCATATCTGCCGAGATGGCCGAATGCTTCGAGCGCAAAGTTCATGTAGCTCGAAGGACGCGTACGTTCTAGCTCGGCAATCAGCTTACCTTCCCGATCGATCTGACCGTTGAGTCGGCGAATCGACGCAATCTCTAGTTCACGTTTGGCGATGGCTAATTGGCCTGTGTAGAGCGCAAAGGCGACGACCTGAGCGGAGTAGAAAGTGCCATGATTATTGTGCGCATTGCTCTCTTCAAAGCCATTGCGGCTGGTGAGTAGCCAGTTGAGATAGTCGCGGTACCAGTCGTGGATAATCTTAGTTTCGGACGTACTCAAGACCTCGGTCGGCAAGATCAGTGCGAGGCTGTCCATCACCGGAATGAAGTCGCGGCTGCCGATAATGCCGATGCCACGTCCGTCCACCCTGCCCGGAATCGCCTGGCCATAATTGAGGTTCGGATTCATGCGGGTCGCGGGTGTCACAAACCAGGCGCGGGCCAACTCGGCAGCTTTCTCTGCGTATTTTTTCTCGCCGGTGAAGTACCAGGCCAAGGCGAGAACTTTTACATCACGAGAAAATTTTCCCAATCTTGCGCTGTCGGTGCCTTCGGTCGAGGCAGCTGGATTATGCTGGCCGTCCCTTTGAATATAGGGCAAACCGTTTGGCTGCTTAGGGTCTGGCCACCAATAGGGACCGAAGCTAAAGAAGTCATGTTTGTTGCCGCTGGCGGGAGAGAGCGTTTTGTCCATCACGCTATAGCGCGCGTGGGTAAGTGCAGTGTCGGCTTGTGTGAGCAGGGTCTTGTAGGACTCGAGATAGAGCGGGTCGTGGTCGACGATTTTTTGTTTTGCCAGGGCCAGCTTGATGGGGTCGTAAGTGAAGAATTGTGAGGCTGCTGCGTTCGCAGGCGTTGCGACGAGTAAGGCGGCGCTGAGCCCCATCGCAAGCAATATCTTACCAACAAGGGCGTAATTCATAGGAATGTCTCAATGTCTTTGAAAGATTAGGAAAACGTTTACCTTAACATGAAACAGTACTGCGACATGCTCGATTTTTCACTCATACAGTTCTTTGGAGATGCAAAAAGCCCGAAGGAGCGAATCGCTTCGGGCTTTTTAACTAGCCGCTTATTTGTGGCGGGGCGAATTTAGTCAGCGCTAAAGCTCACCACATCGGCTGTTGCACGACGCACCTTACGCGGCCAGTTGCCTGGCGCTGCGCGGCCGACTGCGACCAGCATCACAGGGATTTCATTGCTCGCTAGACCGCATTCGGCGCTGACCGCTGCCGGGTCAAAACCGATCATGGCACCCGAGACCAGGCCCTTGCCATGTGCGGCGTACATCAGAGTCATTGCGGCCATCGAGGCGGAGCGGATCGCTTCATCCCGTTGGAGTTGATCCTTACCGTTGTACATGCCATTGGCCATACCGATCCAACCATCATAGGCCGCCTGATCGAGGTGACCGCCGTCGAGCATAGGCTTGATCAGCGCCGGCAGATCTGTGTGGCCACCGACTTTGCCAACCACCACAAAGGTCACCGCTGCGTCACCCACTTTGGGTTGATTGTAGGCCGCCGCCTTGAGACGCGCTTTGGCTGCGGGGGTATTCACCGCGATCAGACGCCAATTTTGCTGGTTAAAGGAAGTCGGCGTCTGATTGGTTAATTCGACGATGTCATGGATCTCTTGAACGCTCATTGCGTGCGTTGGATCAAAATTGTTGGCAGAGGTACGGCCGTTAATGGCGCTAAAAACGTCAGTCATAAAAGTCCTAAAAAAAGGGAAACGAAAAAGTACGATCTCAAGCCATACACACGATGGACTGAATCGGCGACTTGTTAAGGCGAATTATTACACGACTGCAATTGACTGTGGGGTCAGGTCTTGACATGACATATTTGAACCTTTTGATATGAAAACCTGTCATGTCAAGACCTGACCCCAGCCAGCGACTTTGAGAACCTGTCAAGTCAAGACCTGACCCCAGCGATGACCCCAGCGACTTGGTGTTTTTGTTTATACTGTTTGGTATTGACGCTCTTTCATTTCTTCACCAGGATTAAGCTTGGACCTTGCCCCCTCCCCGCCTTTAAAAAAATTAGTGATTCTGCTGCACGCCGCACGTCCCGATCAGCCAGACACCTGTCAGATGCCCTTCGTGTATGCAATGACGGCGGCGGCTATGGAAGTGGAGGTGGAAATGCATTTCACCGGGCAGTCGGTCAGACTGCTGATTGAAGGGGTCTCGCGGGACATTCCTAGTGGCGCCCAGCAGCAAAAAACGCTCTATGACAACATGCAGGATGCGGCGCAGCTTGGCGTGCGTTTTCTGGCTTGCAGCATGGCGTTGCAAGAACATGTCGGTGCGGATGAAGTGAAAATTGCCGAGTTCGGCGGCGCGGCAGGTGCTGCGACTCTGATCATGCGCAGCCTCGATCCCGAATGGCGCATGCTGAATTTTTAATGACGGGCTTATTGAACGACCTATTGACCAACTTAATGACGAACCAACTCCCCCATCCAAATACCCCACCCCACTACGATGCAGAATGGGACGCAGCCGATCTTGGCTGCGGCGAACTGGTACTCGACTTAATGCTGCGTCTGCGTAAGCTTGAATCGGGCCAAATTCTGCGCTTGATCGCCACTGATCCGGGGGCTGGGTCCGATATTCCGGCATGGTGCCGCATGACAGGTCATCTGCTGTGCGCTAACGATCCGGCACATCACGTTTTTTTCATTCAACGAAAATAAACTGCAGCGGCGCTGCGCTTGTTTGCATAGCTTGATTACTGTGCGCATTTGCTACGCATGTTTGCAACGTAGATTTGCAGCGTATGTTTCCAACGTATGTTTGCAACGTAAGTTTGCAACATAGATTTACAGCCCAGATTTGCAGCGCATGTTTGCAGCCAAGATTTACAGCGCGTATTTGCCCCCCGTATTTGCAACGCGGGTTTGCTAAGATTAAATACGATGCCGATCGCGTAGCACCGCCGAGGCTTGCGCCATCACCTTGAGTTTGGCTTGCGCGATACGGTCGCTAGTGACTGGATTATCGGCGAAGGTCGCAAAGCCGCAGTCCGGATTCAGCAGGACGCGCTCTTTACCAAAAATCTGAATCGCCTGCTCACCTTTGCGGATCACATCGTCGAGCATCTCGACATCGTTGAGCTTTTGATTACAGACACCCACACCAATCCGAAAGTGTTCAGGCAGCGCCTGGAGAATTTCGATTTCTCCCGCGCGCGGGGTACAAAGTTCGAGGAATAAGGTCCCGACATCGAGCTGAGAAAGTGTCTCCAGCAGCGGATTGTAATTACCACACAACGCTTTGCTTTCATCGGGCGACCAGTTACCCCGGCACATATGCACACCAATGCGCTCGGCGGGAAAGCCCGCAGTGACGGCATTGATCAATTCGCGTGCAAAGCCCAGTTCGGTGATTGGATCGTTCTTGCCGGATAAGGCGCCACACATAAAACTGCGTTGCGTCGTCGGCCCGGAAAACACCACTTCCGATAACACCGGCTCATCAAACTGAACAATGGCGGCGCCCCCGGCGAGTAAAAAGGCTAACTCTTCGCGTAATACGCGCACGATGTCCACGGCAAGGTTTTCACGATTGGCATAGGCGCGGTCGGAAATACATTCCATCCACATCGTCCGCGTGAGCAGATAAGGCCCTGGCAAAGCGATCTTAACTGGCTTATCGGTAATCGATTTAACGAATTCGAGCTCGTGTACCGCCAGTGGTTTGCTGCGTCCCAGCGGGCCAAACACGGCAGGATGGCGCACATCACCGGCCGGCACATCGAGCGCGCGCAGCTCGCGTTCAAATTCTTCCGGATCATCCACCAAAGGCAGCAAATCTGTGAGCGGAATCAGCTGGCAGTTATCCATCAGGCCACCGACAAAGCTGGCGTAGCTATCGCGCCGTTGCTCGCCATCGGTGACGACATCGACACCAGCACGAACCTGAGCATCGACTGTCAGCCGTACCGCATCGTCGGCGGCGGCCTGAAAGCTGGCTTCATCGAGCCGGCCTTCGGTATGTTCGTGAAGTGCTTGAATCATCCAGCGCGGCCGCGGCCAGCTGCCGATGCCCATCACAGACAGCGGACGGATTGGTGCGACTGCCACAGGCGCCGGTAGCGTGGCGGGAATCGTGATGGCGACCACCGTCATGCTTGGGCTTTGGGTAGCGAACGAGGCGGCAGTCACTGCGGCCTGACGCTCACTGAATGCGCCCTTACAGACCAGAAAACTGCGCTGCTTTCCTGCTTTAGTCCAGGACATCAATTCATTCTTGGTCATACGGCACCAGGCCGGCAGATCTTCGTCTACCGAAGTTTCTGAAGAACGGATTTCCAGCAAACCGCCGCGCGCGAGTGGATCAATATGCTTACGAATCAATAGCAAAAGTCCGTTACCGCAGTCGAGATCACCGCCATCAAAACTGATATCGGGTACATGTTGATGACGGTCGACCGGTTCCATGAATTTCCTGACTATTTTTAAAATGTTTTAGTGGTATTAATAACTGAGACTTGGGCAATTATCGCTCATGAATTCCACCAGTTTGGCACCGCCGACGATGACTGCGCCGGGGATCAATTGGCTTTCATCGAGTTCACGCTTTTTAAAGCACGGTGAGCAGACATACATTTTGCCGCCGGCGTTGACGAAGTTAGTGATGAGTTCCTTGAGCGGCGCAAAGCCCGCTTCGTGAATCGCATCGGCATAGCCCGCCTGCGATAAGCGTGTACCTTCGATGTTCAGAAACACGACGACTTCCTTATCGCTGGCGACTGCCGCATTAGCGACCACAAAGGCGACGGTAGCGCGGTCGGTATCGTCTTTAGCGCAGGTGAGGCTGATAACAAATTTTCCTGACATGGTGTTCTCCAGATAAGTTAAAAAATATATTCTGTACTGACGACTACTTGCGCCGGCGTCCAAGTTCATAGGCCATGCCGACCAAGGCCAGCAGCAGGATGCCGATACCAGCCATGACGCCCATCGACAATCCACCCGACTGTGCACTGACGGCTTGCGCGTGGGCGGTGTAGTTTCGCAAGCCCATCGCACGGCCCACATCCTGCAGAATGGCCTGGCCTGCAACGCGTCCCTGACCTAAGACCAGATCGATATTACTCACGCCGGCGCCACCAAGGTTGATCGACTTGTTACCATCCTTGTCTTCAACATGCCAGTTTTGCACCTCATTGCCGGCAATTTTACCGACCACGACCTTGAAGTATTTTTCTGGGCCGTCAACGCTCGTGCCTGGGGCAATGCGGATCTCTTCTTTATTCACCAGCATGAAGCCGAAATTATGGCCGGTTGGGCAAGCTATCGGATAGACCGCAAAGCGTGGATCACCGGCGTAGGTATCGCCATATCGCAGACTGCTGGTCTTGGCGTAAAGTTTCAGATTTGCCTGGTCGTCTTTAAACGTATCAGCACCAGGGACAAGAAATCCGGCGATATCACCGAACTCAAATACCAGCGCCTTACGCGACGCGGTATCTTCGTTGAGGCGTTCATTATTGACCGGACCTAGAGTACGTTCAAGCTTGACTGTCGCGCCGTCGAGAACTTGAATCTTTACCGTGCCGGCTTTTTTATCGACTGCTAAAAGTCGTACCACGTATTGGCCCGCTTTCCATTCCTGTCCGGCTTTGGCTAAACCAGCAAATACTTTTTCATCGGCCAGCAGCATGCGATCTGTCCGCACGCCTGAGAGCCAGTCAAATACCATCCGCTCGCGATTGACTTCGCGTGCCTGGCCCTGGTTATACAGCTGGGTAAATGTCATGCCCCACCAGCCTGGCTGGGTGGAAGAGAGAACCGGATTACCAAATGCCCACGCCCAGTCTGTGCCGGAAATGGTCCGTACATGCAAGGCATGATTCGTGGTTTTTTCGTGGGCCACGGTCGCATAGTAATAATAGACCTGGCCACCCACGACGACGCTCTGGCCGGCTGGTATGGTGACGTTTTCTTTGACGACGATGCGCATGTCGTAATCAATATAGGTCGGCATACGACCCAAAACCGGCAGCGGTTCACCGCGCAGTGCGACTTCACCGCCCCAGGTATCTTCCAGATACATCAGGCCGCCTGGCGGGATAACGACTTGACCGTTTTCGATCCGGCTTTTGCGAATGAATACACCGTCATATTTGGGTCGTTTGGTGCCGTAGTCGTCGGTGACGGTTCTTCCCTGCGGCAGTCCCGGTAAGCCAGCGACATAGGCCGGATCCTTTGGCCGGTCGGCGATCAGGGATAGCGGCGGCGGTGCAAGATCGGCTTCGGCGATTGGGTGGGCCAGCGGCATTCCGGGACGTGCCGGGGTAATCAGCTGAGCGGCGTCGATCGCCAAGCCCTGCGAAGCAGGCAATAGCGACAAGGCCAGGGAAATCAACAAAGCAGTTCGTGTTGGAGTAAAGTGCATTTTAGCTTTCATCATGACGTGGTGAAGGTGTTTTGCATGCGGCGCGAAGGTCGACCGGACATACCGCCAGACGGCGAGAGAGGAACAAGCTGCCCCAGCCGGTCAGCACTAAAGTATTGAGCGCCATGAGCCATTTCGGCATGCCGATTAAAAGCGTGCTGCCAATGCCAAGTCCGACCACAGAAAGGATCGGTGCGAGGCAGCCAATGCAGAGCGCCGCCAGCGCCAGCACGCTGCCGCCCATCGCGGCACCCGTAGCAATACCTGCACCAAGCCGACGCACAGTCGATAGCGACAATGCAACGAAGGCGACCGAAAGACCGGCGCACACGGCGCTCCAATATTCTTGTTTGCGTACGAAGCTTAGCCACCAGGCAGCGGTCGCTGGATATTCAATCCGGCCTGAAGGCGCGAAATCATCTAGCGTAAATCCACAGGCTTGGGCATCTTCCAGCGAGACCGGCACAGTGAAGGTCCACCAGCCTAATGCAACATAGAAGAACGCAGCGGCAAAAAATACCAGTACCAGCAGCACCTGCATTCGATTGGAAAATAGACGATTATTCAACATGCGGCCACGCGCGCAAGGTTGGCGACAGCGGATTTTTTCAGATAGTTCATGGCACCCTACATTGAACATTGGGCGCAGCAGAAAAACAGGTGGGAGACAAACCAAGGCGGGTAAAAATCGATCAACGCACTGCAAAGCAAAGCAGCCGGAGCGATCACGTCCGGAAAAAACCTGCGCACCTCTAAAATGTCTGCTGACCTGCTCGCTGGCAGCGCTTGGAACGGCACATTCCGTCATCGTGATCATCCTGCCAGCCACACACAGGCCGTCTGACCCGCGTTAATCCGGTAAGGGCGTAACGTCGGCGGTACGGCGTGCCAGCAGAAATCCAATATGAAGGCGGGGCAGATTGTAGCAGATCAATCGTTCAATTCAGGCATGTTGATATCACATCGCAACATCACACGGTGATGGCGGATTAGTGACGAAGCCTGCAATAACTTCGAGGGCAATGGCACGATGGAACATGCCTCAACATTGTCTGTTTGGAGGTGGCATATGCTGTTACACCTCAATCGGCTGTCATCAAGAGTTAATATTCTTTCATTAAAGTTGCTCGCAATTAATAGGAGAAATTTTGATGAAGATAAATAACACATTTGTGATTATTTTTGCAACATGGGTATTTTTACTGGTTACCTGGTGCAGCCCTTCCAATGCAGAAAATGAAACAAAATTCGACGTAATCAAAACGAATTTAGGTCCGCTAAAGCCTATATCGCTTCCAACGAATCAAATAATCACGCCTGAGCTAGCACCCAATTCCATCGTTAGTGCACTAAATCCACAATTAACTGCTTATCCAAAATTCACAGTCGGACAGGCGATTAGTGAGGCGCTTTCTCCGGATGGCAATACCTTGGCAGTACTAACTACCGGTTTTAATAAGTACAGAGATTCGACAACTGGAAAAGCCGATTTAAATTTACAAAACGAATATATTTTTCTTTATGATATTAGCAGTGGAAATGCAAAGCAAATACAAGTATTGCAAATAAAAAATACCTGGGCTGGAATTACCTTTTCACCCGATGGTAAAAATTTATATGTATCCGGTGGCATTGACGACCTCGTTCACTCTTACCAATTATCAAATGGAAAATGGAAAGAAGCATTACCGACAATAAATTTAAATCATAAATTAGCTGTAGCTCCCGGCAATTTAGTAAAACCGATTGCAACTGGGATCGCCTCAACAATAGATGGGAAAATCCTTGTCGTTGCAAATATGTTTAATGATTCAATCTCAATTTTAGATACAAGCAATAAAATTGTATTAAATGAAGTAGATCTTCGCCCTGGAAAAAATGGAGGACTCCCAGGTACTGAAGGAGGTACTTATCCATTTTGGGTCGCAATTAAAGGAAATACAACAGCCTATATATCGAGCATCAGAGATAGAGAGATTGTGATCGTCGATATTCCAACGGCGCAGGTAACAGGGAGAATTTCCCTAAGCGGCAATCCAAACAAAATGATACTAAATCGCGCGCAAAATTTATTGCTCGTAGCATTAGATAACGCAGATAGCGTCGCCATCATCAATACGAATACTAATGCCGTATTAAACACCGTTGGTACGATAGCGCCAACAAATGCGACATTGCTCCCAAAATCCTACAAAGGTGCCGCACCGAATAGTTTGGCATTATCGACGGATGAACATTCGCTATACGTAACCAATAATGGTACGAACTCAATCGCAGTCATAGCGATGGATAAAAATCCACAAACAGTAATTGGATTAATTCCCACTACTTGGTCACCACAACATGTCATCTATGGTCCTAACGGCGGCGGGATGCTCTACGTTGTAAATAGTAAAAGTTTACCGGGACCCAATACAGGTAATTGTCTTGGCTATCAAAAGACCCCATGTTTAGTAAAAAGTACACCAGTCAAGCAATCTTATAATCAATATATTTTGCAGTTGAGTAAAGCGAGCTTACAAAGCTTACCTGCACCAAAAGATATTTCAATACTCAATAAACTTACTACACAAGTTATCGAAAATAATCACTTTGGTTATCGATTATCAAAAAATGACGAACAAGTAATGTCCTTTTTGCACAATAAGATAAAACATGTGATTTATATTATTCGAGAAAATAGAACGTATGACCAAGTTTTAGGAGATCTAGGTAAAGGTAATGGCGATAAATCATTAACTGAATTTCCAGCAGCGATCACCCCAAATCAACATGCCTTAGCAAATCAGTTCATTATTTTAGATAATTTCTTTGACCCAGGTGAAGTGAGCGGCAACGGATGGCCATGGAGTGTTAGTGCTCGCGAATCAGATTTTGGCGTAAAAATGCTGCCGCCTAATTATGCCGGCAGAGGTGGTACTTATGATTGGGAAGGCCAAAATCGCAACGTATTTGTGGGCGCCCCAGTTTCACAGCGACAGATTTATACACCCTCCCTACCGAATGATCCGGATATTTTGGCAGGCTTCAATAATGTTGCTGCACCGGATGGTCCAAATGGGGAAAAACAAAAAGGATACCTTTGGAGTTCTGCATTACGTGCAGGTTTAAAGATTCGGAATTACGGTTTCTTTACAGGCAATGTATCGCCTGATGGTGCCGCAGGAAACCGTACTCCATTTGCTTCAAAAGTTGTACAAGTCGCTGTCAGCGATCCTGAACTGCAAGATCATACCGATCTCTATTTCCGTGCATTCGATTCTGCTTATCCTGAAGTATACCGACAAGCTGAATGGGAACGCGAATTTAAGCAGTTTGTAGCGAATGGCGATCTTCCTGCTCTGAGTTTAGTTAATTTCGGCGGTGATCATACAGGCGCCTTCGATAAAGCACTTGATGGTGTTGACACACCTGAGACACAAGTAGCGGCCAATGATTATGCGATCGGAAAATTAGTAGAAGCAGTAGCAAAAAGTCCTTATGCAGATAGCACATTAATTTTTATGGTTGAGGATGACTGCCAAGATGGTCCTGATCATGTTGATGAGCATCGAAGTATCAGCTTTGTTGTAGGACCCTATGTCAAACAAGGTGGCGTTGTCATCAGCACTAAATATTCAACCATCAATATTTTAAGAACAATCGAAGATATTTTGGGCATTGACTATCTCAGCATTAACGATAGCAATCAAGCGCCTATGACAGATATTTTCGATCTCACACAATCACAATGGACATTTAAGTCATTAGTGCCAGATATCTTGCACTCAACGAAATTAGCATTGCCAGAAGCAGCACCAAAAATCGTTATGAAACCAAAACACAATGGAAAGTATTGGGCATCAGTAACGAAAGGAATGGATTTTTCTAAAGAAGATCAGGTAGATGCATCACTTTATAACCGTATTTTATGGAAAGGAATTATGGGTACTCAATACCCGAATTTATCATCCAAGAAATAAGATTTAACAATATATTTATTCAAAATTTGAAAGAAATTTAAATGAACAATAAATTTTCAGCATTCGTCTTGAAAAGCATCATCAGTTTGATTGCTTCTACACTGAGCTATTCAGCCACAGCGCAGGAAATGACAAATAATGAACAGCCCGGACAAGTGACCATTATGGGCACTCGTGCTGCGCCACGTACTGCCTTAGAGTCAATGGTACCAATTGATATTATCGGTCGTGCTGCGATCGAACAGACAGCTTCATCTGAATTGGTAGAGGCATTAGCGGATCTTATTCCATCCTTTAGCGTTCAGACACTGCCTGCTCTTGATGCCACCATATTCGTCCGTCCCGCCAGACTACGTAATTTATCCCCAGACCAGACCTTGGTGCTGCTTAATGGAAAACGAGTTCATCGTTCAGCGATGATGATGAATCCAAGTTATGGCAGCGCATTTCAGGCCCCAGACTTAGATCAAATCGCGACGAGTTCGCTCAAATCGATTGACGTATTACGTGATGGCGCTTCTGCCCAATATGGCTCGGATGCGATTGCCGGCGTTATTAACCTGAACTTGGACGATAGTCTTGCGTGGCGTAGTTTTTTACAGACTGGTCGCTATTTTGCCGGTGATGGCGTAGGAAACAAGCTAGGTCTGCATGGTGGCTTTGGTGACACTGATGCCTTCCTCGCGATGACCATCGAAAAATCCAAAGACGGTTATACCTCCCGCTCGAATCAATCAAGCAATGCTGCAGCAAGTCAAGCAGCTTTTCCGACATTACAGTTTGCTAATCCGGATGTGCACTGGGGTAGTCCTGAGCGCGAAGCAACGCGCTTTGCCTTTAATTCGGCTGTCAAGTTAGCCAATTACACGCTCTATAGCTTTGGCACACTTGGCCAAGGAAATGGCGTCGGCGACTTTAATTATCGCGGTCCGGTAGGCAGCTATGCGAGCTTATTTGCAAATAATGCCGCCTTCCCTGGTTGGAACTTAAAGCAAATTTATCCAACGGGTTTTACCCCGCATTTCTTATCCAAAGACGATGATAGCTCCATGTATGTTGGTATCCGCAGCAATAACATCGATCCTGATCAACTGAAGTTCGACATGAGTTATGGTTTTGGCCGCAATAACATTGATTATTCGATGACCAATTCCATCAATGCGTCCTTAGGACCTGCAAGCCCGACCTCGTTTAATGACGGTGGCGTGCATCAGAATGAACATTATTTCAACCTTGATCTAACCAAGCCATTACGACTGACTTCGTATGAAGCGTCCGCGATATTAGCAGGCGGCATGGAAATTCGTGACGAAAAATTTGCCATGACAGCGGGTGATGCAGCTTCCTATGCATTTGGCCCAGGCGCACCAGGACTGTCATGCTGTTCGAGCGGATTTCCTGGTTATTCTCCGGCACAAGCTGGCAGTCATAGTCAAATGTCAAAGTCTATTTACAGCGATTTATATCTGCCTCTCAATAAGCAATTAAGCCTTGATGCCGCATTGCGCTATGAAAAGTACGAATCCTTTGGTGGATCACTGACGTATAAACTATCCGGTCGTTATGATTTCAATCATTTCGCCTTGCGCGGTACTGTCTCAACGGGATTCCGTGCACCATCTACTGCGCAAATTTATAGCGAAGCGCTGTCGCAATATTTGCCAAGTGCGACGTCACCTATTGCGACGAGTGGCCGATTTAGCCCTGTTGGTCCAGTCGCGCAATTATTGAATTTGCGTTCAGGTGTCAGCATTGCGGCACTCAAGCCTGAAGAATCGAACAACCTTTCATTGGGCGCAGTTTGGGATGCAGGCCAAGGTTTGTCTGGCAGCCTGGATTTTTTTAGAATTGACGTTAAAAATCGTCTGAACGCGAGCACCAACTACACCCTCACAGCAGCAGAGAGCAAAGCACTCAATGCACTGAATATCCCCAATCTACAAAACATTACCGTCGCCAACTTCCTGCAAAATGATTTCAACACCACGACCCAAGGCTTAGAACTGGTTTTACAAAAGCTTGATAAACTGGGTAGTGGCAAACTCAATACGACACTGGCCTATAGTTATATCGGCACAAAACTCACCAGTGGCAGTCGGATTGCGAATGCCTATGCAGCACAGATGTTTGAGGATAGCCTGCCGAAGAATCGTGCAACCCTCAGCGCGACGTACTCACAAAGTGCTTGGGAAATCATGGGCCGTCTGCGTTATTACGGCGCATGGTCAGATTGGACGGATGCCTTTCCTAATACGGCAGCACCAGGCCTCACTTATGCGACCTATGCACCACAAGTATTTAGCCCGATTAACTTCATTGACACCAGTATTAGCTATGCAATCACACCGATGGTGAAAGTTACCTTAGGTGCTGATAACTTGTTCAATACTTACCCAGATAAGGCACAGTGGCAAACCTTCCGGGGTCTAATTTACTCGCGTAATTCACCCTATAGTACGAATGGTGGCTTCGTTTATGCACGCATCAGCGCTAAGTTCTAAGCTCAACTGTTACTGAAATTACATCGACAAAATACATGTTTGTAACCATGTATTTTGTCGATCAACTCTAATTTATGTTCATGCTTAATTGGCAGGAAAACTGATCAAATCTGGTTGATCAGATTCACGAGCTGTTTTTATTGCCGATAAAAATTGTGCGTTGCTGAAGCCCATGAAAATAGTCAGTCATATTCATCCGCCTCCATTGATTACTATTTTGTCGCAAGTTCATGGAAAGAAAGTTAATTTCAATAATTTCATCTGCCATATTCTCAACGAATCACGGATAAATATTAAAAAGAATATCGCTCTTGAGCAGTTCTAGTGCAAAAAATTTCGGCATATATTTTTACTAGCACTAAAAGATGAATTCCGTACTATTCGTGCATTTTAGCAATATTGTCATTCCGACGTAACAAGTACTAACTATTCTCATTTCTGCTCTGGATATCGATATGAAATCGCATCGAATAGTCCACGAGTAACTTCTCAACACATGCTTACCATTGAGCGCGTGATATCCAACCTAATTGAAGAATGAGAGCGCTATTTTGAAACATGCTTATAATTTAAAACCGCTTTGTTTGCTTGTACTTCAAGCCGTCGCTGTCATGGCGCAAGCGCAAGAAATTCCTGAAAATTCTAATGTCATTACCATTTTTGGTAGTGGTCAAACACGTCAGGTACAAAATATTACCCGCGACGATCTCGCCAAAGTATTGCCAGGAACAAGTCCCTTAAAGACATTAGAAAAACTGCCTGGCGTGAGCTTTGAATCAGCCGATCCATTTGGTGCCTACGAATGGTCAACACGCTTTAGTGTGCGTGGCTTCAATCAAAATCAACTAGGCTTCACGCTCGATGGCGTCCCGCTTGGCGACATGAGCTATGGTAATAACAATGGCTTACATATTAGCCGCGCTATTTCTTCCGAAAATATTGGTAGTGTCACCTTATCTCAAGGTGCAGGCGCTGTCGGCACAGCATCGACCAGTAATCTGGGCGGTACAGTGCAATTTGTATCCAGCGATCCATCAGAAAAAATGGGGCTCGATCTCACGCAAACGTTTGGCGCGAATAAAACATCCCGAAGCTTTGTCCGTTTTGATACAGGTCTTCTCGCCAGCGGTACCAAGGCCTACATCAGCTTGACTCGTCAACGTGCTGAAAAATGGAAAGGCTTTGGCAATCAAGATCAAGATCAAATCAACACCAAACTTGTACAACAGTTTGGCGAGAATAAGATTAGCGCGTTTTATAACCATTCCGATCGTGCTGAAACAGATTATCAAGACATGGCTTTAGAGATGGTCGGTCGTTTAGGTTGGAACTGGGATAACTATCAGCCTGACTTTCAGCGCGCTGTAGCGGCTGCTCGTGGCGTCTATACTGGCGGCGTCACGAATGTGGATGATGCCTATTACCTTGGTAGAGGTTTGCGTAAAGATGACCTGGCTGGATTGTCGATGGACTTGAAGTTATCCGATGCAGCCGTCTTGAAAACGACGGTCTATCACCATAACAACGATGGTCAAGGACACTGGTACACACCTTACACGCCAACTTCTGCCACGATGCCGATCTCTATTCGTACGACAGAATACAAGATCAGCCGCAATGGCCTTACCAGTGACCTTACATGGGTCAATGGTACGCATACTGTCAATGGCGGCTTCTGGGGTGAGAATAGCGATCATACCTTGACACGTAATTTTTACGCAGTGACTGGCGATGCAGATACGAATTACTTCCTGACGAACCCAATGGCCACCGGCTTCAAGCAGCAATTCCTGACAACGACTACCCAATTCTATTTGCAAGATACGGTGGCAGTCGATAGTAAATTGAATGTGAATGTCGGCTTTAAATCACCGAAGGTGAGCATTGAAGCAACCAATGTGGTCGGCACACGTGCTGCTGGCACCTTGACTGCGTCAAAGTCTGTTTTACCGCAGATTGGTGTTGATTATGCGTTGAGCAAAAATGATGAGCTGTTTGCATCACTGACACAAAACATGCGTGCCTTCCAACCAGGTGTAACTGGACCTTTCGGACAAACGCAAGTCGCTTTTAATGCTGGCACACCCAATCTCAAGCCAGAAACTTCGACCACGTTGGACATGGGTTATCGCTTTAAGAGCAAAGCGTTGAGTGGCTCAATTGCTGTCTACCGTGCTGATTTTAATGATCGTCTGTTGAGCGTTGCGACTTGCGCTGGCATTCTGGGTTGCCCAAGTACCTTCGTCAACGTCGGCAAGGCAGAAACCACAGGACTCGAAGCCGCCGCCGTTTGGTCGTTTGCACCACATTGGTCTTGGTTTAACTCATTGACATTGAATGACTCCAAGTACAAGTCAAACTATCTTGATAATGGCAAGCTAGTGTTAATCGATGGGAAACAAGTAGTCGATACACCGAAGCTCATGTTCAATACAGAGCTCTCCTACGAAGCGGCAAATTGGTTTTACCGTGCTGGTGCTAAATACACAGGTAAGCGTTATTACACTTACATGAATGATATTGAAGTGCCGGATTTTTGGGTATCAAATCTGTCATTGGGCTACAAGCAAAAAGATTTAGGTGCTTTGAAAGATGTGTCGATTCAGATTAATTTGAATAACCTGTTCAATAAACAATACTTCAGCACACTGGGCAGTAATGGCTTTGCCATGACAGACCCTACTGGTGCTTTTGCAACCCTTTTATCAGGTGCGCCACGTCAGCTGTTCACGACAGTCAACGCTAAGTTCTAAGTAGAAGTAGTCCAGCGGGTACCCTAGTGTAATAGGGTGCCCGCTATTTTTTTGCCACGCCATTGTTTTATGAATGCACATATGATGAAATTTATCCACGACCTACTAATGCTATCTTTTTGCCTTATTCAATTTTCTCAAGCCGCGACGATTCAAACATCTACGCCTATTGAGCATGTGATTGTAATCGTCGGAGAAAATCGCACCTTTGATAATTTATTTGCTACCTATCTACCTAAGCAAGGGCAAATGATTTCAAATTTGTTTTCTAAGGGGATCGTCAAGGCTGATGGCAGTCCCGGTTCCCAATTTAATCTTGCACAACAAAAAATAGCGAACAATCCTGGCATCTACTCACCCATCCCATCGACCACTGGATCCTACACTGCCCTACCCCAGCCCTACGCAACGGGTGCTTTTGGACAGCGCCAGGACATACCTGATGCGCGCTTTCCAACTGATTTACCCAATGGCCCTTTCCCCATTACGGGCTATGTAAGCTATGGCGCGCATACTGGTGACCCCACCCATCGCTTTTATCAAATGTGGCAGCAAGTCAACGGTGGAAAAAATGATTTATTTACCTGGGTCGGGCAGGTGACAGGACCCGGACCAAGCAATGTCAATACCAAGCTCGCACCAAGTAGTACTTTTCAAGGTGGCGTTGCTATGGGCTTTTATAATATGCAAGCCGGTGATGCGCCCTATTTTAAATATTTGGCTGATACCTATGCTATAGCTGATAATTATCATCAGCCGATTATGGGCGGCACGACCGCTAATTACTTTGCGCTCGCTACTGCTGACGTGGCGGTTTATACGGAAAATGGCAAACCGTCCGTACCACCAGCAAAACTCATTGCAAATCCGAATGCTCAAGCTGGCACCAATAACTGGTACACAGAAGATGGCTATCGTGGCGGTACCTTTACACGATGTGCCGACATCACTGAAGCAGGCGTGGCCGGTATTCAAGCGCTTCTAAAATCATTACCCTATCGTCCGTTCAATGACGGCAATTGCGCAGCTGATACGTATTACATGCTCAATAATATGGAGCCCGGATATTCACCCACGGGTGAACTATTAGAGCAAAAACCAAACACGATGATTCTTCCACCACAAACGATGCCGCATATCGGGGATGGATTAAGCGCTGCGGGCATCTCTTGGAAGTGGTATAGCGGCGGTCGCAACGATGGAAAAGCCGTCGACAAAGAATATTGTGCCATGTGCGATACACCGAGTTTTTTTGCATCGACCATGACAGGTCGTGATCTCCATAAGCTACAAGATATGCAGCAGTTTTACGTGGACGTCAAAGAGAGTAAAAATTTTCCTGCGGTGAGTATCATTGCTCCCTACGATAGTATTTCTGGCCATCCTGGTTACGCAATGCAACCTAGTTTTGATGGTTTGGTCACAGATATCATCGCCCGGGTTCAATCAAATACAGCGCTATGGAATAAGACGGCTATCCTAGTAACGTTTGACGAAGGTGGCGGATATTATGATTCAGGTTATATTCAGTTCATTGATTTCTTTGGTGATGGCACGCGCATACCGATGCTGGCAGTGTCCCCTTTCGCCAAAGCAGGCTACGTCGATCATACCTACTATGATCATGCGTCAATCTTAAAATTTATCGAGCATAACTGGCATCTCTCTCCCTTAACCAAACGAAGTCGAGATAATTTACCCAATCCAATACATGAACTCAATAATCCATACGTGCCGCTCAATCGCCCTGCGATCGGTGATCTTATGAACTTATTTGATTTTAAAAAGACTGTGCAAGGAAAGAATTAGTAGTCCGTAGATCTACGATATTGATTCACTGTTTGTCGATTTACCTAAGATTTTTTTATCGCATTCGTTGTAGCAAAGCCGTCATATTATCTCGATAAAATGATCATGCCATATTTTGTTATGGAGACATTTTTATGGATCGACGCTGACTTTTTTCCAAGGGTACCAGTCGATGAATCTGGAAGAATTCGTCAAACTGAAAGCATTAAGTGCCTGAGATGGGTGTCATTTTTTTTGACATCCTGTTGAAATACTAAACACTTTAAGGAATACAAATCATGTATAAAAATAAGCTAGCCTCTATGATGATTGCCGCAGTTCTGTTTTCACTTTTGACAGCTTGCGGCAGCACAGATTCACCAAAAGCCTCAAGCGCATCAACTACCAGTTTTATCGCCAGCTATAAACAAGGTTTGACTTCAGTCGTTGGAATGAATACCTCTGGTTTTACCGAGTTATTTGATGATTCTTTTCTTGATGCTGGTTATACAAAATCGCAGCTGGTAGAAAACCTCAAGCAAGATGGCATTAATCTGACTTCCCTCGATGCTGATCAGGTTTTCCCGCTCCTGACGATCGAAGATGCGACTGTCAGTCAGTGTGATGACTCAACCGGCATCTGTACCTTGACTGCTTCCTATGTAAATAAAGCGCCGGACAGTAACAAGACGTCGATTAGTGTGCAAATTCGCTACAAAGATGGCCAGTTCCGCATTTATGGCGATCAGAAATCTGCTTGATTCATCGTTTAGTGTAATTTAGTGAAGGGTCGGCTAAGCCGGCCCTTTTTTCAACAAGATTTTAATGTGCGCCAATTGAAATGGCGACTTCTACTGGTCCAGATTTTTCAAAAAATAAGGTCATGGGATAACTCCGCTGCCATTGCAATGGCGTCTGTAAATTAATCAATAGCAGGTAGCTGCCATCAGGGAGAAAATCAACGGCTTCTCCAGAGGGTAATGCAATACCGTCAATCTTGCTGCTTACAACAGTCGACCCCTTTTTCTTGGTTGAAATGAGGTCGACCCTCTCCGCCAAACTCGTTTGCGCACCAATCAAGGTATCCGATGCGGAGATTTCTTCGAAGCGGACAAACACCTTGGCGCTTACTGCCTCCGGATCCGTTGGCAAAGCCCAAGGATGAATGACCTTAAATGATTTAGCATAATATTCATGTGCATTCACTGACTGCCCCGTCATTGAAAACAGCGCCACAGCAGCGATCAAATACAGGCTTTGTTGAATTTTCATTAGGCGCTTTCTTTTATCTAGAAAAACCGATCGCGTATCCCCAAGAATCCAGACGCGTTGGAATCGCATTGAAGGCAAGCGATATGCGTAATGGTCCAAGATTAGGCCTAACTTCATGCAGCAAATAGCTTGGGAACAGCACCATGTCGCCAGGCGTGACATCTGGTGATACCCATTTATCTGCATTGAAGGGACCCAGTTCTGTCTGACTACTGGCATGACTAAAGGCGAAGTCACGTCCTCCTGGACCCTTCATAAAGATAGTGTTTGCTGAAGGATGCGAGGGGGTCAGATAGATCACGCCAGAAATAAAGCAATTCGCATGGTTATGCATCGCTTGATAACCATTCGTCTGTAAAACATTGCCCCACATTTCTTTGATCGACCAACTGAGTCGTTCGCCAAACATCAGTAATCCAAATTCGCACAGCTTGGGGATGATCAATTCGCTGATGTCTTTGAATAAGGGATTTTCTTCCGGCGACAGCATCTCTGAATGCGACAGCTGTAATGATTTGGCATTGGTATTTTTTACGGACTTCAAAAATTGATGCTTAATCGCTTCAATGGACTCCGTATCGAGGAGTTTTTCCACCCGCATGAAGGGTATGGGGAAAAGTTCAATGATCTGGTCCATGATGCGCTTTCGTGATGGGTGATAAGGATATGCGATGTAACGCTCACCTTACGTGACGATGGCCATGATCCGCAGCCATGTCCAATAGCTTGCGATGATACCCATTGCGTACAGTGTCGGTACTCGCAAGCGTGCAAACCAACTGTATCGCGATAGCCAGCGTGTTAATCCGTAGGCCAATGCGACCATCAATAACTGGCCAATCTCTACGCCCAGATTAAATGTCAATAAAGCCACTGGCAAATGGTTTTCAGGCAGGCCGATTTCTTTGAGTGCACCAGCAAAGCCCAAACCATGGACTAAGCCAAATAGAAATGACACCATCGCTGGCCAACGTCGCGCCCAGGTTTCGCGCTCACGCAGCGATTCAACCACTACTAAAATGATCGAGAGCGCGATGGAGGCTTCAACCGGCGCTGAACGCAAGGTCAACAAGCCCAAAGCACTGCAAGCAAGCGTCAAGCTGTGTGCTGCTGTAAAAGCGGTAATCGTCGCTACCAGACGCCGGTTAAATCCGACTAAAAAAAGCAAGCTGAATACAAATAATAGATGATCGAAACCCGTCAAGATATGCTCGATACCTAATAACGTATACGCTTGAATGACTTCCCCACTACCTCGTTCATCATTGACTGCACCATACAGCCGGACAGTTGGCTGCGCAGCAGTGATGGTATAGACGCGGGTCTGGCCATCGAGCCATGCAATACGCACCATGGCAGCGGAATAACTCTTACCTACGCCGGTAACTGCCAAATTTCCGACCAGACCAGGTGCAGCACAATGGAGCGTCTGCGCTTGGGCTACACAGCCCGCTGGCCAAACAGGCGTGAGATCTTGTTCGAGGGGTTTGCCGGAATTTCCACTTTGACCCCAGCTCCAAATAAAATCCCCTTTGGTGAGTTCGCGCATGTTGAGTTCAGCCATGCTCATTTCGTGCGCCCATAAACTGCTGGAGGCGAATAAAAAAGTGAGCATAAAGCCAGCAATCAATTTATGTAGAGTGCCCATGCGCTGTGCGCAATTTAGCGCCATCACTTCACTGCCTCGACTCGCTTGATGGTGTATTTTTTCCCAAGCTCACGTACGGCATCGGTACGCTGCTGCTGGAGAATGTCATCTTTCCAGTCCATATATACCTTGGTCTGAACAGACGTATAGTCAACGGCTTCGCCAGCTTTTTTTGCTTCCAGTCGTATTACCCGCAATCCTTCACGACTTTCGAGCGCTTGCCATTGACCGATGGGCATTTTCTCAAGTGCTTGCGTGAACGGCTCACCATAGCTAGTTACCAGCGTATTTCGTGGACGCGCCTTAAATACCCGCAAGCCACTTTGAGTTGAATTCTCTTCTTTTGCACCAGTGTTCAAGGCTGCCACAAACTTATTGACGGCATCGGGCGTCAAGGTTCCGACTGTTACGGCTTCGAGGAAATCAAATCGGGCAGGCTCATCGTATTTTTCACGATTTTTTTCAAACCAAGCGTGTAACTGTTGATCGTCCACCTTGGGTAAAGCAAGATTTGCCTGCATGATTTCTAAAGCTTTAAAGATCACCCGTTCACGGATCGTCGGATCGCCCTGATCAACGCGCAAGGCCAAGCCTTCCCGATACAACACTTCATTATCAATCCAACGTTCGCGCAAAATCGTCATTTCCTTTTCAGACGGTTCGCGCCCCAACGCACCGAGAAAAATATCATGTGCTTCTTTTTCCACTTCGGCACCCAGAACGATTATTTTCGGATTGTCCCGTCCTGCAGAAATGACATGGTCAAGACCAAACAATACAGCGCCTGCCAGTACAAAATGGACTAAAGGTTCACGTACGAGATGATTGCGAAATAATGTGAAATTCATCAAAATCCTTAAGGTGTTACGGGTTACCGACAGTTTTGTCTGAATAAAAAAATACTTGATCTAATGTCAACGACTAAGGAACTGATCTGAGCTGGTCGGACCGCAGTTTTGTTAATGCCAAACCTGCTTCCATCCGCGCTGGTTGAGCTTGCATAAGTGATGTCAATAAATCGAGCGATGCTGATTTGTCGATTTTTACCATCGCCATCGCCATACTCAGTAGGGGATCGTAGGCAGGCCGAAAGTCCGGACTATGCCTCACCAGTTCCAACAATGGTTTTTGTAATTGCGCCAGCATCACGCGCGGATCAGGATCGGGGCGAATGCCAACGCCTAGCACAAGAAATTGATCGCGCGCTTCGCCATAGGCCATCAAGCGGTTTTGCCATTCGCGCTCCTTGCTTGTCAGCGCTGGTCCAAGTAATTCTTCTGGCGTCACACCTAATTTTTTTTTCAGCGCCAATAGGCGTTCGTGTGGCAATGCTTCAGGCGCGTAAGTGGCAAAAGGTGCATGCTGAATTACGGTAGGACGGTCATCGGTGTTCAATGGCGCTGAAGCCGCAAAGTGTTTGAGTGCAGCAGGTCCAGCGATAAAACTCCCGAGAAGTGAAAATTCATCCTTGAGATTGAGCTGCGCACGTCGTTGTTGACCTTGCGAGACAGCCAGGCGATTGCTAATCTGCTGCAGATTAAAATGCGCAAGATCCGGCCGTGAAATCAAACCTATCACCGGCGTAGACAGACTATTGGTGGCAATGATCGCCTTCGCATCGGGGTACACGCTGATGAATGAATGGACGATGCTACGCAGCGTTTCTAAGTCCAACTGGTGTAGAGGTAACCACTGACAAAATAAACCGTCTTTTGCCAACCGCGCCTTGATCGCAGAAAAATGTTCAACAGTATAGAGCGCACCTGCGCCACTACGCGCCGGATGGAACAGGTCCGCTACAATCACGTCGTATTGTCCATGACTGGCGCGCACATAGCGGCGGGCATCGCCGGCGATGATATTCAGACGTGCCGCCGCTTCTGGATTATCCAGCCCGGTACGGAAATAATCAGAGGCTGCGATCACTTCTGGTAAGAGTTCGACCGCATCAACTTTGAGCAGCGGATCTTCAGCCGCAGCCGAGGCGGTGACACCGGTTCCCAATCCAAGAAATAAGGCACTATGCGCTTGAGGATGTAATAGCAATGGGAGGTACGCTTGCCTTGCATCGGTTAAACCACTGGCGCTACTGCCTTCCTGCTGGTGGTTATTAATCCGCAGTCTGGCTACACCATCCGCGTCTTCAATGACACTGACACTAGCCATTACGCCATCACGATAGCTGATGACTTTTCCTGATTCTGGCAGGCTGAGAAAACGTAATTCGGGCGAATAAATGAACAATAAAATGATCGATAGTGCAGGCACAAGAAAATAAAATTGACGCCAGCGTTGGCGCGCCATGCAAGGTAAGTATGCCAGTGCGATGAACAGTAATAAAAATTTAATACCCAGTAGAGGCAGCAGCAGCACGCCAAACAGGACCGGGGCCAAGGCCGCACCGAGGGTATTGATGCCAATAGCAGAGCCCCAAGTGAGGCCCGCGTCTTTCGCTTCTACGCTGAGATGACTAAACAGCGCCCCCATAAAAAAGGTTGGCAAAGCAAACGCCGTCAAAGCCAGCATAGCTTCTGTGGCCAAAGCAGGCATCACACCGCTACCAAGCCAGGCGTTTGAGGTCAGCTTGATCGACTCGCTTTGCCAAATTGCCAAAAAACTCAGGAGAATAGCTGCGCAAAGGCTGGCAAATAGCTGATCGCGTAAGCGTGGCGAATCTGTGTGATCACTCAAATACCGTTGATAGACTGCTGCGCCACCTGCAGTCCCTAACAGGTAGATCGCTAATAAGATCGCAAACGTATAGACCGTATCTTCAGCCACTTGACTGAGTGCGCGCACGACTACAACTTCATAGCCAATTCCTAATAGTCCAGTCCAAAACAACAAAAGAAAAAATTGACGACGTAAGCCATTTTTTTCTGATGTCAAATCCGTCATGACATGGTTGAAGTGCGAACCAGACTGAGGGAAAAGAAACAGCGCCATGACAGCACATGACAAACTCACCGCTACGCAAAGCAACGCTGTTTGCTGCAAACCTACCTGCGGAATCAGGAAGAAGCTCGTCGCCAGCACACCGATTAAGCCGCCAAGGGTATTAGCTGCATACAATCCCCCAAGAGCAAATCCCTGCGCCCGCAAACGCTTGGTCACGCCTTCGATGGCAGGCAGGGTCGCTCCCATGGCAAATGTCGCTGGGAGGAGCAAAAAAAATGGTCCGAGAAAGGCAATGCTCCATTGCCAGAGTGTCGATGGCTGCGGGCCGGTCAGGGAAGCAAGTACCGTATTGGCAGGCAGCAGAAAAATACTGAGAACAAGGCCCCAAATGCCAATGAGTGCCTCGCAGCCTGCGTACCATCTAGCCGGGCTATCACTCATGCCAATTCGACGACCCAAGAAGACAGCGCCGAGCGCTAAGCCACCAAAAAAAGCAGCAACAACAGCGAGCACCGCAATGATTTCATGACCAAGCCAAACGCCAAATTGCTGGGTCCAGACGATCTGATAACCCAAACCTGCAAAACCCGAACAAGCCATCAGACCGGCGGCAATACCTAGCCTGGCACCATAGGCAGAGTCAAGTGGGAGAGACAGAGGTGTTTCTTTCAACGACAAGGTCATAACATTCAATTAAAACACAAAGGCCGGCATGCGCCGGCTTGAAGTCATTAACAGAGCGGGAAGTTATCCCGCTCTGGTTTACAAAAGTTGCAAAGTACTACTTATTTGATGCCAGCAATCTTCGTTGAACCTAACACTTCGATGAACACTGGATTGGCATAGAACCAAAGGTCAGCCCAAGCAGCAACGTCAAGACTGGACATCTTTGCACCATTAACGACGGTCATGTGTGCAGGACATGCTGCATCTGTACATGGAATCTTGCCGGCAATACCGAAATCGAGCAGTGGATTTCCCGAAGCGTCGGTTTCATACGGTGTCGAGACTGGCAGGTTCGTACCACGCAAACGTAAATACTGCGATGCCTTGACCGCTGAGATACGGTAAGTCATCTTGCGTGTGCCATCTGCTGAGGCTGTCCAATTTGTTGCATTGAACGTCTTCAACAAGGCAGCGCTTGGGTTGCTCGCTGCGGCTGAACCGATCAAACCCTCATAAGCCGCTGTATTCGATGGGTCAATGTAGCCGGTAACGTTACCACCGATAACATCAACGTGATCCAGAACTGGCATATTCAGTGGCTGAGTAATACCCAATTGCTTGAGCGACGGATTAGCGAATGCATATGGCGAGTTATTCTTGACTATTGGATTACGAACGACGATCGATACGATCAAGTCTGCACCTGGACGAACAACGAGCTTTTCACCCATCGTTGCGCAGCCATTGATCGCCACGTCGGATTTTTTAGCCGCTGCTGCGAGGGATGCAGCTTCGAGTGCACCCACCGCTGCTTTACGCACAACACCTGGATTGGATGCGCAGACAACGAAGGATAACTGATCAATTAACTGACCATTTGAGACGAAACTATTGCCACTACGCAGACCATCTACAATCGCTTGGGTGCCAAGCTTGCTGCTGCCTGTACGCGCCATGACGTGGTCGCGGGTGTATTCGCCAGGGAAGAAGTCCGCACTACTTTCACGTTGATCAGGACCAAATGCGCCACGGTTATGGTAGTCCGAGCTAGCGAAGAAGAACCAGTTACGACCTTCACCCAGCAGTGCATCCCACACACCACCAATTTTAGCTGCATAAACGCCCGTACCACCGAAGGTACCACCACCCACCGCACCAGTACTATAGCTGCCGCGGTTAGGATCGGCTTGATGACCAGGCATCGATTCAAAACCGAAAGCTACCGTTGGACCGGCATTGTTAAAGTTACGTAAATGTTCGATGTTAAAGCCATTATTACCATTTGGATTGAAGGCGCCTGCACGCTCCAAGTGTGCCGGAATGTAATAGCTAGTTTTAGGATAATTTGCGGCCATCCATTTCACGCCTTCGACCGTCTTGATGTGACCGGCTGTTCCGACACCGACGCCACTGCCGGGGATAAGAATTTTTTTCGCGACTGCATCCAGCAAGCCGTTGCTGTTACTGCCGGTGACGCTGCAATCCCATTGATTGGTCGCACCACGGCTGGTATCTGTGTCAGCGCGATCAAAGCAATATTCAAATTTTGCCATTGCATTGGCATTGCCGGCGCCAGTGGCGGGTAATTGACCATCAATGATGACTGTACTGGTATGTTCATGACCCGGCACGACTTGCTCAAGACCGACGAAAATAGGCTTATTACGATCACGGCTTTCCTTCTCGATGACAGGATAAACGTATTCCTGAATCATCTGCCAGCGCCACATATTGCGTGCTGCAGCTGTGCCTGAAACATCACCCTTGATCGCTGCATTGCCGATGGTATCTGTCCATAGCTGATTAGGACCTTTGCCTGTACTGGCTGGCTGGCCTGCTGCGGCAATCGTTGGCGGTACTGTCAAACCCAGAGCGGGTGGAACTGGCTCAAATGGATCTTCTGCCAAAGTACAATTGCGAGCACTCGTACCACCATGACCAGCTTGCACGAACCAATCCAGATTAAAGGTGCCGGCTGATTTATCGACCAATTTCTTCAACGATAAAGTGCCGTCTGAACAAGTTGTATGATTATGGAAGTCGCCAGTGACATAGGTGCCTGCTGGCTTGGCTGCCGCTTTGTCGGCTGCCACAGCAACTGCAGAAACGCTACTGATCGCAGCAATACTTAAAACACGTAATACCGCTAAACATACTTCCCGCTTTACAAAATTATGTTCCATGTCGATCACTCCCGAATTAGTTATAGTGCAAAATTATTGGCGCTGGCAAAGTCGATGAAGCAGCAAACATCGCTGGCAAAAACAAAACAGAATGTAATGTAAATGGGAAATGTGACAACTTAACGACTGATTTCATGCATTTCGATGTGCAAGGTATTTTTTTTATCGCGAGTAGATGATTTTCTAATTGGGCAAATGGCGCTGTGCAATTACGTCATTCAAACTATTTAAATTTATTCATACCCATCGTCACGAGGAGGAAATAAAAAAACAACACACTCAATTTTTTTTGAGGAAAAATGATGGATGACTTGAAACTAACTTCACAGAGAAACCTAGCAAAGAATAATAGCCGGCGTCATTTTTTCATTACATTGTCATCTGTCGCAGTGGTAGTAGCAGCAGGCGGCGCACTCACATCCTGTGGTGGATCAGGTACCGTGCTCAATGGTGAATTGGCGGCTTTTAATTACGGCATTGCGAGTGGAGACCCTTTAGCTGATCGCGTGATTTTATGGACGCATGCAAAAATATCGACCGACGATGCGATTGACTTGACGTGGCAAATGTCAGCAGATGCTGCATTTTCCAGCATTCTCTTTACTGGCATTGTCAGAGCGAGTAAAGATACCGGCTTTACTGCCAAGGTGGATGCAACAGGATTGAGCGCCAATACAGAATATTTTTACCGCTTTGTCGCACCTAACAATAGTATTTCTGCTGTAGGGCGCACCCGAACTCTCCCCGTCGGCAATGTCGCCGAAGTCAAATTAGCCGTTTTTTCCTGCAGTGACTATCCTGCCGGCTACTTTAATGCGTACGACTCGGCAGTGTCCTCCGGTGCGCAATTTGCGCTGCATTTAGGTGATTACATTTATGAATATAAAGATGGCGTCTACCCTTCTGCTGCAACTGCTGTAGCTGCTCGGATTTCAGCTCCTGCGAATGAAATTGTCACCCTCGCCGACTATCGTGCCCGTCACGCTATCCACAAGGCGGATCCCTATGCCAAGGCATTACATTCACGTATGCCGATGATCGCTATTTGGGACGATCATGAATTTGCCAATAACGCCTATATGGATGGCGCGGAAAATCATGACCCAGTAACGCAAGGCACTTGGGCTGCCCGAAAGGCGATTGCCAGTCAGGTTTATCATGAGTGGATGCCGATTCGCTCGCCCGATGCCGCGAACCTTTTAAAAATCTATCGCTCTTTCGATTTTGGTAATTTATTGTCTTTGCATATGCTCGATACGCGGATCATCGGCCGCGAACATCAACCTGACCGAACAGTCGATGCCATGGGTCGTGATATTGCAGACCCCGCATTTTTGCCTTATGCATTCAATAAAAATAAACAATTACTAGGCACTACCCAGCAAACTTGGCTCGATGCGCAAATGACGGCATCCAAAGCGACCTGGCAAATTTTGGGGAACCAAACTGTCATGGGCCGCGTGCAAATTGCGGCATCTGTCTTATCGGATAATTTAAGTACCGCGTCTGTTACTGCTTACCTTACCGCCAAGGCCACGCCTGCTGCATTGCGGACCGCGACCCAACAGGGCTTGATGGATCCGATGAAAAATCCAAAAATCTCCTATACCTTCGATAACTGGGAAGGCTACCCGAATGCACGCGATGCCGTTTTCATTTCTGCCAACAAGCTCAAGAGCGCTGGGAAAAAATTTCTTGTCTTGTCTGGAGACAGTCATAATGCTTGGTATAACAAACTGACCTTAGCAGATGGAACCGTGGTGGGTGCCGAGTTTGCGGGCATGTCTGTTACCTCCCCTGGATTTGAAAGTTATTTCCCACCGGCGGTCTTTCCACCGGCTACATTGGCAGGCACGATCAAGGCCTTGACCGACGATATTCAATATATTGATACGGCACGTCGTGGTTATATGCTGATTACTATCACGCCAACCCAAGCTAAAGGTGAATTCGTTTATGTGAGTTCGATTACGAGCTCAAGTTATACGACTTCAGTCGATACGCTCACGTATGTTGGCTGAATAAGCTAAGCTGATGGTCAAAACGCTGATGTGATGCATCAGCGTTTTTTTTGTTTCACACATTCCCTGAGTCCGAATTTATGTGCTGACTGACGCAGCCTGTTTGTCCATTGGCGGCAGTGTATTTTTTGATCGCCACATGATGGCGACCAAGATAAAAACAACGCCGCTGATGATGGTGGCAGTCGTTAAATTAAATCCTGCGCCACCTTTATCGATACTTTTGGCTAGCCAATCACCAACAGCCGTGCCGGAGATGCGGGCAAAGACAATACCAAACCAATACATGGCCGTCAAAATTAAGATATTTCGGTAACCGAAATAGACCAGTAATGCCATCAACACTGTCAGGACAGCTGCACTATTGGCGATCCCAAATAAATGCCAAACTTCATCGCCCACTACCGTGCCTAATACGCCCGCGAGCAACATCGTGCACCAATACATGTTGGTCGTATCTGGAACGAAAAAAGTAAGGGTGGGCGCTTCCCTTTTTGATTGCCACTGCAAAGCCAAATAAACGAGCGCAACAGACATTACGCCTACCAAAAGGGTAAAGCTCAAATTTAAATCCCCAGCTAAGGCATCCGCAATATTCGTTGCCGCTGTCCGGATCAGGATGATCGCCGACCAAAAATAAAATTCATGCGGATGTCGATCGCGCTTTTCTAAAAAATAGATCAATAAAAATCCTACAATTAAAAATGGCAATGGGCCTGCATGTTTCAATCCTAGCGCACTCAAATTGGCCAGATCACCCATTTGACGATACAGTTTTACGCAATAGTCACCGGTATTGGTGCCGAAAATACTGGCGAGAAAAATCAGCAGCCAATAGCGTAGATTGACGACAGGATTATGTATTTTGTTCATCGTAGATTCTTCAAGAAAAATTAAAAGTGACGGAGGATGCTATTTGCATTGCATTGAAAATTAAAGTCGATATATTGCACTCTTATGCAAAAAATTTCATTCAATTCTCACATGAATGGCAAATATTAAATAGCGACTAAGCTTATTCTTGCGCATAATTGACTGAGTAAGTCGTTATCGCGATAATCGTCTTGCTATCGCAGGCTATTTTTTTTAGTTCTGGAAAAAATGCCATCCACAATAAATACAATGAGACCTCAAATGAAAAAAATAATTTGCGCCTGTATCTCCACACTGGCAATGACATCTGCGCTAGCTTGGCCCGATAAACAGGTAACATTGGTGGTTCCCTTCCCGCCCGGCGGGTCCTCTGATTTAATTGCCCGCACCGTCGGCAACAAGCTGCAAGAAAAATTCGGCAAGCCCTTCATCGTCGAAAACAAAGGCGGTGCTGGCGGCGCAGTGGGAACGACGGTCGTGAAAAAGGCTGCGGCTGACGGCAACACCCTACTGGTCACTTCATTAGGCCCGCTGGTGATCGGCCCGCATTTAATCAAGAGCGCCGGCTATAACGCCCTTAAAGACTTCGACTACATCACCGTGGCTGTGCAAGCGCCCAATGTACTGGCGGTGCCAGCCAGCTCCCCTTTCAAGACCTTGGCCGATGTGGTTGCCTACCAAAAGGCCAATCCAGGCATGCTGACCTATGCCTCTTCTGGCATTGGGTCCAGTGACCATTTGACGGCTGAACTATTCTGGCAGGTGACCAAGTCCAAGGGCTTGCACGTACCATATAAGGGTGGCGGATTGGCTATGACGGACCTATTGGGTGAAAAAGTCCAGGCAACCTTTATGAATCTTAATACCGGATTGGCCAACATCAAGGCTGGCAAACTCAGGGCGCTGGCCGTCACCAGCAGCAAGCGTTCGCCATTATTGCCGGATGTACCTTCCCTGGAAGAACTCGGCATCAAGGGCGTCACGGTCAATTCCTGGCAAGCCTTTGCCGCGCCTAAAGGAATTCCGGCAAATATCAAGGCCACACTTCATGCTGCCATTATCGAGGCTTTGAATGATCCGACCGTCAAACCCAAGCTACTCGAACTTGGCTTTGAAATTGTCGGCAATTCGCCCAAAGAGTTCACCGCTTTTCAGGCGACCGAATTTGCTCGCTGGAAGAAAGTCATCCAACTTGGGAAAATTGAGGCAGAATAAATCTGCTGCGGGATGATAATTTCCGTCATCAAGACCGCGCTTTTGATGTCAATTTCATCATTTCATCGAGGTCGAACGTGCAAAGCTTGCGCGTTCCCTTTCGCGCCGTGTTATAAGCCTCAATCGAATAAGCTGCTAGGGAGCACTGGTAATGCGGTATTTCAATAACTTGAATTTTGTCAGGGGAATTTTCCTCATTGTGATTGCCCTGATCTTTGGCTTGGCGTCGACCAAGTACTCGCTCGGCAAATTAAGCCGTTCAGGTCCTGGCTTATTTCCCATGATCGTCAGCGCCATGCTGTTTATCTTGGGCGTTATCACCATTGTGCGTGCCCGCTTTGTTGAACCGGTACCGCTCAATTACACCGTCAAGAACATCGGCATCATTATTTTAAGTCTGTGCGGCTTTGTGGTGCTCTCGCAGTCGATCAATATGATCGCCGGGATCGTGTTTCTGGTATTTTTTTCCTCGCTTGCCGGCCAAGGCTATTCGGTCGTACGTAACTTGAAAATTACTGGTAGCTTGCTCATTGTCGCGTTCATTTTTAAACATCTTCTCGGCCTTAATCTGCCGCTCATGTAATGGAAATTCTACATAATCTGGCGTTTGGTTTTGAACATGCACTGACGATGCAGAACCTGTTTTATTGCGCATTGGGGTGCATGGTTGGAACGCTGGTTGGCCTGCTTCCAGGGCTAGGTCCTTTATCGACCATCAGTCTGCTGTTACCGCTGACGTATTCCATACCGACGAATGCCGCGCTCATTATGTTAGCCGGCATTTATTACGGCGCGCAGTATGGCGACAGCGTGAGCGCCATTACGATGAAGATTCCGCATGCAAGTAGCATCGTGGCCTGTATTGACGGCTATCAGATGACCCTCAAAGGCCAGACCGGTTTGGCCTTATTTACGGCCGGTGTTTCCAGTTTTATTGGCGGCACGGTCGCCATCGTGGTGCTGGCGACCTTAGCCCCCGTATTGGGAGAAGTCGCCCTGCTATTTGGACCGGCCGATTATTGCGCGCTGATTTTATTGGGCTTTATGTGCGTGAGCTTTGTCACCACCGGCAGCATGATCAATGGCCTGGCGATGACCCTCATTGGTGTGCTGCTCGGGCAGGTAGGCACCGACGTCAATAGCGGCGTAGAGCGCTTCACGATGGATCTGCCGTTTCTGTCGGATGGCATCGGACTCATCAGCGTCGCCTTGGGCTGTTTTGGGATTGCCGAGATCGTTAAAAATCTCGATAGCGGCACACAACATACGCCGTTCAACGGCAAGATTAATCTGATTCCGACCTGGCCCGAATTCAAGCGCATTATTCCAAGTGCCCTGCGTGGCAGTGCGGTGGGTTCCTTCCTCGGACTCTTGCCCGGCGGCGGACCAACGATCGCGCAATTTGCTGCCTATGCGGTCGATAAACGTTTTAGTAAGTACAAAGATGAAATCGGCTATGGCGCGATTGAAGGTGTGGCCGGACAAGCGGCGGCCGACGAAGCCGCTGCACGTACCGGCTTCATTCCGCTCATGAGTATCGGCATTCCCGAAAACGCCGTCATGGCGCTGATGATGGCCGCCTTCATCGTCAAAGGAATTCAACCCGGCCCTAACATGATCGCCGACCATCCTGATTTATTCTGGGGCTTGGTGGCCAGTATGTGGGTGGGTAACTGCTTCCTGCTGATCCTGAATGTGCCGCTGGTGCGTTACTGGCTGTCGGTTTTCAAGATCCCCTTTGGTGTTTTATTCCCGTCGATTTTATTCTTTTGCTGCATCGGTACCTTCAGCATCAATAATAATTTAGACGACATTTACATTACCGCGACTTTCGGTTTGATCGGCTACACGTTTATGCGTATGGGCATGGATGCTGCGCCACTCATGCTCGGCTTCATCCTCGGCCCAATGCTGGAAGAATATTTCCGCCGTCAGTTACTGATCGGTCGCGGCAATATCGGTTCATTTTTTATGCACCCGATTAGCGGTACCCTGCTGAGCATTATTGGATTATTTATTGTTTGGCAGGTGGTGGCGTTCTTCTTGAAATCTCGCCAGCGGCAGAGTGCTGCTTAGTGGGCTACTTCGTAGTGGACTGCTTAGTGGACTCAGGGTACATCAGTAAGCGCTTACCTCCATGGCACTGAAAGAACACCATCACGTGTACGTCATTGAGCTCGACAAAGATGTGCTCTACGAAGCCAAGTTCAAAAAAGCCAATCCTGATTACCTACCTGGCCAGCCCTGTGTGTATGTCGGCATGACCTGGCACGACCCCGATCTGCGCTTTGATCAACACAAGGCCGGCATCAAGGCCAATAAATACGTCCAGAAGTATGGTCTGCGCCTAATGCCTGAAATTTACGAAAAACTCAACCCTATGCCTTATGGCGATGCGGCCTACATGGAGGTCGATCTGGCCATCCGCCTGCAACAAAATGGCTATGCCGTTTGGCAGAACTAGCCGGCAAACTGCGCCAAATACATTCGCTCGAACGTCCGTCAGAGCAAAAAATTAACAATAAATTAAGAATTGGCAGAATAGAACGTATAAATGCCTGTTCATTAACGCATCAAATTAGTCCCTAACGATTCATGATGGCATCGTGATCAGTGTTTCGCTAGTCGATCGTCGCTAGTTTTAATGAAACAAAGTTCTGATCATGAAGGGATGGCATCAGCAGTACCGCCATCTTTTGCAAACAAAAAAAATAAACTGCTTTTAAGGAGCCGTCATGACCAGTATTTCATTATTCACGATCTATCTCGCTATCGCCTGTGCCGCTGGATTACTCGCCGCCTCAATCGCTACAGCGCTGCCAAAAATTAAAAATTACACACGCCAGCAGGTCAATACGATCGTGCGTAACCATCAAATGAGCGTCACCCTCAATCGCATCAAACATCAGGCCTCGGCACGTCACTACAGCTAGGTTTAAATTCGCGTGAATGTTTGACAGACCAGAGGACTGAATTTTCAGTCGTTCAAATGCAAAAAAAGCTAGTGCTGCCTTATGCAACACTAGCTTTTGCTATTTTTAGGCCAACTCTACAGTGAAGTGCGAATGCTTACAGCCCACCATTCTGCTGCGCCACCATCATGTACAGCATCGGGATCGACAGCATCGTGTTAATGCGTGATGTGAGCATGGCGATTCTTGCGGCTTTTGGTTTGGCATCTGCTGCGGCTTCCACGATGCCCAGCGCGATCTGCTGCTTAGGCCAGATGATGAACCACACGTTGAACGCCATGACCAAGGCAATCCACATACCGATGCCGATGGCGGCGAACGGTACTTGCAGACTTAAGGCTTGCTTCAAATAGCCGCTCATGTAAGCGACCAGCAAGCCAGTCACCACGGTCGATAAGGCTGCATAACGGAACCAGAACAAGGCTGTCGGTGCGATCACCTTGCTGATGGCAGGCTTTTGCTCATCGGGGATCTTTGGCATGGAAGGCATTTGCACAAAGTTGAAGTACCAAAGCAGACCAATCCACATCACCCCCGAGCCCACGTGAAGCCAACGGAACAAAAATGCGCCCCAGGCATGATCAAATTTCGTTGGCTGATTCGCAATCAGAATAATGATCAGCAGTAGAACTACGCCTGCAATCACGGTGTTTCGCAATGACTGTAATATTTTGGACATCGCCGCTCCTAAGTTGAGGTTAAATAAAGAAATCTGTGTCACTTTCAAAAAACACAATGACTATAGTCGGAACAAGCTGAATGAGAAAGTGTTTTTTTCCTTGATGCGGCTTGAGAGCGCTTTCCGGCAGCCTATTTCGGCGCGTTCACACAACCGCTGAAATCCGTAATGCGCCACAGAAAAATTGGCTGGCGGAGTTCTCGCCCGAGCAATTTTTCGTTTATTTACTAATTTATAACAAATGACACATCACAAAAGTAATATTTA
>CANCDR010000026.1 GCA_947374865.1 Oxalobacteraceae bacterium
AATGTTTATAAATAGGCATTCAATGCCATTTAATTTTCTAAATGAAACTAGTTAAATAAATACTGAAAAGTAAAAATAATTGGATTTAGTTTGCTGCAAATCAACAAGAGGAATGCCAAGAACACCACGCAATCATGCTATGATCCAGCTAGAAGTTTATTATTTTTTAACGCTGTAAAAATTGGTGCGCAGCTTGGCTGCAGATATCCAACCGAGAGGAAAAACATGAATAAATTAGCACAACTGGTTGTCGCAGTATCCACATTCTTGGCAATGACTGCATCTGCTCAAGATATCATGGCAAATAAGCCGAATAGTGCTTATCTTCAAGATAGCCGTGGCGTGATCGTCCGCTCCGGTACTGGACTTTGCGTACGCACGGGTTACTACTCAGCAGCAGACGCTGTTCCTGGTTGCGATGCGCCGATCGTGAAACCTGCGCCAGTCGTTGCCAAGTCAGCACCTGTCAAAGTAGCGCCTGCACCAGCGCCTGCGCCCGTGGCAGCACCTGCCCCAACATCAGAAAAAGTCACTTTTGCCGCCGATGCCTTCTTCGACTTTGATAAGGCTGTTTTAAAGCCAGAAGGCAAAGCCAAACTGACGGATCTGAGCGCCAAGCTCAAGGGTATGAATCTGGAAGTTATCATTGCTGTTGGTCACACTGACTCTGTGGGTACAGATGCTTATAACCAAAAGCTGTCACTGCGTCGCGCTGAAGCGGTCAAGGCTTTCCTGACTAGCACGGGTATTGATGCAAACCGCGTCTACACTGAAGGCAAAGGCGAGAAGCAGCCTGTTGCTGACAACAAGACCTCAGAAGGACGCGCCAAGAATCGTCGCGTTGAAATCGAAGTCGTCGGTACGCGCACCATCGCAAAATAACGCCTTCGGAGCAGCTCGCTCCGATGCGTTTTAAAAGAAAGCCGTTCGGCATTGCGCTGAACGGCTTTTTTTATCTGCGGTCCTCCCTGTCAGCGCGGCCTCTTCCGCTCTGATCGCCAAATAAAGTCATCGATGGCAGTGCAGGGTTCTCGCTCCTGAGGCAAAATGCGTGTCTGTTTCCCTTTTTCGCGATGATAAAGCTTATGAATGCCGACCCGATTGAACTACAAAAATTCAGCGATCTTGCGCACCGCTGGTGGGATCCCGAATCGGAATTTCGTCCGCTGCACGAAATCAATCCGCTGCGTTTGAACTGGATCAATCATCAAGTCCCTTTAGCGGGTAAGAAGGTTATCGACATTGGCTGTGGCGGCGGCATTCTGGCCGAATCCATGGCACGCTTGGGCGCGCAGGTGACCGGTATTGATCTAGGCGAAAAAGCGCTCAAGGTCGCCGAGTTGCATAGTCTGGAAACAGGCATCAGCGTGCGCTACGAGCTCATCGCCGCAGAAGCAATGGCTGAGCGCGAGGCGGGCCAATATGACGTCGTCACCTGCATGGAAATGTTGGAACATGTTCCCGATCCGGCAGCGATTGTGCAAGCCTGTGCAACATTGGTAAAGCCTGGCGGGCGGATCTTTTTCTCAACCTTGAATCGCAATCCAAAATCCTATTTGTTCGCGATTATTGGTGCAGAATATCTGCTGCAGCTTCTGCCCAAGGGCACGCATGATTACAGCAAATTTATTACTCCCGCCGAGTTAGCGCAGTTCATGCGCAATGCCGGTCTGACGCTCGACGCCATGAAAGGGCTTGGCTACAATCCGCTGACGAAAATGTATTCGCTCAATCAGGACACCAGCGTCAACTACATGATCGCCAGCAGCAAGCCGGATGTCTCAAACAGGCCTTGAAACGTACGCACCCTACCCCATATAGGGAGTACAATGGTAGCATTGGGGGGCGACCTGGTTTCGACAGGGGTTGCAAAGCAGCGCAGGGCATACCGAGGGCTGGTTACCTCGTAAATACACCCAGAAAAAACTTAACTGCAAACGATAACTCGTACGCATTAGCAGCTTAATTGCTTGCTAACTCTTCACCGTTTCGTCCTTGGGGCGGGCTGGCAACAGCAGAAGAGTCATTTACAAGGACTCGCTTTACTTCGGGGCACTTGAGGTAAGGTTAAATCTAAGGTGACTCGCCTATCCAAAGCGTGTGCGTCCGCGTTGGCCGGGTTAAATCAAATGGCAGCACTAAGTATGTAGAACTGTCTGTAGAGTGCTTCTGGACGCGGGTTCGATTCCCGCCGCCTCCACCAAAAATACAAAACCACCCAGCTTCACCGGGTGGTTTTTTATTTTTGATCGCAGTTCAGCGGGCATCGAATCTGGGTTCGCAGAACCTGGACGCGGGGTGAACAGGGAATTCGCATCGCATGCGATGCGCCTGTGAACGCCTTTGCGCTTGCAAGCGCAAAGGCTGGCCAGGATGGCCGATTCCCGCCGCCTCCACCAAACGTCAAAGCCAAAAGTTATAGACGTCCCAGTCATCGCTCTCTAAACCAAATTCACGGCAGGCCGTACCAAATTGAGCGCCCCCCTCCATGCCTCACAAGCAGTCCTTTTTTAACGAGATTACCGAACGTTGTTTTAAGAGTATTAGGGCTAGCACCATACTCGCGAACTATATCGCGTGATGTTACCCGTCCATGATCTCGCACATAATCCAAAATTTGAACCGCCAATTCTGGCAATGCTGCAAGAGTTACTTTTTCTCGCTCAACCTTGGCGGCAAGTCTTCGTTTTTGCTGTTGCAATGCCCGCATAAAGAACAGTAGCCAGGGCTGCCAGTTTGGTGTCTCACTATGCAAGGATCCTTGAGTTTGACGCAGAGCCAAGTAATAAGCTTCTTTACTCTGCTCAATGACGCTTTCTAGCGAACTGTATGGCACATAGACATAACCTGCCTGCAGGAGTAAGAGGGTGGTCAAAATCCGGCTTAATCGTCCGTTGCCATCTTGAAAAGGATGGATTTCTAAAAAAGTGACTGTAAATATAGCGACGATCAAGAGTGGGTGCAGTCGACCAAGTTCGCGCGCGCCCTTCAACCACTGAACCAGTTCAGTCATGCGACGCGGCGTGTCAAACGGTGAGGACGTTTCAAAAACGACGCCAACCATCTTGCCGTCGGCATCAAAGGCGACGACATTGTTTGATAATTTTTTGTATTCGCCTCTATGGCGTTCATCTTTTTGGCTGTAACGTAGAAGGTCGCGATGCAGTTGCTTTAGATGGTTCTCGGTCATGTGGATATCGTCAAAAGCATGGAAAATCATCTCCATCGTCTCGGCATAACCTGCGACCTCTTGCTCATCTCGACTATCAAACTTCTTGATTTCCAGCCTGGAGAGAAGTTTCTCGACCTCTCGGTCAGTCAGTTTGCTACCTTCAATTCGGGTCGAGGAACCAATGCTTTCAATGGTGGCAACGTGCCGTAGCGCATTGAGTCGTTCCGGTGCAAGCGTTCCAAGGGCACGCCAAGCACCTTTGAATTCGTCAACTTCACTCAATAAATTGAGTAGTTCAGCAGTAATTTGGATGGTGTCCGTGTTCATGACACCTAATGTAGGCCTGACCATACCGGATTGTCAACCAGAATAGACCTGAATATATGACTGATGATTGTTATCCGGAGGCCTGATTGGAGACCCGATTAAGCCTGAATAATGCGCCGCTTCGACTCTCAGTTGCTTTGCTTGATCAGGTGATGGTGGACGCGGGCGCGGTTCAAATGTGATTTATGGATTTGAACCGCCATCAGAAAATTGTTCGAATTGCCCAAATTGAAATGGCTGTTTCAATTGGAGGCGTTGCCTACGAATTGGGGATATCTATCTGTGGCTAGGCAGGACCGGGGATTGCTATTTCCAGACCTTTTGCCCTCTGGAGGCACCCCTCCACCAAATTACAAAGCTACTAAAAAATCTGGATTCAACAATTACCCCGCCGATGATCCGCCACCAAACGATCATCGAATTGCATTTCCGGACTTCTAAGGGCGCGATGCTTAGTGGTGCGCCCTTTCATGCGCTCGCGCCACATTCGGAAAGAACTGGGCTGGAGCTCGTGTCGCATCAGGCGAATGACATCCGCCTCTGACCATCCCGTGCGCTGCTCGATGGTCTCAAAGGCAGTCCGATCTTCCCAGGCCATCTGAATGATGGCGGAAACATCCGCTTCTGAAAGGCTTGCAAGACGTTCAGCGAATTTGACCTCCACGGCGATGCTCCAAAATGAAAAGACGTTTTTTTATTTCACCGGATGTGACAATCGCAGATGGTGTGCCACTAAACAAGTATTCCCCAGTGTCGATGGGGGTAAAGCCCCCGAACTAAAGCTCACCTTGTGAGAGCTTACGCTATACTAAAAGTATATCTTTTATTGCTCGATAAGAATAATCTTTCAAGGCTTCGTTTCATAAAAATTGTCCGCTCATCTTCAATACAAATTACTTACAGATCAATTGGGCAAGATGGGCGCTGATGAAACACATTATTACTGTTGCGTCGTAGCGCGGAAATGCCTCATCGGCTTTGGGCGAGGATGAATCCAGCTTACTTTTGCGAGCCAGGTGCGGGGCCGTAGCTTGGGCTTCTTACGCCGCAGTGTTGCGCACCCCGCCTCTCATTTGACCGAAGCAGCCAGCGAAGGCCCCATGCAATTCTTAATTCAAAAGGCACAAATATGACGCAAGTTAGCGCAGCAGTGATCGAGTTGCGAGATTTACAGCTTAAAACAGATATCGGAACTTATGGTCCCAAGGACACCAGGCTAGATTTTCACGTCCTCGATTTAACACTGGGGATTTCGGTCAACCAAGTGCTTATCCCCCACGATGGCATGACGCATGTATTTGACTATGACCCACTGATCGTGGAAATTGACCGTCTCGCTGCAGACGGTCATTATGAAACGCAGGAACGGCTCATGACGCGCATTGCCATTGCATGCGCCGCATACCCGGCTATCCTGCGAATGGAAATCAGTTTGAAAAAGTCACCCATGCGAGCGGGTGGGAGCGTTCTGGGACACCCACAATTTGTACCCCTTATATGATGGATCCAGACGTCAACTTGATGTCGAGTCTGACTAAAAGTTATGGGTGTCCCAGATTTTTCATTTCAAAGTTATGGATGTCCCAAACTTTTTGCCAAGGAAAGTTTCATGAGCACCACCCCCCTTTCACCCTTCGTCATTACCCGCGAATTTCGCGCGCCGCGCACTCTGCTTTGGCAGGTGCAAACGCAAGCCCAACACTTGGAGCACTGGCTCAGCCCCGAGGGTTTTCACACCATTCATGCGGACATGGACTTTCGAGTGGGTGGGCGATACCACTACGGGCTTGAAGGGCCGAATGGCTTGCAAATGTGGGGCTTGCAACAGTTTTTGGAAATCGTACCCGAGCAAAAAATCGTCCATCTGCAAAGCTTTTCCGATCCCGCGGGAGGTCTTGGCCGCCACCCCATGGCTCCTACATGGCCCGCCTATATGCACGTGACCGCCACCTGGGAAGACAGTGCCAATGGCGGCACGATTCACACCATCTCTTGGCAGCCGCACGAGAGCGACGACGCGGCGATCCTCACCTTCGACGGCGCACGTGCGGGCATGAACGCTGGCTTTGCAGGCACATTCACCAAGCTTGATGCGTACTTGCTCAATCTGCAAGACTAAGACCTTTGCACACGCACCGCCCCAGCTTTGTACACGCACCAGATTGAACTCCAGGAGCACAACATGAGCGACATTGTTACCTATCCCTCGCCCACCGAAATGCATTTTTCGCGCTTCATTGCAGCCCCCCTGACCCTGGTGTGGCGCGCCCACACCGAGCAAGGACAGTTGGAGCGTTGGTGGGGGCCAGAGGGCTTTTCAATCACCACGCATGAAATGGACGTGCGTCCTGGAGGACGTTGGAAATTCATCATGCACGGGCCAGGTGTGAGCACCGACCCCAACGCGCCATTTGGGGGCTCTCCCACCGACTACCCCAACCTCATTCAGTACGAAGAAGTCGTGCACGAGCAAAAGCTGGTGTGGTCGCACGGCAGTTTTGACGAGGTGATGTTCCACGTCACGACCACCTTCAAAACCGAAGCTGAAGGCACCCGCCTGGAGACCACCATGCGCCTGCCCAGCCAGGCTGAACGTGATGCCAAGGCCACTTACGCTGTACCGGGTCATGCGTCCACGATGGGCAAGCTCGAAGCCTATTTGCGCCAGCCGCACCACGAGTTGTCTTTCACGCGGGTACTGCAAGCGCCCGTGGCGAAGGTTTGGGCGGCCTGGACGGTGCGCGAGCAACTCATGCCCTGGTTTTGCCCCAAGCCATGGCAAGTCACCGCATGCGACATCGATCTGCGCCCCGGCGGCGCTTTTCGCACCCTGATGCAGGGGCCCAACGGAGAAAACCAAGACCTCATGAGCTGCTACTTGGTGGTAGAGCCCGAGCGGCGATTAGTTTGGACCAACGCCTTGCAGCCCGGCTACGCCCCTGCCACCCAACCCTGGTGCACATGTGCGGTGGAGTTGCACGCGGTTAGCGAGACTGAAACGCGCTTGACTGCACGCGTAATGCACGCCGACAGTGCTACTTGCGAAGATCACGCCAAAATGGGCTTTCCCCAAGGTTGGCATGTGGCGTTGGATCAGATGGTGTCATTGCTGGCGCACTAAAAAATCTGGGAATGAAATGGACGCCTCCCTCCTGATGTGAAAGCCTGCGACACGGATGCCGAGTTACCCATCCAGAATTCTCGCCCCCTAAGATCTAAAAAATGTGGATGTCATAGATTTTCAGATTTTAGATTTGGTCATTAAATCGTCACATATTTCTAGTATCATCGAACTATGGAATCTTCAATCGTTGTAAAAGCCCTTGCAGCCCTTGCTCAAACCTCTCGCTTGGAGGTATTTCGCGCCTTGGTGGTGGCCGGAGAACCCGGTTTGACGCCAGGTGCATTGTCTGAGTGCTTGGGAGTAGCGCCCAACACACTGTCCTTTCATCTCAAAGAACTGCTTCATGCAGACCTGGTCACTCAGGAGCGCTTAGGACGCAATTTAATTTATCGCGCCCAGTTCGACCGCATGAATGAGGTGCTGGCTTATCTCACCAAAAACTGCTGCCAGGGACTGCCCTGCCTAAGCGAGCAGTCCACTTCTTGCAACGCACCTTCTTTTACTTTTCAAAGCCACGACCTATGACCATCGAAACCAAACCTTTGAACATCCTATTCCTTTGCACCCACAACTCAGCCCGAAGTATTCTGGCTGAAGCATTGCTCAACACCGTTGGTAAAGGCCGATTTAGAGCCTTTTCAGCCGGCAGCAGTCCGCGAGAGAACCAACAACCCAATCCACTGGGACTCAAGGTGCTTCAAAACGTTGGTATTGCCACTGAAGGGCTGTACAGCAAAAGTTGGGACGTGTTTGCCGTCGCAGACGCTCCGCAGATGAACCTAATTATTACCGTGTGCGACAACGCTGCAGGTGAGGTCTGCCCAACTTGGCCTGGACACCCTGCCACTGCTCACTGGAGCTATCCTGATCCCTCCGAAGGCAACGGAAGCGAAGCCGAAAAACTGGAAGCCTTCCGTCAGACTCTGCATGCTATCAAGTATCGCCTGGAACTATTTTGCAGCCTACCTGACGCCAAGCTGGAGCAAGCCCTGTTGCAGAGCAGCGCCCGTCAATTAGCCAACCCCTGAAAGTTTGTCACTATGCGTGTTCAATCTGAAGTCACGGCTAACCAGGCCGCCAAAGCTCCTATGAGCGGTTTCGAGCGCTATCTCACGATTTGGGTGTTGATGTGCATTGTGGCCGGTATCGCGCTAGGCCAGTTCTTCCCCGGCGTGTTCCAGGCCATTGGCGGCATGGAAGTCGCCAAGGTCAATCTGCCGGTGGGCCTGCTGATCTGGGTGATGGTCATCCCCATGCTGGTGAAGGTGGACTTTACTGCGTTGGGTCAGGTGCGCCAACACGTCAAGGGCATCGGCGTCACGCTGTTTGTGAACTGGCTGGTCAAACCTTTTTCCATGGCCATCCTCGCTTGGCTTTTCATTCGCCACTGGTTCGCGCCGCTGCTGCCGCCTGAACAGTTGGACAGCTATATTGCCGGACTCATCTTGCTGGCTGCCGCCCCCTGCACTGCCATGGTGTTTGTCTGGAGCCGCTTAACCGGTGGCGACCCGCTGTTTACGCTCTCGCAGGTGGCTTTGAACGATACCATCATGGTGATAGCTTTTGCACCACTGGTGGGTTTTTTATTAGGCATTTCAGCCATCACGGTGCCCTGGGACACACTGCTGACCTCGGTCGTTTTGTACATCGTCATCCCAGTCATCCTAGCGCAGCTATTACGCAAAGCCCTGCTAAAAAATGGCGAGGCAGCATTTGAGGCGACCATGGCCAAGATCGGGCCTTGGTCGATTGGCGCATTATTGCTAACGCTGGTGCTACTGTTTGCCTTCCAGGGCGAGGCGATTCTCCAGCAGCCGATGGTTATTGGCCTGCTGGCCGTGCCGATCCTGATCCAGGTGTTGTTCAACTCGGCACTGGCCTATTGGCTTAACCGCGCAGTGGGCGAAAAGCACAACATTGCTTGCCCCTCGGCACTGATTGGCGCATCCAACTTTTTCGAGCTGGCCGTGGCGGCTGCCATCAGCCTGTTTGGCTTTAACTCCGGCGCCGCACTGGCTACCGTGGTAGGCGTGTTGATCGAGGTGCCGGTGATGCTGCTGGTGGTATATGTCGTTAATAACAGTAAGAGCTGGTACGAACGCGACACCGTCATTGAAGGAAACTAAAACTGTGTCCAACATCACCATTTATCACAACCCCGCCTGCGGTACCTCGCGTAATACGCTGGCACTGATCCGCAACAGTGGCGCCGAGCCCGACGTGATCGAGTATCTGAAAACACCCCCGACAAAGTCCACATTGCAGGAACTACTGGGTGCCATGGGTATTGGCGTTCGCGCCTTACTGCGTGAGAAGGGAACGCCTTTTGCCGATTTAGGTTTAGGGGACACGAAGTGGACCGACGATGAGCTACTAGACTTTGTGGTGCAGCACCCTATTCTGATGAATCGTCCAGTGGTGGTGACGCCACTTGGCGCAAAACTCTGCCGACCCAGCGAGCTTGTGCTCGACATCCTGCCCAATCCACAACGTGGTGCCTTTACTAAGGAAGACGGTGAGGTGGTGGTGAATGCAGAGGGCAAACATGTTTGAGCTCGAGCTACCCAGTGGCAACCTCGATGCAACCTGCTTCCAGCTGACCGACCCTGCGCGACTGCACCCGTCAATACGACTGACCCATCCACCGCGCATTCTCATGCTGTACGGCTCACTGCGCGAACGATCGTATAGCAAGCTGTTGACTTTAGAGGCGGCCAGATTACTTGAGGCGATGGGCGCAGAGGTGCGTGTCTATGACCCCTTGGGTCTGCCACAACCTGATGCTGCACCAGACGACCATCCCAAGGTGAAGGAACTGCGTGAGCTGGCCCAATGGTCCGAGGGCATGGTTTGGTGCTCACCAGAACGTCACGGTGCCATGACGGGCATCATGAAAAGTCAGATCGATTGGATCCCTTTGTCGGTTGGTGCCGTAAGACCTACCCAAGGCAAAACCTTGGCCGTCATGGAGGTCAGTGGCGGCTCTCAATCATTCAACGCAGTCAATCAGATGCGTATTTTGGGTCGATGGATGAGGATGCTGACAATTCCCAATCAAAGCTCGGTTGCCAAAGCTTTTCTTGAGTTTGACGAGGCTGGCCGCATGAAGCCATCTGCCTATTACGACAGAGTCGTCGACGTGATGGAAGAGTTGCTGAAGTTCACCCTGCTCACGCGCGATGTTGCCCCCTATTTGGTAGACCGCTACAGTGAACGCAAAGAAAACCCTGGGGTCAGGTCTTGACATAGCGCTTTTAGCGAAAAAACTGTCATGTCAAGACCTGACCCCAATCGCTTGACCCCAATCGCTTCCCAACGCCGCGCAATCCACTGCAGCCCAGGCCGAACATGCAAGAAAACCCGATACGCCAATTCCAGCATGCTAAGCATCCCTGGCAGTCGGGAAAATCGCGCAATCCAGCGCCAGCCGGGTAGCCGATCCCACATAGCGACGAAGGCTGCGGCACCATCGAGTCGTGATCCGTCGGGGTGCTGAATGTGGAAGCGGGCCAGCAGGCTGGTGCGCTCTGCTGCATAGTTGTTGCCACCATCGGCACCCTGGCTGATATCGACAAAACATAGTGCGCTGGTGCTGCTTTGATCCGCTAATCCCTTCGCGTGCGCGATTTCTCGGCGGCATAGCGGACATCCGCCGTCATACAGCACGGTGAGCGTTTCAGGTGATTGCTTCGTGTTCACAGTAAATCCTCGGCTTTATGAAGGCCACGCGTGGCGCGGGTCCACCATTTTGAAAAACTGCTGCATCGCTGTTCTACCTGCGGAAACAGACTTGGCGCTGGATCAAGCACTGCGATGGGTTTAAGCCATCGCGTAATGTGCGGATCCTCAACGCTTCTAACGCGTGCTGTACTCTTCAGGGCTGCAGCGAGGCCTGCTGCATCAATCACCCAGCGTTGCTGCGTGACTGCGGCCATTGCCTTATCTACCCAACGCCAACGCGCCTCGGGCCAAGGCCATGCTTGGTGATGCTCGCGCAGGTAAATGCCAATGATGACGACGTCAGCTGGCAGATCTGGCGGTGGCGCGCGCAATGCCCAGGGATGAACCAGCCAGACTTGGCGTCCCTTTAATGCTGCCAACGTGGGTGCATCGGGGGTGCCTAATTGTAGATCAGTGGGCGGTATCGCGTGCAAAGATGGCTCGGGCGTTGCGGGCTCCATAGCCGAATCAGAAACACTGATTGGCGAGGAAGCTGCCGTGCGGGCGATGATATCCAGCGCCTCATAACTGCAATCAATCACGGTATCAGGACTATGCCAATGCAATGGCGCAAATCGTGCCACATTTTCTGCATTAAACAGGTAGGGTTTGTGGCTGCCGGTACCAGCGATCCATTGCCAGCTCAGATGATTACTGGCGAGATCACCATCCAATAAATGTGCGATTAACCAGTCGGCACCTGCGCGCCAATGTACCTTGCGTATGTGGACGACATAACTGGCCAGCCACATTCGGGCATGGTTATGCATGGTCCCCGTGGCATAGAGAGAACGCACCGCCACATCAATCACGGGGACGCCAGTAGATGCCTGGCGAATATCAAGAGGCAATTCTGTTGCGTAAGCTTTATCAGGTAGCGGGCCGGCATGCAGCGATTGCAATATGCCATCCCCATCGTGCATCCAGACGTGACGAAAAAAAGCGCGCCAGCCAAATTCGCTCACCAGTTTATGCCCGATTGCCATAGATTCACACTCTAGCAATTCAACCAGAACTTCGCGCTGCGTGATCAAACCATGCGTGAAATACGGTGACAAGCCCGTCACTGCGCCATCAATGTGGTTACGCGTGCGCGCATAGTCACCCAGCCGTGGGGTCAGGTCTTGACATAGCGTTTTTTTTAATAAATATGTCATGTCAAGACCTGACCCCAAAATTTTTTACGATTCTATCCGAATTTTTTTTTTGGCGTGCTGCGTGACGAGGTCTGTTACTGGGTGACTGCTCTATTTTTAAAACAATGAATTTACGATCTGGCTTACATTCATTGAACTCAGCCTAATGGAGCAGGGCTTGTGCCAGGCTGACATAAATGGGAATTCCAAACAGAATGTTGAGAGGAAAAGTCACGCCAAGACTTAGTCCAAAGTATAGCGAAGGATTGACCTCAGGAAGCGCAAAGCGCAGAACGGCAGGTACGGCAATATATGAGGCACTAGCGGCCAGGACCATCAGCAAGGCCCCGTCACCCGCAGGTAAATCTAACAGGAACGCCAGACTCAGAGCGAGACTCGCATGCAAGATCGGTCCCAGCAGCGCATAGCCGATCAGAACAGAAGAGTTACCTCGCACCTGAGGAAAATTACGCGCTGCCATTAAACCCATATCCAGCAGAAAGAAGGACAGCATTCCTTTGAACAAGTCCACTGAAAAAGCCTGCATAGCTGACTTTCCAACATCCCCCGTGATCAAACCAACGACCATCGCCCCCAACAAAAGCAGCTGCGCTCCATCTGTAAAGGATTCATGCAAAATCTTCCCTATTGATACACCGGACTTCCTCGTTGGGACGCCTAAGGGCGCAGCGCCATTGTTTATTTTAATCGACTCCGAGGCAGACTTCTGGCGTAGCGTATTGGCAAAGATGACGGCCATGATGATGGCAGGTGACTCCATCAATGCCATCGCCGCTGCCATATGACCGCCGTACGCGATATGCTGATTTTCCAGATATTGAACCGCAGTAACAAAAGTGACCGCACTTACAGAGCCATAAGTTGCTGATACCGCGGCTGCATCAAAACCTGAAACAAAGCGCCGCAGAATCCAATAGCCCAGTAAGGGAACGCAGATAGCCAGTGCAACGGCGGCGGCAAGACTGACGCCTACGTTAGCGTTGAGTCCAGAATGCGCGAGCGCAAAGCCCCCCTTGAGCCCTAAGGCCATAAGTAGGTAAAGGGACAAAAAACGTGATATTGCGGGTGGAATTTCGAGATTGGAGTTGATCGCGCCAGCCAATACGCCGACGACAAAAAAGAGGATTGCTGGATCTAATAAGTTTTGCATAGGGGGTTCTCCTTAAGCGCATCTTACAAATCTATGTACATATTGTAAAATAGATATTTGCCTTATCATCAATAGATAAAACTCTATGAATATCACCTTTCGACAGTTACGATTATTTCTCGCCTTAGCAGATACTCACAGTGTGAGCGCAGCGGCAAAAATGATGCATGTGACGCAACCAACGGCTTCCATGCAGTTAAAAGAAGTGACTCAGTCTGTGGGATTGCCGCTCTACGAAGTGATCAGTAAAAAAATCTATCTCACCGATGTTGGTAAAGAACTGGCAGCCACAGCACGTACTGTGGCTCAGGCGTGGGATTTATTCGAACAGAACGTGGATGCAAGCAAGGGCCTATCACGCGGAAAACTAAGGGTGGCTGTGGTAAGCACTGCGAAGTACTTCATGCCTCGTCTGATTGGAAGTTTTTGTACCCAATATCCCGCGATCGACATTGCGCTGGAAATTCTGAACCGCGATGGCGTTGTCCAGCGTTTGCGTGAAAATATGGATGACCTCTACATTATGTCCATGCCGCCTGCTGATATGGATTTGGGCGACGATGTATTGATGCCGAATCCGATCGTAGTCATCGCACCGACTTCCGATCCAATAACAAAACGAAATCGTGTATCTCTGCATGCGCTGGCTGATCGCCGCTTCATTCTCCGAGAAAAAGGCTCTGGCACGAGAATGGCTGGCGACCAATTTTTTCGCAAAATGAAGTTCCGCCCTGATGTTCGACTGGAATTGGGAAGCAATGAAGCCATCAAAGAATCAGTCGCTGGAGGGCTTGGTCTTGGACTGGTCTCCCGTCATGCACTGCATGGACGACAGAAGGAGCATGGAGTCAGTGTCATTGATATAGATGGCTTTCCCTTGCCATCCGCTTGGCACATCGTCCATCCTGCAAGTAAGAAGCTATCCCCTTTGGCCTTAGCGTTCAAGATGCATTTGATCAAGGAAATTCATGGGGTCAGGTCTTGACATAGCGTTTTTATTGAAAAAACTGTCATGTCAAGACCTGACCCCAGAAGTTTTAATAACTGAGCGCAGTCGACTTGCCCCAAAAAACGCGGTAGGCATAGGCCGTGTAACCAATGATCACGGGAAAAACGACTGCAACGCCATAAAAAATAACCATTAAGGCTTCAGGTGCGCTGGCTGCATGCCAGATATCGAGTCGGTCAATGACCAACCATGGAAACAAGCTGTACGCCAAACCATAAAAAGACAATAAGAAAACGCCGACAGTACAGGCGAACGGCACCGCTGCACCATACTGATTATTTTGCTGCAGACGGATAGGTAATCGCAGCAAACTACGAATCATCACGCCAAATAAAGCCATAGTGACGGCGGGAATGGGAAACAGCATAAGAACGTTGGGAAAACTGAACCACTTATCAAAAATACGTGGACTGACCCAAGGCGTAGCGACAGAAATAGCGAGCACCCCTGCGGCAGTGAGCCACAGACTTTTTTTGGCCCAGTCGACTGCATGGAGCTGTAGCGCTCCTTCGGTTTTCATGATGAGCCACCCGGCACCCAAAAGCCGGTAGGCTGAAATCAGGCATAGTCCGATCAAGGCGCTAAACAAATAGCTTGGCGTATCCTGTTTAAAACCGGTGATCAATTGACCGAGCATAAAGCCTTGCGACCACGATGCCAGCAACGACCCGGCATAGAAGGCTTTGTCCCAAAGTGGTCGATGTTGCGCTTTGGCTTTCACTCGAAAATCGAATGCGACGCCCCGCAAGGTAAGCGAAAAAAGCATCAACGCTACGGGTAAATAAAGCGCCCCTAATATGACGCCATGCGCCGCAGGAAAAGCCACCAGCAATACACCAACACCGAGCACGAGCCAGGTTTCATTGGCGTCCCAAAAAGGGCCGATGCTGGCAATCATGGCGTCTTTTTGCTCAAGCTCGCCTGCCTTTCTCAACAGGATACCCACTCCGAGATCGTAACCATCCAGAACGACATAGGCCAACATGGATATCGCCATGATCAAAGCGAACACCAAGGGCAGCCAGCCTGCTGGACTGGAAATGTCGACGCCAATGTCATGCATGACCAAGCTCCTTCAAAGGCGCATCACCTTTTGTAGTATCAGACAATATGTTTAAAGGCACTTTACTGACTGCTTTTTTGGCAAGATAAAAAATAACGGAGACGTAGGCCCCGAGTAACAAAATATAGAGCGCCAAGTACATCGACAGTGTCAAAGCGATGCTCGCAGCAGGGATCGCAGATGCTGCTTGTGCGGCAGTCAAGACGCCATAAACTAGCCAAGGTTGCCGGCCAATTTCAGTCACATACCAGCCCGCTATTAAGGCTATCCATCCGGCAAACGTCATGGCCAGCAAAACCTTTGCCGTGCGCGTTGAAATGGATTTTTTCCGGATCAGTTCAAGCGAACTCCACCAACTAACTGCCAGCATTAATAAGCCGACACCAACCATGATGCGAAAGGCCCAAAATACAGGTGCCACTGGTGGATGATTGTCGCCAAATGCCTTAATGCCTTTGATCTCCCCGTCCCAAGTATGGGTAAGGTACAGCGAAGCCAGTTTTGGAATGCCAATTTCGAATTTATTGGTCTGTGTTGCCTGATCAGGAAGCGCAAAGAGCACGGCAGGCACACCTTTTTGTGTATCCCAGATACCATCCATTGCCGCTAATTTCGCTGGCTGGTGCTCCAGCGTATTCAAACCGTGCAAATCACCGACAAAAATTTGCAGCGGAATTAAGAATGCCGCCACAAACACCCCTGCGCGCAGCGAAGCCAGCACATCTTTTCCTGCATCCTTGTTCAGCCATCGGTAAGCACTAATCCCTGCGATTAAAAAGGATACTGTCAGTCCCGATGCAATCAGCATATGCGTTAATCGGTAGGGAAATGATGGGTTGAAGATGACCTCAATCCAGCTCGTGACATGCGCTTGACCGTTGATCATTTCAAAACCAGCAGGCGTATGCATCCAGGAATTCAAGGCGATTATCCAGAACGCTGAGGCAGTCGTGCCGAGCGCGACTAACCAAGTCGCCATGGTATGCACCCCTTCACTCACCCGACCGCGTCCAAACAACATAATGCCGAGCATGGTCGCTTCGAGGAAAAAGGCGGTCAACACTTCATAGGCCAGCAGTGGTCCTGCCACGTTTCCTACCGTATTCATGAAGCCCGGCCAATTGGTCCCGAACTGAAAGCTCATCGTAATACCGCTCACTGCACCAATGGCGAAAGTGAGCGCAAAAATCTTAATCCAGAATTGGTAAGCGTCCATCCAATGCGGCTGTCCGGTAGCGATAAAGCGCTTTTTGAAATACAGTAAAAACCAGGCCATGCCGATGCTGATTGTTGGGAACAGGATGTGGAAGGTGATATTTGCAGCAAATTGCATCCGTGCTAATACAACGGGGTCCAAAGATTCCACGATTTATTTCCTCAATTTTTTTGCGCAACGAATCCAAGCAAAGCAGACAGTCCGCTGTGGCCCGCGCCCTCTTGAACTTCTGCTTTGTAGCTTACACCTTCTATAATTTTGTAGTTTGGGAAGGCCGATTCGAGTAGTGCTTGGTCATACAAATGATCGAGCCTGCCGGGCCCACCGGTATTAAATTGCAATTGCTCTTTGTTGTAGCCATGAATCAGCAGAATCCCGCCGGGCTTGAGCGCCTGATCCATTTTGGCAAACAAGGCATCGCGTGAGGCTGGTTCAACGAATTGAAAGAAGATGCCCACCACGTTATCGTAGTAAGCCGTGGGCCAGTCGAATGCGGCCCAGTCACTACACTGGTAGTTCACAGAAACCTTGGATTGGGCAGCCAGTTTGCGTGCTTTGTCGATCGCGATGGGCGAAAAATCAAATGCATCCACCTCAAGGCCTTGTTGGGCCAGCCATACACTATTGCGACCTTCGCCATCAGCAATGGATAAGGTTTTTCCACGATGGAGTAGCGCGGTCTTTTGCTTTAAATAGGCATTGGGCGCTTCGCCAAACAGATAACCCTCCGCAGAAAAACGTTCATTCCAACGGGCCAGGGGATCAGTGAATGTGCTCATGTTGAACAGTCCGTTTGTTTAAAGTGCATTCAAGGGAATTTTGGCGTACGCGATCCCATTGGCTTCTTTCGGTGGCATCTCGCCGGCGCGAATATTAATTTGCACTGCCGGCAAGATCAGTACCGGCATTTCTAGGGTCGCGTCGCGCTTAGTGCGCATAGCGACAAATTCTTGTTCGCTGATGCCATCGTGGACGTGAATATTTTTGGCGCGTTGATCTGCTACGGTCGTCTCAAACTGCACTGCGCGGTCGCTTGGCGGATAGTCGTGGCACATAAAAAGCCGGGTTTCAGGTGGCAGACTGAGTAGCTTGCGGGTTGATGCGTATAAGGTTTTGGCGTCGCCACCAGGGAAATCGCAGCGCGCTGTGCCGACGTCCGGCATGAACAAGGTATCGCCTACAAAAACAGTATCACCAAACTGAAAGGCCACGCAGGCCGGTGTATGTCCCGGCACAAAGAGCGTTTTGCCGATCAGGTCTCCCGCGCGAATTTCTTCGTCTTCTTTGAACAGGTAGTCGAACTGCGAGCCGTCGAGCTTGAATGCGGGTTCAAGGTTGAAAATACCCTTGAAGACTTTCTGCACCTCGGTGATGTGCTCACCAATCCCTGTTTTACCACCCAACTTTGATTTCAGATAGGACGCCGCACTGAGGTGATCGGCGTGCGCATGGGTCTCCAGAATCCATTGCAATTGCAAGTCATTTGTACGGATGAAATCAATCACTTTATCGGCTGAAGTATGTTTGGTGCGACCTGATTTTGGATCATAGTCGAGCACGGAATCAATGACAACGCAGGACGATCCAACACCTTGATGGACTACATAGGTGACGGTCCAGGTGGCAGGATCAAAAATGCCTTGTACTTGCGGCCGAGATAATGCGCTGGTCATGATGACTTCCTTCAGTTAAGTTGAGTATATTCTATTGACAAATAGTTTGTCTGTCAATAGAATATGATAAATGATAACTTGAATGCCGATTATGAACACCGCCTCCCTCGATCTAACCATGATGCGCTCTGCTGCCGGGCAGGCCTGCAAACTCATGAAAGTACTCACCAACCCGGATCGTCTGATGCTCCTGTGCCAACTCTCGCAGGGCGAAAAATGTGTCGGTGAACTCGAGGAGGTACTTGGCATCGTGCAGCCAACGCTTTCACAACAGTTAGCCGTGCTGCGCGAAGAAGACTTAGTGAGCACCCGCCGTGAGGGCAAAAATATTTATTATCAACTCAGCAGTCCCCGAGCGCTGGCCGTTATGCAGGTGTTATATGGTCAGTTTTGTCAAAGTACAAAGGAATAAACCATGACGATTGATTGGCTGCATTTCACACCTTGGGCTGCCCTGTCTGGCGGCGTTTTACTCGGTATTGCTTCTGCTTTATTTATTTTGCTCAATGGCCGTATTCTCGGCATCAGCGGCATCCTGGGTGGCTTACTTACCCCCAGGATGGGTGATGTGAGTTGGCGCATTGCCTTTTTGTTGGGCCTGATGAGTGCCCCATTTGTATTTTCCAAACTGATGCCGGCGACACTCATACAAGTCCCCCGGATCGATGCAGGTTACGGCCTCATCGTTGTGGCGGGCCTGTTGGTCGGTTTGGGTACGCGCTACGGTTCGGGCTGTACCAGCGGGCACGGTGTTTGCGGCTTGTCGCGCATGTCACCAAGGTCAATGGTGGCCACCGCGACCTTTATGGCCGCAGGATTTCTGATTGTTTTCGTCATTCGTCACGTAATTTAAGGAGCATGGCTATGCATCGCATCAGTGAATTTTTTGTTGGCCTGCTTTTTGGTGTGGGTCTTCTTCTTTCGGGGATGACTGATCCTGGAAAAGTACTGGGTTTTCTTGATTTATTTGGCGCATGGGACCCTTCCCTGGCCTTAGTGATGGGCGGCGCTATCGCGATCGGCGCGCTTGCTTTTGCCGTCGCAAAAAAACGCACGACCAATTTCTTGGGCGGCGCTTTACAGTTACCTAAATCTAATCAGATCGATCGACGCTTAGTCCTTGGCGCGCTCGTATTTGGTGCCGGATGGGGACTGGCTGGTTTGTGTCCAGGGCCTGGATTGGTATCCATGGCAGCAGGACAGCCCAAAGCAATGGTATTTGTTTTTGCTATGGTTGCCGGCATGATCCTGTTTGAATTCATTGATCGTCGCAGTAGCCTGGCGCGTTCGGTGTAAGTAGTGTGGTTAAGGCCGGCAATACAGTTTGCCTACGCGTCGATCCCAACAATAGAATAAATAAAATCACGGAGCTCACTCATGGATATTAAATTATTGACCCCAAGCCTTAGCGTTTCTGGCCAAATCAGCGCAGCGGATGTGCCCGCCATCGCCCAGGCAGGATTCAAAGCCATCATTTGTAATCGTCCCGATGGTGAAGGCGCAGACCAGCCCGGCTTTAGCGAAATAAAAGCGGCCGCGGATCAGGCCGGCTTGCCGATCCATTATCTGCCAGCCGAGACGGGTAAAGTCACCGATGAACATGGTGCGGCCTTCGGTCAGCTGTTGGAGAGTCTGCCCAAACCCGTATTGGCTTACTGCCGCAGCGGGATGCGTTCGACGACGATGTGGGCCTTGGCCAGTGCAGGCAAGGTCGCACTGCCGCAGATTATTGAAACCGCAGCCAAGGCCGGATTTGACATGAAGGCCCTGGTTCGTCGCATCATCAATGGCGGCAAAACCCCCGTTGAAGTCGTCGATGCTACGCATGACATTGTCATCATCGGCGGCGGTGCCGCCGGGATTGCCGTCGCATCGAGTTTATTGGCTCGCAACGCCAATCTGGATATCGCGATCATTGATCCGGCCGATATTCACTACTATCAGCCCGGCTGGACCATGGTCGGCGCTGGGGTGTTCGACGCAGCTTTCACCGCGCGGACGATGGGTTCTGTTCTGCCACATGGTACACATTGGATCAAGGCTGCCGTGGCTGCTTTCGAACCGGATCGTAACGCGGTCATTTTGGATGGCTGTCGCGTCGTCAGTTATCGGCATTTAATCGTCTGTCCGGGTCTCAAACTGGATTGGCAGGGCATTGAAGGTTTGCCCGAGACTCTGGGACGCAATGGCGTCACCTCTAATTACCGCTACGATCTGGCACCCTACACATGGGAATTGGTCCAGCAATTACGCAGCGGTACAGCGCTCTTCACACAGCCGCCCATGCCGATCAAATGTGCCGGCGCGCCGCAAAAAGCCATGTATCTGTCGGCTGACCACTGGCGCAGTCAAGGTGTACTCAAGGACATCGATATCCAGTTTTGTAACGCTGGCCCGGTGTTATTTGGCGTTGCCGATTATGTTCCTGCATTAATGGAATATGTAAAAGCCTATGGCATCGGGCTGAACTTTGGTCGTACGCTGGTATCCATCGACGGGCCTGCAAAGCAAGCGACATTTAGCCAGGCGAAGCCAGACGGTTCTAAAGAACTGATCACCCAAGAGTTCGACATGATTCACGTGGTACCGCCGCAAAAGGCGCCCGACTTCATTCGCATCAGTCCCCTCGCCGATACCGCAGGCTGGATCGATATTGATCCGGGTACGCTGCGCCACAAAACCTACGCCAATATTTTTGCGCTGGGCGACGCGGGCAATACGAGTAATGCCAAAACCGCTGCTGCGGCACGCAAACAGGCACCGGTCGTGGCACACAATGTCTTGGCCGACCGTGGTGAAGCCAAGGGCGAAGCGAAGTACGATGGCTATGGCTCCTGCCCACTGACGGTTGAACGCGGCAAGATTGTATTGGCCGAATTTACCTACGGCGGAAAATTAGCCCCCAGCTTTCCGAAGTGGCTCATCGACGGCACCAAGCCTTCTGCTTTAGCCTGGTATCTTAAAGAACGCATCTTACCGCCCTTGTATTGGGACGCCATGCTCAAGGGCCGCGAATGGCTGGCAAAACCGGAAATGGTCGGCTGATTCTTAAAGTCCGAGCCGCGCGCCAGCACCGAGCAAAGTCGCCACGCCCAGCAACGCAAAAATCGCCGCAGCAATCGTATGCACCAGCTTCATGGGTATCTTCGAAGCCAGTTTGTCGCCGATGAATACGGCGGGTACATCGGCGATCAACATGCCTAGCGTTGTGCCCATCACGACCATGAGCGGCTCGACATAATGAGCGGCCATGGCGATGGTGGCGATTTGCGTTTTGTCGCCCATCTCAGCCAGAAAAAACGTAATGAAGGTCGCACCAAAGACGCCTAGTTTACTGGCGATGTGCGTTTCTTCGTCTTCGATCTTATCCGGGATCATGGTCCAGATCGCCATGCCGATGAACGACGCGCCCAGCACCCAGCGCAGCGTTTGCGGGCTGATGGCAGAGGTTATCCATGCACCGAGAGCACCCGCGAGACCATGATTAATAAGCGTCGCGCATAAAATGCCGGCGATGATCGGTAAGGGCTTTTTAAACCGTGCCGCCAGGATGAAAGCGAGCAGCTGCGTTTTGTCGCCGATTTCTGCCAGGGCGACTACGCCGGTTGAAACGAAGAGGGATTCCATGATGATTTCCTAGGGCAGATTAAAAAACGAACGCCGGTTTTACGGCCATCGCAACGGTGTATTCAAGGGAGGTAGAGGCTGACCTAGAGGCTGACTTCAATGCTGAAATAAAGGCCTGAACTAAGTGCCTGAACTAAGTGCCTCAAAAATGGCAGCGATTCATCCGGTCTCGTTATTACGTCCGCTTATAAGCCACTATTTGCACCGTGCGCTGAAGGCCTGAATGATAAGGACCTTCGTTTAACTGATGTTCTTTTTCTTCACCAAAGCTGAGCGATAAGGGCGCGATTTCTTCCCTTAATATCGCCAGGCCAGGATATCGATCCTCGCTGGTGGCATCGACATCGGCCTTGGTCTCCAAAATCAGCGCGCCATTCGGACGCAGACTTTGTTCGAGCTGTCGGTACAGTCGCTGCCGGATGGCGCTGGGGGGCTGGGCGAAGATCGATACGACCAGATCCCAGCGTGCGCACCCCAGATCAAAATCGGCCATGTCAGCCAACAGGTAGTTGACCTCAACCCCATGCCGCGCCGCCAGCGCCTTGGTTTTCTGCAGACCGACCGGTGAAAAATCGACTGCCGTCACACGAAATCCCAAGCGCGCCAGATAGACGGCGTTACGTCCTTCTCCTTCGCACAGGGAAAGCGCGTCACCCGGCGCCATCCCCTCGCAAGATGCGCGCAGAAAAACGTTGGGCTCTTCGCCGTAGGCATAGCCTGCTTCACTAAAACGGGCATCCCAATAACTGCTGACCGCGCTATTTTTTTTCATCTGTTCTTTTGTCATTGTTCATCCATGCTTCGTCATTGGCCTCACATCAAAGAGGCGTTTTCAATACTACTTCAGCCAAGGCAGCTTTTTCTGTCTACCAGCGCTATCATTGGGCACGCAAATCAATGCTCGATTGTAGGGCCAAACGCATCTGACTCAAAGTCCGCCTTCCTATCGAACAAAAATATGCCCTTGAAAATACACCTTATGCACCCTCGAATCAGCTGTCGATCAATGCTGGCCGGCCTTTTGTGGCTATCGATTCATGCCAGTTCACAGGCGCACATGATGCCAGCACAGCGCGCCACGATCAATTTGCTGGGCAATGGCGCCTTTATGGTGCTCTCGCTGCCGGTGACGGCCTTGGGCGGCGTGGACGATAATCAGGACGGCGGGCTGGATCAGCGCGAACTCAACGCCCACAAAGACGCTATTGAAGCGCTCATCCAGCGTGGTCTTGCACTCAGCGACGATGGTGGGCAGCGACCGCTGCAAATTTTACGACTGAGTCTGGAGCCGCCTGACGATGATGTGAAGCGCCCTTCCCCACAGCTACTCATGCTCGGTCGATTTGCACTGGCTGAGTCGCAAAGCGCGCTGCATTTTCGGATTGGCTTATTTGGTACTGGCGCAGAAGAAGGACAATTCACCCTGACGCTCACCAGGGGTAGCGAAAGCCAGCAGATCACCCTTACGCGTAGCCAGCCGGATGCGGCGCTCTTTCCCACTGGCTGGCGAAAATGGATAAGTGCACTGCAGCAGCGCATAGTGGCGCTTCCGATCGGTGTGGATATCCTATTTTTATGCGTGCTCGGGCTGCTCATCACGCGACGATATCTTGTGCATTTAATATCAAAAAGAACCCATCTGGGGCTTTGTGTTGTGATGGCTGCGGCAGGCGGTCTGTGGATTGCGCTGCCTTTATTTTCATCTCAGGGATAATGTGATTTAATCGCTGCATAATTAAAGTACAAGGATGACCATGTCGCAAATCCAAAACGCCCTCCTGATCGGCATGCTGCTTAGTTTTACCTTGCTTGAATATGCCATGCGCAGAGCGCAAAAATTTCAGGCCACTGCAGCGGACAACACGCTCGACCTGCTTGGCTTTGCCTTACTGGCGGCATTTTCACAGCCACTCATCCTTTGGGTAAGCAGCCAAATCGGCTTGGCCGTGGCACCGCACATGCAAAATGCGCTGGCTGATTTGCCTTGGTATGCCATGGTCGGCTTACTCCTGATTTTTGACGACATGCTGCAATACTGGTGGCATCGCGCATCGCATTCGCCGCTGCTGTGGCCACTACATCGCGCACATCACTCGGCCACCTACATGAGTGCGCGCATGATTTATCGGAATAATTTCTTCTACTATCTGGGGATGCCGGCGATCTGGATGTCCGGGGTATTGGTTTATCTTGGATTAGGCGAGGTGTATCTGGTGTACATCCTGATCAAGCTGAGCGTCATTACCGGCGCCCATTCGGCCGTGCGCTGGGACGAGCCGCTATTAAAAATAAAAGCCTTAGCGCCCCTCATGTGGGTCGTGCAGCGAACGATCTCAACCCCGACGACGCATTACGCCCACCACGCCATCACCGATCAGGATGGGATTGGGCACTACAAAGGTAACTTCGGCAATCTGCTGTTTTTTTGGGATGTCTTATTCGGCACAGCATACATCACGCCCTACTATCCGGCCAAAGTCGGCCTGCGCGACGACGAATTGTTCGGTGCCGAAAAATGGTGGGTCCAACTGTTCTACCCCATCTTCCGTTCACGTCGCGTGCACTCCGCCCTGGTCCCCGGCGGCAAACCGTACGAAGAACCCCTGGGGTCAGGTCTTGACATGACAGATTTAACGCCAGAAAACCGTCATGTCAAGACCTGACCCCAGCGGCTAAGCGTCCATCAATTAATTCGATGATGCGGTCGCAGCGGCGGGCTAGTGTCATGTTGTGCGTCACCATTAAAAACGTGCCGCCCTGGCTGGCACAGACGCGGCGCATCAGGGCAAAGACGCTGTCGGCGGATTGACTATCGAGATTGCCGGTCGGTTCGTCGGCCAGAATCAATGCCGGCTGCATGGCCAGAGCGCGGGCAATCGCAACCCGCTGCTGCTGACCGCCTGACATGTTGCTCGCAAGATGATCACGCCATTGCGTCAGTCCAACCTCTTCAAGCAAGGCCAGCGCCCTTTCACGCATCGCTTGCGTCGGATGTCCTTGATCTAGCAGCATGGGCATCATCACATTTTCCAGCGCTGTGAACGCGGACAGTAAATAATGGTACTGAAACACGAAGCCGATGCGATGACCGCGTAACAGTGTGAGTTGAGCGTCATCAAGCTGGCCGGTGTCGCGACCTTCAAACCAGAGTTGGCCGGAAGTGGGCCGGTCAAGCAGACCGATCAGGTTGAGTAGCGTGCTTTTTCCGGAGCCAGAAGGACCAATCAATGCGCAAAATTCTCCGCTTTTAATCGACAGGGATACGTCGTGCAAAACTTCCGTTTGAGCCGGCGTGCCGAGGGCGAAGGATTTGCAGATGTGTTCCAAACATAAAACCTGATCGGACAATGGATTGGCCGGTGGATGCAATACCTGTTCTGCGGGAGCGTCAGCCACGGATCGCTTCCACTGGTTCGAGTCGCGACGCGCGTAATGCCGGCATGACTGCAGCCAGCAGCCCAGTCAAGGTGGCGACGATCGCCGCCAACACAAACAGCGATAGACTCACCGTGAGCGGAAACATCGGCGTGCCATCAGGATTTTTTGCCAACATACGCCAAACCGAAACCAGAATAGTCGCCATTACCGAACCCAAGACCGAACCGAGCAATCCCACCACGGCCCCTTGAATCAAAAAAACACGCATGATTTGCCCACGTGATCCACCCATGGCGCGCAAGATGCCGATTTCTTTCGAGCGCTGCACGACTGATACGACCAATACGCTGGCAATACCTGCGGCTACGGAAAGTCCGACAAACAAGCGGATCATCTGACTGGTATATTTTTGCGCATTCAACCCGAGGAAGAACTGATTATTCGTTTTGATCCAACTTAACGCATCCAATCCGGTTTCATCAGCGATTGAGCGTGCGATGTCTTCCGCCGAAAAAGGATCCGCCACTTTCAGGTCGATGGTGGAAACGCCACCGATCATGTTGGTCAGGTTTTGTGCTGTAGAGAGCAGCACATAGACATTGCGCTGATTCGCACCGCGGCTGCCGAGATCAAAAATGCCGGCGATCGTCAGTGTCAAATTGCCGCCAGATGCCGTCGCAATACGGAGCTTATCGCTTGTCTGCACACCCAAATCAGCGGCGAGTTCAGTACCGATCAGGATGTCGGTGTTAGTTAACCGAAAACGACCAGCGACCATTTTTTCATTCAAAGCGACTATTTTAAGATACTGCTCCGGTTCTACGCCGATCAGGGAAACTGCCGCACTGGCATCGCCACGCAAGGCAAAGGCAGGCCCCGTCACCGCCGGTGAGACGGCCAGAATCTCGGAACGGACTTGCATAGCAGTGCGAATTTTTTGCCACTGGTCGATGGAACTCAAACGCTGCGAAGGTTTTTGAATCGTCGCTAATATCGGCCGCTCTGGCTGCATCGGAAAAAGCCGGCGCGCCACCTGCTTGGGCCGCTCCAGCACAATATGTGGCTGCGAACTGAGTACGCGTCGAAATAGATTGGCTTGCATGCCATCGAGTAGGGCTGACATAAACACAATGACCGCGACACCGATGGCTGCGCCGCAAATAATGAACAGCGACTGCGTGCGACCCTCACGTAAAAAGCGATACGCAGCGATCCATTCGAAGGGCAAATAGTCATTCATGCGGGAGGGCCCGCGTTTGCTGTCTGAAGCTTGGCTCGTACACGTTGGCCCTCCTGCAAATCGGCGCGCTCACTAGATATGAGGAGCTCGCCGGGCTGTAGACCTCGCAGGATTTCGACCTGACCACTTCCACGGGCACCCAGTTCTACTATCTGACGCTTTATCCGATCAGCGTGAACAGTCAGGACCCAGGGGGAAGCGCTGCTGATGTCGCGAATAGCCGTCGCTGGCACGACCAGCGTTTTGTCACGACGTGCCACTTCAATTTCGACAGATACCGTCATATCCTGCCGCAGATAGGCCGGTGGCTGCACGACGTCGAGTTTCACCTCCACCGAACCACGCTGCGGATCAACGCCTGGATTAATATAGGCCAGCCTGGATGAAAAACGTTTGGCTGGATAAGCATCGGCAGAGCCTAAAGCGAACTGACCGATTTGTAACTGCGCGAGACTTTTTTCATCGATCTGCAGTACTAACTGGGTTGATCCATTAGGCGACAATACCATGAGGCTTTTCCCCGGCTGAACGACATCACCGCGCTCGACATTACGCGCAATCAGGATACCGTCCACTGGCGCCTCAATGCGCGCTTTGTCTTGCCGGGCGAGGGCAATTTGCAGACCTGCACGTGCTTGGGTCAGCACGGATTGAGCTCGTTGAACTTCGCTTCCCTGAACATCCAAGCTAGTCACCTGAAGCTGCGCGGTTTGTAGCTGGCTTTGCGCTATATCGAGATTATGTTGTGCGTCATCGAGCTGCGACTGACCAACAAAATCTTTACTACGCAAGACCTTAGTGCGTTCGTACTGGCGTTGAACATTTTGCAGATTGGCTTGCGCCTGATTCAAACTAAGGCGTGCCGTAGGTAATCCGACTTCCTCTAATTGGCGCAGCTGCATTTGTGCCTGGAGAACGGCCGCTCTGGCCTGGTCAACGGCGGCCCGCGCTTCGCTACTGTCGAGCACAATGAGTAACTGTCCCGCTTTCACACGCTGTCCCTCAAGCACCGGAACGGCTTCGACAGTCGCGGTGATCTGGCTGCCAATATCGATTCTTTGCGGCGTTTCGACGCGACCACTGGCCACGACAGTTTGGGTGATGTCACTGCGTTTAACTGCGCGGACAGTAACTAGCGGGCCGAATAGGGTGTAACTCATAAAATAGCTCACGCACAGTAGCGTGGCTATCAACGCGAAAATCAGCGCGAGGCGTTTTTTGAGAATTTCCTTCCAGCCTGTCAGATTCATGACTAATGAATTTTCGTCGTCATTTGAGACTGCCAAAAATGTCCTTCAGAGCGATCATACAAAAAACTCCCCTTGAGCAATGTCTGCGGGAGAGTTGAGAACATCATATTTTTCTTGAACAGGTCTTTATGCCTAATAAAGCGTAAAGCGGGCAAAAGTTAAAAGCGCCCGTCGCAATAGCAATGAGACCAAGCCAGCCCCAGGCGCCAATAAAGCCAGAGATACTGCCAGCGACCAGAATAGTGCCAATTACCAGACGAATGTTACGGTCGAGACTACCCATATTCGGTGTCATGAAATCTTCCTTATTCGATGAAATTTCAAATACGGAGGGCGCTCGCCGCTCCGTCTCTTTGACACAGGAAAAAATCGCAATAAAATTTCCCTGAATGAATTGTTATACCGACTTTGCCGATATTATTTTTGACTTAGCTCAAGTTTTGCTGGGGTTATACGCTGGGGTCACATACGCTGGGGTCAGGTCTTGACATGACAGTTTTTACTTCGCCAACTGTCATGT
>CANCDR010000027.1 GCA_947374865.1 Oxalobacteraceae bacterium
GGTGCGGCGGTGCGCGTGATGGGCGACGATGTGATTTATCCGAATCACCAGCTGGCAGTGGTGCTTTACTCTGGTACTTTCATCAAGACTAATCCGGATGCAGCGCGTCGTTTTATGCGCGCATACTTGCGCGCGGTGCGTGACTACAACGATGCGCTCAAAGACGGCAAGATCGCCGGACCGAATGCCAATGAGGTCATCAGTATTCTGACCGAATACACGAACATCAAAGATGCCGAGGTTTATCGCACCATCAGTCCGCAGGGCTGTAATCCGGATGGGAGCGTCCATGTGCCGAGTTTAAAAAATGACTTACAGTTCTACAAAGATGAAGGTCTGATTCAGGGCAATGTCACCGTTGAGCAGGCGCTGGATTCCTCCTTTGTCGAAGCAGCCTTAAAAGATCTTGGACCCTATAAAACAAAACGCACCAAAAAATAAGGACAGCATGAACCCTAGCGAAAGCATATCGACGTCTGATCTGGCCCAGCCAATCAAGATTCGTCTGCGCAATCTGACCAAAAGCTTTAATACGGCAGGCGGACTCGTCACGGCAATCGACGATGTTTCGCTCGATATTCCGACCGGCAGTTTTTTCATGATCGTCGGTCCCAGCGGCTGTGGAAAAACCACGCTGCTGCGGATTTTGGCCGGTCTGGACACGCCGACATCGGGCACGGTCGAAGTTAGCGCACCAGCCGCTGGTCGCCCAGGTAATTCGATGGTATTTCAGGGCGATTCCTTGTTCCCCTGGATGACTGTGTATGAAAACGCAGCGTATGGCTTAAGCATGCGTAAGCGGCCTAAGGCCGAGATCGATGAAGTGGTCGGTCATTATCTCAATCGCACAGGTCTGACGAAGTTTGCCGACGCCTATCCGCATCAACTCTCCGGCGGTATGCGTCAGCGGGTTTCCATTGCGCGCGCCTTTGCTAATGATCCGGACATTCTGCTGATGGACGAGCCATTTTCTGCGCTCGACGAACAAAACAAACTCCTGCTGCAGGAAGAACTGCTGCGTATCTGGGAAGAGACGCGCAAAACGGTGCTGTTTATCACCCACAGTGTGGATGAAGCGGTGACCTTGGGCGACAAGATCATGATCATGACGGCGCATCCGGGTCGCACCAAACAGATTGTCGACGTGCCCTTTGAACGGCCGCGGAATGTGCTGGAACTGCGTGCTCGTCCTGCTTATGGAGAGCTGGTGTATTCGATCTGGGGTCAGCTGCGCGACGAAGTGCAGAGCGCCAGAATGCAAGATGAACAGGAGTTCAAGGCATGAGTATTTTTCGATTGAGCGCCAATAATCGTGATCGCATGATCAGTATCGCTTCGCCCTTCATGCTGCTCGTGCTGTGGGAAGTCCTGGTGCGCACGGGTGTGCTGGATGCGCGATTTTTTCCAGCGCCCTCTAAAATCTTCGATACGCTGATGTTCCTGGTGCGGGATGGCAGCTTGTGGGCCAATACCTGGGCTAGCCTGAAGCGTCTGTTCTGGGGTTTTTTACTTGGCGGCGTGCCGGCACTGTTGTTGGGGATTTCGATGGGCTTGAATCGTCCTTTGCGGGCCTTGGTTGATCCGCTGGTATCAGCGACCTATCCGGTTCCTAAGAGCGCAATTTTCCCGTTGATTTTGCTGATTTTTGGTTTGGGTGAAGCGTCCAAGATCGTGATGGTCGCGATCGGTGTGTTTTATCCGGTGCTGATTAATGCGGTGACCGGTGTAATGGAAATTAATAAGATTTATCTGGACGTGGGCCGTAATTTTGGTGCGAATCGCTGGCAGGTTTTCCGCACGATCGCCTTCCCTGGTGCGGTGCCGCATATTATGAGTGGCGTTAAACTGGGTATCGGTATGGGATTGATTTTGATCGCTATCGCAGAAATGATTGGCGCGAAAAGTGGTCTGGGCTTTATGATCTGGAACGCCTGGGAGATTCTGTCAGTCGAGACCATGTATGTTGGCCTCATCGTTATTGCCTTGCTGGGCTTTATATTTTCCATGGTTTTAAATGAGATCGAGCGCGAAATCATCCCCTGGAAGAAGTCGCGCTAAGCGAACAAAATGGTGGATGACTACGTGGGCACCGCATTGTGTGCCCACGAGTGAAGGGGAGAGTGGTCGTAGAGAGCGGTAAATGACTTAGCCTGTTTTTCATATCATTACAATAATAGAGGAGACAACATGGGTAAATTAAATCGTCGTGAAATATTAAAAGGAACTGGACTGATCGCAGCAGGTGCGATTTCCGGATGTGCCATGCCAGTGATCGCAGACAGCAAAATCAAAACACCTTTTTCCATCGCCCAGACGATGATTCCCATCGTTGGCAGCAGCGAGCAGTTTCCTGTACGGCGCATTTACTGCATCGGCCGAAACTACGCGGCACATTCACGTGAGATGGGGTCCGACCCTTCGCGTGAACCGCCCTTCTTTTTTCAAAAACCGACCGATGCGATTCAAAACGTAGCCCCAGGAACGACCGCCGATCACGCCTATCCGACGCTGACCAAAAACTATCATTATGAAATCGAACTGGTCGCCGCAATCAATAAGGGTGGCCGAAATATCCCGATCGAAAAGGCGCTCGAGCACGTGTTCGGCTACGCCATCGGCCTTGACATGACCCGCCGCGATTTGCAGCGGGCGATGGGCGATGAAAAAAAGCCGTGGGAGATTGGTAAGAGCTTCGATCAGTCAGCGCCGATCGGTCCGATTCATCCGGTCGCGCAAATCGGCCATTTTGAGAAGGGCACGATCTGGCTCAAGGTAAATGGCCAGATCAAGCAGAATTCTAACTTGCAGATGATGATCTGGTCGGTCGCCGAACAGATCAGCAAATTGTCTGAGGCATTTGAACTCAAACCGGGCGATATCATTTTTTCCGGCACACCAGAAAATGTCGGTCCAGTCGTGCGTGGCGATCTGATGGAAGGCCATATTGACGGCTTGCCCAATCTGTCGGTCAAAGTCGTATGATGTCAGCACCGACTTTGCGCAGGCATGCCTGCAAGCTGGTTTTAGCGATGTTCGCGACCTTGGCTGTGCCCGCATGGGCCGCCGATATTACCGTGGTCAGTGCCGCAGCCGTGATCGCGCCGGTCACTGAGCTGGCAGCCGAGTTTGAGCGTTCAAGCGGACATCATGTGAAGCTGGACTTCACCACTGCTGGTGGCGTCGATGGCAAGGTCAAGTCGGATGCCCGGTTTGATATCGTCATCAATGCGCGCGAGCGGCTGGATGCGCTGGCCGCGGCCAAACTGGTCGCGACGGGTGCTGCGCGCGATTTGGGCGTGGTCAAGATTGGCGTTGCGGTGCGCAAGGGTGGTCAAAAACCGGATCTCTCGAGCGTCGATGCTTTCCGTGCTTCGCTGCTCAAGGCACAGTCGGTATCTTACGGCGATCCGGCCAAAGGGCCGACGACCGGCATCCATTTCGCCAAGGTGATTGAACGTTTAGGTATAGTCGACGCGATGCAGGCCAAGTCGCAGCTGGTGGCGAATGGTCTGGAAGTGATGAAGCTGGTATCGAGCGGGAAGGCGGAACTGGGTATTACGCAGATCAGCGAAATCATGCATGTGCAAGGCGACACGCTGGTCGGGCCATTGCCTGAGCAGCTGCAGCTCAATACGACTTATAGCGTCACGCTTGGGTCTGATGCAGCCAGTGCAGCCGCGCGTCAGTTTGCCGATTTACTGGTGAGCGCTGCTGGTCGTGAACGTTTTCAGCACGCTGGTTTTCAATAGGATCAGCGTGGGTAAGCATTGATTACCCACGCGCTGCACGAACACTAAGCTATTTCGTTAGTCGAATCTGATGCCAAACTTTGACCGCATAGTGGGCATTGTGAATCGGCGTAACCGAATGGTAGCGACCGACGGCTTCCCAGAACTCCGGCGAACCGACGGCAGCGCCAGATGATTTAATCTGCGTTGCCAGAATCCAGGCGCCTACCGCCACATTGGCGCAATAATCCCACTGCAGTAATTGCGCATCCACGCCTCGTGCGCGCAGCAGCGGTAGCCAGAGCGTATTGACTTGCATGGGCCCTAGATCATACGTGCCGTTGGCATTGGCCCTGCGCAGACCAACGCTGCCACCTTCAACGCGCAAGATCGCCTCCAGTACCTGACGATCTATTCCATAATGTGCCGCCACTTCACCAATGCACCGTTCTGCGGCCAGTGCAGAAGCAGACCAGCTCATCAAAAGAACCAGACTAGCGCGCTTGAAGTAACGACGACCAAATTTCATCAGCAGGATTCTCTCTATAATTTGAAATGTAATCTTCATCACGCTCGAAAATCGTGGACCGTTCGATGCAGACAAGAAATTGAATTATAAAAATATGTCATGTCAAGACCTGACCCCATGGTGTTAATAATCAATGAGGTGAGGGGTTAGGAAGATCACGAGTTCTTTGCGGATCTTGCTGCTGTAGCGGCCTTTGAATAGCCATCCCCATAGCGGCGCTTCGCCTAGTCCGGGAACTTCGCGGGCGCTTTCTGCGTCTTCTTCGATGATCAGGCCACCGACGGCGACGGTTTCGCCGTCGCGCATTCTGACCAGTGTGGAGGTCTGCTTGGTCTCGATTCTGGGGGAGTTGGATTTGCCCGAGGGGGAGACGTCGATCGCGACGATCTTGTTGATCACCGGTGATACATCGAGCGTGATGAAGCCGTCGTTACTGATTTGCGGCGTCACTGAGAGCATGACCCCTTCCGTGACCGTCATAGGTGATTCGCTTACGGTCTGTAAAACGCCACCCGTGCCGTTGGGCGTGACCGTAGTCTGGGCGGTGAAGAAGGTGCGCTCGGTGCCGACCCTGACCACGGCGGGCTGATTATTGAGTGTGCGGATGCGCGGCTGTGATACCACGCGTACCGTGCCTTGCTCCTTGAGCGCGCGGACCGCAGCAGTGATGTTTTTAACCAGGAAGGAAGCCGGGAAGTTTTTGTTGTAATCCAGCGCGGCTGTATTGGGTAGCGCACCGGCGCCGCCGGCGGGCGATGTAATTACATTACTCGTTGATAGGGTGAGTGCCGGTCCGAAGGAAATCTGCGACCAGTCAATGCCCAATGCATTGTCGTCATTGAGGGTCACGTCATAGACCCGCGCTTCAATATACACCTGCCGGTTCAGACTCTTCTGCAGCATCGCCATATACCGATCGACGGCGCGCATGCCCTTGGGTGAACCGCTCACTTGCACCGTGCCGCTCATCTTGTTGATCACCACACGGCCCTCCATTTGCGGCAGTGGGCGCGTGGTCTGTACCACGGTATTGGTTATCCTGTCAGTCGTGAGCGTGGTTTCTTGCTGGGGTGGTGTCGGCGCACTTTCTGTCGCATTGCGCGTGAGTAGTGCATTGAGTTCGGCTTCGAGTTCACTCCAGAAGTTAATCGAATCACTTTTTGATACCGTGCTGGTGCTCGTCCCGCCCGAGCTGCCACCGGAGGTACTCATGGAGCCGCTGCCGGTGCGAGTGGCGCGCAGGTAATCGACGTGATAATTGCGGGTGGCCTGACGCATGACGCGAATGAGTTGGTCGTCTTCCACCCAGCCGATGCCGATCGGATCGAGTATCGCGTCCAGCGCACGCTCGAGCGTCAGATCTTTGAATTCGACGGAGACGATGCCACTGATATCGGCGTCCGGCACGATGTTGAGTTTATAAGCCTGGGCAAACTGGGCCAGACTCACGCGCAGCGACTGACCATTGGCTCGATAGGAATAGAGTTTCGCTGTATTCGTGACTTTATTTGTCACCGTATTTGTCGTATTACTCGTATCGGATGCAATAGGTTTTGTCTCTGGAAGCGTCGCCGACGTCGGCGCAGCCTCCGGTTTTTTGAAGGCCAATTCCCCCGAAGGAAACGCTTCCGGAAAGCGTTCCCGATCAGCCTGGTGGCCGGTGGTCGTGTAACAGCCCCCGAGTAGCACGGCACCTGCGCTGACGGTCATCATCGCCAGGCGACGTAAGTGGCTGTTTAATACAGCGGCGGCGGGATTATGATTGATCATAATTTCAGCATCTCCAATATTTTTCGGTATTCTGAGTCGAGTTTTTCGCGTGGAAGGGGATTGGGTAATGCGGGTTTGCCCGGTGCTTGCAGGGCGACTATCGGTGTGGCGGGTACGACAGCTGCCGGATCTTTGAACGCCGGAAAAGGCAGATATTCACGACCGCGCGGACCATTGAGCCAGACGGCGTTTTCTTCCACTTTGCTTAATTGATAGCGCCGTTGGATGGACTCACCTTCACGGTAGATCTGGCCGTTGATGGTGGCTGATCTGCCATCGCCATTCAGTAATACCGACTGCAGCATAAATAGTTCGCGCGCTGGCGGCGTAAAAATCGCCATGTTCCGCGGCGTCAGTTCGTCCGCTACCAACACACCGAAAGCAGACAGACGGATATCCTTGGCCGCGCCACCACGCCGGTAAGCCGTTTCGCTGCTGGCGACCGTCAGAATGGACGGCAGGTTCAAGCCGACAATCGTGGGCGCTGCCACGGGTGGCTTGGCTTGCTCGCGCACTGTGCTCAGTGATAAATAGGCCGCTAGCAGCGTCACCGGCGGTATCGCAAACCAGCTCAGGGTCTTCATCGTGCGGCCTCTTTTTTGGTGCCACTGGCGACCGTGTCAAATAAATTGGCAGCTTGTCCTACGATGGGCGGTACGCCCTGTGCCAGAAATACCTTTTCGCCTTCGATAATCATAGTCGCGACCTTGTTGGTTTCGGCATTGCCCGTATTCCAGGAAAATAGAAAATGGCGCAGATTAAAGTAACCATGATCGGCATACAGACCCGCCAGTAGTTGCGCGCTCTTTGGCAGCTCGGTGGGGACAAATTTGGTATCGAGTAAAACCGGTTCGACGCTCCCCAAGGCATGTACGCCGACCATTTCCCAGCGCGCTAATTCCTGCTTGAAGTGAGCCAGATCCTGTTCGGTTTGGTTCATCTGCAGCGCAGCAGTTTTTGCCTGCGTCATACCGGTGCTGGCCCAGGCTGCAAACAGCCAGGCAGCAGCCATCAACAGGGAGGCAAGGCTCATAAAAATGAATGATTTATTGCGCATAAGTGGGTACTCCTTGCATGAACGCTTTCATTGAGCATTACAAATCGGTTTGCCATTACCGGTGCAGCTAACCGATGTACCGGGATTGCTAAGGTAATTGCCGCCCACAGGGGTCTGGCATGGCTTATTTTTATAGAGTTTTTGGTTACAGGTATTCAGGCTGAAAGGGATACTGGTATTGCCCCCTTTGGCGGCAGCCAGTGTGCACACATTATTGGCATCGAAATGATAAATAGCCTGATTGGAACTGGGGGATGTCGAAACCGTGACTATTTTGGTGCCGCAGGTTTCGACCGCTGGCGTTGGCAAGCTGCCGCAATCCTTGATGAGCTGCGTGAGCGAGTACGACACCAGCTGATCGTCGTACATGGCTGCATTGGGCGCATGCGAGATACCATGCAGGTCGTTTTCGTACAGACGGCTGCCGTTGAGGTGATTCAGATTTGCGCGACGATTATTGCCGGTGCTGTAAATCACAAAGGCGACCGCAGTCGATGTTGGTGCCACTGCGGCGGCGGCGTCAGCACACGGCCGATCATGACAAATACGTGGCCCTAAAACCGGCGCGATCGCATCGGCGGCCAATTCCTCCCGCGCAGTCTGGCATAAATTGCGTTGGGCAGGAATCGATTCTGAAGACGTCACACCCTGTAAGGCATCATTGATATCCATGCAAAATGGATTTTGAACACTGCCGCCCGCGGCGCTGGAAAACACGCTCCAGTGATTGACATCGAGCGTATTGGGCATGACACCCGCCAGACATTGCGGATTGGGATCTGCCATCTCGGGCATGCTGCCAGATTGGAGCGCGTAGCTGATAACGGCCGTTCTGGCCGCTTCCAGCGCGCGCAGCTCGGTATTTTCCATGGACTGGTTATAACGCGGCAGAAAGAAGGGCAAGACCCAGGTGAGCATAGCGCCACTGAGCGTGAGCAGCACCATCAGCGCCACGATACCCAAACCACGCTGAGCGCTCATATGTCTCATTGCGAAGTCGCTCCCGACGCACTGGTGAGCATGATGTCAACCCGGCCGTCATTGTTTTTATCCATGGCGGCGACGTTGTTGGTTTGTGTGGTCACGCCGACTGTCAAGGTATCGCTGCGATACAGGCAGGCGTTAATGATGATCGTGGCATTGGGCTGTGCAGTGCCTGTGCCCGGCAAGGCCGGCGGCGTTGGTGTGGCGGGTGGGGCGGTCGGACGGTTAAAGGCATAGTTCAGCGCCGTCGTAAAATTATTGGTGATTGCGCCCACATACTTGTAACCCGGCTGGCAGCTCATCGCTTCCGGCGCGATGGCCATCTTTTCGCGGCAATCGCGGGCAAAGGCCGATAGCGGATAAGACATCACCTGATCGTCGTATTGATCGTTACCTGGCGTATTGTTAATACCACGGCTGTCATTCTCATAAATGCGATTGGATTTGAGCGCATTCGCGCTGACGGTCGGATCGTCATTTTCCTGATCCGCGCGCCGGTTCGATCCCAGGCTCATCAACACCATGGCAGCAGGGATCGTGCTGGCGCAGGCGGTCGTACTCGCCCCCACAGTACGCGACTGGGTATCCTGACAAATCCTGGGTCCGTTGGCAGCCGCCTGTAAGGCCATCTGTTCGCTGACCACCTGGCAGAAAATTACCCGGTCACCTTCCTGGTGCGCGGCAATCTGGGTGCTGTTACTGGAGCTTGAATTGTTCGACAAATACGTATCGTAAGTGGATACAGATCCCTCGCTGAGCCAATGGATGTAGCTGGCTTTAAGATGGTCATTCACATCCAGTCGAAATACATAACGCGTCGATGTCATGCCACCATTCACGCCGGCGTTATTGACGCCGAAGGCCGGTACGGCGTAGGTATTGACATCGGCCGGTGGCATCAGGCCGACGACTTTGGCGGCGGCCTCGGTGGTTTTATAGGTAAAGCTCGGGGCGAGTCCACCGTTGGCATCGATCGGCAAGGGATCGGGAATGCCGCCAAAGGTGATGGCGTAATTGACCAGTGCGATGCGGGCATTGTCGAGCGCTTGACGATCACGCTGCGCCATCGCAGTAGAAAACTGGCGCACGATGAGCGGCGCACTGCCAGCAGTCAGCAGGCCAATCACGATCAGCACAATGACCATCTCGATGAGGGTAAACCCCGGTGCGTGACGGCGCATATTTATGGCCCTCCCATGGAACCGATGGATTCATAAATCGGCGTGAGCACACCCATCACAAAGAAGGCCAGCATTCCGGCCATCATGATGATCATGGCGGGTTCGATGACCTTGCCCAACACCTCGACCAGGGAACTGACCCGGGCAAAATAAATAGTCGCCAGCTTTTTCATCTGCGATTCGAGCTTGCCGGTTTCTTCACCGATCGCCACCATGCGGATCGCCAGCGGCTCAAATACCTGCACCTGCTGCATGACGGTCTGCAGTGACTGGCCTTCGCGCAGCTGGGCGTTAAAGTGGAGGATCTTGGTGCGGAAATAATGATTACTCAGCGCTGACTGCATGATGTCGACCGAGTCGGTAATCACCAGACCTGCGCCATACAACAGACCCAGATATTGAAACCAGAACGCCATCTGGCTCCCCGCCACGACTTTCCCCATGAGCGGCATATGCCAGGCCAGACAGTCGGTCTGATAGCGAAACCAGACATTGCGACGGCCTGCTAAAAAGGCCAGCAGCAGTGCCAGCAGCATGCACAGCATGAGCCAGACATTATTTTGCAGCCATTCCACAATAATAAGTAATGTCGAAATGTGCGCCGGCATTTTGATGTTAATCGTTCTAAAAACCTGTTCGAGCTTGGGGATCACGAAGGACAGCCAAAACAGCGCACCGACCAGCATCACCACCAGCGTGAAGGCAGGATAGATCAGCGCCTGCTGGGTCGCCTTGCGGATCGCGCTCACGCGTTCAATGTGCGCCCCAGCGTCATTGAGCACGCGTTCGAGGGTGGCTGATTCTTCACCGATCTTCACCAGCGCTTGTACTTCCTCGGGAAACTGATGCGTCATCCGCATGGCCTGCGAGAGTGGGTAGCCCTTCAATAAGGCCTGATGCACCTGGCTGACGACTTGCCGGTAGTTCGGCGACTGACTGCTTGCTGCCAGATCCTGCAGCGCCGAATGCAGATCGACGCCACCACCGATATACAGCGACAAGGTCTGACAAAACTCGGCGATTTCCATTGCCGAGAGCCGGCCGAATAGCCAATGCTGGACGCGGTATAACAGATCGGGTAAGCGCAGATAATCGACCAATTGCTCGCCGTTGCGCGCGAGTTCCATGTCGAGCGTGGTCGCGTCAGCAAAACGACCGTTGCGCCGCAGCTGCTGGCCATCGCGCGTTTGCAGTGTATAAAAAATCCAGGCCATCAGTCGACCTTTCCTGATGTGATGGTCTTCATGTGGCCAGCACGCGTTTAAATTCTGCCATGTCGGTCACGCCATCGGCGACTAACTGAATGCCGGCATCGCGCATGCTAAAGAGTCCCTTGGCGCGGGCATGTTGTTCGATCTGAAAACTGCTGGCACCGTCATCGATGAGGGTGCGTAATAGCTCGTCAATTTCTACCACTTCGCACACCGCCTGGCGGCCGCTGTAGCCGGTTGAACGACAACGCAGGCAGCCAACATGCGTGAATAGGCTAGTGACGGGCAGCTTGTGCCAAAGTTCGCCTTCGACCGCACCCCGCGCGGGCTGTTTGCAGTGCGGGCACAGCCGGCGCAGAAGTCGCTGCCCTACCAAGCCAATGAGCGATGACGACAGCAGGTAATCCTGCACGCCCAGATCACGTAAGCGGCTAATTGCAGAGATGGCATCATTGGTATGCAAGCTCGATAGCACCAGGTGTCCGGTCTGGGCGGCGCGGATCGCCATTTGTGCGGTTTCCTGGTCACGGATTTCACCCACTAGTATCACATCCGGATCCTGCCGCAAGAAGCTGCGAATCGCACTGGCGAAACTGATGCCGGCCTTCTCGTTTAATTCCACCTGACGCACCAGCGGCATGTCGTACTCGACCGGATCTTCAATGGTGATGACGTTTTTTTCGATGACGTTAATCCGCCGCAGCATGGCGTACAGTGAGGTCGTTTTGCCGCTGCCGGTTGGTCCGGTAACTAAAATCGTTCCATGGGTCTGCAGGCTCATCCTGCGCAGCTGATCTTGCTGCGCCAGGTTAAAGCCAGCCTCATCGAGTGAGATCAGTTCACCGCCACCAGAAAGAATTCGTATCACCAGGTTTTCACCCAACACGGCGGGCAGGGTCGAAATGCGCAGGTCGTACAAGCCTTCCAGAAAACTAAAGCGCATGCGGCCATCCTGCGCACGATGGGATTCGGCGATGTCGAGCCCTGCGCGTACCTTGCAGATCGAAATAAGCCGGTCATGCACGTTGGCCGGTAGTGCATAACGCAGATGCAGGACGCCATCGATACGGTGTGAAATCAGCGTCGCATTCGGCGTCGGGCTCATATGGATATCCGACGCATGCACATCAATGGCAGACGACAGCAGCAGATCAAACAGCCGCTCGGCAGAGAATTCACCGCCGGCTAAGGTGGCATTGGTGATGCGAGCGATTTCATCGTCAATCGAATGCTCCGCCAGATAGTAGGTTTTCTGGATCAGGCGCTGCAGGTGCGAAGTGGGTGCCACCACCATACGCAGCGGATAACTTGAATAGCGACCGATGCGCTCAATGATCTCGGGGTTATTGGGATGATCGGTGGCGATCACCAGCGCACCATCGAGGATCCAGAGCGGCAGAACAGTGAGTTTTTGTGCCAGCGCGAAGGGCACCTGCGAATATGCCTCGGCCTGCGGTACACATTGGATCAGCTGATCGAAGGGCAGTCCATTTTGATGCGCCACGACGCGTGCGACTTCGGTATCGGTCGCAAAGCGCAGGCGCAAGAGCGCATCGCCCACACGCTCGCGCGAAACTTTTTGAATGGTCAGGGCATACGCGATCATCGCCTCGGTAACGATGCCTGCGTCCTGCAATAATTCACCAATCAGGCGGACCTTGTTCATTGCCTATCTCCATAGGGCCCAGAGGGCGTACGGCTTTGTTATTGTCTGAAGCGACCTGGTAGCGGGGTTAGCACGGTAGTCAGTCGTGCCTGTGCGGGCATTGCCTGGCTGGGGCTAGTCGGCATGTATTCGAGCTTGCTATTGGCCAGCCGGGTTCGTTCCACCAGACTTCTGGTGAGCTGCGCAGCGAGTTCTTCCACCTTGGGATAATCGCCTTGCAGTTCCCATTCGACATGCACGCGCAGGCCAGCTTGGGCATCGTTGTTGGCTGTGCTGGCTGGACTAGCTGAACTGGCTGCGGCGTGACCGATTTCCAGCGAGCGGATGGTGGCGCCGCGCGGCGCGATGTCGCTGATCCAGGCCAGTAACGCATCAACCCGAAAGTCGGAGGCGCCACTTTCTATTTTCATGCGTTGTTCGAGCGCGTTGAGTTGACTGCTGCTGGGACGACGTGGATTGATGGCGGCATAGTCCGCCTCAACCCGCACGCGCCGTTCTTCCAGCGCAGTCGAGATGCTTTGCCATTCGGCGTACTGGGTGAGTGCCAAGGCGGTGCTGGCCACGGCACCGGCGGTCAGCAGACCGCCCAGAATGAGGGCGGCTTTTTGCGCCCAGATGTGCTGCTGATAGTCGCTCTCGAGCAGGTTGGTATCGTTCGATACATACTGCAGGCCATAAACTTCCGGCCACTGTAAGGGTGCGTTCGGCTGGCAAGCGGTAAAACGGCGTGCAAGTCTTGATTCCAGCGCCTCCGGTGACTCCAGTGATTTCAGTGCCGCCAGAGTTGCGGAGGCTGGCGCTGCGTTCGCGATGCGCGGTGCCGAGGTGCCGGCCAGTTCACCCAGCTGGAGGTGGAAGCGGATTTCTTGATTTGGGATGATGCGCTGTGCGGCGCTGTTGAGTGAAGCGCGCAGGCGCGCTAGTCGTTCTGCGTGCGCATCCCTGAGCTCGGTGTTGGCCGCTGTGGCGGATGTATCGTTGGGGCGCGCATTGGCGAGCCGCGTTTCTAGAAGGCGATATTGGACGATCCCGTTTTGAACGATCAGACCCAGCAGGGCGGATCCGCGTTGCCAGAGGACGCTGACAGCTTCGCTGGTTTCCAGCGCGACGAATGCGGCAATGGCGGATTCAACCAGTGAGAGATGTTCGCAGGTCCGGCTGTGCAGGGGCAGATGCTGACTCGCCGCTGCGATGTCGGCTTCTGAAACTGCCGAAAGGCTCAGGCGTTGGCGTTCGTCGCCGACCAGCTCTGCAGAAAAACGCAGCCGGAAGGGTTCGTTAAAAGCCAAGGCATTATCAAGATGCCGGCGCGCCAGGAAGGGCCGCATTTTACGACTCTTGACCTCTGTTACAAGCGCATCAAAATAAGCACTGCGTCCAAGAAAAGCCACGCGCATGCACGCGACTTGCGGAATATCAGATAGCGCGCACTCGCCTTCGCTGATAATGGTTCTGCCCTTGATGATGACAAAGTGGGCACGCTGGAAGTGGCCGGTCTCGAGCGGTGATAACAGTAATTTTTTTTTATCGATCATTGCGACTCGTTGAAGCGGTGGTCAGGAGTGGCATCTGCGTCATCATGCTTGGGATGACGCAGAATCTATTTTTATGTTTGCTGGTAATTTCCTAAGTTGCACCTGCGTTGCACTGACGTTAAATCTGCGTTGCACTGACGTTAAATCTGCGTTTCGTTTGTCTTTTACCCGCGTCCCGGCGTCAATCCTCTTAACCGACAGTGATCACAGAAGTGAGATCAACTAAAGGCTGTGTGGACACGCCAAGACACAGGAAAAATGTCAAAAATCGACGCTACAAAAACTCAATTAGGCAACTTGGTCGTGTCGAATTGGAAGGAAATAGCGATCATGGAATCGCGTGTTTCACCAGTTAGCATATAGCCGTTTTTGAAGACCTTATTACTGGTTGATACAGGCGGTGTGCCGGCTGTGTTGCCATCCCATCGACGAATACGGCCAGCATTGCCGTTACTGATGTTGCCAGCATATTGAACCGTTCCGTCGATGGCAGAATCGATCGCTTCGGCCATCCAAATAGGAATGTTGTAGACAACAATTACATTGGCCACATCATTTGGACTGTCACCCTGCATCATGCCGACAGAGTAATAGGATCCATTGACATTCTTTGCGATTTCACGCGGTAGGCGGTTTGCATCGACGATATTAAAACGCCGCAGATCGTTCCACACTAACTCTTCTGCCGTTTCTACTGTTGCTGATGTCACGCAGGTGGCAGTACCTCCTGTTGCTACCGCATCAATTGGTAGTGTGCGGTACCCTTCACTTGCATCCAACAAGGTAGTACTACCTGACAAAGACCCAGCTGCCACGGCAGGAAAAAATCCAATTCTGCCATCGTTATTACAATCCCCCGGCAGGCGACCGACGCGTTTTTGGAATTCGAGCAGCATGCCTTGCAATTCGCGCAGGTCAGCTACCGCTCGTTCAGCCTTAGCCTTGTTAATGGCATCGGTGCCCTTTAATACGGACAGCAAAATGAGTCCCGCAATGACCAGCACGATCGATAATTCCACCAAAGTAAAGCCATGCTGTAGTGCGCGTTTTAAAGATCGAGATTTCATATATTCCCCAAACAGAAAAAGTTAAGAAAGACCATTTGTTACGCACTAATCGGCTGCCAAACTGGTGAAATTTATTTCGGTGACATGTGGATAGCGCTGAATCAATTATTTCTGGTATTGCATGTGAATACCAGAAGTTCATCTTTAAAAATCGCGTTATTCAGTCAAAAACAACTCATTGTTTAAATAATGATACAACTGAAAGTCACTTATGTGAAGGTGGCAATGAATCAGCCAGGAGAAGGCTGTTTTGTGTGTGCGCTTTAGCACTCTTCATCCAGCACAAAATTAAATTAGCAGATGCGATGATGGTTTGGGCAAAGTCAGACAGAATGACCGTATTCGGTCTAGCCTTACCCTTCTGCACTTTAACCCGGTGCAGGTAAAGTCTTTGCCCAATCGTTATTAGCCTTTGCTACAGCTTTTGGCTGCTCCGGCATGAGTGGCGTGCTACAGTTTTGCACTTTTTGATGCGGGCGGGTAGGTCATGGATATTGAAGCGCTCACATTATTTGTTCAGTTAGCCGAGCTTGGCAGCATGACCAAGGTCGCAGTGGCGCAGAACTCGATTCAGTCGGCAGTCAGTCGCCGCGTGACCGCGCTTGAGCGCGAATGTGGTGCCCATCTTTTTTATCGTACCGTCCTCAAAAGCCTTCATCCGCGATAATGCCGGCAATCTGATCGAGTTCGTCCAAAAAACCCCGCCGTCGATTTACGGCAGTGGCCAGAGCAGCCAGGCGACATTGTCTGGCGAAAGGCTTTGCAGCTTTAACAGCGCGCTCGAATAAGTCCCGGCAGGAGTGCTGCGCTGGGCCCGCAATAGCACCGGCAAGGCAGGTGCGAGTATCGGTTCTTTTTCCAGCGCACTGGCGTACTTCCAGGAAGCGGGATCAATCACAACGCCAGCAATCGCATCCAGTGCACGGCGTAAGGATTTGCCTTCAATGACCGTGCCCCATAAATCCAGAGGACATTGCGCCTGAGGGTATGCGGCATTACAGCGCGCATCGCTGGCAGACCATTGTGTTTTCGGATCTTGATTTGCTGCGATGATCTGTCCGTAATGTGCTAAGCGGGTGGCTGCTTCCAATGTAAAAACAGTGTAGTGGTAAGGACGAGTACGTTTGAGTTCCAGAGGTAAGAGACCATCCGTCGTGAACTGATTCGCAAAACGATTCGTCTGTACACGGAAGACGATTTCTTTTGCCCGTTCGGTTTCACCCAAGAACAGCCATAAGCCGGCCATTTGCATGTCATAAAACATGCCGTGATTATTTTTTTCTAAAGATTCATCACGCCCCAGTTTGCTGGTGTCGAACCAATGGGCATAGTCGGCAAACCATTGGCGCATGTTCTGCACTTCGGCCGATGACAGTGCTGGTCCGATCAGCATCATCGCATCCATCACCTTCCATAAACTGCGCGTATCGATCAGACCAATTCCGCGTCCTTCGACGATACCGGGAATGGCTTGTGCAAAACGCAGGTTGGGATTCATGCGCGTTGCCGGCTTCAAAAACCAGGTACGCAGTACTTCGGCTGCCTTGTTGGCATAGCGCGCGTCGCCGGTGAAACGATACGCCAGTGCCAGATCCAGACTGTCGTCACACATGCGTCCCATGGCCACAGAGTCTAAGGCCTCACCTTTGGATTCCGGGTTGACCTGTCCATCGCGCTGAATGTAGGGTAGACCATTGGCTGTTGCAGGATTCGGCCACCAGTACGGTCCCATGCTGATGTAGTCGTGCTTACTGCCGGAAGCCGGCATCTGCGATTTATCCATCACGCTGCGCAGGGGCGCACGCAAGGCGGCATCGGCACGATGTTGTAAGGCTGCTAAGGCCGGCATAACGGCTGGATCCTTGGCGTGGATGCGTTGCTGCGTGATACGCAGTGCGCTGTCATCGAGGCCAATCAAACTGCTGGGGGCGCCGCTAGTGGCTGCAGTGACAGAATTCTGCGCATGACCGAGGGGCCCCAGCGCAAGGCTGATCCAGAGCAGTAAAGTAACAAACCGGATGGGCAGTATTGCAATATCGCCAATATGACGAATCATGATCAGGTTCCTGATATTTATAGGGAGTTAAACGTTTTCTGTTTTGTAAAATTGTAAAGTGCATGGACTTCAGGTGTCAAGGTATCTGCCAAGTCTGACAAACCGACTGGAATTTAAAAGCAGATATGCACCTTGCAGCCTAATTATGAGATTCTTTGACAGAAACAAATGTTTGCACGGCCTTGACTATCTCCTGAGCTCGATCGCAGTTAAACGTTTTACATTTACATAAAGTTGCGGTAAAGTATCTGCGGAATAAAGCACGGCACGTCTATCCTCGATGCCAGGTCATTGGTTTAATGAAAGTAAAAAAATGAAAAAACTAGCCTTAGGAGTTCTGTCCAGTCTGATTTTGTCCGGCATGACCCATGCCGGTGATCGGCCCAATATTGTGTTCATCGCCGTCGACGATTTACGTCCGGAGTTGGGCGCATACGGCCATCATTACATCAAAAGCCCCAACATCGACCGGATCGCCAGGGAAGGGATGGTCTTTGATCGCGCCTACGTGCAACAGGCTGTCTGCTCGCCATCGCGCACCAGTGTAATGACCGGTACCCGGCCCGACACCACCAAAGTGTGGGACTTGGTGACGCATTTTCGCGTAGCTAAACCGGATATTGTTTCCCTTTATCAGCACTTCAAACAAAGCGGCTATTTTGTTCAAGGCATGGGCAAGCTTTACCATGGCGGTCTCGACGATGCGCCATCATGGTCGGTGCCGTGGCAGAACCCAGACGCCGTCAAGTATGCCTTGGCGGAAAACATGGCTCTGGAAAATCGTTCTGATGTCGCCAAACGCAAAGACAAGCCAACGGGAAAACTTGCTAAAAACACGCCTGCCACCGCAATGCCGGAGGATCCGGATGGCCCGGCCACCAACGATCCGGACGGCCCACCGTCCAGTGGCTTCAATATGCGCGGGCCAGCCTACGAAGGTGCTGACGTTCCCGATAATACTTTTACCGATGGCAAAGTCGCCGAACTCGCTTTAGCGAGCTTGCGTGAAATGAGTAAGAAGAAAGAACCCTTCTTCCTCGCCGTAGGTTTCATCAAGCCGCATCTGCCATTCGTCTCACCTAAGAAATACTGGGACATGTACGACCCGGCGAAAATTGAATTAGCCACCAATAAATTCAGGCCCAAGGATGCGCCAGAATTTGCTGTTTTGGCGGGCGGCGAAATTCGTAATTATTACGGCATCCCAGAAACTTCGATTCCGGACGACATGGCGCGCAAGCTCAAGCATGGGTACTTCGCTTCCATCAGCTATACCGATGCGCAAGTGGGCAAGGTCTTAGACGAATTAGATCGCCTCGGTTTGCGTAAGAACACTATCGTTGTGCTGTGGGGCGATCATGGCTGGAAACTCGGCGAACATGATGGCTGGACTAAACACAGCAATATGGAAATCGATACCCATGCACCGCTGTTATTGTCGGCACCTGGCATGAAGGCTGCCGGCGCACACAGCCAGGCCTTGGTCGAAATGGTCGATATCTATCCGACGCTGGCTGATCTGGCCGGACTGCCGCTGCCAGCGCATCTTGAAGGTACGAGCTTCAAGCCACTGCTGGATAATCCTAAGCTGCCGTGGAAATCGGCGGCCTTCAGCCAGTACCCACGCTCGGCGAAAGTCGCTGGCGGCAAGCCAGTGATGGGCTACACCATGGTTAACGAGCGTTATCGACTCGTTCAGTGGGTACTGCGCGAAGATCTGACAAAAGTTGTCGCCTTAGAGTTGTATGACCACCAGACTGACCCGCAAGAGAATCAGAACATCGCCAAGCGTCCAGAAAATGCGGCGCTATTAAAGCGTTTGCAAGAAAAACTCAATGCGGGATGGCAGGCTGCCAAGCCGGTCGCCATGCGCTAAGTGAAGCGGGCGAAGTTTCTTCGCCCTGTCAAATAATGAATGAAGTATTGATGCCGACGAAGTACTTCCTTACGGTCGGTAGCTGTAGATAGTTTTACATTTATTTTTGTATTTATAAAAAACGGAGACGTACCATGAAAAGTAATACCAGAAGTTCTGACATGATCGGCCGCCGGACCTTGATGTCCGCTGCCGTGGCACTGGCCATCTTAGGGAATGTCCCCTCAGCGATGGCACAGCAGGCACCTGCAGCCGAAGCCGATAAACCATTGGACGTTTTCGTCGTCACGGGTTTGCGCGCGGCCTTGCAGAGCGCAGCAAAAGTCAAGCGCAATGCCGAACAGGTGATAGACGTCATTACGGCCGAAGACGTCGGCAAGCTGCCTGATGCGAACGTTGCCGAAGCATTGCAACGTGTCACCGGCGTGCAAGTAACGCGCGTGTGGGGTGAAGGCCAAAGCGTCGCTATCCGCGGACTACCCTTGGTGCGCGTCGAGATCGATGGCCGTACAGTGCTGGGCTATTCAACCCGCCTTTCGCCACCTGAAAACGATCAGCTCGGACGTAATTCGGGTCTGGACGTTGTGCCTTCTGGTATGTTTGGTCGTTTAGAAGTGAGCAAATCACCGGTCGCATCGCAGGTTGAGGGTGGTCTGAGCGGCACCGTCAACATGGTGACCCCTGATCCACTGGACTTTAAAGAATTGACGCTCGTCGCCAAAGTACAGGACGAGTACTCTAAGGCAGCGAAGACCAACGGACCAGGCATGACCTTTTTCGTGGCCAATCAATCTGCAGACAAAACCATTGGTGGCCTGTTGGCAGTGGAATACCAAAAACGGGTATCACTGCTGCAGGACTATGACCGGAATGATTTCTTGAATCGTGTAGGAAGTTCTACCGTCAATGCCGACATGAACAAGGACGGCGTGGCCGATCTGAGCGGACAATTGATTCGCTACGAGCAAGCTTTGGTGGACCGTTCGCGTTTGGGTGTCAATGCTGAATTGCAATTTAAGGCGACGCCAGACCTCGAATTCAAGACCGAGGCGATTTATTCTAAATTGAACACGGAACGCAGACAGAACTGGTTCCAGTGGAAGTACGGTAACCTGCCGATTACCAACCCTGTTTTTGACGGCAACACGATCGTCGCCGGAACTTCCGCAGCCACACTTTCGCAGCAAGGTCAGGTACGTTCAGAACCAGGTACCAGTTCCATCATCGCGCTGAGTGGCAAATGGAAACCGAACGATAAAATGCGCGTGACTTCTGAGGTCAGTGCCAGCCGCGGTACGCAAAATCAAATGAACGAACACATGACGATCACTTCGCCAGTGGTGTCGGGTAATTTTGATTACAGAACAGGCGTCATTCCGAGTTTGGTCTTCAACAATGGCTTTGATCCAGCAGTCAATAGCGCGACGGTTGCCGCAAACAAGTACGTCATCAATCCTACGTCCGGTACCAATCTGACTTCCAATAATCTGTTGTCCAGTATGGGCGAACAGGTAGCGAAGGCGGATATGCGCTACAACCTTGACCTTGGCGAACTTCGCACGGTTCATTTTGGTGCGCGTTATCGCCAATTGAGTGCCAAGGCCAATGCGTACGAGGCAACCGGCAGGGCAGATCTGAGCAGCTTTTTGACGACCACCGGACCGGACTTCATGAAGGACGTGGACGCAAATATTCCAAGAAATGCCTTAACGCTGAATCAAGACGCAGGGTGGATCAGGTCGACGGTCTTAAGCCAAATGGCGCGCGTCTCCAATCCGCAACGTGACTATGACTTCAATGAGAAATCTGCCGCCGCTTACGCGATGGCCGACTTGGATGGCACTATTCTGGGCATGAATTTCCGCGCAAATGCGGGTGCACGTTTGACCAATACAAAGATGGACGTTACTACCAATTTGAAATTTGGTACGACCTTCACCCCAAGGAAGGATAACAACTCTTACACTTTATTGTTGCCAAGTGCGAACATTGTGTTTGACGTTGCGCCAGACTTCATGGTTCGACTGGCAAGCTCGAAGACCATGCAACAAGCGGGTATTGCTGAACTGGCACCGACGATCTTTATCAGCGGTACAACATCTTTTTCAGCCGTTGGTGGTAATGCAAAATTGCTGCCGACCGTCTCGAATAATGTTGATCTTTCCTTTGAGCTGTACGGCAAGGGTAGTTCGATGATTTCGGGTGCTGTGTTCTACAAAGATGTGACGGACGTACAGGCGAACAACACAGTCCAGCAAGACTTCGAAGGTTTCGGCGTGATTCCTTACACACGTCCGGATAACATTGGTAGTGCAAAAGTGAAAGGATTCGAATTAGGTATTCAGCGCTTCTTTGACTTTTTGCCTGCGCCCTTCAGTAACTTTGGCGTGATTGCCAACTTCACATATACCAATGGTTTGTTGAGTAATGGCTATCAATATCCAGGACTGTCCATGCATAGCGGTAATGTGGTCGGCCTGTATGAAAGTGGTCCATTCTCTGCACGTCTGGCTTTCAACACACGTGATAAAGCAGTTTATTTATTCAACGAAAATCGGCCAAATTATATTGGTGCACGCTCACAGCTAGACTTCCAGGCAGGCTATAACCTGACCAAGGATATCTCGGTACAGTTCTCGGCCCAAAATCTGCGGCCTAAGGATTCTGCCACCGTGGAGTATGGTCCGGCTGGTCCGATTCAGTTGAGTAGTTACTACTTGTCTGAAACGCGTTACTCGATTGGCTTGCGCGCCAAGATGTAAAGCAATGTTGTAAAACGATGTAAAAAAAGAGAGGCAAAATATTGCCTCTCTTTTTTATTGAGAGCGCCTGACTGTCGTCGTAATAATTTACGCAATGATATGCAGATTACCGCTTCGGCGCAGGCGCTGGCGATGGAGGCGGTGGTGGCGATGGGAGTACAGCCTGGGAGGGTAAATTGGCATAACTCCCCTGGACCAACATCGGTACCAGGTTCCCTTTGGCGTACATGCACTGCGCATAGGCGATGTCATACCGTCGCTGTGCGTCCCAGCCTGATACCGCGCTTTGCTGAGAGCCGGCTGCCGCGCCGCCCAGTGTGCCAACGGCAGCGCCCTGGGCCGCCCCACGTTCGCTGCCCATGAGGGCGCCAGCAACGGTGCCGATGGCGGTGCCAGTAATGGTCGACGCCATAAATGCCTGGTTCGTCGCATTACTACCTGTCAGCCCAATCGACTGCGCGGCCCAGGCACGGCAGAGTTGATCATCCTGATAAAACACCTCGAAGGGTTTGTTCGGCGCTGGCATCACCGCCACCGTTGGCCCGCTCGGCATTGATGCACAGCCGGTCAATAAAACACCCAGCAGACAAATACGCGCTGATGTGCACTTCCAAGCGCAAGGCCAGGCAAGAAGGAGATCGGTCGTTTTCATCATGGACGCTTAGGGAATCACCCCATCAGACGGTGGGGATGCCGGGACTTTTTGCCAGCCCACAGGGCAGGTCCCAACATACGGATAATAGGTCCGTGAACTGGGACAGTAATACCAGTATTGCGTGGGGGGCGGCAGTAGCGCGCCATCCGCCAGAGGTGAGAGCGGCGTGACTGTCGGCTCCCAGGGATTAGGGTAAGGATAAATCGGCGTGGGATAAAAATACCAGGCAGCGCCGATGACCCACCACCAGCCCAGTCGCCCATCATGTCGCCCGTGCTCCCAGCGTCCTGTTTGCCAGCGATGCCAGTCTTGCTCATGAAAGCGGGCGATATCACCCTGCCATCTGGCGCTATTGGCTTGCCGTGCATGTGCGTTGGTTTGCGCATGCTGAGCACGCTGAGTATGCTGATCTTGTTGGGGATGTTGCGCCCCTTGTCCATGCACGGCAAGTTGTGCATGCGCAGACCGGCAGATGGGGAGAAATAGCAGCGTCACGAGCAGGGCGCCCATCACTGGGCTTAATCTTTGCTCGTTGTTCAGCTCATTACTCAGCTCGTTGTTCAACTTATTACTCAGCTCATCGCGCATGTGCTCTCCTGTGCATGCACTGAGTCGAATTTTCCCGACGCCTGCATGAAGGCACATTGTGCGCGCTGCGTGATGCTGCGCTATGCGCAACCTCAAAAGAGGGTGCTGGACCCGGTCCTCATTAGCCCAATTCTGTCATCGATTCGGGGTAGGGCTTCAACTCACAAAAAATAGCCTGGTGCGCTGAGGCCAGGAGTTTGACCCTATCATCAGGATCTTCAAAGCTGACCACTTTTTCTCTGGCCAGAATTTTGCCTTGGTCAGCGTGCCGTGCGATGGTCAGGCCTCGCAAGAAAAACGCCTCGGTACTGTCATTTTTAACGATCATATTTTCCATCTTTAGCTCCTTAAGAAAAGCCAGTCTTGCTGAAATTGGACTTCAATATCCTCAAAACTTGTGAATACGATCTTTTCAATTTTGCCAAAATAATGTCGATGGTGAAATCCATCCTGATTACCGTAGCCTATAACTCTGCCGTTGTCATTTTGGTGCATGCGATGATTGATATAAGCCAGGTTATAGCGCGTGACCTGACCCAGATGATTCGCCCAAACTTCACGACCTAATTGTCCGTTTCCATGTTTATTCGCTATACGATGAAACTCGTCACATATTTTTTCATCACTCATGCCTGACTTTATCTTGTTCCATCGCTCGCTTTCAAGGGGCGGGTTGTAAAATTGATACTATTCTCGAAATTTTTTTAAAAAGAATACTGCGCCAAAATAGATATTTTCTTGGCAAACTATTTTCGTATGCGAGGCACTTTCATGTTGCTGATATGGGCTTACAGCATATGTGCTTTGTCGAAGAACGATGTTATTTTGTGTGCTGCACTGTTTTAAAATCACCCTAATGTAATATGAGCTGAGAGTACTCAATGCGAAAAAAATGGTTCGGTCCGAAGCGATTCGGTATTGGCGTGTCACCGAAGAGCTGGGAAGGATGGTGCGTCACGGCCTTGTTCCTTGCGCTCTCTTTTGGCTGGGCCAAATACCTTCATGGAACCGGTCCGTGGCTATGGATGGGGCAGGTCATGCTACTTTTGTTATTTGGCGTGGTGATCTTCTTAACATATGCCAGATCCTGAACGGCACAGAGTGATTACTCCAACGTAAGACCTTTTATTGGCAGCTTAAATACCTGCGCTTAACTAAAAAACGACTTTATGCACACCCCCTATACGACTCTTACGCTCGACATGGAAGCCCGTGGTTTAGCGCGCGTGACCTTATCCCGACCAGACAGCATGAATGCCTTCGATGAAACCATGATCGAAGAATTGACACATGTTTTTGCCCATCTCGCGACCGATGCGGCTATCCGCGTAATCGTGCTCGCTGCAGCAGGACGGACATTTTGTGCCGGCGCTGATTTGCGCTGGATGGAACGCCAAAGCCAAAACGGTCCGGCAGAAAATTTAGCCGATGCGCAGCGTCTTGCGCGCATGATGCAAACAATTTATGCATGTCCCAAACCAGTGATCGCCCGTGTGCAGGGTTCGGCTTATGGCGGTGGCGTGGGCCTGCTATGCGCCTGCGATATCGTGGTGGCCAGTGTGCAGGCACGCTTCGTGATCAGTGAAGCCAAGTTTGGTATCGTGCCGGCAGTGATCAGTCCTTATCTGACGAATGCAGTGGGCAAACGGCATGCCAGTCGGCTGGCTTTAACTGCCGAATTGTTTGACGCTGCGTTCGCAGAAAAAATCGGCTTTGTGCATGAAGTCGTAGAGGCCGACGGACTGGATGGGGCAGTCGAACGTTTCGTGGGTCTGATGCTGGCCAACGGACCTTTGGCGCTGGGTGAAGTCAAACGTCTGTTTCAGTATCTGGCTGTCGGGCCGATCGATGAAACAGTCCGCGAACACACGGCGCACACCATCGCCAGACTTCGCGCGACCGACGAAGCCAAGGAAGGCTTTGCCGCGTTTCTGGACAAACGTCCGGCAAAATGGAGCATCCAATGAGTACAGTAATGAGTACTGCAGTGAGCACATAAATGAGCACAGAATTGCAGCAAAATACAGCGTGGCGCCTCGGTAGTGCGCCAGCCTCTTCAGAAATCATCGGCGTAGTTGGCGCCGGCACGATGGGTGCCGGCATCGCTCAGGTAGCCGCCGCCGCCGGCCATCCGGTCTGCTTGATGGATGTGCGCCCAGGTGCAGCAGCCACAGCGCGTGAGCAGATCGATCAGGTACTCGTCGGCTTAGTAAAAAAAGGTCGTCTGACCGATGAAGATCGCCTTCAATTGGTCGCGCGTATTACACCAGTCGATAGTCTGGCGCAATTAGGTGACGCCGCGCTGGTGATTGAAGTGATCGTCGAAAAACTCGCGCCTAAACAAGATCTGCTGCGCGATCTGGAGGCGCATGTCAGTCCGCGCACTATTCTGGCGTCGAATACCTCGTCGATCTCGATTACGGCTCTGGCCAACGGTATGCAGCATCCGCAACGTTTGGTCGGCATGCATTTCTTTAATCCGGTACCGCTCATGAAGCTGGTGGAAGTGATCTCCGGCGCAGAAACCGATGCCGGTGCCGCCAAGATCGTGCTCGACATCGCGCGCAGCTGGGGCAAAATTCCCGTGCCTGCCAAATCAACGCCTGGCTTTATCGTTAATCGTATTGCCCGGCCCTTTTACGCAGAAACCTTGGCCCTGTTGCAAGAGCAGGCAGGCACACCGGCGCAGCTCGATGCACTCATGCGCGCAGCGGGTTTTCGTATGGGCCCCTGTGAACTGATGGATCTGATAGGTCACGATATCAATTATTCGGTGACGCAGTCGGTGTTCGAAGCCAATTATGGTGATCAGCGCTTTGTGCCATCGCTGGTGCAAAAAGCGCTCCTCGATGGCGGCCGGCTTGGTCGTAAGTCGGGCAAGGGCTTTTATGTGGGGACACCGGAAGTCGCACCCCTGGCAGACCGCGCAGAACCATCAGAAAGGCTCACCCTAGCCGGCAGCGGCGCAGCGGCCGAACGCCTGGCTAACTGGCTCACTGCCGCAGGACTTAGCTTTGCGCGAGACACCACGACTGACTGGACCGGCTTGCAATGTGCCAGCTGTGCGCTGCATCTGAGCGACGGTCGCACAGCGACCCAACTGGGCGCAGAACGGCAAACACGGCATGTAGCCGTGATGGACTTACCCCTGGCAGCTTCGGCGCGCAATGGGCTGGCCATCGCCTTCGCTGCATCGATGGATGCGGCACAAAAGGGGCGCGCCATCGCAGAACTGCATAATGCCGGATTAGCGGTGACGGTTCTACGCGATGTGCCCGGATTGCTGGTAGCGCGCACCATTGCCATGCTGATTAATGAAGCCGCCGACGCAGTCCATCAGGGTGTGTGCGATGCACAGGGCGCCGACCTGGCGATGAAGCTGGGGACAAATTACCCGGCCGGGCCTTTTGAGTGGCTGGCCGATATCGGCGTCGATTACGTTATCACACTGCTGGGACATTTATCGCATGCTTACCGCGGTGAGCGTTATCGCGTCAGTCCGCTGTTGCAGCAGCAGGCCTGGCTGGCCAAAATACCGAAATAAGAACAATGCTGCCCCTTATGTTTGATCGACATCCTGTCCCATCAAACTTCTTTGGCTGAATGTGAGGATTTATTGCCGCGCGCAGCCCTGACCCAACTATACTGATACGTGACTCGCCTCATCATGGCGAGCAGTTTTCGTAGCGATGCCAACCCGGCATGTTCGCGCGCGATCGTGGTTGAGGAGTTGTGTCATGCAGCGATTATCTTCTCTGGCAGGATTCAAGGATGCGGTTCTGCCGCCAGCAGAGCCGCTGCGTTCTGCGATTACCGCCGCCACCCGTCGCGATGAGCGCGATGCCGTGCAAGGACTCCTGCAACAGATCAGCACGGATCCGGCCACGACGCTGACCAGTCAGACACTCGCCAAAACGCTGATTCAATCAGTGCGTGCCCAGCGCAGCAAGGCCTCCGGTGTGGACGCCTTGATGCATGAATTCTCCCTTTCGTCGGATGAAGGCATCGCGCTGATGTGTCTGGCCGAAGCGCTGCTACGTATCCCCGATCACCAAACCGCTGATCGCCTGATCGCCGACAAAATCAGCCGTGGTGACTGGCGCCGGCATCTGGGCGAATCGCCCTCGTTATTTGTCAATGCGACGACCTGGGGTTTGCTCGTCACCGGCAAGATCGTCACGACCAGCAGTGAGCA
>CANCDR010000028.1 GCA_947374865.1 Oxalobacteraceae bacterium
AAAACGGTCGCCCTGAACTTCCCGGAACAATTTGTCGCCTGGACACCGCGCGTACAAAATACGCTGACGGTCGAAAAATCGGAACTGGTGTTTGTCGGCTACGGCGTCGTCGCCCCGGAGTATGGCTGGGATGACTACAAGGGCGCCGACCTGCGCGGCAAAACCATCGTCATGCTGATTAACGACCCGGCCATTCCCGACCCAAAAAATCCAGCCAAGCTCGACCCCAAGATGTTCAAGGGCGACGCGATGACCTATTACGGGCGCTGGACATACAAGTTTGAAATCGCCGCCAAGATGGGCGCCGCTGCAGCCATCATCGTGCATGAAACCAAGCCGGCCGCTTATCCGTATGAAGTACTGCGCAATAGTCACTCGCGTGAGAACTTCAACCTCAAGGTCGATGGACCACATCCCAATTTTCCTGCCGTTCCAGGTTGGATGCAATTAGACCAGGCCAAGGAAATGTTTGCTGCGGCCGGTCTCGATTTCGACACGCTCAAGAAGGCCGCCTTATCCAAAGACTTTAAACCGGTCAGCCTGGGTGGCAGCGCCAGTTTTCACATCGACAATAACTGGCGCGATGTGGCCTCCAATAACGTACTCGGCAAGATTGAAGGCAGCGACCCGAAACTCAAAAATGAAGTCGTGATTTACAGCGCCCACTGGGATCACTTCGGCATCAACGAAGCGCTTCCTGGCCCCAAGTCGCAGCAGATATTTCATGGCGCGCTCGATAACGCCTCCGGTGTGGCCACCATGCTGGAAATTGCCAAGGCCTACAAAGCCTTGCGCGTTGCACCCAAGCGCACCATCGTCTTCATCGCCACCACGGCAGAAGAGCGCGGATTGTTAGGTGCACAGTACTACGCGAAAAATCCGCTCTACCCTTTGCAGAAAACACTTGCCGATATCAACGTCGACGGTATCAATTCCTGGGGTCGTACCAAGGATGTGGAAATTGTCGGCTTTGGTCACTCCACCATGGATGATCTGGTCGCCAAATACGCGCGCATGCAACATCGTTCCGCCGAACCGGAATCGCGTCCAGAACTGGGTTCCTTTTATCGCGCAGATCAGTTTGAATTTGCCAAGGAAGGCGTGCCTGTGGTGTACGCTAAGAGCCGTAATAATTACATCGGCAAATCACCCGACTATGCGCGGGAAAAAGTCGACGACTACATCGCCCATCACTATCACAAGGTGACCGACGATGTGCGCACCGACTGGGATCTGACGGGCGCGGTGGAAGATACGCAGATGCTGTTTTTGGTCGGCTACGACGTCGCGCAAGGCAGCAAATTCCCGCAGTGGAAAGCCGGCTCAGAATTTAAAGCCAAGCGTGATCTGATGATGAAGTCTGTAGCGCCATAAACGCTGTACTACCAGCTTGAGCGGCGAGGAACGCGCAATGCGACGCCTCGCCATTTTTTTATCTGGCCGATGTTTTAGGCAGCGAAGTCATGCCGAATTTTATTGAGCAATTGTGCTGCCAGATGAAGTCTGCAGCATGCTCTTGCGTTGCATACGGACCAGAGGCACTTGAACGGCATCTGGCAAAGCTATTTCAAACCGCTCGATGACGCTAAAGCCGGCCGCAATATACAGTGGCACACCGGGCAGAGTAGCCGCCAGCTCCAGCATGACAAAGCCCGATTGCTGTGCCTGACTGGCGCAATGGTCTAACAGCTGACGCCCTAATCCACGCCGCGCCATGGCTGGTGCAACAAAGAAAGCACGAATACGCGCAGCTTCGGTCTGCGGATCCAGCTCGGGATCCGGTCCTTTCTTGGCCTGGTCTCCCCCAAACAGCGTGCGCCGACGGCTCCAGCCACCACAGGCGACGATGACGCCCTCGTGTTCGATCACGAAGTAACTCTGATCTGTAATGAGCTGGCTGTCTACGCCAAACACATGCTGGGTTAATGCAGCAGCCTGTACCGGCGTATAAAACCCTGCGCTGAGCGCAATGCCTGACTGCGCAATCAGCGCCTTCAACGCAGGAATATCGGCTGCTTGTGCGGTACGTAATGCGGGGCGCAGCTGCGGGTCGGGATGCGGGGCGGGATCGGCGTTTGTCATTCAGCGAACCTCATTTTTCCAAGGGAGGACGCAGGCAGCCGACCGCCATGGCGACCAGGCTGTCTAACAAGGCCGGTGATTCGAGTTGGGCGGGGATGTCTTCCAACACCGACCGGATCACCCCGCGCAAGCCCTTCCCCAACAGATACGCTGCCATGGCCGGATTGGGGGTCGTGATCTCCGCTTCATACATGCGCAGCAGCGGCAGCCAGGTCGCCTCAATGAATTCACCCGCGGTTCGGTACGCGCCACCCCACATCCCCAAATGCAGCGCCGCATGAAAGCGCAGATGAAACGCCTGATTCAGTTTAAACAAGCGCACTTCGACGCGAATAATATTGGCCAGAATCTCGCGCAAAGCCACCGTCAGCGGCACACCGACCAGCCCTTCGCGCAGCAGCAGAAGTTGGGCCGATTCCTGATCGAGCACCCGCTCATACAGCAACGCCACGATGGCATCTTTGTTAGGAAAATATTGATAGATTGAGCCGATGGCCACCCCCGACACTTCCGCGATACGGGCCATGGTCAAGGCTTCGTCACCGGCATCTTCCAGGATGCGCAGGCAGGCTTCCGCTACGGCGTCGACCAGTGCACGCGAACGTGATTGAGTCGGGCGCTTACGCGGGGCAGGAAACTCGCCCGGGGGCAGCCAGGCTTCGAGGGACGGCGGGTCATGCTTTTTGTGCATAGAAATCCGAGTATTTTTGTCGCGCTCACCGATGCAGAAAAAATATTCCTATAAATCAAAGGCTTGCCTTGTCCATCAAGACTGCCGGAACGCGAGTGTTGCTACACAAGACGGCTCAGTATAATCGTTTCCATCGCTTTTAAAAATGAACCCTCACCGGGAGACTGAGTATGACCCCACCATTCACCGTACGCCAACTCGGCCCCGCCATTGGCGCCGAAGTTCTTGATCTGGATTTGAGCGCAGACATGTCGCCCGCAACGCTGGCCGCGCTGGATGCAGCGCTGGTCAAACACGAAGCACTCGTGCTGCATGTGCCTGACCTCTCATCGACCCAGCATCTGGCGATCGCGCAGTATTTTGGCGAGCCGGAAGTGCATACCTTTTACCCGAATCTGGGCGAGGGATTCGAGCAAATTACGATCATCGATTCCAAGCTGGGTGATCGGGCCGATATGTGGCATCACGACGAAAGTTTTCTCCCCAGCCCGCCGATCGTCACCATGACGCACGCGAAGATCCTGCCACCTTTTGGGGGCGATACCTGCTGGATCAGCATGACCTCGGCGTATGACGCGCTGTCTGAGCGCATGAAGCAGTATCTGGATGGTCTGCAGGCCTGGCACGACATGAATGCACCGATGACCGCCGCGCTGCGCCACAACGTCGTCACACACGACCGCTATGTCGAGGTCGTCAAGATGAACCGGCGTCACCTGCATCCGGTGGTCAAAACGCATCCCGTCACGGGACGCAAGGCGCTCTATATCAGCCCGACCTACACCACGCATATACAGGGTCTGAGCATGGCCGAAAGCGAGGCCATACTGAGCTACCTCCATGCGCATTGCCAGCACATTCAGTATGTCTTCCGCCATCGCTGGCAGTTGGGTGACATGGTGATCTGGGATAACCGCAGCGTGATCCACAATGCCATCCTCGACTATGCACCGCATCAGCGGCGCATGCAGCGCGCCTCGGTATTTGCACGCGCGCCTTCGCCTGCCTGAAATGCCTTATTTTGAATCAGCGTTTTGTGAACCACCCTTTTGCCACTGAGCGCAATGCATTTGTAGTTTGACAGGAGACACGTATGTCGAAAGAGACCGATACCTTGAATGCCGTTTTAATGGCCCGTTATGCGCCGCGACCCGGTCGCTACCCGCTGCTGCCGGCGCTGACGCCGCAACAATCGCTGGCCTTGTTGTGCCGTGTTTTGTATCGCGAAGGATATAACGATCACATCGCTGGCCACATCACTGTGCGCCAGGAAGACGGCACCTATTTGGCCAATCCGTGGGAACTGACCTGGGGTGAAGTGTGCGCCGCAGACATTCTGCGGCTCGACCAGCAAGGCAAGGTCATCGACGGCGACTGGAACATCACGCCAGCGATCAATCTGCACATCGACATCCATACGGCGCGGCATGATGTCGACGTGGTCATCCACAATCATCCACAGTGGGGATCTGTCTGGTCGGCAGCCGGACGTATTCCGCCGATCTACGACCAAACCTCCGCCTTGGTCGATACTGATCCCGGCCTGTATGACGAGTACCGCGGCACGGTAGAAGACGGTGCCGCGGGCCGCGCCGCAGCCGACGCGCTCGGGACAAAAAAATGGTCGCTGCTGGCCAACCATGGCGTACTGGTCGTCGCCAATGGCATTCGTCAGGCGCATCTTCGCGCCATCACGCTTGAATGGCGTTGCCGTTTAGCGTGGCGCGTCGAATCGCTTGGCGGCGGCACTCCGCTTCCCGCCGAGGTCGCCACCGCGACCGGAGAGCGCACAGATGCCAATGGCTTTCCCTTCCTTTGGGAAGCCATGGCGCGGGATGAAATTCGTCGTGATCCTGGGGTGCTGGAATAAGCTTGAATAAGGCTGGCTAATTTAGGTCTGTGGCTATGCCGCTGGTGTCAACGTGTGGCGCAGTGTCATAGCCGGATGGCCTTTGTGGCAATCTTATTGATCGCTCTCTGCCAATGTGCTCATCATCGCCTCCGCCGCCGCACGGGCATGCCGCCGAATCACCTCGTAGCTCGTTGTATCGCCAATCTCGTAGGTAGCGGTCGGCACTTTATACTTTTCATAGACCCAGGTTTTCGCTGTCGGACGATCGCCTTTGTGGCCTGGTTCGACGCGAATTTTTTTCTCGGTAATCAAGGCTTGAGTCGCTGCGATCCACTTGCCCGTGAAACCTGCCGGATCAGTGATCTGCGCTTCGGTCAGGGTGTAAATCGTATCGTAGTGCGTCGAATGGAAATCGAGAAATAAGCGTAAGCGCTGACCAGGAGAAGCGGCGATGCTTGCCAGGAGATCCCGCATACGCTGCGTTTCAGGCTGTAAAAATGGACCCCAGTCACGATTCAGGTCGGTTTGCCCCATGTTGTGGCGCCAATTTCCATGCACGACGCCATCGGGATTGAGCAGCGGTACGACGCGTGTCGAATAGCGCGAACGGTATGTGCGGGCGATCTGATCGTCCTCCAGCAGCCGCTCGGTAAAGGCTTGCAAAGCAATCCCTCCGGTCGTTTCGGGAGGATGCTGTCGTCCGAGCAAGACGACTTGACGCGCAGGGACGACGCCAGGTTCGAGGATGTTGATCCACTCGATTGGCCGGCCTTCGCGCGACTTTCCTAAAATTCCTCGGCTTACCGCAGGTGATTTAGCGATCTGGTCTAACCAAGCCGCATTGTCTTCAGGTAGCAGCAATGGCTGCGCCGCAATCTGCGTTTTACCTGCTGACAAAGTGAGATGCAATGTGGCGTCGGCAACCGGCTTACCCCCTTCGTTGGTTTTTCCCTTAGAAAAATCCAGACTCAGTTTGTCCGCAGGCAGCAATTGCCAGTCGGCCCCACCCACACGGAATTTTGGCCGATAACGATGGCCGCAGCTACTGTAGTTGAGGTCGATAACTACCTGCTGACTCTGGCTGGTGCTTGCCTCGAATGCGTACCAGGGGCTGCAATTGTTAACCTGAGCGTCTTCCGGTGTGATGGTCAGTCTGAAGTGGCCGCTCTGAAGCACTTCGCAACGGGCAAAGGCCGCGCCCGCGAAATTTCCAGATAGGGTGCTTATACCGTCGGAACACGTCGTCGTTGCACCCCGGGGCATACCAGCGAGCTCCGGCTGTGCCGTGGAGGCGCAGCCGGCGAGTATGCCAAGGATACACAGCGTGCCCGACAAGGTTAGTCGATGGCGATTCTCAAAAAACATCACGAAGCTCCATTGCACCGTCTTGACTTTTTGGTTAGAAAGTCCGAGAAACCTCGGCGTAGACGAAGCGACCGACGGCGTCATGCAATGCGCCGTTGAAGCCGTAGTTTGACGAGGTCAGTGGCGGTACCTTGTTAAGAAGATTACGCGCACCAAAATGCAGCTCCGCGCCGCTCATCCAGCTAGCGTCCTTTGGCATGCGCAGCTGCGCATTTGCGTTCACCGTCGTCCAGCTCGGCACCTCATAAAACGCACCATTGACAAGTGCAGTACCGGTATCGAAATACGAACCGACACTATTGACATTAAGGCCGACGGTGACCGGACCCTTGTCCCAAGTCAGATTGGCTGATCTGCGCCAGCGCGGAGTCCCGCCCTGCCCGATCAGATCACCGGCTTGGGTGATAACAATCCCGGTCCCGAGTGCGCCAGCGTTATTGGCGTCGATCAGCTTCTGTTGAATTTCTGACGGTGACTGATAGAACTTGAGCAACTTAGCGATACTTCCAGAAACCCGGAAGCGACCCTGATCGGTATTGCCACTGTCGAATTTCGCGCTCAGATCCCATCCCCGCATTGTCCGCGGGCCAAGATTGAAGTAGTTATCATCGATATGATCGATCGTGCCAATCACCTGCGTGCCCACTGGTGCAAAGCGAACGACATTAGGATTCGAGGTACCGCTGCGCCGCAAGAAATAGTCGTACAAAATCTGGTTCTGTCCGCCCTGGATGCCGATCACCCCGTCCGACTTAATTTGCCAGAAGTCGAAGCTCGTGCTGAGCGACTTGAAAGGTTGGAGCGCGAATCCGGCGGAAATGTTTTCCGAACTTTCCGGTTTGAGTTGGCTGTTACCCGAGCGCACCTCAAGCGTCGATACGCCTGAGCAGGTCGTCCCGCTAAGGCGGCAGCCCGCCCAGTCGGTACGGGTATTGGCAACAGAGGTCCCGTCGCTATAGAACTGCGGCAAATTAGGTGCGCGGAAGCTTTGCGACCACGAACCTCGCACTCTGACGCCAGAAAAAACTTCCCAAAGTGCAGCGACCTTTGGCTTGGCAACGCCGCCAAAGTCAGAATATTGCTCTATCCGACCAGCGACCTGCAGATCGAGCGACCTGATGCCTGGAATGTTCATGTCCGTCCCAATTAACGGCACGGCCAATTCTGCGTAGGCACCCAGCACACTGCGACTAGCGCTTACGTCAGGTGACGCACTCGCGCCCATAATGTCGGTGGCGTAGACGGTACCGCTGACGGAATCGGTGTACTTGATTGTCCCATCGAGACGTGCGTCGCGATTATCGCGGTACGTTTCACGACGCAACTCAGCGCCAGCAGCCAGACCGACATCGCCGCTCTTGAGCTTGAGTAATTTTGAGTTCGAAAACCGTACATCCCACGTCGCCAGACTGGTCTCACTGATTCGGTGGACATCAACAAGGAATGGGGTGATGGACGATGAAGCATTGGGCGTGCCGTCACCCAGCGAATAGTTAACTTGATTGCCGCCATTGAAAGGGTTGTAAGCATCGGACGTATTCAAGGCTAACTGCTTCTGAAACAGCGTATTGCTAATCGCGTTGTGGGTGTTGTCGTCGGTCTTTGCGCGCGCATAGGAAACTGCGCTTTCCCATTTAAAGTCACCCAAATCACCGCGCAAGCCCATGAGTCCACGGGTCATCGTATCGGACACGGTAAAGGTGCGCGGGCCAGTATCCACCGGACGATAGTTGGTGATACGAACCGGCAGTCCGGCGGCAGGTACACCAGACGTCAGATTTGACAGACGGTTCGGGCTGGTACTAGCGCCAAACGGATTCCAGTAGTTCGACGCCGGCACCGTAATGACCGCACTCGAGATCGGCGCAGACTGTTCGCGTTGACCGTCGAGTGTGGCTTGATAGAGATTGGCTTCACCGAACAATTCGTTCTCGCCGAAAGGTTGGCGGAAGCTACTAAAGCCATTCATGCGATCGAGCCCCCCGCGGATCGAGCGGTCGGGATTTTCATCGTAGCGCAAGGGACGATCGACCGTGCCAGTAATGCCACCACTGCGCAGGCACAAGTTACCATTGATCGTGGTGCTGGAACAGCCACCTGCCGTATTGCTCGTCGGCTCGACATGAAAAACACCCGACGATGTTAATGTTGTCGTCCCCTGTTTCACCGTCGCCAGATCCCCAGCTGAGGTGAGTGCGGTAAAAGCGCCCCATGGTGAACTTGTCGAGCGGCTATCAAAGCCCGTATCGTCTGCCCAGGGTGTGCCCGCCATCGCGCCCATGTGGTTCTCACTGGCAGAAAAAGCACGATCACTCGTCATCAAGGGCGTTCGTTTCATGTAACTGGCAAACAACTGGATATTGCCACCGCTTTCGGTATTCATCCCCGCCTTGATAGCACCGGTTTTTTCCTTGGTACTATCCGCAGATCCAAGCCTTCCCATTAGCTTCACACCATTGAACTTTGAGTCGGTAATCACGTTGACGACACCAGCGACCGCGTCCGAACCGTAAAGTGCAGCGGCGCCATCACGCAGCACCTCAACCCGACTAATCGCTCCAACCGGGATAGCGTTTGTATTCGCAGTTTGAACTGGCACAAAGTTTTCGGTCTGGGTACCTGGCGTAAGAATCAGGCGACGGTCATTGAGCAAGATAAGTGTGTTGCCGGTACCAACGCTGCGCAGGTTGATGGATGCATTATCACCACGCGCATCGTTGAGGTTGCCCGTAGTACGCGACTCCTGAAAATTCACATCGCCAGCCTGTGGCAGGGAGCGAAACAAATCGTCACCGGATAAGCTGCCCACCGTCGCAATTTGTGCGGCATCGATGATCGACACTGGCAGCGCTTCTTGCGTTCTAGCCCCGACGATACGACTACCGGTGATGGTGATGCCCTGCACTGGCGCAGCACTGTCTGCATTTTGTGGCGCAGGCGCTGATTGAGCTTGGGCTATCGTGTGGACCACGCCCAGCATGGTCGACGCAAATAAGGTGAGCGTCGCAGATCGAATTATTTTCATGTCTGTTTCCCAATATATGTTGTTATTTATTTTCCTATCATATCGTTAACTAGTTCCTAAAGGCAATTTCCAATTGTGGCCGCACAAAGCAAAACGCCAACCCCGAAGGATTGGCGTGAGTGCTTGATATTCATGGTGCCGACTGCAGGACTTGAACCCGCCACCCCCTGATTACAAGTCAGGTGCTCTACCAGATGAGCTAAGTCGGCTAAAACTGAAGTCCCAGATAATACACTATTTCACACGGGTGAGTGTGGGTTTGCCGCCTTTTTTTGGCGGTTCTGGTGGCTCACTTGGGTCTGTTACTGATTTTGTCGCCAGCTCTGGCGTGGATTGTTTGCTTGCCGGAGTGAGTTCGAGCACGGCTTTAGGTACGGATGATAATCCGACTGCAGGAACGGGCTTTTCCGCCCCGCTCGCCGATGTTCCTGGCGCCTCCAACAGGGCCGCCTTATTGACCTCGAACGCCATACCCTGACCATTCTCGCGCGCGTAGATCGCCAGTACATTTTCCATCGGTACGTAGAGCTCGCGTGACACACCGCCAAAGCGCGCATGGAAATGCACCGCGTCGTTGTCCATCTTGAGGTGACTGGTCGCCTCAAAACTCACATTGAGTACGATCTCGCCATTTTTGACGAACTCCAGCGGCACCTGCGCGCGGCTGGTGACGACGGCTGCCATATAAGGGGTGTAACCGTTATCGGTACACCACTCATAAATAGCGCGCAGCAAATACGGTTTGGTAGATGTTTCTGACATAGTGATGGCTTGGTTTACGCCGCTCTGATTAACGACGCATGACTTTTTCTGACGGCGTCAGTGCTTCGATATAGGCTGGACGGGAAAAGATCCGTTCGGCGTATTTCATGATCGGTGCCGCTGTTTTGGATAATTCCACACCGTAGTGATCCAGACGCCACAGCAACGGCGCAATCGCCACGTCGAGCATCGAGAACTCATCACCCAACATGTACTTATTTTTCAGGAACAGCGGCGCGAGCGTGGTCAGACGGTCACGAATTTCTGCGCGCGCTTTTTCCTGCATTTTTTCGGTCGACTTGGCTTTGTCGTTTTCCAGAACGTGCACATGAATGAACAGTTCTTTTTCAAAATTGAACAGCATCAGACGGGCACGGGCGCGCATGAGCGGATCGGCTGGCATCAATTGCGGATGCGGGAAGCGCTCATCGATGTATTCATTGATGATGTTCGATTCGTAAAGGATCAGGTCACGCTCAACCAGGATCGGCACCTGGCCGTACGGGTTCATGATCGAGATATCTTCTGGCTTGTTGAACAGGTCGACGTCACGCACTTCAAAGTCCATGCCCTTTTCAAACAGGACCAGACGGCAGCGTTGGGAGAATGGACAGGTCGTACCCGAGTAGAGAACCATCATTATTTGGACTTCCTTAGAAACAAAGGGGTGAAACCGACAACGGTTCACCCCGATTGAGAGCCTGCGCAGCCGGAAAATCCGACCGCGCCCGGGCAAAAATTACTTTACTTCTTTCCAGTATGACGCATTCAGACGCCAAGTCAGGAAGACCAAAAGACTCAGAAACAACAGTACGATCACGCCTAACTGCTTGCGCTTGGATTGTGCTGGCTCAGCCATCCATTCAAGGTAGGCGACCAGATCTGCCATGGCGCCATCATATTCAATCGCAGAATATTTACCTGGCTTGACCTGCTCGAAACCGGCAAATTGATGCACGGTTTTTTCGTGGTCATGTGGATCTTTTTCTTCCACAAATTTGGCCGTCCGAACACCTTGCAGTTCCCACAGAACGTGTGGCATGGCGACGTTTGGATAGACCATATTGTTCCAGCCTGTCGGACGGGTGTCATCCTTGTAAAACGAACGCATGTAGGTATACAGATAATCGCCACCGCTGCCTGCTTCAGAAGCCTTGGCCCGCGAGATGACCGATAAATCCGGTGGCACCACGCCAAACCATTCTTTGGCATCCTTGGCTGTCAACGCGACCTTCATCAGGTCACCTACTTTGTCATTGGCGAGCAGCAGATTGTTCCTGATCTGATCATCGGTCAAACCGATGTCGCGCATACGGTTATAGCGCATGGCCGCTGCTGAGTGACAATTCAGGCAATAATTAACGAACAGACGCGCGCCGTTTTGCAGCGCCGGCAAGGAATTAGCCCGGTCAGGTGCGTGGTCAAGCGGAAAACCGGCTTCGTTCGCCAGGGCCAGCACAGGCACCAGGGCCAGGGCCGCGATCAATTTTTTCAGCAAATTCATGGTTGATATCCCTTTTGCGACTTAGTGCGGATGAAATGTGACACGACTCGGTACCGGCTTGAACGTGCCCATCTTGCTCCACCATGGCATCAACACAAAGAAGCCGAAGTAAATGAAGGTGCAGATCTGCGCGACGAAAGTACGGCCGGCAGTCGGTGGCAAGATGCCCAGATAACCCAGGGTCAGGAAGGCCAGGCCAAAGACGATGTAGACATATTTGTGCCAGCTTGGACGATAGCGGATTGATTTAACTTCCGATTTGTCCAGCCATGGCATGGCGGCCAGGATCATGACCGATACACCCATGAGCACGACGCCCCAGAATTTTGCGTCCAGCACCAGCATGCCGGCAATCGCGACCAGGCCAACGACGGCGATCGCCGCTTTGATCTTGGCAGCGAGTTGGGACTTGAGATAAATCAGGCCTACGTAGCCTAAAACACCGGCGATCAGGGCGTACATAAACTGCGATGTCGTCGCACGCAATACGGAATAGTAAGGCGTGAAATACCAGACTGGCGCGATGTGCGGTGGCGTCTTGAGCGAATCGGCTGGCAGGAAGTTATTAAATTCCAGGAAGTAGCCGCCCATTTCCGGGGCAAAGAACACCACGGCGCTGAAGATTGTGAGGAATACGCTGACACCGAAAATATCATGCACCGAATAGTAAGGATGCGAGGGAATCGAATCGAGCGGATGACCGTCTGGCCCCAGATTATCCTTGACCTCGATACCGTCCGGATTGTTCGAGCCCACTTCATGCAAGGCGATCAAATGCGCCATCACCAGACCCAGCAAGACCAAAGGAATGGCGATCACATGGAAGGAGAAGAAACGGTTCAGCGTCGCATCCGAGACGACGTAGTCACCACGAATCCACAGCGACAGGTCTGGTCCGATCAGGGGAATCGCGCCAAACAGGTTAACAATCACCTGCGCACCCCAGTAAGACATCTGACCCCATGGCAGCAAATAGCCAAAGAAGGCTTCGCCCATCAGGCACAGGAAAATGGCAACGCCAAACAGCCAGATCAGCTCACGCGGCTTACGATACGAGCCGTACATCAGGGCGCGCGTCATGTGCAGATAGATGATGATGAAGAAAGCCGACGCACCGGTTGAATGCATGTAGCGCACCAGCCAGCCCCAGGACACATCACGCATGATGTATTCGACCGAGTAAAACGCCAGATTGGCGTCCGGCTTGTAATGCATGACCAGAAAAATACCGGTGACGATCTGAATGACCAGCACCAGCATCGCCAGCGAACCGAAGATGTACCAGAAGTTGAAGTTCTTTGGGGCGTAGTAATTGCCCCATTGATCATTCCACAGCTTGGTCAGCGGGAAGCGGGAGTCGACCCAATTGAGGGCCTTGGCTGCGATCGGCGCATCGGCCGGCAGTGTTTTTTCTACGAATGCCATGATTACGCCTCCCCTTTTTCGTCTTGACCGATGACGATCTTGCTATCACTCAGATACATATGACGTGGTACTTGCAGATTATCTGGCGCTGGCTTGTTCTTGAATACACGTCCGGCCAGATCGAAAGTCGATCCGTGGCATGGGCATAAGAAACCACCTTGCCAGTCTTCTGGCAGGGAAGGCTGGGCGCCGGTCTGAAACTTGGTTCCGGGAGAGCAACCTAAATGGGAGCAGATGCCGACAGCGACCAGAATCTCTGGCTTGATCGAGCGATGTTCGTTGCGCGCATATTCTGGCGTCAAGGCATCCGGATTACGTTCGGATTTTGGATCTGCCAGCTGCGCATCGTTCTTTGGCAGCGCAGCGACCATCTCCGGTGAGCGCTTGAGAATCCAGACTGGATTACCGCGCCATTCAACGGTCTTCATTTCGCCTGGCACGAGCCCGGCAATATCCACTTCCACCGGCGCGCCGGCAGCTTTGGCTTTCTCAGACGGCTGGAAAGTTGACACAAACGCACCTGCAGCGGCCAGGCCAGCCACACCACCTACTGCACACGATGCAACGAGCAAGCCACGGCGGCTTGGATCGACCTGCTTTTCGTTACTCATACCAACCCCAATCATTCAAAATACGGAATCTGGACAAAATACTAGCAACCTTCGATTATAGCGGACCCAAGGACGCTTTTAAAGCAATATGGCTCTGTAAAACTTAATTTTTGGGAATTTATTTTCAGAATGCGCCGACAAAGCCCTTCGGCATCCCTTCTCCAGCCCCTAAACCGGATTATCACAGTCAATAAAGCGGTGCGTGATGCCAAATTGGGCGGCCAGATGCGTTCCCAATGCCTGCACACCATAGCGCTCGGTCGCATGATGGCCGCAGGCTAAGTAAGCCACCCCGGCCTCGCGCGCCAGATGCACGGTCGGTTCGGCGATTTCGCCGCTCAAATAGGTCGTCGCGCCGGCGGCGATCGCCTCGCCCAGCATGTTGTGTGCCGCGCCAGTACACCAGCCCACCCGATCAAGCAGCTGAGCGGGGTCGCCAATGACTAAGGGAGCGCGGCCCAGTCGCTGCTGTATGTGCTGCGCCAGATCGCCTACCGTTTTGAGCGCCGGATCCGCGACCCGGCCCAGCCAGCCCAGATCAGCATCGCCGAAGCGGCCGTCTGCACGCATCCCGAGATGGGCGGCGAGTTGGGCGTTATTGCCTAACTGCGGATGCATGTCGAGCGGCAGATGATAAGCCAGTAAATTGATGTCATGTGCGAGCAGTTTTTTGAGTCGACCATGTTTGATGCCGGTCACGCGCATATCTTCGCCGCGCCAAAAATAACCATGATGTACCAGCAGCGCATCAGCACCATCGGCAATCGCCGCCTCGATCAGCGCCAGGCTGGCCGTGACACCCGACACCAGATGTTTGATCTGGCTACGCCCTTCCACCTGCAGCCCGTTTGGGCAATAATCCTGAAAGCGGGTACACTCAAGGATCTGGTTCAGGTAGGCCTGCAGCGCATCCCTGTTGACCGATTTTTCACTGCCCATTTCCACCCCTTTTTTATGACGACTATGCGACGACTTTGGCTTTTGTTTGCGCAAACCATCACTGTTTTGCTAGCACTCTGGTTCATTGTAGTGACCTTACAGCCACAGTGGCTTGGTGCACTACCCGGCAGTCGGCCAGCACGACACATTACCACTTCTGTGGCGATGCTGGAGGCGCCCGCCAATGCGACCGCGCCAGGCTCGTATCGCCAGGCCGCGCAACGCGCCATGCCGTCGGTCGTCAATATTTTTACCAGCAAGGCGACGCGACAAAATACTAATCCGCTCCTCAACGATCCTTTTTTTCGCAAATTTTTCGGTGAGCGGGAAGAGGCGCCGGAAGACAAACAATTCAGTCTCGGTTCGGGCGTGATCGTCAGCGCCGAAGGCTATATCCTGACCAATAATCATGTCATCGAAGCCGCTGAAGGGATCGAAGTCGCCTTGGCCGATGGTCGCAAAGCGAGCGCCAAGGTGGTCGGCACCGATCCGGAGACTGATCTGGCGGTCATTAAAATCAAGCTCACCGATTTACCTGCTATCACCCTCGGGCACATCGAGCAAACTGGTGTCGGCGATGCGGTACTGGCGATCGGCAATCCGTTTGGCGTTGGTCAGACCGTCACGATGGGCATCGTTTCTGCACTGGGGCGCAATCACCTCGGTATCAATACCTTCGAAAATTTTATCCAGACCGATGCGGCGATTAACCCGGGTAATTCGGGCGGCGCCTTGGTCGACACCAATGGTAATTTACTCGGCATTAATAGCGCCATCTATTCGCGTACCGGCGGATCGATGGGGATTGGCTTTGCCATTCCGGTCAGCACCGCCAAGCTGGTGATGGATGCCATTATTAGCAATGGCCGGGTGATTCGCGGTTACATCGGCGTCGAGCCACAAGACATTACCGCCGAACTGGCAGAAAACTTTGGCCTTGCCACTCGCACGGGCGCCATTATTGCCGGCATTGTCCGCGGTGGCCCGGCAGATAAAGCGGGCATCCAGCCCGGCGACATCGTCGTCGCTGTCGGCGATAAGCCGGTGGCGGATATGACCTCGATGCTCAACCTGATCGCCCAGCTCACGCCGGACAATAAAGCCAAGCTCACGGTCTTGCGGCAAAATCGCCGCGTCACGCTCGACGTGATGATCGGCCAGCGACCACGCGCACGCACCTCCACCGATTCACCCTAAACCTGATTGCCTCCTATGCATCTGCGCGACCTCAGTCAATTTCTGTCCGAGCTGGCCGAAAATAATAATCGCCCCTGGTTCGTGATGAACAAACCGCGTTACGACATCTTGCGCATTGAGTTTCTGGAACTGGTCACGCGCTTAATCGCCAACATCAGCAAATTTGATCCGGCGATCGCCGGGATCGATCCTAAAAAAGCGCTGTTCCGCATCAATCGTGACGTGCGCTTTTCGCACAATAAAAATCCCTACAAGACGCATTTTTCTGCCGCCATCTCGGCCAACGGCTTGAAAAAACCGAGCCCGGCTGCCGGCCCGATGTATTACTTTCACATCAATCAGCAAGGTCAGTTATTGCTGGCCTGTGGCGAATATCTGCCTTTGCCAGAACGGCTGCTGGTGATTCGTCAGGGCGTCATCAAAGATGGGCCAGGCATTCACAAGGTATTGGAAGATAAAAAATTAAAGGCCACCTTCGGTGAACTGAACACCGAAGACACGCTGATCCGGCCACCCAAGGGCTTTGATCCTGCCTTGGCAGATATGCCGCTTATTAAGCTCAAGAGCTTTCTGGTGCAGAAGGAAAGCAGTTTGGCCGGCGTGATGCCGGATGAACTGGAGCGCGATCTGGCGCGCGACTTTAAGGCCAGTCTACCGCTGATGTTATGGCTGAGGGCGCTTTAATTACTCAGGTACTTCATCATGCTCTGGCGCCTGGGTGAGCTTGCTAAACAAAGGCGCGATCAGCAGACCGATTTCGTACAGAATACACAAGGGAATCGCCAGTAACAGCTGGCTCATCACATCCGGCGGCGTCACCACGGCGGCGATCACGAAGGCGCCCACGACGACGTACGGGCGAATGGCGCGCAGTTTTTCTACACTCACCAAACCCATCCGCACCAGAACGATGACGATGATCGGCACTTCAAAGGTCACGCCGAAGGCGATAAACATGGTCATCACAAAACTGAAATAGCTTTCAATGTCCGGCGCCACCGCCACCGACTGGGGCGCGAAGTTATTGACAAACTTGAACACCACGCCGAATACCAAAAAATAACAAAACGCGACGCCTGCCACAAACAGCAGCGAGGACGACACCACCAGCGGGGCGATCAGCCGTTTTTCGTGCGCATAAAGACCCGGCGCGATGAATGCCCAGGCCTGATACAGCACGACCGGCAAGGCAATGAGAAAGGCCACCAGCAGGGTGACTTTGACGGGAATGAGGAAGGGCGTGATCACGCCGGTGGCGATCATGTGGCTGCCGGGTGGCAGCGCGACCATCATCGGCATGGCCATCCAGTCGTAGATCTTACCGGCCCAGGGCATGAGGCACAGGAATACGACGACGATGGCACCCGAGGCCTTCATGACACGGTTACGCAGTTCGACCAGATGGGAAATAAAACTGTCTTCTGCGGGATTGCTTTGTTCTTGACTCATGAGGCCATCACTCTATACCACGGGCCCGGAGAGTGTCCGGGCATGGCCGAATTAATCATGCGTAAAACGAGACTGCCGTTTTGGCTGCGCGCGGCGGGCTGTATTTTGCCACCCGTGCTGCCCCCGACAGAACTCGTGTCTTGTGGCTGGTTTGCTTTTTGTACCAACCCGGCACTGCCGAGCTGCGCGCGAGTTTTTTGCGCCGAAAATCTTTGACCTTCACCGCCAGCTGGTCCGGCGTTATCGTGTGCAGCAAGGGGTTCGACAGTGGTTCGTCGAAGCTGGCAACACTGTCTTGCCAGGCGTCGTAAGCGGTTTTTTCGACCTGCTGCACATTCTTTGAAATGCTCTGCTCAACCTGGCTGGCGGCGTCCTGCACTTCTTTTTGCATCTTGCGCAATTCGTCGAGCTCGATTTCGCGGCTGACTTCCGATTTGACATCGTTGATGTAGCGCTGCGCACGGCCAAACAGCGTGCCGGCCATGCGCGCCACCTTGGGCAAACGCTCAGGGCCGATCACGACCAGCGCAACAACGCCGATCAGGGCGAGTTTGGTCAGACCGATGTCGATCATGCCGTCCCGCCCTTATGTCCCAGCCAAGCCATTGCGCACATTAATGCTGCGACTTCTCTTTGGCTTCGACGTCGATCGTCGTTTTGCTGGCGATATGCGTTGGCTCAGCCGGTGCTGCAGCGGGTTTTTCTTCCTCGCTCTTGACGCCGTCCTTGAAGCCCTTGACGGCCTTGCCCAAATCGCCACCGATGCTACCCAATTTTTTAGTACCGAAGACCAACATGACGATCACCAGAACGATCAGCCAATGCCATATGCTAAATGAACCCATTTTCATTTCTCCTCATCGAACCCGACGGTTCGGTTTCACGTAAATGCCGATTAAATCGACCAAATCAAGTGCTCTGTACCCTCAGTGACTACAGACCGCCACTAGTTCCCACTGCGCCAGGGACGCGGGCCACCGATGACATGCAGGTGCAGATGGTACACCTCTTGTCCGCCATCCGGCCCGGTATTAAACAGCAGTTTGAATCCACCGACCGTCTTGCCCGCTTCATCGGTGCGCACCGCGCAGCCCTGTTCGCCTGCCAGCTTCGCGCCCAATACCATCATTTTACCGAGTAGCGCGGCATGGCGTGCATCGACGTCCGACATGGTGGAAATATGCTGCTTGGGCACGACCAGAAAATGCACCGGCGCATGCGGATGAATATCGTGGAAGGCGATCAGCTCATCATCCTCATACAGACAGCGCGAAGGAATCTGACCGGCGACGATTTTGCAAAAGAGACAATCACTCATTCGGTTTGGCTGCCGCTGCTGCTGCTGCTGCCGCCGCCGCTGGCGCCGCTGCCGGAGCTGCTGGTGCGGCCGGTGCGGCCGGTGGCGTAGGTACTTTTAAGACCACTGGCTTGAATTTTTTCGCGACCTTCATCAGCGCGACGATTTCAATCCATACAGCCAATGCAATAAACACCGCGCCCACCTGCTTGGTACCCAAGCCATAACAAACCAGCGACATCAAAATGGCCGCGAGACTGGAAAAATGCACTTTCATTGAAGCTCCTCCTTTGACGTATTTTGCTTGCGGCTGGCGAATTCTTCAAGGCCTGAAAGCCCTTCGCGGCGCGCCAATTCCTGCAGCACGTCCTGCGGCGATAGATCAAACTGCGCCAGCATCACCAGCGAATGAAACCACAGGTCGGCACATTCGTAGACCAGTTTTGCTGTGTCGCCACTCACGCGCGCGTCTTTGGCCGCCAGCACAGTTTCGGTGGCTTCTTCGCCGATTTTTTTCAGGATCGCATCGTCACCCTTGGCGAACAACTTCGCCACATAGGATTTTTCTGCGTCGCCGCCATTGGCCAGCTTGCGCGATTCGATGATCTGCGCCAGATTGTGTAAGGTATCGCTCATGCTGTTGGCTCACCCTTTTTATACATCGCCTCCGGCGACTTCAGGACCGGCTCAACGGCGACCCATTGACCGTCCTCGGCCGTACCAGAAAATTGCTGAAAAAAACAGGAATGACGTCCGGTGTGACAGGCGATCCGGTCGATCTGCTCTACCTTCAGCAGCAGCACATCGGTATCGCAGTCCAGACGCAGATCATGCACCTTTTGCACATGACCGGATTCTTCACCCTTGTGCCACAGCCGATTACGCGAACGACTCCAATAAACGGCTTCGCGCAGCGTCACTGTCTGCAGCAAGGCTTCGCGATTCATCCAGGCGAACATCAGCACATCGCCAGTGCCGACTTCCTGCGCGATCACCGGCACCAGGCCTTGCGCATCCCAGCGCACCGCATCGAGCCATACTGGCGCAAGCGTACTCATGCCAGACGTACCGGAATGCCCTGCGCCGCCATACTCTGCTTGGCTTCCTGTACGGTGTGCTGACCATAATGAAAAATACTGGCCGCTAAAACGGCATCCGCGCGGCCCAGCTTAATGCCATCGACCAGATCTTGCAGCCCGCCTACGCCACCTGAAGCGATGACGGGAATACTGATCGCATCGGATACTGCGCGCGTGAGCGCCAGATCAAAGCCGGACTTGGTACCGTCGCGGTCCATGCTGGTGAGCAGAATCTCGCCGACCCCAAGCTGTTCCATTTTTTTTGCCCAGGCGATAACGTCCAGGCCAGTGGCCTTGCGCCCGCCATGGGTAAACACTTCCCAGTGTCCGGCAGCGGCGCGTTTGGCGTCGATCGCGACTACGATGCACTGGGAGCCAAATTTTTGCGCGGCTTCGGCGACAAACTCAGGCTCGGCAATGGCCGCACTATTGATGCTGATTTTGTCCGCGCCGGCATTGAGCAGGCGTCGCACATCGGCCACCGAACGCACACCACCGCCTACAGTCAGGGGAATAAAAACTTGGGCCGCCACGGCTTCAATAATCGGCAGGATCAGATCACGGCCATCGGAGGTGGCGGTGATATCGAGGAAGGTGAGTTCATCCGCGCCCTGCTCATCGTAGCGGCGGGCGATTTCAACCGGATCACCGGCGTCGCGCAGTTCAATGAAATTGACGCCCTTGACCACGCGACCAGCTGTCACGTCCATGCAGGGAATGATGCGTTTGGCGAGCGTCATGCCGGCTCGTTGGGCGGTTCGAACAGCTCGCTGAGGGCATCGGCGCGCGCCTGTGCCAGGCGCAAATCGAGCGTACCTTCGTATATCGAGCGGCCACAAATCACGCCGGAAATCCCTTCGTCCTGCACCGCACACAGCGCTTCAACGTCCTTGATGTCGTGCACGCCGCCCGAGGCGATCACCGGAATCGTCATGCTTTGCGCCAGCCGCACAGTCGCTTCAATATTTACGCCACCCATCATGCCGTCGCGGCCGATGTCGGTATAGATGATGGCCTCGCAGCCGTAATTTTCAAATTTTTGTGCCAGGTCGATGACTTCGTGACCCGACAGCTTACTCCAGCCGTCGGTGGCGACTTTGCCATCCTTGGCGTCGAGCCCGACGATGATCTGGCCCGGAAAAGCGCTGCAGGCATCATGCAGAAAGCCAGGATTTTTCACCGCCGCCGTGCCGATGATGATGTAGCTCAGACCGTCATCGAGATAACGTTCGATGGTGTCGAGATCACGGATACCACCACCCAGCTGAACCGGGATTTCGTCGATATTATTGGCCGCAGCAAAAGCGCGCACCGCAGCCAGGATCGCCTTGACGGCCGATTCATTTTTGGGCTTGCCGGCGAAGGCGCCGTTCAGGTCTACCAGATGCAGTCGACGCGCGCCTTGCATGAGCCAGTGGTGCGCCATTTCGCCCGGATCTTCGGAGAAGACCGTAGCTTGATCCATATCGCCTTGTTTAAGGCGAACGCAGTGACCGTCTTTGAGGTCGATGGCAGGTATGAGCAACATGGCGACAGGTAGTGGGTAAAAGTTAAAGGGGTAATTCAGTCAATAAAATGGACGTCAGCAGCATTGCATCCGCTTAGGGCATCCAGTGCACAAAGTTTTTATACAATTGTAGTCCTGCTGCGGCGCTTTTTTCCGGATGAAACTGGGTCGCGAAAATATTATCCCGTCCAACGGCGCTGCAAAACGGTGTGCCGTAGTCGGTCTCGCCGGTGATGTGCGCCGGATCAGCAGGCTGGGCATAGTAACTGTGCACGAAATAGAAGTAACTGTCATCGGCAATGCCCTGCCAAAGCGGGTGTTGGCGCGTTTGCCGCACGCGGTTCCAGCCCATTTGCGGCACCTTGAAGCGCGAACCATCCGCCTGCAGCTGACCATCCAGCCGAAAGCGCACGACCTGGCCAGGGATCAAACCCAGCGCCGGCGTTGGCCCTTCTTCGCTGGCATCAAACAGCAGCTGTTCACCGACACAGACACCCAACATGGGTTTGCTGCGCGCCGCTTCCAGCAGGGCCTCCTGCAGACCGGATTCGCGCAGGCAGCGCATACAGTCGGGCATCGCTCCCTGACCGGGAAAGACCAGCCGGTCGGCGCTGCGAATATCGGCGACCTGACCGGAGATCAGGACTTCTGCTTCCGGCGCGACATGGCTCAGGGCCTGCGCTACCGAGCGCAAATTCCCCATACCGTAATCCACCACGACGATTTTATTCATGATCTCAAGTTCAGCTTGGCGCTAAATCAGATGGCCAGCCCGCTTACAGGCTGCCCTTGGTCGAGGCAATCATGCCGGGAGCGCGTAAATCGAGTTCGGTCGCCATGCGCAGGGCACGGCCGAAGGCCTTGAACACGGTTTCACACTGATGATGGGCATTCTCGCCGCGCAGGTTATCGATATGCAGCGTGACCAAGGCATGATTGACGAAACCCTGAAAAAATTCATGCGTCAGGTCGACATCAAAACTACCGATCATGGCGCGCTTGAAGGGCACGTGAAATTCGAGTCCCGGACGGCCGGAAAAATCGATCACCACTCGCGACAGCGCTTCGTCGAGCGGCACATAAGCGTGACCATAACGACGAATGCCGGTCTTGTCACCGAGCGCCTTGGCAAACGCCTGGCCGAGGGTAATGCCGACATCTTCGACAGTATGATGGGCGTCAATATGCAGATCACCGTGCGCCTCAATGTCGAGATCGATCAAGCCGTGGCGCGCAATCTGATCCAGCATGTGGTCGAGAAAAGGCACGCCGGTATTGAGCGTTTGTTTGCCGGTACCATCGAGATTGATCGCAACGCGGATTTGCGTCTCGTTAGTATTACGGGTGACTTCTGCGGTGCGGGCGGTGGACATGGTATGAACTGATTGGCTTAGTTATGAAGCAAGCGATGCAACAAAGGCATCGAAAAAAAGGCTGTTCTCTTCCGGCGTGCTGACGGTGATGCGTAAACAATTGCGTAATAAAGCATGCATTTTACCCACATTTTTGACCAGAACTTTGTGTTCCAGGAGTCGGGCAAAAACACGATCGACGTCCGGCACCCGAAGTAGCAGAAAATTAGCCGCCGAATCAAACACTTCAACACCGGCCAATTGGGCCAGGGCAGCGCGCATGCGGGACCGTTCGGCGCGTAATAAAGCGGCTTGCTGATCGAGGATGTCGGTGTGGCGCAACACGAATTCGGCCGCGGTCTGGGTTAAGACATTCACATTGTAGGGCGGGCGTACTTTGTCGAATTCATGCAGCAATGCCGGACTGGCCGACATATAGCCTAATCGAATGCCGGCCAAACCTAACTTGGAGAAGGTCCGCATGACCACCAGATTAGGAAACTCCGCCAAGCGAGGCAAAAAGCTGGTCTGCGCAAACGGCTGGTAGGCCTCATCGACGACCACCACACCGGTGTCTCCCACCGCGCGGATAATCTCGATCATGTCGGCGGGGTCAAACAAGCCGCCGGTAGGATTGTTGGGATAGGCTAGATAGGTAATCGCCGGTCGGTGCAGGGCGATGGCGGCCAGCATGGCAGGCAAATCGAGTGAGAAGTCGGCCTGCAAATCGACGCCGATAAATTCCATCCCGGCCAGACGGGCCGACATGGCATACATGACAAAGCCCGGCAGCGGCGCAAGGACTTTGGCACCCGGCTTGGCGCAGGCGATGGACAGGATGGCGATCAGTTCATCGGAACCATTGCCCAACACCAGATCAAATCCGGCCGGCACACTTTGCGTGGCGCAGATTTTTTGTTTCAGGCTGGTGTAGCTGGGCACCGGATAGCGGTTCATCGCCACGTCGGCCAGCTGCTGACCGAGTTCGGCCAGCAAGGCCGGCGGCAAGGTATAGGGATTTTCCATCGCGTCGAGCTTGACGAAGCCCTGCGCATCCTGCACATGATAGGCGGACAGTGCGCGGACATCGGGACGGATGATGTGTTCGATTAAGGACATGCGTATTCCTGAGTGTTCTTAAGTATTCTTGCTTATTCAATCAATACTGCTGATGGCTCCGGCGTCGCAATTTGCAGACGCTGATGAATCATTTCACAATACGCCGGATTGAGTTCAAATCCAACAAATTCGCGACCGCAGCGCTGGGCTGAGACGGCGGTGGTGCCACTGCCCATGAAAGGGTCGAAAACCATGCCGCCCGGCGGACACGATGCCTTGATCATGCGGTCAATAATTTCGAGCGGCTTCTGGGTCGGATGATCTTCCCGTTCGGCGTGTTCGCGATGCAGCCGCGAGACGCTCCAGACATCTTTCGGATTGTAGCCGACCTCAAGCCATTTAGCGCCGACAAAAATGGACCGCGAGCGGGCTTTTTTGGTCGCTGCATCGTAGGCGATCCGGATCGCATCGAGATCAAAATAATAATCTTTTGCATTCACGAAAAAACCGATCGTGTCATGCACTGACGAATAGCGCCGCGTGCTACCACCCATGGAGGGCACGCGGCGATCCCAGATGATCTCATTGGCCATCGTCATGCGCTGCTTGAGCATGACGAAGATTTCCGGTGCGTAGCGCCAGGTCAAAAAAATATACAGACTGCCGTTTGGCTTGAGCTTGGGTAGCGCGGCATCGATCCAGGTTTGCGTCCAGCGCAGGTAATCATCAGCGGCGAGTTTGTCGGAGTCGTTACCGTAATCTTTGCCCAGGTTATAGGGCGGATCGGTCAAAATCAAATCGACGGATGCATCCGGAATGCGCGCCATACCGACCAACGCATCTTCACAAAAGATACGGTTACGCCAGTCACTCATCTTGGCTGGCTCATGTTAATCCGGACTGTTGAGGCGGAATTCGGCAGAGCGGGCATGGGCCTGCAAGCCTTCACCATAGGCCAGCTCGGCAGCGATCTGCCCGAGCGTGTGCGCGCCGGCTTGGCTGACATGAATGAGGGACGAGCGTTTTTGAAAATCGTACACACCCAGCGGCGAAGAAAACCGCGCAGTGCGGGAAGTCGGCAAGACGTGATTCGGTCCAGCACAATAATCCCCCAGCGCTTCCGACGAATAGCGACCGAGGAAAATGGCGCCGGCGTGGCGAATCAGATCGGCCCACTGCTGCGGATTTTCGGCAGAGATTTCCAGATGTTCGGCAGCGATCAGATTAGCGATCTCGCAGGCATGCGCCATGTCGCGCACCTTGATCAGGCCGCCGCGATTGACCAGCGAAGTGCGGATCACATCCTTGCGCGGCATGCCGTCGAGCAGACGCGCCATGCTCGCCTGGACGCTGGCAATATACGCCGCATCCGGACACAGCAGGATCGATTGCGCCAGCTCGTCATGCTCGGCTTGCGAAAACAAATCCATGGCGACCCAGTCCGGGTCGGTGCTGCCGTCGCACAGAATTAAAATTTCTGATGGCCCGGCAATCATGTCGATACCCACAGTGCCAAAGACGCGCCGCTTGGCTGCCGCGACATAGGCGTTGCCGGGGCCAACGATCTTGTCGACCTGGGCAATCGTGGCTGTGCCGTAGGCCAGTGCAGCGACCGCCTGCGCACCACCGATAGTAAAGACGCGGTCAACGCCGGCAATTGCCGCCGCTGCCAATACCAACGGGTTTTGCACCCCGTCCGGTGTAGGCACGACCATCATTACTTCGGCGACGCCAGCTACCTTGGCCGGGATGGCATTCATTAAGACCGACGAAGGGTAAGCCGCTTTGCCGCCCGGGACGTAGATGCCGACGCGGTCTAGCGGCGTGACTTTTTGCCCCAGCACGGTGCCGTCTGCTTCGGTGAAGGTAAAGCCGTCGGCACCGCATTCGCGCTTTTGTCGTTCATGGAAAAAGCGCACCCGCTCTGCTGCTGCCTGCAACGCATTGCGGCGTTGTGGCGTCAAACCAGACAACGCAGCCTGCAGCGCGGACTGTGGAATTTCCAGTGCGGCCATATTGACTGCGGCGAGACGGTCAAACTTCTGCGTGTACTCCAGCACAGCCGCATCGCCGCGGGTTTTCACGTCGGCCAATATGCGTGCTACCGATTGCTCGATAGCGTCGTCAGCGCTGGCATCGAAGGCCAGTAGCGCGGTCAGCTGCGCGGCGAAGTCGGGATGCGAAGCATCGAATTGGCGGATGGGCAGTGTCATGGTACCGGGGACTTTCAGATTGAGCAAAAACTCAGGCGGCGGCAGACGCCGAAGCCCGTTGGAAGGCATCCAGAATCGGCTGCAGGCGTTCGCGTTTTAATTTCAGGGCCGCCTGATTAACCACCAGTCGCGATGAAATTTGCATGATGTGTTCGACTTCATGCAAATGATTGGCGCGCAAGGTACTGCCGGTACTGACCAGGTCAACGATGGCATCGGCCAGCCCGACCAAGGGCGCCAATTCCATCGAGCCGTAGAGCTTGATGAGGTCGACGTGCACGCCTTTGCTGGCGAAATGTTCGCGTGCCGTTTGCAGATATTTGGTCGCCACCCGTAAGCGTGCACCATGGCGCACGGCGTTGTCGTAATCAAAGCCGACCTGGACTGCGACCGACATGCGGCATTTTGCAATATCCAGATCGATCGGCTGATACAGGCCTTCGCCGCCATGCTCATGCAAGACGTCTTTGCCCGCCACACCGAAATCGGCGGCGCCATATTGCACATAGGTCGGCACATCGGAGGCCCGCACGATGATCACGCGCAGCGCCGGGTCGGTGGTTGCCAGGATCAGCTTGCGGGAAGTCTCGGGATCTTCCGTGACCTCTATGCCGGCAGCTTTCAGCAGGGGCAGCGTTTCTTCAAAAATGCGCCCCTTCGAGAGCGCCAGTGTCAATTGTTGGGACATGGTCGTCTTTGAATTATTGAATGCGCTGGATGTGGGCGCCAACAGCAGAGAGCTTGACTTCCATGCGGTCGTAACCGCGATCCAGATGATAGATACGGTCGATCAGGGTCTCGCCCTGCGCGGCCATACCGGCGATCACCAGTGAGGCTGAGGCGCGCAAATCGGTCGCCATGACCGGCGCGCCGACTAATTTTTCTACGCCATTAACGACGGCGGTATTGCCATCGATGGTGATGGAGGCACCCAGCCGGTTCATTTCCTGCACATGCATGAAGCGGTTTTCAAAAATCGTTTCGGTCACGCGTCCGGTACCATCTGCCAGCAGATTAACAGCCATGAACTGGGCCTGCATATCGGTCGGAAAACCCGGATATTCGGTGGTCCGAAAACTGACTGGCTTTGGTCTTGCCGACATTTGCGCCCGGATCCAATCCGGACCGGATGTCAGGATCACGCCAATCTGACGTAATTTTTCCAGCGCGACTTCGAGAATAT
>CANCDR010000029.1 GCA_947374865.1 Oxalobacteraceae bacterium
GATGTAGTCAGGAGGATAAGTTTGGCAGAGAAAGAATTCTTTGATGTGTATCAAATTGCCGTAAAACAAAAGCGCCCTTTACAGAGCGCTTTGATATGAGCTTTGATGCGGCACAGCCTGCTGTTAGCTTTCGCGCAGCTGCGGTGCATCGTTAATTAAATGTTCCGGCCGTCTGTTGGCCGGCGGTGCTGCACGTTCATCGCCACCGCTCTGGAACACCGACACGGCCTGTGCCAGGCGAATCGTCTGCTCAGCCAACAGTGCCGCGGCGCTCGCCGCTTCCTCGACTAAGGCCGCGTTTTGTTGCGTGACGGTATCCATTTGTGCAATCGCTTGATTCACCTGGCCAATGCCAAGGCTTTGCTCATTACCGGCGGAAGTGATTTCTGCCATGATGTGGGCAACCAGACCGACCGAGCTGACGATATCGCCCATAGTCTTACCGGTTTCCTTGACCAGCAAATTACCAGCATGAATTTTTTCGACCGATTCACCGATCAGGGTTTTGATTTCACGCGCCGCACTGGCTGAGCGCTGAGCAAGATTGCGGACTTCGGTGGCGACCACAGCGAAGCCCCGACCCTGCTCACCGGCACGCGCCGCTTCGACGGCAGCGTTGAGCGCCAAAATATTGGTCTGGAACGCGATACTGTCGATCATGCCGATGATTTCGACGATCTTCTTGGCAGAATTACTAATATCTTCCATCGTCGAACTCACGCGATCGACGATTGCCCCACCCTTGGCCGCGGCTTGCGAAGCGGATGATACCAAACCATCTGCCTGCAGGGTATTGGCCGCATTTTCCTTGATGGCAGAAGAAAATTCGTCCATGCTGGCCGCCGTCTGCTCCAGACTGGCAGCTTGCTGCTCGGTACGACCAGCTAGGTTCATATTGCCATCAGCAATTTCGGCAGTACCAATACGAATCGTGTCGACGTTCATTTGTACGTCACGCATGATCGATTGCAAGTTCACCGTCAGCTGCTGCATACCGCGCAAGAGCAGACCAAAATCGCCCTTGGAGTTATTGCTCACGACGACTGACAGATCACCGCCAGCTAAAGCATGCGCCACGTGGGTAGCGTTACGCAGTGGCACGACAATAGCGCTATGCAGGTTGTACCAGAGCCATAGTACGATCGGCAGACTCAAGCACATGGCGTAGATGCCAATGGAGGGCACGACTGCCTCGGCAATAATGAGCAACATGATGGTACTCATACTCCATGCCAGGCGGGTCGCGATGCTCAGATTTCCCAGGCGCGACGTGAGTCCGCGCACACCGGTCTGCACCAGTTGGCCACGATAAATTCGCAGACCGCGTGCATTGCCTTGCTTAAATTGACGATAAACCGGAATGATGCCTGCGATTTGTTGCCGGCTTGGCTTGGTCCGCACCGACATATAGCCGACCACATTGCCATGCTCACGCACCGGGGTGACATTCGCCACCACCCAATAATAATCGCCATTCTGGCAGCGGTTCTTGACCAGACCGGTCCAGGGCAGGCCCAACTTCAGGGTTTCCCACATGTCGGCATAGGCTTCCGAAGGCATGTCCGGATGACGCACCAGATTGTGGGGTGCGCCGATGAGTTCTTCTTCATTAAAGCCGCTGGCCTCGATGAAATAGGGATTAACGTAGGTGATTTTGCCCTTCAAATCCGTTTTAGAGACAATGGCCTCGCCATTACGCATCACATATTCGTTTTGGGTGACCGGCAGATTAGTACGCATGTTGACTTATCCAATAGCAAAATTCGGGGCGGCATCATAGAAATTTTCTAGATAGAAAACTTGATTTATGCCAATATTTTACTAGAAAGCCCGAATAGGGCCAAAATATCTTATAGCGTAGTGCTGTCATCGTCCTTGAGAAGTCGTTCACCAGGGCCGACGACATCATCAAACTGACCGCTATCGGACATGTTAAAAAAAATCCAGATCGCCAGAAAGATCACCACAATACTCAATGGGATGAGAAGAAATAGCGCTTCCATCTTAGCGCCCCGTGCCGCGCAAGCGCAGCGCATTGAGTACCACCACCGCCGAACTGAGCGACATGCCAATGCCCGACATCCAAGGATTGATCCAGCCCATCGCCGCGGCCGGGATCGCCAGCAGGTTATAAGCGAGTGCCCAGGCAAGATTTTGTCGGATCACGCCCATTGTCTTCCTAGCCAGTACAGCGGCCTGTCCCAGCGGCGCCAGCTTTTGGCCCATTACCACCGCGTCGGCACTGGCCAGCGCGAGGGCCGCGCCTCGGCCCATGGCAATGGCGCCATCGGCGGCACGCAATACCGCGGCATCATTCAAGCCGTCGCCGACCATCACCACGACCGCCCCCTGGGCCTGCAAATTTTGTACAAAGCTGAGTTTTTGCTCCGGTAGCATGTCGCCGTAAGCGCTGTCGATACCACATTGCTGCGCCATCTGCTGCACTACGGCATGCTGATCGCCAGATAAGATCATCACCGCTTTACCTTGACGTTGAAAATGTTGAACGACTTGCAGCGCATCTTCCCGCAAGCCGTCGGCCAATGAAAAGCGTGCCAGCCAGCCCGCATCGCACCCTAAATAAACCGGTGTCTGCCCGAGCGGAGCAAGCGGAAATGGACATGGATCCAGCATCGCACCACTGAGTTGTGCGACAAAGGCCGCATTGCCGAGGTGGTAGCGCTGGCCATCGACGATGCCGGCGATGCCCTGACCGCTGTGATGACATAGTTCTGTCGCATGAACTGCGGGCAGGTGGGCGGCGGCCTCGGTCAGTGCCGCGGCCAGCGGATGGTCATTGGCACTTTCGAGGGCCGCAGCAATTTGCCGGCAATACGCATCACCGAGATGCCCGCACACCACCAGCTGCTGCAAGACCGGCCGACCCAGGGTCAGGGTACCGGTTTTATCAAAAATAATATGGCTCGCACGATGCAATGTTTCGAGCATATGACCCTGGACGATCAGTACGCCATTTTCCAGTAATTGCGCGGAAGCAGCCGCCAGCGCTGCCGGCGTGGCCAGTGATAAAGCACACGGACAAGAAACCACCAACACAGCGATGGCGATCGGCCAGGCGCGTTGCGGATCGGTCGCCGTCCAATAAATAAATGTCAGTAACGCTAACAGCAGCAGCGCGATCACAAACCAGCCTGCCACCTGATCGGCCCACAGCGCCAGCCGCGGCTTATGCAGTCCGGCCCGCTCAATGAGCCGCTGCAATACCGAGAGCGTGCTGTCATGCGCGAGACGCTCAACTTTCACCAGCAAAGCCTGGCGCATATTGAGCGCGCCACCGGGCACCAGATCGCCCACCTTGCGCGCCAAAGGCTGGCTTTCACCGGACAATAAGGCGTAGTCGAAGGCGCTCGCCCCTTCAATAATCTGACAATCGGCCGCCAGCGCTTCGCCAGGCTTGACCAGTAAAATGTCGCCCACCCGCAGTGCGACGGGGGCGACGATTTCATGCGTGCGGCTGTGTGGAAAATCGATCAGCCGGTTCGCGGCCGCAGGCAAACTACGCTGCAATCGTTCCAGGGTACTGACCGCCTTGCGACGCGCGTTCAACTCCAGCGCACGACTGCACAGCAGCAAAAAAATAAACATCGTCACTGAATCAAAATACACCTCGCCGGTCCCACGCCAGGTGGCTACCGCGCTGCCAATAAAAGCCGCGGCAACACCGAGCGCGACCGGCACATCCATGCCTAGTGAACGATTTTTGAGCGAGCGCCATGCGCCCTGAAAAAAAGGCTGCGCCGAATATCCCACCACCGGCAGTGTCAGCATCAGGCTGGCCCAGCGCATGAGATTTTCCGAGTCGGCGTCGAGCGTGCCATCTTGTGTAATATAGGCCGGTAGTGCGTACATCATGACCTGCATCATCGCCAGGCCGGCGACAAATAGTTGGCGTAACATTTTCTTGGCCGCGCTTTGCAATGCCGCTTCATGTCGTTGCGGATCATCCGGGTAGGCCAGATAACCAATCTGTCGGACGGCCTGCAAAATATCACTGAGTTGACATTGCGCTTCCTGCCAGATCACCTCGGCCCGTTCGGTCGCCAGATTCAGATGCACGGTTTGCACACCATCGAGACGTCGCAGCCGGTTCTCAATTAACCATGCACATGCCGCACAGTGGATGCCTTCGAGCGCTAAGCTGACGGTGCGCTGGCCGTCCACACCGCTGTCAACAAAGCGGGCCTGACTTTGTGCGGTGTCATATAACTTTAATTCCGCCGGCATCGGCTCGGCTGTAGCGGGCATGCCGGATCGAGTGCGGTAATAGTCGGCTAGTCCCAAATCGACGATCGCACTGGCCGCCGCCGCGCAACCCGGGCAGCACATGGGCCGCTCAAACTCTGCTATGCGTACCTGCCAGGCGGTATTTGCCGGCACCGGTAAGCCGCAATGAAAACAGTCGGAATTCAATGCAAACCCACAGCGGAAGGCGGCGTGATGCACAAGGCATCCAGCCAGCCCAGCGAGATCCCACGCACTGTTCGAATCAGTCCAAGCACACCAAAAAGCAGCACGATCACGCCGGCCGCTGTGCGCACACCGCGTCGCCGGGTCCAGCCGCGCAGTCCCTGAGCAAGCAGCCCTTGCGTAAGCAATCCCATGCTGAGCAGGGCCGGCAAGGTTCCCAAGCCGAAGGCCAACATGATTTGCGCGCCGGTCCAGGCCGAACTGCTTAGCATGGCTGTCAGCAAAACACTGTAGACCATGCCGCAGGGAACCCAGCCCCACAGGCCGCCGAGCAAAAAAGCCTTGGCGGGACGATCTACCGGCAGCAGATATTTCATCCGCGGTTGAATATGCCGCCAGATGTGGCCGCCGAGCGATTCCAGCCAAGCCAGCCCGTGCAAGCTGCCCATGAGCGTTAACCCCAGTAGCACCAATAATAGATTTGCCAGGGCATAGCCGGCTTTTTGTACGCTCGTGATGTCGAGCCAGATCTGCAGACTGCCGCTGATGCCACCGGCGATGGCGCCCGCCAGCATGTAGCTGCCGATGCGACCGGCATTAAATGCCACAATTTGCTGCAGCGGCTGACGCTGTGGCGTGCTCATGTTAAAGGCACCCACGATGCCGCCGCACATGCCAAAGCAATGCACAGAACCAAACAGGCCAATCAAGAAAATGGACAGCAAATTAGTACGCCTTCAAATCGTTTTAGAAAAGCGCACCGGCACCAGCTGACCCGGCATCTGCTTACCCAGATAGGCATCAAAGACCATGCAGATATTTCTGATCAGCATGCGTCCTTTGGGTGTGACGCTGATCCATTCGGTATCTATTGTGATCAGTCCATCGTCCTGCATCGCTTTTAACTTGATCATCTCGGCCGCAAAATAATTCGTGAAGGTGATGGGATAGGCGAGTTCAAGCGAGGTGATGGACAATTCAAAATTACAAATAAGCAAACCAATAATACTACGTCGCAATAGGTCATCCATCGATAACTTGATGCCGCGTGCAACCGGTAACCTGCCCACATCAAGGGCATCGTAATAGGCATCCAGCGTCTTTGCGTTCTGGCTATAGGTAGCACCCACGGCACTGATGGCCGATACCCCGCACGACACCAAATCCGCATCGGCATGGGTTGAATAGCCTTGAAAATTACGATGCAAGCGGCCTTGTCTCTGGGCGACCGCCAGATCATCATCAGGTTTTGCAAAATGATCCATACCAATATAGACGTAACCAGCGTCAGTCAGGTTACGAATACAGAGCATGAGCATGTCCAGTTTTTGCTCGGCATCCGGCAGGCTGTGGTCTTCAATGCGGCGCTGCGACTTGAATACGTGCGGCAGATGCGCATAACTATAGATGGCGATCCGATCCGGTGAAGCAGCGACCACCTTGGCGAGCGTCACCGCCATGCTAGCGGGCGTTTGTTTGGGCAGTCCATAAATGAGATCAATGCTCATCGAGCGAAATCCCGCAGTACGTGCGGCCGCCATAATGGCCAATGTTTCTTGCTCCGGCTGGAGCCGATGAATTGCCTTCTGCACCGCATGATCAAAATCCTGCACACCAAAGCTGATGCGGTTAAAACCTTGTCGGCGCAGGGTCTGGATACGTTCTGGCGAAACGGTGCGCGGATCAACCTCAATCGAATATTCGCCGAGTTCATCTGGCGCGAACTTGAACCAGCGCCTGACCTCGGTGAGCAGCGAATCCATCTGCTCATCGCTGAAGTAGGTCGGTGACCCACCACCAAAATGCATCTGTTCAACTTGGTTAATGCCGACGAACAGGCTGCCCTGCATGGCAATTTCGCGTTTGAGATAGTCGAGATAGACAGCCGCCTTGCTACGATTTTTCGTCACAATTTTGTTACAAGCGCAGTAATAGCAGAGGGATTCGCAGAAAGGCACGTGAAAGTAGAGCGATAAGGGTGATCGACCACCACGGATGCGTGTCGTGGCGCAGGTTTCGAGATAGTCGGCATAGCCGAAGGCGGCACTGAAGCGGTCGGCAGTCGGATAAGAGGTGTAGCGGGGGCCGGGTTTATTAAATTTACGGATCAGTTCGATATCGAGATCAACCGACGCGTGATGCGTATTGTTAAACGGGTGAGACGTATCATGGGATGCATCGGGCAACACAGAGCTGGGCATCGAAAACTCCGGCAAACCGCCCTAAGACGATCAAAGGGACAGATAGAGGCTTGCAGTTTATCGAGCGCGCCAGCGTAAAACGTTGATGTAAATCAAAATTAAGATGGAATAAAAAAACCACGTCACTAAAGGCTTTTAGGGACGTGGATTTAAAAAATACCGCTTTAAAAAAGCATTAAAGCCATATTAAAGCCGCATGAAGATTTTAATCTGGGTGCAATCCTGTTTTAACGTTGCACAATCCGGGTTTGATGTTGGCTGCCCGTTTGCGCAATGAGCGCCACATTATTGGAACTTATCTGGTTAATCGATGCCCGGTTTAAGCCTTCCACGCCGCTACCATTACCAAGCTGTGTAATCGTTGCATGATTATTTTGCCCGGCCTGGGTAATATCGGCCGCGTTGTAAGTTCCGCCCTGAGTGATGAGTGCAATCATATCCGTAGCATCACTCTGAATAATCGACGCAGAAGAATTTCCCGCATTGTCCTGTGTAATCGTCGCATTCAGTCTGCTACCGTGCTGCTCAATGTTTGCCTGCACCTCCGTGCCATGATTCTGGGTGATGAGCGCAGTATTATTATCGCCAGTTTGAATGATGTCTGCACTTTGTTTGCCAGCATATTGCTGGGTAATGGTGGCATTCAAATCATGACCACTCTGCCCAAGTGAGGCCCGCATTTCAGTCCCGCCCGCTTGCGTAATCTGTGCGCTGATCCGATCACCAGTTTGGGTCAGCGTTGCACGATATATATCGTTTTTGGCAGCGCTGGAAAAGCTTGTCTGAAGGATGCCAGCAGACAGCGAATTACCGTCTTGCGAAAGCTGGATGAAACCACTACCGGCGATGCCACTTTGGCTGATCACCGCCTGATTCGTGTCGCCATTTTGTTGCAAGCTCACATTCGCAATGTAGACATCGCGCTGGCCGATCGTTGCCTGCTGTGCAGTGCCACTTTGCTTCACCGATAAATTGGAATCGCCCGACACATTGACCTGAAAAACATCGAGCTGATGTAAGCTGCCGTCTTGCGAGATGTTCAGGAGGCTATGGGACGAATCGGCTTGGCTGATGTTGAGGATGGCGTCGTCGGCCTTTTGCGTGATCTCCAGTCTGGCATCAGCGCTATTATCAATCTTGATGGTCGCTTGCGTATGGATGCCGGCTTGTGAAAAATTGATGGAATTACCTCGCCCGGATTGTTCAATGCTCAGCGTATTTTTTGCGCCAGACTGTTCAACCGACGCATGATTAGCCTCTGCTTTATCACCCTGCGCAAGCGTCACCTGGCTATCAGAGTCATCATGCTGCTTAATCGAGGCCGATGATCCGACACCCGTTTGATCGACCGTCGCCGTCACATTCACACTATTTTTCTGAACGACGCCACTGTCTTCGCCGGCAGCGTTACTGCCGATCTGATTGTGCTCGCCGCTCTGGGTGATGATCACTTTCGCGTTGGTCACACTGCTTTGCAAGACATTAGCCTCATTAGCGCTGCCCGTCGCGCTGACTGACACGCTTGAGGCGCTAGAGGCGCTAGAGGCGCTACTTTGTGCGAAGCTGACACAGGCAATGCATGACAAGGCCGTCGCCAAGAGGATTTTTTTACCTAAATAGTTCATTTTTTACTCCGATTAAAATAAAACCGTTGATTGACGATACGCTTCACCGCTTAGCGCATCACTCTGGCTACCATGCCATTTCCTCGCTGCTCAATTGAACGCACGGTCGACGATCCGGACTGCTGCACATCGACGATATTGGCGTTGCCGTACTGACCAATACTCAAATTAAGTGCAGTGCCTTTCTGGACGCTCTGCACCCAATTTTTTTGACCATCCTGGACCACATTGAGCACATTGCCACGACCGTTCTGTTCGATGTTTGCCTGATTATCTTTCCCTCGCTGCGCACTCTGGGTCTGCATGCGCTCACCGTCCTGGCATATTTGTATTGACTGATTCGAACCCGACTGCTCAATCTGTACCTGATGCGTCATCCCGTTTTGCCATACCGTGGCGCTATGCATGCCGCCTACGCTGAAGGCAATTTCAGCCGGGGCAAGATCGGCCCCATGGGCTGCACCGCACTGCCATAAACAACACGTGAACAACGCTGGCAAAGCGCGCCACTTTTTGGCATGGCGTTTCATATCGAACTGTTTAAGGCACATTTTTATTTCTCCCAGAATGCATCTATTGCGATGAATTAAAATCCTGATCCCTTAGCGCAAAAGGCGTTGTACGCACCGGTGCAGCTGGTTCACTAGCATGCTGACTGCTGCGCTCTTCCTCTTCTTTCCAATAACGCTGGATTAAGGGCGAGGTGATCTCTGCGGCATTTTTGAGCACCCAGACCTGGTCTTTGAGACCTTGCACGATCAGGTGCATCACGCCCGCCTCAATAGCTTCCTTGACGCACATCTGGGCCGGTTCATTGCGCGTATAACCGGCTTCCAGTTCCAGCAATTCCATAAAATTAACGAAGCGAAAAACGCCACTCGTCACTTCGTAGGAATAGATCGTCTTGGTGGTAGAGACGTTATTGAGAATCTGTCCGGAGCGGATATCGACGCTGCGTAAATTAATCGTCACCTGATCTACCCGATACTGGGTACTGCCACCGACGCCAAGGTAGCGCGCACCACCGCCACCGGTGCGGACATTACTTTCGTAGGCGATGATGCCGCCTTCAATGAGAATGGATGCGGGGGTTAATTGCGGCAGATTGATGAGCGGCGTATTCTTATCGCCCGGCGTTTCCAGTGCGCGAATGATTTTTCGTTCGGTTAAAAGATTTTGCAAGCCTTCGCGCTCGACCGGACTAAACCAGCCTGAATCGCGTAAGGCTTTTTGTAACATCGATGCCGCACCCTGGGTGACGGCGGTAGAAAAGGAACTATCTGGGGAAGGCTTGAACTGCCCGGTCTGATCGCGAAAGCCATATACGGCCACGACGATTTTGCCTTTTGGTTCCGGCAGTCTGCTTAATTCGCGCGTGAGTTGGGTGGCCGGCGTGAGCTGTGCGTTGCTCAAGGCAGCCATGGGGGCATGACTGGCGCAGGCAGTGAGTATCAGCGGCACTAGCAATGGTGGTACTAACAGTGACCGGGTCAATGCCTGTAGCAGCGATTTTACCAACGACTGAATCTGCGAACGTATCTGTAACGGTAACAATCCGAGTCCCCGCTTCACTTACCCACCTCAAATGTGGTGAATTCATTGGTAATTTTATCGGTCGTTTTAATACGCAATAGGCCACTGCCGATATCTTGAATATCGATAATAAAAGATTGTGTTTGCACTGTCCCAGGTACCAGTTGACCGTTGAGCCCCATAACGCCCGATGTCGCCGCCGAAGCCAGCCGGCTCAGTACCGATCGCTCGAGCATGTCATTGAATTGTTGGAGCTCTGATTTTTCGCCGGAGGCCGATGTCGGAAGATTTTCTTTGGTACGGTTTTGCGCTTGCGCTGCATTCAAGAGCACCTGACCATTATTGGGATTGCCGCCAAAAGCCGGATTGACTGGGACGTAAATTAATTCGCCGGCCTGCACACTCAGCACCATGCATGCTGTCGTCACCAGAAGGCAGAGCCCCCGCGCAACAAGCAAATAAAGTTGATTAGATTTCATCAGCGGCTAACTCCACATCGCGAAACAGCAGATGCGCGACTTCTGCATCGCTGACATGTTGATAGACCTCATAGGCGACTTGCTCGCTGAGTTCTTTAAAATCACCCCCCCTGGGCGGCAATTGCAGTTCGTACACAGCCTGTTGCCGGAACAGAAAACGCAAACGCTTGCCCCCTCCGGAAGTGCTGCGTTCTTCAAGCACGAGACTGTAGCGCTCGCGCAGATCCTGCTCGCGCCAGGCAGCGCAGAAATAGAGGAAGAAGGTATTGCCCGCTTCGGAGCGGGTTTGATTGAGTACGATGCCGGTCAGGGCTTCGGCGTCATGAACGCGACCGGCAGCGATGGACTGCGGCGCAGCAGAAAAAAACGCCACACAGAAAGTGGCGCAGAAAATCCATTGACGAAAGTGGCGGCGTGGTAGCATAAATACGTTAATTATTTGATATTTATTAAGGTATCAAATTATTAACGATATTCGTCCCAACGATCCGCTTTAATCCATATTAAAGTCGCAGTTGTAGCTTTTTGAGAGCTTTTTTGAGCACCTACATCAAGCCGCGCGGAATGGCGCTCAATAGTGCGCGGGTATAGGCATGCTGCGGCTGGCGATACAGCTGATCGGAATTGGCCAGCTCCACCACCTCGCCTTGATGCATCACCATCACCTGATCGGCGATGTAATTGACGACGGCCAGATCATGTGAAATGAAGATGATCGATAAGCCCAGTTCGTCCTGCAAATCCTGCAGCAGGTTTAACACCTGCGCCTGCACCGAAACGTCCAACGCCGACACCGATTCATCGCAGACCAATACTTCCGGACGCAGCGTCAGGCAGCGGGCAATCGCAATGCGCTGGCGCTGGCCACCAGAAAATTCATGCGGATAACGATGAAACGCCGCTTCCGGCAAGCCCACTTTTTGCAATAGCACGAGCGCCATGCCGGTACGTTCTTCATCGTTAGCGCCAATGGCATGGATGCGCATCGGTTCGAGCAAAATCTGGCCCACGGTAAAACGCGGATTGAGCGAGGCGTAGGGATTTTGAAAAATAATTTGCAAGCGCCGCTTATATGCCATGAAATCAGCCGCCGATAAACTCAGCAGATCCTGCCCGGCAAAGATCACCTGACCACTGGTCGCCTGATGCAATCGCAGCAGCGTCAAACCCATAGTCGTTTTGCCGGAACCGGATTCACCGACCACGCCCAGGGTCTTGCCACGTGCGAGTTGAAACGATACATCTTTGACAGCTTTGAATTCCTTGCGGGCGAACAAACCCTGACGCGTAAAAAAACTTTTGCTCAGATTTTTAACGTCGAGCACGATCGCTTCACTACCATCGAGCCCACGACTACGCTGTACCTGCGCACTGTTCGATTCTGCAGCATTCGCTGCTGATGTATTCACTGCTGATGTATTCACTGCTACTGCATCAGATCGCGCAATAAAATCATCAATCACCGGCAAGCGTATTGGCCGTGAATCGAGCCTGGGACGACATTGTAAAAGCGCCTTGGTATAGGCATCCTGAGGCGCGGTAAAAATCTGCTCCACCGTGCCGGCTTCTCTGATTTCACCATGCCGCATGACGATCACATGATCGGCAATTTCGCCCACCAGGGCAAGATCGTGGGTAATGAAGAGCACCGACATCTGACGTTTCTTTTGCAGCGCACTGATGAGATCGATGATCTGTTTTTGGATCGTCACGTCGAGCGCCGTGGTCGGTTCATCGGCGATCAGGAGTTGGGGTTCACAGGCGATCGCCATGGCGATCATCACGCGCTGCTGCTGACCACCGGAGAGCTGGCTTGGGTAGGCGTCGACCCTTGTTTGCGGATCCGGCAGGCCGACTTCGGCGAGTAATTCGATGGCGCGAGCACGCGCCTGTTTGGCATTCAAGCCCATATGCAAACGCAGAACTTCCGCAATTTGCGCGCCGACGGTAAAGACCGGATTGAGCGAACTCATCGGCTCCTGAAAAATCATCGACATCTCTTTACCGCATAGCTTGCGGCGCGCCTCAGGTGCCATAGTGAGCAAACTGCGGCCATCAAACAGCAGGCTGCTCGCGCTATCGACGACGGCGTTTTCTACCGGTAGTAATCCCATCACGGCCAGCGAACTGACGGATTTTCCGGAACCGGATTCACCGACTAAAGCCACGGTCGCGTTGCGCGGCACAATGAAGGAAATACCTTTGACTGCTTCGACGCTATTTTTTTTATCGGTGCGGAAGGCAACCCGCAAGTGGCGGATATCGAGCAATGGGGTGGCGGTCATTTTAAGTCCTGTCGCATTGAGGCGATCGGCGAATGGAAGTTCAGGGCGATCATTTTAATTTCGGATCCAGCGCATCCCGCAGGGCATCGGTGAACAAGGAAAACGCCGTCACCAACACGGCCATGGCCAGACTGGCGGCCGTGAGCTGCCACCATTTACCGAGGATGAGTTCATTCTGCGCTTCGTTGAGCATGGAACCCCACGACACCACGCCGACCGGCACACCGAATCCAAGAAAGCTCAAAATCACCTCCGACTTGATGAAGCCGACCACCAGAATCGAGACCTGCACCAAAGCGACGTGGCTCACATTGGGAAAGATGTGGCCGAACATTTTTCGCCAGTGTGAAGCACCGATCGCATCGGCTGCCATCACATATTCACGCGACTTATGTTTGAGGTATTCCGCACGGATGAGGCGGTAGGTGCCGGTCCAGCCCGTAAAGGCCAGAATCAGCACAATCGTGAGCACGCCTTTTTGTTGCAGCACGGCCGCCACGGCGAGAATGAGCAGCAGATAGGGAATCGAGGTAAAAATACTATAAAACCAGTTCAACACATCGTCGACCCAGCCGCCAAAGTAGCCCGATACAGCACCTAACAAGGTGCCGATCAATGTTGCGAGTAATGCCGCGACCAAGCCGACGACGATCGAGGTCTCGGCGCCCTTGATGGTTTTTTTCAGGATGTCATGACCCCATTTATCGGCGCCAAATGGCAGCGTCTCCAGGCGCACCGATGCAGCGGCTGACTTGCCCGGTAGCTTGGCGCGCAGGGCCTGCATTTCTTCTTCCAGCGGATCGACAATACCGTAGTCATTAACCATCGTCGCCTCAATATTGCTCGCCGCGCCCGGATGATTTTTTTTCAGTTCGCGGATCACATCGCGTAACGGATCGAGCGGATTCTCCGGCACGCTTTGGGGCGCTGTCTGCTGGACGTTTTGTGCGCCTGCCTCAGATGCATTGCCTATATTACTAACGCCGATAAAGCCCGGCGGCGCATAACTGACGCCAACTTCCGCTTCCCAATCTGCGGCGATCAGACCGCTGCTCGACAAAATCAGTGACAGCAAAAACAGGCCGACGATAGCCATGGCGATCAAGGCAATCCGATCAGCGCGCAGACGCCGCCATGCCAGCGCCCACAGACCCGGGGAGACGACCGATGAGGATACATTCATAGCGCTTTCCTACTTCAGTTGAACGCGTGGATCGACGGCTTGATACAGCAAATCCGCCAATAAATTAAACAGCATCGTCGCCGCTGCCACATACACGGTAATCGCTTTAATAACCGGGAAATCGCTGCGCTCAACCGCCAGAATCACTTCCCGGCCAATACCCGGAATGGAGAAAAAACGTTCGATCAAAAAAGACCCAATCAGCACGGCCGGCAAATTCGCCATCACATACGTAATGATCGGGATGGCGGCATTACGCAAGACATGCACCCACATGATGCGTCGCTCGGATACCCCTTTGGCACGCGCCGTACGAACATAATCCTGACCCACTTCGTCGAGAATAAAGGTACGGTATAAACGCAGACTGGGCGCAATACTGACCGCCAGCAGAATCAGGATCGGCAGGGTGGCATATTTAAACAGGTTTTCAGCAAAATTCTGCCCCCATCCCTGCACCGGAAAAATGCCCATCTTGTAGGCCAGACCATATTGAAAGACGATGATGTAGACCAGAATACTGATCGACATCCCGACAGTACAGGCCACCATCACCGCCCGGTCGGTGAGCGAGCCGCGGACAAAGGCAATCGCCAACGCCAGCGCAATCGCAAACAGTGTTTCGAGCACGACCAAGGGCACCATGACGGTCAGCGAAGGGCCAAGGCGCGAGGTAATAATGCTGGCCACCGATTCCCCCGTGCTCCAGGAAACGCCAAAATTAAACGTGGCAATTTGCTGAATGAATATCCACAGTTGAACGTGGTAAGGCTGATCAATTCCCAGCTGGGTACGGATATTGGCAATCTGCTCCGGGTTCGACATTTTGCCGGCCAGGATGTAAGCCGGATCACCGCCAACCCAGTTAAACAGCATGAACACCAGCACGATCACGCCCAGCATGGTGGGCACCATCTGCCACAGGCGACGTAGGATATAAGCAAGCATGATGTTCCTTTATTTGCGCGGTGCGATGTCGTAATACATCCACTCGGTCGGCATGAAGGGATGCTTCTTGAAGCCGATTAAGCGTGGCTGGGCCAGCATATTACGGTAACGCGCATAACCGATACGTTGGGCGGAATAGACATCCATAATGCGCACCATCTTGTGATAGAGCAGATCCCGCTCGGGACCCGGCGGCATTTTTTGTGTCTGCCGATAGAGCGCATCAAACGCAGGGATCGCCACACAGCCGCCATTGTTTTGACCCACATTACCGCCATAAAACAGCTGCATAAAATTATCCCCATCCGGAAAATCAGCAATCCAGGGGATGGTGCGGGTGACGACTTTACATTCTTTTTCGGCCTGCAAAATATCTGGAAATAATTTACGTTCACCGCGCATCCGGATGCTGATGGAATCGTAGGTCTTTTTCCACATTTCCTGCAGATGCTGGCCGGTGCCATCGGCGCGCGCCGTGTAGGTTATCGTCAGCGGCTGGCCATCCGGCAGTGTGCGCCAGCCATCCGCGCCTTTTTTGTAGCCAAACTGATCCAGCAAGGCATTCGCCATCGGCAAGTCGTATTGCAACAGGCTTTTGTAATGCGGATCGGTGCCCACCACGCCGGGTGGTATCGGGTATTGCAAGGGCACGGCTTCCCCATTCCAGACAATCTTGATTTCTTCTTCGACATTGTGGGCCATGGCGATAGCGCGCCGCAGGGCAATTTTTTCTTTGGCAAAGCCACCTACGACATGGTCTTTCATATCCCAGTACATGTAGCTAATTTCCGGGTCGACGATGCGCGAGAGTTGGATGCCCTTCTTCGCGAGTTCCGGCAAGAGCTTACCGTCCTTGATCGCACGGGGTGCAAGCGCTCCTTCGAGCTGAAATAAATCGACTTCATCATTTTGAAAAGCTAGCCAGCGCGACTGGTCTTCCTGCAGCACCGAGATCTCAATCCGGCCGATTTGCGGCATCCGCATGCCTTTGAGTTTTTGCACGATGGCCGCGTCTTCGGCATCGGTGCTGGCCTCCGAATCCCAGACCGAGCCGCGATAATCCGGATTGGCATCGAGCACAATGCGCGATCCGCGTACCCATTCACTAAGTACATATGGCCCGGTGCCGATGCTCTTATCCAGAATCTTGCCCTGCGCATCACCATATTTTTCCACCACTTCCCGCGCGACCGCGCCGGTGGGGGTGTGGGCGAGGATCATGCCGAGGTTGAAGTCGGGCTGCTTGAGATGGATGCGCAGAGTGTATTTGTCGAGCAGTTCAAAGCCCGCCACGCTGGCGTCATAGTTGAACTTGCCGGTCTTTTTGGCCTGCGCCATCATTTCATCGAAGCCGACGATCTTGTTTTCGAACAGCCAGGAATGCGGTGAGGCGATTTTGGGATCGAATAGGCGTTTGAAGGAATAGACATAATCCTGCATCGTCAGTTCACGCTGCTTGCCCTTGAAAACCGGATCCGGCGTGAAAACAATGCCACGCTTCAAGCGAATGGTATAAGTCAGGCCATCGGCGGACACCTCTGGCAAGTCTTGTGCGGTGAGCGGCTTGACCTTGGCCGGGCGCGCTAAGTAATCATAAGTATAAAGCGCCTCGTAAATCGACTGCACCACATGCGCAGAGTACAAATCCCGCGCGACCGCCGGATCAAAGTTGGCTTCCGGCGCGATGAACACATAGCGCAATACCTTGTTTGGATCGGCCGGTGAGGTGGCCGCATTGACGGTTTGCAGCGACAACGCCATCACTAATGCCGATATCAACACGTCTAAAGGCCGCCAAGCTCGCCATACAAACTTCATGCCGAGATTCTTACATATGGTATTCAAAAAAGTTGTCCTTCTAGTTGATGGCGCGCATTTTTGCACAGGCAAAGGGATCACCATAAAACAGTCGCGCCGGGGTGGCAAACCTTTTATTCTCATCAAAGAGAATTGCATATTTTGCAATATGCCGACAAGACCTCTCATAAATCGCCGCACTCTGTTGTTTTTAGGTTTATTACAGCAACATTTCTTGACATCAATATTTACAAATGTTTTTATGCTTTTGATTTTCAATGGATCACGCATCTTACGAAATCTACTGTTTTTTACCCCTTCCTACGGAGGGGCTTACTTGCCCTTAGGGATTTTCCCCTTTTACCTATCGCCCATGCTGGATAAATTAGCGTGTCTTTTTATTCATGCATGCAGATAAATACGCTTCAAGGATACTTTTATGAAATTTCAATTGAAATCCATGCCAATGGTGATCGCCCAAGTGATCGCTACGGGCGCTTTTTCCGCCATCAGTTTTCAATCGGCTATGGCCCAACAGACCGCCGAAGAAAACCTGCAACGCGTTACCGTGACCGGTTCGATGGTCAGCCGCGCCAATAAAGAAACCCCAAGCCCAGTGCAAATCCTGAGCTCGGAAGATCTGATCAAGTCCGGCTTTACGACTGTTGCTGATGTTCTGCAAAATATCACCTCGAATGGCCAGGGCGCACTTGCGCAAGGCTTCGCAGGCGCATTTGCCGGTGGCGCCAGTGGCGTGTCATTGCGCGGCTTAAGTGTGGGTTCAACGCTGGTGTTGATCGACGGTCACCGTATGGCACCGTTCCCAGTGGGCGACGATGCGCAACGCCAGTTCGTGGATGTGTCGAGTATTCCTTTCGACATGGTTGAGCGTATCGAAGTCTTGAAAGACGGCGCCTCCTCCATCTATGGTTCTGACGCGATCGCTGGTGTGGTCAACGTTATTTTGAAAAAATCTTTCGTTGGCACCAGCTTTAGTGCTGAAATGGAAACCACCCAAGCGGGCGGCGGTACGAAAAAGCATGTCACAGCAACGCACGGTATGGGTGACCTGGCCAAGGACGGCTTTAACGTCTTCGGCAGTGTTGAAATTCGTCATGCCGATCCGATTAAGCTTACCGACCGCAGCGACCAACTCTGGGCCAGCGGCGACTACACCTCACGCGGCGGTGTGAATTTGAACCCTGGTGTGCCGAACGTGAACAACGCCGGACGTGTACCGGCGAATACCCCGTTCTTCTATAACCAAACTGGCGCCGGTGGTGCAACTAACCCAGCCAACTTTGTATTCGCCACTTCGGCTTGTGATTTTGCAAAATATACCGCTGGTGCTTGCGCCGTGGTCAATACCTCGTCGAATCTTCAGCCAGAGACCAACAATGTCAACGTGATGGTCGGCGCGACAAAAATGCTTGCAGGCGACTGGAAGCTGCGCGTGAAGGCTTCCATGTTCAAGAGCGAGGACATCAATAATCGCGGCTTGCCAGCGACTTTCCCAGCGGGTTCCTACGCCGGCGCGACTTCCTTGATCCCTGGTTCGGCACCAAAGATTGTGAACGTGATCCCAAGTTTCCTGGTACCTGCTAACTATCCAGGTAACACCTTTGGAATCCCGGTCCGTATTTATGGCTACATCCCGGATGTACCATCGGTGAACTCGACTGACACAGTCGTCAAGGCTTCCCGTCTTTCTGCCGATTTGGATGGCACTTTTGCTGGATGGGACATGAACCTCTCAGCCGGCTACTCTAAAGTGGCTCTGGGCGTGGATTACAGCGGCTATGTGAATCGTGCGGCACTGTATGCGGCGTTGACGCGTCCAACCAGCCCGTTCAAGATCACTGGCGGCAACACAGCCGATGATATCGCGACGATTTTCCCGAAATTTAGCAAAGCCTCGACTTCCGAAATGAAATACGCGGAATTACGCGGCGCTCGTGAGCTCATGCCCCTCGACGGTGGCCAACTGGCAATGTCGGCAGGTCTGAGCTACATTACCAAGGACATCGATAACCCACCAGCACCTTTGCTGGCCAGCGGTACAGTCGGCGGTGGTCAAGCCTTCTCCTTTGGTAGCGAGAAAAATGCGGCGGCTTTCGTCGAAGTCGTTGCGCCACTCATGAAGAACCTGGAAGTTGATTTGTCGGGTCGTTTCGATCACTTTGACACCTACGGCAATTCGGCGACACCAAAGGCCGGCTTCAAGTTTGCGCCGGTCGAAACGATTTCGTTGCGTGGTACTTATTCGAAAGGTTTCCGCGCTCCGAATTCTGCTGAAACAGGTACGGCCGGCTCGATTTTCTCGTCTGGTGGTATCAACGATCCTATCCTGTGTGCTGATGGCAAACCAACCACCAAGGGCAACGTTATTGCTGCTTGCGGTATGACGCCTTCGTATGTACAGACAACGTCAAAGGATCTGCAGCCAGAGAAGTCGACTTCGGCGACCTTTGGTCTGATCCTCGAGCCAGTCAAAGGCTGGGCGACAACAGTTGATTACTACCAGGTAGAAATCACGAACCAGATCAATACCAAGTCCTTGCTGCCAACTTTCGTCCCTGACTTTGTGCGTGGCGCAGCATTGCCAACCGCAATCTCTGACGGCGCGGGTGGTTCGGTGATCGCCACGCCTTCTGTGGGTCTGATTGCTTACGCGACAACAGGTTATGTTAACGTTGGTGGCGTCAAAACGACTGGCGTTGATGTCGACACTTCGTACAAGTTTCAGCTCGGTGAATTGGGTAGCTTGAAGACCACGCTTCAATGGTCGCATCTGTTGAGCTACAAACTAAACTTCCTCGACAGTACCTATGAGTTAGCTGGTACGCATGGTCCTTCAGGCGTGAGTGGCGACACCGGTATGCCAAGAGATCGCGTTCAGGTCACACTGGGCTACGATCGCGGTCCTTTGAATGTAACCACCAACATTAACTGGGTCAGCAGTTTTTCTGCGCTTGACCCGTCTGTGGGCGCAAACAGCTGTGCGTCCGTCTCACTTGACGTAGCAGGTCGCAATTACTTTGGTGGCAAAACAGTACCGAGCGACTTCTGTACAGTGCAGTCTTTCATGTCGACGAATATGTCCGCTACCTACAAGTTGAACAAGAACTGGACTTTGCATGGTTCCGTCATGAACGTATTTGATCGTCAGCCTCCAACTGACGTGGCAACCTACGGCAATGCCGGTAACGTACTCGCCTATAACGCCACACTGCATCAGGCTGGCGTAGTGGGTCGTGCGTTTAATGCAGGCGCGGTCTTTAAGTTCTAATGGCTGATGTGTTAAGGATGTGACGCTTGATTTTTACCAGGCGTAGCATTTAAAGAGGGGGGAAGCGCTGAAAGGTGCCTCTCCCTTTTTTGTTTTTGTTCAAAAGCGCATTATTTAGAATTTTTCCTCTAATTTCTTGGCAATGTGTTGTTTTACCTCCACCCTAGCCCCGACTTAGTTGACTTACGCCGAGTCAAAATGTTTCCATGAGGATTCAAAAAATTTTGGCAACAAAAAATTTGAAATAATAATCTGAATAATTGCTTATAAAGCAATTTATATCAGTAAATTTGCTTACCCTAAGGAGCTTTTAAATCATGGTAGAAAAAATGTTGTCACGCTCCGTGCGGATGATGTTCGCCGGCACCCTGGCGATTGGCGCTAGTGCGCTGGTCCAAACTGCGTTCGCGCAGGAATCAATGGAACGCGTCGAGATCACCGGCTCATCGATCAAGCGCATCGCGGTTGAAGGCGCCTTGCCTGTTCAGACTTTGTCCAAAGCACAAATCGAACAAAGCGGCGCGAGTAACGTAGCCGATCTGGTGGCATCATTGCCATCGATGCAGGGTTTTGTCACCGCATCGACATCGATTAACGGTGGCGGCGGCGGCGTGCAAACTGCCTCGATTCACGCAATTGGCACCAAATACACCTTGGTTTTGCTCAACGGTCGCCGCATTGCACCGTATAGCACTGGCTCGGCGGTCAACCTGGCCAGCATTCCGCTGTCAGCTGTTGAGCGGGTCGAAATTCTCAGCGATGGCGCCTCCGCGCTGTACGGCTCTGACGCCATTGCCGGCGTTGTGAACTTCATCCTGAAGAAAAATCAGCAAGATGCCAACATCGAAGTCAGTTATAACCGCCCACAGGCTTCCGCCAAGGGCGCTAGTGCCAATGTCGCGATTTCCAAAGGCTTTGGTGATCTGAACAAAGATGGCTACAACGTCTTAGTTGGCTATAGCCACGACGCGCAAAAAGAATTGCTGGCAGCTGATCGTGACTTTAGTGCACCAGGTGGCGTTCATAAATTTACTGAAGGCAATAAAGTCTACTCACTGTATATGCTGAGCAGCAACTCTATTCCGGGTAACGCGACAGTCAAAGACAAAGCGGGTGTCAGCACCTCGTTCAATCCAGCGCTGATCAATACCGGTAGCTGCCCAGCCGCCAATACCTTCACAGTTGGCAATAAGTGCCTGTTTAACTATGGCGCGACCGTTGAAGCCTTGCCGGAAATGAAGCGCGATAGCTTCTTTTCTTCAGTCAACTTCAAGATCAATCAAGACACCACCTTCTTTGCTGAAGGCATGCTGTCTTCATTTACTAGCACGGCTGGATTTGCACCACCGGCACAGCCGCTGGGCATTGACATGAAATCGGCTTTGTATGCTACTAGCATCTTGCCTGCACTGGCTAAACTGGGTGTCAATCCTGCCAATGTAGCCTCGGCGACGATGAATTTACGTTTGGTCGATGCTGGTCGTCGTACGGACGGCTGGGAAACCAATGCCAAGCATTTAGCCTTTGGTATTGACGGTACGATGAAAGGCTGGGATTACAACGTATCGTATACCCACTCGGAAAATAATTCGGTCGACAACGCCGTTGCTGGTTACACCAGCGGCGACAAGCTCGATGCCCTGATCAAGGCAGGTACTTGGAATCCGTTCTCACCACCAAGTGCGACGACTCAAGCTGCTCTTGCCTCAGCCGTGTTGCATCAGGTCCTGGATGAAACCACATCGAAAATTGATGTGGCCAGTGTTCGCGGTTCTACCAGCCTGTTCAAAACAGCGGGTGGCTTTGCCCAACTCGGTGTTGGCGCAGATATGTCGAATCAGAGCTACGCTGATAATCCAAGCGCGATTGCACAAGGTCCGAATACCCTGCAACCGAATTGGACTGACACCAACGTCGGCGGTGGAACAGGTGCGCTGCCATTTGATACCTCACGTAAGAGCTGGGGTGGTTTTGCCGAATTACTGGTACCAATCATCAAAAATCTGGATCTGACTGCCGCTGTGCGTTATGACAGCTACGATGCCGCTAAAAACAGCAAAAACTTTGACACGGCCGGCAAACTGGCCGCTGCAGCAATTCAAGGTAACAAAGCCAGTTCCGCAACGTACAAGCTGGCCGCTGCTTACCGTCCGATGGATGATCTGCTGCTGCGCGCTTCCTACGGTACCGGCTTTAAGGCACCGAGTTTGGCCGACATCACCAGCCCATTGCAAAACGGTGGTTCGTCCAACTTCCACCCTTGCCCAATCTCTTCCGGTCCTTTGAAGCCACTGTGTAATGGTACGGCTGAATACGGCCTCCTCACCGGCGGTAACCCATTCACGGGTGACGCTGGCCTGAAGCCAGAAACATCAACACAAGCAACGATTGGCTTCCGTATTGAACCAAGCAAGAGCTTGTCACTGGGCTTCGATTTATGGGATGTCAAGCTGAAAGATCAGATCAAGATCTTGCCTGAGAGTCTGGTATTTGATAATCCAGCGGTCTATGGTGGCTTGTTCTCTTCTTACTACGATCCAATCCAGAAACAAAATGTATTGGTTGCTGCCTTGACCCCTTTCAATCTGGGTAAATCGCATTACCAGGGTATTGATTGGGATCATACATTCACCACCCCAACGTCCATCGGTAAGTTCTCCTTGAACTGGACTGGTACTTACATGTTGATCGCTGATCAAGACGTACCAGGATCGGATGTCGAGCACAGCGTTGGCCGTTTTAATGCCTACAACGAAGTGACTTTCCGTCTGATTTCCAAGTTGGCTGCAACATGGACCCAATCGGCTCAGTTGAAACATACGTTGACTGCCAATTACCATTCCAGCTACCACGATGAGCCACTGACAGCAGACGACGGCGCTCTGCGCGCTGTGAATGCCGATGGTACTTTGGGTGCTTATGTCGGCTTGACACGCGATGTTGGTTCCTACCTGAACTTCGACTGGCAAACCAAGTACAGCTACAACAAGAACTTCACACTGACCGGCGGCATCAAAAACGTGTTTAACGTTGACCCACCGTTCTCACAGCGTATCGATGGCGGCGGTAACCAGTTAGGTTACGATGGCCGTTACACTGATCCACTGGGTCGTCAGTTCTACCTGGTTGGAAACTACAAGTTCTAACTATATGTTCTAAGTAAGACGTTTTCAGCTGAAGAAAAATACCCCGGGTGACCGGGGTATTTTTTTGCCTGAAGCATCCTCCACACCCCCAACTTGTCTTTCCACTACGTCAAGAGATCTCTTTCAAAACGCCTCAAAATGGCGATTTTTAGGCCTTTCTTTATGTCAATATGAATTTTTGTTCACCATCCAGTTGACAAGTCATCGTATGAGTGTTCCCATTGCCAACTCGAAATTCTGATGCACGAAAATAGTGCTTTTGAGCTTCTGATCCACTAACAAGGGACGAATTACTGAAACAATGCGTGAAAAATAGCTGGCTTGAAAATTGCTAGTGTTCCCGTTGAGTAAGTTTCACCCTTTTGCATAATTCGCAAGGTCATTCTGGAGAAAGTGGTATGGATTTTTCGCAGGTAGACAATAACCCGGGCAAACGCCTGATTGGGTTTGTTGGCGTCGTTCTTTTTCACGTATTGCTTGTCTACGGGCTTGTCAAAGGCTTGCATCACGATGTGTTGCAGTTTATTCAAAAGCCGCTTGAGACCAAGATCATCGAAGAGCTCAAGCCGCCGCCGGACACCCCGCCACCACCGCCGCCTAAAATGACGGCACCACCGCCGCCGTTCATTCCGCCGCCAGAAGTGTCGATCCAAACGACGACATCGACG
>CANCDR010000030.1 GCA_947374865.1 Oxalobacteraceae bacterium
CGAGGTGGCGAGCGTGGCGGTGCGCGAAACCCACTTTACCTACACTAATCCGCTGCCCAGCCATCCTCAGCCTGGCAGCGCAATGAGCACTGGCATCGCGGTTCCTTCGCACGATAATTCACTTTTTACACTGTCGTTCGATCTGCCGCTGCGCGAAGCCCGTGATGCCTTTGAGCGGGCGTATTTTGAACACCATCTGTCACGTGAAAGTGGCAGCATGACGCGGGTCGCTGAAAAAACTGGGCTTGAACGTACCCATCTGTATCGCAAACTCAAGCAGCTCGGTGTCGAACCCAGCAGGGGTCATCGGAAGGCGTGAATCCGCGTGCGCTGACCCGAACTACGCTGGTCACCGGCAGTACAGCGGCCGAACGGGAAAGCCGCATCGCCCAATACATCGTCCAACGTAGCGACCAACACAGCGACACGCGTCGGTCGAGCGCGGTCATCCTCGAGGGTCTGGCCGGCGGCCACGATCTGCCGGCGGCTCTGACGCCCGGACCGTATCTCCACATCGTGCGCATCGCACCGGGCTGCGTCTGCTGCACGGGTAATCTCACCCTGCGCGTAACGCTCAACCGGCTATTGCGCACCCATCCAGCGTATCTCTATATTGGTCTTGCCAGCACCGAGCACCTGCCGGCGATTCAGGCCTTTCTCCTCGCGCCAGCCTATGCGTCATGGCTGACCCTGGAAGTCTAGGCCCTTCAAAACCATCACCACGCTCTCGCTTCGCCATCTTCGCACCATCACAGCATCAGCAAACCATCATCGCAGGTCGGTCCAGAACATAAATTCACCCACCACTTGAATTATTTCGCCTGATCGCCATCTAACTGTCATGCGTAATTTGAAAGGCTTGACGAGGAGTTCACATGAATCTGATTTATAACAGCGAGCAGTACAGCGTGGTGGAGTTTGGTATCGATGATCAGCGCGATGCGCTGCGCTTTGGTGGCTATGAAATCGTCGACAAACCCGGTCGGCGCGAAATTTTCCTTGGTGGCGTCATGGCAGAGGCCTTTCGCAATAATGTTGAGCATCTGATCGCCAGCCAGCCGAGCGTTGAAGAGGTCGATAATTTTTTAGCCGTGTATGGCGGCCTGATGAGTCAGCCGGTCGTGCTGCACTGATTTTTTCACTCTCCCTTTGCCCGCCGCTCTGGCGGGCTTTTTTATTGGGGCCGGCGGAGTGTGGCGGAGTATACTTCGCCTATGCATGCCAATTCCAAATCCGTCGTCAGTACCCAAAGTACCGTCCACGAACAGCTCGCCAGCACCCTCGCGCGCCACATTGCCAGCCGGTTTCGCAAACCGGTCATGGCCTATAACCGCAGCGCCTTCGAGCACAGCATCGCCGCCTGGCAGGCCAGTGGCAAAGCACATCTGATCATCGATGCCGGCTGCGGCGTGGGGCTCTCAAGCATGCATCTAGCGCAGCAGTTTCCCGATCATTTTGTGATTGGCATCGACCAGTCGGCTGATCGTATTAGTCGGCTTACCGCATGGCCGGGAGAGGCGCCAAAAAATCAGCTGCGTGTGCGCGCCGACCTGATCGATTATTGGCGATTGCTACTCGAGGCCGGCATCCGGCCGGCTCGTCACTACGTCTTATATCCCAACCCGTGGCCGAAGAAAGCGCAGCTAGGTCGCCGCTGGCATGGTCACGCCGTGTTTCCTGCGCTGGTAGCGCTGGGCGGCTATTTTGAATGTCGTAGTAACTGGCAGATTTATATCGCCGAATGCGCCGCAGCGCTCACGCAGATCAGCGGCATCGAAGTCGCCTGCGAAGCCTATGATCCACACCCCACACCGATCACGCCCTTTGAGCAGAAATATCTGGCCTCCGGTCATGCGCTATGGCGCTGCCGGGTGCAACTCGCAACGCCTTAGTACGCGATCAAGGCAAGACCGGCGCTAACCAACGTGCCAGATCTTCCTTCGCGACCGGCCGGCGTGCCAGCATGTCATCAAACTGGTCTGCACCAATTTTACCGACGTTGAAATACTTCGCTTCCGGGTGGCCGAAATAGAATCCGCTGACCGCAGCGCCAGGGAACATGGCAAAGGAATCGGTCAATTGCATGCCGATTTCTTCCGCCTGTAAAACCCGGAACATGTCCGCCTTGACGGTATGCTCCGGACAGGCCGGATAACCAGGCGCAGGGCGAATACCGCGGTAGGCTTCAGCGATGAGCTGCGGATTAGTCAACGCTTCGTCGGCCGCGTAGCCCCACAGATCCTTGCGCATCCGCTCGTGCAGATATTCTGCCAGCGCTTCTGCCAAGCGGTCCGCCAGCGACTTGAGCATGATGGAAGAATAATCATCGTGTGCCGCTTCAAAGCGCTGCTCGTACTTCTCGATACCGATGCCCGCCGTGACGGCAAACAGGCCGATGTAATCGACGACGCCGGATGATTTGGGGGAGATAAAATCGGCCAGACATTGATTCGGTCGGGGCACGCCATCGATTACCGGTTTTTCAGTTTGCTGGCGTAAGCCGTAATAGGTGAACGCGACTTCGGTGCGCGAAGCATCGGTGTAAATTTCGATATCATCATCGTTGACTGAATTCGCCGGCAGCATGGCCACCACGCCATTGGCTGTGAGCCAGCGTCCTTCGATCATTTTTTTCAGCATCAGCTGTGCTTCCGCGTAGACCTTGCTGGCTGCTTCACCGACCACCGCATCCGTCAGAATCGCCGGAAAAGGTCCCGCCAGATCCCAGGTCTGAAAGAACGGGCTCCAGTCAATGTAAGGCGCCAAGGTCGCCAGATCGATATTCTTGAACACCCGGCGGCCAATAAATTTTGGCCGCACTGGCGCAAAGTCGAGCTGCGTCTTATTGCTGCGCGCAGCAGCCAGACTCAGTATCGGCAGCGCCTTTTTATTCGCATGCAGGGTACGCAGGCGATCGTAATCGGCAGCGATCTCTTGCGTGTAATTGTCGCGCAGTTCTGGCGACAGCAAAGACTGCGCTACCGCCACGGCACGTGAAGCGTCCGGCACATACACCACCGGCCCATCATAGTGCTGCGCGATTTTGACCGCAGTATGGGCGCGACTGGTGGTGGCGCCACCGATCAGCAACGGCATCTTCAGATTACGGAAGTGTGGATCACGCTGCATTTCCTGCGCGACGTAGGTCATTTCTTCCAGCGAGGGCGTGATCAGACCGGACAAGCCGATGATGTCGGCGTTCTCTGCCTTGGCCATGGCCAGGATCTGCGCGCAGGGCACCATCACGCCCATATTAACCACTTCAAAATTATTACATTGCAGGACCACCGTGACGATATTTTTGCCGATGTCGTGCACGTCGCCCTTGACGGTGGCGATGACGATTTTCCCTTTGGGCTTATTATCACCGCTGCGCTTTTTTTCTTCTTCGATAAATGGCACCAGATGCGCCACGGCCTGCTTCATCACGCGCGCCGATTTCACCACCTGCGGCAAAAACATTTTGCCCTGACCGAACAGGTCGCCGACGATATTCATACCGTCCATGAGGGCGCCTTCGATCACCTGGATCGGGCGCTCAACGAGTAAGCGCGCCTCTTCGGTGTCTTCCACAATCCACTGCGTAATGCCATGTACCAGAGCGTGCGCGAGTCGCTTTTCGACCGGATCGCTGCGCCACTCGAGCGTGACTTCTGCTTTCTTGTCGCCTGCCTTGAGCGTGCCGGCCAGCTCGATCATGCGCTCAGTTGCATCAGGACGACGATTGAGCACCACGTCTTCGGCGCACTCACGCAATTCTGCGGACAGGTCATCGTACACGCCGATCATGCCGGCGTTGACGATCCCCATCGTCATACCGGCCTTGATCGCGTGGTACAGAAATACGGTATGAATCGCCTCCCGCGCCGGGTCATTACCGCGGAACGAAAAGCTGACATTCGACACCCCGCCACTAATCCGCGCATGCGGCAGATGCTGACGAATCCAGCGCGTGGCTTCGATAAAATCGACGGCGTAATTATTGTGTTCTTCGATGCCGGTAGCGATGGCAAAAATATTCGGGTCAAAAATAATATCTTCTGCCGCAAAACCGACCTGCTCCGTGAGCAGGGTGTAGGCGCGCTGACAAATTTCTGTTTTGCGCGCAAAGGTATCGGCCTGCCCTTGCTCATCAAAGGCCATCACGATCACCGCTGCGCCGTAGCGCCGGCAGAGCGTCGCCTGACGCAGGAATTCGGCTTCGCCTTCTTTCATCGAAATCGAATTGACGATGGATTTTCCCTGCACGCATTTGAGGCCGGCTTCAATCACTGACCACTTCGACGAGTCGATCATGATCGGCACCCGGGCGATATCGGGTTCGGAGGCGATCAGATGCAAAAAGCGCGTCATGGCGGCGACCGAATCGAGCATCGCTTCGTCCATGTTGATGTCAATGACCTGGGCGCCGTTTTCAACCTGCTGACGCGCCACGCTCAGCGCCTCGTCGTACTGCTCGTTGAGGATCATGCGCGCGAAGGCTTTTGAGCCGGTGACGTTGGTGCGTTCGCCGACATTGACGAACAGCGCATCGTCATCAATCAAAAATGGTTCGAGCCCGGATAAGCGGGTCGCCACAGGAATTTGCGGCAGCACGCGTGGCGCAATTTGGCGCACTGATTCGGCGATCGCCTTGATGTGTGCTGGCGTCGTACCGCAGCAGCCACCGGCCACGTTCACAAAACCGCTTTCGGCAAATTCTTTGAGTAAGGCAGAGGTATCAGCCGGCAGTTCATCAAAGCCGGTGTCGCTCATAGGATTAGGCAGACCGGCGTTGGGATAAATCGAGACGAAGGTATCAGCGATTTTCGATAGTTCTGCCGCATACGGGCGCATGAGCGTCGCGCCGAGGGCGCAGTTCAGGCCGATCGTCAGCGGTCGCGCATGACGCACCGAATTCCAGAATGCCGGCACTGTCTGGCCAGACAAAATGCGTCCGGAGGCATCCGTGACGGTCCCCGAAATCATCAGCGGCAAACGGCTGCCCGATTCGGCAAAAAAGGTTTCGATCGCAAACAGGGCCGCTTTGCAATTTAAGGTGTCGAAGATGGTTTCCACCAGCAGGATGTCGGCGCCGCCTTCAACCAGAGCGCGTGTTTGTTCGAGGTAGGCATCGACCAGCTGATCAAAGCTGATATTGCGCGCAGCGGGATCATTCACGTCCGGCGAAATCGAGGCTGTCTTGGGCGTTGGTCCGAGCGCGCCGGCGACAAAACGCGGCTTGTCTGGCGTACTGTACTGGTTGCAGGCGGCGCGCGCCAGTCTGGCTGACTGAACATTCATTTCATACGCCAGATGCGGCATATGGTAATCGTCCTGCGCGATGGTGGTCGCACCGAAGGTATTGGTTTCAATGATATCGGCGCCGGCGGCCAGATATTGGGCGTGAATTTCGCTGATGATCTGCGGCTGAGTCAGGGTCAGCAGTTCGTTATTGCCTTTGACGAACAGCTCTTTACCGGGCACAGCAAAGTCGATGAAGCGACCTTGTGGTCCGCCGCGATAGTCTTCTTCACTCAGCTTGTACTGCTGGATCATGGTGCCCATGGCGCCGTCCAGGATCAGGATGCGCCGCGACAGCAAATCGCGCAGCTGCGCTTCGGTGGCGGAAAAATGATCGCGTTGCATGGCGGTCTTTCAGTAATGAGGCAATAAAATTAGACAATAAAAAACCCGACCAGCTTGGCGGCGGTCGGGTTGTTCGACATCCGCTTTAGCAGCATTTATAAAGGGACTGGCACCCGGGCGCCCGCAAGCTGGGTTTGACTATAAAAATCAAATCGGCGCAGGGAAATTATACGGGCAGTTCAAGTCTTGCGTAAAGCCAGCGCAAACTGCGCATCCGGACAAAAAAAAGCCCGCTATAAGAAGCGGGCTGAAATCCATATCTTTCAAGGGACATGGAGGAGACAGAATCATTATAGGAAGTCGGCCAGTGCAGTGCCAATTCTTAATCACTATATATGCTATACGTTTTGTGAATATCACGGGTGCCACTAGCTGAATCGGGCGGCACTTAAGTCCAGGCCTTTGATGAATTCGACTGCCGGTAAGCGCTTGCCGCCGGCTTTTTGTAATTCCGTCAGACGCAAGACCCCTTCACCACAGGCCACCAGCACACCCTGCTGGGGCGTGGCGGCCAGCACCTCGCCCGGTAGTGCTGTGCTCGACTGCGGCAAGGCCTCGGCCTGCCAGAGCTTGATTAAGGCGCCCTCAACACTGGCATGCGCACCCGGGAAAGGGTTAAAGGCGCGAATTTTGCGTGCCAGAGTTTGCGCTGGCAGGGAGAAATCGAGGGCCGCCTCTTCTTTGCTAATCTTGCTGGCGTAGGTCACGCCCTGCTCTGGCTGCGGCGTTGGATGGACGCTGCCCTGTTCTATCTCACGCAGGGTTTTGAGCAGCATGTCGGCGCCCAGTACGGCCAGCTTGTCATGCAGGGTGCCGGTATTGTCCTGCGGATCGATCGGCAGGCTTTGCACGGCCAGCATCGGCCCGGTATCGAGTCCGGCTTCCATCTGCATGATGGTCACACCGGACTGCGCATCGCCGGCTTCGATCGCCCGGTGAATCGGCGCCGCACCGCGCCACCGCGGCAGCAGCGAAGCATGAATATTGATGCAGCCATGCGGCGCGATCGCCAGTACGGCCGGCGGCAGGATCAGTCCGTAAGCCGCCACGACCATCACATCGTGCGGCGTGGCTTGCAATAAGGCTAGCGCCGCCTGCGCCTCGGCCGGATATTTGCCATCCAGACGCAGCGACTGTGGCTGCGCAAGGGGGAGATGATGTTCGAGGGCGACTTGTTTGACGGCCGAGGCGTGTAATTGCATGCCACGTCCGGCGGGACGATCCGGCTGGGTGAGGACCAGGGCAATCTCGAAGCCGGCATCGCACAAGGCGCGCAAGGCAACGGCGGCAAATTCCGGCGTGCCGGCGAAGATAATTTTCATGAATGGATGGCCAACTAGCGCGCCCCTACTTTACTGCGGTCACGCTGGTTTTCGCGTTCTTCCTTGAGCATGCGGCTCTTGATGCGATTGCGCTTGAGCGGCGAGAGATATTCAACGAAGACCTTGCCCTTCAAATGATCCATCTCATGCTGAATACAGACTGCCAGTAAGCCATCGGCCTCCACATGAAATGGCTGTCCCTCCACATCCAGGGCACGTACCTTCACGCGTGCCGGCCGTTCGACGCCGTCATACACGCCCGGCACCGACAGGCAGCCTTCTTCGTACAAAATGCGTTCCTCGCTGGCCCAGACGATTTCCGGATTGATGAAAACTTGCAGCGCGTTCTGGGCGTCGGAGACGTCGATGATCAGCAGCTGCTCATGCACATCCACCTGCGATGCCGCCAAACCAACACCCGGTGCGTCATACATGGTGGCGGCCATGTCGGCCACTAAAATTTTGAGGCGCTCATCAAACTGGCGCACAGGTTTAGCCACCTTGTGCAGGCGCGTATCAGGGTAACGAAGAATAGTCAGTAATGGCATGCGTGTGATGTACAGCGTAAGAACAACAGTTGAATGAATTATGAACGGTTTTTATCTTGCCAGCGTAGGAATTTATCGGCAAACTTTGATTAACTCGGGCTGGGATTTCAGGCGTCTTGCACGACTGGAAAACTGCACCAAAGTGCACGTGAAAGCGGTGCGTTATGTGCGTTATGTGCGTTATTGAGGGATTTTTTCTTGCACCCCAAGCAGGCAAGCAGTGCCTTTCAGCGGACCCTTCATGAAAAATTTTAGCACAGCTGCGCTCCCTCCCCTATTTTCAGCGCTGTTTTCATGCCTGTTATTTGCGTCAAACATCAGCACCGCGCGCGCAGATGGCCCAGTGCCCGCTGCCGCGTGCGCCTTCCTGCCCAATGCGCCCGATCAGCATGTCGTCGTGCGTGGCGATACCTTGTGGGATATCTCCGCCAAATTCCTTCAGCATCCCTGGTGCTGGCCGACGGTGTGGGGGCTCAACCGTGAACAGATCCAAAACCCGCACTGGATCTACCCCGGCCAGATCGTACTCTTTGATCGTGTCGCCAAACGCCTGCGTCTGGCAGGTCAGAGCGATATGCACCCAATCCCACAAAATCAGCCATCGCCGACGACCCGCTTGGCACCGCGTATTCGCGCACAAGCCATGGATGCGCTCGCCATTCCCACCATTAGCGCAGAGCGACTCGCGCCCTTCCTGGTGCGCCCGCTCGCAGTGACCGAAACCGAGTTGGCGCAGGCGCCTGTGATCATGGCCTCGGCAGATGACCGGGTATTTCTTTCTCGTCATGATGTTGCCTACGTTCGTGGCGAACTCAAGGACAAGCAACACTTTCAGGTCATGCGGCCCGGCAAACCGCTACGCGACCCGGATACGCATGCCGTGATGGGCTATGAAGCGGTGTATCTGGGCGTCGTCAAACTCGATCGTGCCGCGCAAAAAAAGGATGAAGCACACCGCTTCATCGTCAGCGAAACCCAGGAAGAAATGCAGGTCGGCGACCGGCTGGTTCCACTGCAGCCCATCAAGAGTCTGCACGCCGCACCCCACCTGCCGGCCCGGCAAGTCAGCGCGCGCATTATGTCGATTTATGGTGGCGGCACCCAGTCCGGCCAGGATCAAGTGGTCAGCATTAATCGTGGCGCCAGCGAGGGGATCGATGAAGGCAGCGTTTTAGAATTGCAACATGCAGGCAAAATTATGCGTGACCCTACCGATCATGGCAATCCCGTTCGCCTGCCCGATGCGCGCATTGGCAATCTGCTGATTTTCCGCGTCTTTGAGCACCTCGCCTACGGTCTGATCATGCAAGTCACGGACGTGGTCGCCGTTGGCGACGTTGCCCGTTCGCCCGAATAAAGCCAGCCCGCACAGTGGATGCCACCGATGATCTGGCCGATTGGCTGCGCCTGACACTCACGCCGGGCGTCGGTCCGCAAACGGCGCGACAGTTATTGTCAGCCTTTGGATTACCCGCGCAAATTTTTGCTGCCAGCCCGAGCGCCTTACGAAGCGTCGTGTCGCCGGCGATCACAGCCGCTTTGCTCAAGCCGGTTACGCCCCTCATGCAAGCCGATATTGCGCGCGCTCTCGCATGGCAGTCTCAGCCAGGCAATGCCATCCTGTGCCTAGCCGATCAAGCCTATCCGCAGCGCCTGCTCGACATTGCCGATCCGCCGACCCTGCTATACGTTCAGGGTCACGCGCATCTGCTACAGCGCTCAGCCATCGCCATCGTCGGCAGCCGTAACGCGACGGCACAAGGGATGCAGAATGCCGAACAGTTTGCCGATGCCCTCAGCCGCGCAGGTTTGTGCATCATCTCCGGTCTGGCGCTAGGCATCGATGCTGCGGCCCACAAAAGCGGTTTGCGCACCCCGGCCGCCTCGGTGGCTGTGATCGGCACCGGCATCGATATTCACTACCCGCTGCGTAACCGCGGTCTGGCCCTACGGCTGGCGCAGGAGGGATGCATTATCAGCGAATATCCGCTGGGAACACCGCCAGCCGCCAATAATTTCCCCCGACGTAACCGGCTCATCAGCGGACTTTCGCTTGGCGTGCTGGTCATTGAAGCCGCGGCACAGTCGGGTTCGCTCATCACCGCCCGTATGGCCGCCGAGCAGGGGCGCGAGGTATTCGCCATTCCCGGCTCGATTCACGCGCCGCTGGCCAAAGGCTGTCATCAGCTGATCCAACAGGGCGCCAAGCTGGTCGAATCGGCCGACGACATCCTCCAGGAACTGAGCGGCAGCTTCGCTTTTATGCGACCGCCGGCTACAAGCGTTTCCAGCGCTGCGCCGCAAGCCGTCTGCAGCCTGCTCGAGAACATGGGCTTTGACCCGGTCCACCTCGACACGCTGGCTGGGCGCAGCGGGCAGGACATCGCTAGCCTGAGTGCCGAATTATTGCCCCTCGAATTAGCCGGGCAGATTGAATTTTTGCCCGGCGGCTTGGTCCAACGGGTGCAATGAATAGTCAGGATGACGCGTCATTGCCGACCAAATTGTGCGCCAATCGTGATGAAAAATCCGCCAAAGCACGATTGCTTCTATTTACCTGAGGAATTTTGATGTATGCTTTTCCCAGGCGCGCTTTTTAGACGCCTGTTTGTACCTTTGCGCTTGACCTGCTGGATGATTTATCCGCTGATACCCGGTCCTTCGATCGCTTTTTTGTCGACGATGCCCTCACCTTTGACGCTAAAGTACAACCATGTTTGACATACTTGTTTATCTGTACGAAACCTACTACCGGCCCGATGCCTGCCCGAATTCGGAAGCGCTGGTCAAGAAACTGTCGGCGGTCGGCTTTGAGGAAGAAGAAATTTCCAAAGCCCTGGACTGGCTGACTGACCTGGCCGTCACCAGCAATGAACTGTCGGAACAATATCCACAGCAGACGGCCTTTTCCTTTGGTACGCGCATTTATGTGGCCGCCGAAATGGATGCTCTGGGCACCGGCGCGGTAGGATTTATTCAGTTCCTGGAAGCCGCCAAGGTCATCAACGCCATTCAACGCGAGATCGTGATCGAGCGCGCGCTGGCTGCCACTTCCGAACATATCTCTCTGGATAAACTCAAAGTCATCGTCCTCATGGTGCTGTGGAGTCAGGGCAAAGAGCCTGACAGTCTGATGTTCGAAGAGCTGTTTGTCGACGAAGACGACGCCGAACCTCGCATGCTGCATTGATCCTTGGTCGGTCGGGATGCCTGCTGATTGGATGCATTTATGCAGGCAAATTCAGGCGAATCGACTGCCATTCTGAGGCCATCCTCCTAAGCAGACTTGCCGAATTTGCCGCAACCCGCTTATCATTGGTCGCGTAAAGTCCTTTTTATTGTAATTTATGCACTGGCTTACTGATGGTAAGCTCAGTGCTTGTTGTCTTATCTGCTGCATCCATAGCGAGCTAATTTTATGTCCAAGACCCTCATCATTGCCGAGAAGCCCTCCGTCGCGAACGATATCGCGAAGACGCTCGGCGGCTTTACCAAGCACGATGAGTACTTTGAGTCCGATCAGTACGTGCTCTCGTCAGCGGTCGGTCATCTGGTCGAGATCATGGTGCCAGAAGAATTCGATGTGAAACGGGGCAAATGGACCTTCACCCATTTACCCATGATTCCGCCGCACTTTGATCTGAACCCGATCGCCAAGACCGAATCGCGGCTCAAGGTATTAAGTAAACTCATCAAACGTAAAGATGTCACCGCCTTAATTAACGCCTGTGACGCCGGGCGCGAAGGCGAGCTAATTTTCCGCCTGATCGCGCAATACGCCAAAGCCAAGCAGCCCGTCAAACGCCTGTGGCTGCAGTCGATGACACCGGGCGCGATCCGCGACGGTTTCAAGAACCTGCGCGAAGACGCCGAGATGCTACCCCTAGCCGACGCGGCGCGCTGCCGCTCGGAAGCTGACTGGCTGATCGGTATTAACGGCACGCGTGCCATGACGGCCTTCAATTCCAAGGAAGGCGGCTTTTACCTCACGACGGTCGGCCGGGTGCAAACACCGACGCTGTCCATCGTGGTTGACCGCGAAGAAAAAATTAAAAATTTCGTCTCCCGTGATTTTTGGGAAGTCCGCGCCGAATTCATTTGCGCCGCCGGCATTTACGCAGGCCGCTGGCTCGACACCAAATTCAAGAAAGACGAAACCGATCCGGAACGTCGCGCCGAACGTCTGTGGAGCAAGGCCGCCGCCGAATCTATCGTGGCCGCCTGCCGCAATAAAGCCGGCATCGTTACCGAAGAATCCAAACCGGCCACGCAAATGGCGCCCGGCCTGTTTGACCTCACCAGTCTGCAGCGCGAAGCCAACTCACGCTTTGGTTTTTCTGCCAAAAATACCTTGGGATTAGCGCAGGCGCTGTACGAAAAACACAAGGTGCTGACGTATCCGCGTACCGATTCGCGTCATCTGCCGGAAGACTACATCGACACCGTCAAAGAGACGATGGCAACGCTCTCCGAGAGTAATAATTATCAGCAGTTCTCTTCGCAGATCCTGAATAAACAATGGATCAAGCCGAACAAACGGATCTTCGATAACACCAAGATCAGCGATCACTTCGCCATCATTCCGACCACGCTGGCACCGAAGAATTTGTCCGAGCCAGAGCAAAAGCTCTACGACATGGTCACACGCCGCTTTCTGGCGGTGTTTTTCCCGGCCGCTGAATTCCAGGTCACGACCCGCTTTACCGAAGTCGTCGGCCATCAGTTCAAGACCGAGGGTAAGGTCATGACCAACCCCGGCTGGCTGGCTATCTACGGCAAAGAAGTGGTCGATGAAAAAGATCCGGAAAATGCCGGTACCTTGGTCGCCGTGGCCAAAGGTGAGCAAGTGAAAACCGAGAGCGTGACTGCCAACGGCCTGGCCACCAAGCCACCTGCCCGCTATACGGAAGCGACGCTGTTGTCGGCCATGGAAGGCGCCGGCAAACATATCGAGGAAGAAGAATTACGCGAAGCTATGTCAGGCAAAGGACTGGGCACACCAGCGACCCGCGCAGCCACCATTGAGGGCCTGATTTACGAACGCTATCTGCTGCGTGAAGGTCGTGAACTGATCCCGACGGCGAAGGCATTCCAGCTCATGACACTGCTACGGGGCTTGGGCGTGGAAGAACTCACGGCGCCAGAGCTCACCGGTGGCTGGGAATACAAATTATCACAAATGGAACGGGGCAAAATCAGTCGCGAAGAGTTCATGCGCGAGATCGCCCAGATGGCCCAGGTGATCGTCAAGCGCGCCAAGGAATACACCAACGACACCATCCCTGGCGACTACTCGACACTGCATGCGCCTTGCCCGAATTGTGGCGCGGTCGTCAAAGAAAACTATCGCCGCTTTGCCTGCACAAAATGTGATTTCTCGATGAGTAAAACACCGGGCAGCCGGCAGTTTGAAATCGCTGAAGTTGAAGAGCTGCTCAATAAGCGCGAGATCGGTCCACTGCAGGGCTTCCGCTCCAAGATGGGTCGTCCCTTCGCTGCGATTTTAAAAATCGTACGTGACGAAGCGATCAGTAACTCCAAACTCGAATTTGATTTTGGCCAGAATCAGGACGACGAAAGCGCCGAAGCGGTCGACTTTTCCGGTCAGACCCCGCTTGGCGCGTGTCCTAAATGTGGTGGCGGTGTCTACGAACTGGGCTTAGGCTACGTTTGCGAACACACTGTTGCGCGTCCCAAGGCCTGTGATTTCCGCAGCGGACGCATCATTCTGCAGCAAGAAATTCTGCCGGAACAAATGGCCAAGCTATTGAACGAAGGCCGTACCGATCTGCTGCCAGGATTTATCTCTCAACGCACACGCCGGCCATTCAAAGCCTACCTGGCCAAAGGCAAAGATGGCAAGGTCAGCTTTGAATTTGAACCACGTCCTGATAAGGCGCCTGCAAAAGGCAAAGCCAAAGTAGCGGCGACTGAGTCGGCACCTGAAGCGAGCGTTGCGAAAAAAGTCGCGGTGAAGAAGGCCGCGGTGAAGAAGACCGCTGTAAAAAAGACGGCAGCAAAAAAAACGGCGGTTAAAAAAACCGCCGTGAAGAAAGCTGCTTGAATCTTAGTGACCTAACTTAGTGACCTAACTTAGCGATCCAACTTAGCGATCCATCTTAGTAACCAAGCTTGGCGATCTCAATGAGCGACCAAGCTTGGTGAACTAAATAGTACCCTAACCTATTGGCGCACCACAGTCAAATTCGACATTACCGCTTCGCCAATCTGTGGCTTAAAGTCGAGAACAAGTCTGCCCTTGCGCACTGCCACAGTAAAGCTGCGCGTAATCGCTGTACTGTGCGCGCCTGCTGCCTGGACGATGTCCAGACTATCGATCTGCCGCACGGCATTAGCATCCACACTAAAGACGCGGCTGCCTGGCTTGGCGGTCACTTCGGGCTCGAGAAAACCCAGCGTCACCAGATAGTCCCCATTCGCCAGCGGTATGTCATAGGCTTGTGGTGCCACGCGCACCGTTGACCATAACATCATATCTTGCGCATTGCTGATATTGGCGACCTTGGTATTGAAGCGTGATTTTCCGGCGAAGAAGCCGATGCCATCTTCTACCAAGGGATAACCGAGACCACCGCGGAAAAAATTGTCGGAGCCATAACGATGTCCGCTGGTTGACACGAAGCCCGTCGTTGGCTGGCCGGCGATGAGGTAAATATTGCGCGCATTATCGTCGGACAAATTCCAGCTCACTGTATCCTTGACCGTCTTGGCGCCATGCTTGCCTTCAGCGACGATGGTGTTGGTGCCGGCTTTCAGTGCTACATCTTTGAACACGCAGGATTTCAGCACGCACTGGTCTTCGCGCAGGCTGCCAACAACAACGCCGTTGACTTTAAGCTGTACCGATTTAGCGTTACTGTAGACCTTGACGTCGGTGGCGCCGTACGCGCGTTCCGTGTAGCGACGGCCGGTCAGGTAAGTCACCGGTGACTTACTCCAGTTTGCCTGATAAAAGTAAAAGGCATCTTTACGCGTCTTGCGATCGAAGGTGACTAAGCCCTTGGTATTGGTGCCACCGATGTCGCCCTCGTGGCGAATGCCGGAACCGAAATCGAACATATTCCAGACATAGGTACCCCAGACATAATCGCGCGCCACCATTTGGGCGTAGTTCTGCTCGTGGCCGAAGTTGGCATAGCCTTCTGGCTGATAGATGGTGCGTGTCTTATTGCTTGTATCGAATGCGCCGACTTGTCCACCGAGCGGGTTATCGGTCTGATGCGTCAAGGCCGATCCCATGCCATATTCGCTCACGCCGATTGGCTGACGCGGATATTTTGCATGCATCTCATCGAGCGCTTTGCCAAGGCCATCGGCGCTACGTTCGTAGTACCACATGTAATAGCGATTGAGTGCCCAGGTATCGGTATTGCCACCTGTCGGCAGGCTAGGCCATCCAGGGATGGCGGAGACTTCGACCGAATCCGCTTCCGTGGTGACGCGACTTGGATCTTCCGCGTGGGCCAGCGTATTGAGTTCGCGCAGCAGCGGCGTGACCGTGTCTTTGCCCATGCACAGACCGCCATTGCCGATTTCGTTCGCTAAGGACCACATACCGATCGACGCATGGTTATATTGCTGACGCATGAGCTCCTGCAGCTGCTGCTTGAGGTTGGCGGCGAAGACTGCCGGCACCTCACTCGTCTTCATGCAATCGCTAGCCTCACCACTCATGCCGAAGTATTCGTTGGTCAGCGTACGGTCGACATACGGCACTTCGGCCCAGATGACTAAGCCAAGACGATCGGCGACTTCGAGCGTCGTACGTGAATGCGGATAATGGGCCAGACGCACGGTATTGGCGCCGACTTCTTTGATCTGACGGAAGGATTCCTCGATGTCCGCCGTGCTGATGGCCCAACCCTTATTGATAAAGTCCTGGTGCATACTCACACCGTGCAGCGGCGTGCGTTGACCATTCAGGAAAAAACCCTTATCTGCATCGAAGCGCATTTCGCGGATGCCGTATGCGTGGGTGATTTTATCAAGCGTTTTACCGGCCGCATTTTTTAATTCAACGACCAGCGTGTACAAATAGGGATCGTCAATGCCTTGCCACAGATGGGCCTGTGCCAGCATCAACTCTTGTGTGACTTCCAGCGCCGCGCCTGCAGCGAGGTCTACCCGCTTCTGAGACACCTGCACGACTTTGCCCTGATGATCGAGCAGCGCTGCCTGCACAACGTACTGCGCGCTGCTGCGGCTATCATTCTTGAGCTTGGCGCGCACATTGACGAGCGCATTGCGATCAGTGATGCGCGTGGTCTGCGCGAACACGCCTGAACTGCCAAAATCGTCGAGCGCAAAATGGACTGCGTCAGGCGTACTAAGCAACTGCACATCTCGATACAGGCCGCCGGACATATTAAAGTCCCCTGTCAGCGGCGCAATTGCTGTCAGATCAGACGCCGTAACAGGCGCGCTATTATCGGCCTTGACCAGCAAGACATTTTTACCATGGCGCAGTTTGTCGCTCACATCAAAACGGAAGGCGGTAAATGCACCCTTGTGCTGACCAATTTTTGCGCCATTAAGCCAGACATCGGCCACAATACTCGCGCCATCGAATTGCAGCCACTGCGTTGCACCCTTACCGTCATAATTGAATTCAAGGCGATACCAGCCGCGTCCCCGTTGGTATTTTTTACTTTGCGGTGTGGTCTGCGCGATACTCGCGGCATCCTTGCTATTCCACGTATGGGGCAGATTGACAGACTCCCACGCGGCGCCTGAACTGGCTAAGGCAGCAGCGTCAGTGAGTTGATCGTCCTGGATAAATTTCCAGTTTTCCATCATCGAGGTCGTGGCACGTACTGGCTGAACATTCACCGCTGGTGTCGCGCCATGCGCGGGAATGCCGACGACACAGCTGATTGCCATTAACGTCACCAGCACCCATTTGTTAGGTAGGAGGAGTTGCTTCATTGTCTGTCTCACTTTGAATTTTTATGAACGCCCAACGACATGAGCAAGACAGGCTTGCGCCCGTCCTGCTCATCATTGCTGAATATTGCTCAACATTTTTTAACTTTTTCTTCCATCACTCGGGCGACTTTTTTAAGCCGCCCGAGTTATATTAGAAATCGTATTTGACGCGTGCGCCGAAATAACGTTGCGAATTACGTGGCAGCGTTGCAGTCAACACATGGGCACCACCAAAGGATCCAGCGACATCACTGATATTGGCCGTGTAATGTTGGTTGAGGATATTGTTCACGAACAGCGTTAGTTTGGCCTGCTTGGAATCATTCATGATCGAAAAACTACCATTCAGGATGCCATAGGCTTTTTGCGTTGCCAGTGGATTACGGAACAGATCAAAGTTGACCTCTGACTGGTACTGGTAATTCACGTTGACGGCACCAGTCAAATCGGCGACCGGCATTGCAAACTCATACGTACCGGCGAAATTGGCCTTCAGCTTTGGTGAATTCGCCAGCGGGCTTCCCGCTAAATTTTGCACCGACGCCCCGCTGAGTACGTAGCAACCTAAGGCGACTGTCTGACCTGGATAGCAGTTTGCAGTCGGGAACTTGGCGATTGTTGCATTGACATACGCGATCGACGATTCCAATAACAGCGCCTTGCTCGGTTTCGCCGAGATTTCCAGCTCAACACCCTTGGTTTGCAATTCGCCGACGTTATTCAGACCCAATTGGATAGCGCCTGTTTTTGGATCTTGCACGGCTGCCTGGGCTTGAAAGTCAACGTAATTGGTCAGGAAGGCGGTCGCATTTAACTGCAAGCGATTTTCAAACGAACGGCTCTTGATACCCGCCTCATAAGACACCGACGTTTCTGGATTGACTGGACGGTTTGCCTTCGCTTGATTAAAGCCGGTAGAAATATCGAAGCCCGCACCTTTGTAGCCGGTTGAATAGGTCGTGTAGACCATGACATTCTTTTCCAAGTCATGCTGCAGTGACAGCTTGCCTGTGTAGGCCGTGTCAGAGGAGCTACCGACAAATGTTTCTGCTACCGCTGGCAGCTGATTGGTAAAGCGGACATTGATACTTTCTTTATTTGCACGTAAGCCGCCACTCACGCGGGTTGTTGGTGTGAGCGTGTAATCGATCTGTGTAAATGCGGCGATGCTCTTGTTACCGGCAGTCGCGGACCACTTCGCCAACAAAACTGGGAAGCGTTCGAAGCTGCGATCAGACTCAGCGTGGGAATAAAATACGCCGCCCAAATAATTCAGTGGGCCAGCGCTATTGGATGCCAAACGCAATTCTTGCGTCAGCTGTGTTGACTGATACGGTCCATACTGATTGATGCTGCCTTTTGGCGCACCGCCGCTGACCGCTGCGGGAATCACGATTTCAGTCCCATCAACGTCTTGCAGATAGTTGAACTTCCAGTCCTGATAACTGGTCACCGATGTGACGGTGTTGTCGCCTAATTTCCAGCTGACGTTCGCACTTAAGCTGGCTTGCTTGTTATCGGAAAAGCCTGGGTCACTGATACGCGCATTGAAGTTACCTTCGCCTGGCGTGATGCCGGCAATGGCTGGCGCCAGTTCTACTGCACCAAGAACCTTTGCCCCTGCTGGCGCGCTGTACAAGGTCTGCACTGGACCAACCTGATTACGCGTTGAATAGTCACCGATGAGCTTTACTTTTACGTCGGTAGCTGGGCGCAAGTCGATACGGGCACGCACGCCACTGCCACTTTCACCGTTCAGGTCAGCGCCGTTTGTCAGGTTCTTGATATAGCCTGTGCGGTGCGTGTTGTACGCATTCAAACGAAAGCCGGCGATCTCATTAATCGGACCGGAGACGGACGCTTCAGCACGGATTTCTTTGTCGCTGGTCGCGGTCAATTGCGCGCTACCGGACATATAACTCGTTGATTCCTGCGTGACGATATTAATTACACCGGCAGAGGAGTTTTTACCGAACAATGTACCCTGCGGTCCGCGCAGCACTTCAACGCGCTCAATATCGCTCAGGTTTGAAAACGCCTGGCTCTGCTGCACCACTGGCACATCGTCAATGATGATCGATACCGCTGGTTCTACGCCAATACTGAACGCATAGGTGCCGATACCGCGCAAAGACACTGAATTGGTACTTTGATTGATCGTCATGGATGGCGATACGCGCACCAGGTCGGTAAATTCGACGATGTGCTGATCTTCCATCGCTTTGGCGTTCACGACGTCAATCGCGACAGGCACTTTTTGCATCGGTTGCACGCGCTTTTGCGCAGTGACGGTGTACACCTGCAGGCCTACGTTACCGGCCTCGTCTTTGGATGTCACGCCAGCTGCCTCTTGGGCATCCACTGAACCGAACGTCAGCATGGCAACTGCAGCGGCAATCGCCGTAATTTTTGGCATGGAATGATATTGATTTGAACGCATTGCAATCTCCTGATGTTTTAACTATTTATTATTAAATGAAAAGTATCGAATGATACCGCTACCAATTTTTCATGATGTTACCGCTACCAAATACTGATGTCAAGCAAATTCACCAAAATGAAACAAATCGTATTTTAAACAACACAGCGGATGGGAAGCCATGCGCAGGCTTGTTCTCCGCCTAATACCGCAAGCCAAATCCCAAGGGATACAAGGTATCTTTTGCCGGGTAGCCCGGCAGATCCGGGTCGTTCTCAATCACCGCCTGCAGCGTGTTCGCCAGTGCGAAGGGTAATTTTCCCTGCGGCTTGAAACGACCACTCAGCACGGCCATGAGCGCCTCGTCGCGCACACCGAAGGTGGCCACGATCGCGCCGGCCTGACGCAGTCCGCTGGCCTCATCGAGCACGTAGGGATTACGGAAGGCGATTTCCAGCACGGTCTTGTGCGCACCAACTTCGTGCATCACGGCGCGGATTTCTTCGAGTGAGGGGCGTAACTTCCAGGATGCCGAGCTGGCCATGGTGGTGAACGACAGATTATTTACTTCCCAAGGTAGTGCGCCGCCGAACATGAGCCCCATCGGCATGCCGGGAACCATTTCCACGTCGTCGACGCAACGTGGATTTTTTGCCGGATAGAGCATGCAGCTATCCTCAGAACCCCAGGTCTTACCGGTGCGTGGATTAAGCTGGCTCGGATTGGCGCCGCTGGCAGTCGATTTAGTCCGATAGCCATTGGTAGCGACATTGCTCACCAGGACGCGGATAACTGCCGCGTCAAAACCTGCTGCGCTTGGTCGCGTCTGAGCGGACCCAAGGTCACCACGCACAGCTGTGTAGCCTAATTTTTCGACCTCGTTTTGATCCACGCCCATCACATACAGCTTTGCGCCTGCTTTCAGCGGCAGTAGTTTAGCGCCCTGCTCTGCGTCCTGATTTTTCAGTATGACGATCGACAGCTTTTGTACCTTAAGTCCCTGCGCGCGATGTTCAGCGCTGCCGACCAAACGATCGGCGCGCGCTTCATCGACGTAGGGATTTTCAAACAGTCCGAGCGCAAACTGTTCGAACAACAAACGCTGAGCTGCCAGATTCACCCGTGCTTCCGACACCAGACCGCTCTTAACGAGGTCGGTGATCGCTGACACGGTGTGAAATCCGGACAGGGTATCGGTGCCACCATTGACGGCTGCGGCCACACGTTGCGGAATCGATTTGTCTTCCATACCCCAGGCGCGATCATTGATGATCCCGGTGTCGGAATTGACATTGCCCGAAAATCCCAGCTTAGCGCGCAACAAATCATCGACGATCTGGCCGTTGAAGGCGAAGCCTACTTGCGCATACGTGACGCCATCGTAGGTGACGTTTTCCGGTACCCCGTAATAGGGCATGATCGATGAAACACCCGCGGCAATCGCTGCCTTGAAAGGGATCAGTCCATAGGCGAAATTCGCCCCTGGGTAGGACTGCATTTTACCGAACGAATAATGCGGATCGAGGCCATCCTGCTGTGGGCCACCGCCTGGAAAATGTTTGATCGTCATCGCCACGGCCGAGTCCGGACTTAATTGCCGGCCCTGCAAACCCTGTAGCAGCGTCGTTAAAATATCTGCCGTCAGGTTGGCGTCTTCGCCAAAGGTTTCATTGACGCGATACCAGCGCGGCTCGGTCGCGAGATCGGCCTGATAACCATACATGCCGCGTACGCCGATGGCACGCCATTCCTGAGCAACCGCCGCTGCCAGCGCTTTGGCTGGTGACATATCGCCGGTGCCAAGCGAGGCTGCGCCGATACCTGGTTCCTTGGGAAATTCTGTGAAGCTACCCGCACCGCTGGTAATACCAAAGCGCGCATCGGTTTCTACATGATTACGCGGATTACTTTTAAACAGTGCAGGGATACCGAGCGGCTGCGCTTCCGCCATGGCCTGGATGGTATTGGTGAAGTTCGATGCCTGCTGCGCGGAGACCGCTGAACCGGATAGCGTGGGTGCTTTCGACGCTCCATCGCATGGCGCGTTGGCAGAATTAATCAGATTACGAAATATGAAACGACGCATTTTTTCGCTGGCGATGTAGGCGTTAGCGTTCTCCGGCACCGAGCCGGCACAGGCTGCGTTGAGCGTATCAATGAGCATCAAGCCGGCTTTTTCTTCGAGCGACATGCGCGCGACCAGATCCTCAACCCGCAGCTTAATAGGCAAACGCCAATCTTCATACGGATCAAGGCGGCCATTGCCATTGCTATCCTTAAAGCGCAGCCCGTCAACGACGATGATGGCCTTGCTGCGTGCGCCGAGTAGCGGCTGTTCGGTCGCATGCGTCGGCATTACTGCCGACGTCAGCAACAGAAATAATGACAACCCGGCGAGTAGCGCTGATGTGCCAGGGTGGGAATAAGCCTGACCGGCGGCGCGAACATTACACTGTTGATGGGCCATTTTGCACTCTAGTGAATTAATTGAGGAACTGCTCATTCCCGACCAAACCAATCTTGGTCACGCCCAGTCGCTGCGCCGACGCCATCACTGCCGCGACTTCCTTGTACGGCACCAGCTTATTGGGGCGCAGATGCACCTCAGGCTGGTTCGGTGTCTTGGCGACGACTTGCAGGCGATATTCCAGCGTCTCGCGATTCGGAATCGCCTGACCATTCCAGAACACGGTACCGTCGAAATCGACGTCAATGCTGACGACTTCCGGCTTGATCGTCGACGGCGGTGGCGTACCGACCGGCATGTTCAAATTGACCGCATGATTTTGAATCGGAATCGTGATGATCAACATAATGATCAGCACCAGCATGACGTCGATGAGCGGCGTCATGTTCATCTCGATCATCGGTTCCGGATCGGCGTTCGAGCCACCTGAAGAGCCTACGTTCATACCCATTTGCTGCTCCTAAAATTATTC
>CANCDR010000031.1 GCA_947374865.1 Oxalobacteraceae bacterium
CGGTCTCGGGCGCCAGCGAAAATGGACCGTATTCCTCAGGCGGGGAGGTTTCCTGTTGCGGATAAGCGCGATGTAATAAAACAGCGACCCGCGCCGAAAGTTCTGCGTATCGTAAGGGCTGGAGCTGGTAGTCAAAAGCGACGCCAGTCCTGGCCTGGCCAGCTTCCTCGGCCGCGGAGAGCGTCGTTATACAGAGCACCGGCAGTTCGGCGGCTAAATGCGTACGCACCCAAGCCAATACAGTATTAGCATCGGCGACTTGCCAGTTCAGGATCAGCAGATCGCACGGTTCACGCCTCAGCGCGCTCAACAAATCTTGCGCATTTGTCCAGATGGAAGTCTGATGGCCGCGACGATGGAGGCTCTGGTGGATACGTCCAGCCTGAGGCTGCTGGTCATCGAGAAGGGCAATCTGCATAAATATGGTTGGAAGACTGGTAAAGGCGTTTCGCCAAGTAGACAATTTTACGGAAAATGGTTCGCAGGGCGGGAATTTAAATGGACGAATAGTTAAAAGAGCCATTTATTGGCTTTGATGGCGAGGAAAAAGCGACTAAAAATAATAAAAATTACAACCAATAATCAAGCACGAAAAAACTTACTGTCTGTTAAGATTTAAAAAATGAATCAAAGTTGATGTAAGTGTCTTAATTTTTAAGCTCAAGGACAAGGGTTTTGTGAAAATTTCTAATGAACGAGAAGGCTTTCGAGCGCGGCTAGTGGAGGCCTTGCAAAATGCGCACTGCACTCACGACAGCGCCACCGAGCTTTCGCGTGATTTCAATGCCCGCTTTACAGGGCGACCTATCACTGTTCACGCTGCACGTAAGTGGTTGGTGGGCGAATCGATCCCCACGCAAGATAAAATGCGCAGCCTGGCACAATGGCTTGATGTTTCGGTGGAATGGCTGAGGTTTGGCACAGGGGGCGGGGCTGGAGAGTTGTCGCGGGATAATGGCGGCCTCTCGAGGCCGGACGTTAAACTGCTGGCGGACCTACACCGACTAGATGATGCGGGACAGAAGATGGTGCGAGAGATAGTCCGTATGCTGGTGCAAAGCAGACAATAAACGCACAGTATGTAAAAGCCCGGTCGACAAAAACACGCTGACAAAAACAAATTGGCATAAAGGAACGCTGACTCTGCTGGAGTTGGCGTTTTTTTTGCCGTTAATATAGTAATGATGACGTAAATATGACAAATATTGCAAGAATGTTTCTTTTTGGGCGCCAACATTGCAAAGCGGAAGTAAAAAGGTGATACTTGTTGCACTATCAAGGCTGAAACTAGGCATTGAAACAAATCATTGAAATAAAGCGCGCACCCTGCACCTGCCGCAAAAAATCGACCCATTTCGCTAGTCTATTTCTGCGAACCCTATTCTTTAAAGAACTACCTTTGCCATGATTAAGCAACCAGAAGCAAAACCGACAGAGGTCAAGCAGGCGGCCCCGGTTTTGACGCCTGCCAACGCGATGCTGGATGCCATGCCTGTTCCACTGATGAGCTTCAATGGTGCTGGCAAACTGACGTTTGCCAATCGACTGGCACAGAATCATCCGGGCAATCTTATCAATGCCATCACGAGTAATAACGATACCAAATTACTGATCGCCAAACTCATTGCCGGCATGATTAGTTTGCCAAATAGTTTTAGGCTCGAATTAGCAAATGGTGAGCGTATCGATGGCCAGTTTATTGCCGGCCCAGAAGATAAGAAAGTCAGCTTCGTTGCGTTGGCAGCCAAGCGGGGGCGCGCGGAGCCGCCGGAGCCGAAACGTCTGCCACTGACGAACATCATTACCTTCATTGCAAACGACCTGAATACCCCCTTGAGCTTGGTCAATAGCCAACTCAAGTCGCTCAAAGACGTGGGTTCAGGTGCCGAGATCGAACAATCCATCCGCATGCTCAAGCAGCGCTTTACCCGTATCAACGAGGTGCTGGCCATGTTTGGCGATAACGTCGTCAACATGAACGATCGGGTCGAATTTCGCCCGGCGATCGAAGAAATTTTGGTTGAGCTTGAAGATAAGATTACTTCTTCCAACGTGATTTTCGAAGTCGTCGAACAAGTCAAAGAGCTGCCGCCGATTTACGGCAATAAGCCCTTGTTGATGAAGGCTTTGCTGGAAAGTATGGACAACGCGATCACGCAATCGCGTCGCGAAGTCAAGGGTAAGCAGTCGATCATCATCCGCATGCGTTTTGCCATTACTGGCGAATTTGTTTTTCTCAGCGTGTTTAATCGCGGCGCACTGGTCGGCGGTGGCAAGCGGATCGAGGTGTTGGAAGAGTTCGTCGATCATGAAGATGCGGCCATTACTAAGTTGGGTCTGGGGATGGTTCAGCGGATTATTGGTATGCACGGCGGTAATATCCACGTGAACGGGGCCGAAGACGATACCGTTGAAGTAAAAATGGAGTTCCCTACCGGCCCGCCACGCATGCAAAAAAGTACATCCGCACAAGACCAGGCGCGCCGTTACGCCGAGGATATCGCCAAATTAATTTCGAAAAAGAAAAAGTCATGGTAACGCAAAGTAAAGTATTAGTTGTCGACGATCAAGAGGAAATTCGGCTGCTGATATTGGCCACATTGGATGCAGACAATATTGACCTCTTTGAAGCCGATAGCGGTGAAGAGGGCTGGCGGCTGGTGCAGAATTTGCGCCCAGCGCTGGTGCTGCTGGATGTGATGATGCCGGGTGCCTTGGATGGCTATCAGGTCTGCCGGCAAATCAAGACAGATCCGATTCTGAAAAATGCGACTAAGGTGATTTTATTGACTGGACGTAGCTCGGCGTCAGATATCGAACTGGGTAAGGAAGCTGGCTGCGATGCCTACCTTATTAAGCCCTTCAGCCCGATTGAGTTGCTTGATCTGGTGGAGCGGTTTGTACCGTCCATGTAGTCGGTTCGCCTAAGCATGTCAGGGGCGCAATGTTGGTCAACTTTTTTACAAAAATCTTTATCACCATATGAGCATCCACTCGGTTCTTTCTACTGCATCGGCGTTTCCGCTGCTCGATATCATGCCAGTGCCGGTGTTGACGTTTGACGCGACCGGCCAGGTCACCTTTGCAAATCGTATTGCCATCGATCATCCGGGTAAGTTGCCTGATATTGTCGCGGCCAGCGAAGAAGCAAAACAGCTGCTGAGCAATATTAACGCCGGCAAGGTCAAATTGCCGCATAGTATGCGTTTCATCCTCGACAATGGCGAGAGCATGGATGGACAGTTTGTTGCCGGGCCGGATGAAAAAATGGTCAGCTTCATGGCAATCGCAGAAAAAAAAGACGATGACGAAGCCGAAGAAATTCAGCGTTTGTCGCTCAAGCAAATTATTCCGTTTTTGCGAGCAGAAGTCGGTCCACCGCTCGATACCGTCACCAACCAACTGCGCGAACTCATCAATAATGAAGAGGGCCCGACCTTTTTGATGGCTGCCAAGGGGCTAGACAAACGCCTGCAACGTATCTACGACTTGTTTAATATGTATGATGAGCATGGCATCCAGACGGACGATAAGGTCAGCGTGCGTGCGATAGTCAATGAGCTCATCACTGAGCTTGGCGCGAAGGCAGCCAAACGCAATGTGATCATCGAAATTATCGACCCCAAGCAATCCCTCCCTCCGGTGTATGTCAATAAAGCATTATTTATCCGTGCTTTATTTGAATGCATGGACAATGCTGTGACGCATTCGTTTAACGAAGAAAAAAGTAAGCGTCCGATTATGGTGCGTTTGCGTTTTACCGAGATGACCGATTTTCTGAAAATTGACATCATGAATCGCGTGGCGCCCGGTACCAAGAGAATCGATGCCGTGGATGCCTTCGTCGATGTGGAAGGTGCTGAAACGATCAAGCTGGGTCTGGGAATGGCCAAGCGGATTATCAAATTACATGGTGGTGAATTTCACACCAGTATTAACGATGAAGATATTCTCGACGTGACCATGCAGATATCACTCGCCCCGCCAGGACCAGGCTTGGGCGGCGTAGAGGATGAACAGCTGTTGCGTTACGCAGCCGACATGGCCACCTTGATGGCCAAGCGGGCCAAGTCTTAAGCGCAATCAGACTGGGTCGGCAGGGTTCTCAGGCGCCGATCCAGTGCAAGGTCTTTTCAGTTTCCAGATTTTGCAGCCGGCCAAATACCCTCGCCATTTCTTGTCCGCCAAATTGGTGGGTGAGCATCAGAAACTTTTCCAGCAAATCCGCTTTTGCCAACGGCTTTTCGGGCGTGCCGGAGAAGGCCGTGGTGCGAATGGAATGCGAGCGGCCATCCTGCAAGATAATCGTCACCACTGAATTTGTGTTCGGCCTTGAGCGCAAGCGTGCCCTCGACGGGCGTATGGGCCGTGATGTGGCAGGCATAACGCTTCGGCATGACGTCGCGCGTCCTCCGCTGCCAACACCGTGCCGGCAGTCGCAAAATTGATCAGTGGTGCACCAGCTGCCGCGCTGGCGGCACTACGCAAAAAAAGACGACGAGATGCGGTTTGCCTCATGACATGTCTCCAGATGAATATTATTTTTATGAGGTGAAATTTACGACTTGGTATTGGCGGAGTGATCGAGATCTGGCCGCATCCATGGGTCGACGTGGGCCATCAAATTGAGTACTCGGTGATGCTGAAGTACACGTAGACGCGCATTCACTGCAATATTGTGACCTTCCTCGACGCTCAGTGTGGCATCGACTTCAATATGTGCATCGACGACGATCATGTCGCCCATCTTGCGCGTGCGGATGTCGTGGGCTCCGCTCACGCCAGGCGTGTTGAGCAGGGTCTGACGGATCGCTTCGACTTCCTGATCATCGACGGCGCGATCCATCAAGTCGTGCATGGCATCCCAGCCAAATTCCCAGCCCATACGCGCGACCATAAAGCCGACGATGAGAGCCGCGATCGGATCAAGAATCGGGTAGCCGGCCATGTTGCCAATAATGCCGAGTCCGACCACCAAAGAAGATGCCGCATCCGAGCGCGCATGCCAGGCGTTTGCCACCAGCATGCTCGACTTGACACTTTTACCTGCAGCCAGCATATAACGGAACAGCAGTTCCTTGGCGATCAGGGCAATGCCTGCCACCCACAGGGCGATCACATGCACCTGCGGTATGCTGGCAGGCGACTGTAATTTCTGCACTGCCGACCAGAGCATGCCCACACCCACCGCCAGCAAGATCAAGCCAAGCGCGAGTGAGGCGGCGGTCTCAAATCGTTGGTGGCCATAGGGATGTTCGGCATCGGCCTGTTTCTGGCCATGGTGGCTGGCAAACAGCACGACAAAGTCCGCCACCAGATCGGACAAAGAATGGATCCCATCGGCGATCAGGCCCTGTGACTTGGCAAAAATGCCGATCGTAATCTGGGCCGCGCTCATGAGAACATTCACGATAACACTGACCCAGGTGCTGCGCGCAGCGATCGCAGCCCGCTGTTCCTGAGTGAAGGCAGTGTCTTCCGGATCATCGAGAAGGTCATTGAATTTCATGGCGTGTTAATCATTTTGTATTTGTGAGGCAGCGGCGATCAGTGTGGGAATACGCGTCTGTCGTACATAAAAAGAATGAGCAAGTATAACCATCTGGCAGCCAGCTGCACAGTAAAGGATGCTGTCAAATGCGAGCTTAAGGTGTATAACTCGCCAATGACACTGGTCTTACTTAATCCCCATGCCCGCGGTGGCCGTGCACGTCTCGTTGCGCCGGCTATGCAGCGCTGGCTCGCTGCTAACGCCCCGTCGGCGGATTGGGCGGCGCCCGACAGTCTGGCCCAAGCACAAGCGCTGATTATGCAGCGCCCTATGGCTAGTCGCGTGATCGCAGTGGGTGGGGATGGAAGCGTGAACCGCTGGCTGCCGGCACTTTTGGCGCGCGGCCATAGCCTTGGACTGGTACCGATGGGAAGCGGAAATGATCTCGCGCGGGCTCTGGGTTTGTACGGGCTGGACTGGCAAACAGCGCTCACGAAAGCCCTGCATGATCCGGCCAGCCCGGTTGATACCGGGCTTTTGGAATGGAATGGTGAAAGCACCCCCTTCTTATCGAGCCTGACCGCTGGATTCGATGCCGCTGTCGGCTTGCGTGCATTGCGCGGGCCGACTTGGCTGCGAGGTCAGCCGCGCTATTTGTGGGCAACGCTCAAGGAGCTGGCCGCCTTACGGCATTGGCCGGTGAAAGTAAGTTGTAACGGCGAGGATGAATGGTCGGGTCCGGTACTGTTCGCCTCGACTTTGAATACACCCAGTTTTGGCAGCGGTATGCCCGCCGTTCCGCATGCGCAGGCTGATGATGGGCAACTCGACTTACTGCTTGCTCGACGCATGGGGCGGTTGGGCGTGCTGGCGCTCTTGCCAAGACTTTTGCTAGGCAAACATTTAAGTCATACCCTGGTAAGGACGCGCGCTTTTAGCCGCATGGATTTGCACAGCAGTGTGCCGATTCCATTGGCTGCAGATGGTGAGTACCTTGGGCAGGCTAACAAGCTAAGTATTTCCATTCGCGCAGCCTCACTGCAGATCGTAAAAAATCCGTGGGGTCAGGTCTTGACATGACAGTTTCCAGGTCAAAATCTGTGGGGTCAGGTCTTGACATGACAGTTTTCAAAGAAAAAAAAAGTATTGGATGTCCCGACTTTCACCGACTTTCACCGACTTTCAAAGAAGCGGTGCCATTTGCGCAATTAAGGGTTTGATAGTCTTCGCTATGTGTCGCCTCAAATTAGACTTCAGTGCATTGAGGGTTTGCGAGGTAACAGCAGCAGTTCGCGCTGGCGCCCATTAATGTAACGTGTGCCACGCTCATCAAAATAAGCATTTTCCTCGAGCATGATACGGATATTTTTCTTCCATTCAGGCACTTGCGATTCAGCATTCAATTCAATCGAATAGGCAGTACCGAAGTGCATCGGCGCATCGCCACTGCCGGGCACGCCACCTTGCATATCCCACATGCCGATCGCCGGTCCGGCGGCGTGGCCATGCAGACCGATCGGATGGGTATAAATGGTCGCGACGATGCCTTCTTGATTGGCTTGCGCCAAAGCACTGGCGAGGATTTGATTCCCCGTACGCAGTTCACGGAACTGACCGGTCAAAATATCTTGCAGTCGGTTTGCTTGAGTAAATGCCAAATTAAGTCCCGCTGGCGCAGCGCTTTCGCCAGGCTTTAAAACATAAGCATGTTGTTGAATATCGGTGTTAAGGCGCAGATAGGTGATGCCAATGTCGACATGTAAGAGATCACCCGGGAGGATCACATTACTCTTTGGCCGCACAGAAAAACTACGGACTTGATCTGTATTCTGTGTGTCGCTGCGCTGGATCGAAACGGTGGGATGGAACCAGGTATCGTAGCCGCTGTCGCGAATTTTCTGCCGAAACCACCACTCCACATCCTCCGTACTGGTCAGCCCCGGCGTGATGACTTGACTGGAAAAACCTTCGGCGATGATGTCGTGAGTCTCCCGCACTAAGTGCGGATAGATTTGCATTTCACGCTCGGTGCGCGTCTCCAGCCAGCCAACTGCAAGCTGGTCGGCCGACACGACCCGAGAGCGATATTGCTCAGGAAGCTTTTGCATGAGCTCGGTGTAATCAGTGTGATCAAGACCGTCTGCATGACCAAAATTTGTTGAGGTATTAATACCGATCTTCCTTGGCTGACGACTACGCACCAGCTCTACCAGGGCATCCCATTGTCCGGGAAAACGCTGCATATCCCACGCAGCTTTGATCGCCTTGCCAACGTCATAGCGGGCAATCGCCAGCTTTTCTACCTTGCCGCTATTGGGGTCGAGCGCAAAGACCAAAATAGTTCGGCGACGCGCATTCAGCCATTCAGCAGGGAGCATGGTTTTGAGAACCGGATCCTCATTGTATTCGCGCGAAACGACGATCCACATGTCGATGCCGGTTCGCTGCATCAGCGGCGGCAAGAGCGTGTCGAGCCGTTCCGACACCAGCTCATTAACGACCCGCGCCTGTTCTCGCACAGAAAGCGCACCAGCCTGCGTGAGTGTGGAAGAAAACAGAAGAATCGCGAGTAGATATTTTTTCATAATGTCCGTGGGGTCAGGTCTTGACATGACAGTTTTTAAAGTAAAAATTATGGATAAAAGTTATGGCTGTCCCAGCTTTTTTCGTCCCAGCTTTTTTCCAGCTTTTTTTATCGCGAATGAATCCGTGAAGCCAGCGGCCCAGGGATAAAGTCGGGTCGGAATTTTTGTGATGCCGCTATATTGCCATTTAATTCTCTGCAGCAATCAGAAATTTGGTGCGGTGTTGGTCTCGTTCCGCTGTCAATCCAGTCAAGCAGGACTTTAATTAGTGCGCTGTAAACTTCGTCACCCAGATAACTGTGACTATCTGAATCAACGAAAGTCTGCACCAGGTTTTGTTCGTAGCCCATTGTGCGCATCCGGCTACGTAATGTGTCGTGCACCTCAACCAGGCAGGTTTGGTCATTGATCCCATGCACGGTCATAACGGGTACCGGTATTCGGCCGCTGTAATCGCTATCTGCTCTGTAACGCGCGTAGGCTGCGGGATCAGCGCGATAGCGCAGTACCGAAGCGTTCAGGGTGGCGTCATCGTCCGATCCAGTGTATTGCACTTGGTCGTTGCATAAAAAACTACCACCATGCTTCTCTACCACATCACGCAGGGCCCAGGTTCCCCAGCGTAACTGGTCGGTAATGGCGTTCTCCGGAATTTTTAAAACATCGATAATAATTTTTAGTTTATGTGCCTGCTCCGGGCTACGTTGTTCTGCTGGTTTTGAAATGCCGAGACTTTCTTCGACACGTGAAGTCAATTCGTCGAGCGTAAGTGAATTGTTTTCTTGAGGTAGACCGATGGACAGGGGATATTCTGGCTCATCAGGTCTTGGGTGATTATTGCAGAGGTATTGGTAGATTACCCGCAGATCAAGTCTGAAATCATAGGCAAGTGGCCCGCCTACTGCCGAGCTTGTCAGCAACAGACCATCCCAAGATTCAGGATAAATTTCAGCCGCCTTGGCAGCGACCAGACCGCCCCACGATTGCCCATGTAAAAGTGTAAGTCTCGGCGCGCCAATAAATTCGCAAAAAATCATGCGCAGACGTTCCGTATCTTCAACGGCCGAACGCACCGCGAAGCCACCACAACAAAACACCGATGCCGCCCAAGCATGACCCTGTTGCACAACTACCGACCAGCGCTTGATGTCCTCATCCACTCGAGTCGCTTTAATCTCTGTCGGCGGGCCGCCGTGAGCGTGCATCACCAGTACCCCGCTCCATTGGGCAGGCATAACAATCATGTAGTGCGCCCCCAGAGAATCCTGACCGCGAAAGCAACGGGTGCCCTCGGGTAGATCAACGGGGCAGACATGCTCTACCGGGGCTGATTCGGTTAATTTAGTCTGCGTTCTAGCGCGCAAAATTGGCAGATCAGGCAGCATGAAAAGGAATCCTCTAAATGGAGTATGAGCAAGACCATACTTTGCTCTGATGATTGGCGGAAAATAATACAAGTACACCACAATCGGCGCAACAGCATGACAAAATTTGATGCGGTCATGCATCGCTCATAGTGCACTATTGAAACGGCACCATCATAAAGAAGAGATAGAAACACTATCGATTTGCTCGACTGCACGAAGCGCTTCTAATGAGTTCTTGCGCCATATTAATGCCACGGGAGTTGCATCAAGGCTAATCGTTACGGGCAAGATAGAAAACTTTTTGTCGCCCTTCAATCCAGGAGAGTTGGCGCAGCAGGTCAATAAATCCGTATGTTCCAGCATTGAAAGTCCGTAGACGTAAGTGGGTGCTTCGATAATGGGAACAGGTGGTGTAAGACCGCCCCGGAGAAATGCATCCATCAATGCAACGCGGGTAGTGGACTGTTTATTCGGCAGAACCCATGGCCAATGTAATAGTTCCTCCAATGACAGTGTCTGGTGGCGGGTTAATGGATGCTTGGCGCGAGCAACTACGGCAAGTCCCCCCTGATAAAGAACTCTTTGCGCCAAACTATCCACTAAAGGACTACTAATCATTTTCCGTGGCAGACGCCCCAGCATCAGATCGATTTCTCCAGCAAGCAGCAGCTCGGTGAGTTGGTCGGCGCTTTCTTCAACAATTTGAATGCGCCAGGTGTACGGACCTAAGATTAAATCTCTGACAATTTTTGGTAACACGGTCGTCGTGGTATGGGGAAACGCACCAATACGTAACAGAGGCGGCGCCTGCTCATTGAGCGACGCGTGCATCGCGCCTACTTCGCCGAGCACGGTTTGACATCGCGGCAGGAGCGCGCGCCCCTGTTCGGTCAGTGCCATACCTTTTCCCTGCCGACGAAACAATTTGGCATTGAAAATACCTTCAATTTCTTTGAGCATCATGCTCGCAGCTGAAGGGGTCATGGACAAGTGCTCTGCCGTCGCTGCCAAGGAACCAAGAGAGGCTAGGAGGCCAATAAATTTCAATTGCTTGATACGCAAATGCTCTAGTCGGTTAATCGGCATGGGGAAGCCTCTAAAGTTCAGTGTTTGCTTAAGATAAGGTGAATATTACTGCGTATTACTTGAAGTTGCTTCGATAGACTTGCAATATAGATTCAGCCACTGCGGCTTGAAAAGCACGCGCACTGACGAAATCTGGTCGCGGACCGTAAGATTTATCGGGAGTAGTAATGAAGCTTGAAAAGCATCAAAACATTGTTCTCATTCTTGCTGACAACTTGGGTTGGGGAGAGCTTGGCTGTTACGGTGGTGGTGCCCTACGAGGCGCGCCAACGCCGCGGATCGACGATCTGGCACGGCAAGGGATGCTGTTTCAAAATTTTAATGTTGAAAGCGATTGCGTGCCGACACGTTCTGCCCTGATGACCGGACGGCATCCGATTCGCACGGGTGCTGTGCAGTCCGTCCCGGCGGGGCTCCCGCAAGGCATTCATCCTTGGGAAAGGACGCTGCCACAAATTTTGAAGGATGCCGGCTATGCGACAGGGATGTTTGGAAAATGGCATCTCGGCGACCGGGATGGGCGTTTCCCCCATGAGCGCGGCTTTGATGAGTGGTACGGCATTCCGCGCACCACGAACGAGACCATGTTTACCAGCTCGCCGGGCTTTGATGCATCGGTGGTCGATGTGCCTTATGTCATGCAGGGCTTTGCAGGTAGTCCGGCACAAAAATTAACGGTTTACGATCTTGAGAAGCGTCGTCTGATTGATAGCGAGCTGACTACCAAAGCCATTGATTTCATGACCAGACAAGTGGCAAATGGGCAGCCATTCTTTACCTACGTGCCGCTCACGCATTTACACTTCCCGACCTTACCCCACCCCGACTTTGCCGGACGAAGTGCCGTCGGTGACTTTGCCGACTCGATGATGGAAATGGACCATCGTGTTGGTCAATTGCTGGACGCCGTCGATCAACTGGGGATTCGAGAGGAAACACTTTTTATCTTTGCCAGTGACAACGGCCCTGAGTTTCGTAAGCCCTGGCGCGGTACGGCAGGTCCGTGGACGGGAACCTACCACACGGCGATGGAGGGCGGACTGCGTGTTCCCCTCATCGTTCGCTGGCCAGGTCGCGTCGCGCCCGGTCAAGTGAGTGATGACACTATTCATGTCACCGATCTGTTCTCCACAGTCATTTGCGCAGGTCGTGGCCAAGAGCCAACGGACAGGCCGATTGACGGCTTGAATCAATTGGATTGGTGGACAGGGAAGGCCAGCAAGTCAGCCCGGGAAGGATTTTTGTTTTATATCAAGAGCGAACTTAGAGCGGTGAAGTGGCGACATTGGAAGCTGCACCTAGTGTTCGAAAAAGAACCAAACGAAGGCACTCGGCATCTTGAAACACCATGGCTATTCAATATTAAGCGGGATCCAAAAGAAGAGACCGATGTGGCTATGGAAGATGGGTGGGTGCGCGGCCCAATGCGAAAAATGATTCTGGCATTCGAACAATCCTTACGCGAACATAAGCCCATTCCGCCGGGTGCAGGTGACAGCTATGACGTATCAACGTTGAGAAAAAATGGGTAAGCGGTGACGCGTCGTTACCGATAAAAATAGTTTGCATCAACCTGGCTCATGAAGGTTCAGGACGTGCAGATTCTAGAGAAGGCACGACCTTCCGAGGTGTTCAATGGAGAATTTTCAACGATGACGATGACGACGTGGATTGCCGTAGTGGTCGTGCTGGCCATGATCTGGGCACTGCTTAGGCGATACGAAACAAGGTTGGTGCTGATCACTGCAGGTCTGATGCTCTGCACGCTCAAATTCGCGCCACTGGATGCGCTGAACGCCTTCGCCAAGAGCATGACCAACGCTGGCCTGATTGAGGCGATCTGCAGCGCCATGGGATTCGCCTACGTGATCAAATACTCCCGCTGCGACGATCACTTGGTGGCACTGCTCACCAAACCACTGGGCAAGCTGGGTTTGTTCCTCATTCCCGTCTCAACGACGATTACCTTTATCTGTTGTACAGCAATTACATCGGCAGCAGGTGCCGCCGCCGCGGTGGGGGCAACACTAATTCCAATCATGATTCGTGCAGGAATCAATCCTATCGGTGCCGCGGCAGCCGTGTTGGCAGGTACCTTTGGCGGCTTACTGTCGCCTGGTAACGCGCACAATATTTATGTCTCCAAGCTAGCCAAGATGGACGTTATTGATTTGATGGCCCGACATGCACCCTTCACACTTTCCATGATGGGTATCAGTATTGTTGGCATCACGATCGTCACCTTTTTGCGCAAAGACCATCAGTTCGCTCAGGTTGGTTCGAGCAAGGTGGAAAGCAAAGCCGATGCCATCTTACAACCCAAGATTGTGTATTCCGTTATTCCGTTCGTACCACTTAGTTTGCTACTCCTAGGTAATACTTTGGTGCCAAGCATAAAGATGGGCGTTGCCCAGGCGATGATCATCGGCGCCATTGTCGCGTTGGTCATTACACGACTATCGCCAGAGAAGGTGGTTAAGGAGTTCTTCAACGGTATGGGCAAGGCCTTTGCCGACGTGCTCGGCATCATCATCGCAGCCGGTGTGTTTGCGGCCGGTTTGAAGACGGCGGGTTTGCTCGATGTATTCATTAATACCCTCAAGGACACCAATGAAATCGCCCGCTGGGGCGCTTCGATTGGGCCCTTCGTCATGGCCGTGATCGCTGGATCGGGTGATGCAATGAGCTTTGCATTCAACGAGTCGGTAACGCCGCACGCGGCTCAATTTGGTATGCAGATTCCAGATTTGGGCATGCTGGCCGTCATATCGGGTGCAATGGGTCGCACCATGAGTCCGATTTCCGGCGTGGTGATTGTCGTAGCGGGAATAGCGGGTGTTTCACCAATTGATGTGGTCAAACGAACGGCCCCGACCATGATTTTTGCAGTAATCACGCTGGCGTTGATCATGGTGTGATGAACTTTCATTGAGAAATTTTGAAATAAAAAAGTAGTGCATCAAAAACGATCGTAACCAGGAGATAAAAATGAACTCGAAAAAAAATTGGCCCACCCGCGCGGCCGTCGCATGGATTTTTGGTTCAACGATAGCGCAGGCGGCCTACGCACAAACGGCTTCTGCCCCGTCAACGGCGGCAGCAGCAAATGCGCCAGAAGCAGCGGCGGATATCGTGCTGGTGACAGGCTCGCGGATCGCGCGACGAGACGCCATGACTACCGGTCCGATGACCACCCTGACCAAGGATGACATAAAATTTTCTGCGCCAACATCGGTGGGCGACATGCTGCAAGCTATGCCAAACGTCGGCGTCAGTCTTAATTCTAACGGTACGCAGGGTACAGCCTATGGCGTGAGTTCAATCAACCTGCGCTATCTGGGTAGTGCTGAGGGCAGCGGCAATCGTACGCTCGTGCTGGTGGATGGACATCGCTGGGTAAATGCAGTGGGTGGCCGCGGTTTCCGTGATTTCGTTGACCTCAATACTATCCCGCTCGGCATCATCGATCATATTGAAGTTCTAAAGGACGGTGCTTCTGCGATTTACGGTGCGGATGCGATCGCCGGTGTCGTGAATATTCACACCAAGAGTCGTCTTGATGGTGTTGAGGCAGATCTGCGGCTGGGTGCGACGTCGCGCAAGGACAACGAGAATTACAGTGGCTTTTTTAATTGGGGCAAACGATTTGACAAAGGCTCCTTGTTTTTGTCGGCGAGCGTCAATGAATCCAAGCCGATACTGGCGGCCGATCGTGATATCAGCCGTACAGCCCTGACGCCTCTGACTGCCCCACCCACCAGCCCAAGCGGCCTGTATGTTTTGCCTGGCTTATCGAACAACAGCTACTTTGGCACACCGACTGGTTTTGCGTCGAGCGCCGCTACTGCGGTAACAAGAAATGCCGGTGTCACGACTATTGGCGCTGGCGCCGCAGCGGATAACAGCTTTCATACTGCAACGCTGCCGGCTGATTATTACAATACTTTAGCCCAGGGCATTTATGTCACGGGTCCGAGCAAACGCACGGGCTTTTTTGCGCGGGGTACGTTTGATGTGACGGATAACGTGACGGCGCGGATCGAGGGGGTATTTTCCAACCGACGTTCAGATCAGCTCTTTGCACCGTTTTCGCTTGATGTACGCGGTAGTAATGGGTTCACGATTCCGAAAGATCAGGCCTTTAATCCCTTCGGTACGGCCAATGGTGTGCCGTTAGCCAATGCACTGGCTTTTTCAGGTAGTACTTTCCGTATTCAGCGCGTGCCGGTGGAAGTCGGCAATCGTGACAATATCCAGAATGTCGATATGTCGCGCATACTGCTCGGCCTCGAAGGCAGCGCCAACTTCCAGGGACTCTGGCAGTGGGATATGACCTTGACCCAATCGCGTAGCAAGGCAAGTTTTGATGTCATCAACCAAATCAATTTGGACAACGTGTTCCGTGCCCTGGGTTCCCCCACAGTGTGCGCGGCCACGCCAGGGTGCGTGCCGCTGAATATTTTTGGCGCCATTACGCCGGCTATGGCGGAGTATATTCGTTATAACGGTCACGACGAAAACCTCGCAGAACAAACGGACTTTAGTGTCAACGCGACACGCAAACTGATGCCATTGCAGGGCGGTATGCTCGGAATGGCGGCCGGTTATGAGTACCGCAAAGAGTCTGCTACGGATAGCCCGGACCCGTTTATTGGCAGTACTTCGTCGGTCTTGCCTCTTGTTGGCGGGGCCAAACAATTTCCGACCTCCGGCTTAGGACGTGATCCAACGAAGGGTAGCTACGATCTACATGAAATGTATGTTGAACTGAACGCCCCTTTACTGGCGAACTTGCCCGGCATCTATTCAATGGAAATTGATGCGGCAACCCGTTATTCGCGCTATTCCACTGTGGGAGGCAAGGCGACGAATAAACTTGGTTTGATGTACCGTCCTGTCGGCCCTTTGCTCATTCGTGGAAGTTATTCGCAGGGATTTCGAGCACCATCGATTCTCGAGTTGTATCAAGGGCAACGTCAAACCACTTTTCCGGCCGTCGATCCTTGTAACGGCGGGGGTGGAAAACTCATTGGTTGTGCGGGGATTCCAACGACCTACAACCAGAACCAGTTTGGTGCTGGTTCGGTCGCTGGTGTGACTGTTGGCAATACGAATTTAAAAGCAGAGACTGCCAATACCTTCAGTTTAGGTGTAGCGCTGTCGCCACAAACGCTGCCCGGCTTGACGATTACCAGTGATGCATTTCTGATCAAGGTGAAAGACGCAATTGCAGCCAAGAGCGCGACCGAAATTATGCAGTCCTGCGCGACGAGTGGTGTATTTTGTAATCTGGTGATACGCAATCCAAGCGGCGAGGTCAAACAACTAACGCAGGCCGTTGTTAATCTGTCGAGAATTGAAGTTGCCGGTCTCGATACGACCGTGCGTTATGTGACCCCTTTCGCTGGTGGCAAGCTCGACTCATCGTTAGATATCTCCCGCCTACAAAGATTTCGTTCCTTCGTCCCACAACCGGATGGCACGATCGCGATGGATGACCGTGCTGGAAAGTCCGACCAGCCGCGCGCCACTTATCCGCAGCTGAAAGGACAAGCTGCGGTGCGCTACGTTGCGCCTGACTATAGTCTCGGATGGAAAGCGCGTTACATTGGCAGCAGCACCGATGTGGCTAATAATCCCATCAACGGTGGAACGATTGCTCCGGTGATCTACCACGACCTGCAAATGGCGTACACGCTGCCAGGAGGCAAGGTGAGTCTGACGCTCGGTATTGATAATGCGCTTGATCAGCAGCCACCCGCATCAGCGGCAAATAACCCCATTAATTTTGACGTCTACAGTTACGACGTTCGGGGACGCTATGTGTACGGGAAAGTGTCAGCAAGGTTCTGATACCTGAGTGCCTTAAGATGAACGGGTGCCGGCTTTAGTAAGAAGCCGGCACCCGTTTATGCTTAGATTGTTTCCCCAGAAGTTTCAGTAAGCGCGCTGGCCATAAAACTGCATTCAAAACGTGATGGCAGGGGCAGCAAACGTTCCAAGTGGAGACGAATACGTGTCAGCTCGGGGGAGTTCTGCGCAACTTCGTCACTCGTGTCGTTGATGCAGAAAAAAAGCAAACTACCAAAGCAGGCGCCGAGCTGCTGAAACTGGTCATCGCTGTCATCGTCGCCGGTACACAGATACATAAAGTCGGCTTCCTGCAACGTTGCCCGACCTGTTTCTACCATCCAGCGCGGCACCAGATCAGGTATCAGAGGCGGTACGGCCCAGGAACGAAAAACGGTACTGCGTACTTGATGAAACAATTCTGGCGCAGCCGATTCCAATTCAAGCATCAGACTCTTGAACATTGGACGTGGGGAGTGGGCAAAGATGTGGCCGACATGCTCATAGGCTGAGTTCTGCGAAGATAACCATTCCTTCGATAACAGCGAGGCATTCACCAGCGGATCTTCCAACGGCTGAAGGCAGTCATAATCCGGCACCGCCGCGTATTCGTTGAATACAGCCGCACCGGAAGGGGCAAACCAAAGCGCTACATCCACCGGTGCTCCAAAGAACACATCGTCATTCAAATAAAGAAAGCGTTCAGACAGTCCGGGAATATGGTGCAGATAAGATTCGATATGACCTGAATCGAATACCGGCAGGGCCGCCGCAGGGAGCAGATCACGATGGTCGATGAGCGTTAGTCCGGCATGCGTTTGCAGCCAGGCCGGTGCCTGGTTATCGGTAACGATGTAAATATGGCCGTGGTCGGGAAAAAATCGTTCGAGTGCGCGCAAATTAAAGCGCAATTCATCATTATCCCGATAGCGGCCCTGCACGTCAGCATAGCGCCCCATACTGCCCGGCTGCTGGAATGCATTCTTGCGCAAAGCCAGCTGACGGCGTGCTTGCCAGCGCGGGTCTGACCCGTCTACCCAAAGATAGACAATATCAATGCGATTGTCTGCGATAACCATACTACCTTCCGCTGCGGACTGACTTCATCACATATCGTCCGTGAAAAGGCGTCTCGGTAAACTTAAAACTGCAAATAAACAGTGCCAAATTATACAGGAACCCGTGGGGTCAGGTCTTGACATGACAGTTTTCGATAAGCGCGCGAAAGTCTGGGACATCCAACTGACCCATTTGCTTTAGATCGGCATCATAGCTTTCGTGCCAATCTTTTCCGAGAGTACAGGGGGTAGGGTCAGCTTACGACGCGCTAAATGCCAAACCAGTGCAGGCAATTACAAAAGATATCCGCCCTGGTCTACGTAAAAGATGTGGATGTCCCGGCTTTTTCCGCGTAAAAGATGTGGATGTCCTGACTTTTCGCTTTTTAATTTGGCGACAAATCAAATACCAAGACTTCAGCATCATGGCCATTGCGAATAGAAATATTACTTTCATCAGCCAACATCAGCGCATCTCCGCCTTGGAGTGTATGACCGTTCACCTCGAGTGATCCTTTAATGAGATGAACATAAGCCTTACGTTTTGGATCAATCGCCAGGCTTGCCGTTTGGGCGCCCTCAAACAAACCCGCATATAACTTGGCGTCAGCATGCATTTTTACCGAACCATTTTCACCATCCGGGGAAGCGACACATCGTAACTTGCCCTGTTTATCGATGAAAGGAATCGTCTTTTGCTCATACCCGGGTTGAATGCCGGTCGATTGTGGCGTAATCCAAATTTGTAAAAAATGCGTCTGTTGACCTTGGGCGTGATTAAACTCACTGTGGACGACACCCGTGCCCGCGCTCATGCGCTGCACATCACCCGGTGGAATACCCTTAATGTTTCCCATACTATCTTTATGTGCCAACTCGCCCGACAAAACGTAACTGATGATTTCCATATCACGGTGGCTGTGATCGCCAAAACCACGACCAGGTTCAATTCGATCTTCATTGATGACCCGCAAATTTCCCCAGCCCATAAATTTTGCATCATGGTAACTGGCAAACGAGAATGAATGAAAGCTCTTGAGCCAACCATGGTCGGCATAGCCACGTTCGTTTGATCTTCTGATCTGTATCATGTTCAACCTTCAATGGAGCCGCAGTGTTCGCGCATTGCGAGCGTGCGCTGTCGAATGTCCCGACCTAGAAATTTTTGCCTGACTTTACTGCTCTGGCGAACATCAAAATAGCCCATCACATCGCTGACACGCATTCTCTAACGACAGCATATTACCATCGACAGAAAATGCCTGATTGCGTGCCGCCAAAAGAGCTTATGTAATTCAAAGTTATATTTTCCGATATGAAGCAGACAGCTCACGCATAACTTTGATCAAATCTGCCTTCACAGAGGTAAGGCCTCAATAAGCATCGCAGGGAGAATTTTTGGACAGTTGTCAGCACATCCTCAAAAAAATCGAACTCATTTCGTCGGTAAAAGTTGCGGTGTAAGACCTAGTCAAAAGATATGGATGTCCCAGCTTTTCTCACAGCTTTTTTCATCTTGCTCGACAGGCTCAGCTAACATCTTTACACTCGCAGATTGTCAATTTTTCTTTCCGTCGCGCATCTCTTAATATGTTTTATCATTTTCTCCAAAATGAAAATCATTTTTTTGCCAATCAAATGCAATGCTTGTTTTACTAGGAAGCCATGAATTCAATACGGAACGTAATGACGAAGAACTATCAACGCGCTGATCGATTAATGTTGTGGGTACTCTGGTTTTTGCTGCTCGTCTCATTCGCCATTTCTGGTTTGCATGACACGCTCACTTGGGTATTGTTGGTCGGATTGCCGACAGCGATCATTCCAACGGTGTTTATTTTTCAAATGCCCGGTGCATTACTGACGCGCAGCCTAGTTGCTACGGCATTGATGATTTTTTGTGCCTTGCATATTCAGCAGGTACACGGCGTCACGGAACTACATTTCGGCATCTTTGTCTTGCTTGCCTTCCTCCTTTGTTACCGCGACTGGAAAGTGATTCTGGTAGCTGCGGGGGTTATCGCAGTTCATCATTTGAGTTTCAATTATTTGCAGGAATGGGGCTACGGTGCAATTTGCTTCGTGAAGCCCGGCATTGAAATGGTGCTCTTGCATGCGGCATACGTTGTGATAGAAGCGGGCGTATTAGCTTATCTGGCGGTGATATTGCATCGTGAAGCATTTCAGGCGGCTGAGTTGGTGGCAAAAGTGACGATGCTGTCAGCCAACGGCACTGACGCGATTGACCTGACAACGACGCAACATCAAGCAAGAAGCGAAGTCGGCAAGGCGCTGCAAAATGCATTGGGCATACTGAATATTGCGATTCAGCGTGTAAATAGCGTTACCGAAATTATTACCACTGCATCAGGCGCGATCATGGGCGTCAACCGCGATCTGTCCGCCCGTACGGAATCACAAGCTAGTTCGCTGGAAGAAACAGCATCGTCCATAGAAGAATTTACGAGCACCGTTAAGCAGAATGCAGAAAGTGCGCGGCAAGCCAGTCAACTGGCAGCAGCAGCGTCGGATGTCGCGGTCAAGGGTGGCGCTGTTGTTTCGCAGGTGGTGGAAACAATGGGGTCAATCAATGAATCAGCCAAAAAGATTGCCGATATTATCGGCGTCATCGACAGTATCGCTTTTCAGACGAATATTTTGGCATTGAATGCCGCTGTTGAAGCAGCGAGAGCGGGTGAACAAGGGCGCGGCTTTGCGGTCGTCGCGTCAGAGGTACGTAATTTGGCGCAACGTAGCGCTGGGGCAGCGAAAGAAATCAAGACACTGATTACCGATTCTGTAGAGAAGGTCGAACTTGGTTCCAGGTTGGTCGATCAGGCTGGCGTGACGATGGTTGAAGTGGTGACCAGCGTCAAACGGGTCACGGAAGTGATTGGCGAAATCACGAATGCGAGTAACGAACAGACCGCAGGGATTGAGCAGATAAATCAAGCGATTGCCGAAATGGATAATGCTACACAGCAGAACGCCGAGCTGGTCGAAAGAGCGATGAATGCAGTGCAATCATTGTACGATCAGGCCGATAATCTGGTGCAAGCGATGGCGGTCTTCAAACTTGACGCCGCGCAGACTGCAGTAATCCAAGAAGTAAAAATGGCGAGCCAACTGGCTCCTGCCAGCAAAGTACTTTTGTCAGCTCGTACCGCTGCGCCACGTTCAGGCGTCGTTTCGACACGTCAGATTAAGCCAATTCAGCGTGCGGCGACTGTGCCGTCATCTGCGCATTCGGCTAACGATTGGGAAGAGTTTTAAAGATAAGAAAATCTGGGACATCTAACCCGCTAATTTAATCCTAGTTGGCATTGCAACTTGAATACCTATCTCATTGGGGGCGTTAC
>CANCDR010000032.1 GCA_947374865.1 Oxalobacteraceae bacterium
ATCGGTGCGGGTATTGGTCACCGTAATATCGCCACCGGTAGCGGCCACGGCGCACAGAAAGGTCGCCGTCTCGATCCGGTCGGCGATCACTTTGTGTGTGCCACCGTGGAGTTTTTCCACGCCCTGGATGACCAGCCGGTCGGTGCCGATACCGTCAATTTTGGCGCCCATGGACACCAGAAGATTGGCTAGGTCAGTCACTTCCGGCTCACGCGCGGCGTTGTCGAGCACCGTCTCGCCGTCGGCCAAGGTCGCGGCCATGAGCAGGTTTTCCGTGCCGGTGACGGTGATCATATCGGTGACGATGCGCGCACCCTTGAGACGTTTGCAGCGCGCATGAATGTAGCCGGCCTCGATCGTGATCTCGGCGCCCATTGCCTGCAGCCCCTTGATGTGTTGATCCACCGGACGCGAACCAATCGCACAGCCGCCCGGCAGCGAAACCTTGGCTTCACCAAACCGCGCCAGCAGCGGCCCGAGCACCAGAATCGACGCACGCATGGTCTTGACCATTTCGTACGGCGCTTCGAGCTTGTTGATGTTGGCGCCATTGAGCACCACCACATCGCCTTCGCGCGTGATCTTCAAACCCATCTGACCGAGTAGTTTGAGCATGGTCGCTACATCGTGCAGATGCGGCACATTATGCAGCGCGACATTGTCGGCGGTGAGTAAGCCGGCACACAAAATAGGCAAGGCGGCGTTTTTGGCGCCTGAAATGGCGATCTGTCCGTTGAGGCGGTAACCACCTTGAATCAAAAGCTTGTCCATAAATGAGATCCGTAATTTGACGGTAAATAAAAACAGCGCTGTGACGGGATGACGAACTTAGTGCGTAGTTACTGCGCAATGACGGCGCAATTACTGCGCAAATTCCTGCGGCGTGAGCGTCTTCATTGACAGCGCATGCACTTCTTCACGCATGCGATCACCCAGCGCTGCGTAGACCAATTGATGACGCTGGATCAGACGCTTGCCTTCAAAGGCCGGCGAGACGATCAGCGCGGTAAAGTGCTGGCCGTCGCCTTCGACTTCCAGATGGCTGCAGTCGAGTCCTGCAGCGATGTAATTCTTGACGAGTTCAGGTGTTGGATACACAACAGTGCCTTCAAAAAGAGCAACGATGAATAAGCTGGTGACAGCGCTGATTGGCCGGGCATATTGTCACTGCTTAGTGCCGCAGCTTATACCCCGTCGATAACATCCGCATTGACAGCGCCACCAGCAAAATAAAAAACACCCCCACGACGGAAAAACTGATCGCAGGATCCACATCCGAGTGACCAAAGAAACCGTAGCGGAAGCCATCTATCATATAAAAAAACGGGTTGAAATGTGAGACTGTCTGCCATACCGGCGGCAGGGAGTGGATCGAATAAAACACCCCCGCGAGAAAAGTCGCCGGCATGATCAGAAAATTCTGAAACGCTGCCAATTGATCAAACTTTTCCGCCCAAATGCCGGCGACCAGACCCATCGTGGCCAGCATGGCTGAACCGAGCAGGGCAAAAGCCAGAATCCACAGTGGCGCCACAAACGATAACTGACCGAACCAGGCGGTAATCAGAAATACCCCTGCGCCCACCGTCAGCCCGCGCACCATGGCCGCCAGCAGATAAGCCGACAAAATATTCCAGTGCGACAGCGGCGGCAGCAGAATGAATACCAGATTACCGCTGATCTTTGACTGAATCAGCGATGAAGACGTATTGGCAAACGAATTTTGCAGCACGCTCATCATCACCAGACCCGGAATCAAAAAGGAGGTGTAGTTCACGCCCGGATAAACCTGCACATGCTCTTCGAGCACATGGCCGAAGATCATCAGATACATCAGCGCCGTGACGACCGGCGCCATCACAGTCTGGGTTGCCACCTTCCAGAAACGCAGTACTTCTTTATAAAACAGCGTTTGAAAACCGATCATTTGTCTTCTCCCATAATCTGGATAAAGACATCTTCCAGGTCGGCCTGCTGCAATTGCAGGTCCTCGATTACCGCACCGGATTCGCGCAGGCAGGCTAGGATCGGCTCGACTTCGTTGGGCGCTGTTACACGCAGTCTGAATACGCCTTCCTGCACCGGTTCTTCGGTATGCGAGACCAGACCACGCAGCGCTTCGGGCAGCCCACCTTGCGCTAGCCGCACCACCAGCTGGGAGCCGGAAATTCGTTTGATCAGCGCCTGCATCGAATCGAGCGCGACCACCTTGCCCGCCTTGAGCATGGCGACCCGATTACACAGCGCCTCGGCTTCTTCCAGATAATGCGTTGTCAACACGATGGTGTGACCTTCCTTGTTCAAGCGCGAAATGAATTTCCACAGCGTTTGGCGCAGCTCGACATCGACGCCGGCAGTTGGCTCATCGAGCACGATGACGGGCGGCTTGTGCACCAGTGCCTGCGCCACCAGCAAACGGCGCTTCATACCACCGGAAAGCGCGCGCGTATTGGCATCGGCCTTGTGCGTCAAATCCAGATGAAACATGATCTCATCGATCCAGGCATCGTTATTGCGCAAGCCGTAATAGCCGGACTGCATGCGCAAGGTTTCGCGCACGGTAAAAAAGGGATCAAAGACTAATTCTTGCGGCACCACGCCGATCCGGCTACGCGCTGCACGGTAGTCGCTCACGACATCGTGGCCGTGAATACTGACCTGGCCGGCATCTGCGCGATTGAGGCCGGCGATGATGGAAATCAGGGTCGTCTTGCCGGCGCCGTTAGGCCCCAGCAAACCGAAAAATTCACCCTCTTCGATCGTGAGAGATACGCCACCGAGTGCTTGTAGCGATCGATAACGCTTTTCGATATTACTGATTTGAATAGCTGCCATAGCGGCGAATGGTCACTTTTTTTGAATTGCGCCACGAGTCAGCGCAAGATGCGCTGTGCCCAATGACAAGGACCTCGGATTATAGGGGATTTCTGCACCGAGCACGCGATCTGCGCTGCCTCTGGCGCATCAATTAAGCAGCGTGCGCCGCAGTCGCAGGCGGGACTACGTGCAAATCGAGCAATTCTGCCACGTCATAGAGCGCGATTAAGCTGCGCAAACTGGCCGGCGGATTCACCAGCTGCAGGGGGTGTCCTGCGGCGAGCGCAGCGCGCTGCCAGGCCAGCAAGGTGGCGACAGCCGACGAATCAACTGCATTTAATTGCCCCAGGTCGATCAGGGCCTGACCAGCGCTGATGGCCGCCAGACCGGCATCCAGCGTCGCGCGGGCCGACTGCATGATCAAATCCTGGCTGGGCTGGAATGGCATTATTTGCTATTTTTTTGTGCGTTAGCGGCGAGTTTTTTGTTTTTTTCTGCCAGCGCCTGAATCAGGCCGTCCATGCCGCCACGACTGATTTCGGCAGAAAAATTACCCTTGTAGGTCTCGACCAGCCAGGCGCCCAACACATTCACATCGTATATTTTCCAGCCACCCGGGAGCTTTTCGAGCCGGTAATTGAGCTGAATCGGATCACCGCGCTGCTGGACGACTTGCGAACGAACCAAGGCTTCGTCCGGAGAATCCCCGAAAACCAAGGGTTTAAATTCTAGTTTTTGATCGCGGATCTGGCTGATGGCGCCCGAGTAGGTGTACACCAACAGTGAACGAAACTCATTGGTCAGCGCCTTTTGCTGCTCAGGCGTGGCTTCGCGCCAGAAACGTCCAGCCGCCAGTGCCGTCATGTGCTGAAAATTCACATACGGCAGAATCTTGACCTCTACCAGGTCGAGCACTTTCTTTCTATTGCCACCCTGAATATCCTTGTCCGCCTTGGCGGCATCCAGCACGTCCTGGCTGATTCGCTTGACCAGGACATCCGGCGCCTCTTGGGCACGAGTCGCGCCGGCAGAGACGAACAACACGGCGCTGATTGTCAGGGCGAATAATTGCTTAAATACAGTCATGGTTTTTCTTTATCTCTCAACAAATCGTTCGGATATATCCTATAAGCAGTTCACCCCCACTTGGGATGACAATCCGCGCAAATTTAATACCTGCAAGCCACTAGCGACCTATTTTTCCAGATCTTTAGGCGATGGCGCTAATACTGGCACTGGCGCAGGAGGGCTTGGCGCTACCACCGCCTCCCCAGGACGAATAAAGTTAACCACCGCCTTCACCAATGGCTGCACCTGCTGCTCAATGCGCATGATCCCAACGCTCTCCACGGCCTTGATCTGGCCATTTTCTTCAAAGCGCATCCCCTTGCTGACATCACCGTCATCAATCTTATACTGGCGCCGCTGAAGGTAGGCATCGCGCACGAATTCGTAACGATCCAGCGCCGCTTCTTCGATCAAATTGGAAGCATCCAAAACGATCGAACGCTGGTCAATCAAGCGCAGGCCGCTACCAAAATTACGCCAGCGAACAGGGTATTTGTATTTCCATAAGTCGCCCTTCATATCGAGCGGCATCACCGAGGTATCGCGCACTGTGGAGGAGCCCAGTAGCGGCAACACCAGGTACGGTCCGGAGGGTACGCCCCATTTACCCAGGGTCTGACCAAAATCTTCCTCTCTGTGACGCTGTATGCCGGCCGGTGTAGCGACATCAAACAGACCGGCCAAACCCAGGGTGGAGTTGATCATGAAGCGCCCCATGTCCTGCACGGCGTCCTTCGGTTTCCCCTGCAATAAATTATTTGCGCCGGTCCAGACATCGGCCAGATTTGAAAAGAAATTACCCACACCAGTCTGTACTACATTTGGTAATACGCGCTGATAGGCTTCTGCCGCCGGCTTGAGCGCGGCCTTGTCGAGCGCATCATTAAAGCTAAACATGGTACGGTTAAAGCCTTCGAACGGATCGCGCGGGTTGGGCGGATTAGCCGTCGCGGCACAGCCCGCCAAGGCGAGCGCCAGGAGCAGAACCAAGCATGCGCGCATTCTTTGAAGCAGAATCATTTGGTATCGCTTCCTTTGCCTTCGGCGGCTTTACTAAACAAGAACTGACTAATCAGATTTTCCAGTACGATCGCTGATTGTGTCATTTTAATTTTGTCACCGGCCATCAGATTGTTCACGTCCCCCCCAGGTTCCAGGCCAATGTATTGCTCACCCAATAAACCGGAAGTAAGGATTTTTGCGGAAGAGTCTTTGGGAAATTGATAACGGCTCTCGAGGTTCAACGTCACGAGCGCCTGGAAAGTTTTGTCATCGAAGCTGATGTTACCCACCCGGCCGACGACCACGCCAGCACTTTTTACCGGCGCACGTGGCTTGAGTCCGCCAATATTGTCAAATTTGGTCGTTACCACATAGGTCTGGTCAAAGCTGAGCGAACTCAAATTGCCCGCCTTGAGCGCGAGAAAAAAAACTGCTCCTGCGCCCAGCAGAACAAATAATCCGACCCAGAAATCTAGTGTTTTTGATTGCATAATCCCATTCCTTTTTTGATGCTATTTTTGCTGCGGCCCTATTTGATTCGATCAACGGCCTTCACAGCACCGGCAAATCCAGTCCGCCGCTTCACTCAGGTTTTAAACATCAGTGCCGTCAATAAAAAATCCAGCCAGAGCACCGTCAGCGAGGCGATCACGACCGTGCGCGTGGTCGCCCGCGCAACGCCTTCCGGCGTGGGCTGCGCCGCATATCCCTGCAAAAGCGCAATGAAGGTCACCGCAATCCCAAACACCATACTCTTGATAATGCCATTCGCGATATCTTTCCAGATATCGACACCGTCCTGCATTTGCGACCAGAAGGCACCGTCATCCACGCCGATTAACTGCACACCCACCAGATAACCACCAATGATACCGACAGCACTAAATATGGCTGCCAAGACAGGCATGGCGATCACGCCGGCCCAAAAGCGTGGCGCCAGAACGCGGGCGATCGGATCAACAGCCATCATTTCCATCGCCGCTAACTGCTCGCCGGCCTTCATCAGACCGATTTCTGCTGTCAGGGACGTTCCTGCCCGCCCGGCAAACAGCAGTGCTGTGACGACCGGCCCCAGTTCACGCGTGAGCGACAAGGCCACCAGTAATCCCAGCGCCTGCTCGGAACCGTAGCGATTGAGGGTGTAATAACCCTGCAAGCCCAGCACAAAGCCGACGAATAAACCCGAAACTGCAATGATGAGTAAGGAATAATTGCCGATAAAGTGAATCTGCTCTGTCACCAGCCGCGGACGGCGCAGCAAACTTGGCGAGCAACGCAAGATCGCCCAGAGGATGCGCGTGGCCATGCCGATATTGCTGCAGACTGTGCGTACAAACAAACCCACCGCAGTGACCCAGCCCATCATGGTCTGCCCCGATCCAGTTGCAAATCTTGCGCCAGCGATTTTCCCGGATAATGAAATGGCACCGGGCCATCCGGTTCGGCATGGACGAACTGCCGTACATAGGGATCACTGGAAGTTTGCATGTCGGCCGGGGTACCCTGGGCGACGATTTTTCCCTGCGATAAAAAATAAACGTAATCGGCAATTAAAAATGATTCATGCACATCGTGCGAGACCAGAATCGTGGTCGAGCCCAACGCATCGTTTAACTGTCGGATAAGTTTGGCGGTCACGCCCATCGAAATCGGATCCAGTCCGGCAAAGGGTTCGTCGTACATGATGAGCTGCGGATCAAGCGCCACGGCGCGGGCCAGTGCCACTCGCCGCGCCATGCCGCCGGAAATCTCGGCCGGCTTTAAGCGCGCAGCGTTTCTTAAACCCACAGCATGCAGCTTCAACATGACCAGATCGTGAATCATTGATTCCGGCAAGTCGGTATTTTCGCGCAAGGCGAAGGCGACGTTGTCGAAGACGCTTAAATCGGTGAACAGGGCCCCATGTTGAAACAACATCCCCATTTTTCGTCGCATGGCGTAGAGCGCGGGTGTACCGAGCGCGTGCACGTCCTGGCCATCGAGCAGTACTTGTCCCGCTTGCGGCGCCAGCTGGCCACCGATCAGACGCAAAATTGTGGTTTTTCCTGAGCCCGAACCGCCCATGACCGCCACCACCTGCCGGCGAGCGAAGGACATACTCAGTCCCGACAGAATGGCGCGGGAACCGTAGCCGAAAGATAGATCGCGGATTTCAACTAACTGGGTCAATGTGGGGGTCTTTATCGCAATGTCACTACAACATTGTAGTGCAGTCAAAATAGCGCAGCGTTGGAAAGGCTTGGCATCACCAAAAACACAACAAGCAATCCGAAAAAAGCTGTTAGCACCATAATTTTACTCTTATTTTCCCCACTACTTTTGTCATGAAGCAAGCATCGCCGGATTTTAACTTGTAACAAAACAATGCCCACTGAAGCAAAGGCACAGTGGGCATGGTGTGCGAACAAAAATTTATCGTGGCAGAACTGAGCTTCCCATGAGGAATTCATCGATGGCCCGGGCACATTGCCGGCCTTCCCGAATCGCCCACACCACCAGCGACTGGCCGCGCCGCATGTCGCCGGCAGCAAATACTTTGGGCACATTCGTTTGATAACAGTCAGCGCCCTCGGTGTTCGCTTTTGCGTTGCCACGGCCATCTTTTTCGACGCCGAAGGCTTCCAGCACACCCGCCACGGGCGATACAAAGCCCATCGCCAGCAAGACTAAATCCGCCGGCATGGAAAATTCGGAATTCGGCACTTCCTGCATTTTGCCGTCTTTCCATTCGACGCGCGCTGCAATCAGTTTCTCGACTTTACCGTTACTGCCTTCGAGCCGTTTAGTGGCCACGGCCCAATCCCGCTCGCAGCCCTCTTCGTGGGAGGAGGAGGTGCGCAGCTTGGTCGGCCAGTAGGGCCAGACCATGGGCTTGTTTTCCACTTCCGGCGGCTGTGGCATCAGTTCGAATTGCGCTACCGATGCCGCGCCATGCCGATTCGAGGTGCCGACACAATCCGAACCCGTATCGCCACCGCCAATGACGACAACATGCTTGGCCGTGGCCATGATCTGGTTTTTCACCTTGTCACCGGCAACCACCTTGTTTTGATTCGGTAAAAAATCCATCGCGTAATGAACGCCGGCCAACTCGCGCCCAGGAACCGGCAAGTCGCGCGGCTGCTCAGCGCCGCCGGCGATGACGACCGCATCAAAGTCTTGCATCAGCTGGGCGGGCGACATCGTTTCCTTGGCCCAGTTAGTGATACCAGCGGGGAATTTATCGCCGACGAAGACGCCGGTGCGGAATGTCACACCCTCCGCTTCCATCTGCTTGATGCGCAGATCGATATGCGATTTTTCCATTTTAAAATCGGGAATGCCATAGCGGAGTAATCCGCCGACCCGATCGTTTTTCTCGAACACCGTCACCGCATGCCCGACCCGCGCAAGTTGCTGTGCTGCCGCCAATCCGGCTGGACCGGAGCCGATGACCGCCACCGTTTTGCCAGTTTTATTCGGCGCGATCTGTGGCACGACCCAGCCGTTTTCCCAGCCTTTGTCGATAATGAAATGCTCAATCGACTTGATGCCGACCGGCAGTTCATGAATGCCAAGCGTACAGGCTGATTCGCATGGCGCAGGACAAATACGACCCGTAAATTCAGGGAAATTATTCGTCGAATGCAAGGTCGTCAGGGCTTCCTCATACTTGCCGTGATAGACCAGATCATTCCAGTCAGGAATGATGTTATTGACAGGACAGCCAGAATTACAAAATGGAATACCGCAGTCCATGCAGCGCGCGCCCTGCAGTTTGGCCTGCGCATCATCCAGATGGACAATAAATTCCTTGTAATGCTTTTTCCGTGCTTGCGGCGCCTCGCTGGCTTCCTGCAAACGCTGAAATTCCATAAATCCGGTTACTTTACCCATTTTGCTTCCTTCAATGATTTATTCACCTGCCACCTTGGTGTCCGCCTGCGCACCCTGAGGGGCGCACTTATGCCGGCACAGCTTCTTTGACCAATTTGGCAGCGTGCATTTCCGCCAAGGCGCGCTTGTATTCGGTCGGGAATACTTTGACAAATTTGGTCCGCGCAGTGCTCCAGTCATCCAGCAAATTGCGTGCACGTGTACTGCCGGTATGCTTGAAGTGCTGTTCGATGAGGCTCTTTAACATCGCTTCATCGGTCTGGATGGCGCCGGCCCGCTGCTGGCTATGCCAGATGGCGCGCTCGATCTGCTTCTCTTGCTCGGCGCTCGTGAGAACCCGGTCCAGTACCACCATGCTCATATTACATTTGCCGGCAAAATCTTGTTCCGGGTCATAGACATAGGCGATACCACCAGACATACCGGCCGCAAAGTTGCGTCCGGTTTCGCCTAATACCAGTACTGTTCCACCGGTCATGTATTCGCAGCCGTGATCGCCACAGCCTTCGACGACCGCGGTGGCACCGGAATTTCGCACCGCGAAACGCTCGCCTGCGACACCGTTAAAGAACGCTTCACCAGCGATCGCGCCGTACAGTACGGTATTGCCGATGATGATGTTGTTGACCGCTCTTCCGCGGAATTCGGTATTCGGACGCACGATGATGCGCCCGCCAGACAAGCCCTTGCCGACGTAATCATTACCCTCGCCGACCAGATCAATCGTCACGCCATGCGCGAGGAATGCACCAGCCGACTGGCCTGCCGTACCTTGCAGCTGAATATGGATCGTGTCATCCGGCAGACCGGCATGACCATAGCGCTTGGCCACTTCGCCAGAGAGCATGGTGCCCACCGTGCGATTACGATTTTTGACCGGTGAAATAAAGGATACTTTTTCACCTTTGTCGAGCGCTGAACGGGCTTGCGCGATCAGCTTATGGTCGAGCGCATTGTCCAGGCCGTGATCTTGCTCCAGCACTTGATAGCGCGGTATATCGGCAGCGACTTCCGGCAGATGGAAAATCTTGCTGAAGTCCAGCCCCATTGCCTTCCAGTGCGACAGTGCGCGCGATTTGTCGAGCAGATCAGCACGGCCGATCAGTTCGTTGAATGTCGCAACGCCTAACTGGGCCATGATCTGACGTACTTCTTCGGCGATGAAGAAGAAATAATTCACCACATGCTCAGGCTTGCCAGAGAATTTGGCGCGCAGAACCGGGTCCTGCGTGGCCACACCGACCGGACAGGTATTGAGGTGACATTTGCGCATCATGATGCAGCCTTCGACGACCAGCGGCGCGGTGGCAAAGCCAAACTCGTCTGCGCCCAGCATGGCGCCGATGACGACGTCGCGACCGGTTTTCATCTGACCATCGGCCTGCACCCGAATCCGGCTGCGCAAATTATTAAGCACCAGGGTTTGCTGTGTTTCCGCCAGACCGAGTTCCCACGGCGTGCCGGTATGCTTGACCGACGACAGCGGTGAAGCGCCCGTTCCGCCATCATGACCGGCGATGACGACGTGATCGGATTTGGCTTTTGCCACGCCGGCAGCAATGGTGCCCACGCCGACTTCAGACACCAGCTTGACTGAAATGGAGGCGTTGGGATTAGCGTTTTTCAAATCATGAATCAGCTGCGCCAAATCTTCGATAGAATAAATATCATGATGCGGTGGCGGTGAAATCAAGCCCACGCCCGGCACCGAGAAACGCAGCTTAGCGATGTATTCCGAGACCTTCCCGCCAGGAAGTTGTCCGCCCTCACCCGGCTTGGCACCCTGCGCCATCTTGATTTGAATCTGATCTGCCGACACCAGGTACTGGGTCGTCACACCAAAGCGTCCGGAAGCTACCTGCTTGATTTTTGAGCGCAGGGAATCACCTGCCTGCAGGGCCATGTCGACCACGACATTGTCGCGACCGATGACCGAGGCCAGCGTTTCACCCTGCTTGATAGGGATGCCTTTGAGCTCTTGCGTATAGCGATTTTCATCTTCACCACCTTCGCCGGTATTCGATTTTCCACCGATCCGGTTCATGGCGATGGCCAGCGTGGCGTGCGCCTCGGTCGAAATTGAACCGAGCGACATGGCGCCGGTCGCGAAACGTTTGACGATTTCTTTGGCTGACTCCACGTCTTCGATCGGAATCGCGCGCAGCGGATCAATCTTGAACTCAAACAGTCCACGCAAAGTCATGTGCCGGGTCGACTGATCATTGATCAGATTGGCATATTCTTTGTATGTATTGAAGTTATTCGAACGCGTTGCATGCTGCAATTTAGCGATCGCATCCGGCGTCCACATGTGTTCCTCACCGCGTACACGGAAAGCATATTCGCCACCCGCATCGAGCGCGTTGGCCAGCACCGGGTCTGCGCCAAAAGCGGCGGTGTGTAAGCGCAAGGCTTCTTCGGCGACCTCAAACACACCGATGCCTTCAACATTCGATGCCGTGCCTTTGAAGTACTTTTGAATCAGCGCCTGATTGAGTCCGATGGCTTCAAAAATTTGCGCGCCGCAGTATGACATATAGGTCGAAATGCCCATCTTGGACATCACCTTAAGCAAGCCCTTACCGACAGCTTTCTGGAAGTTATATATTGCTTTTTCTGGTGATAAATCACCCGGCAGACCCTTGGCCATATCACTCAGGGTATCCATCGCCAGGTAAGGATGAATCGCTTCTGCGCCATAGCCAGCCAGCAGGGCAAAATGGTGTGTTTCACGCGCAGAACCGGTCTCGACGACCAAGCCGGTGGAGGTACGCAATCCCTTGCTGACCAGATCCTGATGGATCGCCGAACAGGCTAACAGAGCGGGAATCGCCACATTGGCGGCATCGGCCTTGCGGTCAGAAACGATCAGAATATTATGGCCTGAGCGAACCGCATCCACAGCCTGCGCGCACAAAGAAGCCAGGCGCGCCTCGATGCCTTCTTTGCCCCACACGACCGGATAGCAGATATCGAGTTCGTGCGCGCGGAATTTGCCACCGGTATGAGCGCTGATATTGCGCAGGCGCGCCATGTCGGCGTAATCGAGAACCGGCTGGGTGATTTCAAGCCGCATCGGTGGATTGATGTTATTGGTGTCGAGCAGATTCGGCTTTGGCCCGATAAACGATACCAGCGACATGACCATGGCCTCACGAATCGGATCGATCGGCGGGTTGGTTACCTGGGCAAAGAGCTGCTTGAAATAGTTATACAGAATCTTGTTTTTATTCGACATTACGGCCAGGGGCGAATCATTGCCCATCGAGCCGATCGCCTCCTCACCGGACACGGCCATGGGCGACATGAGGAATTTCAAATCTTCCTGGGTGTAGCCGAACGCCTGCTGCCGATCGAGCAAGGGGATTGTCGAGCTCGGCGCGATCGGCTCCGATTTGAGCGCGTCGAGTCGGATACGCACGGAATTGATCCACTGCTTGTAGGGCTTGGCGTTGGCGTAGGTATCTTTGATTTCTTTATCATCGATGATGCGTCCGGCTTCCAGATCGATGAGGAACATTTTGCCTGGCTGGAGGCGCCATTTCTGGATGATTTTTGATTCGGGTATTGGCAACACGCCGGACTCGGACGCCATCACGACCAGATCGTCATCGGTCACGATGTAGCGCGCCGGACGCAGGCCATTGCGATCGAGTGTACCGCCGATATGTCGGCCATCGGTAAAGGCCATGGCAGCCGGACCATCCCAAGGCTCCATCATGGCAGCGTGATACTCGTAGAAAGCGCGGCGATTTTCATCCATCAGGGTATGATTTTCCCAGGCTTCGGGGATCATCATCATCATCGCCTGAGCGATCGGGTAACCGGCCATGAGCAATAGCTCGAGCGCATTATCGAAGCTTGCTGTATCGGACTGGCCCTCATAAATCAGCGGAAACAGCTTTTTGAGATCATCGCCCAGCACGGCCGATTTCATGACGCCTTCCCGCGCCCGCATCCAGTTGAAATTGCCTTTGACGGTATTGATTTCACCGTTATGCGCGATCAATCGATAGGGATGTGCCAGCGGCCATTCCGGGAAGGTATTAGTAGAAAAGCGTTGATGCACCAGCGCCAGGGCCGAAATGCAACGCGTGTCCTGCAGATCTTTGTAATAGACGCCGACCTGATCGGCCAGCAGCAGGCCTTTGTAGACGATCGTGCGAGCCGACATGGATGGCACAAAAAATTCTTTGCCGTGCAAAAGGTTAAGTGCCTGAATTGCATGCCCGGAGGATTTGCGGATCACGTACAGTTTGCGCTCGAGCGCATCGGTGACCATGATGTCCGGGCCGCGACCGATAAAAATCTGCCGAATGACGGGTTCTTTTTTGCGCACCGTCGGCGACATCGGCATGGCAAGATCGACCGGCACATCCCGCCAGCCGATCACGACCTGACCTTCAGCCAGTACGGCGCGTTCAATTTCCTGTTCACAGGCGATCCGGGAAGCATTCTCCTTAGGCAAAAACACCATGCCCACGCCATATTCGCCTGGTGGTGGCAGTGTCACGCCCTGCAAGGCCATTTCTTCCCGAAAGTATTGATCAGGGATCTGCAGCAAAATCCCCGCCCCATCCCCCATCAAGGCATCCGCCCCGACGGCACCCCGGTGATCCAGATTTTTAAGGATCAGCAAGCCCTGTTCAATAATCGAATGACTCTTATTGCCCTTAATATGCGCAATAAAACCGACACCACAAGCATCATGCTCGTTCGATGGATCATACAAACCTTGGGCAAGCATGGCATTTCTCCGCAACTTAAACTAGTCAAGCCTCAAGAATAGTGCACTGCAAGATATTCATCAATCAAATTAAATAGGGTCAGAGTCGACTTAATTTTCATTTTCACTTTTTTCAAATTAAGTAGGGTCAGAGTCGATTTAATTTGTTTTTCTATCGCAATTTTCAAAATTAAATAGGGTCAGAGTCGATTTAATCCACTTTTGATGTGATTTTGCATGGCGAAGCGAGCGTGCCCCAATCTTGAATTAAGTAGGAATTAAGTAGGGTCAGAGTCGACTTAATTTACTTTTGACCTGATTTGGCCAGCCAAAGCGAGTTCGCCCAAGCTTTATGTGCCACCTATTTTTTGAAGGTGATGACTGCGCAAGCCACACAGAAGCACGAGAAACCGATGTACTTTTACATCTTCTTACGGTGCGTCTTGCGCGGACTCTCGCTTGGTAGCATCCAAATAAGGACGCCCCTTCCTCTTCGGACTGACACGGCGCTGCGCCTCTTTTTCGAGCTGCGCCTTGAATTTGGATGAGCCGAGAGCCCATCCCTTGAGGGTTGTATTGCTCAATTCCGTCACAATTTCCGAAGAAATGGCTTCCTGAACCAGCGCCCGGTAGGCCGCCTCCCGTCCAAATGGCGTATTCGACAGCGCCCAGTACAGCATGTGATCGGTGACGAGCGGGTCCGACGCCACGCCGATGTGATGCGCATAACTGGACCAGTGAAAGTCGAGCGGCTGCAGACATAAACCTGCCCGCACAGGATTGAGCTCAATATATTGGCTGCATATTAAGAAATACTGCTCTGAATCAATGACAGTAGCACGATAACGTCCCTGCCAAAGCGTGCCAAATCGACCATACTTTTTATTAAAGTAAGGCACATAATGACGACCGATCCATTGCATCATTCGGGCGAGTCCGGTTTCGTCACTGGGCGTGGCGAGCAGATGCAAATGATTCGGCATCAACACATACGCGTGGATGGCAACGTTGAACTGTTTAGTGGCCGCCCGAAGCCATTGCAGAAATGCCTGGCGATCCTCGTCGTCATGAAAAATCACCCGCCGATCGGCGCCACGTTGAATGATGTGATGCGCCTGATGGGGGACAACAAGTCGAGGTAGCCGGGCCATATGCATGCTTTCCTGAAAATGGACATCAATTAAGTCGACTCTGACCCTATTTAAACTGACTCTATTTGAAAATTAAGTCGACTCTGACCCTACTTAATTTGTTGAGCAGCCCTGCAGGGATGTTTGCAGGGATGTTCAGGGGCTTAGAAAGGGATGTCGTCATCCATATCGCTGAAATTGGGCGCGGGACGAGCGGGCTGGCGGGGGGCGCTGGCTGCTGGGGCGGCAGACTGAACCTGGCGCGGGGCCGGGGCGTTGCCGTATTCTTCATCAGCGGACGGCGCGCCGCCCATGCCTTGACGGCCACCCAGCATTTGCATGGAATCGGCGATGATTTCAGTGGTGTAGCGCTCGACATTTTCTTTGTCGGTCCACTTGCGCGTTTGCAAACGGCCCTCGACGTAGACTTGCGATCCCTTCTTCAAATACTGCCCAGCGATCTCAGCGAGTTTGCGATAAAACGTGATGCGATGCCATTCGGTCAGCTCTTTTTTCTCACCGGAATTTTTGTCTTTCCAGCTTTCGGTGGTCGCGACTGCAATGTTGGTGACCGCTTCACCATTCGCCATATAACGCGTTTCTGGATCGCGCCCGAGATTGCCGACGATGATGACTTTATTTACCGATGCCATATATAAAATTCCCTTCAGTTATTGTCCGTAGCCGATGATGCAAGCGCTTTCGGTCGGCTCACAGATGCCGTCGCGCCCCATCCCTTATGGGCATAGAGCAGCGAGCGAGACCTGCAGCCATGAATAGCAGATTGCACATGTTCGCCGCAATTATAAGCCAGCCCGCGCGTTCCACGAGGTCTAAAAAGAATCTCCTGCCAACGACCCAGAATAAAGAAGCCAAGACCAAATGCCAATAGCAATCTGATAATTATTTTGCCACCTCACTTTTTACCCATCCTAGCGCCTCACCCAGGCGTGCAAGCGCCGCGCATCCACCGAACACCGCGCAGCAAAACCCGCTATAGTGTTGGGCTGTTCCGTTCCACCCAGGCTGGGTCAAACGCGCCATTGCGCTGTTTGCATATGACCCGCCACCGTTGAAAGCCAGCATGGAAGAAATTCGTATCCGCGGTGCCCGCACCCACAATCTGAAAAACATCAGCCTCGATTTGCCGCGCAATAAATTAATTGTCATCACCGGGCTGTCCGGTTCAGGCAAGTCATCCCTCGCCTTCGATACTCTGTATGCCGAAGGTCAGCGACGCTACGTCGAATCCTTGTCGGCCTATGCACGACAATTTTTGCAATTGATGGAAAAACCCGATGTGGACCTGATCGAAGGCCTGTCACCAGCCATCTCGATCGAGCAAAAAGCCACCTCGCATAACCCGCGCTCGACCGTTGGCACCGTCACGGAAATCCATGATTACCTGCGCCTGCTGTTCGCCCGCGTCGGTACGCCCTACTGCCCCGATCATCCGGAAAATCCGCTGGCTGCCCAGTCCGTGTCGCAGATGGTCGATAGCGTGCTGGCCATGCCCGAAGAGTCCAAGCTGATGATCATGGCGCCCGTGGTGGCCAATCGCAAAGGCGAGCATAGTGATTTATTTGAGCAGATGCAGGCCAAAGGTTTCGTGCGCTTTCGTGTGCAGAGCGGCACGGCAGCCGCCAAAATTGTCGAAATCGATGACCTGCCAAAACTCAAAAAAACCGAGAAGCACACCATCGATGTGGTGATTGACCGCGTCAAGGTCAAGGCCGATATCAAGCAACGCTTAGCCGAGAGTTTCGAGACCGCGCTGCGCATCGCCGATGGCCGTGCGCTGGTCGTCAACATGGACAGCCTGGCGGAACAGGTATTCTCGAATAAATTTGCCTGCCCGACCTGCGGCTACGCACTGCAAGAACTCGAACCGCGTCTGTTTTCATTCAATAACCCGATGGGCGCTTGCCCCGAGTGCGACGGACTGGGTCACATCGAGTTTTTCGATCCCAAGCGTATCGTCGCCTTCCCCAATTTGTCGCTTGCCTCGGGTGCCGTCAAGGGCTGGGACCGACGCAATCAATTTTACTTTCAGATGCTGACGAACCTGGCCGCCTTTTACGAATTCGATCTCGATCTGCCGTTTGAAAAGCTGGACGAAAAAGCCCAGCAGGCTGTCCTGCACGGATCGGGCAAGCAAACGATTCCCTTCACTTACATTAACGAGCGTGGTCGCACCGTGGTGCGCGAACATACCTTTGAAGGTGTGGTCCACAATCTGCAGCGCCGCTATCGGGAAACCGATTCGATGGCGGTCAAGGAAGAGCTGGCCAAATTCATTAATAAGAAACAGTGCCCGAGCTGCGACGGTGCCCGCCTGCGGGTTGAAGCGCGCTTCGTCAAGGTCGGCAATGGTAAGCAGCAACGCGCGATTTATGAAATCGCCGCTATGCCACTGCGGGCTACGCTGAGCTTTTTTGAGCAGCTAAAGCTCACTGGCGCGAAGAAAGAAATCGCCGATCGCATCGTCAAGGAAATCATCTCGCGTCTGAAGTTTCTTAATAACGTTGGTCTCGATTATTTGTCGCTCGAACGCAGCGCCGATACGCTCTCGGGCGGCGAAGCGCAGCGCATTCGCCTGGCCTCGCAGATCGGTTCCGGACTGACTGGCGTGATGTACGTGCTCGACGAACCATCGATCGGTCTGCATCAGCGCGATAACGATCGCCTCATCGACACCCTCAAGCACCTGCGCGATATCGGCAATAGCGTGCTGGTGGTCGAGCATGATGAGGATGCCATCCGCTGCGCCGATTATGTCGTCGATATGGGTCTGGGCGCAGGCGTTCACGGTGGTGAGATCATCGCCCAGGGCACGCTGGCCGACATCATGAAGAGCAAGAAGTCACTCACCGCGCAATACCTCAACGGCACCTTCCAGATCGCCGTGCCGGCCAAGCGCACGCCACCCGAAGCCAAGCGTCAGTTCATCATTACCGGAGCGACGGGCAATAATCTCAAGAACGTCAATTTGCGTCTGCCGGTCGGCTTGCTCACCTGCGTCACGGGCGTTTCCGGCTCCGGCAAATCGACGCTGGTCAACGATACGCTGTACCACGCCGCATCACGCCATCTGTATGGTTCGCAGACCGAGCCGGCGCCGCACGAATCCGTCAGCGGTCTGGAGCATTTCGATAAAGTGATCTCGGTCGATCAGGCGCCGATCGGTCGCACACCGCGCTCGAATCCGGCTACCTACACCGGATTATTTACGCCGATCCGCGATTTGTTTGCCACCGTCCCGACGGCCAAGGAGCGCGGTTACAGCGCCGGGCGTTTCTCGTTTAACGTTAAGGGTGGCCGCTGCGAAGCTTGTCAGGGCGACGGCGTGATCAAGGTCGAAATGCATTTTCTGCCAGACGTGTATGTTCCTTGCGATGTCTGCCACAGCAAACGCTATAACCGCGAAACGCTGGAAGTGCTCTACAAGGGCAAGAACGTCACGGAAGTACTGGCCATGACGGTCGAAGAAGCGCATGAATTTTTTAAGCCGGTGCCGGTCATCGCGCGCAAATTACAAACACTGCTCGATGTCGGTCTGGGCTACATCCGCCTCGGTCAAAGTGCCACCACACTTTCCGGCGGCGAAGCGCAACGCGTCAAGCTGTCGCTCGAATTATCGAAACGCGATACCGGGCGCACGCTCTACATTCTCGATGAGCCGACGACTGGCCTGCATTTCCATGACATCGACCTGCTGCTCAAAGTGATTCACCGCCTGCGCGATCAAGGTAATACGGTCGTCATCATTGAGCATAATCTGGACGTCATCAAGACAGCCGACTGGCTGATTGATTTAGGTCCAGAAGGCGGCGCCGGCGGTGGTCAGATCATCGCCACGGGTACGCCCGAAGACGTCGCAAAAAATCCCGCCAGCGTGACCGGAAAATACCTGGCGCCGCTGCTAAAGAAAAAGGGCAAGCTGGCAGCCTGAGTCAGCACAGCCGTTTAAACAGGACGCATGCCCAGCCATAAGCCGACTGGCACAAACAGGACTGCCGCCAGATTCCCTAACAAGACGATGGCGGCGACTTTCTCCGGCTCCTGGCGATACTGTTCGGCGATCATGAAGCAAAACACGGCCGGCGGCAGCGCGGCAAACAGATACATCTGGCCGCGTTGAACCGCTGACAGCTGCAGCGCGTTATCGAGCAGCCAAGCCACCAGAAGGCCGCCAACAGGGCA
>CANCDR010000033.1 GCA_947374865.1 Oxalobacteraceae bacterium
GCCAAGACCGGAAAAATTTGCAACACTCCGCTCACGAACAGCGTAACGTGTCCGACTTCCCATACTTATAGAATTGTCATTTTTAAAACAGACGCTTATTCTGGTTAGCTTGTTGCAAGGAGTTCAGTAATACGAAATAGTAGCTTTAAAAATACGGCTTCTAACCTATAATTTTTATAGTATATTGTATGTCTTATTCAAAGCGCGACTGGGAAAAAACTGTCCGTAGGCTTGCTGCCAAAACGGAAGACGTATTGTTTTCAAAACCTGCTCTCAGTCAAATGAAGGCACGAAAAATCACGATGATCATGGCGCTGGATGTACTGAGAAAAGGCGTTATCAATCGGGAACCCGAGCCCGATATAAAGACAGGGCACACCAAGTGCACCATGGAAAGGTACACAGCAGGCATGTCAATTGCCGTTGTGGCTGCTTGTGAAAGTGAAAGCGCTGTTCAATGTATTGTGGTGACATCGTTTGTCATTGGAGGCTAGGTATGTATCATTTTACTGATGGCGGACTGCGTAATGTCTGGCTGGAAAACGGTTTTGCACTCAAACAAACCCCTTATGGAGAAGCTGTGTCCATTCAGGACTTGGATGGCCTCACCTACGCGATTTGCACTGCCCTGACTCGCAAGAAATCCAAGCTTACCGGCGCCGAATTTCGGTATCTGCGTGCGTCCATGCTGATGTCGCAAGTTGCGCTAGGCAAAGCTTTAGGCCGCACCGAGCAGGCCATTGCGATATGGGAAAAGAACGGCCGTGTGCCTAAGTTTGCCGACACACTGATTCGGGTAATCTTCGCCGCCCAAGCGAACGGGAACGAGAAGGTGAAAAACATTATCCATGCCTTGAATGACACGGAGCGAACCATCCACCTAGTCATGCAAGAAACTCCAAAAGGTTGGCTTTCCGAGGAAAAGGACGAAAGCGAGCTTTGTTTGGCGTGATGCCAGACTAGCGATATTGCCTATTTATCCGGCTCATAATTCGCCTACACGAACCCTCACAATGCAAAACGCCAACCCGAAAGGATTGGCGTATATGCTTGATTCTCTTGGTGGCCCGGGGCGGAATCGAACCACCGACACAAGGATTTTCAATCCTCTGCTCTACCGACTGAGCTACCAGGCCAAGGTGCGCGAGTATAGCAAACCTGGCGGAATATGCAAGCGGCATGCGTGCAAATCGCTGGCCGGGCTGTTCGACGAACAAGCCGTATAATCTGCCAGAGGCAAGCAATGGCTTGTTTGACTGAATATTTAATGGGTTCACCCGTATGCGGCTGCAAACTACAATTTGTGTCATTGGCTCTGGTGCGGTCGGCAAGGTTACTGCGCTCGGCTTCGCGCAGGCCGGGCATGACGTGCTGCTGCTTGGCCAGGCGCCGCCGTCCACGCTGCCGGCGTCCCAGGCCTGGGACGTACGCGTCTATGCGCTGAACCATGCTGCGCGTGCGCTCCTGGAGTCGGTGCGGGTATGGGATGCCATGGACGAAGCCCGGATCGCGCCGGTGGAGGCCATGAAGGTCGTGGGGGATGATCCGACGCAGGCCGGGCGACTTGATTTTGATGCCTTTGGCGCGCGGGTCGGTACGCTGGCCTGGATCGTTGAAGATGCCAATCTCAATCAGGCTCTCGATACCGCCCTCAAATTTGCGCCCAAAGTAAAGCAAATCGCCGCTCAGTCGCGCGATTTACAGATTTCCGATGAGCTGGCCACGATCACCCTCGATAACGGCGACACCATCGAGGCCAGTTTGCTGGTCGGCGCAGATGGCGCGCAGTCCTGGGTGCGCGGGCAGTGCGATATTGATATCGCCAGCCGGTCCTATTATCAGCGGGCAGTCGTTACAAACTTTACCTGCGCGCTGCCGCACCATGATGTGGCGCGCCAGTGGTTTTCGGCGGATGAAGGGATCATCGCCCTGCTGCCACTGCCCGGACAGCGCGTATCGCTAGTCTGGTCGGCACCACAGCATCTGGCCCAACAGCTGGCGGGCGAGTCCCTGGCGTCGATCGCGCAGCGTTTGGCCGCCTATTGCGCTGCCGACCTAGGGGAGCTAACGCCGCTGCAGCCAGAAGTCGTCAAAATATTGGCCCTTAACTTACTGCACTCGCAGACCATCGCCGCGCCGCGCGTGGCCTTAGTCGGCGATGCAGCGCATGTTGTCCATCCACTGGCAGGGCAAGGCATGAATCTCGGCTTTGCTGATGTGGTATCGCTCTTGCAAACGGTGGCCGAGCGCGATGCGCAAACGGATTGCGGCGATGCGCGCGTCCTGGCCCGCTATGCCCGTTCACGCAAGGAAGATATCTTGCTCATGCAATTAACGACCGACGGTTTGGTGCGCCTGTTTGCCAGCGACTTCCCCCCTCTGCGACTAGCGCGTAACATGGGCATGAATTTATTGAATCGATTACCGGCGCTAAAAAGACAATTACTCTCCCATGCGATGGGTAAAATCAAATCCACCACGACGTTATAAATTGGAAAAGCAATGAAGCACAATAAATTAAACCTGTTTGCGGTCCTGTGTTTGCTATGTGGCTTTGCGTTCGCCCAAACAGCGCAAGAGGCGGCGGTAAAAAAACTCATCGAGCCACGTCTGGGTGAAAACACCAAGGTCGATTCCGTCACCAAGACACCCTACAGCGGCCTGTTCGAAGTGCGCACCGGTGAAGACATTGTCTATACCGACGAGAAGGCAAAATACCTATTCGTCGGCCGTGTCCTGGATGCCAAGACCTATCAGGATTACACCAAGGACCGGGTCGATGAAATCAACAAGATCAAATTTTCTGACCTGCCGCTCGAATCGTCGCTCAAGATGGTGCGCGGGAATGGCAAACGCGTGATCGCCATTTTTGAAGATCCAAACTGCGGCTACTGCAAACGCTTCCGCCATACGCTGCAAGAGATGGATAACATCACGGTCTACACCTTTATGTATAATATTCTGAGTGAAGACTCGGTCGTCAAGTCAAAGAACGTCTGGTGTTCGCCAGATCGTAGCAAGGCCTGGGATGACTGGATGTTAAACGGTAAAGCGCCGGCGAATGCCAATGCAGCATGCCTGACAAATCCGAATGAAAAGGTACTGGCCTTCGGGAAGAAGCTGCGCATTTCAGGCACGCCGGCGATTTTCTTTGCCGACGGTACGCGGATTCCTGGTGCGATAGACGCCAAGGCACTCGAGGCCAAGTTCGCCTCCTTAAAATAATTCCGCTATCCGTGATAGACACCGCGATTTCGACTGCGCAGGTAGTCGGCATTCTGCTGGCGGCGGGTCGGGGCAGACGCTTCGATCCGGTCGGCCAACGCAATAAACTCCATCAGTTACTCCCCGACGGCGATGCCGTCGCCGTCGCTAGTGCGCGGCATTTATTGGCCGCTGTACCTACAGTGCTGGCAGTGGTGCGATCGGACGACAGCGTTTTACCCGCGCAGCTGCGCGCATTGGGCTGCACGGTCAGCCCCTGTGTCGATGCAGATCAGGGTATGGGTGTGTCGCTGGTACATGGACTGCAGCAGTGCGCGGATGCGTCGATGTGGGTGATCGCTTTAGGCGACATGCCGCATGTGTTGGCGAGCACGCCGCAGTCCTTGGTGCGGGCCATCCAGGCAGGCGCCGATATCGCCGTCCCGGTATGTGATGGGCGACGCGGCAATCCGGTCGCCTTTAGTCGACGCCATCTTCCGGCGCTACTTTTGCTCGATGGTGATCAGGGTGCGCGGCATTTATTAAAAAATGCCGAGGTCTGTGAAGTCATGGTCGATGATCGCGGCGTCCTACAAGATATCGATTTGCCGGCCGACCTTGCCTGATCCCGGCGGACGAATTGATTTGGTAAATCCCGTTACACTATACGTTTTATAAACGGGCATTTGCCCTTATTCCGGTGACACCATGAACCCGCACTTTCTTCGCCATGATCTGGCCCACCGACTCGGTTATGCCGGCCTGATTCCGTTCGTACTCTTGACGCTGGGTGTCTGGCTGGTAGACCCCTTCTGGCTTGATGTCTTCATCAAGGCGCAGCTAGCCTATGCCATATTGATCTTCGCATTTCTCGGTGGTGTGCATTGGGGGATGGCGGTCTGCAGTACGCGTTTAAACGCGCAGCAGACCCGCCGCGCCATGCTCTGGAGTGTCACGCCCACTCTGGCGGGCTGGCTTGCGACCATGATCGGCGGTTATGGCTTTGCCATGCTGATGCTCGGCTTTGGCATCGCGTATCAAGTCGATAAACGTTTATTCCAATGGGTCGAAGCGCCGTCCTGGCTGATTGGCTTACGCTTTAAATTAACCTGTGTGGTGATCGCAGCGCTGGCGCTGACCGTTATCGCTGCCAATGTCAGAGGATAACAATGCAAAACGCCGTACATTACACGATCATCCCCAAGGACTTGGCCGCTCACCTGTATGAAGTCAGTCTGACCGTCATTCATCCCGATCCGGCTGGGCAGGTTTTTTCACTGCCAGCCTGGATTCCGGGTAGTTATATGATCCGTGAATTTGCCCGTAATATTGTGCAGATCAGCGCCGAATCGGGCGATAAGAAAATCGCCCTCAAAAAACGTGACAAGCACACCTGGGTCGCAGCACCAACCGCTTCGCCGCTGATCTTGCGCTATGAGGTATATGCCTGGGATCTGTCGGTCCGCGCAGCGCACCTGGATCAGACGCACGGCTTCTATAACGGTACCAGTGTGTTCTTAAGCGTCGAGGGGCAAGAGCATTTGCCTCACACCGTCGATATTCAGCGCCCCGACCATCCCGACTGTAAAAAATGGCGCATCGCCACCAGCTTGCCAGAACTGAAAGCCAAACGCTACGGCTTCGGCACCTACATCGCCAGCGATTACGATGAACTGATTGATCACCCCGTCGAAATGGGTGACTTCGCGCTCGGCACTTTCAAGGCGCATGGCATCAGTCACGATGTCGTCATCACCGGTCGGGTACCGAAGCTGGACATGGCGCGTTTAACGACCGATCTGCAGAAAATCTGCACGACCCAGATCGCCTTTTTTGAGCCAATCAAAAAGCGCGCACCGATGGATCGCTACGTCTTCATGACCATGGCCATCGGCGACGGCCATGGTGGACTCGAGCATCGGGCATCGACCGCTTTAATTTGCCCACGTAGTCAATTGCCCGTCAAAGGCCAGGCCAAGATGAGCGAGGCCTATCAGAGTTATCTGGGCTTGTGCAGTCATGAGTATTTCCATACCTGGAACGTCAAGCGCATTAAGCCAGCAGTGTTTTCACCGTATGCCCTCAGCGCTGAAACTCACACACCGCTCCTGTGGCTGTTCGAGGGCTGCACCAGTTATTACGAAGATCTGATGCTCGTGCGTAGCGGGATCATTGACGAAGCAGGCTATTTCAAGCTTCTCACGACGTCGATCAACGCACTCTTGCGCGGTACCGGCAGACGCAAACAAAGCGTGGCCGATTCCAGCTTTGACGCTTGGACAAAATACTACCGGCAGGATGAAAATTCACCCAACGCCATCGTCAGCTATTACATCAAAGGCGCGTTAATCGGCCTCTCGCTTGATCTGACAATCCGCAGCCAGACCAAGGGTAAAAAATCTCTCGACGATGTGATGCGCGCTTTGTGGCAGCGTTATGGACGTGATTTTTATTCCGCCAAAGGCGGACAGGGCGTAACACCAGAGGGTGTGGAGAATCTGTTTGAAGAAATCAGTGGCTTATCGTTAAAGCGCGAGATGGCTCGCTGGCTGCGCGGCACCGAAGAACTGCCGCTAGCGCAGCTGCTCAGTGAATTCGCCGTGCGCATGTCAGCACCTTCAGAGGCCTTGACCCCAACTTTTGGCGTACGGACCACGCGTGAGGGAAATGACTGCAAACTCGCCAATGTATTTGAAAAAGGCGCGGCCCATCGGGCAGGCATGTCGGCGGGTGATGTGCTGCTGGCGGTGGATGGTTTGCGGGTATCGGCGACCAATCTCGACACCCTGATCAAGTCGTATCAGTTAGGCGATAAGGTCCATGTACATGCCTTCCGGCGTGATGAACTCATGGAATTTACGCTCAAGCTGAGCGCCGATAAGGCACCACCTGTGACATTACAAACACTGGAGAAGCCGGTCGCCGGCTTACGTTTGCGTCAGGCTTGGCTGGGCGGCTAGTATTCGCTTATCCGGCTATTCGCTTAGGCAAATAGCCGGGCCAGTTCAAGGCCCGGATCTGGCGCGCGCATAAATGCTTCGCCGACCAGGAATGCGTTCACGTTCGCGTCGCGCATATGCTTAACGTCATCGATCTGCAGGATGCCTGATTCCGTGATCACCATTTTTTCGGACGGGATGCGCGGCAGCAGATCGATGGTGGTCTGCAGCGAAGTCGCGAAGCTGCGCAAATTACGATTATTAATCCCTAGCATGCGGGTTTTTAAACGCAGTGCCGCTTGTAGTTCGTCGCCGTCGTGAACTTCTACCAGCACGCCCATTCCCAGCTCATGCGCGCATGCTTCCAGTTCAGCCATCAAGCCGTGATCGAGCGCCGAGACGATCAGCAAAATGCAATCGGCACCCCAGGAACGGGCTTCATAGATTTGATACGGATCGATGATAAAGTCTTTGCGCAGCACGGGAATCGAACAGGCAGCGCGCGCCTGTTTGAGGTAATCCGCCGCGCCCTGAAAAAATTGCACATCCGTGAGCACCGACAGGCAGGCAGCGCCATGTTGTGCGTAGCTGGCCGCGATGTCAGATGGTTTAAAATCTGCCCGCAGAATGCCTTTGGACGGCGAGGCTTTCTTGACTTCGGCGATCACGCCAGCCAAACCAAGGCCGATTTTTTCGCGCAGGCTGGCTTCAAATCCACGCAGACCGGCTCGTGCTTCGCTGTCGTCTTCGACTTCGCGCCGCAGGCTCGATAACGCACGATGTTTTTTGGCAGCGGCGACTTCATCGGCTTTGACGTCGAGAATTTTGTTAAGAATATCAGTCATAAAAATCAAGTTCCGGTCAGCTATACGTAAGCGTTTGTGTTGTGAGCTCTTAGGCTGTGAGTTCTTGTGTTACGCGCACAAATTGATCCAGCTTCGCCCGCGCAGCGCCGGAGGCGATCACTTCACGCGCTTTACTTAATCCATCTGCGATTGAATCGGCTCGCCCAACAGTGAATAGCGCTGCACCCGCGTTGAGCGCGACGATATCTCGCGCAGGGCCGGCGACGTTGGTCAGCGCCTCGAGTATTTTTTCTTGGGATTCGGCTGCGTTGGCAACCTTCAGATTGCGACTGGCGATCATCTGTAAGCCAAAATCTTCGGGATGAATTTCATATTCGCGCACTTCGCCGTGGGCCAGCTCTGCGACCCGGGTGGCAGCACCGAGGGAAATTTCATCCATATTGTCCTGCCCCCACACCACCATGGCACGCTCGGCGCCCAGGCGTTGCAAGACACGAATCTGAATCCCCACCAGATCAGGATGAAAAACGCCCATCATGATGTTCGGTGCGCCAGCCGGATTGGTGAGCGGCCCAAGAATATTGAAGATGGTCCGCACACCCAGTTCACGGCGTACCGGTGCGGCGTATTTCATGGCAGCGTGATGATTTGGCGCGAACATAAAGCCGATGCCGGTTTGCTCGATCGACTGCACGATCTGTTCCGGGCTGAGATTGATATTGGCACCCAATGCCTGCAGCACATCGGCACTACCGGACGAAGATGAAACGCTACGCCCACCATGCTTGGCAATCCGCGCACCGGCCGCGGCGGCGACGAACATGGAGGCAGTCGAAATATTAAAAGTTTGCGCGCCATCGCCGCCGGTGCCAACGATGTCGAGCAAATTGCGGGTATCGGTAAGCGGTACTTTGAGCGAAAATTCACGCATTACCTGGGCTGCTGCAGTGATCTCACCCACGGTTTCTTTTTTGGCTCGCAGACCCATGGTGAGGGCCGCGATCATCACCGGCGACATCTCGCCATTCATAATCCTGCGAAACAGCGCGAGCATCTCGTCGTGAAAAATTTCGCGGTGTTCGATACAGCGCAGCAGCGCTTCTTGGTCGGTAATCGGCATCAGGTTTCCTTGTTCAAGTGGCCAAACGAGCGTGCCATATCAGGGGATCAGAAAATTCTTCAGTAAGGCATGGCCGTGTTCAGAGAGGATCGACTCAGGATGAAATTGCACGCCCTGAATGGCAAATTCACGGTGCCGCACACCCATGATTTCGCCATCTTCGGTCCAGGCAGTTACTTCCAGACAGTCCGGCAATGAAGCCCGTTCGATGGCCAGTGAATGATAGCGCGTGATCGTGTAAGGGCTGGGTAGATTGGCAAATACGCCCACGCCGGTGTGGGTAATGCGCGAGGTTTTTCCATGCATGACTTCTTTGGCACGGACGACCTTGCCACCGAAGGCGGCGCCAATGCTTTGATGACCCAGGCACACGCCTAAAATAGGCAGCTGGCCAGCAAAACGCTGCAGCAGCGGCACCGAGACGCCTGCTTCATGCGGTGTGCAAGGGCCGGGCGAAATACAGATGCGCTCCGGCTTGAGGGCGGCGATTTCGTCAAGCGTGATCTCGTCATTACGCACCGTATGCACGTCCTGGCCCAGTTCACCAAAATACTGCACAAGGTTATAGGTAAAAGAGTCGTAATTATCGATCATTAGTAACATGTCAGAGCTCCCCATCCAGGCCATCTTGCACTTGCTCGGCAGCGCGTAATACGGCGCGCGCCTTGTTCTCGGTTTCCTGCCATTCCATTTCCGGCACCGAATCGGCGACGATGCCGGCCGCAGCCTGCACATACAGCATGCCATCTTTGATTACGCCGGTGCGAATGGCAATTGCCAGATCCATTTCACCGCCAAAGGATAAATAACCGCAGGCGCCACCGTAGATGCCACGTTTGGTTTTTTCCAGCTCATCGATGAGTTCCATGGCGCGTACCTTGGGTGCACCAGAGAGCGTCCCGGCCGGGAAGGTCGCCTTCAAGACGTCGAGATTTGACAGCGCAGGCTTGAGCCGACCTTCGACGTTGGAGACGATGTGCTGCACATGGGAGTACTTTTCGATCACGAACTGGTCGGTGACTTTAACGCTGCCCGTCTCGGCGATACGGCCGATATCATTGCGCGCCAGATCGATCAGCATGACGTGTTCGGCGATCTCTTTCGGGTCGGCGAGCAGTTCAACCGCTAACGCCGCATCCGATTCCGGACTCGCGCCGCGTGGACGGGTGCCGGCTAAGGGGCGGATGGTGACTTTTCTCTGGCCGTCGTTGAGCTGCTCGTTACGCACCAGAATTTCAGGTGAGGCACCGACGATCTGCATGTCACCAAAATTATAAAAGTACATATAAGGTGATGGATTGAGCGAACGCAGCGAGCGGTAGAGCGACAGCGGTGAATCGACATACGGCTTCTTGATGCGTTGTCCGACCTGCACCTGCATCAGATCGCCGGCCATAATATATTGCTTAGCCTTGAGAACCGCCTGCAAATAATCATCACGGTTGAAATCACGAATCGATTCGGTACGCACGGAAGCCGATGTCACCGGCGCATCGACCGTTCGGCGCAACATGGCGCGCAAATCTTGCAGTCGCTGGCGGGCTTTGGCGTAGGCTTCGGGCTGGCCAGGATCGGCGTATACGATCAAGTACAACTTGCCGGATAAATTATCGATGACCGCCAGCTCTTCGGTAAGCAGTAACTGAATATCGGGCAGACCTAAATCATCCTTGGGCGTTGAGTGCGCCAGACGCTGCTCGATGTAGCGTACCGTGTCATAGCCAAAATAGCCCGCCAGACCACCGCAAAACCGCGGCAAGCCAGGGCGCAGCGCGACCTTATAGCGGGCCTGAAAGGTGGCGATAAAATCAAGCGGATTACCCTCGTAGGTTTCCACGACTTGGCCGTGCGAGAGTACTTCGGTGCGTTCACCAAAGCTGCGCATTTGCGTCGCCGCAGGCAAGCCGATAAAGGAGTAGCGACCAAAGCGTTCGCCGCCCACGACGGATTCGAGCAGAAAAGTATTTTTGCCGGCGTTCTGATGTTGTGCGAGCTTGAGGTAAAGCGTCAGGGGTGTTTCGAGATCGGCGAAAGCTTCGGCGATCAAGGGGATGCGATTGTAGCCTTGCTGGGCCAGTGATAAGAATTCGAGTTCAGTCATGTTTCTCTCCTGCCGGGCGCCTGTTTTTTCAGGCGGTGGCGTGGTATGCGTTCAAAAAACGTCAGTAGCTTGCGCTGCGACGATGCGATCTGGAGCGAGTCTGCTCAGGATTGCCAGCGTCGCCACAGCCAGGCCCCCGGGGCAGATGCCCCCAGCGTGCCGGGTAGTTCGACGTAACGTTTTTTGTCGAGAAACATGATGGTGTCTTATTAAGCTGCGATGAGATGCGCTGCACCAGGCAGCGTATCAACTATACCATCGGAATCAATATTGTGTATAGATTCACCATGCCTCCGCTCCTAGCTAAGGCGACATCCCCAAATTAACAGCTGGCCAATTCGCCGCGCATGGCGTCGATGACGGCCTTGTAATCCGGCTGACCGAAGATCGCCGAACCAGCGACGAAGGTATCCGCGCCGGCCCGCGCAGCCGCGGCGATGTTATCAATCTTGATCCCGCCATCCACTTCCAGCATGATCGACCGACCGCTGTCATTGATGCGCTGACGAACTGCGGCAATTTTTTGCAGGGTATGGGGAATGAAGGATTGACCGCCAAAGCCCGGATTAACCGACATGAGCAAAATGATGTCGAGCTTGTCCATGACGTGATCCAGAAAGTGCAGCGGCGTACCCGGATTAAGGACTAAGCCAGCCTGGCAGCCCTGATCGCGGATGAGCTGCAAACTACGGTCGATATGTTCCGAGGCTTCCGGATGAAAGGTAATGATATTGGCGCCAGCTTTGGCGAAGTCGGGAATCAGCCGGTCGACGGGTTTCACCATCAGGTGCACGTCGATCAGACCTTTGACGTGCGGACGAATCGCCTGACAAATCATCGGCCCGATGGTCAGATTGGGAACGTAATGGTTATCCATCACGTCAAAGTGGATCAGATCTGCGCCAGCAGCCTCGACTGCGCGTACTTCCTCGCCCAAGCGGGCAAAGTCGGCGGATAAAATACTGGGAGCAATACGAAATGTGGTCATGGCTTGGACTTATGAATGGGATGGCGCATTTTACACGCCCATTTGTGCTGAAGGGCTTGCGCGAGCCGCCGATTTCGTGTGCAATCGCCTATTGGCGCATCGTCAACTGACTTAGCGCCGCGCACACGTACTATTTACAGAGGTAAGCCATGGCAGCGTATGAATTCACCGTCACCGTCAGGACACAGTATGTGGCCGAACAATCTGACCCCGATCGCGCCAATTTTGTTTTCGCCTACACGATCAACATCAAAAATACGGGCCAGATCACCGCGCAGCTCATTTCACGTCGATGGACGATCACTGACGCCAGCGGACGCATCGACGAAGTACGCGGCTTGGGCGTCGTCGGCCACCAGCCCTTGCTCGCGCCGGGCGAAACCTTCGAATACACCAGTGGGACCTCGTTCGCCACCCCGCAGGGGTCCATGACAGGAGCTTATTTCTGTGTGGCGGAAGATGGTGAGCAGTTTGAAGTCATCATTCCGGAATTTGTTCTATCTTTGCCGCGTACCTTGCATTAACAAACAGTCTGGTCAGGCAAAACAGCGGCACGGCCGGGCAAATAAACGCCGGTGAAGACTTATTGCGGTGGATGTTGGCTCGAATGTTGTTCTGGTGTGCGCTTCTTTAATTGTGGTGGACGTTCCTCACGACCGTGGAACATGGTCCACCAGACGATGAAGATCAATAAAGACATCGCAAAGACTGCTTCCAGAATCAATAACCACATAGTCCGCTCCCTAAATGCGTAGAGCGCTAGTGTAACTGGTGCGGCCGGTTTCGTCGTCGCTACCTGATTTTATGGCAGCGTCAGGTTAGAAGCTTGGCGCATCGCCGTCGCCAGTATCTCATCCATGGTCTTGGCGTGTATCGAAAACCAGCGCGGCAGTAAGCGGCGGATAACTTCACGGCCAATGACGATATCCCCACCCATCACGCGTGAATGGACATGGTGCAGCGCCCCCAACGCACACGCATGTTGTTCGCGATGGCCAGGTAAGGAGGGCAGATCGAGTGCCTCCATCCACTCTTCTTCAGTGCAGAAGGCCTGTTCAGCGCAGCCGACAAAAGCCTTGTAGCCGAGCGCAAAATCGCTGTCCGACACATGGCCCAGTTCGCCGAGTTGGACTAAGAGATTTTGCTGAAGTATTTCCAGGCTAGGGCGCCGCGCAGAATGTGCCGGCTCAAGGGAAGAATGCAGCATGGTCTGGTTTGCTCATTATAATAAGGACGGTTCAAAAGAGACGTCAGTTCCGCGCGCATCGAAAAGATGATGAAATAGCACGACGTATGAGGTGATGATAGGTGAGTCAAAAATCGACTGTTTGATAATGATCAAGCCTGATTCATCGCAGATATCCATCGCAGTCTTGCGCAAGGCTTCAGCGCCTGCCCGGCCTGGCTGTTTAATACCGAATTCAATGACGACAGGAGATAGCAATGGAATACACAAGCATTCTGGTAGAAACAAAGGGCAAGGTCGGACTGATCACGCTCAATCGCCCCAAGGCGCTTAATGCACTCAATGATCAGCTGATGACCGAACTGGGTGATGCCTTGAGCGCCTTTGATGCCGATGAAGCCATTGGCTGCATGATCATCACCGGCAGCGAGAAGGCCTTTGCCGCTGGCGCAGACATTAGCGGCATGGTCGGCTATACCTATATGGATGCCTTCAAAGGTAATTTTATCACCCGCAATTGGGAGGCAATCCGCGCTATTCGTAAGCCGGTCATCGCGGCCGTCGCAGGCTACGCACTGGGCGGTGGATGCGAATTGGCCATGATGTGTGATTTTATTATCGCTGCTCAGACAGCCAAGTTCGGCCAGCCTGAAGTCAAGCTCGGCATATTGCCAGGCGCAGGTGGAACCCAGCGCCTGCCGCGCGCGGTATCGAAATCCAAGGCGATGGATTTATGCCTGACGGCCCGCATCATGGATGCCGCAGAAGCCGAGCGCAGCGGACTGGTCTCGCGCGTGGTGGCGCCTGAGCGGCTGCTCGATGAGGCATTGGAAGCGGCGACCGTGATCGCTGCCATGTCGCTGCCGGTCGCGATGATGATCAAGGAATCGGTGAATCGCGCCTATGAATCAACCTTGGCAGAAGGGGTGCTGTTTGAGCGCCGCATGTTCCACAGCGCGTTTGGAACGGCGGATCAAAAAGAAGGCATGCAGGCTTTTTTAGAAAAACGCTTGCCTAACTTTACAAACCTTTGATATAGTTCGCCTCCCGTTGAGAAACGCTGTTTTTGAAGTCTAAAAATAGCGAACTGAACGGGGGCGAATAAGCGAAGCTGCAGACGGGATTTTTTAGAAAGAATTAAAAAATTAACGTTGACGCAAAGTGTAAAACGCTGCATAATCTCATCTCTCTGCTGCTGACAAACAAAACGCTTTGTCAGTGACGCGAAAGACCCGGGTAACTAGGTTGGACGCGACAGAGTAAAAAAGTTCTTTAAAAATTAACAGCCGATAAGTGTGGGCGCTTGATAGAAGTGCAGCAGTTGGTCTTCGGACTAGCTGATAACTTTACAACTATGAAGTGTTCACAAAAAAGAAATATAGGATCTTACGCAAGTAAGAGCCTGTCAGTATTTTGAGTGAGCGAGAGCAGAGATGCTCGGCAGAGATGCCACAAAACAGAGATTAAACTGAAGAGTTTGATCCTGGCTCAGATTGAACGCTGGCGGCATGCCTTACACATGCAAGTCGAACGGCAGCACGGGGG
>CANCDR010000034.1 GCA_947374865.1 Oxalobacteraceae bacterium
CGTCGATGTCGTCGTTTGGATCGACACTTCTGGCGGCGGAATGAACGGCGGCGGTGGTGCCGTCATTTTAGGCGGCGGTGGTGGCGGGGTGTCCGGCGGCGGCTTGAGCTCTTCGATGATCTTGGTCTCAAGCGGCTTTTGAATAAACTTCAACACATCGTGATGCAAGCCTTTGACAAGCCCGTAGACAAGCAATACGTGAAAAAGAACGACGCCAACAAACCCAATCAGGCGTTTGCCCGGGTTACGGTCTACTTCTGAAAAATCCATGCAACGACTCCTGTTTGTTCATCCACTCAAGGATGTGGCGATTACGTCATCAATTACGGCACCAACTACGCTAAAACAAAAAAAATCATCGCCACTAAACGATGAAATACTAAAGATTTACTACGCACAGCTATCCTCGAACACTATCCCTGCAGCATTATTAGGCGCGGACTGGTGTCATGTATACAATCCTGGCTCTAAAAAAACAAAGGAGCAGAAGTCGCTCCGAAATTTAACTTTAGTGTCAAGCAAAGTTATCTACCATAAAGGTATAACTTACCATGCAGCAACAAACTTATTTTACAACACATTTCGAAAAAAAAAGTCGGAATGAAAGCGTCAAACTTAAATTTTATTTATCTTGCTAGTGGGCTGAGTAATCCTGAGGCGGTGTGACTAATTCATCACTACGCGATCACTGCGCGGCAAAGATGGCGTCGCAGCCTTCTTTTGGCGCATCTTCGTCGCCGATCTCATTGATGAGTCCGAGATCGAACAATTCTTCGATGGCATTCATGTAACTATTGGATTTGGTCGCGCCGATGATCCGAAAAATTTCGCCAGCGTTATTGCGAATGCCGATAATCAGCAATTCTTCCCGCACCACGGCCTCAGTGGCCGTATTCAAAAGAATATTGCCGACGATTTGTTGATCAAATTTAGGGATATCTTTACCAGCGATAAGTGAGGTTTTCAATGCGTCTTCCTGTTAGGTTCAATTTTGCAAATGACGTTTCGCAAGTGTCACCAGTTTGCACCGAGTTGCCGTCAACGGCAATACCTGTTGCAACTATGAAGCTGATGCGCACACAAAACACGACAGACTTAAAACAAGAGCTTGAAGCTGCCGTCCTGTACTTCGATATTGTCGATATGTTTGCCGACCATGTCGGGCACGTGGTAGACGGATGTTCCGTCTAGCAGTGTCAGCAGGGTGCTGTTGAGCGTTGCTGTGAGCGCGGCAGGCAAGGCCTTGATTTCACCCTCGGTCAATTTGAGGATATTGACCTTGGCGATTTGAATGTCGCCCTTGGTTTTGTTCCATTGGGGCTGAAAGTCAATACAGAAGTCGCCGCCTTTTTGTGGCAATTTGCTGCTCCACGTGCCACATAATTCTATTTTTTGCCGTGCCTTGTCGAACTTCGTCAACGGCTGATCCAGCTTGATCGTCAGTTTTTCTTTTGGAAATTTGGCGCTGACGGCCTTGTCGATGAGCGCCTTGGGAATGCTCAGCGAGAGGGCGTTGGCCATGCTGCAGGCGGCAAATAGAATCATGACACTCAGGGTTTTGCTTAGCATGGTGACCTCGAAAATTGTGAAAGGTGGATACTTTATCAGCGTCCTGCGTTGAAACGGCTCACGGTCTCTTGCGCCACTTTCTGCAAAAAGCTGGCAGTTTCACGATCGATCGCACCGTAGTAGTCGTAAGAATTACCGACCGGCGAGATACCATAGACACTAGCGAGTACGGTACAGGCGGCCAGATAAGTACCGATTAGGCTAGGGTGGCTGCCGTCTACCTGATTATGCAATTGCAATGATGGTCGCTGACGATAGGCTTCTTCGAAGGCTAGTCCGACCGGAATGACCAGTGCTTGCACTTCATTGCCGACGGATACAAGCATGTCGGCGGTCAGTTTGAGATTGTCAGGGTGAACATGGGCATTCGGCGCGACATAGGCGTGTGGCATATAAAGCGCTAATTTGATGCCGCGCGGCTCAAGTAAGGCCTTTGCCGCCAGTACCGTCTGGCGATAGGCGGCGCGATGTTTCTCTGAGAGCCCCTCGTTGCTACCACCTTGCAAAATAAGCAGCTCGAAAGATTGTTTCACGCCAATCTGGCCCGGCTTTGTCAGGTAATCCAGATTATGGTGCGCCGCTACTGCGCCACCAATCGTCGCCGATTTGAATTCAATACGCTTTTCCAACGCCGGATCAGCTGCGCTAAGTAAGCGGGAAACATGATTATGCAGGCTATTGTTGTAATAAAAATAGCTATTACCTACGAAGAGCACTCGGGTGGGTTTGTCAACCTGCGGTGCCTTGACGAGCGGTTCGAGGGCAAAGCCGAGCGCGCTCCACGTCAGTGCCAGGAAGGCAAGAGCGATGCGCAGGAAAGGGCGCTTAAATAATAGTGATGTCATAGACCTTGATCGTCCCTGAAAAAGTGAATTTGGAAAGTTGGCGGGAAAAGAAACAGTCGCTGAGCATTAAAGATTGGCACTAAAGCTGAGCAGAAAAAGGAAGGGAATACAGTGTATCAAGAATGCAATATGGTCGGGAGCAAGAGTCCTACTATTCAGTCAGCCCTAAAGAGGGCTGACTGAACGCGATCCTAATTAACTTGGCGTCAATTTGACTGCCAAGGTCTTACCAGGCACGAATAAAGCGCAGCTGAAATGCTTGTAAGTTCATCGCATTACGTGAGCCATAGTTACGGTTATACGACAGGTTAAAGCCCGCATCCTGGCCAGGCAGTTTGTACGAAATAAATGGACCGACTGACAGATTCTTATAGCGGCTGCCATCTGCAGGTGCGCCTGTGCCAGTATCGTCCGTGACCTGTTGAATGGCCAGGAAGGAGCTACCGAAAGCCCAGTCGCCGGTGACCTTCATGACGGCCAATTCAGCATTGATGACATTGCCAGATTTGTAATCAGTATCCTTGTTGACGGTATTGATCGAATAGCCAAACCGTCCACCAACGGTCACGCCAGCATCCCATGAACTATCGGTGTGCTTGGGGTTAAAGTTGTAGGTAACGGCTACGCCGGCACGAACGGTATAGAAGTTGCCGTAGCCAGGATTCGGGCCACGATTTTTGTCATAGGATCCGGTCGGCACAAAGACCGATAAACCCGGAATAACTTTGAGACCATCTTTTTGATGACTCCAGGCGACGGTCAGTTCAGTGTCACCCAGACCAGAAACATCGAGATTCTGCGTGGCTGCTTGCGCTGCAACGCCGGCCTTGACCTGCGCGTCGACAGCGGCAGCAATTTGCGCAATTGCGCCTTTGGCTGTGGCCGGCAAAGCCGCTGCGGGCACTGGGGTGACCGTACCTGCCGGGGATACCACAGTGAAGCTGCGGCTGGCTTTGATCAGCGGCACAATGGCGGAGAACAGGAAACGTCCACCGTTAAACAAGCTTTCAGTGATGTAACCGCCTTGCAAATTGATCTGACTTTGCGTCTGCGAGAAATCGACCGGTGCCGTACTGTAGACCGAAGAATAGGCGCCGTTAGGAATCGCGCCGCCAGTCGGAGTACCTGTTGGCAGTGGCACCACGCGTGCTGGCAAAACGGCATCGTCGCCATTCGCATCAGTGATGTGGGAAATTTTGAGTTGTGTGAATACAGCAGTGCCGAAGAAGCCGGTATTGTCCGTTGAAGCAGCCATTTCGCCGCCGAAGGATGTCAAAGGCACCTGACGTAATTTATATAGTTCGCCAGCTGAAACCTGCAGGGTGCCCGCAGCGAGCGCGAGGAAAGCAGCGGTCTGCATGAAAGCGGCGAGAGGTTTGCGGCGGAAGTGTGCTTGCATCATGTTTTCGTCTCCAATAGGTACTTGTTATATTCGGGGAGATGGCCCCCCGATTGCCTTGATGTGGCTTCATTGCCAGGGAATGATGGCAAATGAATTTTTATTGTGTTGCAAAGTTTTTTTCCATACACTTGTGTACAGGTGGGCTCAATGTAGTCGCATTTATTGATTGGTGTCAAGAATATACAGCCATTTAAATAGTTGTAGAGCAACAAAAAAACGACAGTCTTCCAAGGCACATACCAAGGCACATACCAGGGCACATCAGTAGCGGCTAACTCATGACACAGACACGCAAAGAAAAACAAGTCACGCAAGACAAGGCGCCAGCCAAAGGCAAGGAACTCGCCCGACTCACGCGGGATGACTGGCTGGATGCGGCTTTCCAGGCGGTCGTCGAGGGCGGCTTTGACAAGGTTCGTGTACTGACGCTGGCACAGACGCTGGGCGTGACGCGGGGCAGTTTCTATTGGCACTTTACCGACCATGCTGACCTGATCGCGGCGCTGCTCTCACGCTGGGTAGCGAGCGAGCTGTCGCTGTACGACAGTGTGTTTGACGTTGATAGCCTCGATCCGGTGGCCGATCTGGAGAAAGTACTCGATGCCGCGATGGCGCATGCCGGACCCGAGATGGAAAAAATGCGTTTTGAACTCGCCCTGCGTGGTTTGGGACGCCGCGATCCGGCGGTCTCGCGCATGCTGCAGGAAGTCGATCAAAAACGCTTGGCGCTATTTGAGAAAAAGTTCAAGCGCATCGTCCCCGGCGCCAAGGAAGCCAGCGAACTGGCGGCCTTATTTTATCTGGCCATCGTCGGCAGTCATCAGGCCTTAAGCCGGCCCACCAGCTCGCCGCGTGTGAAGGAATACCTGCGGGGCATCATCGCCGGGCATTTGATTCATCGCCTGCCTTAGGCTGACTTTCATCGATATCCGCTATCAGTGCGTGTACTGCGGTTTGCATGGTCTTGATGGCAGCGGCAACGCTGAGTCCCTGTTCGCGCCGCAGCCTTAACCAGGCATCAATGCTCAGTACCAGGACGATGGCTTCGAAGCGCGGGCGGTCTTTGCTTAATTTTTGTGGCACTAGCCGGCCGATCAGTTCGCGCGCCGTTTTTGCCCCCTGGACGACCTGCGTATGGAGGTAGGGCGATTCATGCCGATGCATCAGCGTGCTGATATAAAACGGCATCACCTTCTCAAAAAAATCGGCGCGCACCGCTACGCTTTGGTGCAGTCTTTCTTGCCAGGTGCCACTCTTGGGCGCCTCCCGTTGGGCCGGCTGCAAGATAGGTTCGAGCTGGCTGTTCATTTCCCGGTACAGCGTTTCCATATCATCAAAATGCCGAAACACGGTGCGCAGGCCGACCTTGGCGCGCGCCGAAACTTGCTCGGCGGTGGGTGCCAATATCCCTTCGCGCACCAGTTCAGTCAGGGCTGCGACAATTTTTTTGCGCGTAGCGATGCTGCGATTGCGTCGGCCATCGGCGGCACCTTCCTCGCTGAGCTTGACCGGGTTCACGCGCCCCAGACCTCGCACTGTCCACGCCGTTCTACCCGCCGGCTGCTGCGCAAGGTGAGTAATTCTCTCAGTCCGCAAAGTTCCATTAGTGCATGAAAATCTTGGCTCTGTGTGGCATTGAGCTGCGCGGCCGCATCCTGAATACGTTGCAGCATGTACAGGCGATACGGTAAGACCGTCACCGTGGTCGCCACGCCACGCCAGGTAAAAGTCGTCTTGCCAATACTGCGGTCACCGGTGCGCGGCAAGCCGTTTGTGCCGGCTTGTAAATCCGGCTGATCGGCCAGCCATGCATTGGAAAATTCTACCTGTGCCCGCAGCTCTGGCAGGTAATCCTCAGCGATGAAACGCAACAGGGAATGCAAGGAACTATCAGCGGCCAGGGGATCAATCCAGGCTGGGGCCAGGCCCAGATATTCGCCCGCCTCAGCATCCGGTGCATTCATGCGTTCTACCCAACGCAAGACACGCGGGGCGACTTGTTTCATCAATTTACCCGGATACGGATCGCGCGCCAGATGCGGCTGCAATGGCGCGATCAGACCGTAATCGGCATAGGTGGGCGTGCTGCCCAAGACATACGGTGAATGAACCAGATGGCGTTCAAAGCGCTGCAGAAAATCGAGATAGGACGCCTCAACCAGCGGTATCGTCTCCGGATTAACGCCAAAGCTTAGGGTCGCCTTACGCATGCGGCCACTGGCCAACAGAAAGGTCTGTTCGGCTTCTTCGGGCGATCCATTCGGATTCAGACCAGCGATAAAGTCGGCGCGTAAAAATGGCAGATTATGCGCATCGAAATTCCACCGGTAGTGCATCGCCGGACGCAGCATGCCTTCGCCACCAAATAGCTCGAACACATGCGCGAGCACGCGCAGCAGCGGATCGGGCGGCGTCGCGCTCGGGCCAGTGCTGCCCAGCGCTTCAAAATGGTCGAGAATCACCGTGCCATCCTGGATCACCTGGCCATCAGGCGTTTGCAAAACCGGAATGATCCAGCGTTCGGTCTGCGGCACAATTTCTTTAGTAAAGCGCGCATCACCTGGCACGCGTTCTTCGAATGGAATACGCTGCTTACGTAAATAAGCGCGGACCTTGGCGGTGTAATAAGCACCCGGCATGCCGTATAAAATATGCATCGTCATCAGTTCGTAAAATAAATGTAGGCGTCATCGGCAGCTTGTGGCTGACGCAGTGACTTATCGAGGGAAATCGCGCCTTCGGCCAGTGACGGCCACAGAGCTTTGACTTGCTGGCGATTGAAGTCAATAATCATGGCGCGCAGCGCAGCCACCTTGGCCGGCTGCTGCTCTGCCAGATTATTTTTCTCACCCGGATCAGTGGCCAGGTTGTATAGCCAATCTTTTTTAGGTAATTCGGTGATCTGCAGTTTCCAGTCGCCGGCGCGCACAACACGGTAATCGCCGCTGCGCCAGAACAGACGTTCATGTGGCAGGCCTTTGGCTTCACCACGAATGTACGGCAGCAGATTGACGCCATCAACGACGCGATCTGTTGGTACGGGCACACCTGCCGCCGCTGCCGCAGTACTGAAAATGTCGAAATGACTGACCGGCGACGGATAGCTACTGCCGCCCTTAATTTGCGCCGGCCAGCGCATGAAGTAGGGCACATGAGTGCCGCCATCAAAGAAGGTCGCCTTCCAGCCGCGATAAGGTTTGTTAATCCCTTCGACGCCGATGTAATGTGCGCCACCGTTATCGCTGGTGAAGACGATCAGTGTATTGTCGTCCACGCCCTGATCCTTGAGCGACTGCAGTACGCGGCCGATATTGCGATCGAGCGAGCGAATCATGGCCGCATAAACGCGCGTTGTGTGGTCTGGAATATGGGCCAGGGCGTCGAAGTCAGCCTTGGTGGCTTGCAGCGGCGTGTGCGGGGCGTTATAGGCAAGATACAGAAAAAATGGCTGATGCTTGTTTTTTTCGACCACCTTGATCGCTTCGTCGGTGAGGTAATCGGTCAGGTAGCGCGGCGGCTTGAAGGGCTCGCCGTCGTTGAAGCGAATACCCCAGGCATGGGCAGCCCAGATAAACCGGTCGATCAGATCGAATTCCTGTTTGGCGTTGACGACGTTGGGATCATTTTCGGGTAAGAACATCGATGCGCCATGCATGAGCGAGAGTGATTCGTCAAAGCCATGTGAATAGGGACGGAACTGAGGACTATCGCCTAGATGCCATTTGCCGACATGCGCCGTATGATAGCCCGCGCCTTTGAGCAGCCTGGCGACGGTGATTTCACTCGTCGGCAAGCCCTGATCTTCGTAGGCGATCATGCCTTTTTCGCGCTCCGGATAATAAACCGGATCATGCAATATACCCGCCGACTTGTGCTGACCGAGCATGCGCATGAACTGCACCGGCACCGGCGTAAATTCGAAGCCGTAGCGGGTTGGATAGCGTCCGGTCATGATCGCGGCGCGTGACGGCGCGCAGGTCGCATTGCCGGCATACCCGGACTGAAACTGTACACCCTGGCGGGCGATCGAGTCGATATTGGGTGTTGGCACGCTGCCACCAGCGATGCCGCCACCGTTAAGCGTGATGTCGTTAAAGCCCAGATCATCTGCGACGATGACGATCACGTTGGGTGCGCGCCTGGCGAGATTTTCTGCCGATTTTTCTGCTGGGCCCTGCTGCCATTGGATATCGCGACCCGCGGGATAGTCTTTGCGCAGAAAAGTTTTGACCATCAGCAGCGTCACGCCCAAGCGTCCACCAACGGCAATGTAGGCGAACCCCGCCAATATGCTCGTGATCACCAAGCCAAGTAAGATGCGTTTTAACATGATCGTCTCCCAATTTTGGCTTTGCGAGCCACTCTGATGGTTCCGCAGTCCGGGGCTATTGAGCACGGTAGCTTGCAGGCTTGATTTAATTATGGCACGATTAGTGTCAATATGAATAGCTGTAAAATAGACCAGTCTTTTTTTTATGCTTGATGCATTTATCCCAAGGAGATTTCCAACATGTCCGATCTGAATCAGCGCTTCCTGGATGCTGCGACCGCATCCAAATCACTTTCTAGCCGCCCCGATAACATGACCATGATGAAGCTATATGGATTGTTCAAGCAGGGCTCAAACGGCGACGTTAGCGGCGAAGCAGAAGGTGACATGGTCAGCAAGTTCAAGCACAAGGCCTGGTCTGAGTTGAAGGGTGTGTCGAAAGAAGACGCGATGCAGCGCTATATTGATCTGGTGGCTTCGTTAGCCGACTAAATAATCTGGCAAACTCAGTCAACCCGGTCAGCGCTGCGGCTGTCGCGGGTTGAATGTTCAGGGCTTAAGATTTAATGCCCAAGGCTTATGGCGTAAAGCCTAAAGCTCACAGCACCAGCGAGCCCAGGTGGACCAGCGCAGCGGCCAACATCAGACAAATCAGCACTGCAGCACGTGGGCGCAGCGTGCCCGACATGATCACTTGGGTCGGAAACGAGATAGTCTGCGCGATCGCCAGCACTTTAAACGGATAAGCCGCCAGAAAGTCCGGATGGGTCGCCAGCTTCATGCAATCGCGCCGGCTTCGGTAACGCATCGATGCTGAAACCGTCCAACCCGGATCTTCGCCGGCCTTCCACGAATCGACAAATCCGCCGACCTTGCGCGTGACGATTACCGGATGCCCGGCGAGCTTGACGAACACCCCAAAAAATCCCTTGGTATAGTTCTCCATCATTTTGCGCGCAGTCGTTGTATTACCGCTGCGCGGCTCGGTCAGCGGACCGGGTTCAAGCCGCACCAGATTCGACATCAAAAACTCACGCCCGTCATCTTCTTCAAGAAAGCGCCGCAATACCAGGACATCGGTGCTTTCACCCCCTGCAGAAGCGGTGACCAGATCAAGGTAATAATCAATCTCAGCCGCGGTCAGTGGTCCGCGCCAATTGTCATACCAAAGCCGAAATACGACATACATCAAGCCAGCAAGAGGCCATGCCCACCATGCACCAATCATATTGACTCCCTGAGCTGTTGTTAAAGGTCGATGATGGACCATATATTGACACTAATTGTGTCATTATATGCATGCAAATAAAGTGCAACAAGAAAATTTATCAAAGACTTGCGAACCGCTTATTGATGACGCCGTCACGCTTTTACATGCTCATCGTGTGCGGCTTGGCATCCGCTGCGAGTCATTTTTTTCATGACATTGGGTGTGGATTTGCAATGCTTAGTTCAAATGCATCAATTCTTCAAATTCTTTCATTGGCAGAGGACGTCCAAACAGGAAACCTTGGTAGGCATCGCAATTTTGTTGTGCCAGAAACTGACGTTGCTGTTCAGTTTCCACGCCTTAGGCAATGACATTGAGCTCCAATTTTTTTGCCAGCGCGACAATGGCACTGGAAATAATGGCATCGTCGTGGTCGATCAAAATATCTGCCACGAAGGATTGGTCTATTTTCAGCTGATCCAGGGGCAAACGTTTAAGGAAGGACAGCGATGAGAAGCCGGTGCCAAAATCGTCAAGTGAAAACCGGATGCCATGCGATTTCAGCGATGTCATTTTGAGGATCGCATCTTCTACATCTTCAAGTAATAAACTTTCCGTGATCTCTAGTTTGAGAAGCTGCGGATTGGCGCCGGTCTTGTCGACCACGGCCATTACCTGCGTCGCATAGTCAGGATTGCGAAACTGCAGTGCGCTGACGTTGACGGACATGCTGATATGCGCAGTTTCAGGCCTGCCACCCCATACGGCCAATTGAATGCAGGCCGACTCCAACACCCAGTGTCCCAAGGGAATAATCAAGCCAGTTTCTTCGGCTAATGGAATAAAATCGGCTGGCGGGAGCATGCCCCGTTGTGGGTGCTGCCATCGGACCAGTGCTTCGACACCGGTTAAATGACCATGTTGATCGACTTGTGCCTGAAAAAAAAGGATAAATTCCTTCATTTGTAAACTCTGGCGAAACTCAGCTTCCAATCGGATATGTGCTGTCACGACAGCCTGAATATTTTCATCATAAAAACGCAGCACATTGCGGCCTGCCGATTTTGCCTGATACATAGCAATATCGCCGCGCTTTAATAACTCCACCATATCAGTGTCATGCTGATCAAATAAGGTAACGCCAATGCTACAAGTGCAGCGATTGAAAATATTATCCAACTCGTAGGATTGGCTCAGTGCAGCAAGTATTTTTTCTCCCACATTCTCTGCCTGTAAGCTGGCCTCTTCGGCTTGCGTACTCAGGTTTTCCAGCATCACCAGGAACTCGTCGCCCCCTAAACGGGCGACCGTGTCGCCTTCGCGAATGCATAATGTGATGCGCTTTGCCACTTGCTGTAGCAAGCAATCTCCCTTGTCATGTCCGAGCGTGTCATTAATCGACTTGAAATTATCCAAATCAATAAACATGAGCGCGCTGTGCTGACAAGACCGCTGAGCATTTGCCACGGCGCGCCTTAGTCGGTCTAACAGAAGGCGACGATTGGGCAGTCCGGTAAGGACATCAAAAAATGCCAGATGTTGAATTTCCTCCTCTGCCATTTTGCGTTCTGTGATGTCGGTATGCGCGCCAACAAAGTGGGTAATCTGACCGGCCTCATTTTTGACAGCGGTTATGGTGGACCAGCTCGGATAGATTTCGCCATTTTTACGCCGATTCCATAACTCCCCTTTCCATGATCCCGTTTGCAGTATGCAGTGCCATATTGCGGCATGAAAGGCGGCATCATGGCGGTCCGACTTCAGAAAGCGTGGTGTCCGCCCAACGATTTCATCCGTTGCATAGCCCGTGACTTGCGTAAATGCCAGATTCACGCACAGGATGACTTTGTCCGCATCGGTGACAATCATCGCCTCGCTCGACTCAAAGGCGACAGCGGCAATACGCTGTGCTTGTTCGGACTGTTTCATTATGGTGACGTCACTGACCAGAGCGAAGATGCCCTTGATTTGTCCACGCGCGTCAACATCGGGAATATAGTGTGCCAGCATGCTGGTCAATTCGCCGTTTGTTTTTTGTAGGCTGCGTTTAAAACTCTGCGCCTCTCCTGACAATGCCTTGTGTAAGTAGGTTTTATTTTTCTCGAACAATTCCTTGCCAAGCACATCTTGTATGTGCATGCCGAGCATTTCATTGGGCGTTTTGTTAAACCATTCAATGTAGCGTTTGTTGGCAAACAGGCAGCGTAAATTTCGATCCCAATAGGCGGCCATGCCGGGATAATTATCTGTCACGGCATAAAGAAAGCGTTCACTTTTTATGAGTTGATCATTTTGTGCGATCAATTTTTCTTCCGTGCTTTTTCTATTATGGATGTCTTTCAATAGATCTTTATTTATTGTCGCCATCACCCAGTATTGTCGCTGGAGTTCCTCGGCAATGATTTGCGCTTCTTTTAAAAAAAACTGGGGAGCATGATTTTCACGATATTCTGTAAATTGGCCCATAAGTGCAAACAAAGACCGTTTTATTTTTTTTCCAAAATACCAGGACAATAAAAAACCGCCCAGACTGATTGTCAAAAATAAAGTTATTGTCTTGGCAGTAAGTAGCATGAGCGCAGTATGGTCGAACTGCTGTTGGCCCTTATGGTAATAGTCGGCAAATAACAAACCCATTCCGGTAATCGTTGGCAGCAGACAAATCAGTACAAGCAGAACGAGTAGGGTTTGAATCGTCGGTTGTACGCGCATTGGATTGAGGAACGGAGGATTGTCATTATTTGATTTGGCATTTTATTTTTCTCGTTAGTTCCGGGCTTCTGCCAAAATGACAGGAAAAATGCGCCTTTTCTTTATGCATTGGATTAAATA
>CANCDR010000035.1 GCA_947374865.1 Oxalobacteraceae bacterium
TGGGGTCAGGTCTTGACATGACAGTTTATGGGATAAAAAAATTCAAATGTGTCATGTCAAGACCTGACCCCGGAATTGCCGGAATTCGCCGCTACTCCGTAAGGTAAATCATGGCATTTGCACCAATCTTGTCGCGCCAGCAAAAAAAAGATATGGATGTCCTGATTCTCTGCTGATTCTCGGCAAAAAAAAAGATATGGATGTCCTGATTCTCTACTGATTCTCTATGCCGGATATTCCTGGCGTCGTGGCGGATGGTGCAACCGAAATGGAAGCCATTGCCGATGGTCGGGAAGCATTCATTGCCGTCATCAGCGCTATGGCTGACTTGGGTCAGGAAGTTCCTGTCCCCGCTTTCAATATACAAGACTTCACGCCGGCATCCGCATCAGGCAAAGTCCTTGCCCGTCTACCGCGCTCCATGCACCTGCAATTAACAGCCAGAGCAAAAGTTGAGGGGGTTTCGCTCAATTCCTTGGTGCTAGCTTTTATTGCTGAGGGTTTGGGGCGGCGCAGCGCAACGTGTGCCTGAGAAATTCTGGAATTCTGGGATATCAACTACTTTATTCCTTGCATCGTGGCTTTTAAATCGATCTTGTCGCGCCAGCAAAGAAGAAGGATGTGGATGTCCTGGTTTTTTTTTCGCGAAGTCATTTACATGATGAGGCTTTGGTTGTAACTTCTAGATTTTCAATGTGGCAATTAATGCCATATTAATTTTTGAAAAGTGTCGATTCTCAAGGAAAAAGTCCGTTGGAACGCGTGCAGATTCATTGATAGGCAAATTTTGAATTCAACTTATTAGGGATGAAATATCATGACTTTTGATCAAGAAGAATTTGATGCAATAGCTGAAATGGAATCTGCGACTCGCGCACGAAGTGAGGCATATACATCTGTTATAAAAAAGTATAGTCGTGTATTCAATGAATTTTCATCTTCTGATAATCCAACTGATGAAGAAATTTCAAGATTGGATGCAGCCGAACATCATTTTAATAACGCTAATGAAATAATGATGCGAATCAAAAATAAAATTCGTCATGGACGATATTTAACAACATAACTGCAAAAAGTAAATATTAAATAATATTTAAAAAAATAAAATGTCTAAAATAAGATTTCTTAACACAATTTTCTTAATATTTCTTGGGGCATGCAATCTAAAAATTGATAATGTCAAAATTGAAATAGAAAAGCCAATTGTGCTTCAATGCAAATATTCATCAATGAGTGAATTTTATAAAAAAACATATTTTATAATAATAAGAGATGGGAAAATTAATATGTTAGAGGAGCCTCGTGATCTAAAATTTTCAGAATTAAAATATAAGATGTCTGAACATCTTATTTCAATCGAATGGAAATCGCTGTCAGAACACTTCAATGATGGAAGATACAGTCTGCACAAATTTGATATAAATAGATATACAGGCGACTATTCTGAGACAGGAACATTGCATATTCCAAATCATGCAGAAGAAAAATTAGAACGACAAAGTGGTATTTGTGATGTTTCGTTAGAAAAAAAGTTTTGAAAAAATCCAACAAGTATTGATTAATTTGAATTTATGATATCAGTTTATGTATAGATTAATTGGGCTAATTCTGAGCGTAGGATTACTCAGCTTCGGTGTATGCAATGCTAGAGTAATTTTCGAACAATATCCAAAAACTCAAGAAATGACCATTAGAATAAGAAAGTTTTGGACATCCACTACTCCGTACGGTAGATCATGGCATTTGCACCTATCTTGTCTCGTCAGCAAAAAAGATATGGATGTCCTAGTCTCCCCTCGTTCAAATGTGTCATGTCAAGACCTGACCCCACCATTTTCTGAAAACAAAAAGCCGTTGATCCTTTCGAATCAACGGCTTATGCAATTTTTGGTGGTGATAGGTGGATTTGAACCACCGACCCCAGCATTATGAGTGCTGTGCTCTAACCAACTGAGCTATATCACCGGCAAGCGCGAGATTATGCGGCCTGGGGCTTTGCCTGTCAAGGTGAGCTATCCGAGCGCAGAACGCACGGCTTGCAGTATTTGGGCGCTGGCGTCGGCAGCATTACAGTCGATGACGTGGCGATCCGGCAAGGCGCGCAGCCAAGTCAGCTGACGTTTGGCCAGCTGGCGGGTGGCGATGATGGCTTTTTCGCGCAGGCTGGCGAGGTCGATCTCGCCGTCCAGGTATTCCCAGGTCTGACGATAGCCTACGCAGCGCATGGATGGCAGGCCGGTATGCAGATCACCACGGGCGCGCAAGGACCGCACCTCGTGAATCAGGCCGCCGGTATCGGGATCGAGCATGGCGTCAAAACGGGCCGCAATGCGCGCGTGGAGCAAGTGCCGGTCAGACGGTTCCAATGCCAGCGGCAGCAGCGTGAAGGGTAAGTCCGGTTTGGGGGCGCGCGCCAGCAAGGCCGACATAGGCTGACCGCTGAGTTCAATGACTTCGAGGGCCCGCTGAATGCGCTGCGTATCGTTGGGCTGCAGACGCGCTGCCGTGGGGGGATCAAGCAGCGCTAAGCGCGCATGCATGGCGGGTGAGCCGAGCAGGGCGAAATCGGCATCCAGACGTGCGCGCAATCCAGCATCAGCCTGTGGCAGCACATCCAGACCATCGCGCAGTCCCTTAAAGTACAACATGGTCCCGCCGACTAACAGAGGTAATTTGCCGCGGGCGAGGATGTCTTGCGCAAGGCGCGTTGCATCGGCGCAGAACTGCATGACGGAATATGATTCCAGCGGATCGAGAATATCGATGAGGTGATGCACGACCGCAGCGCGTTCAGCTTGGCTGGGTTTGGCGGTACCAATATCCATGCCGCGAAATACCAGCGCTGAATCCACCGAGATGATCTCGCAAGGGAAATGCCGCGCGACTTCCAGTGCCGCCGCGGTCTTGCCCGAGGCGGTCGGTCCCATGATGGCGATGGCCAGCGGTTTCATGGATCAGGCCGGAACAGCGAGCGGCATGTGCAGGCTGCGAACCGCCAGAAAACTGCACAGACCCAGGCCGCCGGCGATCAACGCGAGCGGCACCAGGGTGCCATCATGACTGGCACCGACCAGGGTCCCGGCGACAAACGCCACCGACATCGACAGCGCCCCCATGAGCCCGGCAGCAGTGCCAGCCTGCTGCGGGAAAGGCGACACCGAACCGGCCTGCGAAACAGGAAAGTTAATGCCGTGTGCGCCCATAGTCAGAAACATCGTCGCCACCAACATGGTCCAGTGCGACAGCCCCAGCGCAACGGCCACCAGAAACAAGGCCCCCGAGGCGAGCGTGAGACCAGTCCCGATGCGAAAAGTCGTCGGACTGCCAAAGCGCGCATTCAGGCGACGGCAGGCAATCGTGCCCAGCAGGTAGCCCGAAGCAGCAAAGCCGAAACAAAAACCAAACCACGCCGTCGGCACATGCAGCACATTCAGGAACACAAACGACGAGCCTGAGATAAAACTAAATACGGCGCCATACGACAAGGCGCCCGGCAGCGCATAGGCCCAAAATACCCGCGAGCCCAGCACCAGCCGATAATTTGCCAGTAAGCCGCGCCATTGGGTGGCGGCAGGATCTTTATGTTGATTGGTCTCTGGCAGGCGCAGAAAAGTCAGCAGCAGCAGCGCTGCAGAAAACAGCCCCAGTGCGACAAACGCGGCGCGCCAGCCAAAGCCGACCTGCAGGTAAGAGCCCACCACAGGACCGAGTAAAGGACCAAGCGAAAGCCAGCTTGAAGCCCGCGCAACGACCTTGACGCTGTCGCTCACCGCATAAATATCCCGCACAATGGCGCGCGCCATAATCACCGCCGAGCAGCAGCCCAAGGCTTGCAAAAAACGCGCCGTAATTAATATGTCAATTGAGGACGCCAGACCACACATGGCGGTCGCCAGCACATACAGACTCAGACCACATAAGAGAAGTGGACGGCGACCGAAGCGATCCGACAAAGGACCGATGATGAGCTGCGCACCACCAAAGCCGATCACAAACAGCGACAGCGTCAGCTGCACCGTGGAAGGCGGCACGGCAAAGCTGCTCGCCAGACTTGGCAGGGACGCCAGATATAAATCGGTCGACAGCGGCTGCAGGATCAGAAAGCCGACGATCAGCAATAGCATGGGCGCATGCGCATAGCGCGCCAAAGGCTGCGGACTGGAAGAGGGCATGGATTATTGGCCGCGCAAAAAAAGTTTATCGAGATCGTGCAAGGCCAGCTGTACCCAGGTGGGTCGGCCATGGTTGCATTGATCAGCGCGTTCGGTGGCTTCCATCTGCCGCAGCAGGGCATTCATTTCGGGGATCGTCAGTGTCCGGTTTGCGCGCACGGCGGTGTGACAGGCCAGGGTGCCGAGTAGCGCATTGCGCCTTTCGAGCAGCACGCGCGAACCGCCGAATTCACGAATCTCGCGCAGCACATCGCGCGCCAAGGCATGCGCATCGGCGTTTTTGAGCAGCGCCGGAATGGCACGAATGGCCAGCGTGGTGGGTGACATCACCGCAATATCAAAGCCCAGTGAAGCCAGTGTGTCTTGATGTTCTTCGACAGTGCCGACTTCGACCGCATCGGCGTAAAAGGTCAGCGGTATCAGCATCGGCTGGACGAACATGGCGTTGTCATCGAGCGCGTTTTTTAACTGCTCGTAAAGAATGCGTTCGTGCGCGGCATGCATGTCGACCAAGACCAGTCCATTGGCATTTTGTGCCAGTACAAATACGCCATGCAGCTGCGCTAATGCAAAGCCGAGCGGGAATTCCTGCGCCGGCATGGGCGGGTTTGGTGTACCCGCAGTGGGTTCGCGGTCCGCGTTAAACAACGCACCATACTGAGTGACATTTTGCGCTACGCCCATCGGTGAGGCAAACGGCCGCGGATGTAATTGCGCGCCAAAGCTGGCTTGCTGCTGTTCGCGCTGCCAGGGCACGTCAATACTGTTGGCCGGCTGCGGCGCCGGCACCGTGCCATGGGCAGTGGCCGAGGTATGGGCGATGGCGCGCGCGACCGCATGAAAAACAAACTGATGCACCGCGCGACTATCGCGAAAACGTACTTCGATTTTTGACGGATGCACATTCACATCCACCAGCGCCGGATCCAGATCGAGCGCCAATACATAGGAGGGAAAACGATCCCCATGCAAGACATCCTGATACGCTGCACGCACGGCATGGGTCAGTAATTTGTCGCGAACAAAGCGGCCATTCACATAAAAATACTGGCTGTCAGCGCGGCCCCGTGAAGCCGTTGGCAGGCCGACCAAGCCATGCAGACGTAAGGGACCGGCGGCTTCATCGAGCGGCAGGCGCGCCGTGGCGAAGTCTTCACCGAGTATGTGGGCGCTGCGCTTGGCCGTATCGGTGACGGTCCAGTGATCGACCGTTTTGCCATTATGCGAAAGCGAAAAGCAGACATCCGGCCTGGCCAAGGCAATGCGGCGAACCACTTCGGCACAATGACCAAATTCGGTCGCATCAGTTTTGAGAAATTTACGTCGCGCCGGGGTATTAAAGTACAGGTCTTGCACATCGATCGTGGTGCCCGGCGCACCGGCACTCGGTGAGGCGCTGGCGCCACTGATGGCGCGCAGCTCCCAGGCATGATCGGCATCAGCGGTGCGGGTCGTCATGGTCAGCAGGGCGACGGAGGCGATGGAGGCCAGCGCTTCTCCGCGAAAGCCGAGCGAGGCGACGTTTTCCAGATCAGCCAGTGAAGCAATTTTGGAGGTGGCGTGACGCGCCAGTGCCAGCGGCATTTGCAGCACCGGGATGCCGCGCCCGTTATCGGTAATGGCGATACGCTTGACGCCGCCTTGTTCGAGCCGGACCGTGATATCGGTCGCGCCGGCATCGAGCGCATTCTCGAGTAACTCCTTGACCACCGCAGCCGGACGTTCAACGACCTCGCCGGCGGCGATTTGCGAGATCAGCTGGTCAGGCAGTGCCTGGATGGGGCGAAACGGTTTGGGCGTGTCATGCATGGACGAATTATACCGCTGCCAAGCTAGCTACCGTTCTCTGCATGCCTGTTCTGATGGTGTATCATGCCTCGAAATTCAAGGAGCCCTATGGACGCGATGCAAATGCTGGACATGATTTTACATGTCGATAAGACCTTAGGGATCGTTATCGAGCAGTATGGCTTACTGGTGTACTGGATTTTGTCCGCCATCGTTTTTGGCGAAACCGGACTGGTCGTTTTGCCTTTCCTGCCGGGCGATACGCTGCTGTTTATCGGCGGCGCCTTCTGCGCGACGGGTGCCATGAATATCTGGCTTTTGATGGGGCTGTTGATCACCGCTGCGATCGCTGGCAATACGCTCAATTACGCGATCGGCAGCTTGATTGGGCAAAAGGTGTTTACCCACGATTATCGCTGGCTCGATCAGCAGGCCTTGCGCAAGACGCAGACGTTTTATGAACAGCATGGCGGCAAAACCATCCTGCTGTCGCGCTTCATTCCGATCGTGCGCACCTTTGCGCCGTTTGTGGCGGGCGTATCGGGTATGCCATTTCGCCGTTTTCAGTACTACAACGTCAGCGGCGCCCTGGTATGGGTGCTGTCGCTGGTGGGAGGCGGCTACTTTTTTGGCAATATCCCGGGGGTACGTGAACACCTCAATACGATCGTATTAATCGGCGTCGGGGCAGCCATCTTTCCGCTCCTATTGGGTGGGATCTGGCGTGGAGTCAGCCGACTTCGTCAGCCAACACCACGGTCCTGAAATCCTTGAGGAGGAATCGCTTAGAACGATTCCCAATCACCGCCTGCAGCAGGTGAAGCAAGTTTTGGTGTGACAGCAGCAGTGCGTGCCGGCGGTGTTGCGCGGCTTGTCGGCTTGACCAGCGCTGGACGTGCCGTGCTGGCTGATGCCTTCGGAGTCGGCCGACGGGTGCTGACCTGTGCAGTGGTAAAGATATTGACCAGCTCAGACAGGCTGGTCGCCTGATCCTGCAGACTTTGTGCGGCAGCAGCGGCTTCTTCGACCAGGGCAGCATTCTGCTGCGTCGTTTCATCCATGAGTGAAATCGCTTCGCTGACCTGACGGATGCCGGCGCTTTGCTCGCTCGATGCGGCGCTGATTTCACCCATGATATCGGTGACCTGTTTCACCGATGTGACGATCTCTTCCATCGTTTGTCCTGCCTGATCGACCAGAATACTACCGGCATCGACCTTATCGACCGAATCGCCGATCAGCATTTTGATTTCTCTGGCCGCAGCAGCAGAGCGTTGCGCCAGATTACGCACCTCGGTAGCGACCACCGCAAAACCACGGCCCTGTTCACCGGCACGCGCAGCCTCAACGGCGGCATTGAGCGCCAGAATATTGGTCTGAAACGCGATGCTGTCGATGACGCCGATGATGTCGACAATCTTGCCCGAACTTTCCTTGATCGATCCCATGGTGGACACCACACGTCCGACGACTTCACCGCCTTTTGAGGCGACGCTGGAAGCGGAGACGACCAGTTGATTCGCCTGCCGTGCATTATCGGCATTTTGTATCACCGTCGAGGTCAGACGCTCCATCGAAGAAGCAATTTCTTCCAGCGAACTGGCCTGCGATTCGGTGCGCTGCGATAAGTCCAGATTGCCGGAAGCGATTTCACCAGCCGCAGTCGACATGGTATCGGTCGCCAGCCGAACTTCAGACACCGTGCGTCCGAGACTGTCATTCATGTCACGCAAGGCTTGCATGAGCTGACCGGCTTCATCGGTCGAACGGATTTCGATGTGCGTGGTCAGGTCTCCACCGGCTACCTTCTTGGCTACCCCAACAGCGTCGTTGAGTGGACCGGTAATCGAGCGGGTGAGTAGCAGTGCCAATACAATACCTGCGATCAGCACAGTCAGACCGATAGCAAGAGTGAGTATGCGAGCTGACTTGGCCAGATTGTCAGCTTCCTGGCCGGCTTCGGTCATTTCGTTTTGTTGATAAGCGATATTGTCTTTGACGACTTTGAGCAGCGACTCCAGCGCCGGCATTGTCACGTTATGCATGGTTTTAATTGCCGTATCGCGGTCGCCTGCATTGATGGCGGCAACGACACTGGCAAACCCTGCTTCATAGGCGGCGCGATCACGACGCATTTTGACTGCCATGTCTTTTTCTTCGGGCGTCGTGGCCTGCTGTTGCAGTCGAACCATGGCGGTATCGATGACTTTGGTATTGCCAGCGATGCGCTCCAAACTCTTGGCGCGCACGGCAGGATCGGACTCAATGAACAAACCCAGGGTGATCATGGCATCTTCGCGAACGGCACTGTCGAACTGATGTGACGCGGCTGAATTGACTAGATGGTCATTGACGATCTCATCGGTAATGCTGCCCAGAGCAGTAAACCGCGCTACGCCAAAAATGACGCTGATCAGGGATAGCAAAATAAGGAAGCCGAAGCCGCCTCTAAGACGGGTCGAAATATTCAGATTAGATAAGTTCATGGTGGTTGGAATCTTGTGATGTTTCAAAAAGGAAAAGTTCGGTCAAACTTGCCAGTACGCCAATGGACGGGGAAGGCAAAGTTTAAAACTTTGGCGTTTTTAAGCAGCGATTTTATCCATCAGTCCCATTTCCGGGCTCGACATAAGCTTATCGATATCGATCAGGATCAGCATGCGATCTTCAATCGTACCTAAGCCGGTCAGGTAATCGGAATTAACTGCCGCGCCCATCTCGGGAGCAGAGCGGATCTGGTCGGTAGTGAGGGCGATCACGTCCGAGACACTATCAACCACCATGCCGACGACACGGCCCAGAATATTCAGAATGATGACGACGGTGAACTGGTCATAAGTCGGCTCGCCAAGTTTGAACTTGATGCGCATGTCGACGATGGGGACGATAATCCCGCGCAAATTGACCACGCCTTTAATGAAATCGGCTGAATTGGCGATCCGCGTGACGGTTTCATAGCCGCGCAATTCCTGGACCCGCAAGATATCGATACCGTATTCTTCTTTGCCCAGTGTAAAAGCGAGAATTTCCTTGCTATCCGCATTCACGCCGCTGGCAAAGGAAGTGGGTTCTTGAGTCATTTAATTCACCTAATGATTTGTCAGACGATCGTGTTTGCAAAGATATGCCGAACGCGGAACAGAAGTACTAAAAAAGTAGCACGTAACGCCTAGATTTTACTTGCAAAATAGCATCTTGAGAGCGCCCGCATGGCAAAAATGCTGGCCGAATCACGCCACAGGCAAAAAATATGGTGGATTCGACATCAGGTCATACGATTTTTTGCCAGCGGAGGATTTTTAGCGAAGTAGCGTTTGATACCTTTAAGGATCGCCTCGGCCAGCTGATCCTGATACGACTCATCGTTGAGCTTGGCTTCTTCTTCCGGGTTTGAAATGAAGGCGGTTTCAATCAAGATACTGGGAATATCGGGCGCCTTGAGCACGGCAAAGCTGGCTTGTTCGACCGCTCCCTTATGGAGCCGATTGATGTCGCCGATCTCGCCCAGCACGGCGCGGGCAAGCTTGATGCTGTCGCTGATTTGCGCTGTCGTCGACAGATCGAGCAGGACGCTGGCCAACTGCAGATCGTGATTTTTGAGATTAGCGCCACCGATCAAGTCGGCAGCATTTTCCTTGTTCGCCAGCCAGCGCGCAGCGCTCGACGAGGCGCCTTTTTCAGACAGCGCAAAGACTGAAGAACCACGCGCTCGCGCTTCGACAAAGGCATCGGCATGAATCGAGACAAACAGATCAGCCTGCACGGCGCGCGCTTTTTGTACCCGCACATGCAGCGGCACAAAAAAGTCGGCGTCACGGGTGAGCATGACGCGCATATTGACCTGTCCTTCGAGGCGCTTTTTAAGTCGCTGGGCGATCGCCAGGACGACATCTTTTTCGCGACTGCCGCCGCCACCGATGGCGCCCGGATCTTCGCCGCCATGGCCAGGGTCGAGGACGATGGTCAGCATGCGCGTGAGCGGCGCTGCCGTTTCAGGCGCAAATGTGGACGGATCAGCCGGGGTTTGGATACGGCCCTGCGGCGGAGGCAATTTGGCGACGGGTTTGCTCTCTTGCGCCCACTGTCCTTTGGCGATCAGTTCGGCGATCGGGTCTGGTGCGTTGACCGGGTACAGGTCGAACACCAGCCGATGACGATAATTCCCCGCCGGCGGCAAAGAAAAAACCTGCGGACTGATGTCTTCCTTGAGATCGAATACCAGACGCACCACATTGGGGCGATTCTGACCTACCCGAACCTGTTTAATATACGGATCATTCGATTGAATCTTGGCGACCAGTTCGCGCATGGTGGCATTAAGCTGCAGGCCTTCGATGTCGACCACTAAACGGGCCGGATCCGGCACCAGAAAATGGCTGGCTTTAAGCTGACTATCGTTTTCCAGCGTCACCCGGGTGTAGTCGTTCGCCGGCCAGACCCGCACGCCCAGAATTTGCGCTGCCCGTGCGCTGCCGGCAGTCAGTCCGGCAAAGACAGACAGCAGCAGACTGCTGCCGGCCTTGAGGACGGTGCGGCGCGTCACGATGCGCGTTGCTGTGTGCGTAACTGCGCGATTCATGGCGGGATGTGGAGGCGATTGAGGCATGCAACACCCTGAGCTGATAATGCCGTCAATTCTACCGCACGACCGTCGCCTTCAATCTGTAAAGAAATACGGATGTCCGGTGCCGGCAACAGCTGTTGCGCCTTCTCCGGCCATTCGACGATACACACACTGCGCGCATTAAAGTATTCACGAAAGCCGGCTTCCAGAAATTCGTCGGCACTGATCATGCGATACAGGTCAAAATGAATCACCTCGGTCGGCTGGCCATTGATCTGCACGGTATAGGGTTCGGCCAGCGTATAAGTCGGACTGCGCACATGGCCGACATGGCCGGCTGCCTGCAGCAGCGCGCGCGTGAGCGCAGTTTTGCCGGCGCCTAGATCGCCTTGCAAATAAATCACCAGACCGGGCGTGAGCACGCCAGCGAGTGATTTCCCTAGCGCGTTCGTGGCGGCTTCGTCAGGCAAATGGGCGATTAAGTTCTGTATTAGGTTCGGCATCGAATAAAATGAAATCTTCCTGCGCAATTTAAAACAATTCAAAAAATATGATTCACGGTCCTGCCACCGACGATGACATCGCAGCACCCGATTTGGCAGCCCTGGCGCTGACCATCAAGGCCTGGGGCCGCGCGCTGGGTTTTGCCGAACTGCGCATCGCCGATATCGATCTGTCCGAGGCCGAGGCCGGTTTGCGCGCCTGGCTCGACGCCGGCATGCACGGTGAGATGGATTATATGGCAGCCCACGGCATGAAGCGCGCCCGGCCTGCCGAACTCGTGCCCGGCACCCTGCGCGCGATCGTCGCGCGGATGGATTATTTACCGGCCGATCTGGGTCCCGACTGGCGCGAACGTGAAGCCTTGCGCAGCGCTGATCCGGCGCAGGCCACAGTTTCCTTGTATGCCCGCGGACGAGACTATCACAAGGTGCTGCGCGGACGATTACAGCGACTGGCAGAGCAAATCGCCGCTGAAATCGGCCCCTTCGGCTACCGGGTCTTTACCGATTCGGCGCCGGTGATGGAAGTCGCGCTGGCCACGCGTGCCGGACTAGGATGGCGCGGCAAGCATACCCTGCTGCTCAATCGCGAAGCCGGTTCGATGTTTTTTGTCGGCGAAATACTGACCGATCTGGCACTGCCGGCCGATGCGCCGATCGCCTCTCACTGTGGGCAATGCAGCGCCTGTATCGATGTCTGTCCGACGCGCGCCATCATTGCACCGTATCAGCTGGATGCGCGCCGCTGCATCTCTTATCTGACCCTGGAATTAAAGGGCAGCATCCCGCTTGAATTTCGTCCGTTGATCGGTAACCGGGTGGTCGGCTGCGACGAATGTCAGCTGGTCTG
>CANCDR010000036.1 GCA_947374865.1 Oxalobacteraceae bacterium
ATATTGGTGATGACTTCGATGACCGGTGACAGGCTCAGGAATGAGGCGTCTGATTCGTCGGCTTCGACAACAATGAAATCGCCCTGACCCACGCGGGCATTCGCGCCGACGCTGGTCAGACGTCCACCGATGACGAAGGTCGGATCGAGGCCGCCTTCAGCCAATACGCTGGCCACCAGACTGGTGGTCGTCGTTTTGCCGTGCGTGCCGGCGATGGCGATGCCGCGCTTTAAGCGCATCAGCTCACCGAGCATGGTCGCCCGTGGCACGACCGGAATCTGCCGCGCACGCGCCGCCAGAACTTCCGGATTGTCATATTTAACGGCGGTCGAGGTCACCAATACATCGACACCATCGATGTTTTGCGCCGCATGGCCGAGCATTACGTTCGCGCCCAGATCAGCCAGGCGACGCGTGGCCACATTGCTGCTCAAGTCCGAGCCGGAAATCCGATAGCCAAGATTGAGCATGACTTCGGCGATCGGGCTCATGCCGCTGCCGCCAATGCCGACGAAGTGAATATTATTGACGCGATGCTTCATGCGCTCACCTCCGCCATTTCTTCCAGTACGCCGGCAATGGTTTGATTCGCTGAGCGTTCGCCGATCGCGTAGGCTGCCTGCGCCATGCGCAAACAGTCAGCGCGTGTGATGGATCCCAACATTGCCGATAACTGGGCTGGCGACATGTCGTGCTGCGGCAAATGAATGGCGGCTTTTTGATCTGCCATCCAGCCTGCATTATCGCGTTGATGCGAAGTCGTGGAGACCACCAGCGGCACCAGAATACTGGCGACGCCGGCAGCAGTCAGCTCAGACACCGTGATCGCACCGGCGCGGCAGAGTACCAGATCGGCCTGGCTATAACGGCGCGGCATATCGTCGATGAAATCGACAATTTCCGCTTCCACGCCGGCGGCGGCATAGGCTGCACGCAGTGCCTCGACATGCTGCTTACCTGACTGATGCGTGACCTTTGGCCGCTGATCTGCCGGCATCAGTGCCAATGCAGCGGGCAGTGTTTGATTCAATATACGTGCACCCAGACTACCGCCTACCACCAGCAGCTGCAGAACACCGGCATGACTGGCAAAGCGTTGGTCCGGCTTGGACAAATCGAGAATGGCTTGCCGCACCGGGTTACCGGTCACGCGCATTTTGTCACTTGCGCTGGCAAGCTTGGCTGGCAATCCAAACAGGACGCGCTGGGCGATCGGCGCAAGCGCTTTATTCGACATCAGCAGCGCCGCATCGGCATTTACCAGCACTAAAGGAATCCCCCGCAAACGCGCCATTAAACCACCAGGCACCGTGACATAGCCACCCATGCCCAACACGACATCGGGTGAACGCTGCGCCAGAATCCGGTAGCAGCTGAAAAAACTCTTGGCCAGTTTGACCACACCGCGCAATGCATGCGCCAGGCCCTTACCGCGCAGGCCCGCAAAATCGATCGCATCGAGGACGATGGCATGTTGCGCCACGATGCCGCCTTCCATGCCGTGCTGTGTGCCCAACCAGCTGACTTGCCAGCCACGCTCACGCATGGTGGCAGCGATCGCCAGACCAGGGAAAATATGTCCGCCTGTACCGGCGGCCATGATCAGTAATTTTTTCATACGCGGCCTCCGCGCATGAGGATGCGATTTTCCATATCGATGCGTAACAAGATCGCCAGGCCAACACAGTTGATCAGAATGCCGGTACCGCCATAACTCATCAGCGGCAGGGTCAGGCCTTTGGTCGGCAGTAAGCCAAGATTAACGCCCATGTTGATGAAGGTTTGCACACCGATCCAGATACCCAGACCCTTGGCGGTTAGGCCGGCGAAAGTCTGATCCATGGCAATGGCTTGACGGCCGATATCGAAGGCACGTTTGACGATCCAGTAAAACATCAGGATCACCGTTACCACTGCGACAAAGCCCAGCTCCTCGCCGATCACGGCCAGCAAAAAGTCGGTATGCGCTTCAGACAGATAATGCAGTTTTTCGATGCTGGCACCTAAACCAACACCGAAGAATTCACCCCGACCGAAGGCGATCAGCGAATGCGATAACTGATAACCCTTGCCGAGCACACTTTCTTCGCCCCACGGATCGAGATAGGCAAAAATTCGATCGCGGCGCCAAGGTGAAAGCAGAATCACCAGCGAAAACATACTGACCAGGATCGCGCCAATACCCGAGAACCAAATACCGTTGACACCGCCTAAAAACAGAATCCCCATGGCGATGCACACGATCACGCCGAAAGCGCCCAGATCGGGTTCCCACAGCAGCAGAAAACCGACAATGCCGATCGCCCCCGCCATTGGCAGGAAGCCTTTGGTCAGCTTGTGCATGAATTCCTGTTTGCGCACGGTAAAATCCGCCGCATACAGCACCACAAATAATTTCATTAATTCGGATGGCTGCAAATTAAAGGATTTAAAACGCAGCCAGCGTTTGGCACCATTTGTGTCACTCACTACGCCTGGCACCAAGACTAATATGAGTAGCAACAAGGTTGCTACAAACAGATAGGGTGCCCAGCGCTGCCAGACAGCGATGGGAATGCGCGAGACCACTAAGGCTGCTGCCATGCCAATACAAATAAAGACAGCCTGACGCGTCAGAAAGTAGGTCGACACGCCGTGTGTAAATTTCATGTGTTTCACCGAATCTGACAGCGCAATCGAGGCTGAATACACCATCACCAGACCAAGCATCAGCAGCAGCAGAACCACCCACACCAGCGGCTGGTCGTATTCCATCATGTTCGAACGTTGTTCGCGGCCGATGCCTTCTGTGCGCGCATGCAGTTTTGCCAGACCGGGGAAGGCGAATGTCATGCGAGCTCCCCGCGTGTCAAGGCAATCTCGCGCACGGCATCTGCAAACACCGCCGCCCGCTGTGCGTAATTTTTAAACATGTCGAGACTGGCACAGGCGGGGGACAGCAGAACTGCCTGACCGGCCTGCGCCATTGCTGCTGCCTGTTGTACGGCTTGCTCTAAGCTTGCGCAGTCAATCAGATCAATTCCGGTGGACGCCAGCGCCGAGCGAATCGCTGCGGCATCACGGCCGATCAGGAACACCGCGCGCGCATGCTTTGCGACCGGCTCGGCAAGCGGTGAAAAGTCCTGGCCCTTACCATCGCCACCGGCAATGAGCAGCAATTTCTGCTGCGTGCCCAGGCCCTTGAGCGCCGCCACGGTGGCGCCAACATTGGTGCCCTTGCTGTCGTCGTAGTAGGTCACGTCACCAATGGTAGCGATCAGTTCAACCCGATGCGGCTCGCCCTGATAATCGCGTAAGCCATGCAATAGTGGCGCGAGCGGCAGATCGATCGCACGGCATAAAGCCATGGCGGCCAGCGCATTGACGGCATTGTGCAGACCGCGAATCTTGAGCGCATCGGCTGGCATGAGCATGCTCACGCTGACCGGCGTTTTAACGAGCTGCACATTTTTTCTGCGGCTTGGCTTTTCGTCTGTTTCGTCTTCTACCGCATGGGCTAACCAGAGCATGCCATTTTTGCTCAGGAGACCAAAACTATTGGCCTCGTCAGGCACATCGCTGCCAAAACTAAAATTGACCGTCAGGGGCAATGCCATCTGCATTACCTTGGCATCGTCACGATTGAGGACCTGAATGGTATTGGCACTAAAGATACGCGCTTTATCCTGGATGTAGCTGGCCATGTCGCCGTGCCAGTCGAGGTGGTCTTCGCTGACATTTAATACGGTCGCCACATCTGCCTGCAGCGAGGTCGTCGTGTGGAGTTGAAAGCTCGATAATTCCAGTACCCAGACCTGCGGCAGTGCCTCTGCATCCAAGGCTTCCATCAGTACATCCAATGCAGCCGGGCTGATATTGCCCGCCATTTGCACGCGCAGGCCGGAGCGCTTGATCATTTGTTCGCACAGATTGGTGACGGTAGTTTTGCCATTGGTGCCGGTAATCGCGATTACTTTTGGCGTGTACTGCTGTGTTTGCTTCAGGTTCGCTAAGGCCTGGGCGAATAATTCGATTTCACCCCAGACCGGAATCCCTTTTTCAGCTGCTGCCGGCAGCAACACTGCCAGCTCCTTGCGTGGTGAAAGACCAGGACTTACAGCGATAAAGTCAACCCCTTCGAGCAGTGCCACATCAAAGGCACCAGCGATGAATTCTACGTCCGGGCAGGCCAGGTTCAAGGCGGCAAGCTGCGGCGGCGTTGGCCGGGTATCGGCAACGCGCACGCGGGCGCCGGCACGCACACACCAGCGCGCCATCGCCAGACCGGAATCACCCAGTCCTAGTACCAAACCCTGTTGACCTTGATATGGCATTAACGTAATTTCAAAGAAGATAAACCAAACAGCACTAACATCATGGTGATGATCCAGAAGCGCACCACGACCTGCGTTTCTTTCCAACCCTTTTGTTCAAAATGGTGATGCAGCGGCGCCATCAAAAAAATGCGCCGGCCGGTACCGGTTCGTTTTTTCGTATATTTAAACCAGCTCACCTGCAGCATGACCGACAAGGTCTCGGCGACGAAGATGCCGCCCATGATGAACAAGACGACTTCCTGACGCACGATGACGGCAATCGTGCCCAAGGCACCGCCGAGCGCTAAGGCACCGACGTCACCCATAAAGACTTGTGCCGGGTGCGCGTTAAACCATAAGAAAGCTAATCCTGCACCGACCATCGCGCCACAGAACACCAGTAATTCGCCACTGCCGGGGATATAAGGAATATACAAATATTTTGCGTACATCACGCTGCCGGTTAAATAAGCAAACAGACCCAGCGCGCTACCGACCATCACGATTGGCATGATCGCCAGGCCATCCAGGCCGTCGGTAAAGTTGACGGCGTTGCTGGTGCCAACGATCACGCAATAGGTCAAGGCGATGAAACCCCAAACGCCGAGCGGATAACTGATGGTCTTAAAAAACGGTACGATCAAATCGGCCTTTGGTGGCAAGTCCATGTTCAGTCCGGACTGAACCCAAGCGGCGAATAATTCCCATACCTTAGCCAGATTAGGCGCCGAGACCGAAAACGCCAGGTATAGCGCAGCCAGAATGCCGATCAGCGACTGCCAAAAAAACTTTTCGCGCGCGGACATACCTTTTGGGTCCTTGAACACGACCTTGCGATAATCATCCACCCAGCCGACCGCGCCATACCCAAAGGTGACGACCATGACGACCCAGGTAAAACGGTTCGTAAGGTCACCCCATAACAAGGTCGATACCGCGATCGAGATCAGAATCAGTACACCACCCATGGTAGGCGTGCCGCTTTTAATCAGATGCGTTTGCGGACCGTCAGTACGCACCGCCTGGCCGACCTTTAAGCGCGTGAGCATCCGGATGACCGCCGGACCAAAGGCCAGACCGATCACCAGCGCGGTGATGGTCGCAAACACCGCGCGGAAAGTGATGAAGTTAAACACCCGCAAAATGCCGATGTCCGTCTTAAAATATTGGGCGAGCCAGAGCAGCATTAGTGAGCTTCCTGTATTGACTGTTGTATTAAGTGCTGCACTACCCGTTCCATCTTCATGAAGCGGGATCCCTTGACCAGTATCGTTGCAGCAGGCGAAGTAGAACGCGTCAGCGCATCCAGTGCAGCGTTCAAGGTCGCCACATCCTTGAAATGACGGCCACCTTCGCCAAAGGCGCTGCTGGCATCCGCAGCCAGATCACCCAAGGTAAAAAATTGTTCGATGCCGGCCTTGGCGGCATAGGCGCCGATTTCGCGATGAAAGGCCGGACCGTCAGTACCGACTTCACCCATGTCACCCAGCACCAGTAGCCGCGGTGCCGCCATGCGCGCTAAGACGTCAATCGCTGCCAGCACCGAATCCGGATTCGCGTTATAGGTATCGTCGATCAGCACACCACCTGCAGCGGTCGTTTTTCGCTGCAGTCGGCCGCTTACCGGCACGAATGCGGCCAACCCGCGGCAGATGGCCTCGGTAGTAACGCCGATCGCCAAAGTACAAGCGATCGCGGCCAAGGCATTGCGTACGTTATGCTGTCCTGCGGCGGCGAGTAATACTTCAAACTGCTGATCGCCTGCGCGTACTGTTATCCGGCTGCCGAAGGCTTCGGCCTTGGTGCTGCAGCTCACATCGGCATCGGCAGAAAAGCCGAAACTCATGCATTGACGTTGTCCGGCATAGGCGCGCCATAAAGGCGTGAATTCATCATCGGCCGGGAAGACCGCCACGCCATCAGCCGGCAAACCCTTGATCGCCGCGCCATTTTCTTCGGCCACAGCGGCCACGCTCAGCATGAACTCCTGGTGCTCGCGCTGCGCGTTATTAATCAATGCGACGGTAGGACGGGCAACGTGCGTCAACAGCGCGATTTCACCCGGATGATTCATACCCATTTCGATCACCGCGGCACGGCAGTCATCAAACAGGCGCAGTACCGTCATGGGCACGCCAATGTCATTATTTAAATTGCCCTGCGTGGCGAGAATTTTGTCAGCCCCGTAGGCCGCATGCAAAATAGCGGCGATCATTTCCTTGACAGTGGTCTTGCCATTGCTGCCAGTGACGCCGATGACAGGCATGGTGAAATGACCGCGCCAAAAGCTGGCGATCTCGGCCAAGGCATGCCGCGTATCGCTCACGATCAGGGCCGGCACCGGATTGGCTGGCAGGCGATCGACAATAACCGCAGCTGCACCGCGGGTGACGACTTCATCGATAAAATTATTCGCATCAAAATGTTCGCCGCGTAAAGCCACGAACAGGTTGCCCGGCAAGACCTTGCGGCTGTCGGTGGAGACGCCTTCGAATTCGGCTTCACCGGATAAGATTGCCTCACCAATCCAGGGCAACAAATCGCTCAAAGATGATTTCATTAGAAGGCCCCCTTGTTGCCGATGCGAGTTGCCAATGCCAGCGCCGCATGGTCGAGATCAAGGAATGGCAGGCGACGGCCCTTGATTTCCTGTGTCGACTCGTGACCTTTACCAGCCAGTAAAACAACATCACTCCGCTCAGCGTGCCGCACGGCCCACAGAATGGCTGCGGCGCGGTCTTCAATCATCTGCGGTGTGCCTTTGGCGAAATCCATACCGGCAGCAATTTGCGCCATGATGCTCGCGCTTTCTTCGCTGCGCGGATTATCACTGGTCAGTACCACCTGATCGGCGACCTGTGAAATCGCGCCCATCTGCGGACGCTTGCCATGATCACGATTGCCACCACAGCCAAATACGCACCACAGTTTGCCATGGCGTTCCTGGGCGACTTCACGCAGGGTCGCGAGCGCTTTTTCCAGCGCATCGGGCGTGTGGGCATAATCGACGACGACGAGCGGCGCATCGCGCCCACCAAGCTGCTGCATACGACCCGGAATTGCATTCAAATTTTCGACAGCATTAATCGCCGCCGTCAAATTTGCTCCTTTTGCTGTCAATACGCCAAGCACGGCAAGAATATTACTGACGTTGAATTTACCGATCACCTGGGTGCGCACCAGTTTGGTGGCGGTACCGGCTTCCAGATGAAAAACCGTAGCGCCGTTGGCATTACGAATATCGCGTGCGCGCAAAATAGTGATGCCCTCGACGTCGACCTTGTGCAAGGTCGTTCCGATAATATTGACCGTTGGCGCATGGGCGCGCAAATGCGCCACCAAACGTAAGCCATTCTCGTCATCCAGATTGATGACCGCATGCTGTAAGCCGGGCCAGTTAAAGAGGATTTGTTTGGCGGCCTGATAAGCCGCCATATCGAGGTGATAATCGAGGTGATCACGCGTCAGGTTGGTAAACACCGCCACGTCGACGTGCATGCCATCCATACGTGCCTGATGCAAACCGATGGAGGATGCTTCGATCGCAATCGCCGTGACACCTTCGCGTGACAGGCTCGCCAGTTTGCGCTGTAACAGCAAAGCATCCGGCGTGGTATTGCCGGTGACTTCAAAGTCGCCGTGGCTACCCTGCTTGAAAACATTGATCCCCAGCGTGCCGATCACGGCAGTCGGCATGCCGATCTGCGAGAGCGCATTGCCGATCCACTGACTGCACGAGGTCTTACCGTTGGTGCCCGTGACCGCCACGCTGAACATACCCGCATCCGGCTGCTGGTAATACGCATTGGCGATCGGACCGGCGATTTTTTTCAAATCAACGACCGGTAAATGCGGCAGCGTCCACTCAGCCTGCCATTGCAAACCTTGCGCTTCACAGACGACCGCAGCGGCCTGTTTGGCGCAGGCATCGGCAATAAAATTGCGGCCATCGCTGCCTTCGCCGGGGTAGGCAAAAAAGACGTCACCCTTTTCAATCGCGCGCGAATCGGCTGTCAGTTCGGCGCCCGCGGCGTGACTGCGCAGCCAGGCCGTGACGGCGGCGATCTGTTGGGCGTTGTGCGTGGAGGAGCGTATCACAGACTCTCCTTCACACCGTCGGTCGGAATAATAATGTTCGTGATGGCTGAGTCGGGGGTGATATTCATCGATCGCAACGCACTGGCGGCGACCGCAGCAAACACTGGTGCGGCGACTTCGCCACCATAGTATTTGCCGTTCGACGGCTCATCCACCATGACGGCGATCACGATGCGCGGCTGGGATACCGGCGCAAAGCCAACAAAGGATGCGACATACTGGTTCACGTATTTGCCACCGACGACTTTGTGTGCTGTACCGGTCTTACCCGCCACACGATAACCGGCGACCTGCGCGCGCGGAGCAGTTCCGCTTGGGCTGACGACGGTTTCAAGCATGGCGCGCATTTGCCGTGCTGTTTTTTCACTCACCACGCGCCGGCCTTCAGGCGGGGTATTCAGGCGCTCGAACGACACAGGAATGATGTCACCATCGCGGGCGTAAACCAGATAAGCCCGCGCTAACTGCAGCAGGGAGACGGAAATCCCATGTCCATAGCTCATGGTAGCCTGCTCAATCGGCCGCCAGCTATGATGGGGCCGCAGTCGTCCAGCCACGGCACCAGGAAAACCAATCTTGGGCTGCTGGCCGAATCCGACGGTGGTGAACATGTCCCACATTTCTTGCGCCGGCATTTGCAGGGCAATTTTTGAGGTCCCGATGTTGGAAGATTTTTCAATGATCTGCGCAACGCTCAGCGAAGTGCTAGCGTGCGAATCATGAATCGTCGCCGGCCCTATTGTCATCACACCGGCGGTAGGAAAAACCGTATTAGGTGTCACGCGTCCGGTATCGAGCGACAGGCCAACAGTAAATGGTTTGAGGGTCGAACCGGGCTCAAAAGTATCGGTGATAGCGCGATTGCGCAGCTGCGCGCCGGTCAGTCCGCGGCGGTCATTCGGGTTATAACTTGGTAGGTTGGCCAGTGCCAGCACCTCACCGGTTTGCACATCCAGCACGATGATGCTGCCGGCCTTGGCCTTGTGTTTTTCAACGGCTTCCTTGAGCTGCGTGAAGGCGATGTACTGTACCTTGCTGTCGATGGCCAGTGTCAGATCCTGTCCATCACGCGGCTCTCGGATGGAGGCGATATCTTCGACAATGTTACCCAGACGATCCTTGATCACCCGCCGGCTGCCAACGGCACCAGCTAGACTACTTTGGGATGATTTTTCCAAGCCATCCAGACCGACATCTTCTACATTCGTGAAGCCGACCACATGGGCCATGACTTCACCTAATGGATAAAACCGTTTGTATTCCTTGCGCGTTTCAACGCCGCGAATACCCAGCTTCATGATCTGTGATGCAGTGTCCGACTCGACTTGGCGCTTGAGGTAGACAAAGCCGCGATCCGAGTCCAGTTTTTTATTCAGCTCGGCATCCGTCATGGCCAACAGTGTTGCCAGAGCGTGCAGGTTTTCTTTGGAGGCGCTTTGCACATCGTCCGGAATCGCCCAGACCGCTTTGACCGGCACCGAAGAAGCTAGTACCTGACCATTCCGATCGGTGATCTTGCCGCGCGTTGCCGGCATTTCCAGCGTGCGCGCATAGCGCGACTCGCCTTGCTTTTGCAAAAATTCGGTGGAGATTCCCTGCAAATATAAAGCCCGGCCGATGAGCGACACGAAAGCCAGAAAGAGTACAAACAGCACCAGCCGCGAACGCCATACCGGCAGCTTCAATGCCAGTACCGGGCTGGCCGAAAATGGCACACCCTTGGCTGCGGCGGTACGCGGATTAGCCATTTTAGCGGGCCTCCGGTGTGAGGTATTCGGTGCGCGTGACGTTGA
>CANCDR010000037.1 GCA_947374865.1 Oxalobacteraceae bacterium
TCAATGCCAACCCCAAGGACAGCAAGGATCATGTCAAGGGTGTCTGGACGCTGCCACCGGTACTGTCGAATGGCCAAGTCGATCGGGATCAATATCTGGCGATCGGTGAGAGCGATCGCTTTACACTGCGCTTTATCAAGCCGGCGAAATAAATTCGCGGCGCTGTCAGCGCTTTCATGCGGCTTTGAAGTAGCTGTGTTGCTGCTTCAGGTCGCCGTCATAAAGCCCATATTACTCGGATAATCCGGCCGCCCAGCGGCCGTACCGAAGCGCTTCAAGTTCGGCAGGATGCCCGAGAGTTCACTTTCTGCCACGCCAAACCACTGCGCCAGCGTCGCGGCGTATTGATCGACCGAGGTCGAGGGCAATAAGCGGCCCTGGCCAACATGCCACTGGTCGTCCGGCGCGCTGGTGCTGCCCACGCTCACTGCCGGTGCCGTGCCATAAAAGGTCTTGCCCTTGACCGCGCCGCCGACCATGAAGTGATGGCTGCCCCAGCCATGATCCGAGCCGTCGCCATTGGACTGCAAGGTACGACCAAAATCTGACGCCGTGAAAGCGGTGACCATGTCGCTCACGCCCATCTCTACAGTCGCGTCGTAAAAGGCAGTCATCGCAGCGCTGACTTTACCCAGCAAGCCCGGCTGTGACGTAATGAGGTTATCGTGCAAGTCGAAACCGCCCAGCGACACCAGAAATACCTGCCGCTTGGTGCCCAGGCTACTACGTGCCGAGATCAGGCGCGCCACGACCTTGAGCTGGTCGGCCAACGTATTCCCGGTCGGGAAAACAGTCGTCAGATTCGCGCCCGCTAAAGCAGAAGTCACCTGCGCTTCCGCGGCCATTGAACGGGCCGTGACGCGGTTATATTCATTTTCAAACATGTCGCTACGGCTTTGTGACAGCAAGGTGCGCAGAGCAGTCATCGCCGGCGTCGAGTTATAGACCTTGCTTTTGGTACCCTTGATCGCGACCGCACCGGTAGTACTGATCTGGTACGACAGCGCCGAATCACCCGACAGAAAAACCGCGTTGCCAGTTACTGACATACAGGTGAAGGTGGAGGTTGCATTACTCGCCATGGCCAGATCACCCAGATTACCGCCCCAGCCTATTTTAGAACCTTCGGGTGACGAGGACTGCCAGATCGACTGCTGATCATTATGCGAAAACAGCTTGGGCGGGATCGGATAGGCCTTGCGATCAACGCTCAAATATTGGGCCTTGGTCAGCGGCGCGACCAGTGGTCCGACATTTAACTGCACCGCTGCTTTGCCCGTGTTGAATAGCTTGGCCATACCCGTCATGGACGGATGCAAGGCATACTGCCGATCCGGTATCGAGGTATTGAGGGCTACCTGCGGGGCGGCATTCGGTGTGAGCAGCGTGGCCGTCAGGCTGGCCTTGGGAATCGCAATACTGGTGCCGATCTGATTCGGGCCGATACCACGCACGCCAAAGTAGGCGTTGTAGCTCGGATCATCATAGGCCATAACGGTATTGGCGTAGTCATTGCCGCCATACAGAAAGACACAGACCAGCGCCTTGTAACCTGTGGCGTCAAAGGCCGAAGCCTCGCCCAAGGCGGCTAGATTGAGCGCAAATGGCAAGGCCGTCGTCGACAAGGATAAGGCCGAAGCGCGGCGCAGAAAAGCGCGTCGTGCATGTTTTTGGGGGTCGATAAAGTACATAGCCGTCCTCTATTTTTGAACCAGATATTCAGGCGACGCCATGATCAGAAACACGGCTAGACAAATACGGTCGAGTTTGGCGCTGGTGGTACTGGTGGCAGTAACATTGGTCGCCGTCAGGGTTTGAAGAATCAGGGCCTGCGTGGCGCTCGATAAGCGGCCGCCAGTGAGCAGTAGATTCAGACGCGCAATCAGTGCCGTGGGGTTGGCCGCCAGCGGTAGTTCGTTGAGATAAGTCGCCGTCACGTTGGCACCGCCCTCGGTATTACCGGAGACATCAGAATTGGTCGTGTAAATACCGGTACGGATTACGTCTTGCATCATGTTGACGTAGCCACCAACGGTACTCTCATTGACGATTTGAAATTCTGGTGCGAGGCGGTTAACCGTCGCCATGGCAGTCGATGGCGGCACATAGCCAGGACGGAAAAAATTAAACACCGTTGGTGAGCGCAAGGGACTCTGACTCAGCTGCGTGGCGGGATTCGAGTAATCGCCTAATTTAAGACTTTGCAGATCGGCCTGTTCGGCAAAGGTGCGGCCCCACTGCACCAGTCGCAGCATCGGTTCACGTAGTTTGCCACTGCCATCTTGTGCGGCGATGGTATCGCTACGCGCTTCATCGTCGAGCAGGATGGCAGTAAACACCGCCTTGAGATCGCCGCGCACACCGCTGCCGTTATTGTTGAACACCGACGCTACCCGCGCCACGTAGGCTGGCGTCGGGTTACTAGTCACCAGCCGCTGAATCATCTGCTTGGCTAAAAATGGCCCGACATTCGGATGATTAAACAGACCGTCCAGCGCAATCTTCAACGCCGTCGTACCGTCGGTATTGGCCGGGATGCTGATGCCTAAAAAGTTCACCGCCAGCGTCGAATGCAGACTGGCAGTCAGCTTCATGGGTGGCTTAACGACGGCGGTACTGGGAATGCTGCGATTACTATTAAGTGGCACCAGCGTCGGCGGTTTAGGATCCGTCTGGGCGACATAGCCGGTAAATACACGGGCCAGATTACTGATATCGGTGGCCGAGTAGGTATCGATACGGTCGCCATTACTGTCGCGTTTTTCCGTGCCATCGAGATTGAGCTGATATAGGCCGATGGAATACAGCTGCATGACTTCACGCGCATAATTTTCATCCGGCTGACGGCCTGCGGTCGTTTCTTTTTGATTCCCCAGGGTGCTGAGGTATTTTCCGGTCGCGGTGTTAAGGGTGACGTTTTCCAGCAAATTGCGGTAATTGCCGAAGGTATTCGCCACCAAGCCATCCCAATACGATGCCATGGCATGGCCGCGCCAGGTGAGCTCGACGCCCGACACCGAGACCACCAACATTTCCGACAGTGCCAGGGCGGCGCGTTTGCGCACCGCATCCGGCGAAGTGAGCAGCTGATTCCAGATCATACGATCAGACAGGTATTCCTGATCGTAGTAACGGGTATCGTTACTGATGACGTTGTAGCCCATACTGTCGAGCCAATCCCAGCCGGTGATACTGTTTGGGGCATTCATCTGATCGTTGAGCCACAGGGCCGTGCCTTTGGCGCGCAGGCTGGCGATTTCAGCATCGGAAGCAGAAAATTGCGCCTGCAGCAGGAAGCGTGCTGCCTGACTTTCTGTCAGCGTAGGGGCAATAATTTGTGGCCCGCCTGTGCCAAAAACGGTATCTAATAATTTGGTCGCACTCACTGCATCAGTTGAGGTAACGGCCGCGGCGATGGCCTGCGATTTAGTGATGGCCTCGGTCGCCGAGATGTAGCTAATACCAAGCTGAACGGCAGCATAATTAGCCGTGGATATTTTGTTATCCAGCAGGTTGGCGACATAGCCGTACTGCGCATCATTCTTATACGAATGCGCCGCATTCAGAATGCTGCGCACCAGCGATGAGCGGGTTTCGGTGCCTTTAGTGAGCGCCGCCGTCCAGTAGTCCAGCCCGGCTTTGTCGACACTCGTGCGACCTAATACGTTTTTGTAAATGATGGCGATAAAATCCGCGTTCGACATGCTCGCGGCATAACCTGTCTGAGCAGGATACTGCAAGGCGGCGCTGTAAAAACTATTGCCGATTTCTTCTAGTGAATGACCCGTCTTGAATTGATCGATCCAGTAAGCCAGGCCATCCGCATCCGGTACGCGGTTGAAATAGGCGACATACAATTCGAGTAATTTATTGAGGTCGGCAACGGCGATGCTGGCCGCTTTATCGGTCACGACAAGATTGATGCTGATATCGGAAAATTGCAAACTACGGGCGGCAACAACATCGGTACTTAAACCTAATCCTGTTAGTTCCTTGACGCTATAGCCGGTGCTGGTTTTGGTGATCGTGTAATCGGCGCGCTTGCCGGTGAAACGTGCCACGCCATCGACCAGCGTGGCTTGTCCGAGTAGGCGGGGCACCAGGCTGAACACATCGCCAGTGATACTGCTACTGCCACTGCAGCCAGCCAGCAGCAAAACCAAAAACAAACTTGCATAGCGAAATTGGATAGCCATCAGCTGCTTCGTGTGAGTAGGTAAAAATCGCGGCACCGACAAATTAAGCAGACCAGGCCGCCCTGACAATGTGCAATATATGCCAGTTGACAAGCCTTTGTCCATTTTTTGGCACAAAAAGATACCGACCGCACCAAGATAGAAATTGCTGCATTGCGTCAAACAGAGGGGTAATTTAGCCCAGAACCCGCAGAGAATAATCCGTCGCACGGATATCCTTGGTCAAACTGCCAATGGAAATCCGGTCGACGCCCGTCTCGGCGATCGCCCGCACGCTGGCAAAGTTGATACCGCCGGAAGCCTCTAGCTTGGCCCTGCCAAAATTGAGCGTGACCGCTGAACGCATCATGTCGAGGTCAAAATTATCGAGCAAAATCGACACCGCACCGGCAGCCAAGGCTTGTTCGAGTTCCGCCAGGTTTTCTACTTCGACCTGAATCGTCACGCCAGCGTTCAAGGCCTGTGCCGCGCGCATGGCGGGCAGGATACCGCCAGCGGCAGCGATATGGTTTTCCTTGATCAGAATGCCTTCATACAGCGCCAGGCGCTGGTTAGTACCGCCACCAACGCGCACTGCGTATTTTTGCGCGAGGCGTAAGCCAGGCAGGGTCTTGCGGGTATCGAGAATCTGCGCTGAGCAGCCGGCGATTAAATCGACGTAGCGCCGGGTTGCTGTGGCAACGCCAGACAACATCTGCAAAAAATTTAATGCGCCACGTTCGGCCGTTAAGAGTGCGCGCGCCGGCCCGGTGATCAGGCAGACCACGCTATCGGGCGTCATCAGCGTACCTTCAGCCTGCTGCCAGTCGATGCGAATACGATTATCAATCGCCGTCATCACCGCTTCAAACCATGGCGCTCCACACAATACAGCTGCTTCACGCACGATCACGCGCGCCTGCACCATCTCGTCTTGAGGCACCAGCAGACCGGTCAAATCACCACTGCCGACATCTTCGGCAATCGCAGCTTGCACGTTTAACTGACAGGCGCTCGCCAGTGCCGCGTCGAAGGGCGCGAAGGGATTGATTAAATTGCTCATGCCGGTCCGATACCTGAAAAAAGAGCTTGTTCGCGCGCCAAATCTGCACCCGGACGGACATTGGCTTTTTTGGCCGCAGCAAAGTCGAGCATCCGGTCGATACAAACGCGCGCACGACGGCCGAGCGCTGCATCCAGCGTGATCGCATTGCGCCCATTTTCAAGGACATCGGCCAGGTTTTGCAGACCATTCATGGCCATCCATGGGCAATGCGCGCAGCTCTTGCAGGTCGCGCTATTGCCGGCCGTGGGCGCATCTATAAAAATTTTACCGGGTGCTGCCATGCGCATCTTGTGCAAGATGCCGTTATCGGTGGCGACGATGAAGGTGCGCGCATCCATCGACACCGCAGCCTGGATCAGCTGGCTGGTCGAACCGATCGCATCGGCCAGCGCGACCACGGCAGCCGGCGATTCCGGATGCACCAGTACCTTGGCATCCGGATGGGCGCGCTTGAGAATCTCCAGCTCAACGGCCTTGAATTCGTCATGCACCAGACAGGAACCCTGCCAAAGCAGCATGTCGGCACCGGTCTGCTGCTGAATATAGCCGCCCAGATGTTTATCTGGCGCCCACAGTATTTTTTTGCCTTCCGCATGCAAGTGAGCGACGATATCCAGGCCGATTGAAGAAGTCACCATCCAGTCGGCGCGCGCCTTGACCGCGGCGCTGGTATTGGCATACACGACCACGGTACGATCCGGATGGGCGTCGCAAAAGGCACTGAATTCGTCGGCCTGACAGCCCAAATCGAGCGAACAGGTCGCGTCGAGGTCGGGCATCAGGATGGTTTTATCCGGGCTAAGAATCTTGGCGGTTTCGCCCATGAATTTGACGCCCGCGACGACCAATGTTTTGGCCGGATGATCGCGTCCAAAGCGGGCCATTTCCAGCGAATCAGAAACGCAGCCACCGGTTTCTTCGGCCAGGTCCTGCAGGTCGGCATCGACATAATAATGGGCCACCAGCACGGCTTGTTTTTCGATCAGTAGCTGTTTGATGCGCAGCTTGAGCGCAGTGCGTTGCTCAGACGTGGGCGTGGCCGGCGCGCGGGCCCAGGCATTGGCCACACAGCTCGCACCGGTGGCCATTTGCGGACGTTCAAATTCAATCGTGTTTATTTGCATGCGCAGCTCGTATTACGGCAGACTATTCAATACCCTGACTACTCAGGTACTCTTCATAATTACCCTGGAAGTCAATGATTTTGCCTTCCTTGAGCTCGAGAATACGCGTCGCCAGCGACGATACAAACTCCCGGTCATGCGACACAAACAGCAGCGTGCCGGCGTATTTTTCGAGGGAGATATTAAGTGATTCGATGGTTTCCATGTCCATGTGATTGGTCGGCTCGTCGAGCAGCATAACGTTATGCCGGCCTAACATGAGCTTACCGTAGGTCATACGGCCCTTCTCACCACCCGACAATACCTTCACCGATTTTTTGACGTCGTCGCCAGAGAACAGCAGACGACCCAGACTTGAGCGCACCGCCTGATCATCGTCGCCTTCCTTGGTCCACTGGCCCATCCAATCGGTCAGATTGATATCCTTGGCGAAGTCTTCAGTAGGATCTTGCGGCATGTAGCCAACATTGGCATTTTCGGCCCATTTGACGTTGCCACTATCGGGCTGTAATCCAGCCAGATCACCACCGATGGAACGCAGCAAGCTCGTTTTACCCGCGCCGTTAGCACCGATGATGGCGATTTTTTCGCCCGCTTCAACGGTGAGACTGAAATTTTTAAACAGCGATACATCGAAAGCTTTGCTGATCGATTGAATTTCCACCGCCTGACGATGGAGTTTTTTCTCACCCTCGAAGCGGATGAAAGGATTTTGCCGGCTCGATGGCTTGAGATCTTCGACCTTGATTTTTTCGATCTGCTTGGCGCGCGAAGTCGCCTGCCGTGCTTTGGATTTATTGGCCGAAAAACGGCGCACAAAATCCTGCAGCTCCAGTACCTTGTCTTTTGCCTTGGCATTATTGGCCAGCTGCTGCGCGCGCGCCTGCGATGATGCCAGCATGTAGTCGTCGTAATTGCCGGGATAGACCTTGAGCGTGCCGTAATCCATATCGGCCATGTGTGTGCAGACCTGATTAAGGAAATGCCGGTCATGCGAAATAATGATCATGGTCGAATTACGCTCATTGAGCACGTCTTCGAGCCAGCGGATGGTATTGATATCGAGGTTATTGGTCGGCTCATCGAGCAGCAGGATGTCCGGATTGGAAAACAGTGCCTGCGCCAGCAGTACGCGAAGCTTCCAGCCTGGGGCGACATTGCTCATCGGTCCCTGATGCTGTTCAATCGCCACGCCAACGCCCATAAGCAGTTCGCCCGCCCGCGCTTCAGCGGTATAACCATCGTATTCAGCAAAACGGGCTTCCAGATCGGCGGCGCGCATGTAATCTTCATCGGTCGATTCGGGATCAGCATACAGCCGGTCACGCTCAGCCATCGCGGCCCACATTTCGGTGTGGCCCATCATGACCACGTCGAGTACCCGCATATCTTCAAAGGCAAACTGGTCCTGGCGCAGCTTACCAAGACGCTCATGCTGGTCGAGCATGACAGTGCCGGCGCTTTGTTCAAGGTCGCCGCCCAGAATTTTCATGAAGGTCGATTTGCCGCAGCCATTGGCGCCGATCAGACCGTAACGGTTTCCATCACCAAATTTGACGGAGATATTTTCAAACAGTGGCTTGGGGCCAAACTGCATCGTAATGTTTGCGGTGGATAACACTGATAAAACCTTTATAAACAGGATGTTGAATTACCCGTATTTTAACATCCCGCATCGCCTAAATTCGGATAGTCGCGCATCAAGAGATGCA
>CANCDR010000038.1 GCA_947374865.1 Oxalobacteraceae bacterium
TGACGTCAGGAACTGCACTGTGGTGGCGAAAAATGACGGTGTTAAATCTGCGACAGTCTTACTGCCTGGACTGGTCGTGCCGCCACAGGCTGACAAGAAAATCGTTAATAAAATGAGAATGCGATTTTTTTTCATTTTTATTTCTTATAAGGTCAAATCGGTTTGCTCAGTTAAACTAACTTGAAGCAGCATTCTCAAACTTTTCCGATTTTTAATTTCAATTTCCGCTGATCGTTTTTTTGCTATTTTTGGTTTTTTAACTAATTAATTTCTTTAATATTTTAAAGCAATTGCAGCTTTATTGTTAATTTTAAGATTCTCTTAATTTCACATACCTCTCCCTTTTTGCCTAGGCAATTGGATTCAAAACTTTCTTATTTTGACTCATCTTTTTTCTGCTTTTTTAATAACCTGCGTCTTTAGTATTTAAATGACTAACTTCCGTTTTTTACAAGCAGCATTTTTTTATATTCGCTACACTATTGTTTTGCTTTCATCATAGTGCGGAGACTCTCATGCAACAGAAAACTGCCAACGATTTTGACCCCGAAGTATTGCGCCTGTTTGATCAGTTTGTGCACGGCATCATTGACCGTCGCAATTTCCTCAAAGAGGCAGGTAAATACGCGGCCAATGGCGTGACTGCGGCGATGCTGTTAGAGATGCTCAGCCCACAATTCGCTGCAGCCCAGCAAGTCGCAGCCAACGACCCGCGCATCACGACTTCCCGCCTTGAATTTTCTTCCCCCAAGGGTTACGGAAAAGTTAGCGGCTATCTGGCATCGCCCTCTGGCGCGCACTCTCAGCGTCAAACCGTTCTGGTCATTCATGAGAATCGCGGCCTCAATCCGCACATCGAAGACATCACCCGTCGCCTGGCGCTGGAGGGATTTCTGGCCTTTGCGCCGGATGCGCTTTCGCCACTGGGCGGCTATCCTGGTGACGAAGATAAGGCACGCGAATTATTCGCCACCCTCGACCAGAAAAAGACCGCCAATGATTTTCTCGCTGCAGCGGGTTTTCTCCAATCGCATCCAGACTGCAATGGCAAAATTGGCGCGATAGGATTTTGCTACGGCGGTGGCATCGTCAACATGCTCGCCACCCATATGCCCGAACTAGCAGCGGGCATTCCGTTCTACGGCATGCAACCTGCAGTCAGTGATGTTGCGAAAATCAAATCACCAATGCTGATCCACTACGCCAGCGAAGACCCTCGCATCAACGCCGGCGCCCCAGCCTACGAAGCCGCCCTGAAAGCAGCCGGCACAGCGCACACCGTCTGGCAATACGCCGGAACCCAACACGGCTTCAACAACGACACCACCCCCCGCTACGACAAAGCCGCCGCCACCCTAGCCTGGCAACGATCCCTCAGCTTCCTGAACCAGCATCTAATTAAATAGGGTCAGAGTCGATATAACTTTTAAGCAACCTCATTTAATGAATTTTAAATAGGGTCAGAGTCGACTTATCTTTGTGGCAATATTCCATATAGATATATCGACTCTGACCCTACTTATTTGTTATACCTTTACCTGATCAAATCATCACTTGATTCGATATGCCCCATACATTTTTGATAATTTAATTGACTCTGACCCTACTTAATTTCTATGTAATATTTAAGTCGACTCTGACCCTACTTAATCAAATTTAAGTCGACTCTGACCCTACTTAATTTTTTAGCACTATTTGTGCGCGGCCTTGGGTAAGGTCGGCCAATGTTTTGAGGGCGAGAGTTTCTGTGATGGCAGGGAGGCGGATGCGCAGTTCGATCTGCTCGCCTTGCTGGCTACTGATCAGGACATAGTTTTCTCGCTCTATCCATCGCCTGACGATGGCTGCATCGGCATAATTGAGGTTGATCGCTAACTCGCATTGGGCGATGCGCTCTAAGCGTTGCGCTTGTTTTAAGGCGGCGGCGATGGCGTCACGGTAGGCGCGCATCAATCCTCCCGTGCCCAATTTAATTCCGCCGTAGTACCGAACGACTGTTGCCAATACGCCGTCCAACTCATGGTGTCGCAATACTTCCAGCATCGGCCTGCCTGCCGTGCCCGAAGGCTCGCCATCGTCTGACATGCCAGAGTGGCCACCGGCCAATAATGCCCAGCATAGATGCGTGGCGGCCGGATGCTGTTCGCGTAGGTCGTGCAAAATCGCCAGCGCAGCGACCCGATCTTCTACCGGATAAATCTTGGCAATGAAGCGGCTTTTGCGCACATCAATTTCCAGTTCGACCGCGCTCGATAAAGTATAAACAGACACAATAATAATGGCAGCCCGCCAGGGGTCCGCGTCAATGTGGCGCGCCAACTAAAAACGGGGCGTCCAAATTAATAAGCCGAAACACTGTCATTACACACAGACAGCTTTCAGAAAAAATTGTCGTCAAATGCCATTTAAACATCGCATCATGCCCTCTTGGCATTTGTAAAATGTATAACACGCAGCCTAACATGAGGCTGCATATCGTAGCCTCCTTGTTGCTGTGATGTGGCTCCCCACCGTCTCCTGGGGATTTCCGGAGTGGCGTGCAATGCGCCACTCCTTTTTTGCGTCGCGGCTGCGAAGAGTGAGGTCCAAGCGACCACGAAAACAAGCCCCTTACCGATGTTCCTCAAGTGATTTGCCCTCTAAGCAAACATAGGACACATGGCGAAACCCACTATTTATCGCACCTCGGCTATGATAGAGAAAAATGCAGTACGACCAACACAGGCTGCACCACTCCGACTAATGCACCTTGCCATCCCCTAGTCCACATTACATACAAACCGACACCCATGAACTTAAGCATCATCGCCACCGGCGGCACATTCGATAAGCATTACGATGAAATCAAGGGCGCATTAGGCTTTGCTGCCGGCCACCTCAGCACAGCGATCCAACGCGCGCGCTTCACCCGGCCACCCACGCTGATTGAATTACCCTTCCTCGACTCACTCGACATGGTGGACGCAGACCGACAGCGGATCCTGGCGACCTGTCGTTCTGACAGTGCAGAATGCATCGTGATTATTCACGGTACCGACACCATGCGCCAAACGGCAGAAGTGCTCGGTACTGCCGCGCTGCCTAAGACCATCGTCCTCACCGGTGCCATGATTCCCTACGAAATCGCCAACTCCGATGCCCTGTTTAATCTCGGCTTTGCCTGCGGCGTCGCGCAAGTACTACCGCATGGCGTATTTGTGGCAATGAATGGGCAAATTTTTCCGTGGAATCAGGTACAGAAGAATCGCCAAGCCGGCATTTTCGAAAGCCGCTAGCGTCGACCGATGGCGATTTCGATCTTTTTTGCCGCCCGAAAAAGTGGTCCGATGAGCATCACCAGCCCGACCATGCGCATCACGTGAAACGCTGTCACTACCGGCACGCCTAACTGCAAATTTTTCGCGGTCAAACTCATTTCGGCAATCCCGCCAGGCGCCATCGCCAAAATGACGGTCGCCGGATGGAGCTGACTTATCCAGCCTAAGAAGTAGCCGAATCCGGCTGCAAGGGTTAGCGTAATCAGGCAGCACAACAGCACACTAAATAAAAAGCGCGGTGCTGTACGCAAAAACGCAGGTGTAAAACGCGTGCCCAGAGAGATGCCAATAAATAGCTGGCTCAAATGCATCACCCACTCCGGCATGGCCGATAAACGCACGCCAAACGCGGTTAAGCAAATCGCCACCAGCATCGGACCGATGACCCATGCATTGGCTACACCCAGACGCGTCAATAGCATTCCGCCACAACAGGTGAGGATCACCAATATTAATAATCCCCACACGACCACTTCACGCGAACCGGGCAAAAATAAATCCTGTCCATGCACGCCCGAAAGCTGAAAGACAAACGGAATCAAAAAAACGACTAGTACAACCCGCACGCTATGCGCCGCTGCGACCTGCTGGATATTGGCACCATAACGCTCTGCTTGGGTGGCCATTTCGGAAGCGCCGCCCAGCGCCATGGCAAAAAATCCGGTGGTTCTGTCAATCCCGGCAATTTTGTACAATAGCCAGCCGCTGAATGCCCCCAGCGTTATCGAAAACAGCAGCGACAATATCGCCACACTGAGATTGCTCAATAAAATTTGCAGAACCGGCGCCGTAAAATACAAGCCGAGCACCGTCCCAATTGCCCATTGCCCCGCCTGCCGAAATGGCACCGGACAATGTAAGGCCGTACCGGCCAAGCCCACAAGCGCCGTCACAAACAAGGGCCCGATTAACCAAGGTAAGGGTGTATGCAGCCAGGTAAATACTTGCGCACCGATCAATCCGAGTAAAAGCGCGAGCAATACCGGACGCGCTTTTGTCATCAACAAATTAGAACACCCATAATTTTTCTTGCGGCAGGTGAAGCCAATACTCACCTGCTGCCAATTTCCGCGGCGCATAGGCGCGCAGCTTAGTGCCATCTAGGGTGCCATGACCGAACAGACATTCCCAACGGTCGCCAAGATACATACAGGTCAGTAACGGAAGCTTGATCGCATTATCGACCGGCACGGCCGTGATGCGCACTTCTTCCAGTCGGATCATGGCATTAATCGTCGCGCCAGTATTACTGCCACGCGCTGTGCCCAATAATTGGACGCCATCCATCTCCAGACGTACCTTGTCAGCATCCCGCCCAAGCAGCTGCGCCGGCAAACGATTATTACTACCCATGAATTCGGCGGTGAACAAGGTGTCAGGCGTTTCATACATGCTCTGCGGCGTACCTTGCTGCTCGATCTTGCCATTATTGAGCAGCAGAATACGATCCGAAATCGCCATCGCTTCCGACTGATCATGCGTGACCATCAGCGCCGACAAACCCAGCCGTACGATCAGCTCGCGTAAAAAGGCCCGCGCTTCCTCACGTAATTTTGCATCCAGATTCGACAGCGGTTCATCGAGCAAAATCACCGGCGGGTTATACACCAGCGCACGGGCAATCGCGACCCGCTGCTGCTGGCCACCCGATAATTGGTGCGGAAAGCGTTCGCCAAGCTGACCCAGTCCCAGCTGACCCAATACATCCCCCACGCGTTTGGCGATGTCGCTCTTATTCATTTTGCGCAGCGTCAAACCATACGCAACGTTATCGAATACAGTCTTGTGCGGCCACAGTGCATAGGATTGAAAAACCAAACCCAGACTGCGCGCCTCGGCTGGAATATCGACCTTCTGCGCACCGTCATACATACAGCGTTCGCCAATATGGATCGAACCGGATTTCGGACTTTCCAGCCCGGCCACTGCGCGCAGCAGTGTGGTCTTGCCACTGCCGGACGGCCCCAAAAGTGCGACCACTTCGCCGCGCTGCAGCTCCATCGACACGCCCTTGAGAATCTGATTTGCTGCTGCACCCGTACCGTAATCGAGGTAAAGATTATTGACACTTAATTCCAGCATGATGATGATCCTTTTTTATTAGTCGTGCAGCTTGATGCCGAAGCGCAGCGCGAGACCTAAGCCGATGGCCACGAGAACAATATTGATGAAAGAAAGTGCCGCGACCAGATCGACCGCACCGGCACTCCACATCGACACCAGCATGGCGCCGATGACTTCGGTGCCCGGCGAAAGCAGATAAACACCGGTCGAGTATTCGCGCTCAAAAATCAGGAACACCATCAGCCATGCACCTAGCAAACCATAACGCACCAAGGGCAATGTCACATCGCGCGTCACCTGGCCGCGTGAGGCACCCACCGCACGAGCGGCTTCTTCCAGTTCCGGGCCGACTTGTAAGAGCGCCGTCGAAATCAAACGTAAGCCATACGCCATCCACACCACAGAATAAGCGAGCCAGACAGAAAAAATCGTCGAACGCAAAGCGCGCATCGGCGGAATAATATTGTCAATCATCCAAAGCGCCGCCGGGTGATCAAAGCCCTGCAAAATTTGTTGCAGGAACGCCGGCACAAACAGGAAAACCCACAGGAAAGACAGACCCGCCAGCAGACCCGGAATCGCGCGCGGAATGAGCACACTATAATCAAGCAAACGCGTAATACCGTCCGGTTTGCGATGACCTGCCATGGCGATCGCGCTGTAACATCCGACGGCAATCCCGCCACCGATCACGCCGATGAGCACCGTATTAAGAATGCCGCGCATGAGTGATGGCTGCTGCCAGATATCGATGAATGCCTGGACCGTCACGACCTCCGAGAGCTTGACGCCGACGCCCCAGTTTTGGACAAACGAGCGCAAAGCAATGCCCGACAGCGGCACGACGACGGTAAATAACAGCCACGCAGCGATAAAGGCCATCGCCAGCCACTTCCATTTACCCAGCGGCAGCGGCTTCTGACGCGAGCCTTTACCTTTGATCGATACATATTTATTGGCTGACTTTAACAGCCAGCGCTGCATCATCACCAGCGGCATCGTCACCGCGACCAGACACACCGCCGCTGCCGCCATCAGGTGATAAGACGGTGTACCCAGCTTATTGGTTAATTTGTAGAGATAGGTCGCCAACACCAGATGGCCTTCCGGGTCACCCAGTACCAGCACCAAACCGAATACTTCAAAGCCGAGAAAAAATACCAGTACACCGGCGTAAGCCAAGGCCGGCATAATCATCGGCAGTGATACATTCAATGCTACCTGCAGCGGCGATGCGCCAGCCACCCGCGCGGCTTCTTCCACGTCCGAGCCAAGACTCTTGAGCGCCGATGAGGCATACAGATACACATGCGGCACATGCGTCAGTCCCGCAATAATGACAATGCTGACAAACGCATAAATATTCCAGGGCCGAATGCCGGTTAATTGTTCTGCCCACACCGTATAAAACCCCACCGGCCCCATCGACACCACATAGCCGAAAGCCATCACCATCGGCGAGACAAAAATCGGCACCAACAAAATGGGCGCGATGAAATTTCGGCCGGGCAGATCGGTACGCACCATCAAGAACGCCAGCATGGCGCCCAAGGGAACTGCGATCAAGGCTAAGCCACTGGCGAGAATAAAACCATTGACAAACGCCGTGCGAAAGTCGGAATCATCAAAGATGAAGCGATAAGAATCCAGGGTGAGGATTTTGTTTGGCATAAAAAAAGGTGCCGACAAAAAGCTCTGATAAAAAATCAGGGAAATCGGCACGAACACGGCGAGCATCGTCAGAGTGACGACCACGCCGCGCGGCCAATTCAGGCGCGACAAAGAGAGTGATGACATAGCTTCGGGACTCCGCAATCCAACATGGACAGATAAGAGCGCGGCCCTCCGCGAAGGAGGGCCGGCAGATGCGGCTTATTTTTTGCCGGCGGTTTCTTTCCACTGCTTGAGGAAAGCCAGACGTTTGGACTGGTCAAGATAGCCCAGCAAAGCAGCGCTTACTGGAATTGGCGTCACGCCTTTACCGATTTGCTTGATCAAATCAGCAGAGGTCGTTTCACCGGTGACATCAGCCCGCATGGCGTACAGTTTAGAGTCATTAGCGATGATAGTTTGACCGCGCTTGGACAATAAATAATCGATCCACAGTTTGGCTGCATTGGCGTTTTTGGCTGTTTTGTTAATGAAGACCACGCGCGACATCACCAGCGTGTAATCCTTCAAAAACTGAATGCCGATATTCGGATCTTTTTTGGCACGCGCTAAGGCATACGAGCCCAGAACGTTATAGCCAATGATATTTTCACCGGACGAGATCCGTTCAAGCATGGTGCCGGTCGACGACTGTACCCGCACACCAATCGTTCCCAATGCCTTTGCCAGATCCCAGAATCCGTCTGCATGATTGGTCAAATCCTGGGTAATGAACATGAAACCAATGCCGGCTTTTTCAATGTCGTAGGTGGTGACTTTATCTTTGTAGCGGTCGTGTTTAGTCGTGATCAGTTTGGTGAACTCAGCGTGCGTGGTCGGTACATCTTCCGCCGGCACCAAACGCTTGTTATAGACGAT
>CANCDR010000039.1 GCA_947374865.1 Oxalobacteraceae bacterium
GGCTGTGGCGCCACCGGCGCTTCGCGCGACACTGCGGTAATGGCGTTCGTCGATGTCGTCGTTTGGATCGACACTTCTGGCGGCGGAATGAACGGCGGCGGTGGTGCCGTCATTTTAGGCGGCGGTGGTGGCGGGGTGTCCGGCGGCGGTTTGAGCTCTTCGATGATCTTGGTCTCAAGCGGCTTTTGAATAAACTGCAACACATCGTGATGCAAGCCTTTGACAAGCCCGTAGACAAGCAATACGTGAAAAAGAACGACGCCAGCCAATCCGATCAGGCGTTTGCCTGGATTACGATCTACTTCTGAAAAATTCACTTCTAATCTCCTGCCTATTTTATTTGTGATGAATTGCGCAGACCTGCTCGCTTTCGTTTATCGCAACATCGCCGGCTGTTTAGGATTGAATTTCCATCCCGGAATCAGAAACTGCATGGCCGCCGCGTCGTTGCGTGCGCCATGGTCTAATCCGCGATACAGCGCATGCGCCGCATCGACCTGCGCCATGTCCAAGGTAACGCCTAGACCCGGTGTCTGCGGTACGTCAATCTGACCATTGACGATCTGTAGCGGCGCGTTTGTCAGTCGCTGACCATCTTGCCAGATCCAGTGGGTGTCGATCGCTGTTACTTTACCGGGGGCGGCGGCGGCGACATGGGTGAACATCGCCAGCGAGATATCGAAATGATTATTCGAATGCGAACCCCAGGTCAGACCCCAGTCGCGGCACATTTGCGCGACGCGAATCGAGCCCGACATGGTCCAGAAATGCGGATCGGCGAGGGGAATATCGACCGAATGCAGCTGAATCGCATGGCCCATTTCGCGCCAGTCGGTGGCGATCATATTGGTAGCAGTGAGCAGGCCCGTCTCGCGACGGAATTCCGCCATCACTTCGCGGCCCGAGAAACCGTTTTCGGCACCGCAGGGATCTTCTGCGTAGGCCAGCACACCGTGCATGTCGCGACAAAGTCGGATCGCATCATCGAGCAGCCAGCCACCATTCGGATCGAGCGTGACGCGCGCCTGCGGAAATTTTTCTGCCAGGGCGGTGATGGCTTCGATTTCTTCCTCGCCGCGCAGCACGCCACCCTTGAGTTTGAAATCACGAAATCCGTAGCGCTTGAAAGCTGCCTCAGCGAGTCGAACAATGGCATCGCTACTCATGGCCGGCTCATGCCGCAAACGTAGCCAATCGTCCTGCGCGTCCGGCTCACTCCGGTAAGACAAGTTGGTTTTACTGCGGTCGCCAACATAAAACAGATAACCCAACACGTCGACCTGCGCGCGCTGCTGGCCTTCACCGAGCAGGCTCGCGACTGGCAATCCCAAAAATTGTCCGAGCAAATCGAGCAAAGCGCATTCCAGCGCGGCGACGGCATGGATTGTGATCCGCAGATCGAAGGTTTGCAAACCACGCCCACCCGCATCACGGCTGGCAAACGCCACCCTTACCTGCTCAAGCAGTGCGCGGTAATTGCCGGTTTGCTGGCCGATGATGATGCTGCCTGCTTCCTTGATGGTGTTGAGGATCTGCTCACCGCCGGGCACTTCGCCGACGCCGGTATTGCCGTCACTGTCTTTGAGAATGACGATATTGCGCGTGAAATAGGGGCCATGCGCACCGCTTAGATTGAGCAACATGCCGTCACAACCCGCCACGGGGATGACTTCCAGGCTGGTGACGACAGGGGCGCCGCGATGGTGCGAATGCGCATTTGAATTTGACATGTCAATATGAAAAGTTTCGGGCATCAGGCCGTGCTGTCTGTTAAGAATGTGAAAGTACAGATACCGCTACCATTTATGTCGTCAATGGTAGCGGTACCTTTTTTGACTGTCAACCATTTTTTTATTGCTATTTATTACTTTTTTGCGATTTTGCGCACGGTGGACTGCGCAGATGAGCTGATGTCAGGTGGTGCCGCGCTCGACGATGGAAAATCCGATGTCTTGCACATACGTTTCAACGGGTCGTTCTTCCGCACGATCGATAATGAAGCGGCCGGCAATACTGCCGATCCGTGTGCCGTCGATGCGAACCGTCGTCAGGGCTGGGTGAAAGTCGCGCGACATATCCAAGTCGCCCAGCCCGATAACGGCCAGACGATCGGGAATCGCCATGCCCAACACACCGGCTTCGATCATGACGCCCAGGGCGACCAGGTCGGAGCTGCAAAAAATCGCATCGATGTCGGGATACTGCGCGATCAGGCTACGCAAGCCCGTGCGACCGCTGATCATCGACGTCGGTGCCGGCACAATAAATGACGGCACCTCAGTGGCGCCCGGCGGGGCCATACCAAGCGCGAGCGCGGTTTCGGCGAAGGCCTTGTTGCGCCGTATGGCGCGTTCGTCATTGGCGCTGATCATGGCGACCCGCCGCCTGCCGCGCGCATGCAGAAACTGGGCGACTTCCACCCCCATCTTTTCATGCGAGAAGCCGACCAACATGTCGATCGGCGTGGATGTCATGTCCCAGGTTTCAACGATGGGAATGCCGCTATTGATGAGGCGTTTTCGGGCATGCCCGGAGCGCATAATGCCGGTCAACACAACGCCATCGGGTCGGCGGCCGATGATGGTTTCGAGCAGCGCATCTTCGCGTGAATTTTCGTAGCCGGTCTGACCCAGCATGAGCTGATAGCCCGAATCAGCGAGCGTTTGTGTAAGCGATTGCACCATCTCGAGAAAAATCGATCCGGTGATGGTCGGGATCACTGCCGCGACGAGCCGGCTGCGCTTAGAGGCCAGGCCACCGGCCAGCATGTTGGGGACATAGCCGATACGCTCGACCGCTTCGCGCACTCGCTCCAATACAGCGGGGGAAACGGCCGAGGGCGTGTTGAGCGCGCGCGAAGCGGTGATCGGCGCAACGCCGGCCAGCTTGGCGACATCGCGCAGGGTATACCCGCCTTTTGAACGGCGCGCCCGGCGCACCGCCGGTAAATCTGCAGCAGGTGGAGGTGATTTTTTTTCGGTCATGCGGCGAATTTTAGCATTAGCCGCAAATCATTCTTGCGCGAGATCAGACTTGGCTTATCCGCGCGCTTTGCAAGCTGAACTTTTGGGCCGCGCAGATTTCTATCTCCATGAGTAGATTACATTCGTTCGTCGTCAGCCCCAATTTTGGTGCGGCGTGCGCTTTTCATTTCAGGAGACTACGATGTCCAAATGGATTTTGATATTGACATGCACCTTGGCAGTTTCTGCCTGTGGTTCGATGACCGGTAGCGGGCAGCAGAAATCGTACTCGGGCGCTGGTCCGGTGCAGCAGTTACCGGCCGATAGCGTCGGCGAAAGCGGAACGGGTGCAATGGGTATGGGAAGCATGATGGAGCAACAGAGTTCATCAGGAGCGTCTGGCGCATCCGGTGCGTCGGGCACCTCGGAAAGGCAGCGCCGGAAGGAAGATCCGAATGAAGCGCCCGGTGGCATTTATAGCGGTGGATCGAGTAATAATCCGGGCGGTGGTAAGGGCAAATAGGCGCGGTCGAAGGCAGTATTTTTTGCTGTCATGAAGCGCCGCGTTTCATGACAGCGCGGTACCTTCGAGCGTGAGCAAAGCCTGTTTGCGTTCTAGCCCGCCAGCATAACCGGTGAGCGCTTTGTGCGCGCCCAATACGCGATGGCAGGGCACGATAATGGAGATCGGATTACGTCCGATGGCCGTGCCGACTGCACGCACGGCGCGCGGATTGCCGATGCTTTGCGCAAGCTGTGCGTAGGTGACACTGGACCCGTAAGGAATGCGACGCAACGCATCCCATACCGCACGCTGAAAAGGCGTGCCCTGCACGTCCAATGGCAGATCAAAATCCCTTCGCTGCCCGGCAAAGTAGGCCGTCAGCTGCGTGACTGTTTGCTGCAGGATCGGCTGCAGGGTGGGCTGAGATTCATCGCGCTGCCAGTCTTGCGGCCCCTTAAAGTGCCGGTGCTGCGCAAAATAGAGCCCCGCCAAACCTTGGTCGGTGACGGCCAGGAGCAGGCTGCCGAGCGGACTAGCATAGTTCGTGTAGCGGATCATGGGATTGCCTCGTGCCGTAAATCGGATTTACACAGTTTGCCACACTAGCGCCTTGTGTGACCCTGTATGCGATGCTGTGTGCGACATCCACACACAAGAGACAGTGAAAAAACAGAATAGTGCACTTTAGGCTACACTTGCATGCTATCAATGAATTACAGGCATGCCGTCCATGTTTTCCGCCCACCGCGCACCCTCCCTCAAGACCGTTCTGCTGGCCTCCGGTTTGATTCTGACGATGTCGATGGGCATCCGGCATGGCTTCGGCTTTTGGCTGCAGCCGATCTCGCAGGTGCATGGCTGGACCCGCGAAACGTATTCGCTCGCCATCGCCGTGCAAAATTTATTGTGGGGCGTGTTTGGCCCCTTCGCCGGTATCGCTGCGGAACGCTTTGGCACCGCCAAAGTCGTCATCGCCGGTGCGTTTTTTTATGCTGCCGGATTACTCTGGATGGCGCTCATTGATCAGCCAAGCTTGTTCATCGCCGGCAGCGGTGTATTGATCGGCGCGGCCCTGGCCTGCTCTACCTTTGGCATTTTGAGCGGCATCATCGGCCGCACCGCACCCGAGTCCCAGCGCTCATGGGCGTTTGGTGTGTCGGCAGCGGCGAGCTCCTTCGGTCAATTTTTACTCATGCCCATCGAGCAGGAATTAATCAGCTTCACCGGCTGGCAAAATGCGTTTTATCTGCTGGCAGCCTTGGTCGTATTGATCATGCTGCCCATGGCCATGCAGCTGCGCGAACCGCCAGCGCCCGCTAAATCGCTCAGTGAGCAGAGCATTGCCGAAGCCACGCGCGAGGCGCTGTTTTACAAGCCCTTCCTGCTGCTCGTGGCCGGTTATTTTGTGTGTGGCTTTCAGCTGGTCTTTATTGGTATTCATATGCCGGCCTATCTGAAGGATGAAGGCATCCTCGATCCAAATGTGGCAGTCAAGGCCTTAGCCCTGATTGGTCTGTTTAATATTTTTGGTTCTTACTACGCCGGCAAACTGGGCGGCATGCTCCCCAAGCGTTATCTGCTGTCGACGATTTATCTGGCGCGCGCGATCGTTATTTCGCTGTTCCTGATCGCGCCGGTGTCGCCTTGGTCGGTGTATATTTTTGCCGCCGCCATGGGCGTGCTGTGGCTATCGACCGTGCCCTTGACGAATGGGGTGATCGCCGGCATTTTCGGCCTCAAATACCTGTCCATGCTATCGGGCTTCGTGTTTTTTTCGCATCAGCTGGGGAGCTTCATCGGCGTCTGGCTGGGCGGCTTTCTGTATACCCGGCAGGGTAATTACAATACGGTCTGGCTGATCACGATTGGCCTTGGGATCTTTGCTGCACTGATCAATTTACCGATCAATGAAAAACCCATCCTGCGTTTGCAGCCTGCGCTGCGCACGCTATAAGTACGGACAGCCCACTGCACATGCATCCCGAACTGACGCCGCGCCGCAAATTGGATTTTAAGTCAGCTGATTTTAAGTCAGGTCTTCTGCGCGCGCTGATCAGTATCGTTCTTGCACTCCTGCTGCTGGCAATATTTGTGGCCTACCTGCGGCCTTCCTTCATGCTCGAACTAGCGAATCATTTCATCTTATGCTGACCTCATCTGCCATAGCACGACCCATCGTTCACCAACTCGGCGCTTCACGCATCCGCGAAGTCGCCAATGCCGGCATTGGCCGCGAGCAGGTATTACCGTTCTGGTTTGGCGAACCCGATGAAGCGACCCCGACGTATATTCGTGAAGAAGCCAAGCGCGCTCTGGATGCCGGCGAGACGTTTTATACGCACAATCTCGGCCTGCCGGTGCTGCGTGAGACGATCAGCCGCTACCTTAGCAAACTGCACGGCAGCATTGCGCCAGAACGGATTGCCGTGACCTCTTCGGGCGTGTCGGCGCTGATGCTACTCTCACAGCTGGTGATCAATCCGGGTGACCGGGTCGTCGCTGTGACGCCGCTGTGGCCGAACCTGATCGAGATTCCTAAAATTCTTGGCGCAGAAGTGATCAGCGTGCCACTGCAGTTTGGGCGCAATCCTGCGGCGCCGCTGTGGGAGCTGGATGTGGAGCTGCTGCTCGCTGCGCTCACCCCTGGCACACGTGCGGTGATGCTGAATTCACCGAATAATCCGACCGGCTGGGTCATCACCCGCGCGCAGCAGGAAATCATCCTCGCCCATTGCCGGCTGCATGGCATCTGGATCATGGCCGATGATGTCTATGAACGTCTGGTGTATGACGCGCCAGCCGGCACGTCCTGTGCGCCGTCCTTTCTCGACATCGCCGCGCCAGATGACCTGCTGATCTCAGCCAATAGTTTTTCCAAATCCTGGCTGATGACGGGCTGGCGACTCGGCTGGGTCGTCGCGCCGAAAAGCATCATGGCCGACCTGGGCAAACTGATCGAATACAACACCTCCTGCGCCCCGGGATTTATTCAGCGCGCCGGCGTGCTGGCGATTGAACAGGGTGACGCCATCATTGACCGGACCATCACGCGTTACCAGGCCGCACGCGATTTTCTGCATGGCCGGCTGAATGCCCTGCCCGGCATTACGACCCCGAAGCCGGGCGGCGCGATGTATCTGTTCTTTCGTGTGGATGGCGTCACCGATACGCTGGAACTGTGCAAACGCCTGGTACGTGAAGCCGATCTGGGCTTGGCGCCCGGCAGTGCCTTTGGTAACGAAGGCGAAGGCTATGTGCGCTGGTGTTTTGCCAGCTCGATTGAGCGGCTCGACGATGGCGTGCAGCGGCTGGAAAAATTCATGCAGCAGCATTTTCCGCTCAGTCGTTAATGCGTCAATTCGCTGAACAAACGCCACAAAATCGACCGTCTTACAAGGTAAAATGGCTGTGATGAATACATCCCTCACTACGCTCAATGAGCTCGAAGAGGCCATTAACTATTGGCGCGTACTGCGACCCTCTACCGGCGACGCGTATGCCCTGTCGCGCGAGGTCAATGTGCTGGCGAATGTGTATGCCGCCCTGATCATCAGTGGCCAAAAAAGCATCGCCCACGATGCGATCGATCCGGCAGCGACCGAACTGCTCACCCTCTGGCGCGACAAGGCCGGCTGATTCCTGATTGCCTTCGCACGGGCAGACTAACGAGGTTGCAGCGCTGGCACGGGCTCTTGCACTACACCGCTTCGCCAATCCGGTACAATCCGTCCCATGATCGCCTCCCCGCAAAACCTGTTTGACACCCCGTCCAAAGCGCCGCGCAAATCTGCGCCCGCGCCTTTTCTGCCTATGTCGAGGGCCGAGATGGATGTGCTCGGCTGGGA
>CANCDR010000040.1 GCA_947374865.1 Oxalobacteraceae bacterium
ATGCACCGCAGCTGCGCGAAAGCTAACAGCAGGCTGTGCCGCATCAAAGCTCATATCAAAGCGCTCTGTAAAGGGCGCTTTTGTTTTACGGCAATTTGATACACATCAAAGAATTCTTTCTCTGCCAAACTTATCCTCCTGACTACATCATCGTGATGTCAGGGGAGAGTCTTGGTGGAACAGGTAGAACATTATAATTACAAGGTCGTACGGCAATTTGCGATTGCGACCGTTTTGTGGGGCGCAGTGGGCATGCTGGTCGGTGTCCTCATCGCCGCCCAGCTGGCATGGCCGGCCCTCAATTTTGATATCGCCTGGCTGAGCTACGGCCGGCTGCGACCACTGCATACGAACGCGGTAATTTTCGCCTTCGGCATCAGCGGCCTGTTTGCGACTTCCTATTACGTGGTTCAACGAACCTGTCAGGTCCGGCTGTTTTCGGATCGACTGGCCGCGTTTACCTTCTGGGGTTGGCAAGCGGTCATTGTGGCCGCGGTCATCACGCTGCCGATGGGGTTCACGCGCGGCAAGGAATACGCTGAACTCGAATGGCCGATTTCGATTCTGATTGCCTTGGTGTGGGTGGCTTACGGGGTGGTGTTCTTCGGTACCCTGTTCAAGCGCAAGGTTAAGCATATCTATGTGGCGAACTGGTTTTTTGGCGCCTACATCATTGCTGTTACGATCCTGCATGTCGTCAACGCGGCATCGATGCCGGCGACCCTGACCAAATCCTATTCTGCGTACGCCGGTGTGCAAGACGCCATGATCCAATGGTGGTACGGGCACAATGCAGTTGGCTTCATTCTCACCACCGGTTATCTCGGTATGGTTTATTACTTTATTCCCAAGCAAGCCGAGCGGCCGGTATATTCGTATCGGCTCTCGATCGTCCACTTCTGGGCCCTGATCTTCACCTACATGTGGGCCGGTCCGCATCATCTGCATTACACCGCCTTGCCTGACTGGACGCAGTCGATCGGTATGGTCTTTTCGCTGATCCTGCTAGCGCCTTCCTGGGGCGGCATGATCAACGGGATCATGACCTTGTCCGGCGCATGGCATAAGCTGCGCGATGATCCGATTCTCAAATTCCTCATCGTTTCCCTGTCGTTCTACGGCATGTCGACTTTCGAGGGACCGATGATGTCGATTAAGACCGTCAATGCACTGTCTCACTATACCGACTGGGGCATTGCCCATGTCCACTCCGGTGCGCTGGGCTGGGTTGGTTTCATCACCATGGGCTCGATTTATTATTTGCTGCCGCGCTTAGCCGGCAAGCAAGCAATGTGGAGCACGCGTCTGGTGGAAGTACATTTCTGGGTCGCGACCATTGGCGTGGTGCTGTACATCGCCTCGATGTGGATCGCCGGCGTGATGCAGGGTCTGATGTGGCGTGCGGTGAATGCTGACGGCACCCTGACCTATACCTTCGTCGAGGGCGTCAAGGCGACCTATCCCTACTACGTGATTCGTCTGTGTGGTGGTGTGCTGTACCTGAGCGGCATGCTGCTCATGGCATGGAATACTTTCCAGACCTTGCGTGACAGTCAGCCAGTGAATGCGCGCATTCCCGGCCTGCCATTAGCCCACGCTTAAGGAGAAGCCCATGAAACTATCCCATGAGCAGATTGAAAAAAGTCCCTTGCTGTTGCTGGCAATTGTGCTGGTGGTGATCAGCTTTGGCGGCCTGGTCGAAATCCTGCCGCTGTTTTTCCAAAAGTCGACCACTGAACCCGTCGCTGGCCTCAAGCCGTATTCTGCCTTGCGTCTGATGGGGCGCGATATTTATGTGCGTGAGGGCTGCTATAACTGCCATTCGCAAATGATCCGGCCGTTTCGTGCCGAGACCGAACGCTATGGCCATTACTCGGTCGCCGGCGAATTTGTCTACGATCGGCCGTTTCAGTGGGGTTCCAAGCGCACCGGTCCCGATCTGGCGCGCGTGGGTGCACGTTACAGCGATGACTGGCATCGTGCGCATCTGAACAATCCGCGTGATCTGGTGCCGGAATCAAACATGCCCGGCTATCCATGGCTGGCTAAAACCAAACTCGATCCGCAAGATGTCGTGCCGCGCATGCGGGCCTTGAAACGCTTGAATGTGCCGTACACCGAGCAGGAAATCATCGACGGCCCTGCCACATTGGCGGATAAAACCGAGCAGGATGCGCTGATCGCCTACCTGCAAGGCTTGGGTACCCTGATCAGGATAAGGCATTGATATGACATTCGAATCCTTGCTTGAACATGCCAGCAGCGTGATGACGTTGTTGAGCTTCCTGTGCTTCCTGGGCATTCTGGTCTGGGCCTTTAGTCCTGGACGTGGCGCTGATTTCGACGCCGCTGCCAAGCTGCCGTTTGCCGATGAGGAGAGCCGTCATGGCTGATTTTACGAGTAGCTTTTGGGATGGGTTCATCACGCTTCTGACCATATTGGGTATCTTGGCTTGTGGCCTGTTGCTGTGGTCGCAGTCCAAGCATAAGGCGCCGCTGGATGCCAGTGGCGCAACAGCGACCACCGGTCATGTGTGGGACGAGGACTTACGCGAACTGAATTCGCCGATGCCGCGCTGGTGGATGTGGTTGTTTTATATCACCATCGTTTTTGCTCTGACTTACCTCTATTTGTATCCCGGTTTGGGCACTTATCCGGGAAAGCTAGGCTGGCAATCAAGTGGACAATATGACGCCGAACTGCAAAAGGCGCAGCTTGAATACGGCCCCCTATTCGATCAGTTTCTGCAGCAGGATTTGAAAGCAGTCGCCAATAATCCGCATGCACATGTCATCGGTGAACGTTTGTTTCTGACCTATTGCGCACAATGTCATGGTTCGGATGCGCGCGGTAATAAAGGCATTCCCAACCTGACCGACAATGACTGGTTATATGGCGGCACACCCGAGGCTATCAAGGCCAGCATCCTGCATGGCCGCAATGGCGTGATGCCGCCGATGGCTGCTGTGCTGGGCTCGGATGCCGAGGTACTCAACGTTGCACACTATGTACTCAGTTTGTCGGGCGGCAGTGCCGATCCGATCAAGGCTGTATTTGGTAAAGCCAAATTCGGTGCCTGTGCTGCCTGCCACGGCGCGAACGGGTCGGGTAACCAAATGATCGGCGCCCCCAATCTGACCGACAAGGTCTGGCTGTATGGCGGCAGCGCTGAAACCATCATGGAGACGATCCGCAAAGGGCGCAATAACGTCATGCCGCCATTTCAGGAATTTCTCGGTGAAGCCAAGGTGCATGTATTGGCCGCCTATGTGTGGAGCCTGTCAAATGACCCGCATGCACCACCTGAGAACATTAATAAATAATGTCAACCGAGGAGCCGAAGGTCGCCGTGATTCAGATGTACGCTGCACGCGAGCAAATTTATCCGCGTGAGGCGAGCGGCCGCTATGCGAGCTTGCGCTGGCTTTGTGTGTGGCTCACGCAAATCGTCTTTTATGGTTTGCCGTGGCTGCGCTGGAATGACCGGCAGGCGGTGCTGTTCGACTTAGGCGCGCGTAAATTTTATCTGTTTGGCGTGGTGCTATGGCCGCAGGATTTTATCTACCTGGCAGCATTGCTGATCATTTGCGCCTACCTGCTTTTTCTGCTGACCGCCATTGCCGGGCGGGTGTGGTGCGGCTTTGCCTGTCCTCAAACGGTGTACACCGAAATTTTTCTGTGGATTGAGCGGCAGATTGAAGGCCCGCGCAGCGCGCGCATGCGGCTCGATAAACAGCCGCTCACCGCCGGAAAACTCGCGCGCAAGACTGGCAAGCATGTCGCCTGGGCGGCAGTCGCCTTGTGGACGGGCTTTACGTTCGTCGGCTACTTTACGCCACTCCGTGTGCTCGCTGGTGAAGTCATGTCGCTCGGTCTGGGGCCTTGGGAATGGTTCTGGATTCTGTTTTATACACTGGCTACATACGGCAATGCCGGCTGGATGCGCGAACAGGTTTGCAAACACATGTGTCCGTATGCGCGCTTTCAGAGTTCGATGTTTGACAAGGACACGCTCATCATCACCTATGACCAGCAGCGTGGTGAGCCGCGTGGTGCCTGGTCCGAAGTGCAGGGGGATGCCGGCGACTGCATCGACTGCAAACTGTGCGTGCAAGTCTGTCCGACCGGCATTGATATTCGCAAAGGTCTGCAGTACGAATGTATCGGCTGTGCGGCCTGTGTTGATGCCTGTAATGGCGTGATGAAAAAAATCCAACGGCCACTTGGGCTGATCCGCTATTCGACCGATCACGCCCTGGAAAATAATTTATCGATTGCGCAGATCCGTCGTCGCGCCATGCGTCCGCGGGTCTTGATTTACTGTGCCATTCTTTTAACGATCGTTACCGTGTTTTTTACCGCCCTTGCGCTGCGCATGCCGCTCAAGCTGGATGTGATCCGTGA
>CANCDR010000041.1 GCA_947374865.1 Oxalobacteraceae bacterium
CGTGGCCGGCGCCAGAAGATCCAGCCAAGCGCATAGGCAAATATCAGGAACCAGGCGAGTGACCATTGCGGAATCGAGGCACCTAAAATGGGTGGGTAGTCGGTGCTGCAAAAACCATCCGCCTGAAATAAAATTGGCAGCAGCTTGGCGGTGAAGATTTTATTGAGCGCCGTTTCCAGTGGATCGATGCCACACGAGCTGCCCGGATGCGCACGAATCCATAAGTGCCAGATCGCCAGACCTGCGCCGCTCAGGCTTGAGAGTAGTCCAAGCAGAGTGGCGATCACCTGTGCGCGCGACGGCATAAAGGCCGCCGCCAGACAGCACAATGCCAACGCTGCAAAAGCATAACGCTGCAGAATACACAGCGGACAAGGCGCCATGTTCTCAATAATCTGCAGATATAGTGCAAACAGCAGCAAGAATGTGGCGTTCGCAGATACCGACAGGAGCTGGAATTTTGGTGAGTTCTTCATACGTTTAATTTACCATGAGTGCGCATTAGTTTGCATCCGCCAGCGCCGCCAGCAATTCTGCCTGGTGCTCGGCGGCCAGCGCAGAAGTGAGCTCATCGAGATCGCCGTCCATAATAAAGTCGAGCTTATACAAGGTGAGATTGATGCGATGGTCGGTCATCCGGCCCTGCGGAAAATTATACGTCCGGATGCGTTCGCTGCGATCGCCCGAGCCGATCAATGATTTTCGCGTGGCCGCTTCGCTGGCCTGTTGGGCGCGGGTTTGCACGTCCTTGATGCGCGCCGCCAGCACCTTCATCGCCGACGCCTTGTTTTTATGCTGACTGCGGTCATCCTGACATTCCACCACGATCCCGCTGGGAAGATGGGTAATACGCACCGCAGAATCGGTTTTATTAATATGCTGGCCACCAGCGCCCGAGGCGCGGTAAGTATCGATGCGCAAATCTGCTGGATTGATGTTGATGTCCTCAACTTCGTCGGCTTCCGGCATGACAGCGACCGTGCAGGCGGAGGTATGAATGCGGCCTTGGGTTTCGGTGGTTGGGACGCGTTGAACCCGGTGGCCGCCGGATTCAAATTTCAACTTCGAATAGGCACCCATGCCAACGATGCGCACGATGGCTTCCTTATAGCCACCCAGTTCAGAGGTGGACGCTGAGACTATTTCTACCTGCCAGCGATTTCGTTCAGCGTAACGCATATACATGCGCAATAAGTCACCGGCAAACAGGGCCGCTTCATCGCCGCCGGTACCAGCCCGTACTTCAAGAAAGAGATTGCGCTCATCGTTAGGATCCTTTGGTAACAGCATGGTTTGCAGCGCAATTTCGAGCTGTTCCATGCGCGCTTTGGCCGCGCCGATTTCTTCTTGCGCGAACTCTTTCATCTCCGGGTCGGCCAGCATCTCTTGTGCGGTCAGAATATCGGTGCTGGCGACGCAATAGTCGTGGTAGAGCGCGACCAGCGGTTCAAGTTCGGCGTGTTCGCGCGTGAGCTTACGATAATTGTCCATGCTCGACGTGGCATTTTCCTGCGTGAGCAAATGGCTGACTTCTTCCAGCCGCTGAGTGAGCTGGTCGAGCTTGGAAAGCAGGGAGGGTTTCATCGACATCCAAAAAAAATTGATTCAGCGCGCATTAACGAGGCACGAGCACAAGGCAGGTGACGCACACCACAGAAAGCATAACGCAGTGGGGTAGCTAACGTTTGGTGCGGAATAATTGTGGCAGCAGACGTGCCAGACGTGTGCGTTCATCGCCTTGGGCCTGGTGCAGAGCCTGCTGTGGGCCGTGCAAAAATTTGGCCGTGAGACCCTTTGACAGCGACTCCAGAATGGCGTCGATCGGCTCACCCCGAGCGAGCATTTTTTTTGCGCGTTCGAGTTCAATTTGACGCAGGGCTTCGCCACATTCCTGCAAATCTTGAATCAGCGGCACCATGGCGCGGGTATCCATCCAGTGCATGAAGGACTGAACCCGGGTTTCGATGATGCTCTCGGCCTGCACCACGGCGGCCTGACGATTTTCAACGCCGCTCTGTACCACCGCGCCCAAGTCATCCACGGTATACAAAAACACATCGGCTAGGCGGCCGACTTCGGCTTCGATATCGCGTGGTACCGCCAGATCGACCATGAACATCGGTTTGCGCCGGCGTGCCTTGATGGCGCGCTCGACCATGCCCAGTCCGATGATCGGCAGGGAAGACGCCGTACAAGAGACCACAATATCAAACCGCGCCAGATGATCCGGTAAGTCAGCTAGTCGAATCGCCTGGCCATTAAACTGCAACGCGAGTTCTTCGCCACGTTCGAGCGTACGATTTGCGATCGTCAGCGAACGAGGATTGTGCGCGGCAAAATGGGTCGCGCACAGGGTAATCATGTCGCCTGCACCGATAAACAGCACATGCTGATCGGCGATGGTATCGAAAATACGCTCGGCCAGACGCACGGCCGCTGCCGCCATAGACACACTATGCGCACCGATTTCAGTATGACTGCGGACTTCCTTGGCGACGGCAAAGGTGCGCTGAAAAAGTTGATGTAAATAGGTGCCGAGTCCACCGGCAGCGTCCGCCTGCCGCACGGCGTCTTTCATTTGACCGAGAATTTGCGGCTCGCCCAACACCATCGAATCGAGCCCGGACGCGACCCGAAATGCGTGCCGCACGGCGCTGTCTTGTGGCAGGGTATAGAGATGTGGCCGCAAATCGGCGTAGGGGAGTTGATGGTAATGGGCGAGGAAGTGGGCGCTACGATCGATCGCCGCCGCGACGTCCCCGACGCCATGACTCGCCGCATAAAGCTCGGTGCGATTACAGGTCGACAGGATGGCCGCTTCGTCGGGCAGGCCGGAGATGAGTCCGCCGTCTCGGGTTTGGCCAAACCATTCCCGCGCTGACGTCACCGCCTGACCGATTTGATCGGCAGGAAAGGCAACTTTCTCGCGCAATGCAAGCGGAGCAGTCATGTGGTTGAGGCCAACGGCGAGCAGCTGCATTTCTTAGTCTGACGGATCTATCAAGGAAGCTGCCATTATAACGCCTTGCCCCGCGGCCAAGAAAAGCGTCTGTATCGACAGATGATTAGGTCGCGCTTAACTGCTCCAAGCGATAACCGAAACCATACACAGGATGCAGGCGGAAACCCTGCTCGGGAAGTAATTGCAGTTTGGTGCGGATGCGCGAAATATGGGTATCGATGGTCCGGGTGGGCAAGTCGGTTTCTCGGGCCCAGACCGATTCGAGGATAAAAGCGCGGGACAAGGGTCGGCCAAGTTGACGAAGAAACAAATGGGCTAGGGCAAATTCCTTTTGGGTGACGGCAATCAGAACGCCGTTGCGCTGCAAAAGCCCGGTCTCGGGCGCCAGCGAAAATGGACCGTATTCCTCAGGCGGGGAGGTTTCCTGTTGCGGATAAGCGCGATGTAATAAAACAGCGACCCGCGCCGAAAGTTCTGCGTATCGTAAGGGCTGGAGCTGGTAGTCAAAAGCGACGCCAGTC
>CANCDR010000042.1 GCA_947374865.1 Oxalobacteraceae bacterium
TATAAGAAATAAAAATGAAAAAAAATCGCATTCTCATTTTATTAACGATTTTCTTGTCAGCCTGTGGCGGCACGACCAGTCCAGGCAGTAAGACTGTCGCAGATTTAACACCGTCATTTTTCGCCACCACAGTGCAGTTCCTGACGTCAGCGCCTGCGGTGGAAGTAAAAACCTACGCGGCTTCACGCTTCCTCGACCACGCAAGTTTCGGTCCGAATCCAACGGCCATTGCCGATCTCAAGGCGCGCGGACTGCCAGGTTGGATCGACGCCCAATTTGGTTTGCCTGCTAGCCAAATTGATGCCAGTTTTAGTGAGGACTGGAACTCCAACGATACGCCAGGAGACTTGGGTCGACCCTATTACGAATTATTTACCCGTGAATTTCTTAAGCTACAAATGTCGGGCAGTGATCAGCTGCGTTTACGAACCACATTGGCACTGTCGCAGTTTATTGTCGTCACCGAGGGGAAAGTACAAAGTTTTGGTATTGCGCAATACTTTAATCTCTTGCAAAACTATGGCTTAGGGAACTTTGCGGATCTCCTGCGTGCGGTGACAAAAAACGCCTCAATGGGGTATTTTCTTGATAACAATACAAATAAAAAGGAAGGTGCCTGCGCGGATTGTTCATTGAATGAAAATTATGCGCGCGAACTGATGCAATTATTTACGATCGGGGTCACGCAGCTCAATCAAGATGGCACAGTAAAACGCGACAGCAGCGGCAAGCTCCTTGAAACATATACCCAAGATGATGTGCAAGCCATGGCACGAGCATTAACAGGCTGGGGTGGGAAATGGCCCCTACCTGCTCCTGCTTTGCGTAACTCAGGCTATCGTTATCCCATGGAGGCCCCTTGGAAAGAAGCGCATGACACGGATGTGAAAAAGGTCCTTGGAAAGACAATCCCCGCGGGCGGCACTGCCGAACAGGATCTCGAGAGTGTCATTATTATCCTGATGGCACATCCCAATCTCGCGCCCTTTATTAGCTTACGCATGATTCAGCATTTAGTGACGAGCAATCCAAGCCCCGCCTACATCGGCCGAATGAGTGCAGTATTTGACAATAATGGTTCTGGCGTTCGGGGCGATATGAAAGCCTTGGTGCGCGCCATTTTGCTCGATCCCGAAGCCCGCCGCGCTGACGATCCTAGTTTGCAGGATGGCAGTGTTGGAAAAATACGTGAACCTATCCTGTATTCATCAGCCATGCTACGCGGGTTTCAGTGCACAACGGGGATCCGTGATCCTAATGGAAATATTTTCAATAATTGGATGCAACAGCCCTTTAATGCACCGACGGTATTTGGCTTTTATGCACCAACCCACCGCGCACCCGGCAGCCAACTTTTAGCACCAGAACAAAAACTGCTGACGTCTCAGGAGTTCAATAATCGATTGGGGGGCATCTCGTGGCTGGCTGATGTGGGCGCAAAAAATATGTTGGACGCCGGCTGTAAATTTGATGAATTCGTCACGGCCTATTCAAAATCAAGTCGCGACTTTCTCAATCTGGTCAGCCTGCGTTATTTCCGGGGTTCGATGCCAGCCAGTTTGCGCGACACAGGTGAACTTTTAATCAGTCAGCAAACCTGGGGTTCACCCGCAAACAGGGCCGCATCGGTATTGCAGTTTCTGCTGACCTCGCCCGCCTTTGGAGTCATTAAATGAGTCGCTCTTCTGTTCGACGCGAAACCTTGAAGCGTCTGCTTAGTCTGGGTGCTGCTGGCGCAGGGGCTGGTGGCGGACTGGCGGCAGCGCTTGGTTTGGTAGCCCAGTCAAGCCTGGCTGCGAGTGGTGATTATCGGGTAGTGGTATGTATTCACCTGATGGGCGGCGCTGATGGTAACGACCTGCTTATTCCCACCGATGGCGCCTATCTCGACTATGCCAAGGCACGGCCCAGTTTGGCGATCGCCAAAGACAGTCTGACCGCGCTTAGTGGCAGCAGTGGCGGGCATACCTATGGCCTGCCAGCTGCTTTGAAAGATCTTGCACCTTTATACGCGCAGGGTAGATTAGCGATGATTGCTAATGTTGGCGCCTTGATCAAGCCGATTACCGCCGCCCAGGTGATCGCGCGCACCGCAGTTATCCCACCTTATTTAATGTCGCATTCCGAGCAGACTGCCTATATTCAAGGTTGGATGGGCGATGTTGATCTAAGTGGCTGGGCCGGACGTGCGGTTGAATTGATGCCGACCGCATTGAAAAAAACGTTACCTCTGATTGCTTACGACAGTAACTTCACCCTCTTACTCGGTAAGCAATCACGCGTAACGCAGACGCAGTCTTCTTATGGTGGAAATTGGGGTAATGCAGATCTTTCGCAGCCGAGCAGTTCTTGGACGCGCAGTGTGGAAGCGCTGGGGAATATGCAGTCGCGTAATCTGTATGAGGCAGAATATGCGCGCACCATGAATGCCACGTTTCAGGATGCCGTGGCCATCACCCAGGTTGGAAAGCAAGCAGTACTACCGTCGAATAATTTTCCTGATACGCAGTTATCGCGCGATTTGCGTCATGTCGCCTCACTACTGCCGGTCTTTAAATCGCAGGGGGTGCGTCGTCAGGTTTTCCAGGTTAATTTAGGTCCTTTCGATACGCATGTGAGTCAGCGCGGACAGGATCAGTTTTCGCTTGATACGATGTTCTCTATGGTCGCGCCAGCCTTAGTGGCGTTCGACACGGCCATCAAAGCTGCCGGACTGGATCAAAATGTGGTCACGCTCGTCATGAGTGAGTTCGGCCGTACTTTGCTACCCAACTCAAGCGGCTCGGACCACGCATGGGGTAGTCACTGGATGGTGATGGGTGGACCGGTTCAGGGGCAGCAGGTAGTGGGTACATTCCCAACGCTGACATTGGGCGGTCCCGACGATGGCGACCCCTATAAAAAAGGTCGCTGGGTGCCGACAACGAGCGCTGATCAGGTGGGCGCCACGCTGATGCAATGGCTGGGATTGACGTCGGATCAGTTTGTCAGCGCGTTTCCGAATCTGGCGAATTTTACGCAAAAGACCTTATCTTTTTTGCGCGCCTAAATAGCGTTCCAGGTAAAAAATTCATTAAAAAGGTAAGCCGGTATGGCGAGTACCCCAGAATACTTTGGCAC
>CANCDR010000043.1 GCA_947374865.1 Oxalobacteraceae bacterium
ATCAGATCCATTGTTTGGCGACCCTCACCATGGATTTAAATTGGTTTAAAAAAGCAAAAAGCCCAACCGATAAGGATTGGGCTAAGTGCTTGATTTATATGGGGTGGCTGATGGGACTCGAACCCACGACAACAGGAATCACAATCCTAAATTTTAAAGATTCGCATTTGTTGATAAATGTAGATAGAATCAATATGAATCAACAACTTAAATGCGTTTTCCTTACGGTTTTGTAAATTTTTTGTTGAAGTGGATTCGTAAATTATGAGGATTCTTGCTTACATCCACCGTTACATTCAAGACCAAAAATGAAGAAGCCTCAATCAAATGGCAAAAGTCAGACTTACCGCCCCAAAGGTTGCCGCCTTCAAGTGCCCAAGTGATAAAAATCAAGCATTTCTTTGGGACAACACTACTCACGGACTTGGTCTTAGATGCACTTCCGCTGGTGAACCAGCATACATTTTCCAGAGCAGGTTCAGCAACAAAACTCTTCGCATGGTCATCGGCTCGCCAAAGACTTGGAGCATTGAAGAAGCCAAAGAGAAAGCAAGACTGCTGAAGCGTCAAATTGATGAAGGCCGAGACCCGCGCGAAGTTAAGGCGGCCGTTACGGCCGCAGACATTAAGAGACGCGCTAGCAAGAAGCAAGATGAAATAACAGTTGAAGATGTATGGGCTGACTACTGCAACAAGAGACGGCCATTTTGGGGGGACCTTCACTACCGAGACCATATTAATAAGGCGAAAATTGGTGGCCGCCCATCACAAAGGCGCGGCATGAAGAACTCTTTAACCAAGTCAGGGCCTTTAGCAGCATTAATGAAATTAAGGCTCGTAGACCTAAGTCAGTCAACGATAGAGTCATGGGCGGTTACTGAAGGGGCTAACAGACCGTCATCTGCTCGGCTCTCTTGGAGATTGTTGACTGTTTTTTTGAACTGGTGCTCAGAGCAACCAGATTACCAAAACTTAGTGCCAATAAAAAATCCTGCAAAAACAAAGAAAACCCGCGAAGCACTTGGTAAACCAACTGCAAAATCAGATGTTTTGCAAAGGGAACAACTAACTACATGGTTCAACTCAGTAAAGCAGATACCAAACCCAGTAATTTCAGCAAGTCTTCAGACAATGCTCTTAACTGGCGCTCGACTCAACGAAGTACTTAGCCTTAAGTGGACGGATTTAAACGACCGCTGGAAAGGTCTTCAGTTCAAGGACAAAGTTGATGGAGCCAGGGAAATACCGTTGACAACCTATGTCGAACACCTTCTCTCCAACTTACCGCGCAGAAATGAATGGGTTTTTTCAAGCCCCACCAGTAAATCAGGACGCCTCACTGTTCCCAACATTCCACACACGCGGGCTTGTAATGCAGCCGGAATAAATGGACTCACATTGCACGGATTGCGGCGTTCGTTCTCTAGTTTGACTGAGTGGCTAGAAACCCCTACTGGCGTTGTTGCACAAATTCAAGGCCATAAGCCCTCTGCTACTGCTGAAAAACACTACAAAATTAGACCATTGGAATTACTACGATTGCATCATCAACGGATTGAAACATGGATTCTTGAACAAGGTGGCGTTCAATTCACTCCTAACACTCAACGACTCAAAATAGTTAATTCACCAATTTAGGGAACACCAATGAAAAGGCAACTACCTTTTATAGCAACTGCAATATTTTTATTGCTAATTACGACCGAGGGTTTTGCGGGACAGTGTTTTGGTTATGCAGGACCTGGCGGGGCTTGCTATGCAGGCCCTGGTGGCGGCCTTTATGCGGGCCCGGGTGGTGGACTTTATGGTGGCCCTGGCGGCGGACTTTACGGTGGCCCAGGCGGCGGGCTTTATGGAGGACCTGGAGGCGGCATGTACGGCGGTCCTGGTGGCGGGCTTTATGGCGGGCCTGGGGGAGGTCTTTACGCCGGCCCAGGCGGTGGATTTTATGCTGGACCGCCCCCGAATGATAAAGATGCATATCGTGGTCCTTGGGGACCATGCATCACAGGAGCAGCAGAAGACAACTGGCTTAGGGCAAATTGTCCCAACCGGCGTTAAAGGCAAAGAGAATTTTCGATGAAATACACCAACGAAGCCCCGAGGCCTGACATACCAAGTGATGTAGAAAATTTAACTGAAACTGAAGCAAGGAATTGGCTTTCATTCTCAAAACCTTGGACGATAGAGCAAGCGACTTTAATATTTGCAGGGCATTCTCCAAAAAGCCGACATTTTTTCCAAGATGATGGTGCTAGTGGTTTTTGGCTTGCATTTAACTTTTGGCATCGCTTCAAAAGTTTAAGTAAAGATTCAACACCAAAGTCTCAAAAAGATTGGCTAGAGTTGGCTGAAAGAGAAAATTGGCCATTACCTAGAGCGTTGATGGCTGCGATTAGTTCAGAAAAGTCAAATCAACAGTTCCAAACAAAGCAAGAAAGTGCAGTCGAACGCCAGACAAGGCGCTACCAAATGTGTATTGACTCTGGCATGGAACTACCCACCACTGACTTCGCCCGACTACCTAATGGCATAAAGGAATTAGCAAACATTGAAGGTGTTAAGCGACAGGCATTTTCTAAAGACATCAAAATTCATATAAACAGGATTAACCCAAGGAAGTAACTACTCGGCAACCAAACGGCAATCGGTTACCTGGCGAAATATGCGAAGAATACAGAACCATGTTCAACAAACCTAAAGAGGTTTTCATGGTGTCAAAGGTAATCACTCCAACCTGCTTAGAACAGGAAACAAGAATTGTGCTGCCAACAATAGAAGCGGCATATCAACTCAACCGCGCAGAACAAACTTTAAGACTGTGGGCTTGCTACGAAAACGGCCCTATTCGACCTGTTCGCGTTAATGGAAGACTTGCATGGCTTGTAGCGGATATCCGCAGACTGCTAGGAGTTAAAGCATGAGAAAAGCCCCGAACACAGGTCAAGCGAACGGGGCTTATGGAGAACAACTTTCATTTTTCCCACACCCACAATTTTGCTCGATTCGACCAGAAAAAGATAGCAATGCGTTCAAAGCATTGACATTGATGAATGATGGTCCCATTACCCAAATTGATTGGCTAGAACGAAGGCATGGATGGCGTTTAGCCGCCACCATTCATGAACTAGCCAATCTTGGGTGGCAGCCAATTTCTAAGCAGGTTAATGTTGCGAACAAAGTAATTGCAATTTACAGCCTAACGAAGCCAGCACAAAGTGCAGTTCAAAAAATGTTGCTGGAGCAAAGTAATGGGTAAATCAAGACTAACCGGAAAAAGCAATCCAAGCGGTCGAGACCCTGGTGGCTTTATCGCCTTTCCGTGGGCAGTCATGGATTGCCCTGCTTACAGTCAATTAAGCATGCATGCTCGGTCGTTATTGCTAGAAGTTGTGCGGCAATTTGTTCGCGATAACAACGGCCGCTTACTG
>CANCDR010000044.1 GCA_947374865.1 Oxalobacteraceae bacterium
CTTTCAGAGAAATTTAAAAACATTCCAGTAGTGCTTGGTGTATCGAGGAATGCATTGAAAATTACTGACCTATCTCAGGAACTCGCAGCGGCAGACAAAGTCTTTTCAACTCGAACTGAACTCGAAGGAGACTCAGTTGCAAGGCGAGAACTAGCTTCAAGGCTTAGTAGCTTGAAAGCAAATCTTCAAGAGGAACTTAGCGATGCATTTAGATCTGCAAGCTGGTTTAGTAATGGAGAAAAAATCAATAAAGATAAGAAACTCACAATTTCTGGGATTGCATCTGAGATAGCTGAATCAATTTTTGAACTCACTCCGGTCATCAACAGTGAGCTGATCAACCGAGACGAACTATCTAGTAATATCGTTAAGGCACGCCGCCAGCTCATGTACAAGATGCTCCAAGATAGTTCTCTATCCAAGTTAGGCTACGAGGGATATCCAGCTGATGCAGGCTTGTATTACACGGTACTGAATGAACCGGGGTTACACAAGAATCGAGGGCCAAATGGCTGGGGATTTGGTAAACCAACAAGGGATAAATCACCAGGTAGCACTTTCATTGAGCTCTGGGATAAGACAGAAGAAATTTTTAAAGATGCTTCTGACAAAGTTGGCCTAAATGAAATCTACTCTGTCTGGCAATCGGCCCCCTATGGCTTGAAAAAGGGCGTAATGCCAATTCTTGCTTTGGCATTTTTTCTAGCAAACAAATCACATATCGCCATTTACTTTGACAATGTCTTCACGCCAAACATTTCTGAGGTCATCATCGATGAGCTCTTAAATGATCCACGCCTGATTAAGTTCAAGTACGTCAGCGCTGGTGAAAATAAGAACAGCTTAGCTCGGGCGATTGCGGAGAAAATCTTATCGACTTCCGATAAGAAAACAGACTTTTCTAACTATGCTCCGCTAGACACGGCTAGAGGTCTAGTATCAATTGCATTTGCACTTCCGAATTGGTCTAAGAGAACACACTCAGTTTCGCAATCAGCTCAAGATGTTCGGGGGATGCTACTTAAAGCTAGTGATCCAAATAAAGTTCTTTTTGCAGATCTCCCCACGATTCTTGAGACCAAATCAGAAGATGCCCTTGTTCTCAACCTTCAAAAAATAATTTTAGAACTGCAAAGCGCATACCCAAGAAAGTTGCAAGAAATCAAAGAAATTGTTTTGAAATCATTGCAGCATGAATCAGACAACTATGGCGATTTGAAATTGCGCGCTCAATCTGTAAAAGGAATTACAGGCAACTTTCAACTTGAGTCCTTTGCAACTCGCCTAGAAGAATTTGATGGCAGCACTGAAAAAATTGAATCATTGATAAGTAACGCGATCAACAAACCATCTCAAGGATGGGTTGACCGCGACCTAGATGCAGCAATCATTCAGCTCGGCACCTTGTCAATGGAATTTAGGAAGGCTGAAGCAATCGCTGGATTACGCGGTCGTGATACATCGCGCAAAGTCTTTAACCTCGTCCTCTCTGCAGGACTTGGAAATGACTTAACAAAAACAGTCGAGGTATCGACTAAGGATCAGCTGAAGATTGATCAAACTATCAGTCAAATCATGCCAATTTTGAAAACCATTGATCCACGGCTTGTGTTTGCAACACTTGCCGATATCGGAATAAAAGTTTCTCAGGAAAATCAGGAGACTACATGACTACAACACATCATGTGCTTGGAATTTCAGGCGGAAAAGACAGCGCAGCGTTAGCAGTTTACATGCGCGAAAACTTTCCAGAACTCGACATTCAATACTTCTTTACTGATACAGGCGAGGAGTTGCCTGAGGTCTACGAATTTCTAGGAAAGCTCGAGGGCCTACTTGGAAAGAAAATCAATTATTTGAATCCAGATAGAGATTTCAAGTTCTGGCTAAGACACAACGGTAACTTCTTGCCTTCACCACAAACTCGTTGGTGCACTATCAAGCTCAAGCTTCAACCATTTAAAGCATGGATCAATGAATGGTTAAACAAAGGCGACCAAGTTGTTTCCTACGTTGCCATTCGCGCTGATGAAGAGCATCGTGATGGCATGCAATCACACCACAAGAATTTGACTGTAAAGTTGCCCTTCCGAGAAAACGGACTAAACAAAGAAGATGTATTGGACATTCTTGAGGCGTCTGGACTCGGACTACCCAAGTACTATGAATGGCGTTCTCGCAGCGGATGCACTTTCTGCTTCTTTCAACAAAAGATTGAATGGGTTCGCTTGAAGGAGCGTCATCCTGATGCATTTGAAAATGCGAAGAACATGGAGAAGACAGCTATTGAAACTGGCACTAGATTCACATGGTCTCAAAACGAACCGTTAACTGATCTTGAAAAACCGGAACGTATGCTTCAAATCAAGAATGACTTTGAAGTTCGAAAACAAAAAGAACTTGCAAACAGGAAGATCAATCCACTTCGTGTTTGCAACTCAGAAAATCTGGATCTAGATGAACTATATCTAGAAGATGAAGGCGGTGGTGCTTGCTTGGTGTGTCACAAGTAACCACCTGTGAGTTAGTCCTCCAATAGCGGAAATATATTAGCCCAAGCTAATTCTGCTAACCTTGTTGATCTTCTTTCGATCAATTCTTTGGTCCACTCACCTTCGACAGTGGATATCGATTTAACGAGCGGCAAATACATTGATTGAGAAAGAAGGTTTTCGGCTGACTGTGAAATCTTTATTTCTTGCGCCTTAGCCTGCTCCATCAGTGAGTCTAATTCATCGCGTGTTGATGCTGAAAGCGTCTTATAGAAAAATCTTTTTCGATACCACGCACTATTACTAATGGAGGCATTTTCAGCAAGTGGTAGCAAGGTTAAGTTACCAAGTCGATGGATAAGATCGCCATCCTCATAGATGTCGTCAACCCATTCTTTGGACTTTTTGTCAGGAGCAATGTGCTCAACTGTTTGCAATGTTTCTTTACGCCACGTAGCGAAATTAAGCAAAGGAAGTATTCCCTTCTTACCAGCAATGACTAGGCCCGGATAAGAAGCGTCTGGAATACTGTCATGTGCAGCAGCCAAAAGCAAGAAACGAGAAATGTGTTGGTTGATTGAGTATTGGGGCTGCTTTGAAGCGGACTTAACCCAGTCATCTTTTCCACTGATGCCTCCATTAACTTTCAAAATTTCAAGCAGGGCTTTCTTCAATTTTGAAACATCAAGTGCTCCTTGAACATTACCACCAATACATCGGCAAAGTGGGGGCAGTCCTACGCTTGGATAACCATCCAACATCAGACGACGGTAGTGGTTATCAATCCCATCTGTACTGGTGCGGGATGAGCGCCAGAATACTGAAAAAGCAGTTATTGCTTTCAACGCTTCTAGAAAATCATTTGTTGCCTTAAGACGTTCTTCATTATTTGCAATTCGGCAATTTGAATAAAACCTGACTAATGGTGCAATCGTGATGGTGTGATTAAATTGCCTTAGAAAATCGATACACAGCAATGCAAGTTCGTCATCCTGTCCATTGATAGCGCTAAGGTTTGGTACATCCTTTTTTGTATCAGGCCAAACTTCCTTGATAAAAATTGCAGTATGTGACAAATGATGCGTAAAGTTTTGCTTATACGACTGTGGTTCAGTAACTTTCTTTTCGTAGCCATCTCTTAAGAATCTTCTTTGATCACTCAAGCGCTTTGAAAGTTTGTCTCCTGACTCAGCAAGCGCAAATGCCACGATAAGTCGACTAGTCGCATCCTGCTTCTCATCTGATTTACCAAAACTCTCAAGATATTTTTCAATATGAAAAATTGATGAGTAAGAATCAGAATGCTCAAAGTGTTCAAGCCCCTCTGAGGAAATCACTCGTGGCTTAAATGTCTCAAAAGCAGTAAGGGGCTCACCTGTTGTATTTAAGGATTCGAACATATCAAACGCATAGTCTTCGTTACGCGCAGTAACAATGGTCAATGCAACTCTATCCAGCATGAAGTTCGCAAACAAAACGAGTCTTAAAAGCTCTTTGTAATCATCCTGACCGTCTAATGACAAGTACTTCAAGACGAAATCTGGAAACTCTGAGTGAATCAAGGTATCTTGAAGATTTTTGGAACCGATGATTGCTTCATATTCTGGAAAACTTAATTCAACATCGGACTTTGCAATCTTACGTATGAGAGTTTGAATGATTTTTCTTGAGTCATTAAGAAACTTGTGCTTTGGATCGTCAGTTGCTTCGTGTTTAAACGCACCCTTCATTTCACTACGACCATATTTCCCGTACGAATGCAAGTAAAAGCCAACTGGTGATCGGTAGTGTGCTTGTATCCGCTTTCTCGACCAAGAGTCGTCATAAGCTCGGATCATGCGAGGGTAGTATTGAAAGTCCGCATCACCGTAGTCTTTATTTTCTTCGTAAGTTTTAGCAAGTCGCCCAGAAACCTTCATGCACTCTTCTTTAAGCCATGTGACAGCCTCATGCTCTTCTCGTTTTAACTTGTTAGATCTTGTACGAATTTCTTCGTGCATAACTGTGTTTAGAACAAATAGAGTTGTTAGACGTTGCTGACCGTCGATGATCGTCATAACTCGTGACGGCACTTCGCCTTTTGCTATCGGAGAAACCGTCGACAGAGTTGTGTCGTGGATCGCAATGATCGTTCCGAGAAATGTAATTGCATCTTCGTTTTCAAGAAGCAAAGTAAAACCGTGACAAGCGTCGTCAATCAATCTCTCGATCTTAGATTTATCCCATGAATAATGGCGTTGATAAGCGGGAATGTAAAAACCTTGGCCGTTCTCACACATGAATTCCCAAACACTCTTTGGATATGCACCAAATACATCTTTAATTTCCAATTTTTTCTCCAAATATGTTTTCTTAAATCAATCTTCTCTTAAGAATTGGCGAGCCACTCTACCCCAATCAAGTCTTGCTTCTTGGGCTCGTTCTTTCTTGATGCCATCTGTTAGCTCGTCTTCATAGCGCGCCCAAGCTTCTAGCAGCAGTTTGAGTCCTTCGTATGACTTGCGTAAACGTGCCTTGAGAACTGTGACATCGTTTACTTCATCACTTGATTCAAGCAAGGTAACTAAGTGATCGTAAGCCGGATGATTGGTGTTCAATCCAATCAAAATGGAACCGCCCTTAGGTCGAACAGTGAAAAACTCTGCTGTATCTACACCTACGTTGTAGAACTCATACTTATAGCCACTGCTAACCAGTGAAGTAGCTCTTTGCTGAGCTTCAACTGGGTCAACGCCAACAGACACCAGACTTTCTTCAATCTGTTGCGTTTTCACCTCTGGTGGAAGTGATTCACCTAAATCACTCGTTCCCTTGTAGCCTTCCTCTTGGCGTCGCTTGGTAGCTTGAGTTCCAATAGTTTCCGCAGAGTTTGGATCCATGTGGCGGAATTTCTCTCCCTGGCGCGGGGTCGCTTGTGCTTTGATGACCTTACGAATAGCACTTAGATTACGTTCAACTGATTGTTTGACCTTGATCAATATCAGTCTGGGATCATGGTCTTGCTCCCAAGCCTCTATTAATTCAGCTTCAGTTTCATAACCTTCGCGTTCAGCTATTTGGTCAATGCTCACTTCGGCAAACTCAGCAAGAGTTCTAGCGCTTTGCTTGTTGTTCGTTACACCAAACACCTCGTCAAGCTCAGGCGAGAAGCTAACCTCAACGCCCCACCAACGCTCTCTTGGATCCGATTGAACACACCAACCAGTTTGAAGTTCAAGTTCACGTTCAGCGCGCACAACGGATACACCAACATTATTTTTTGCGTGCCGTCCATGAGGCTGATCACCAGCATTGTGACCATCTCTAGCTACTTTTTTAGCTACAGAAATCGTGACAGTAACAAGATGCGACTTACCGTTTAAATCAATTTCAATTTGTTGCGGCTCTCCATGGCGGTCGAACATTGGTTCAGCATTCCATGGAGGCGGCAAAGTTGCATTTAGCGTTAAGTAGAGTGGATCGTTCGCCTCAACGTCATCGTCAGTGATCGGATTAGTGGCTCGATCTAAGAACGCTGCCATTCTTATCTTTAGGCGTCCGTCATTAACAAAGTAGCGATAGATTCGACCAATAGTGAAATCAGAATTTTTAAAAATAGACTGTGCTGTTCTCCAATCACACTTATCTAAATCAGACCAAACAACTAATGTTCCAGACTTGGCTTGAGCTGCTACCCCTGATCTTCTCACCCAAGTCTGAGGAACAGGTTGGGGTGTTGGTGTTGGCACCTCGCTGAGCTCACCACGCTCAATTTCCCCTACATCAAGGTAGCTGTGCGTGGCCGACTTGTAGCCATCCTGCCAACTCCACACGTCAACTCTTCTAGCTTGTGAAATTGAAGAATTCGGCAGTCCCATACCAAAGCGACCAATGCCACTTCGATCGTCTAATCGACCTCCATTACCAAATTGCAATGCTCTTCTAAGCATTTCAGGATTCATGCCGCAACCGTTATCCATTACGGCAACTTGTTTGACGCGTATTCTTTTGCGCTGCTGAACAAGCTCTTCCTCTTCCTGACAGAGAATTTCGACAACAGCTGCGCCTGCTTGTACTGAGTTATCAACTAATTCTGCTATCGCATAAGCGGCATTCTTATAACCACTATCGCGCATAGCTTTGACAGCCAACGAGGCCGGAACAATATCATGTGAAGCCATTACCAAACATCCTCCCAATTTGTGAAAGCCAGGTTTAAGTTACCAAAACCTGGAAGCGCAGTGTCAACAACTGTGACGATCTCTGCTTTCGCATTACCTCCAGCTTTTTTGCCTCTAATCGCCCTACCAACCATCTGTGAATAAAGCACAAGTGATTTCGTCGGACGTGCTATCAAAGCTGCACTTGTTCTTGGTGCATCAAACCCTGTTGTCAAGACACCAAAATTTACAATGATTTTTCGATCCTCACTACTGCTTTTAAACCAGCCTATTGATTCAGCCCGCTGTGCAGCAGGCGTCTCACCAGTAATGCATTTGACATTGTGTCCACGAACACTTAGCACTGCTGTCAACATCTCAGAATGAGCTACTGTTGTAGCAAAAACAATGATCCGGCTATGTCTGTCCAACATTGATTCGAGTTCTCGAATGATCAAAACAGATCGACGCTCGTCTTCAGCTAATTTTTTTAAGATGGTTGCGGGAACATCTAAGTCCTCTGCCAAATTTTTGATTTCGTATGCAGTTAATTTGTCTGATACGTATTGAAGTCTTCGGAACTCGGGTTCCGCTAAGTAACCACTTTGAACAAGGTATTCGACTGGATCCTTAAATCCGGGCACTTGGAGAGTAACTTTTTTCTTTTGGAAAAATTCAGCAAGTTGCTTATCAACATCTGGCTCATTCCAAGTTCGACCAGGAGTAGCAGTTAATCCTAGCAATGGCATCGAAAATTTTCGAGCTGAAACACCTTCAATGATTGATTCGTACGTAGGCGCAATAACCTTGTGCGCCTCATCTACGACGATCAATGAGGTTCTATCACCCAAGGCTGCAAGCTCAGTAACCTGTCGTTTTGCTAATGAGTACAACTTAGGAAAACCGCCAACGAAGAATCCATCTTCTAACGATGAAAAGTCAAGAGTCCTACCTCCCCAGCATCGGTATAGATTCAGGTTACGATTTCCTAGGAAAGACCACGCCTTTACAAATTCATCAGCCGCTTGATCACAGAGCTCTTCACTGTTTGCAAGCCATACGACAACAGTTTTAGGATTCTTGTTCAAATGTTGGCAAACAACATGCATTGCCATTCTTGTCTTGCCCGCACCCGTTGGCATGTGCAAAACAACTCTGTTCGGTTTTTTTGCAAGTTGCTGCTGTACTGAGTCGACAGCCATTTGCTGATGTTCAAACAATGCATAACCAGCAGATACAGATTCGACTTCAGGTGATTCCACTTTTGCAAGGCGGACTTCAGGTGCAAGACCAAAGAATGCACAACAGATTTCAAACTTATCTGAACCACGATTCATTTGTGACGAACAAAGCGCTTGATAAGGATCTCCGAGCATCCTAAGTGCTTGGCTTAGTTCGGTAGCCTCATCCCTTCTCATAAATTCAAAAAGAGAATTACGCCTGCCTTGATCAGCAATCATGTCATAGGGATTGACCAATGACAAAAAAACCTTCCTTAGGTTTTGAGCGTTGCCCCCTTTTTCATCAAAGGCTTGCATAACTCGAACGGCCATCTCTCCTACTTGCGCTTGAAGCCAGGAAGTATCTGCTCTCGAAATAAGGTCTCTGTAATTAATCATCGATCTACTGCGTTTATGATGAGTTTTTTCTTAGAGCGAAGTCCTGCAATTTAAAAATACCTAGCTGCAAGGACAATATGCAAGCGATTTTTTCCCGATTTAATATTGAGAGCGCCTTATTACATTTCCTTCTTTCCGACATCAACGTATTAGTGTCCACTTTTGTTATTTCATCATCTGCAGGTGCAGCTAGTCGTACGCGAAGGGTTTGAACTAGTTCTATACCGGCTTTATCGTCATCCATTACTGTTACTGTTTTCAACATTTCATTTCTTTAAATGTTGCACACCAGAAGCTAGGTTAGCTCTCTCAAAGCCATAAAGTGTTTGAGGATTTTTCATAACCAAGTTATGTACTTTTGGATCGAGTGTGTATTCAGGCGAGCAATCACCAGCCCAGCGTCTCAATTCATATCCAACCAAAGTTGCTCGCATATCGAGAACAAACATGCCGTTCTTCATTTGATGGTCTGCTTAGATAAACTCGGGATGTTCAACTTCGGGATGAAGAATCGAATAACAAATGAGGAAAAGTAGAAAAACATTAACTTTCATTTTTTTAAAGGAGAACAAAGTAAGAAAATAGAAAAGCGACAAAAATACCAATAAAGTACTAACTTAAAGCCGTCAAGAGAGAATTTTCCTTGAATACTTAGGATACCTGAAAAGTAAATTTTTTTAGTGGTTTTTAGCCTTAAATTTGAAATCTTACATGTTTAAAAGCTCATTAATTGATCTTTTAATAAGCTAAATTGATCCTTAAATTGATCACTTTTAAATATAAAAAAAATCTACCCTAATAAAAATGCCGGTTCTTTATCAAAATAAACGAACTGCAATCTTAGATTGCTCAAAAAATCAAGATGAAGGGATTGAAGGGTATGGAATAGT